>NZ_LMHZ01000015.1 GCF_001428545.1 Noviherbaspirillum sp. Root189
GTGGCAAAGTACAGCATCGGGGTGGCGACCACGCCGAGGTCGATCACATTGATGCCGGCGCGTTGCAGGCCCGAGGCCAATGCGGCCGACAGTTCAGGACCGGACAGACGGCCGTCACGGCCGATGACCACGGTTTGTTCGCCTTTGACACGGGCTGCCGTACCGAATGCCTGACCGATTTGCCGGGCTACACCTATGTCGAGAGTCTTGCCCACGATTCCGCGGATATCGTAAGCCTTGAAAATACCTGGAGAGAGATTGACCACTTTTCGCTAAGCCAAAAGAGAAGTTAAGAGGATTGGGATGCCGTAAGACAGATACCAGGAAGTGGTGATGACGAGCTATGACTCGGAACTTGGAGAACCATGGTTGCTACCATGGTTCTCCGCTTGCACAGGTTCAGCCTGCGCGGATGGATTACGACGCTTCGATCAGCGGCGTATTGCCTGCAGGTCGTTGGTTGTAGCCGTTGCGGCCGTACGTGTAGCCATATCCGTAGCGACCCGGACGGACCTTGAGGTCATTGAACAATACGCCTTTCGCTTCCAGACCAGCCTGTGCCAGGCGCTTCATTGATTCGTTGATCTCGCCCGGTGTCGTGACACCGGCACGGGTCATGATGTAGATCGCACCGGCATGCGCGCCGATGATCATGGTATCGGCGACAGCCAGGATAGGCGGAGCATCGATCAGCACGAGGTCATAACGCGACGACAGTTCCTGCAGGAAGGCGCCGAAGTTCGGGCGCAGCAGCAGTTCGGACGGATGCTGCGGCAAGGTACCTGTCGTGATGAAGTCCATGTTGTCGATCACGCTGTGATGGATCACCTGGTCGAGGCGGCGCGCACCGGCAATCGCGTCCGACAGGCCATCATGACGGCCGAAGCCGAAGTACAGATGCAACAGGCCATTGCGCAAGTCGGCATCGATCAGCAGGACCTTCTTGCCAGTGGCAGCCATGATGGCGGCCAGGTTGGCGGAGACGAAGGACTTGCCCATACCAGGCGTTGCGCCAGTGATCAGAACGATATTGTTCTTGAACTTGGGCAGCGAGAACTGCAGTGCCGTGCGGAAGTTGCGCAAGCTCTCCACCGCGACGTCGGTCGACGAGACATTGGCCAGCAGCGGCACCTTCTGATGCTTGGCACTGACTTGCTGGTACAGCTCCTTCTGCTTCTTGCTGTGCGGGATGGTGGCAAAGACAGGCACACCAGCGATTGCTTCCAGCTTTTCCGGCGAATCGATACCACCAGCCAGGGACTTACGCAGGAAGGCTGCGACGACACCCAGGAACAGACCTGCCATCACACCGAGTGCGATGAGGACCGGACGGTTTGGCTTGATCGGCTTTTCGGGCATCATCGGCGTATCGACGAGGCGCACATTGCTGACCTTGCCTACGGTGACCAGGCGAAGTTGCTGTGCTGTGTTCAGCAACTGGGTGTAGAGGTCCGTGTTGACTTTGACTTCACGCGACAGACGCAGCAGGTTCTGTTCGATCTGCGGCAGCTGCTTGATATGGTCGTTCATGGCATTGATCTGGCCATTGATTTCTTTCAGCTGCATGTCGATGCCCTGCACTGCAGGATGGTCTTCGGTATAGCGACCCAGCAGTTCGATCTTCTTCTGCTGCAATTCCATCTTTTTCAGCTTTGCGGCGGACGACTGTTGCAGGCTCAGCTTGGATTCTTCGCCCAGGTCAATCGTGCCGTTGGCATTACGGAAAGCGTTGTACTTCGCTTCTGCCTGCTCGAGTGTCTGCTTGATTTCAGGGAGTTGCTTGTTCAGGTAAGCCAGGGATTTTTCCGCTTCCTCGGTTTTGCGCGCGGCGTTCTGCTTGATGTATTCCTTGCCGATCTCGCCCAGCACGCCATTGATCAGGCGCGGGTCGGAGCCTTGCAGGCTGACGCCGATGACACCGGACTGTTTGCCGCCGAGCTCTTCCACTTTCATGGAATTCTGGATGCCCTCAATCGTGGCCAGTCGGGAGTAACGCGACAACTGGAACTGCGCGCCCGGCTTGCCGTCGAGTTGATCGATACGGATCTCGATCGTGCCTTTGGGCATTTCAAAAATCGATGTTTCGCCAACCTTGGCGCGGAGATCGATGCCCTGATCCTTTTGCGTCAGGCGATAAGCGCCATTGCCTTCGGCAGTGACGGTAAACTCACGGTTCAGCAGGTTCTCCGGTACGTTGAAGATATCGACATTAATCTTCTCGGCGCCCCATACATAGCCGCCGTAGCCCAGCACACCCGGGTTGGACAACTGCTTGTTCTTCCCTGCGAGCCAGGAGCCAATGCCCGGAAAATATTTCGGCGATGCGCTGATGTACAGTCGCAGGTTATCGATGGCACGGGATACCACCAGGCGCGACTGCAGCAACTCGATCTCAGCCATTGCCGAAGTCTTGACATCGAACATGGCCGACAAGTCGCCGACAATATTCTTGGATTCTTTCGGGCCCTCTTCTTCCACATGGATGAGCATGTTGGACTGATACATCGGTGTGGAAATGAAGGCATAGGCGGCGGCCAGTAATGTCGCCACCAGGACGATCGTGGTGATCAGCCAGCGGCTTTCCCACAGGACGTCCAGATAGCTCGCCAGCTCGGCTTGCGGTTCTTCAATCCGGACGGGGCCGGTTAGCTGCGGAGGTATGTTATGAGTCATCATAAGGTTATCTGCTTGTAGTGAGTGCGTTCATGTTCGGTGTCGGAAAACTGCTCTGGTGGACATGCTGATCCGGCTCGGCGTGGCGAAACATCGACACAGCGCGGGATGCCCGGTGGTGATCCATCAGGACATCCTCTGCTGGAGATTGCCGCGAGCCTGGGCAGTCAACACCGCGTCATCATCTGGCTGGCTGCGCCGCGCCCACTGCGGAGGACAATGCGCCTGGCAGCAGAAGACTGATGGAACGATGCCAGTTCGCCAGGGGCGTTGCCGCGACATAGACAACGTCTTTTGGAGCAAGCTCGAATCCTTCCGCCATCGCCAGCGCACCGGGCGCACGACCGTCAAGCTGATAGACGACCTGATCCGCACCGTTCTTGCGCACGACATATATCTGGCTGCCATCGCCACTGAGCGGGTTGACGCCACCGGATTCGCCAAGGGCTTCATTGAGCGTCAGGCGTCCGTTATACATGGGAAGCGCGCGCGGGCTGACCACCTCGCCAGAAACAAACACCTTGCTCTCGTCGCGCGAACGCACGCGCACCACATCGCCGTTGGTCAGCATGATGCTGCCGGGATTCACACCACGCTGCACCAGTTGAGGAAGGTTGATGTGATAGTTGACGCCGTTGCGGTTGACGACAACCTGGCTCTGGTCACCGGTGGGCAGTACACCACCTGCCCGGTTGAGCGCCTCGACCAGGGTCATCGGAATGTCATTGATTGCCTGCAGGCCGGGGTTCTTCACCTCACCGTCTACATAGACACGCTTGCTGCGGAATGACTGCACGCGCAGTGTGACCCTCGGTTGCTTGAGATACTTGGAAAGCTTGGTCGCCAGCATGTTGCGCGCCTGGTCTTGCGTCATGCCGGCCACCTTCAACGGGCCTGCATACGGGAACTGGATCACTCCTTCGTGGTCGACAATAAATCCGGCTGGTGGCGCTGTGGTGGCGGAAGTCGATGCATCGGCGCCTACACCTACCGGACCGCCGGCGGCGACGGTCGCGGAGTTGGAGAGTTCAGGATGATCCCAGACCACGATCGACAGCACATCTCCAGGGTCGATGGTGTAAGGCGCCGGCTTGTCGAGCAGTTTGCTGATGTCCTGGGAGACCTGCTTCTCGCGCAGTTCGCGTTCGGTCTTTACCAGCTGTGGAGTAATCGGTTTGAGCACTGCGTCAATGGCTTCATTTCCTGCCGCGCCAGCCTGGTTCGATGCGCTGTACCCGGAGGTATGTTCTTTCGTATTGAAGTGCAAACCGGGAGCGACGGATGCGCAACCTGCCGCGAACCATGGCATTACTAGAACCACACTCCATCTTTTTAAGGATGCCTTGGATTTGAACTGCATATGATTACTCCACGTGATTAGTACAAAACTGCCATGGCGAAAGATGGCATTTGCAATGTTTAGGGAAGCCCGGGTCGGATACGTCTTCGCACTGGCTCTACCGGTTTTAACAACGTCGACGCACAGGTGCTTGTGCAGGGATGTTCTTTGCTACGGTGACAGAGCAAAACGGCTGTGCAAAACGTTTCGTTCCCCCATCTTTTTCGTTGCCTTAGACCATCGGCGACTTATCTGATATACAACTCTACGTTTCCTCCTACTCGCTGTTTTGACGAGCATCAACGCAAAATAAGATATGAAACCGCGCTGTCTTAAAGCGTTGCGCGCCTTGTAAACACCGCTTCTGGCCCGCAAAATCAGACTCTTGAGAGAATGAATTGCGTTGTTGTCAAGATAGGAGAGAGTCAGGTCGGAAACCTTGCGCAAAAGCACGCGGCAACCCGACTACCTTTAATATGGATTAAAGAGTTGTGCTTCACGGTTACAAAAAGTCACGCTTACGTGCTCTAGCCGTGTGAATTGATTCCAGCCGGAATGTTCAGGCTGACTGCAGTGAATAAAGGCCGCAGGACACTGCGGGCCTTATTTGTATACCCGGGATTGGAATAGAAGAGGTAGTGATCATTCCCGCTGGCTGAGCTTTCGCAAATGCAGCTCAGCCTACGGGATATGTGATGACGCAAGAAACACCGAAAAAAGCGGGAAAACGATTAACCACTGGTGCTCACATTCGAATTTGTGCTCTTGGCTGTAGAACACGTCCGATACACCCAAACGGTGAATTCCTGCCTCTTTTCAGCTGCCACGTAGTGTTTGCAGCGGTGGATGCTTCAACACGTTACGCAAGCCGGCCCAGCCGCCGACAAATGCACAAACCGATCCGGTCAGCAAACCAACCAGCCAAACAATCGGACTGAATGACCATTCGAAATTGAATACGTAACGCGCCAGTACCCAGCCGATTACCGCGGCGCCGGTCGCCGCCAGCACACCCGCCAAGCCACCGACCAGTGCAAACTCTATCCACTGCGCCTGCGACAATTGCGAACGCGTTGCACCAAGTGCACGCAACAGGCCCGACTCGCGTATGCGCTCATCCTGAGACCCGACCAGTGCCGCATACAGCACGAGCACGCCGGACGCCAGCGTAAACAGGAACAGGAATTCCACGGCGGTAATGACCTGATCCACAACGGCCTGCACTTGACGGACAATACTGCCAATATCGACAATGGTCAGGTTGGGATAGTCACGGGTTAATTCATTCGCCAGGGCGGACCTTTCCTCAGGCAAATGAAATGCGGTAATCCAGGTTTGCGGCATGTCCTTTACCAGCGATGGATTCAGGATCACAAAGAAGTTAACCCGCATGGAGCCCCACTCCAGCTTGCGCAAGCTGGTGACTTTCGCTTCTACTTGCTGGCCGCCGATATCGAAGCGCAGACGATCGCCCAGCTTGACGTTAAGCGTCTTGGCCAGCCCTTCTTCAACCGATGCTTCCGGCTGACTATCATCCAGCCAGTGACCGGCGACGATCTTGTTCTGCGCGGGAATGGTCCGCATGGTGGACAGGTTGAATTCACGATCGACAAGCCGGCGTGCCCGGTCATCCACATAGGTATCGCCGGTAATGACGGTGTCATTGATTTTGATGAGGCGTCCACGAATCATCGGATACAGTGCGGGCGTGCCCTCTCCCGTTCCGGTCAGCCGTTGTTCAATGGCGGCTTTCTGATCGGGCTGGATATTCAGGATGAAACGGTTTGGTGCATCGGGGGGAGTGGAGTCCTTCCAGGCATTGACCAGATCGCCGCGTATGACGGTCAGCAACAGCAACGCCATCAGGCCAAGTGATAATGCAACAATCTGCACGACGGTGGCACCCGTACGCCGCTGTAACGCGGTCACCGCAAATCTCCAGCCGGGATGACTGATGCCGCCGCGCAGGTACCGCAGCGATCGCACCGCAGCCCACCCTATGGCAGCAAAGACGGCGAAACCGCCGAGAAAACCCGCAGCCGTCAGCAACCCTAACTTGGGGTTTCCTGATTGCCACAAAAGCAGCGAGACGAACACGAACAATCCCAAGCCATAGGTGGCCAGGGTAGCCGGCTTTGGTGGGTCCTGTTCACGACGGATGACACGATTATGCGGGACATTGCGCAATTGCAGGATCGGCGGGATTGCAAAACCGACCAGTAACAGTAAACCTGTCGCGATTCCCTGCAGCGCCGGCAGCCAGCTTGCCGCAGGCAACTCGTTGGTCACCAGTTTGCCAAGCCATTCCAGCAGCACAAAATGCGAGGCAAAGCCCAGCGCCGCACCCAGAGCGCTGCCAGCCAGTCCGACCAGGAAGAATTCGATCAGGTACATCGACGTCACCTGGTTTTGCGTCAGGCCGAGAAACCGCAGCATTGCGCAGGCATCCAGGTGTCGCAGCATGAAACGGCGTGCGGCCATCGCTACCGCAATCGCGGCCAGCATGGCGGACAGCAATCCAACCAGCGACAAAAACTGCTCGGCACGGTCCAGCGTCGCCCGCATTTCAGGCCGCCCGGTTTCCAGTGACTCGATGCGCACACCCTTGGCGTTTTCGCGTTCTATTACCTGCTGCAGCCATTTTTGATAGCTTTTCACAGCAGTCGGCGGCCCGGCCAGCAGCATCCGATAAGTCACGCGGGAGCCGGCCTGGATCAGGTTGGTCGCGGCCAGGTCCTGCATCGACAGCATGATGCGCGGCGCGAAGTTGATGAACCCGGCCCCACGGTCCGGTTCGATGGAAATAATTTTGTCGACACGGAAGGAAATGTCGCCCAGTCTTAACTGTTCTCCAGTGCGTATGCCCAGTGCCGGCAACACGGTTTTGTCCACCCAGACCGTGCCGGAAGCGGGAATATCATGCGTTTCGATGTCACTGCCTTCCGTGGCGCCGGCGAGCTTCACACTTCCACGCAAAGGATAGCCTTCGGAGACCGCCTTGATCGAAGCAAGCTGTGACTGCGTCTTGTCGCCCTCTCCCGCCAGGGCCATGCTGGGAAAGGTGACGGTATCGGCCACCGTCAGGCCACGCCGTTGTGCCTCCGCACGCCAGTTGGCATTAACTGGCTGGTCGGCATTCACGACCAGGTCGCCACCCAGCAACTGGTGGGCATCCCGCGCCAGGCCCGCCCGCATGCGATCGATAAAAAACCCGATCGATGAAAGTGAAGCCACGGCCACCACGAGCGCGATCAGCAGGAAACGCAACTCTCCCGCCCGCCAGTCCCGGCGGGTCATCTGTACTGCCTGCATGAACATCAGGTACTCAGCTTTCTGAAAAGCCATTGCAAGCCGCGCCAGAGTTTAGGCAGCAGCCACAAGGCTACGAGGAAGAAAACGGCGAGGAATCCGAACAGGACCCACGGATAAAAGAAGGCGGCCCACAGGCCACCCATGACGGCGACTTCCTCGGAAAAGGATGCGGCCCAATTACTGAAAGGCTCTGGAGAAGTATTGATCAAAGCGCGGCTGCCAGCCTTGGTCATGTGCGCGCCGGCAGCAAATGTCCCTCCGAGCAAGGCGGCAATGGTCGACCATTCCGTTCCCATTTCTCCAAGTGCCGCTGCGCCGAGCACCGCCCCGGCCGGCACACGTATGAAGGTCTGGATGGCATCCCAGGCCGAGTCGATACCGGGTACTTTATCGGCAAGGAATTCAACGATCAGCAGGATACCGGTGACACCGATTACCCACGGCGATTGCAATATTTCGAGTGCGGGAGGCAGGTCAATCCAGCCGGACCGGCCGAACAGTCCAGCGATGAACAGGGTCATGTAAAGACGGATGCCGCTGGCCCAGGACAGTCCTCCTGCAAGCGCGGCGGCCGACAACGGATCGGTCACGATGTCCTCCCCGCCGGTGCGTAAGGACAAAGCACCACCTGTCCAAACCCGGGTATGGGTGCTGCTACCGGCATTGCGCTATCGCCTGTCATAAAATTCCTGCTGTCCTTTCGTCCGACTGTTGCAGGCTCACCGATGCCCGCCGCCCTGAATTCTGACTGTGCCGGATTTGCCTGATCGACTTATCCCGTTGCAGTCGTCTCCAGCCTTCATTTCCCAAAGAAGGTATCTACCTCTCCAAGGTACTTCCGTCTGGATTCGGAATCAACAAAAGAAGCTTCGAAACTGTTACGCGCCAATTGATATGCATGCTCCTTATTTAACGGCAAGGCGTCGAACATCTGGAGGAAATTTTCGTTCACATATCCGCCGAAGTAAGCCGGGTCGTCGGAGTTGACTGTGACGACCAGGCCGGCGTCCAGCAACTTGAGGAGGTTATGGTCAACAGCTTTGTCGAATACGCGCAACTTGATGTTCGACAACGGGCACACGGTCAGCGGCACCCTGTCGCGCGCCAGCCGTTTAGTCAGTTCCGGATCTTCCAGGCAACGCACGCCATGGTCAATGCGCTCCACCTGCAAGAGATCGAGCGCAGTTTCAATATACTCCGGCGGTCCTTCTTCACCGGCATGCGCCACCAGGTGCAAGCCTAGCTCTTTGCATTGGGCAAAAACGCGGGCAAATTTTTCGGGCGGATGCCCTTTTTCGGAGGAATCGAGTCCGACGCCAACAAACTTATCTCTATAAGGCAGGGACATTTCCAGGGTGATAAACGCATCTTCCTCGCTCAGGTGGCGAAGGAAACACATGATCAGCGAGGCGCTGAGATCCCATTTCCTGCGGGCATCTTGTGTGGCGCGATAGATGCCGTTGACGACCGTTTCGAAGCTGACGCCTCGTTCGGTATGAGTCTGCGGGTCAAAGAAGAGCTCGGCATGACGGACATTATCATCGTGGGCGCGCTGCAGGTAAGCCCAAGTCATGTCATAGAAGTCCTGCTCGGTAAGGAGCACGCTTGCTCCCGCATAGTAAATGTCCAGGAAAGATTGCAAATCCTTGAAAGCGTACGCGCGGCGCAATTCCTCCACCGATGCATAGTTCAGCTTGACGCCATTGCGCTCGGCAAGCGCAAAAATCAATTCCGGTTCCAGCGAGCCTTCAATGTGCATGTGCAGCTCCGCCTTCGGCATGCGCTGGAGGACATTTCGCAGTTCAGCGTCCATCGGTTTTCCTTGTTTGAATTCAATTGCCGATAATTTTACGGCTAACAAGGTGCACGTGCGCGCCACTCATGCCCACTTTGCAAACTTTTTAGATCAGGGCGTACAGCTACTACGGTTGCCCGGGACCGCGACGCAGCGCTTCGCATTTCATTTTACCGTTCAGATTGTTGCGCCCGGGCCTGCACTGACATGGGTTTTTTCATATATCTCCTGGCACGGTGTGCAGCGCTCAGCGGTGGGCTGCACCTTCAGCCTCTCAAAGGGAATATCCGTCTCGCAGTCGACGCAGCTGCCATACCTGTCCTCGGCCATGCGGGTCCGTGCCGCTTCGATCGCCCGCAGTTCGCCAAGGTCACGATTGACCGCTGCGTTGTCAAGATCCACGGCAAGGTTGGCGAATGAGGAGTCGCCCGGGTCGGGCACCTCGGTAGCGACATCAAGATAGTCGTCCCGGCTATTTACTTCCGTGTGCAATTCGTCTTGCAGTTCGCTGTAACGCTTGTCGAGCACATGCTTGAGCTCGCTCAATTGCTGTTGGGTCAGGTTTGCCATTTCTTTCTTTCAAAGGGAGAAGCCGGACACGTTGCGACGCGAGGCATAAGGACTGCGCAGGCGGATGTCGTTGTCCCGCTCGCGCAGGTTCCACCATGCGGCGAAGGCCAGCCCGGCGGCCAGTAGCGTCATCATGGCTTTCGGATGGGTAACCGCTTGGGTGTACAGGCTGGATTCAAAAACATGACCTTCATACCCCTGTCTCTCTTGCAGGTCGGTACCGGGACTGTAGAGGCTGTGCTGGTTCTTGTCGCGCGGAGGCCGGTTGGTTTTCTGCTGTGAGAACCCGAAGCGTTTCATCAGACTGTCCATCACACGCGGAGCGTGATAGGCACTTGCCGCGACAAATCGCGCGGCACCACCGACAAAGATGTCGCGCTTGAAATTTTCAGCCGCGTACAGGATGGCATTGGCAGCGACTTCGGGGGCGTAGATGGGAGGCGGCAACTTCGGCTCCACCTCCATGTAGTTCTTTGCATGCTCGACGAACATCGTATCGATGGCTGCAGGCTTGATCAGGCTAACGGCAACCGGTGCGCCCTCTTCTTCAAGTTCGAGACGAAGCGAGTCGGTAAACCCCTTGACCGCATGCTTGGAAGCGGAATACATCCCTTGTAAGGGCACCGCGCGATCCGATACTTCACTGCCGAGATTGATGATCGCCCCACCGTTTTTTTTAAGATGCTCAACCGCAACCAGGGAGCCGTGCACGGTACCCCAGAAATTTGTCTGGAACAGCTTTCTCTGGTCTTCCAGCGATACGTCTTCGGTACGTCCAAAGATGGATACCCCGGCATTATTGACCCAGGTATCGAATCCGCCGAAGCGGTCAATGGCAGCCTGGGCGATGCGGCGCACATCTTCTTCAATCCCGACGTCGGCAACGACATGAATAACGTCGTTGCCCTTTTTCGATAATTCGAAATTCAGTTGCTTGAGCGCATCTTCGTTGCGAGCCGCCAGCACCAGCTTTGCACCACGCTGAGCCGCATGTCTTGCCGTTGTCAGGCCGATGCCACTCGTCGCGCCGGTAATGACCACGACCTGTTCCGATAGTTTTTTCAGTCGATATTTCATCTGGACGCTCCTTTCCGGAAAAGGCTTCAGCGAAATCCATGCCCGCGACAACTCTGCTTGCCAAAGCGACAATCCAGCCATGTGGGCATCAACTTGCTGCAATTTTTACCCTATGCATGCGCGTTTTTGCATTATCCCGGACAAGACCCAGACTAGAATCATGAGGCAAATCCCTTCATGTTTCTTTCTGCGAGGACGTAACGGGAACTGATTGCTGCCAGCGATGCCGATATACTGCGGCACCAAAGTCATCATCAGCGAAGGTGTATCAGCAAAATGCGCTCCATTACCATTACGCTCAACGACGAGGAGCAAGCGCTCCTTACCGAAGAGTACAAAAAAATGTCAATCGACTGGCTTCGTTGCCGTCCGGGAACGCTGCCGCCAGCGTTCGAACAGTGGGTGACAGACCGAACGATAGCCAGCATCCGGGAAAGCGCCTTGCGCGGAACCGAAAGCGAAGAAATCAGGGCCATCGATGCCATCGAGAAGCTGATTACTGGGCTGCGTCCAAACGGCTTCGGGCTGGTGCATTTCGGCAAGGCGGGCATCGAACCGGCCGACTCGGCCGAAGAACTGGCGGACAAGATGGCAACCGAACTTGGCCTGTCGCGTACGCGCGCAAACCGGATCCGAGAATTGCTCGTAAATTATGCAAAGCATCCGAAGGAAATTGCTGACGCCGGCCATGTCGTTGTCACACGGCGAACCTACGGCGCATTGCATGAAGCCTACCGTGAACTTGTGTTGCGTACCGAAAAGGCGCGCAAGCGGCTGGGGGAAGACAAGGCATTGGGAAGGGTCGAAGGCGGAGTCGCCATCCTGGTTAGCCTCAATGTCATGACGCGTGAAACCGCACAAGCAAAAACCGACGCGTTCAAGTTGCAGCAAGACAGCATTGGCTGACGAAACCGGTGCCGTTCACATTTCGCGAATCAAGCCACGGCGACAATCACTGACGATCAGCATCCATACACGAGGTGTCCGATGAGCTATCCGAAGAATCAGTTTGGTGTCCCGCAATTTCCGGATCATGACGCGCGCAGGCTGTTCGTCCTGCTGTCGGCAATCGACCTTCTCGAGCGCCCGACCGTCTCGGCGATCGCCGACCTGACCAGCCAGGACCGCGACCGTATTGACGACGACATCATGCGTCTAAGGGAAGAATTCGGTGTCGTGCTGCACAAGGTCGGCGAGATCTATCACATCGAATCCTGGGGCGACGTGCTGCAAAAAGATGGGGTCACCCGGTTCCTTAAGACACAATGAGGGGACGGCCGCTGCCGAACGATCGCTCTTTGTCATTCATTCATTCATTCGTGCAGCCGGCATCTCAAATCGGGCGAACCCCTGGGACGTGCCGGACTCTAAACGTACAAGTCACGAAAGGAACCGGATATGTCAGAGAAAACTTCCCCCTCTTCGGATACGGCTGATCAGCCATCCAGGAAAGCCAATGTCACTGAAGCAAGCAAGGTCCCGCCTGGCCCTTATGTAGGCAGGCCGCTCGACGGTAGCCAGTACATCGATGTTGTGGAGGAGCAGGAATATGCCGACCGGCCCCCTTCACGCGAGGAACAGCAACCGCGTTATTCCTACCTCAAGCATGGCCAGCCGAAAGACAAGGCTTGATGGCGGCAACCCCGCAACTCCGCCGCTGTTGCCTGAACTTCCGGCAAAACAGCGCGATGTTCGGCATTGAGGTAGTCGTTCGCTTATCTGCCCAGTACGGCAAGCGTGGCGGAATGTATTTGGGCATGTATTTGCCCGCCAGGTACCTGATGCGGAATAGGATCCTGTAGCGGCGTCGGATCCGGTTGCGGCACTTCCAGCGGCGGCTCCTGGCCGGGCTGCGGGTTGGTTTGAGAACGGCAGATCGGCGCCACGAAAGTCTCTTCCAGGAAGTCGATCAGGCTGTCGATGGCAGAAGCCAGTCCAGGCGGATTCCAGGTAATGTCCATGTCACTCCTTGTGGCGATGCAGTCGAAAGCCCATCGTACTACCGCAAGGAGTGGCGGCCTTGATGATTGTCAGCGTGACGACAGCACGATACCTGACACAATCAAGCCAAACGCAATAATGTGATAAACATGCGGCATCTCCCCGAGAAAGGCCGACGACATCACTGCGGCAAATAACGGCGTGAGGTTGCTGAAGAATCCGGCGATATTCGGCCCCACTCGCTGAACGCCTATTCCCCAGCAACGAAACGCAAGCACCGCGGGTCCGATAGCGACATACAGCAAAGCGGCCAATAGTTGCCAGCTCCATGTAATTTCCCGTCCGGTAACGGCCCACTCTCCACCCGCAAATACACCCGACCAGACGACGCCATAAACAACCTGGGCCATCAGGAATGGCGCCCAGCGACTGCGCAAGGCAGCCGGCACTTGGGATCGCGTGAGCAACCAGCTATAGAGCGACCATGCAATCGTGGCCAGGATCATGAACATATCGCCAGCGACTAAGCGCAGGGAAAGCAACTGGTTCAGTTCACCCCGGCTCAGCACAAACAGCACCCCTGCAATGGAACAAGCCGCGCCCAGGATTTGTTTGCGACTCACCGGCGCTTTGAAGAACAGATAACCGATCAGCAGCATCCACACGGGCATGCTCGCAGCGACCAACGTGACGTTGATCGGTGTCGATGTCTGCAAGGCGAGATACTGCAATGCGTTATACATGCCAATACCCAGCAGCCCCAGGACAGCCAGGCTGCGACGATGCGCCCACAGCCCGCTACCCGGCCGCAAGACGGTAGCGGCAAGCGGCAACAGGATGACAAATGCGATGGCCCAGCGCAGGAAGTTGAGCATCAGCGGCGGAACCATGTCATGAACGAGACGTCCGACGATGGCATTGCCCGCCCACAGCAGTGGTGGCACCACCAGCAATAGCGCCGTGGCGGGGGTCAATTGGCGATTCATGGATGAGTTAGGAAAATCGATGCGGGGAACGGTTATGCGTCGTTATCTTTGCCGGCTAGCGGCCAAAGAAACGAGCTGAAGCATACGCGATTTTCGCGACTCGCGTGCCCTCGATGTGGCGCGCTACCAGGTCGCTACCCGGATGGGCTTCAATTCACATCAGTCATCAAGATGGGTGCAAAACAGAGCACGTCCTACGTATCCGCAGAGCGCTTTGATGGCGTTTGGGGCGAACGCTGTAAGACAAGCATAGAGTGGAATAAGATAACTGTCTGGATTTATAGTGACCGCGACCTGCTAGCGAGATGTTTCTCTCCACAGTCCTTGCCCACCCTTGAAAGGGCTGCGGGTTTTTTATTTTAAAGGCTGTGTGCAAATGGAATTGAAATGGACTTGTAAAGCGACGTGACAACTGCCAGCGCATAGCAGCCCATGGCTCGTGACAGTGCCATCATGTTCAATGTGACGCCCTCGTTCCCTGAATTGAGACACCTGAACCGGCGACCGTCTTGGTGGCTTCGTCAGGCGTCGCCTGCGAGGCGGGACGAAGGAGCCCTCGAATGCTTTCCCAGATCGTGTCACGCAAGATTAATAGCGCCGCGCCCAGGTAGATGGCAAGGAGTATGGCGATCGCGCAGATGGAGCTATGGATGACTGATAGGTTCTCTTCCATTTCATGCATGGTTTTCCCCTGGATGCCTCTGTTTGTACCAATGTAATGACTTATTCCAGAAGCAACTTGAGATGCCGCAAGGAAGCAATGGGCCCTTTGGACAGCCTGGCACCGTCCAGATCATTGATGCGGAAAACCTGGTTTTGGATACCCAGCAGGAAGGCCAAAACAAAAAAGCTCCCGATCGGGAGCTTTTTATCACCACAAGGTATGCGGTTATCGTCACGTTGAAATCAACTAACTTACTGACTTCAAGGACAAAATGTACGTGGCGGAGGCTGTGAGATTCGAACTCACGGACGGGTCACCCCGTCGGCAGTTTTCAAGACTGCTGGTTTAAACCACTCACCCAAACCTCCTTACCCTTGACGCTGCTCGAGACGCGACGACCGGAGCCGATCATATGTCCGCGACGTTTCGGGAATGCGAATTATACCTAACTCGCCGTCACTTGCCGATTCCTCAACGCGATTTAGTTGAGAAAGATTTGCTGCAAATCATTTAAAAATCGGCGTCCCAGTTCTGTGGGCCGGATGATACGGTGATCGCGGTACAACAGGCCCTTTGTCTCTGCAAGATTAAGCTGCTTCTCGATCGCGTTCAAGGTCAGGCCAGTACGTTCGGCAAACAGGTTGACCTCGAAACCCTCATTCAGCCGCAAGGCGTTAAGCATGAATTCAAAGCCCAAGTCATCCCGGCCCAGTTCGAATTCTTCCTGGATCGGCCTACCGGCATTGACCTGTTCAAGATAAGCCTTGGGTTGCTTGTAACGCATCTGCCGCACGATGCGATGAGGAAATGAAATCTTGGAATGGGCTCCAGCCCCGATACCGACATAATCACCGAATTGCCAATAGTTCAAGTTATGCCGCGCCTGGCGACCGGGCTGCGCATACGCTGACACTTCGTAGTGCTGATACCCGGCAGCAGCAGTTTGCGCAAACAGCATGTCCTGCATTTCCGCGCTGCTATCGTCATCCGGCACGACTGGCGGGTGCTTTGCAAAATAGGTATTCGGCTCCAGCGTCAAGTGGTAAAGCGATAGATGCGGAGGGGCAAAGGCAATTGCAGTCGAGACATCTTCTTTTGCTTCCTCCAGCGTTTGCGAAGGCAGTGCAAACATCAGGTCGAGATTGAAGTTATCAAAATTGGCATGCGCGATGTCGACTGCCTTTCTTGCTTCGTTGGCATCGTGGATACGTCCAAGCGCTTCCAGGTGCCGCGCATTGAAACTCTGTATCCCGATCGATAAGCGGTTGATACCGCTGGCGCGATAGGAGCGGAACTTGTCCGCTTCAAAGGTGCCGGGATTGGCCTCCATCGTGACTTCGATCGCCCCGTCGAGCGGTAGCAAGGTGCGGATATCAGACATCAGACGGTCCAGTCCGGCCGCCGACATCAGGCTCGGGGTACCGCCGCCAATGAAGATCGTATAGATCTTGCGACCCCAGATCAGCGGCAGCGCCATTTCGAGGTCCCTGCGCATAGCGGCAAGATATTCCTCCTCCGGAAAACCGCCACGCACCTCATGCGAGTTGAAATCGCAATACGGGCACTTGCGTACACACCATGGAAAATGCACATACAAGGACAAGGGCGGGAGCGCAGTCAACTGCAGAGCGCCCGGTCGCAGGAAGGCGTTGGCGACATCCACCGGCGAGGACGGCGCGCTGCTTGCAGTCCCTGCGGCGCTCGCTACGCTGCCGGAGCCGACAGGCTTAATCGGAATCATCTTAATTTCTCTACCAGAACTCGTAATGCCTGCCCTCGATGGGACAAACGGTTTTTTTCATCTGCGCTTAATTCGGCAGCAGTCTTGCCCAACGCCGGCAGCCAGAAATACGGGTCATACCCGAAACCACCCTCACCGCGCGCCGTTGCGATAATTTCACCATCCCAGCGCCCTTCGGCAATGACTGGCTGCGGATCGTCAGCATGACGGACGAAGACCAGCACGCAGTAATAGTAGGCCGATTTGTCCTCCCGTGCTGCGAGATCGGCAATCAGTTTCTGATTATTGCGGGTGTCGGATTTCGGTTCGCCGGCATAACGTGCGGAATACACGCCCGGCGCACCGCCGAGGGCATTCGCACAGACGCCGGAGTCGTCAGCCAATGCAGGCAGGCCCGTCAGACGCGCCGCATGCCGTGCCTTCGCGAGCGCATTCTCGACGAAAGTCGGATGCGGTTCTTCCGCTTCCGGCACATTGAATTCGCCCTGTGGTCGCACATCGAAGCCGAGCGGCGCGAGCATCTGGCCAAATTCCTTCAACTTGCCGGCGTTATTGGAAGCCAGAACAATGGTTTTTGTCATAAATGAAACAACCATGGCGCACCGGGTGGGCTGACCATGGTTGGAGAAGAAAAACGTGTAGTGTAAATGACTGACGATTTCTCTTGCGGGTTCCCATTGCTGGGCGGACGGAGCGTCCTCGTTGCTTTACCCAGGCCGTCGCTTAAGCAGCCAGTGCTGCCTTCTGCAAAGTGATCAGTTCGCCAATGCCCTTGTCCGCAAGGTCAAGCAAACGGTTCATGGTCGTCCGATCGAAGGCCGCGCCTTCGGCCGTGCCTTGCACCTCGACGAAATGGCCCGCGTCGGTCATCACCACATTCATATCTGTGTCGCAGTCCGAATCTTCGAGGTAATCGAGATCCAGCACCGGCATGCCGCGATAGACGCCGACGGATACCGCAGCCACGAAATGCTTGATCGGGATGGTAATGATCAGTCCATTTTGTACAAGCTTGCTGAATGCATCATGCGCGGCAACCATCGCTCCGGTAATCGCCGCGGTACGTGTGCCGCCGTCGGCCTGGATAACGTCGCAATCGAGATGCAAGGTGCGCTCACCAAACGCCTGCAAGTCAAAGGCTGCGCGCAAGGAGCGGCCGATCAGGCGCTGGATTTCCTGAGTGCGACCTGATTGCTTGCCTTTCGCCGCTTCACGATCCATACGTGAATGCGTGGAGCGCGGCAGCATGCCGTACTCGGCGGTCATCCATCCCTGCCCTTTCCCCTTAAGGAAGCCCGGCACCTTTTCTTCGATACTTGCGGTGCAGATTAGCTTGGTATCGCCGAACTCGATCAGCACCGAGCCTTCAGCATGCCGTGTGTAATGACGGGTAATTCGAACGGGGCGCAAAGCATCTGCCGTGCGCCCGCTGGGACGGTTTTCAGACGTCATGGATCAAGCCTTAATTTTTGGACGTGACGCGTGATGATTTTTCAATCGCGCCACGGATTTCTTCAATTGCCTTCTCGATTTCGGAATCATCGAAGATATCGGCGTTCTCGAGATCAGCATGCCGCGGAGCCTGGATGGTCGTGGTGACGCTACCGATCGGCAGGGTATGTGTCGCAATCGTGTTTGGCGAATCCTGCAACACGCTGGCCCCTTCCCACATCATCGCCAATGCCGTGACATTGTCGCTGGTCTTGCCGGCGATACCGACCGCCGTTGCCAGCAGGTCCGGTACGGCGCGCACAATAGTGTTCTGGTGCAGGCTTTGCGCAAGCACGTGGTCAGGCAACACCGACCACAGCCCATCCGAGCAAAGCAGAATCACATCGCCAGCCTGAAGACTCGCACGGCGCGACAATTCCACGATCGGCATGTTCGGCGCCCCAAGGCAGTTGAAGAGCTTGTTGCGCTCGGGATGCGTATCACGCTCCGAAGGATCGACCTTTCCCTGCGCGATCAGCGTCTCGATACGTGAGTGATCCCGCGTGCGCGACAGGATCTGTCCCTGGCGCATCCAGTACAGACGCGAGTCGCCACAGTGCGCCCAGTAGGCGCTGTTGTGCTGGATCAGGCAGGCAACGATCGTCGTCCGGGGCGTCTCTGGCAGATTATTGATCGCGCGGTAGCGATGGATTTCGCGGTGTGCGGCAAAAAAGCTCTCTTCAAGGAATTTTTCCGGCTTCTTGACGTAAGGCTTCGCGTTTTGCTGGAACAGGGAACCGATCGTCTGCAGGGAGATGGTCGCCGCCATTTCACCCTGTATATGTCCACCCATGCCATCAGCCAGCAACAGCAGCAACGCATCGCGCGTGAAGCTGTAGCCCATGCGGTCCTGGTTGTTACGGCGGCCGCCGATCTGGCTTTCCTGATAAACGGAGAATCGCATGATGGCCGCCTATTGCGTCGTGTTGTGGATGGTCGTATTGCTGACCCGGTTGGACTTGCCAAAGCCGCTAAAGAAGCCCCGCAGCCTGGTTGACATCTTTTCCATGAAGTCGGCTTCCTTTGGTTCCGGAATCGGTTCGCGCAAGGCTTTCTGCAGCGCGAACACGCTTTGCGGTCGCTCCAGCGGGTCGATACGCAGGCTCCAGCGAATTACCTGGATCAGCTCGCGCGAGTAGATGTTTTCCAGCTTGCGGAAATGGTCTTCCATTTTGTCGTTGACCTTGCGCTGGTCCGCTGGTTGCGGGGGCGCACCGACCATGCAGGCAAACATGGAAGCACCAATGCTGTAGATGTCCGTCCACGGCCCGAGGGTACCGTTCTTGGCATACAGCTCAGGCGGCGCAAAGCCAGGGGTGTACATCGGATACAGCTTCGGCAAATCGGTCTTGAGTGTTTGCCGCGCGGCGCCGAAGTCAAGCAGGATGGGCGTACCGTCCATGCGCAAATAGATATTGGCGGGCTTGAGGTCGAGGTGCAGTAGTTTGTTCGCGTGCACCTCACGCAAGCCGTTCATCACCTGGTTGAACATCTTGCGGATAAAGCGCTCAGATACCAGCGGTCGTTCGCCCTTCTCGCGCCGGCGCAGGATGTGGTCCTGCAGCGACCGTCCGGACTCGTAAGCCATCACCATGTACACCGTATCGTTCGCGCGAAAGAAATTCACGACACTGACGACGTTGGGATGGGAAATGCGGGCCAACGCGCGGCCCTCCTCGAAGAAACACTTGAGACCAATACGGAATACCGGCAGGTTGTCCGCGGAAATCGCGGGCACCAGTTCACCAGGCTGGCGCAACGCCAGAGAGCTCGGCAGGTATTCCTTGATGGCGACAGCATTGCCGTCTTCGTCGTAGGCCAGGTAAACGATACTGAACCCGCCGGACGCAATCTTCTTTACAATGCGATATCCAGCGATTTCAAGCCCATCTGGCAACGGAGCGTTGTTTTGCGAAGCCATGTCGTCCTTACAGAATGTACTTGGGATTGTCTTGATAAATCACTGTTTTGTAAAGCATAAGGGTTGAACCTTGACTATTTCGAGCATGACCGGATACGCGGTCGCCACACGCGAAAGCAGCGCCGGCACATTGACCGTCGAACTGAAAAGCGTCAATTCGCGTTTTCTTGACCTGCAATTCCGCATCAATGACGACCTGCGCGCGGTTGAGCCCGCGTTGCGTGAAGCCATCATGGGGCGCATTAGCCGTGGCAAAGTCGAATGCCGCGTGAGCTTCGGACGCAAAACTGCCACCGGCGCCTCGCAGGCGCTCAATGCAGGCGTGCTCGACGCATTGGCGAAAATGCAACAGCAGGTACGCGCCCAGTTTGCCGAGGCCGCCCCACTTTCGGTTAACGAAGTCCTGCGCTGGCCTGGCGTTATCGAAGACGCGGAAATCGCACAGGATGCGTTGCAGGCCGATGTGCAGGCAACGGTGTCCCAAGCCCTCGACGCATTTGTCGACAGTCGCGCACGAGAAGGCGCGGCGCTGCAAACCATGCTGCTGTCGCGTGTTGATGACCTGGAAGCGATCGTCGCCCGTCTGACACCGATGATTCCGCAAGCTATCGCACAATTTCAGCAAAAAGCCACCGACCGGATGAAGGAAGCGCTGGGCATCGCGAGCCAGAACGGGTCGGGAACGCCAGCCACCCTGTCGCGCGAGGAAGCGCTGGAGCGCATCCGCCAGGAAGTCACACTTTACGGTATCCGCATCGATGTGGCCGAAGAGCTGTCGCGCTTGTCCACTCACCTGACCGAGACCCGCCACATCCTCAAAAAAGGTGGTCAGGTCGGCAAGCGCCTGGATTTCATGATGCAGGAACTCAATCGAGAAGCCAATACCGTTGGTTCGAAAGCGGCGCTCAAGGAGTTGTCGGATGGTTCGATGGCCATGAAACTGCTGATTGAACAAATGCGCGAGCAAGTCCAGAATCTTGAATAAACGGCAATATCAAGCTGATACTGAGCAATTTTTCAGCGCCATTGCCGCGTTTTGCATCCTTTACCGAGAATTTCATGATTGAACCAAAATCGTCCTCCGGCAGCGTTTTCATGGTGGTCGCTCCGTCCGGGGCCGGCAAATCCACCCTGGTCAATGCCCTGTTGGCCCAGGAACCGGCGCTCAAGCTGTCGATCTCCTTTACCACACGCCAACCGCGCCCGGCCGAACAGCACGGTCGCGAATATTACTTCACCAGCGTCGAGGATTTCCTCAAAAGACGCGAAGCCGGGGAATTTTTGGAATCGGCCGAAGTCCACGGTAATTACTATGGAACATCAAGGTTGCTGATCGAGGACCAGATCAAGGCAGGAACCGACGTCCTCCTGGAAATCGACTGGCAAGGTGCGCAGCAGGTCAAGAAGCAGTTTCCGGAAGCAGTCGGCATCTTTATTCTGCCTCCGTCGATTGCGGCACTGGAAGAGCGGCTGACCAAGCGCGGGCAGGACGATTCGCACGTAATTACACGGCGGATCCTGGCGGCGGGCGGCGAAATCGCGCACGCCCCGGAGTTCGAATATGTTATTATTAATCAAGAGTTTGCAACGGCTTTGTCGGAACTGACCTCGATCGTCAAAGCAACCCGTTGCCGGTTTGCGCAACAAGCCGCCCGTAACATTTCCCTGTTCGCCCAACTGGGCATTCACGCCAATCCAATCTGATATCGCGTTTTTAGGAGCAAGCATGGCCCGTATTACTATCGAAGATTGCCTCAAGCAGATCCCCAACCGCTTCCAGCTGACTTTGTCGGCAACCTACCGTGCACGCCAGCTGTTGCAAGGTCATACACCCAAGGTCGATGCCAAGGACAAGCCGACTGTCGTCGCGCTGCGCGAGATCGCTGCCGGCAAGGTTGGCATTGAAATGCTGAAAAAAGTCCCGAGCTAAAGTTTTACCCGCCCCCAATCCGTCGGATACCGCATGAATCGAAAGATTTTTGCTACAAAGTCCAGGTTTGGGGGTGCACCAACGCGATGCGACTGATATCCTTTACGTATGAACCTGATACCTGCAGATTCAACACTGTCAGTTGCTCCAAATAGCCGAGCGACACCCGATCGCCCGGCCGCAAAGAATTCCGACCCCGCCCTGAAGCACGATCCATCCAACCCCCCTGCAGCCTATCCGGCCGGTGTCGCCTCCGTCACTCTGCTCAACAACAAGCTGACTGAATATCTCACGCCTTCCGAAATGAAGAAGGTGAAGGAAGCGTATCGCTTTTCCGATGAGATGCATCTTGGCCAGATCCGGAAATCGGGTGAGCCTTACATTTCCCATCCAATTGCGGTTGCCGAGATTTGCGCCGACTGGAAACTCGACGCACAGGCGATTATGGCCGCGCTGCTGCACGACGTGATGGAGGACCAGGATGTCAAGAAAGAAGAGTTGATCGAGCGCTTCGGCGCGCCGGTGGCCACGCTGGTGGACGGACTGTCCAAACTCGACAAGATTGAATTCCAGAGCCAGATCGAAGCCCAGGCCGAGAATTTCCGGAAGATGCTGCTGGCGATGGCCCGCGACGTCCGCGTCATACTCGTCAAGCTGGCCGACCGCTTGCACAATATGCGCACGCTTGGCTTCATGTCGCCGGACAAGAAGCGGCGTATCGCACGCGAGACGATGGAAGTTTATGTGCCGATCGCCCATCGTCTTGGCCTCAATAACATCTATCGTGAGCTACAGGATCTGGCCTTCTCGCACCTGTATCCGGTTCGTTACAAGACACTATCCAAAGCCGTCAAGGCCGCCCGCGGCAACCGACGCGAAGTTGTCAGCAAGATTCTCGATTCGGTCAAGAATACCCTGGCTGCAACCGGCATTCAGGCGCAGGTCTACGGTCGTGAAAAGACGCTGTATGGCATTTACCGCAAGATGCGCAACAAGCACCTGTCCTTCTCACAGGTGCTCGATGTCTACGGTTTTCGTATCGTCGTTGACAGCTTTGCCAACTGTTATGTCGCCCTCGGCACGCTGCATGCGCTGTACAAACCGATGCCGGGCAAGTTCAAGGATTACATTGCCATTCCCAAACTGAACGGCTACCAGTCTCTGCACACCACGCTGATCGGCCCTTACGGCACGCCGGTCGAATTCCAGATTCGCACGACCGAGATGCACCGTGTCGCGGAAGCCGGCGTTGCAGCACACTGGCTGTACAAGGATGATGATGCCAGCCTGACCGACCTGCAGCAACGCACTCACGCATGGTTGCAGTCCCTGCTCGACATCCAGAAGCAAACCGGCGATTCGGCGGAATTCCTTGAACACGTCAAGGTCGACCTCTTCCCGGATTCGGTCTATGTGTTCACGCCGAAGTCAAAAATCATCGCCCTGCCGCGCGGCGCGACGGTTCTCGACTTTGCCTATACGATTCACACCGATATTGGCGATCAGGCAATTGCCGCACGGGTCAACCACGAACATGCCGCGCTGCGCGCCGAATTGCGCAATGGCGACATTGTCGAAATTGTCACCGCGCCGGCATCACGTCCCAGCCCGAACTGGCTGACGTTCGTCCGTACTGGCAAAGCACGGTCCGCAATTCGCCACCATCTGAGAACCATCAACCTGGCCGAGTCGACAGAGCTTGGCCGACGCCTTTTGGCCCAGGCGTTGAGCGCCATCGACATCGATCCGCTGTTGCCCGAAGGCCTGGTTGAAAAGCTGTTGAATGAATCCAGTGCCAAGTCGCTCGATGAACTGTACGCCGACATTGGTGTGGGTAAACGCATGGCCACGCTGGTTGCCCGCCATATTCGCGGCATGATGGAAAGCGACATCAATTCTCCACTGCCTCCCCTGGTCACCGAGAATGGCAATAGCAAACTTGATCCGGTCACCATCTATGGAAATGAAGGCTCCGCTGTGCAACTGGCTCAGTGCTGTCTGCCGATTCCGGGGGACGGCATCATAGGCCAGCTCAAGCGGGATCAGGGAATCACCGTCCACAGCACCGATTGCGAGACCGCCAAGCGTCAACAGACAAAGGAACCGGATCGCTGGATAGAACTGGCCTGGGGTGCGGATCTGAGCCGTCGCTTCGACTGCCGCATCAAAATCCTGGTGGACAACGAAAAAGGTGTCTTGGCCCGCGTGGCGGCTGAAATCGGGGAGTCCGATGCCAATATCACCTACGTCGGCATGGACGACGACCGAGATCACCTGATGAAGCAGCTGCGCTTTACGATTCAGGTTGAGGATCGCATTCACCTTGCCCGCCTGATGCGTAACGTCCGGCGCATCCCCGGTGTAGCCCGGATTCTCCGCGAACGCGCCTGAGTGTCGAGTCCTGTCGCAGGACAACGCATGCCGCCCAGGGGCTGATCACTGATTCCTTCCGCTCAACCTGTATGTATGCTTTTATGCATACGCCTTAACCCGAGCCATACGCCCGCTGCAACGAGCGGCACCAAGATGCCGGTCGCTACGTCGGGGTTCACTGGCAGCCCGGCAGCCTTGGCCGCCTTGCCGGCATAACTCAGCAGGCCAACCGTGTAGTAAGAAATGGCGACTACAGACAAGCCTTCCACCGCTTGCTGCAAACGAAGCTGTTGAGCGGCCCGCGTATTCATTGATTGCAGTATCTGGCGATTCTGGCGCTCTTGTACGATACCGACGCGTGTGCGCAGCAGGTCATTGGTATGGGCGATGCGCTCTGCAAGCGCCTCTTGCCGGCGCGCGATCGCCTGGCAGGTATTCATCGCCGGCGTCAAGCGCCGGTCCATGAATTCATCGATTGTAGGACTGCCTTCGATGCGGATCTCCCTGAGTTCTTCAATACGCGCATTGACCAGACTAAAGTAGGCCTGCGACGCGGAAAAACGGTAGCTGTTATCGAGCGAAAGCTTCTCGATGCGCGCCGCCAGTCCCGTGATGTGGCTCAGCAGTTCCTGTTCGTTATCCGTATCCGACAGCCTGCTGCCGTTGCTGCGTTCGGTCTCGACCATGGCGGCCGTCAAACTCGCAAGTTCGCCTTCGATGGCATTGAGGACCGGTGTCGCCTGTTGGGCATGCGGCAATCCGAGAAGCGCCATCATCCGGTATGTCTCAATTTCGAGCAGGCGTTGCACAAGTCTGCCGGCCTGCTGCTCATGCAAGCCGACATCCCGCACCACGAAACGGCTGAAGCCGTCCGCCTGGATCAGGAAATCCGTCCAGATTTCTCCGCCTTGAAGCACGTGGCTGCCAACCATCATGTTCCCTTCAAAGACCTGCCGCAAACTGGCGGCAAAGGCATCGGAAGGTCCACGCGTCTTGTCCAGCACCACATGGGCTGCCACCATGACCTTACCCTGCAAAGCTGCCAGCCATTGTTGCGGCACATGCCTGAGCGGCACACGCTGGAATTCCACCGCCGGCGATGACGCATCATCGTGACGCTCGGCGAAGGTATAGGTCGCAAACTCAGTGTGACACTCCCATTTCACGCGGAATCGGCCAAAGTCATGAAAGAAATACTTCGCCTCCGAAGTGGGGGCACTGACACCGAAGTGCCCGCATAGCGCTGTCAGCAGATCGTGCTGCGTCACGCCATTGCGAGAACCGGAATTCATCGACTCGCGCTCGTAGACGGCGATATGCGACAACACTTCCGGCGCTTCAAGACGCAAAAATGGCCGGGAATGAATCTCGGCCGCCAACGGAACACGCGCTACATGGTTAAGGCTTGAAAACAAAATGGTCATCGGTTAGCGAATGTTCTTATCGAGAATTATTGGTTGAATGAAAATTTTGTATCGGGAATGTCGTGGGGGTTGTACCGAATTAGGGAGATATCGCGCCGTTCTGCATAGTTCTTAGATGAACGTCACTGACACGGTATGAAAAATAAATATCAGGGTGAAGGGTAACTGACCGACAAGATGGTCAACTCGTCCGGGCCGGCCGGGGTCATCAGCGTGACCGAATCGCCTTCTCTTGCCTTTGTCAGCGCGCGGGCGACGGGAGATATCCAGCTGATCTTGCCGTTAAGAGGGTCCAGTTCGTCGATGCCGACGATGGTCACCGTGTGTTCGACGCCCGCCTGGTTTTCGTAGGTAACCGTCGCGCCAAAGTAGATCTGATCGCTGCCATGATGCACAGTGGGATCGACAACTTCGGCCAAGTCCAGACGCTTGGTCAGAAAACGGATCCGCCTGTCTATTTCGCGCAAGCGCCGCTTTCCATAGATGTAATCGCCGTTCTCCGAGCGATCGCCATTGGATGCCGCCCAGGAAACGATACGTACGACCTCCGGCCTGTCCACGTCGATCAAGCGAAGCAGTTCTTCCTTCATGCGCCGGTGTCCGTCCGGGGTCATGTAGTTCTTGGTACCCGCCGGTATTGCGGGCGTGGCCGCATCGAGGTCGTCCTCGTCGTCCGATTCTTTAACGAATGCCTTGTTCATACGACCATATTGTAGCCTTGTCGCCGACTAGTTTTCGAATTCCTCGCTTGTGTTGACGTGCTCGCTCCATTCGATAGACTGAAGTTGCAACTGGTAAAGATCATCCGCCGACAACTGGAGGTCTTCCAGAAGTCGTGTCGGGACCGGGCCGGTTTCCCGGACTCGTTCCAGGCACTCCGTCAGCTTCAGCATCTCGCCGAGTCGTCCGATGCGCGACAGCAAGGCATCACGTACCGGTCCTGATAATGAAAGTTGCTCCACCAGCTTTTCCATCGGCACCGCGAACAAGGTATCCATCAAGGAAAGCACCCCTACCGTATAAGCTGTGCCGGCAACAATGTGATCTTCGGGGTCCACCTTCGCAGCCATCAATTCCATGAGTTTTCCGCGGGTCGATGCCAGCGACAACAGAACGGTCGCCCGCGCCGGAGACTGGCCGCTTTCCGCGCACAGCAGGATTTGCAACCAGCGGTAGAACTGCCTGCGGCCAAACACCGACAAGGCGTCGGTCAGCGTCTCGATGGGCCGCTCCACACCGGACAGTGGCGCATTAACTATGCGCAGAAGGCTCAGCGCAAGCGATGGATCCTGGCGGATGATGGCTTCAAGCTCCGCATCGTCCATATCGCCGGTAAATTTTGCCAGCAGCTGCATTACGGCGACTTGCGACGGCCTAAGCTTCTTGCCTGTAAGCACGGTTGGACGAGCGAAATAGTAGCCTTGGAAATAATCAAACCCCAGCTCCATGCAGAGTGCAAACTGTTCCTGGGTTTCGACTTTTTCAGCAAGCAGAGTCTTCCCGCTCATCTTGAAGCGGCGCACGAGTTCGGTCAGCCGTTCCACATTCACGCTGGTAATCTCGACCTTGATTACCTCGACCAGAGGCAATAGTTTTTGCACCGCATCGGAACAGGCAACGACGTCATCCAGCGCAAAACGGAACCCGGCGTCGGCGAGCTCGGTCACGCGCGCGATCAGGTCTTCGGTTGGCTCTACAGTTTCCAGGATTTCCAGTATCACCTTCTGTCTCGGCAGGAAATTCACCACATCGCCTGACAGAAGATCGGCATCGACATTGATGAAGCCGACGTGGTTGCCGATGACATTGGCAAGGCCCAACTGAACGGCGTGGGCGATTACGGAGGCCGTCGCCGCGATGTCACCGGTAATATTTGCCGACTCTGTGTCGGCATCACGAAACAGGAGTTCGTAAGCGACCAATTGATGGTCGCGATTCAGGATCGGCTGACGACCGAGAAAGAAGTCGCGGATTGGCAGGGATTGACGGGTAATATCATGGGAAACAGCGCTTGCCACGTTTGACATACAGGCTCATCCATTGTTAGATTTTCCGGCGGCCAACCGGCCACCTTTATCGGGACGAGCCTATGCAAACATCAGGCCAAACATCAGACCTGCGAGTTTTTGTCGCCAGTCCTGCGTGTGCCGGTATGTACCGCCGTCGGCATACCGCTTTCCAGAGTAAACGTTGCGCCCTCGTCTCGGGCCAGGGCCTTTACCAGGAAAGGCATCAGTTCACGCAGCATGGGCTCCAGGGTCCACGGTGGATTGAGTACGAACATGCCGCTACTGTGCAGGCCAAAACCATCCGGCGTCGGAGCGCTGACCGACAAGGTCACATTGAGCCAGCCATTGCTGGGAAGCCGCTTGAGCTTGTCCGGCATCTGCCGTGACTCCATCCTTTGAAGCACTGGATACCAGACCGCATAGGTTCCGGTTGCAAAGCGCACCAGTGCATCGTTCAGCGTGTCCTTCACCCGACGGTAGTCGTCCTTGTTTTCATAAGGCGGGTCGATCAGGACGAGGCCGCGACGTGATGGCGGCGGCAAGAGTGACTTGAGCCCGAGGAAGCCATCGCTCTTTTGAATCATTACCCGTTTGCCGCGCACGGTAGTGCGTTGTCCCTGTGCTGCGGCATGCGCCTCAAGCTTGCGAAAATTCTCTTCGAGAATCTTGCCGTCGCTTGGGTGCAGCTCAAACAGACGCAAACGATCCTGTTCGCGCGCAATCTGTTCAGCGCAGTACGGCGACCCCGGGTAATAGCACATTTTGCCGCTAGGATTCATGCCTTTGATGAGCTTCACGTACTCGGCAAGTGGTTCAGGCAAGTCCTTGCGGTCCCACAGACGGCTGATGCCCGTTTCGTATTCGACATTTTTTGCCGCATAGCCGGTATCCAGCGCATACACCCCTGCTCCCGCATGGGTATCGATGTACATATAGGGCGTATCTTTCTGGCCGAGATAGCGGAGCAATTGGATGAGCACAACGTGCTTAAGCACATCGGCATGATTGCCCGCATGAAAGGCGTGGCGGTAACTCAGCATGGGAAAGTCCGGCGGTGAGGATTGGAAAGGGTGCACATTTTATCAGTACCCTGTCATCAAGCTTCGGAATCTTCGTGATGACAGACGCAATCGCTGCTTGCGGCGGCGCTTTGCAGGTTCTGCAGAATCCCGCATTGCTGTGCGCTCATATGCGTATGACAAGCACTTCGCAAGCTTTGTAGCTGCTTTTGCAAGCGTTCCAGTGAGGCAATCTGCGAGGCCGTTTGCTGGATGTGCCGATCAAGCAATGCGTCAATTTCATCACAAGCCCTTTCCGGTTCAGCCTGAAATTGCTGCAAGGTACGCACATCGTCCAGCGACATGCCCAGTGAACGGCAATGACGGATAAACAATAAACGTTCGGCGTCCTGTTCACTGTATTGCCGGTAATTGCCTCCACTGCGGGGTGGTGTAGGCAACAGCCCTTCCCGTTCGTAATAGCGAATCGTTTCCACTTCGCAACCGGAATGTTTCGCCAATTCACCGATTTTCATGCTTTTCTCCAGATCAGGCCTTGACCCTATAGTAGCTACAGGGTCTTTAATAGGCAAATCTTGTTGAAGGAGCTAACTCATGTCAGACCAATGCTGCGCCCATGCCTGCGAACCTGCCGCTGCGGCCAATCCGCGGTATCGCCGAGCGCTTTGGATAGCGCTTATCGTGAATGCGGGCATGTTCGCCGTCGAGCTTGTTGGCGGAACCCGTTCCGGCTCGACCTCGCTGCTCGCCGATGCAGTCGACTTCTTCGGTGATGCCGCAAACTATGGCATCTCGCTGCTGGTCCTGGGTATGGCAGTGCACTGGCGCTCCCGCGCTGCCCTATTCAAAGCATCATGCATGGGCGCATTCGGTGTATTCGTGCTCGGCAAGACCGCGTGGAGCATTTCAACCGGTACAGTACCTGAACCCGCGACCATGGGCATTATCGGCGCCATGGCGCTTGTTGCGAATCTCTCGGTAGCGGGGTTGTTGTATGCGTACCGTTCAGGCGATGCCAATATGCGCTCGGTCTGGCTTTGCACGCGCAACGACGCAATTGGCAATCTGGCGGTGATGCTTGCGGCGGCAGGTGTGTTCGGCACGCAAAGCGGCTGGCCTGATTGGATTGTTGCGGCCTTGATGGGCACACTGGCATTAAGTGCCGCGATTTCTGTGATGCGTCACGCACGTGAAGAATTAGGCAGCAACGCTGTTAAGGTGGCTCAACACCAGCATGGTCATTCACACTGAGACAGATGCCGGAGTCGTATGTGCCGGTTACAGTGACAGTTAAAACTGAATAAAGCAAAAAGCCACACCCTGGGGTGTGGCTTTTTTACATCCTTGCAAACCTGGTGTTGAGGCTTCAGTCTTCGAAAGCTACCGAACGAAGCCTCAGCAAATCAGTGGAACTGCTCTTCTTCGGTCGAACCGGTCAGTGCCTTGACGGAAGACGAACCGCCCTGGATCACTGTGGTCACTTCGTCGAAGTAACCAGCGCCAACTTCCTGCTGGTGCGACACGAAGGTGTAACCCTTTTCGCGTGCTGCGAATTCCGGCTCCTGCACCATATTGACGTAGTGCTTCATGCCTTCGCCACGAGCGTATGCGTGCGCGAACTGGAAGGTGTTGAACCAGTTGATGTGGATGCCAGCCAGTGTGATGAACTGGTACTTGTAGCCCAGTGCCGACAGCTTGTCCTGGAATTCGGCGATCGACTTGTCGTCGAGGTTCTTCTTCCAGTTGAAGGACGGCGAGCAGTTGTACGACAACAGCTTGCCCGGGCACTTGGCGTGCACAGCCTGCGCGAATTCACGTGCAAAGCCCAGGTCCGGCGTACCGGTTTCGCACCATACGAGGTCAGCGAAAGGAGCGTAGGCAACGCCACGGCTGATCGCCTGCTCAAGACCGTTCTTGACACGATAGAAGCCTTCGTTAGTGCGCTCGCCAGTCAGGAAAGGCTTGTCGTTTGCATCGTGATCCGAAGTGATCAGATTGGCAGCTTCTGCATCGGTACGTGCCAGAACGATGGTCGGCACACCCATGACGTCAGCAGCGAAACGTGCGGCAGTCAGCTTCTCGACAGCTTCTTGAGTTGGAACCAGAACCTTGCCGCCCATGTGGCCGCACTTCTTCACAGCTGCCAGCTGGTCTTCGAAGTGAACGCCTGCAGCGCCGGAGGAAATCATGTTCTTCATCAGTTCGAAGGCGTTCAGCACGCCGCCGAAACCGGCTTCAGCATCAGCAACGATAGGCAGGAAGAAGTCGACGAAGTTTTCGTCGCCCGGGTTGATACCACGGGACCACTGGATCTCGTCAGCGCGCTTGAATGTGTTGTTGATGCGGCGAACCATGGTCGGAACCGAGTCGTATGCGTACAGCGACTGGTCGGGGTACATGGTTTCGGAGGTGTTACCGTCAGCGGCGACCTGCCAGCCGGACAGATACACGGCTTCGAGGCCGGCCTTTGCCTGCTGCATTGCCTGGCCTGCAGTGATTGCGCCGAACGCGTTCACATAGCCCTTCTTTGCACCGCCGTTAATTTTTGCCCACAGCTTTTCAGCACCGGCTTTTGCCAGCGTATGCTCAATGTGCTGCGAACCACGGAGGCGGACGACGTCTTCAGCGGTGTAGTTACGCGTGACGCCTTTCCAGCGCGGGTTTTCAGCCCAGTCTTTTTCCAATGCTTGAATTTGCTGTTCGCGAGTTGCCATGGTTGTTCTCCTGATGTGGTGCGGGGTAAGTAGAAAAGAAAACTCGATGGGTGAATAATAGGCTCTTTTTTGCGGGGCAACAAGGTCTTATATAAGACATATAACTAAAATTTTTTAGATAAAAATCAAAGACTTGCTATTTTCATTTCGCGATATGAAACATTTTTTCTCAAAATGAAAAACCGGAATGATGCCGCGCACCGTGCCTTTTCACAATACAAAACGCGGATTCCGAATCATGAAAAACCGGGACGCTGGCATGCATTTCGCGTCGGCGGGCACTCGGACTCAAGCTACGGCTCCACGCCACAACTAGTTCTATAAGTCATTCAAGACAATGAACCTGCGTTACTTGCCGCCGTTTTATTCGGCGTGAGCATGACTTCCCTGCGATGGCAGGGAGCCGCATATCCATACCCCCTTTGCACCGACCCCTGACGCACACACATCCGCATGTTCCCGATATACGTCGCCGGCAGTCACATTAAGTGCCGGCGGTTGAATATCAATCCAGGTGTTGATCCGAGTCTCAATCAAGCTTTTGCTTTGAAACCAGTACGCCGTCTGCATCGGCATAAATCCAGTCTCCCGGTTCGATCGCGACTCCGGCAATCGTAACGCGAAGGTCACGGTCGCCGACGCCCTTACGGACGCTGCGCTGAGGATGGGTCGCCAGTGCACGTACGCCGATATCGCAGGCATTGATTTCCTCTGAATCGCGGATGCAACCGTTGACGATGATGCCGGCCCAGCCATTTTTCTCGGCGAGTACACCCAGGTTTCCACCAACCAGTGCGCAGCGCAAGCTGCCACCGCCATCGACCACGAGCACGTTGCCGTTGCCCGGCGTCTCAAGGGTTGAACGAACCAGCACGTTGTCTTCAAATACTTTCAGCGTGGTTGCCTGTCCCGAAAATGTCAGCTGCATGCCGAATTTCTGGAACACGGGCGGCAATGCCGCCAGCGTCCCGTTGGCCAGCTTGTCCTCGTTGGCATCGCAGATATCACATGTTGCAAAAGTCATCGTCTCTCCTTCGGGTAAAAGTAAATTGAGCACCCCGGATTGTAAGCGAGGACCGCAAGCAAAAAGGCCAGCACTTGGGCCGGCCTTTGCAAACATCAAATACAGCGCATTTACGTTCGCATTTTCAGACGGTGCTCGCCTGCGCGGCCGCCCTTTTGCTTTCCGTGTTACTCCCGACCCTGAACGCCGTCAGCAATGCGAGCCATTGGAACAAACCGATACCAACGAATACCCACGCAGGATGTGAACCATCCATCACGGCACCGAACATCAGCGGCGCGAGCGCAAGCCCGATATCGAGACCGGAATAGACGACGCCGTACACACGGCCCGTCGCATTCTTTGGTGCGGCAGCACGAATCAGCAGGTCGCGCGATGGACCGGCGATGCCAGCTCCCAATCCTACTCCGCCCATCAGCAACACCGCCATGAGCGGCGGTACCGCGCCGCTGGCAATGGTCATTGCGAAGATGCCGGAAGCTGTAAAGCCCATGGCAATGGTGCGCTCATGGCGGGTGGTCTTCGCCGCGAGAAAGCCGCCCCACAGCATGCCGGCAGCGGAGGCCAGCATGTACGCCGTGTAGCCGACAGTCGCAGTGGCCAGCGACATGCCATACAGTTCGTGCAAACCCGTGGAAGAAAAACTCTGCACACCGCCAAGGGCCATCGCGGTAATGAAGAAAAAGAGAAAGCACATCCACACCGCAGGTACCCGCATAAAATCCAGCGCGCGGCCTGTTTTGAGAGCCTCGTTTTTATGCGTGGTTGTTACCGCCTCACGGCCATCGGCAGTATCGAGGATGTTGCGGTACACGAGAAGCAAAGCGAGCACGGCCAGCGGAATGCAAGCCGCTGCAGCAAGAGCGAAGCGCCATCCGAACCCTGCCGCCAATGGCGCCAGGAACACCGGCGCCGCCGCCCATCCCAGGTTGCCGCAAATGCCATGTACCGAAAACGCATGCCCAAGGCGTGCCGGGGAGACGCGCTTGTTCAGCAAGGTGAAGCATGCCGGGTGAAACACGCTGTTACCAAGACCTGCCAGCATGGAGCCAAGCAGCAGAAAGAGATAGCTGGGAGCGACTGCCAACACCAGCGCCGAGATTCCGAGACAGCCGAGACCGAAGAACAAGACATTGCGGGCTCCGATCCGATCTACCACAAAACCTGACGCCGCTTGCCCTACTCCGGATACGACAAAGAACACCGTCATCAGAAAACCGAGTTCGGCATATGACAGGCCAAACGCCTCCTTTAACCACGGGAATAAAGGCGCAAGGATCAGGTGAAAGAAATGTGACACGCCATGTGCGAGCCCTTCCAGGCTGATGACCTGCGCATCCTGACGCAAGGTGGGTGTGGCGGCGGAAGCATTCATGACGTTATCTCAGTCTCGAAATCGAAAATTGGAATCGCGGCGGGGCCGGATCGATATTGGTGTTGATATTTAAAAATCCTGAAAATAGTTTATGCAGGATTGTCTCGTCTGTTTTAAGATAAATGGACAAGATTTGTCGCAATTCCGACAGTTTATTTTGAGGTCCTCTTATCATCATGGCTATCCAGGCGATCAAGCATACAAGGCTGCATCTATCCGGCGTGACGCCGACAGCGAGCCGACCCGTGCGCATGGTGGCGCGTGATCTCGATGCATCGGAATTGCTGGCGGCGCATTCTCATGCCTGGGGACAACTTACCTATGCGCTCGACGGGGTCGTACGGGTAACCGTCCCCAACAGCACCTGGATCGTGCCGCCGCAACGAGCAATCTGGATACCACCGAAGCTGGTGCATGAAGTCGCGACGCTGGAGAAGGCTCGCTTACGGGCCTTGTATGTGTTTGCGGAAGCGGCACCATTCAGTGGCGGGGAATGCGAGGTCCTTGAAGTCTCCACACTGCTGCGCGAACTGGTCGTGGCTCTTGCGCAGGCCGATGCCGAAAGCTCGCGCGAGGCGATGTTGTCAGCGTTGATGCTGGACGAAATGCCGCGCCTGGCAACGCAACCAATACGGGTCGCACTCCCGGAAGATAAACGATTGAAAGCCCTGTGCGAAGCACTGATAGGGGAACCCGCATCGTCGTTATCCCTGGAGGACTGGGCCGGGAAAGTGGGAGCATCAAGCCGTACGCTGGCGCGCCTGTTCGAACGCGAACTTGGCATGGGTTTCACCCAGTGGCGCCAGCAAGTCAGGCTGGCTCATGCGGCGCCGCTGATTGCGCGTGGCATGCCGCTGTCTCAGGTTGCGGACGAACTGGGGTACGCGAGTCAGTCGGCATTTTCGGCGATGTTCAGGAAGACTTTCGGACAGTCGCCAAGCGTGTTCTTTGCGCGCAATGGCGCGTAGCATGACTGTGACGACGCCTTGAAGCGTCAACTGAACAAAATGAAAAGCCCGGCAACAGAAGATCTGTTGCCGGGCTTTTGCTTGCACTGGCCGTGAAGCCAATCAACTTCCCTATACAGCGACCGCTTCTTCCTTTTTCTCGAAAGCGAGTTCGCTGCCTTTTACCGAAACGGTGATCGTATCCTTCGGGCCGAAGCGTCCCTGGAGGATCAGCTTCGATAACGGATTCTCGATTTCCTGCTGGATCGCGCGCTTCAATGGACGAGCACCATATACAGGATCGAAACCCGCCTCGGCAATCTTCTGCAACGCCGCGTCGGAAACTTCCATATGGATATCCATCTTCGCCAGTCGCTGCTCGAGCACCTTGAGCTGGATACGTGCGATCGCGCCGATGTTCTTGGCATCGAGTGCATGGAACACGACCAATTCATCAATACGATTCACGAACTCGGGACGGAAATGATTCTTCACTTCCGCCATCACCGCCAGCTTCACCACGGCCGGATCGCTGTCTTCCATCGCCTGGATTTTGTGCGAGCCCAGGTTCGATGTCATCACGATGACGGTGTTCTTGAAGTCCACCGTACGCCCCTGCCCATCCGTCATGCGGCCATCGTCGAGCACTTGCAGCAGGACGTTGAACACATCCGAATGCGCCTTCTCGATTTCGTCGAGCAGGATCACGCTGTACGGCTTGCGACGTACGGCCTCGGTCAGATAGCCACCCTCTTCATAGCCGACATAACCCGGAGGCGCCCCGATCAGTCGTGCCACCGAATGCTTCTCCATGAACTCACTCATATCGATACGAATCATGGCGTCTTCGGTATCGAAGAGGAAGGACGCCAGCGCCTTGCACAATTCGGTCTTGCCGACCCCTGTCGGGCCAAGGAACATGAACGAACCATACGGACGGTCAGGATCCGACAGGCCGGCACGCGAACGGCGGATCGCATCGGACACAGCAACAATCGCTTCATGCTGGCCGACCACGCGCTTATGCAGTTCATCTTCCATATGCAGCAGCTTGTCGCGCTCGCCCTGCATCATCTTCGAGACCGGGATACCGGTTGCCCGCGAGACGACTTCGGCGATTTCTTCCGCACCGACCTGAGTGCGCAACAACTTGCGCTCCGTCTTTTCCTGCTCGCCGGTATCAGCCTGCTTCAGCTGGGCTTCCAGTTGCGGCAGCTTGCCGTACTGCAGCTCGGACATCTTCTGCCAGTCGCCCTTGCGCTTGGCTTCTTCCATCTGCAGACGGACCTTCTCGATTTCTTCCTTGATCTGCTGGCTGCCCTGGACGGCGGATTTTTCAGCCTTCCAGATTTCATCGAGGTCGGCGTATTCACGCTCCAGCTTCTGGATCTCTTCCTCGATCAGGCCGAGACGCTTCTGCGAAGCTTCGTCCATTTCCTTACGAACGGCTTCGCGCTCGATCTTCAGCTGGATCAGGCGGCGGTCGAGCTTGTCCATGACTTCCGGCTTGGAGTCGATTTCGATCTTGATCTTCGAAGCGGCTTCGTCGATCAGGTCGATCGCCTTGTCAGGCAGGAAGCGATCGGTGATATAGCGATGCGACAGCTCGGCCGCGGCCACGATAGCCGGGTCAGTGATGTCGACGCCATGGTGCACCTCATACTTTTCCTGCAGGCCGCGCAGAATCGCAATGGTCGCTTCGACGCTCGGTTCATCGACCATGATTTTCTGGAAACGACGTTCGAGCGCAGCATCCTTTTCGATGTACTTGCGGTACTCGTCCAGGGTCGTGGCACCGACGCAATGCAATTCACCGCGTGCAAGCGCAGGCTTGAGCATGTTGCCGGCATCCATCGCGCCTTCGGCCTTGCCCGCGCCGACCATGGTGTGGATCTCGTCGATGAAGACGATGGTCTGGCCTTCATCCTGGGCGATTTCCTTGAGGACGGCTTTCAGCCTTTCCTCGAACTCACCACGATACTTTGCACCGGCCAGCAGCGCTGCCATATCGAGCGACAACACACGCTTGGACTTCAGGCTGTCAGGCACTTCGCCATTGACGATACGCTGCGCAAGCCCTTCGACGATGGCGGTCTTACCGACACCGGGCTCACCGATCAGCACGGGATTATTCTTCGTGCGACGTTGCAATACCTGGATCGCGCGACGGATTTCATCGTCACGTCCGATCACCGGGTCGAGCTTGCCGGCACGTGCACGTTCGGTCAGGTCCAGCGTGTATTTTTTCAGCGCTTCACGCTGGCCTTCGGCATCGGCAGAATTGACGTTACCGCCGCCACGCACAGCAGTGATGGCCGCTTCGAGCGACTTGCGGGTCAGTCCGCTTTCGCGCGCCAGCCTGCCAGCATCGGATTTGTCTTCCGTCAGCGCCAGCAGAACCATTTCGCTGGCGATGAATTGGTCGCCACGCTTTTGCGCTTCCTTGTCAGCGAGATTCAGCAATGCAACGGATTCACGGCCGATCTGTACTTCACCGCCGTGGCCGGAAACCTTCGGCAGGCGTTCCAGCGCCGTCTTGAGGGACGCGGACAGGCCGCTGACATTCACCCCGGAACGCTGCAGCAGGGAGCGTGCGCCACCATCGTCCTGGTTGATCAGGGCATTCAGGATATGCACCGGCTCAATGTATTGGTTATCATTCCCGACCGCCTGGCTTTGGGCATCGGAAAGAGCCTCCTGCAATTTTGTTGTCAGTTTATCGAGACGCATAAGAATGTTCTCCAGAAAAAAATCAATCTGCCAACAACATAAGGGCGAGTAACCACATTTCAAGAAAGGATGCTTGATCCTCGCTCAGGCAGGGTCGGGTTGCAATGGATCTACATCAAATTCAGGTAAGTTATCAGGCCGAAGAAGACCGGCTTCTGTTTCGGGCTTCGTTCAAGTCGGACGACGGCCTGCATGAATTGCGCGCCTGGCTGACGCGCAGGCTGACCAAGGTCTTGTGGCCGGCCATCCTTCAGGCGCTTGAAACGCAGGTCAGACTGGACAAACCGCAAGCCGCTCATGCGAGTGCCGACATTATCGGTATGGAGCACCAGGCATCGGTCGACCAGATTCGCGACAGCGGCAGTTTCAACAACCCCTACGAAGCTGAAATCCAGGACTTCCCGCTAGGCCAACACCCATTACTGATTACGTCAATCAACTTTGCCCAGTTTCCGGACCAACCCGTCAGGATCAATATGACCCCAGCGGATGGCCACGGTTTCGAACTCGCGTTCACGTTGATCGTACTGCACGGCTTTTGCTCCTTGCTAAAGGATGCCGTTCGACTAGCCGAATGGGACCTGGAACTGGAAATGCCAGGAGTGATGCTTGAAAATCCCGGTAAACGGGTGTTTAACTAGCAACCAGTGAAGGCGATACTTCTCCGGAAAACAGTCGGAGAAGGAATACGCAGCGTGTTTTCGGCCTGCAAGGCTACAGGTGGAAGGTTTGACGCCTGGAAGAAGACCGCTTTCGACCGAAGATAAGAAGCGTTCCAGGAGGCAAACTACGCCGGACGCTCCGGTTCGGCGGCATTACCAGACGCAATACCCCACTTTGCCAGGGCACGGTCGTCGGTGACACGGGCATCAACCCAGCGTGCCCCATCCGGCGTCTGTTCCTTCTTCCAGAACGGCGCCTCGGTTTTGAGGTAATCCATGATGAATTCGCAGGCGGAAAATGCTTCGCCGCGATGGGCGGAAGTTACCGCAACCAACACGATCTGGTCTAGGGGCTTCAGTGGTCCGACGCGGTGTATCACGAGCGCATCGATAATAGTCCAGCGCGTTTTGGCCTGGTCCACGATGTCTTCCAGGGCTTTTTCGGTCATGCCCGGATAGTGTTCGAGTTCCATTTCGCTGACACCGGCACCGTCATTGATGTCACGCACGGTTCCAACGAAAGAGACGACAGCCCCGACCTGCGCCTGCCCGGCACGTAAAGCCGCAACTTCGCGGGAAAGGTCGAAATCCTCGGTCTGGATGCGCACTGCCATGCTATTCACCCTCCTGTGACTGGCGGGAAAAATGCGACTTCGCCGCCCTCGCTGATGGGTGTATCGGCACCGGTCATCTGCTGGTTGAAGGCCATCCGCAGTGCACGTCCCTCCGCCAGGGTTTCTGCCCATACCCCGCCGCGTTGCTGCAGGAACGACCGGACCTGCCCGACGGTCTGCACCTCGTCCGGCACGCGTAGTGTTTCCTTGCCTGTGCCGACGGCTTCACGCACGCTGGCGAAAAAACGAAGTTCAATCTGCATGGTCGTCAATAAAGCAATTCGCTGAATGGAATGAACTGCACTGTATCACCGCTGGCGATGGTTTGCCCCGGCGGATTATCGATCAGTCCATCGCCCCACACTGTCGAGGTTAGCACGGCGGAGCTTTGATTCGGGAATAGATCGAGGCCGCCATTGGCGTTCATGCGTGCACGAAGAAATTCATTGCGACGGTCCGCCTTGGGCCAGGAAAAATCGGCGCGCAGGGGAACAGCCCGTGGACTTACATTGGTCACGCCTTGCAGGCGGAGAATGAACGGCCGGACAAACAACAGGAAGGTGACGAAGCTCGATACTGGATTACCCGGCAAGCCCAGGAAGAACGCGGTCGATCCGCCAATGCGGTTGACCTCGCCGAAAGCCAGGGGCTTTCCGGGCTTGATCGCGATCTGCCACATATTGAGCCGTCCTTCGGCTTCCACCGCCGGCTTGATATGGTCTTCCTCTCCCACCGAAACGCCACCGGAGGTAATGATCAGGTCGTGGTCTGCCGCAGCAGTCCGCAAGGTCTGACGTGTCGCCTCCAGCGAGTCCGGAACGATGCCATAGTCAGTGATGTCGCAACCCAGGTTTTCCAGCAGTCCGCGCAAGGTGAAGCGGTTGGAGTTATAGATCGCCCCCGGCTTGAGCGGCTCACCGGGCATCGCCAGTTCATCGCCCGTGAAGAACACGGCAACACGTGGCTTGCGGATCACCGGCAAGCTGGCGAGACCCACGGAAGCCGCCAGCCCGAGTTCCTGCCCGCGCAGGCGGGTGCCGGCAGGAAGAATGACGCTACCAGCCTCGATGTCTTCACCGGTACGCCGTATCCATTCGCCGGGCTGCGGAGCGTGGTTGACCCTCACCATGTCGCCGCTGGGTATGGCTTCGCATTGCTCCTGCATCACGACGGCATCGGCTCCTTCAGGAATCATCGCGCCCGTAAAGATACGGGCGACGGTGCCTGGCTGCAAAGCCTGGCCGATCTGCCCTGCGGGAATGCGTTGCGACACTTTCAGCGTGACGCTGCCGCTGGCGCAATCGACGGCACGGACGGCATAGCCATCCATCTGCGTATTGTCCATCGGAGGGACGTTCAGTTGCGAGCTTTGTGCAGCAGCAAGAACGCGTCCGTTAGCGTCGATTGTTGGCAAGGTCTCGACGTCTGAAATCGGACGTGCTGCTGCGAGGAGGGTTGCGAGCGCTTCATTGGCACTCAGCATCGGTTTCTTTTCGGTCATGCGCGCACTTGCAGTCTGGGTGGTGTGATGGGCCACGCGCGAAGCCGGCCCGTATGCCGATCACAAATGGCGGCGGCTTTACAGAGCCGCCGCTACGGTTTGCCTTTGGCTGAATCGTTCAGCCTGTACAAATAAAGTTTACGCAATCATTGTACGAATCAAAGGCCGGTTCGTTCAGCGATGTAGGCTTTCATTTTTTCGACGTTTGCCGGCATCACATCAAAACGTTGCGGCAAGGCTTCGATATTTTCGAATCCCGCCGGACGCTCGGCATCGCGGCCCAGCGCTTCACGAATTGTCTCATTGAACTTTGCCGGCAATGCTGTTTCGAGCACAATCATCGGTATACCGGGCGAGAGATATTCGCGCGCCACCTTGACACCGTCCGCTGTATGCGTGTCGATAGTAACGCCATATTTCTCCTGCACATCACGGATGGTCGCTACACGGTCACTGTGCACCGATTTGCCGGACAGGAAGCCGTAGCGCGAAATTTTTTCGAACTCGTTGCCATCGCTACCCGGCTTGCCTGAAAGATCGAAACCGCCCTCGGTCTCCACTTTCTTGAACAAGGCCCTGACACGGTCCGCATCGCGATCCAGCAGATCGTAGACAAAGCGCTCAAAATTCGATGCCTTGCTGATATCCATGCTCGGGCTGGTCGTATGATAGGTCTCCGACGACTTGCGCACGCGATATACCCCGGTGCGGAAGAACTCATCCAGCACGTCGTTTTCATTGGTCGCCGCCACCAGCTTGTCGATCGGCACGCCCATCATGCGCGCGATATGGCCGGCACAGATATTACCGAAGTTGCCTGATGGGACAGTAAAGGAAACCTTCTGGTCGTTGCTGGTGGTCGCACTGAGATAACCGCGGATGTAGTAAACCACTTGCGCTACAACACGTGCCCAGTTGATCGAATTGACGGTGCCGATCTTCTGGCGGGCCTTGAAAGTCAGGTCGTTCGAGACCGCTTTCACCATATCCTGGCAGTCGTCGAACACACCTTCAACCGCGATATTGAAGATATTCGGATCCTGCAGGCTGAACATCTGCGCGGTCTGGAATGCGCTCATCTTTTTATGCGGGGACAGCATGAAGACACGGATGCCTTTCTTGCCGCGCATCGCGTATTCGGCAGCGCTGCCGGTGTCGCCCGAGGTCGCACCGAAGATATTGAGTTCCGCATCCTGCCTGGCCAGCGTGTATTCGAACAGATTGCCGAGCAACTGCATGGCCATATCCTTGAACGCCAGTGTCGGCCCGTTCGACAAGGCTTGCAGGACAAGTTTGGTGCCGTTCTTTTCTTCGAGCGTGCACAGCGGTGTGATTTGCCCGGGTTCTTCGCCCTTGCGCACGTTACGGTAAACGTCTGCCGTATAGGTCTTGTGCGCCAACGCTTTCAAATCCGCTTCCGGGATGTCGGTGGCAAACTTTTTCAGCACCTCGAAAGCAAGGTCCGCATAGGACAGCTTGCGCCACGCATCCAGCTCTGCGCCACTGACTTTCGGATACTCAGCCGGCAGGTAAAGACCGCCGTCGGGTGCAAGACCGCCAAGAAGGATTTGTGAAAAAGATTGCGCCGGAGACTGACCTCGGGTGGAGACGTATTGCATAAGCTCTTGATAGTTTGGTAAGTGGGTGGCCCGCTGCGCGCTGGCGCAGCGTCCTTCACTCCCCATTATAACTGGCAGCCGCCTCCGGACGGCATTTCAGGCAGCGTGATGCAGCTTTTCCGGTGCGGCGGGGACATGCTCCAGCATGTCGCGCACGAGCTCCTGCAGACCGATACTGGCTTTCCAGCCCCAGTCGGCGCGCGCATAGGTGTCATCCAGGCTATGTGGCCATGTGTCCGCGATCGCCTGGCGGTGGTCAGGCTGATACTGGATGCGGAAGCCAGGCAACTGCCGGACTATTTCTTCGGCCAGTTCGCGCGGATTAAAGCTCAGCCCGGCAACGTTGTAGGCGGACCGGATACGGACTTGTTCGCCCGGTGCATCCATCAGCTGAATAGTTGCCCGAATAGCATCGGGCATGTAAATCATCGGCAAGGTGGTTTCCGGCCCCAGAAAGCAGGTATACCGCTCTCCCCGCTTGGCGGCATGAAAGATCGCAATCGCGTAATCCGTGGTGCCGCCGCCGGGTGGTGACTTGTGGCTGATGATGCCTGGATACCGGATGCTGCGGACATCGACCCCGAACCTGGTGAAATAGTATTCGCACAGCCGTTCGCCGGCCTGCTTGCTGATGCCATAGATCGTCGTCGGATCCATTACCGCCAACTGTGGTGTGTCGACGGCCGGTGTATGCGGACCGAAAGCAGCGATCGATGAAGGCCAGAAGATTTTCAGCGGCTTGCCTGCTGCCCCACGCTCACGCGCGAGTTCAAGCACATTGAGCAGACCGTTCATGTTCAGCGTCCATGCCTTGAGAGGCGCCTGTTCTCCCGTCACCGAGAGTAATGCCGCGAGCTGGTAGAGCTGGGTAATGCCGTAGGTGTCGACGATGGTGGCTATCCGGCCGGCATCCAGCACATCGATGGTTTCATAACAGGTCGCGCCGAACAGACTGCGCGGTCCGATGTCGGCGGCAATGACATTGTCAGCGCCATGCTGGAGCGACAGTGCCTCGACGAGTTCGCTGCCGATCTGGCCGTTGGCGCCGATGACGAGAATACGTTCCATTGTCTTGCTCCTTCAGTTCTTCAAAATGCCAAGTTCACGTCCCGCCTGCCCGAATGCCGACAGTGCACGGTCGAGTTGTTCGCGCGTATGGGCGGCGGAAAGCTGCACCCGGACGCGGGCTTGCCCCATTGGCACAACCGGATAAAAGAAACCGGTAACAAGGACGCCGAGGTCATAAAGACGCTGGGCAAATTTCTGTGCCAGCGGTGCGTCGAACAGCATCACCGGGACCACGGGATGCGTTCCCGGTTTGATCGTGAAGCCGAGTTCCGTAATGGCGGCGCGGAAGTAAGCGGTGTTTTCATGCAGCCGGTCGCACAGTTCGGTGGAGGACGACAGCCGCGCGAGGACTGCGAGCGACGCGCCGGCAATCGACGGCGCCAGCGTATTCGAGAACAAGTAAGGGCGGGATTTCTGGCGCAAGGTCTGGATGACTTCCTTGCGTCCCGCAGTAAACCCGCCCATTGCGCCGCCCAGAGCCTTGCCAAGCGTGCCGGTAATGATGTCCACGCGCCCCATGACCCCATGGTGCTCATGCGTACCGCGGCCGGTTTTACCCATGAAGCCGGAGGCATGGCATTCATCGATCATGACCAGTGCACCGTAGCGGTCGGCGAGATCGCAGATCTTGTCGAGTTGGGCAATGGTGCCGTCCATCGAAAACACGCCGTCGGTCACAATGATTTTATGCCGCTTGTCCGCCGCCGCCACCAGCTGCTTTTCCAGGTCCGCCATGTCGTTATGCTGATAACGATACCGTGCAGCCTTGCATAACCGTATGCCGTCGATGATGGACGCGTGGTTCAGCGCATCCGAAATAATGGCGTCGTTCTCGTCGAACAGGGGTTCGAATACGCCGCCGTTGGCATCGAAGGCCGCTGCGTACAGGATGGTGTCTTCGGTCCCGAGAAAGTTGGAAATGGCTTGCTCAAGCTGCTTGTGCACGGTTTGGGTGCCGCAAATGAAACGCACCGAAGACAAGCCGTAACCGTATTTTTCGGTTGCCTCAACGGACGCGCGAACCATTGCTTCGTCACCGGACAGGCCCAGGTAATTGTTGGCACACAGATTGATCAGCCGCCGACCATCATCACAGACAACTTCGGCACCTTGCCGAGATGCAATGACGCGTTCCGGCTTAAACAGACCTTGCTCGCGCAAATTCTCCAGGCCAGCCGCCAACCCTGTATAAAAATTCTCTTTCGCACCACTAGTGGACATGCGAGCCTCCGTGTTTTGCCGTTTAATGTTGCAGGAAACATTTTGCTATCTATGCTTCCGACCGTCTGCTACGATTGAGTTCACTAAAATGCACCAAATCCATTATCTCGAACTAAAGTTCAATATAGTGGATATTAACCAAGCCACTTCGACAATGCAAGAGTGTTAATGAAAAATATCGTTGCCCCAGGTGCGCCTCCTGAAGTTGGCGCTACCCTGCAAAAGATTCGACTTAAGCGTGGATTGACACTGGATGACTTGTCACGCGCAGCCGGCGTGTCGAAATCCATGCTGTCGCAGATTGAACGAGAAAAGGCCAATCCGACGATCGCCGTCGCATGGCGGCTCGCCAATGCCCTTGGGATTGGCATTGAGGAATTACTCGCTACGAATACCCGGGAATCGGAAGCGATCCATATTCTTGAACCACACGAGACGCCGACGCTTCCCGGCCATCATTCCGGTTATGTGCTGCGTATTCTGGGCCCCATGGATTTGGCCGGGAAATTTGAATGGTATGAGCTGACTCTGGCGAGCAAGGGTGCACTGAAGTCGAATCCCCATGATCCGGGCACGGTCGAGCACCTGACTTTGCTGAATGGAACACTGGAGCTTGAAGTCGATGGCGTCGTCAAAAGCCTGAAATCCGGAGGAACCGCACGTTACGTGGCAGACAAGCCGCATGCCATTCGCAATACCGGCACAGAGGAAGTGAAGGCCTTGCTGGTGGTGATTCATCGCTGAGCAGATGTCGATTCGATACGGTAATCGATCGAAGACATTGAATTTGCGATGCCCATATCGCTAAAGCAATGTAATGAATGCAGAAAGTAAAAAAGGCGCCCGTGAGGCGCCATTTTTATGCAGAACTGAAACGACGTCCGCGATTGATCAGCTCAACTGCTCCAGGCGGATCTTCGTTACCTCGCCCACCACTGTCGACAAGGTTTCAATTTTTGCAATCGCCGCGACGACGTTCTTCTCCTGCGTCTGATGGGTTAGGATGATGATATCGGCCTTGGTTTCCCCTTCTGCCGGCTCCTTCTGCAACATCGCATCGATGGAAATCGTCAAGTCCGCGAGAATGCGGGTGACATCGGCGAGCACACCTGGCTGATCGGCAACCTGCATGCGCAGGTAATAACTTGTCGTGACTTCCGACATTGGCAGGATCGGCGTGTCGTTCATGGCATCAGGCTGGAACGCCAGATGCGGCACGCGATGTTCAGGATCGGCTGTGGCAAGGCGAGTGATGTCGACCAGGTCGGCAATGACCGCAGACGCGGTCGGCTCCGAACCGGCGCCCTTTCCGTAATAGAGTGTCGCCCCGACTGCGTCGCCGTGTACCAGTACGGCGTTCATCGCGCCTTCCACGTTTGCGATCAGGCGTTTGGCCGGAATCAGTGTCGGATGCACACGCAGTTCGATCCCCTTGGGAGTACGCTTGGCAATGCCGAGCAGCTTGATGCGGTAGCCGAGTTGTTCGGCATACTGGATGTCGGTTGCCTGCAACTTGGTAATGCCTTCGACGTGAGCCTTGTCGAACTGCACCGGAATACCGAATGCGATGGCGGACATGATGGTCGCCTTGTGCGCGGCATCGACGCCTTCGATGTCGAAGGTCGGATCAGCTTCGGCATAGCCGAGACGCTGCGCTTCTTTCAACACCACATCGAAATCCAGGCCCTTGTCGCGCATCTCGGACAGGATGAAGTTGGTGGTGCCATTGATGATTCCGGCCAACCACTGGATACGGTTTGCGGTCAGGCCTTCACGCAGCGCCTTGATGATGGGGATACCACCGGCAACTGCTGCCTCAAAGGCGACCATCACACCCTTCTCCTGGGCCGCCTTGAAAATTTCATTGCCATGGGTCGCGAGCAGCGCCTTGTTGGCGGTCACGACGTGCTTGCCGTTGGCGATGGCTTTCATCACCAGGTCTTTGGCAATGCCATAGCCGCCGATCAGTTCGATGACGATATCGATATCGGGATGATTGACGACCAGGTTGGCGTCGTTGACGACTTCGCACTCACCGTTCGTCAATTCCCTTGCACGCTCGGTATTGAGGTCGGCCACCATCGTAATCTGAATGCTGCGTCCTGCGCGGCGCGTAATCTCTTCCTGATTGCGCTTCAAAACATTAAATGTTCCGGAACCGACGGTTCCGATGCCTAGCAAGCCTACTTTGATGGGTTTCATAGCGAGTGTTGTCTGTGTTAAAAGCGGTGAATGTTGCGCGGTTCGTCCAGTGTCCAATGACAAGGACCATCGCCGCGCGAGAGCCTGCGGAAAACCACCCTGCCGCCCCTCATTGCTGAAGACATGTGGTTCGGCAGTCCCGGCACACCCGCCTTGGCGGGCGACACCGGATTGACAGCCTCAGGCCGTGCCGTGGCGTTTTCGGTAACCTTCGAGGAAGCGCGCAATGCGTCCCATTGCATCGGTCAGATCATCGGAGTTCGGCAAGAAAACGACCCGGAAATGATCGGGGGCGAACCAATTGAAGCCGGTACCCTGAACAATCAGGACCCTTTCCTCCGCCAGCAGCTCATAGGCAAACTTCTGGTCATCCTCGATCGGGTAAATCTTCGGATCGAGTTTCGGGAACATGTAGAGCGCGGACTTCGGCTTGACGCAGGTGACGCCAGGGATTTCAGTGAGCAGCTTGTGCGCGAGATCGCGTTGCTTGAGCAAGCGCCCACCGGGTCCGACCAGGTCGTTAATGCTTTGATACCCGCCCAGCGCGGTCTGGATCGCAAACTGCCCCGGCGCATTGGCGCACAGACGCATCGACGCCAGCATGTTCAGGCCCTCGATGTAGTCCTTGGCCGGCTTCTTCTCGCCGGATACTACCATCCAGCCAGCGCGATAGCCGCAGGATCGATAATTCTTGGACAGACCGTTGAGCGTAAGGAAGAGCACATCGTCAGCCAGCGAGGCGATCGAGGTGTGCTGTTCGCCGTCGTACAGGGTCTTGTCGTAAATTTCGTCGGCAAACACGATCAATTGGTGCTGGCGCGCCACATCGACAATCTGCTGCAGCACTTCAACCGGATAGAGCGCACCGGTCGGATTGTTCGGGTTGATGACAACGATGGCCTTGGTATTGGAGGTGATCTTTTTCTTGATGTCCTCGATATCGGGAAGCCATCCGGACTGCTCGTCGCAGACATAATGCACGGGCTTGCCGCCGGACAGGCTGACCGCCGCAGTCCAGAGCGGATAATCGGGTGCTGGAACCAGGACTTCGTCACCGCTGTTGAGCAAGGCATTCATGCCCATGACGATCAGCTCGGATGCGCCGTTGCCGATATAGATATCGTCAATCGTAACGCCTTCGATCTTCTTTTCCTGCGTGTAGTGCATGATCGCCTTGCGCGGCGCGAACATGCCCTTGGAATCGGTATAGCCTGCGGCATTGCCCATGTTGATGATCATGTCATGCACGATCTCGTCGGGCGCGTCGAAACCGAACACGGCGAGGTTGCCGATGTTCAGCTTGATAATTTTGTGGCCCTCTTCTTCCATCTGCTTGGCTTTTTCCAAGACAGGGCCACGGATGTCGTAACAGACGTCTGCCAGTTTCCTGGACTTTTGAATCGGTCGCACTCGGTATATTCCTCGTGGTTTACGCATAACGGCGTGCAATGCTGCACCGCCAAAAGAACCATTTTGCCGAAAGCAACCCGTTTTATCAATGCGTACGGCCGCCTTTTAATCCGGGAAGGGCTACAATGCCCCCTTCTTTTTCTTCTTGTTGTCGGAAATTTATGACTTTTCGCGGGTCTATTACGCCATGAAGCTCCATTCAACTCCTACCCAACATTATCAGACCGTCACCGCTTACGATGAAGAAGGCGTTGAAATCAATGCTCAGCGCTTCGGCTACAGCCTGATCGTCATGCCGGAAACGCCACCGCAGCAATGGCCGGTCGCATCCTTCGACGCCCTGACGGCAGAAGATTTTTCCCGGCTGGACGAAGTGTCGCCCGATGTTGTTATTCTTGGCACTGGCAGGCGTCAGCGCTTCATTCACCCTCGACTGATTGCGGCATTGACTTCGCGCCGCATCGGCGTCGAGTGCATGGATAACCCTGCCGCGTGCCGCACTTACAACATCTTGATGGGTGAAGGTCGCAAGGTCGCTCTCGCACTGATCTTCGACGAGCCCTGATCCTGATATCCGCGCATCTTAAGCGGTATCCTGTGCGGCGCGGTACCTGCGACCATCAAGGGGTGATGGCCCCAGCACAATTGCCTTCTTGAAAACCTGCAAGGCATCTCCATATGGAGGCATATGGCAAACATCGCTGGAACAAAGGCGTCGATTTCGCGTCATGTCGGAGAACAGGCAGCGGTTCCTCGATCGATGTGATTACGCCTACTTGATACGCCTACTTGAGTTGTCATTGCGCCATATCCGGCAGTTCGGGTTTCCGTGACGTGTGGCATTTCAAATTGAATGAACATTCGATAACATCAGGGGTGCGGCCTTTATTACCAGTTGACCGCAGACGCACTGACCGTCGTCACAAACGACAAAACATTTGTACCAGGAGACCATTGTGGCTGAAAGCCCGTCCGCACTTAATATGACCGCACCCGATTTCTCAGCTGAAATGACTGGCAACCGGATGTTTCGCCTTTCCGATTACAGGGGAAAGACGCTCGTACTGTACTTTTACCCGAAGGACAACACGCCCGGCTGCACCACCGAAAGCATGCAATTCCGGGACCTCTATCCACAGTTTCAAGAGGCCAACACAGAGATATTCGGTATAAGCCGCGACAGCATCCGTTCGCACGAAGGCTTCAAGGCCAAGCTCGACATGCCGTTCGAGCTGATTTCGGACCCTGACGAGACAGTCTGCAATTTGTTTGATGTCATGAAAATGAAAACCATGTACGGCAAACAGGCACGCGGCGTAGAACGGTCGACATTTATCATTGACGGCAACGGGACATTGGTGAAAGAATGGCGTGGAGTGAAAGTGCCTGGGCACGTTGATGAAGTACTGGAGTTCGTGAAGGCTCTTGCGTAACCGCTGAACCCATTGAATCTAAAAGAATTTTCTCTTCGAAGGCCGTTTGTGGAAGAGGCATCAAGCCTCCCCCTCAAACGGCTTTTTTACTTCGCGTTTCTGCATTCCGGAACGCATCATCGCACTGCCCGATCCCTGCAGTATCCTTTACCTTTCTTTTCTCAGGTTGTATTGCACTCGCTTTTCCCAACCCGCTGTTTCAATCAACCCGCAACCCGCCGTGCAACCGTTTGGCCCCGACGAGTCGTCTATTCAATACATTTTTAGATTGAGGTCCTGATGCCACTGCCCAAATTACCGACAAAACCCGCAACAATGCTCTCCCCGCAGGATTACCCCAAGGCAGAGAAAGGCAAATCGGTAAAACCTGTGATGACGCTGGTTGAATCCGCTCCGCAAGTAATCGAAATTCCTCCTGAAGCACGCGCCAAAACAACTGAAAAGGCGCCTGCCGTAAAAACCCGTACCGCCAAGCCGAAGGCTGCCGACAGCCTCGTTAAATCCAGTTCCAGCCGCATCGCCGGCAAGCTTGGGCTAACCAAGCTCTTCGTGCTCGACACCAATGTGCTGATGCATGATCCGACGTCGCTGTTCCGCTTTGAGGAACACGATGTCTATTTGCCGATGATGACGCTGGAAGAACTCGACAACCATAAAAAAGGAATGTCGGAAGTCGCACGCAATGCACGACAGGTATCGCGTTCCCTCGATGCACTTGTCGCTGGTGTTGCTGAACACGAGATCGAAAACGGGATTCCACTCGCCAAGCTGGGCAATAAGGATGCAAAAGGCCGCCTTTTTTTCCAGACCAGGTTGCAGAACGTGGAATTGCCGGAAGGACTACCGATCGGCAAGGCCGACAACCAGATTCTCGGCGTGGTTCGCGCCCTCGAAGGCCAGTTCCCAGGGCGTCCGGTGGTGCTGGTGTCGAAGGACATCAACATGCGAATCAAGGCCCGTGCCATGGGTCTGCCGGCGGAAGAGTATCTCAACGACCATGTCCTCGAAGACACGGACCTGCTGTATTCCGGCATCGTTCAGTTGCCTGATGACTTCTGGAACAAGCACGCCAAGGGCATGGAATCCTGGCAGGAAAACAAACACGGTACCGGCTATACGTTCTATCGTGTGACTGGACCGGTCGTTCCTTCCCTGCTGGTCAACCAGTTTGTGTTCCTGGAGCCCAACAATGGCGAGGCGTCTTTCTATGGACAGGTCAAGCAGATCAACGGCAAAACCGCCGTGCTGCAAACGCTGCGTGACTACACCCATGGCAAGAACAGTGTCTGGGGCGTTACTTCTCGCAATCGCGAACAGAATTTCGCCCTCAATCTGCTGATGAACCCCGAGTGCGACTTTGTCACCTTGCTTGGTCAGGCTGGTACCGGCAAGACCCTGCTTGCGTTGGCAGCGGGATTGGCGCAGGTCCTGGAAACCAAACTCTACAACGAAATCATCGTGACCCGTGTCACCGTACCGGTCGGTGAGGACATCGGTTTCCTGCCTGGCACCGAGGAAGAAAAAATGTCGCCGTGGATGGGCGCTTTTGACGATAACCTCGAAGTGTTGAACAAGTCGGATAATGACGCCGGCGAATGGGGCCGCGCCGCAACGCAGGATCTGATCCGCTCACGCATCAAGATCAAATCCATGAACTTCATGCGCGGCCGCACCTTTGTCAACAAGTTCCTGATCATCGACGAGGCACAGAACCTGACGCCGAAGCAAATGAAGACCTTGGTGACGCGTGCCGGTCCGGGTACCAAAATCATCTGCCTGGGTAACATCGCGCAGATCGATACGCCTTACCTGACCGAAGGTTCGAGCGGCCTGACCTATGTGGTCGACCGCTTCAAGGGTTGGTCGCACAGTGGCCATGTCACACTGGCACGCGGCGAGCGCTCTCGCCTGGCCGATCATGCGAGCGAAGTGCTGTAGCCGGTACTATTTGCTTAGCAAATAAGCCAAGAAAAAAAGCCTGCACATGTGTGCAGGCTTTTTCATTTGTGGCTTCAGCTCGCTTAATGGTACCTGGACGAACCTAACATTGACGCTTAGAGAATCTTGGTGCCGATCCACCACGCAATGGCAGCAACGAAGGCAGACGCAGGAATGGTAAAGATCCATGCCCAGACGATATTGCCGGCGACGCCCCAGCGTACTGCAGACATTTTGCGTGACGAACCTACACCGACAATGGCGCCCGTGATGGTGTGCGTTGTTGATACCGGAACGCCGAGTGCAGTGGCAAGAAACAAGGTGATCGCACCGCCAGTCTCTGCGCAAAATCCGCCGACCGGCTTGAGCTTGGTAATCTTTTGGCCCATGGTTTTCACGATACGCCATCCACCAAACAAGGTGCCCATACCAATCGCAGCATAGCAGCTCAGCACGACCCACATCGGCAAGGGATCAGTCGTGGAGGAATAACCGGCGGCAATCAGCAGCATCCAGATAATGCCCATTGTTTTCTGCGCATCGTTGCCGCCGTGGCCAAGGCTGTACATTGACGCGGAAACCAACTGCGCGCGCCGAAACCACTTATCGACGCGGCGGGGTGTGGAACGAACAAAAAGCCACGACACGACTACCATCATGATCGAACCAAAAACGAAGCCAAGCAGTGGCGACAGGACGATGAAGGCGATGGTTTTGATCAGGCCTGATGAAATCAGTGCACCGGTACCGGCCTTGGCAACTGCCGCTCCAACCAGACCACCGATAAGGGCATGGGACGACGACGATGGAATGCCGTAATACCAGGTCAGGATATTCCAGAAGATTGCGCCTACCAGCGCGCCAAAGACCACATAATGATCGACAACAGATGGTTCAATCGTTCCTTTACCAACCGTCGTAGCCACCTTTAACTGAAAAAAGAAGATGGCGACAACGTTGAAAAACGCGGCCATTGCGACAGCGTGCTGCGGCTTGAGCACACCGGTAGAGACCACCGTTGCAATTGCGTTGGCGGCATCATGGAAGCCGTTCATGAAATCGAACAGCAGTGCCAGCAAGATCAGGAAGGCAAGTGTGTAAATGCTGATTTGTAGGGTTTGCATGAGATTCTTGTTTTGTTTAATTCCGTGCGCCTGACACATCAGCACAGCAACGATCTGTAGCCGGCGCTGTCGAGTGCAGCCGCTTATCCCCGGGGATGAGTCGGGTCATGCGTTCTCGACGATGATGCCTTCGATGATGTTGGCAACGTCTTCGCAACGGTCGGTCACGGTTTCAAGAATTTCGTAAATCGCTTTCAGTTTGATCAGATTGCGCACGTCGGGTTCATCACGGAAAAGCTTGGACATAGCTGCGCGCATCACGTGGTCAGCATCGGATTCGAGGCGATCGATCTCTTCGCAAATTGCAAGGATCTGCGTCGAATTGTCCATGTTGTGCAGCAAGCCCACCGCAGCCTTTACCTTTTCCGTGCAAGCATGGCAAAGCTCGGCAAGGCGCTTGGCCTCAGGCGTAATGGCCTTGATGTCGTACAGGGAAATTGTCTGGCCCGCATCTTCCAGCAAGTCCAGGATGTCGTCCATGCGCGTGATCAGTTTGTGAATGTCGTCGCGGTCCAGCGGAGTAATGAACGTCTTGTGCAGGAGATCCAGAGTCTGATGGGTTACCTTGTCCGCCTGCTTTTCGATGCCTTCAATGGCATGCACACGGTTTTCGAGATCGTCGAAGTTGGTCATCAGGGCAACCATTTCCTTTGCACCCTTTACGCACAGTTCCCCGTGCTGGATAAACAACTCGAAGAACTTGCCCTCATTGGGCATCAATCGTCCAAACATAATTGCACTCTCAAAAAGTCAAATTGTTAATGTCTTGGCGGCGGCCGACTCAAGTCGGCCGCCGAATGTCTGTGTCGTTATTCGTTGTCAAATACCGCGTTGCCGCCGGTATAGTTGTCGAATTTGGTGTATTCACCCAGGAAAGTAAGGCGAATAGTGCCGATCGGGCCATTACGCTGCTTACCAATAATAATTTCGGCCGTGCCCTTGTCCGGCGAATCGGGGTTATAGACCTGATCACGGTAAATAAACAGAATAACGTCGGCATCCTGTTCGATAGCACCGGATTCACGCAAGTCGGACATCACGGGCCGCTTGTTTGGACGCTGTTCCAGCGAACGGTTCAACTGTGACAACGCAATCACGGGGCAGTTAAGTTCTTTTGCCAGCCCCTTCAGGTTTCGGGAAATTTCCGAGATTTCGGTTGCGCGGTTTTCACCCGCCGAGTTTGCAGACATCAGCTGCAGGTAGTCGATGATGATCAGTCCAAGCTTGCCACATTGCCGTGCCAGCCGGCGTGACCGCGCGCGCAATTCAATTGAACTCAGCGCAGGAGTCTCATCGATGTAGATCTGAACTTCGTTCATCTTCTGGATCGCATGCGTGAGCCGGGGCCAGTCCTCGTCATTGAGACGGCCGGTACGCAAGCGATGCTGATCCAGACGTCCGACAGATCCCAGCATACGCATCGCGAGTTGGGCGCCACCCATTTCCATCGAAAAGATGGCAACCGGCAGACCGCTTTCGATCGCCACGTTCTCGCCGATGTTAATCGAGAATGCCGTCTTACCCATGGATGGGCGACCCGCCACGATAACCAGATCGCCTGGCTGCAGGCCGGAAGTCATTCGATCCAGATCGACGAAGCCGGTAGGAACACCCGTGATGTCGTTCTGATTATCGCGATTATAGAGTTCATCGATACGTTCGACGACCTGCGTCAGCAGCGGCTGGATTTCCAGGAAGCCCTGCGCACCCCGCGCGCCCTCTTCTGCAATCGCGAAGATCTTGGATTCGGCTTCATCGAGCAGTTGTTTAACTTCTTTGCCCTGAGGATTAAAGGCCTGTCCCGAAATTTCGTCGGAAACCGTAATCAGCTTACGTAGAACGCCGCGATCGCGGACAATTTCTGCATAGCGGCGAATGTTCGCCGCCGATGGCGTGTTCTGCGCGAGCGCATTCAGATAGGTAAGTCCGCCGACTTCGTCGGCCTTGCCGCTACCGGTGAGCGCTTCATAGACCGTGATGACATCTGCCGGCCTGGTGGCATTGATCAGCTTGACGATATGCTGAAAGATGATGCGATGGTCATATCGATAGAAATCGTCTTCATGCACGAAATCCGCAATGCGGTCCCACGCTGCATTATCGAGCAATAAACCGCCCAAAACGGACTGTTCTGCTTCAATGGAATGTGGAGGAACGCGAAGCGCATCCAGCTGAGGATCGGTGCGTGTATTCATGGCGCGAATTATACCTTCTCGCCTGAAAGCAAGGCACGGCAGCTAGGGGAATATTCCTTGCGGGTGTGGCGCACATATCCATATTGCAATCAGTTGTCGCCGCACTTACTGCCTTGACATTCACTGCCTAGGCAGATATATTAACCTCTACCTCTACTATCGCCGACCGCATTCCTTGCCATGTCTCAACCGTATACCGTGAAAACTTATACTTCAGCCGAAAGCATTGGCTATCTGTTAAAACGCGCCGGCGGTCAGCTCTCCGTTACGTTCGATCGGCGTCTTGCCGAGTTTGATATGACGCATGCTCAACTTGGCATTTTCATGAAGCTGCTCTCTAGCAATTTGAATACCGCTGCGGATCTTGCCCGGGAATTTGCCACGGATACCGGTGCCATGACTCGTCTTCTAGATCGGCTCGAAGAAAAAGGTTTTGTTCAGCGCTGCCGAAGTACCGCCGACCGTCGTGTAGTAGAAGTTGCGTTATCTGAAAAAGGCCATGAAATGGCGGACCAGATGATTCAGGTCGCCGTCGATGCGTTGAATCACCATCTGCGCGGCTTCGCACCGGAAGAAGTCGAACAATTTAAAGAATTTCTACGGCGCATGATTGCTAATGCCTGAGCAGCATGCGTCTTTTCGTTAATGCAACGACTCCTTCCTATACCTAACAATAAATACTCAATGTCATGATGAGATTGACTGCCCCCGCCTTTTTCCGGATGCGCCCGCTCGGGACTTTGTCCCTCAGCATGCTGCTGGCGTCATGTGCCAATTTTCAGCCGATCGCTCCGGCAAATCCGACCATCAACAAGGTGTCCATGTCGTTGCCCGCAGGGGTCAGCCAATCCGAGGACGCATGGCCGGCAACGGGATGGTGGACGGCCTACGGTGATCCGCAACTGAACAGGCTCATCGAACATGCGTTGGCAAACAATCCCAATCTCGCTGTTGCGCAGGCACGGATCGCACGTGCACAAGCATCGGCTGATCTCAGCCACACGGCGACTTCGCCTCAGGTCAATGGAAGCGTAGACCTCAGCTACGGGCGTCAGTCGGAAAATTATCTTGTGCCGCGCCCACCGGTCGGGACAGGGGGCGAGTATGTCAGCCAGGGACAAGCAGCTGTCAGCTTTGGTCTCGATCTCGACCTGTGGGGCAGGAATGCAGCGCTGATCCGCGCGGCCGACGCGCAGTTAAAGAGTGCCGTGTATGACCGTGAAGCGACGCGACTGGCATTGACGACGTCGATCGCGCGCGCCTATACGCAACTTGCCGCTCAATACGATATGCAGGACGTCTTATCCGCCACTCTCGAACAACGCCGCTCTATCCGTCGCCTGATTGACCAGAGGGTCAAAAATGGACTCGATACCCAAGTCGAAGTCCGACAGGCAGAAACCAATGAGGCCGGCTTGCGGATCGAAATCGAACAGCTGGCGACCTCGGCCAGGGTGACGCGTTTACAATTGGCCGCCCTCGCTGGCGACATGCCTTCGGCTGCCGAAGGTATGTCACGACCCAAGCTGACTTTTTCCGGATTTCGCTTGCCGACCGGGTTGCCGCTGGATCTGCTTGGCCGTCGTCCGGAGTTGGCTGCGCAGCGCGCCAGGATAGAGGCCGCCTATGGCGAGGCCGACGCAGCAAAAGCGCAGTTCTACCCCAACATCAACCTGAACGGCCTGATCGGATTTCAGGCGATCGGCCTCGGCAACTTACTGTCGGCTGGCAGTTTGACAAACAGCGCAGGCCCGGCAATTCGCTTGCCAATTTTTGACGCCGGCCGCTTACGCGCCAATTATGCAGGCAAGGCAAGCGATATCGATGCTGCGATTGCGCAGTACAACCAATCCGTATTAGGCGCTGCACAAGATGTTGCCGAGCAATTGACGAGGTTCGCGGACCTCGATCGCGAGGAGGCTGTCACGCGCGAAGCACTGGCCGCAGCCGAAGAGGCGCATCGCCTCGCGACCTTGCGCTACAAGGGCGGCCTGTCGCCCTACCTCACCGTGCTCACTGTTGAATCACAGTTGCTCGCGCAACGCCGCGCCATGGCCAACCTGAAGGCGCGTCGCGAAGACCTGAATATCGCGCTGGTGCGTGCGCTCGGTGGCGGATTCGATACGTCCACCACAGCGCCTCAGGCCAGTCTTCAGCAGAAATGACGCGTAGCTAATTTGACCGCATCAACAGTACGACAGAATAGAACCCAGGAGTCATCATGAGTGCAGTACCGAATTCCAATTCAAGTTCCACCCCGCTGCAGCAAGCCGCGCTTCAAGCCGCATCGACACCAGCAAGTCATGGTTCACCGAAGCGCAAGAAAATCATGCTGACTATTGCGTGCGTATTTGCTATCGCGGCACTCGGCTTTGGCGCTTACTGGGCGCTTGTGTCCCGTTTTATCGAAGAAACTGACAACGCCTATGTGCAGGGGAATATCGTACACGTAACGCCGCAAATCGCTGGAACGGTGATTAAGATTTATGCCGACGATACCAATATTGTGAAGGCTGGTCAGCCCCTGGTCACACTCGACGCGGCGGATGCCGAAATCGCATTGGCGCAGGCCGAAGCCCAGCTCGCGCAAACAGTGCGTGAAGTACGCACGCTGTACGCCTCCCAGGCGCAGGCTGGAGCCAATGTTTCGCTGCGCCTGGCAGAACTGGCACGCGCAAAGGACGACCTTGCCCGCCGCAAGGCGCTCGCCGGGTCAGGCGCCGTGTCGGGTGAGGAAATCCGCCATGCCGAGAGCGCTGTATCTGGAGCACAAGCAGCGCTCGACGCAGCGAAAGAGCAACTCGCGTCTGGCCGTGCGCTGACCGAAGGCACTAGCGTTGCCAACCATCCGAATGTTCAGCGTGCCGCTGCCCGTCTGCAGGAAGTCATGTTGAGCCAGGCCCGTTCAACGATTTATGCGCCAGTCAGCGGTGAAGTCGCCAAGCGTAGCGTGCAGGTCGGCCAGCGTATCAATCCGGGTGCGCCGTTAATGGCGATTGTGCCGCTCGACCAGTTGTGGGTCGACGCTAATTTTAAAGAGTCGCAATTGCGCGAAATGCGGGTCGGTCAACCCGTGACGCTCACTGCAGACCTCTATGGCAGCAAAGTCGAGTACAACGGAAAAATTGCAGGCCTTGGAGCTGGCACCGGATCCGCTTTCGCGCTCCTGCCAGCACAAAATGCGACCGGTAACTGGATTAAAGTGGTGCAGCGCGTTCCTGTCCGTATCCAGCTCGACCCGAAGGAACTGGCCGACCACCCGCTGCGGATCGGCTTGTCGATGCGTGCGGAAGTCGACCTGCATGAGCAGAGCGGCGAGCCGGTCGGTGCTGCTGCGCCGGCGCAGAAGACAATGACCGCATTTGGCGCCTCGGACGGCGTGGCCGATCCAAAAGCAAAACGAAAAATCGATGCCATCATCGCTGCCAATCTGAAATAAGACAGGAACAAGGTATGCAAGAGCAATCCGTCAGAGCTGGCGCAGCCGATGCGTCCGCTGCTGCGCAGGCCATGCCGGCGCAAGCACCACTCAAGGGGTCTGCGCTGATATTGCTGACTATCGCGGCGGCATTGTCGACCTTCATGGAAATCCTCGACATCACGATCGCCAACGTGTCGATTCCAACCATCGCCGGCTCGCTAGGCGTATCGACCAGTCAGGGAACCTGGATCATCAGTGCTTATTCCGTCGCCGCAGCGATTGCGGTTCCACTGACCGGCTGGCTTGCTCGCCGTGTGGGTGAGATCAAGCTGTTTGTGATCTCGGTATTAGCGTTTACGTTGATGTCAGCGATTGCCGCGTTCTCGGTAAACCTTCCCATGCTGGTCATCTGTCGCCTGTTGCAGGGCTTGGTCTCGGGACCGATGGTTCCGCTCTCTCAGACATTGCTGGTCCGGAACTTCCCGCCTGAGAAACGCGGTGCAGCGATGGGTCTATGGGCGATGACAGTGATTCTGGCGCCGATAGCCGGACCGCTGTTGGGTGGCTATATCAGCGATAATTATCACTGGTCATGGATCTTCCTGATCAATATCCCGATCGGCCTGTTCGGCGGCATTACGATCTGGACCCTGATGCGCAAGAGAGAGTCTCCGACAGTCAAAGCGCCGCTTGACGTTATCGGATTGCTGCTCATGGTCGTCGGTATCGGCAGCCTTCAGTTGATGATGGAAATCGGCAAGGACTACGACTGGTTCGCCTCCCCGTTCATCACAGCGCTCGGCGTGATCGCCGCCGTCAGCCTTACTTTCTTCATTGCGTGGGTCCTCACGTCGCATCATCCGATTGTCGATCTTGGCCTGTTCCGGGACAAGAACTTCCGATTCGGCGTGATTCTGTTGTCGGTCGGATTTATGACTTATTTCGGCTCGGTCGTTGTATTCCCGCTCTGGCTGCAAATGGTGATGGGCTATACCGCTGCCCAGTCCGGCGCGGCGATGGCACCAATCGGAATCTTTACCCTCATTCTGTCGCCCATTATCGGCCGCAATATCACGAGACTGAATTTGCGTGTGCTTGCTACCTTTGCCTTCGTCGTCATGGGTGCAGTATCGCTGTGGAATACGCAGATGTCGCTGGACGTGGGGTTCTGGGATATCGTCAGTCCGCGACTCGTGCAGGGTATCGGCATGGCGTGTTTCTTTCTTCCCGTGCAATCGCTGATGCTGGCCAATATCACACCTGATCACATGGCGGCCGCCTCCGGCCTCTCGAACTTTCTGCGTACGCTAGGCGCAGCCATGGGGACCGCCATCAGTGTCACTGCATGGGAACATATGTCGAGTGCCCACCATGCGCGACTGACGGAAAATGTGTCTCAATTTTCACCGATCAGCAATAACTACCTGGGCATACTGCAGTCAGCTGGCCTGTCGCTCGACCAAGCTTACGGCGTCATCGAGCGCACGATTAACGCTCAAAGCTATATGCTCGCGACCAACGAGTTCTTCCTGTATTGCTCGGTCGCCTTTTTTGCATTGACAGGCGTGGTCTGGTTGACCAAACCAAAGAAAATCACCGGTCCAGCATCGGTCCATTGATGATGCAGCGGTCATTCGTACGTTACTTGCGCGTAGAGCAGCGCTGATTGAGACCTTTTTCTGAGGCCCTTCTCTTGCTGCGATATGTCGTTTTAGGGTTAACGATTACCGCGTTGTGGTTCATAGCATTTCATAGAAAATGCCGAGCAGACACCGGGGAATGACATAAGTCCTGGAGTACTTTTGGCCTGGCTGTATCATCGATGCGGGTTGATCGATGCCGGGCGTTTGTGCATATCAACACGGCTTTGCGATTAGCAGCCAGAGTCGCCTCGCCATCGCATACCAGAAATGTAATGAACGTATTCGCCGCCCAAGAACAGGCTAGGCAAGGTAGTAAAAACAGAAGGCAAAAATACAAAAAAGCCGGCTTCCGCCGGCTTTTTTATTGCTACCTCAACTGCTTCTATCAGGCTTGTTCGCCAAAGACAGCAACGTTGATGTCAACAACAACGTCAGTATGCAGAGCAACTGCGATAGTATGATCGCCGACGACCTTGAGCGGTCCTTGGGGCATACGGATCTGAGCCTTTTCGACCGGGAAGCCGGCCTTGGTCACTGCTTGAGCAATATCGGCATTGGTAACGGAACCGAACAGACGGCCGTCAACGCCAGCCTTCTGAGCGACCTTGACAGTAGTACCGCTCAGCTTCTCACCTTGTGCCTGCGCAGCGGCCAGCTTTTCGTTTGCAGCCTTTTCCAGGTCAGCGCGCTTTGCTTCAAATTCTGCAACAGCAGTTGCAGTAGCACGGCGGGCCTTGCGCTGGGGGATCAGGAAGTTACGTGCGTAACCGTCCTTGACGCGTACGACTTCGCCGAGATTGCCAAGATTAACGACTTTTTCCAACAGAATGACTTGCATGTTTTTCTCCTATTCTTCAGTCGTCAATTAGGCGTTGTGCAGATCGGTGTAAGGCAGCAACGCGAGGTAGCGTGCGCGCTTGATCGCAGTGTCAACCTGACGCTGATAATGTGCCTTGGTACCGGTCAGACGTGCCGGCATGATTTTGCCGTTTTCCTGAACAAAATCCTTCAGGGTGTCGACGTCCTTGTAGTCCACTTGCTCAACGCCCGCAGCGGTGAAGCGGCAGAATTTTTTGCGCTTGAACAGCGGGTTTTGCTGCTGGCGCTTGTTCTTGAGTTTGCTCTTGTCGAATTTTTTACCGAATGCCATGTTTGGCTCCTGTACTGTATCTAGTGATCTGGTGAATAAGCGTCGAAGTCCGTGATATGGAAAACGAGGCTTTTGCTATTGCGATTCTTGCGAGCGAGAAATCCGGTGAATACCATCGTCACCCCCATTTCCGCCTTGTTGAGCCTTCCTGAAATTTCGCCAGCGGCAATCGCGACGATTTCAAACTCAACCTGGCGTGGGATGCCTGCCTCCACCTGCCCCGACGCGTGCAACAATTTTGCCGACACGATCGGGATACCTGCCGGTGTGTAGCGCAATACTTCACGCTCGGCAATGGCGGCTATCAGGCGTAACTGATTCACACTCCTCGACTGGCAGAATTACGCAGCGGCTGCTTCGGAACGCTGGCTCTTGGCAGCATCTTCCTTCTGCACAGCCTTCATCATTGGCGACGGCGCTGTTTCTGCCTTCTTCATCTTGACGGTCAGGTGGCGCAGGACGGCATCGTTAAACTTGAAGCCTGTTTCGATCTCAGCCAGTGTTTCGCTGTCGCACTCGATATTCATGCAGACATAGTGTGCTTTTGCGAGCTTCTGGATCATGTATGCCATCTGGCGGCGGCCCCAGTCTTCGACGCGGTGTACCTTGCCGTTACGGGCAGTCACGATACCCTTGTAGCGTTCGATCATTGCAGGCACTTGCTCGCTCTGATCCGGATGGACGATAAAAACGATTTCATAATGACGCATGTATTCTCCTTATGGACGGATTAAACAATCGCCCACCTCGGCGTCAAGACGAGTGTGGGAAGAGGAAAGCCCGCTATCATAACCTGCACCAAAGGAAAACTCAATCATTTCAAGCGCTTAACAGGATCGAACCGAAAAACCCCAAAAAACCTGTATATCCGCTTGCATTCAAACAAAACCTGTATAAAAATACAGGCTGTCTATATGAACAGCATGGCCAGACTGCAAACACCTGCAGCAGTCACGCAATAAATATTAATCTTCGCCAATTTTTTGGCGATCTTCGCTGATTACCTTGGCTGCCAAACATGCTTAAACTTACCGCACGTCAGGAACAGATCCTGAATCTAATCAAGGAAGCGATCGAAAATACCGGCTTCCCTCCGACCCGGGCCGAAATCGCCACCGAGCTCGGCTTTAAATCGGCCAATGCCGCGGAAGAGCATCTTCAGGCCCTGGCCCGCAAGGGTGCAATTGAAATTTCTCCGGGCACTTCCCGCGGTATCCGACTGCGCGATATGCATGGCGACAGCGGACTCCGGCTGTCGGGACGTCAGATGTCGCTACCTCATCCCGCCCTCATGCAACTCAGTCTGCCACTAATCGGTCGGGTCGCTGCAGGTTCGCCTATCCTTGCACAGGAGCATGTTGAAGCGACCTACAGTGTTGACCCTGCCCTATTTTCCGCAAAACCGGATTACCTGCTGAAGGTTAGGGGTTTATCCATGCGTGATGCGGGCATTATGGATGGCGACTTGCTTGCGGTTAAGAAGATCGACACCGCAAAAAACGGCCAGATTGTCGTTGCGCGCCTTGGCGATGAAGTTACGGTCAAGCGGTATAAAAAGAGCGGCTCGTTAATTGAACTACTGCCTGAGAATCCTGATTTTGAGCCGATCCGGGTAGATTCCAGCCACGACAACTTTGCGCTTGAGGGCTTGGCTGTTGGGCTGCTACGCGCCTGGGCATAATTCTTGTTCGTTGCTCCAGACATCTATTGCAGGGTAGCGGCAATGTGGCCGCACCCTGCCGCCGCGCTTTCTTTTATTGACTTGTGTATTGATTAACTGGCCTGGCTAGGCAGTCGGTTGCACAGTGACATGCCCATAAGAATAAAAACTCGGCGCATCACATACCGTTAGCCCTACGATCTTTCAGTACCAAACATGTCTCCGAGTTAACGCGCAAGGCACAAAACATTTCACTGAATGCTCCGCGAGACGCTCTCGACCTAGATCAATCCCCCGCTACTCCCTGTACTCCCTTTTTCTATTCACTCTTATTCACTCAGCCTGGTTTTTTCCTATCCGTGCGAGAATGTGCCTCGCTATACCCCGCAAAATATTGACTTCCTCAGTTTCTAGTTGCGTTCGCGAAAACAGGCGTCGTAATCGGGACATCAGTTTTTTGGGATTGTCCGGGTCGAGGAATTCAATCGCAATCAATGCTTTTTCCAGGTGCTCATACATACCGTCCACCTGTGTCAGGCTGGCTGCATCTCCGTGAAATCCAATTGGGGATTGAGCAATCCTATCGCCGCCCGCCGCCATTCTCGCCTCGTACGCAAGCAATTGCACAGCTTGTGCCAAGTTCAATGACGAATAGTCAGGATTGGCTGGAATGTTGATCAGAACATTACATTTTTCAATTATCTGGTTTGGCAATCCATAACGCTCGCTCCCAAATACCAGAGCAGCGTTCAGACTCCCATCATCGACCAAGGTCGAAGCGAGCGCTCTCGGTGTCGTGACAGGTGGTGAATACTCGCGCAAGCGAGCGCTTAGCGCAGCGGCGAAATTGCAACCTTCCAGCGCCTCTTCTATGCCGCCGACGATTTTTGCGGATGCAAGGATGTCTTGGGCGCCGCTGGCGAAAGCAATTGCCTCTTCCTGATGCACGGCGTCAGGAAAACGCGGATTCACCAGCACAAGTTGCGAAAAACCCATGGTTTTCATGGCGCGTGCAACTGCACCGATATTGCCCGGATGACTGGTTTCGACGAGCACAAAACGAAGGCGCGAGAAAAGAGAAGTGTTGGTTTGTGGCTGGTTCATTTAAAATAGCGACATTACGCGGCGCCGGCCCTTGGCTGACGAACTACCGCATCGCTCATTAATTCATTCAATGTGGTTCCGAACGCGGTATGCGACGGTACCGCAATTTTAACGGAACCCTTATGCATCCCATGCTCAATACGGCGGTGAAGGCTGCACGCCGCGCCGCTTCGATCATCAACCGTGCCTCTTTTGACATTGAACGCGTCAAGGTCACCGAAAAAGGTCATAATGATTTCGTGACGGAAATTGACCAGGCCGCCGAGCAAGCCATCATTGAAGTTCTGAAAACCGCATACCCCGACCACGCGATTCTCGCTGAAGAATCCGGCGCATCCAGCAACCTGCACGACGAAAACGACAACGTCTGGATTATCGATCCAATCGACGGTACCACAAATTTCATTCACGGCTTTCCCCAGTACTGCGTATCCATCGCGCTCCAGCAACGCGGGCAGATCACGCAAGCCGTAGTGTACGACCCGACCCGCAACGATCTATTTACCGCAACCAAGGGTGCCGGCGCTTACCTCAATGAAAAACGTATTCGTGTAGGCCGACGCGACAGGATGGCCGAAGCGCTAATTGGTACGGGCTTCCCGTTCCGGGACAAGGCGGCCCTGGACGAATACATGCAGATGTTCCGAATCATGACTGAAAAATGCGCTGGTTTGCGCCGTCCCGGGGCGGCCGCCCTCGATCTGGCCTATGTGGCTGCAGGCCGTCTGGATGGTTTCTTCGAGAAAGGCCTGCAAACTTGGGATATGGCAGCCGGATCGCTGCTGATCACCGAAGCAGGTGGCATCGTCGGCAATTTTGCGGGAGAGTCCGATTACCTGTATAAAGGCAACGTACTTGCAGGCTCTCCCAAAATTTTTGCGCAAATGGTCAACCTGCTGTCGCCGTTTGCTAAATAAGTTTTCCTCCTGATGTTATCGAGGCGGGCGTGCGCAATACCTGTGCATGCCTGCACGCTGCGCTGTTCCAGTCTACGCGCCGCTGTCCCTCCGACCTCCCGCATCTCCACCTTATTTGCCTGCGATAGATTGGCGCCCATGAACCGGCGACAGGCACATACTTTAAATGAGTCTTCATGTCTTTTACTGAACTTGGCCTGGCCGATGAAATTGTTCGTGCCGTTAGTGAACAGGGCTACACCAGCCCTACCCCGATTCAAAAACAAGCTATTCCTGCTGTTCTTGGTGGAGGCGACCTGCTCGCGGGCGCGCAAACCGGCACTGGCAAGACCGCCGGCTTTACGCTGCCTATTTTGCAGCGCCTTGCATTGCAGCCGCGGCCACAGGGCACGCAGCGCCGCCCGATCCGCGCACTCATCCTGACGCCCACCCGCGAACTGGCGGCCCAGGTTGAAGAAAGCGTTCGGGTCTATGGCAAGTACCTGAAGCTGACATCCTCCGTGATCTTCGGCGGCGTCAACATCAATCCGCAGATCCGGGTACTCAACCAGGGCGTCGACATCCTGGTCGCAACGCCAGGCCGTCTGCTCGACCATATGCAGCAAGGCACAGTCAACCTGTCGCACATCGAAATCCTGGTGCTGGACGAAGCCGACCGCATGCTCGACATGGGCTTCATCCGTGACATTCGTCGGGTACTCGCCGCCCTGCCCAAACAACGGCAAAACTTGCTGTTCTCGGCAACCTTCTCTGATGAGATCAAAGCGCTGGCAGACGGATTGCTGAACTCGCCCGCAATGATTGAGGTGGCGCGTCGCAATTCCACTTCCGAGATCATTTCACAGAAAATCCATCCGGTTGACCGCAACCGCAAGCACCCTCTGCTCAGTCACCTGATCAAGACCAACAACTGGAACCAAGTACTGGTTTTCACCCGTACCAAGCACGGGGCCAACAAGCTGGTGGAACAGCTTGTGAAGGACGACATCAGTGCGATGGCGATCCACGGCAACAAGAGCCAATCCGCACGCACCAAGGCACTTGCCGAATTCAAGGACGGCAGCCTGCAGGTACTTGTGGCGACCGATATCGCTGCACGCGGTATTGATATCGATCAGTTGCCGCATGTCGTCAACTATGACTTGCCCAACGTGCCGGAGGACTATGTGCACCGCATCGGCCGCACCGGTCGGGCCGGTTCGACAGGAGAAGCCGTATCGCTCGTCTGCGTTGATGAACACGACATGCTGAAAGGAATAGAGAAGTTGATCAAGCGTGCTATCGCGCAGGAAGTCATTCCCGGCTTTGAACCTGATCTCAATGCACGTCCGCAACCGATTCAGCTTCGCAGCGGCAATCAGCCTTCGCGCAATGCACCGCGTCAGCAAAGGCAGGCAGCGCCCAAAGGAAAGCCGAACCCGGGAACGGCCAAACAGGCTACCAACAGCCTGTCCCAGTCACGTCCTGCGCAAAACAAACCAGCGAAACCGACAACCGCCAAACCGGCAGTCGGCCGCTCGCTGACCGGAACGACATCAACGCCGCACCGTAGCGGCGGCCGCGGCCGCTAAGCATAACAACGCGGCATGCATTCCCCATGCATGCCGCCACTCATCCTCTACGACGGCATATCGCAAACTATGCGAACATTTGTCGCATCTCCCTTCATTCCCGTCCTGCGCCGCATTAAAATGGCGATCAATATCTGCCTTTGAATAAGAAAGTCCGGAATGGCATTAGCATCTGTATCCGGGAAGGATGGAGCTCAACCTTCCCGCCCTGACGAAGCACTGGAAAAACACACTCCGATGATGCAGCAGTATTTACGCATCAAGGCGGATCATCCGGGTACTCTGCTGTTTTATCGGATGGGTGATTTCTACGAGCTGTTCTTCGACGATGCGGAGAAGGCAGCGCGCATGCTGGGCATCACCCTGACCCAGCGCGGAACGTCAAATGGTAATCCGATCAAGATGGCGGGCGTGCCTTTCCATTCCGCGGACCAGTATCTGGCGAAGCTGATCAAATTCGGCGAGTCGGTGGCCATCTGCGAGCAAATCGGCGACCCCGCAACCAGCAAGGGGCCGGTCGAGCGCAAAGTCATCCGCGTCATTACACCAGGCACGCTGACCGATTCCGACCTGCTTCCCGAAAAATCGGACCGACCGCTGCTGGCGGTCTGTACGATTACCCAGCGCAAGACAGTCACAGTCGGGCTGGCATGGTTGTCGATGGCAAGCGGCGCATTGAAACTCATGGAATTTGCCGGTGATGCCCGTGGATTCGATGCCCGCCTGAAGCAGGAACTCGAGCGGATTGCCCCGGCAGAAATCCTGCTTACGGATGACGTCGGCTTGATGCATATCCAGTCCGGCACCGGCAAGTTTACGTCTGTGCCGCAATGGCACTTCGATCCGGAAAGCGGCCGGAAGGCGCTGCTCGATCAGCTCTCGGTATCGACATTGTCAGGTTTTGCAGCAGAAGGATTGACCGCAGCCATTGGCGCGGCAGGCGCCTTGCTGCGTTATGCGCAGTCTACACAGGGTAAGGGCCTGCAACATGTGCGAACCCTCGCCGTTGAAGCCGAAAATGAATTCATCGGACTTGACGCGTCGACTCGACGCAACCTTGAACTGACAGAAACCCTGCGCGGCTCTGACGATACGTCATCTCCTACTCTTTTCTCGCTGCTCGACCACTGCCGTACCGCGATGGGCTCACGCTTGCTGCGTCACTGGCTGCATCACGCGAAACGCGATCAGAACGTTGCCCGTTCGCGCCATGCCGCACTCAACGCACTTATGCGCGCCGATGCATCTTCAGGCTTGTCCACCACGCTGGCTGCTGTCCCGGACATTGAACGCATTACGACACGTATCGCGCTGCTGTCGGCGCGCCCGCGTGACTTGGCCGGCATGCGCAACGGCCTGCAGCAGCTGCCATCGCTCCGTGCCTATGTAGCGATGTGCAATAAAGACGCGGATGCGCCGCTACTGAAAGCGATTCACGATGCGCTGGCGACGCCGTCCGAATGCCTTGATCTGATAGAGCGCGGCATTGCACTTGAGCCTGCCGCATTGGTGCGCGACGGCGGTGTGATCGCGCGTGGTTATGACACCGAACTCGATGAACTGCGCGCGTTGTCAGAAAATGCCGGCCAGTTCCTGGTAGAGCTCGAAACACGTGAACGTGCCCGGACCGGCATCGCCAACCTGCGTGTCGAATACAACAAGGTCCATGGCTTCTACATTGAAGTAACACACGGGCAAACCGATAAAGTGCCCGACGATTATCGTCGTCGTCAAACGCTGAAGAATGCCGAGCGTTACATCACTCCTGAGCTGAAAACTTTCGAAGACAAGGCATTATCGGCACAAGAACGTGCACTGGCACGGGAAAAATTTTTATACGACAAACTGTTAAATGAGCTGGCGCCGCATATCGGCACATTGCAGGCGATCGCCCATGCACTGGCCGAGCTCGACACGCTGGTGGCATTGGCGGATCATGCGATGCGCAATAACTGGTGCGCGCCGCAACTCGTGTCCGAGCCGCGGATATTCATCGAGCAAGGACGGCATCCGGTCGTTGAAAACCAGATTGAACGCTTCATCGCCAATGACTGTGAACTGAGTAACGAACGCAAGCTGATGCTGATTACCGGACCCAACATGGGCGGAAAATCGACTTTCATGCGGCAGGTCGCCCTGATCACCCTGCTCGCCTATGTCGGCAGCTTCGTACCGGCGACACAAGCGGTCATCGGCCCAATCGATCGCATTTTTACACGCATCGGGGCGGCGGATGATCTTGCGGGTGGCCGCTCGACGTTCATGGTGGAAATGACTGAATCCGCCGCTATCCTGAATAATGCCACCGAGCATTCGCTGGTACTCATGGATGAAGTCGGAAGGGGGACGTCGACCTTTGACGGACTTGCACTGGCATGGGCGATCGCACGCCATTTGATTGACGCGACGCGCAGCTTTACTTTGTTCGCCACCCATTATTTTGAGCTGACCCAGCTTCCGGAATCCCATCCATCCGCCGTGAATGTGCATTTGTCGGCAGTTGAGCACAAGGACAGCATCGTTTTTCTGCACGCGGTTCAACCTGGCCCAGCCTCGCAAAGCTATGGCTTGCAGGTCGCCCAGCTTGCTGGCGTTCCGCAACCAGTGATCAAGGCAGCGCGCAAACATCTTGCCACGCTCGAGGCCCATTCGGTACAAGCCACCCCACAATTTGATCTGTTTGCGCACAACAGCGTACCGCCGGAGGAAGAAGAGTTGAACGACGAACCGGAACAATCCGATACGGTCACAGCTCTACTGGAGGCGATTGACGAGACAGATCCCGATGCCTTGTCGCCACGTGAAGCACTTGATGTGCTCTATCGGCTGAAACGTCTGGCCGCAAAAGAATGAATAAAAGCATCTTGCAAGGTCTGGCATTGTGTGGATTGTTGTCACTCAGTGTCGGCGTTAGTGCGCAGGACGAAGGTTTCAGCTTCGGCGTGCTATCGCACGTCATCCGTAATGCGGCCGATGAAGCAAGCTTGCGCGAAGGCGTGGAAGCCAGCGATGCGGAGAACCTGGCATTCGTTGTAGTCAACGGTATCAAAGGTGGTTTTGAACCATGCACGGATAAGCTCTACCATCGTCGCAAAGCCATGCTTCATGAAGCAAAGAATGGCCTTATCGTCTCGCTGGCCGCAAGTGACTGGGCCGAGTGCAAACAGCCGAACGGAAAGTCCGCAGCAGTCAGCAAGTTGAGTCTGATGCGAGAACTCATGTATGGCGATGAATTCTCCATAGGGGATAGCAAAATCCCGGTTTTGCGGCAATCCACTATCGCCAAATTTCGCGATTTTGCGGAAAACGTGCGTTGGGAAATCGCGGGTACCATGTTTGCCACGATCAATCTACCGCGCAATAACAATCACTATGTTATCGATGCCGGGCGCAACAGTGAATTCGAAGACCGTCTTGTAGCCAACCGGGAGTGGTTGAATCGTGTTTTCACGTATGCGACACGACGCAAGATGGACGCCATCGTTCTGTTCTGTGATGGCAATCCGTTGGCTGTCCCACGTGCCGGCACAGTGCAGCGAGACGGCTATGCAGAGACTCGCAAACAAATCAAAGCTCTGGCCGCCAAATTTACAGGCAAGGTGCTGATCATACACAGCCAATCTGGCAGTGATACGCCTGCCAGCACCATACACTGGCGGGGCAATCTTGGCGACCTCGATACTGGAACGGGTTGGACCAAGCTCACAGTTCACCAGTCCGGACCGGGACTGTTCAGCCTTAGCACGCCGGCCACGCAAACATCAGGTGGCAGTCGTTAAAAAAGAAAAACACTTCAAGGCTTCCGCAAGATATGCTCTGCCACGCAGCAGCGGCAATTGTGATGCATGACCAATGCTGATCGGATAAAAGAATAAGCGCAAGATGCACCCATCTATCCGACTAAGAACCTGGATCACCGTTAAAACCGAGGTCGGCCACGGTGATTCGAAGGTACTCAGGCGGGATCGCACCCGCCGTGCGTGGTGTCCATTCCCTCGCCAAGTGAAGCCGGCGACGCAACGAGCACCACGCTTACAAATCAATGAATCGGATGGCTACGGAACTGATCTCCTTCGTCCCCTTCGAGATCATCATGATGACCATGTGCCCCATGGACGTGGCCGTGCGAGATTTCCTCTTCCGTTGCAGCGCGCACTTCCGCCACATTCAAATTAAAGCGTAATGCCATGCCGGCCAAGGGATGATTTCCATCAAGAACCACTTTATCGTCGGCAATATCGGTCACGGTAAAGATCAGCGATTCATCGCCCGATTCAGTGCTGTCAGGTGTCCCTTCGAATTGCATACCAACCTCGATCGGCTCAGGCAGACGATTGCGTGGTTCAATCTTGATCAGGTCGGAGTCGTATTCGCCAAATGCATCTTCCGGCTCAACCTGAATCGTGGTTTCATAGCCCGCGTCCTTGCCGTCCAGCGCCTCCTCGATCTTGGGTAGCGTGTTCTCATAGCCACCGTGGAGATACACCATCGGCTCTTGGCTTTCCTCGATCAGATTGCCCTGAGCATCTGATAGTTTGTAGTGGACAGTCACTACCGTGTTCTTGGCAATCTTCATGGCGTTTCCTTTCATATGAACATTCACGCAAATTATACCGGCAGAGGGCAATAGCCATACTTATCTCTATCTATATAATGCCGGCATGGATAATTTCAGTGTACTCGGCGAACTTACGCCGCAAAAATTCCTTCGTGATTACTGGCACAAGCGGCCTCTGCTGATACGTCAGGCCATACCCGGATTCAAACCGTTGCTCAGCCGGGAAGCCTTGTGCGAAATGGCAGCGCAGGACGATGTCGAATCTCGCCTCATTACCCACTTCGACGGTACGTGGCAGATGCAAAACGGACCATTGCCGCGCCTCCCCTCTGTCCGAAAAAAAGAATGGACACTACTGGTGCAGGGAGTCAACTTGCACAGTGATGCTGCCGACGCGCTTCTCCAGCGATTCCGCTTTATTCCTGATGCACGTCTGGATGACCTGATGATCAGCTATGCGACCGATCAGGGCGGTGTCGGTCCCCACTTCGATTCATATGATGTGTTTTTGTTGCAGGCCCACGGACGACGCCGATGGAAAATCAGTGCGCAAGACAATCTGGATCTGGTCGAAGGCATGCCTTTGAAGATACTGAGAAATTTCCAGCAGGAAGAGGAATACATTCTCGAACCCGGCGATATGCTTTACCTGCCGCCGCATTATGCCCACGATGGCATCGCGGAAGGTGAATGCATGACGTATTCGATCGGCTTTCGTGCACCGCCTTTCCAGGAACTGGGCGAAGCATTTTTACAGTTCATGGCGGATTCGATCGACCTGCCCGGGCGCTACGCAGACCCTGCCCTCACCACGGCGAAGCATCCGGCTGAAATTAGCCGCGACATGATTTCAGTCGTAGCGACCGAACTCGAAAAAATTCGTTTTACTAACGATGATGTCACTATTTTCCTGGGCCAGTATTTAACCGAACCCAAGGCGAATGTCTTCTTCGACGCACCGGCAAAGCCTCTTAGTCCGGCGAAGTTTGCACAAGCCGCGCAAAAACGAGGCGTCAGGCTTTCCCGTAAAACACGCATGTTGTATCGGGGCCGACATGTTTTCGTGAACGGCGAATCATTTTCTGTCGGCGCAGATGACAAAAAACTCCTCGTGACGATGGCGGACAATCGTGGCTTGTCGGGACCGGAAGTAGCAATGGCGTCATCCGATGTGATGGAAGCGCTGACCCTCTGGTACGAAGACGGGTGGATAATTGTTTCTTAATTGAATCAATCGTTGCAAGCTTACAAAAACCTTACTGAAAGGTAACCGGCATACGTGTTGTTGCAGGAAAAACGCTATAATTGCGAGTTAGGAAGTTTTCAATGTGTGCATCGCAACATGAATATGAAAACGCCTACCGAGCGATAATTACCGGTAATTATTCATCGCATAATTTTTTATAAAAATTTTTTAAGGGAAATCCATGAAAAAGACTCTGTTGATCGCCTCCCTGCTGGCTGTTGCTCTGGCTGCTTGCGGTAAGAAAGAAGAAGCTGCTGCACCGACACCAGCACCGGCTGCTGCTGCACCGGCTGCTTCCGAACCAGCACCGGCTGCTGCTGCACCGGCTGCTGACGCTGCTGCACCGGCTGCTCCTGCTGCTGACGCAGCTGCTCCGACAGCTGCTGCACCGGCTGCCGACGCTGCTGCTCCCGCAGCTTCCGCACCGGCTGCTACTGACGCTCCTGCATCCAAGTAATCCCGGATTACTGAAGAAAAGCCGGCCTTCGGGCCGGCTTTTTTATTGGTCAACGTTTTATCGCAGAATTTTAACTTCCCTCTTTCAGCAATTTAACAATTTCTTCCAGTCTGTATGGCTTGCTGAGAAACGCAAAGTCATAAATTGAGCCATGTCCGGCTGATATTGCCTCTTGCGGATAACCTGAAACCAGAATGATTTTCATAGAGGGGTAAAGCTTACGGGTTTCATGCCCGAGCTGGATACCATTGATCCCCGGCATCACGACATCCGTGAATAACAAATCGAAGTCAGGTGTGTCCCTCAGGATCTCAAGCGCCTCATCACCGCTAGTGGCGGTATGAACTTCAAAGCCCAATTGCCGAAACAGCACTGCAGCCAAATCCAATAGGTCTACGTTATCGTCGACAAGCAAGACCTTGTAGCTATTCGTCCCGCTCCGTGAAAAGTCTCTTTGCTTGCCGTTCAGAATTAGGCCTGCTTGGTTTGGCTTTCTATTCTGCGGCAAGACTACCGGAGCGTGGGTGTATGTTGGTAGAGTTGTCATGTATCCGCGACCTCCATTGGTCCTATTGGTTTCCTGGACCGGAGATGTACCTGTTTGCCTTGGGCTGCGTTTTCAACGGTGCTCATTTTCACGTTGGTGCTCTTCCAGTACGATGAAGCAGGTGTCCTCAAAGGACATCTGTTCTAAGACCTGCATAAGTTCATATCGTTTTGACGTTTCAGGTATTCCACTTCTCCAATTCTTTATTTCGATGCCCGGTCTTGGTCCGGGAATTGCCACATAGATTACCCCAGATTTCCGGCTACCTCGACAAATAGGTCATGCTGCACACTCGATTTTCTTGTATTAATACGATGATTCCATTATTATGGAATCATCGTATTAATTTCAACATTTTTGAATAGTGGAAAATAAAGCCGTATTAGCCGCACTTGCCGCACTAGCGCAGGATTCCCGCCTGGCGGTCTTTCGTTTACTGGTACAAGCTGGCCCTGAGGGCTTGGCGGCGTCCAAAATTGCGGAGCAGTTGGAGATGCCGCCGTCGTCCCTTTCCTTCCACCTGAAAGAATTGACCCACGCCGAACTGGTAACGCAGACCAAGATGGGACGCTCAATAATTTATTCAGCCAATTTTCCAACAATGAACACTTTAATTGGTTTTTTGACTGAAAACTGTTGCGGCGGAAATGCTTGTTCCGCCGTTCGTGTACCTGACTGTTCAAAAGAAGGAGTCTGTTCATGAAACGCCTACACGTACATGTGTCTGTCGACAACCTCGCTGACAGCATCAAGTTCTACTCCGGCATGTTTGCCAGCGAACCCACCGTTGTAAAAGCAGACTATGCAAAGTGGATGCTCGACGACCCTCATGTCAATTTTGCGATTTCGGCACGGGGAGCGCAGACCGGCTTGAACCACTTGGGGATACAGGTGGAATCGGCGAACGAACTGAGCGAAATGCAATGCCGCCTCAATGCCTTGCAGCCCGGCGTGGAGAAAGAGGAAGGCGTAGCCTGCTGCTATGCAAAGTCAGATAAATACTGGATTAACGACCCGTCAGGGATTGCTTGGGAAACTTACCATACACTTGATACCATCCCTGTCTTTGGCGCACCGGGCAAAACGCCTGCCGGCTCCGAAGCATGCTGCATCCCTCTTGCAACAACTAACGCCGAGTCGCCCTGCTGTGTACCAAAGACACAAAAAGCGAATTCTGGTGCCTGCTGCTAGGTCATGACCGTGCTACGACTGGCTACAACCGACGATCTGGCCGCTGTTCTGGCATTGCTCAAGGACAGTGGCTTGCCATACCAGGACATAGACATAACACGACCGATCGAATTCCTCGTTGCGACGACCGGCCAGGCCATGCTTGGTGCAATAGGTCTCGAACGTTTCCAAGACAATGGCTTGTTGCGCTCCCTGGTTGTTCGCCCAGAAAGCCGCTCGACCGGACTTGGAACTCAGCTTGCTAACGCCATGGAAAACAATGCACGCAAGGCTAACGTCAAGGTACTTTACCTGTTAACCACCACCGCAGCCGATTTTTTCGCTCGCCGAGGTTATGAAGTTATAGCACGGTCCGAAGCCCCGCTAACGTTACAGTCTACCGCTGAATTTTCTGCCTTATGCCCGTCACAGGCCATGTGCATGCGTCGAACCTTAACCTAGAGCGGATTTCATCGTGTGTACTGTCGCCTCGGTCCGCCTTGACGCGCAGGACGGCGTTGCTTGTCGCTTGTGTGGCCCGCCACACGGCACTTATGAAATCCGCTCTAGTAATCTGAACAATCATGACTGACAAGACTTATAACGTGCTGTTCCTTTGCACTGGCAATTCCGCACGCAGCATCATGGCCGAGGCCTTGGTAACCACCATGGGAAAGGGCCTCTTCCAGGGTTTTAGCGCAGGAAGCAAGCCCGCCGGCAAAGTGAATCCCTTTGCCATCGAGCAAGTTCAAAAGACCGGTTATCCGGTGGACAAATTACGCAGCAAGAGCTGGGATGAATTCGCGCTCGAAGCGGCCCCTTCCATGGATTTTATTATTACGGTATGTGACAACGCCGCTGGTGAGGCTTGTCCTTACTGGCCGGGTCATCCTGCGACATCGCACTGGGGATTTGAAGACCCGGCTGCGGTCGAAGGCACTGATGCGGAAAAGCGCGCGGCCTTTGAGAAGGTCTTCAAGCAAATTATGGGGCGAATAAATATTTTTGTTAACCTCCCACTGCAACTTCTTGAAAAACAAGCGATTCAAGAGGCAATCGAGAAAATCGGTGATACGCCAGTCACTCCTGCCTGAGCCTCGCTATTCGGCTCCTGTCCCAGTGAGACAGGAAGCATTTATTTTCCACATACGCAATGACTACTCTTCACACCACGGCAGTCGCCGGCGGTTCTGCTCCGGCAATTGGTTTTTTTGAACGCTACCTGACTATCTGGGTAGCGCTCTGTATTGTTATCGGCATCCTGTTAGGCAAAGTTTATCCAAATCTTTTTCAGGGAATTGCAGCGCTGGAGTTCGCGCGCGTAAATCTTCCGGTCGGCGTCCTGATCTGGGTGATGATTATTCCAATGCTTATCAAGATCGACTTCGCGGCACTTGCTCAAGTCAAAAGCCAATGGCGCGGCATCGGTGTAACGCTGGTCGTCAACTGGTTCGTTAAACCATTCTCAATGGCCCTACTCGGCTGGTTTTTTATACGCCATGTATTTGCCCCCTGGCTTCCGGCAGATCAATTGGACAGCTATGTAGCGGGACTGATTTTGCTTGCCGCTGCCCCATGTACCGCGATGGTTTTTGTCTGGAGTCAGCTGTGCAAAGGTGACCCGTACTTTACACTGTCTCAGGTCGCGTTGAATGACTCTATTATGATTGTGGCATTCGCACCGTTGGTTGCCCTGCTGCTGGGCTTGTCATCCATTAGCGTGCCTTGGAATACCCTTGTTACGTCCGTGGCACTGTACATCATCATTCCAGTCATGCTTGCTCAGGTCATCCGCAGTGCAGTGCTCCGCAAAGGGCCCGGGCATCTGGACCGGGCAGTGTCAAAACTTGGGCCGTTTTCCATTTCCGCCCTATTGCTGACGCTGATACTGTTATTCGCTTTTCAGGGCAATGCCATTACTCAGCAGCCAGTCGTAATCGCCATCCTCGCCGTACCTATTCTTATTCAAGTGCTCTTCAACTCTGGATTGGCCTATCTGCTGAATAAAAAACTCGGTGTTGCCCATTGCGTCGCTGGCCCGTCCAGTTTGATTGGGGCCTCAAACTTCTTTGAACTAGCGGTTGCCACGGCAATTAGTCTATTCGGGTTCCAGTCGGGCGCCGCTTTGGCAACGGTAGTCGGTGTTTTGATCGAGGTGCCGGTAATGCTGCTCGTCGTCGACGTCGTGAATCGGTCGCAACAATGGTATGAGGCGAAGGCTTAATTGACAGAGACATCGTCACCATAGTCGATGCCTTATTAGAACACGGGCTTTACTCTTCTAAGGAAATCCAGCCGAATCCTTCGTCCTGGCAAGCAATCATCACCTGAGCCGCCTCACCGTCGACTATGCTGCACAATGCAGCCCTGGCGAGTTCCGGCGTGTTGTTTTGCTGGCTGAGGTGCGCACCAACCACGATCTTCAAGCGAGAACGGTCGACCGCTCCCAGTATCTCCGCGGTTGCATCATTCGACAGATGGCCGTATGCGCCGCCAATCCGGTTGCGCAGTGATGGAGGATAGGTCGAATTGGCCAGCATCTGGCGGTCATGGTTACACTCCAGAACCAAGGCATCGCAGCCGCTCAGGGTCTTCGTAAGATACGGTGTCGCCTGACCGGCATCTGTCAGTACTCCCAGTCTGAAGCGACTATCCTGAATGACGTACTGGACCGGTTCGCGCGCGTCGTGCGGAACCGTATAGGGAATGAGGTTGAGTTCGCCGATGGTGACTGACTGGCCATCACGGCAGAAATGGTAGGCGACACCATCGCAATCCTTGCGAACCGCCTGGTAGGTGCCATAGGAAAGCCATACCGGAATGGCGTGGCGCCGAGCAAACCTGAAAACGCCGCCGACATGGTCCTGATGCTCATGGGTGACGACTATGCCGGCAAGGTCAGCAGGGACTAATCCGAGTCGCTGAAGGCGACGTTCGGTTTCCTTGATATTGAATCCGCAATCCAGCATGACCGTCGTGCGGCCGATGCTGGAAGCGGTTGAAATCAGCAGTGCGTTACCTTCACTACCACTTCCGAGACTGGCAAATTTCAATACGTTTCTTGCTTTACTTAAGTTGCTCGTTCAAGAGGGACAGGATCCGGTTCGCAGTCTGCGATGTCTCCGGACGTCCTTCGTTGTTGAGGACCGCTATTTGACTAGTCGTGCCGGCACCTTTTACCGAAACACGGTAACGGGGCGCAGTACGTGCCTTGTCTTCACTGGAGCCAAACGTGAAGAGTTTAGAGAAAAATCCCTGGTCGCCTTTTTTCGAGTCGGTGTCAGGATCCACATAGCGCACGAAGTACATGCCTTGCGTGCGGTCACGGTCTTCTACGGTGAAGCCGACGCGATCAAGCGCCAGGCCGACGCGGCGCCATGCACGGTCAAAACCTTCGTCCACTTCGACGTAACCGCCGTTCTGGCCTTTGACCAGCTTCGAACGTGTCGGTTGCGCTGCCGCGTTGGCGACGGTCGCTTTCGCACGCGTGGAGTCCGCGCCAAGGCGTGTCATCAGGCGAGTGAGAAATTCAGCTTCGAGTTCGGGATCCGACGGCCGCGGTGTCCAGGTGGTGCTTTCCTTCTGCTGGCCGACGAGGACCTCCTGCATGCCGCGATGGCTGATAAAGATCTCGGTCGAACCGTCCGCTGCGCGTTCCAGACGCGTACGGAACTTGTCACGTTCGCCGGTGGAATACAGCGAATCCAGCGCCTTGCCGATCGTGCTGCGGATAAAGTCTTGCGGGATCTTGGCGCGGTTTTCCGCCCAGTCGGTTTCCATCACGCCTGCCTGAGGTACTTCCTGTACCAGCAGGAAGCCTGAGTCTTGCCAGAAGTCCTTGATTTGAGGCCAGAGTACTTCCGGCGATGCCTTGACGACCAGCCAGCGCTGGCTACCTTCACGCACGACGCGCATGTCCTGCGTTACAGTTGGCGCAACAGTGGTGGCCGCCGCAGGACTGGTGGTCTGCTGCAAGGTGTAGCCCGATGCGGTTGCCGTACCGCGGTTCGCTTCAGGGATCGCATAACGGTTTTCGCGCTGCAACTGGGTCAGGTCGGGCGGAACTTCCAGTGAAGGCGCCTTCCCGGCGCTTTTGTACTCTACACGGTTGGGCTCGAGGATGTCCCCGATGGTGCTGCAGCCAGCAAGGCCGGCCAGTGCCATTGCGTAAATCAATCCACGTTGAGCCAGGTAAGAGTGCTTGCGAATAGTCATGTCGATGCTGAATGAAATAGTTTTAATTATCTGCGGTCTGCGCGGCGCTTATTGTAATACACCCGATTCGCGCAACGCGGCACGTACCGTTTCATGATGACCTGCACCGAGCGGAGCGAGCGGCAAACGAATCCCCTCCGGCATCATGCCCATGTCGGCCAGAGCCCATTTCACCGGAACCGGATTGGGCTCCACAAACAACTTGTTATGCAGTGGCAGCATGCGGTTGTTGATGGCGACCGCTTCGGCGATGCGACCATTCATCGCAGCGATGCACAATTCATGCATGGCGCGCGGCGCGACGTTGGCGGTAACCGAAATATTGCCCTTGCCGCCGCAGAACATCAGCGCCATTGCGGTCGGGTCGTCGCCCGAATACACCGCGAACGATTTTGGAGCAAGGCGAATAAGGTCAGTCCCGCGGCCGATATTGCCGGTCGCGTCCTTCACGCCGATGATGCCAGGTACCTGGGCCAGGCGCAGGATCGTGTCGTTTGCCATATCGGCGACGGTACGGCCGGGAACGTTATACAGAATCACAGGCAGGTCGACCGACTCGGCAATCTTGCGGAAGTGGAGGTACATGCCTTCCTGTGTCGGACGATTATAGTAAGGCACGACCTGCAGCGATGCGTCGGCGCCGACTTCCTTGGCATAACGGGTCAGCTCGATTGCTTCAGTGGTCGAATTGCCGCCAGTGCCGGCAATGATGGGAATGCGCTTTGCCGTATGCTCGACGGCGATCTTGATCAGTTCGCAGTGCTCCTCCACCGAAACAGTCGGCGACTCGCCGGTCGTACCGACGATAACGATGCCGTCGGTCCCTTCGGCGATGTGCCAATCAATCAGTTTCCGCAGGCCCGGCAGGTCAAGACTGCCGTCTGCGTGCATGGGAGTGACGATTGCGACTATGCTGCCCTGAATCATGATGATGTAGTTGGGTAAGAATAGAAAGGCTTGATTGTAGCGGATAGCCTGCTCCCGTGGGGCAATCAGGCTTGCATTGGAGCGTCAAAACAAGCGCAGCCCCTCGGCTGACGGGACAGGCGGAACTTTGATCAGGCAAATGCGCTGGATCATGGCGGGTTTGGGCGTGTCGACAAAGCCGTCTTCATAGGCGATGACCCGAAGCATCTTGTCTTCCCTGACAGTCAGGTCGAGCAGTTCGCCGGGTTGCAACAGAAACGCAGGATTGGAAGGCTTGCCAAATTGCTCATTTCCAATCGCGAAGGTCTCATAGAGCAGCACGCCGCCTGGGGCGAGGCTGTCAAGGAAATGCGGAAACAGCGGACGGTGCAAGTAGTTTGTTACCACGATGCCGCTAAACAACTGATTTTTAAATGGCCAAGGTGCAGATGCGGGGCCGCCACCTTCGAGATCGGCAAGCATCGTTTTTATCCGTGGCCCGGCTGCGCGCTGCAAGGCATCCGAATCGCGGTCAACAGCCAGCACATCATAACCACGCGCGGCGAGAAATCGTGCGTGCCGACCGCTTCCGCACGCAAGGTCGAGCACCTCGCCCTGTGGTATCAAGGCGGCAAAACGCACTACCCAGGACGATGGTGAATCGTTCCCGGAATGTGCATGTACGGTTGATTCCTTACTGATCATTTGCCTGAATGAATCGTCAGACAGAGGTATAACCAAGCCCCATCGCTTCACGCACATCACGCATGGTTTCCTGCGCGAGCTTGCGGGCCTTATCGCAGCCATCGGCCACAATGGCACGGACCAGCGAGGGATCGTCGAGATATTTCTGGGCACGCTCGCGCATCGGTTCCTGCTCCGCCAGCACAGCCTCCACGATAGGCTGTTTGCACTCCAGGCAGCCAATACCAGCGGAGCGGCACCCCTTCAATACCCAGTCCTTGGTTTCCTCACCCGAGTACACCTTGTGCAACTGCCATACCGGGCATTTCTCCGGCTCACCCGGATCGGTACGGCGTACGCGTGCGGGGTCGGTCGGCATCGTACGGATTTTCTTGGTGACGCTTTCCTTGTCTTCGCGCAAGGTGATTGAATTGCCGTAGCTCTTGGACATTTTGTGACCGTCGAGGCCAGGGAGGCGTGAATCTTCAGTCAGGCGTGCTTGCGGCTCAACCAGGATTAATTTGCGGCTGCCTTCCAGATAACCGAACAGGCGCTCTCGGTCAATCATCGACAGGTTCTGCGCTTCGTCGAGCATGGCTTTGGCTTGTTCCAGCGCGTCGGCCTTGCCCTGCTCCTGGTATTCGGTACGCAATTCCGTGTACATGCGGGCGCGCTTGCTGCCCAGCTTCTTGATGGCTTCCTGCGCCTTTTCCTCGAAACCCTTTTCCTTGCCGTACAGGTGATTGAAGCGGCGTGCGATCTCACGCATCATTTCGATATGCGGTATCTGGTCTTCGCCGACCGGCACCAGGCTGGCGCGGTAGATCAGTACGTCTGCCGCCTGCAGCAATGGGTAGCCAAGAAAACCATAGGTTGCAAGGTCACGATCGGACAACTTTTCCTGCTGGTCCTTGTAGGTTGGCACGCGTTCGAGCCAGCCGAGCGGGGTCGCCATGGACAGCAGAAGATGCAATTCCGCATGTTCGGGTACCCTGGACTGGATAAAGAGTGTGGCCTGCGCCGGATCTACCCCCGCGGCCAGCCAGTCGACCAGCATGTCCCAGGTGCTGGTCTCGATAATGCTCGGATCATCATAGTGAGTCGTCAACGCATGCCAGTCGGCCACGAAGAACAGACAAGGCAATTCGGATTGCATCTTGACCCAGTTCTTGAGGGCGCCGTGATAATGGCCAAGGTGCATCGCACCGGTGGGACGCATGCCTGAAACAACGCGATCGGGATACATAATGTTCAGCTCAGAAAAATAGTGAGAGGGGAAACAATCAGCTTAATCGCTGAATGGGCAGCCGTCATGACGGGCACCATCCAGACGTAGAGCACCTTCAGCAGCACCAGGCCCATCACGATGAAAAAACCGTAGGGCTCGATCCGTGAAAACTTGTAGGCGAGACGGTTGGGCAGTAGGCTGGTTAGCACCCTGCCCCCGTCCAGCGGCGGAATCGGAAAAAGATTAAAGGCGAACATGACCAGGTTGGACAACACGCCTGCCTGCGCCATGCGCATAAAAAAGGGTTCCTGGACATCACCGATGCTCAGGCCGATCGCAAAGATCATCCATAGCAAGGCCATGACGAAATTCGACGCGGGCCCTGCCAGGGCGACCCAGGCCATGTCTCGCTTGGGTTTGCGCAGGTTGGCGAAATTAACCGGGACTGGTTTGGCATAACCGAACAAGAAAGCACCGGATGTGCTGACATAAAGCAGGATCGGAATGAGGATGGTACCAAAAGGATCGATATGCTTAATCGGATTGAGGCTCATGCGGCCCTGCAGATATGCGGTCGAATCGCCAAGGAAGCGGGCTGCATAAGCATGGGAAGCTTCGTGCAGCGTAATCGCGAACAGCACCGGCAGTGCATAAACTGCAATTGTTTGAATTAGTTCATCCATGGCGGGGATTTTATCAGAGGGGGCGGAATTGCCCCGGCGGGCACAATTGCCGGGAATCAAGCATGGTCAGCGAAAAACACTTTTACCGGTGCATCGAAATCCGTCAGACAAGGTAACACCGTATGGTTACAAGCCGAAGACTGCCGCATCTCCCCTTCCCTGCCGGACTAGTTCGGGCTCATCTCCGGTCAGGTCAATCACTGTGGTCGGCTCCAGACTGCAGGCGCCGCCGTCTATCACGAGCTCGACCTGGCGTCCGAGTTGGTCCCGCACTTCATCCGGATCGGTCAGCGGATCGCCTTCGCCGGGCAGGATGAGGGTCGTTCCCAGGAGCGGCTGTCCAAGCTCTTCGAGCAGCGCACGGGCGATTGGGTTTTCCGGCACACGCAAACCTATTGTTTTGCGCGACGGATGACTGAGCCGGCGCGGCACTTCCTTCGTTGCCTCCAGAATAACGGTATAGGGGCCCGGGGTTGCCGACTTGAGCAAACGGTACTGGCGATTGTCGACCTTGGCGTACTGCGAAATCTCGCTCAAGTCGCGGCACAGCAAAGTCAAGTGATGCTTTTCGTCGACGCCACGGATGCGGCGCAGGCGGTCGACCGCTGTCTTGTCGTCGAGATGGCAGACCAGCGCATAGCAGGAGTCTGTGGGCAACGCGACAATCCCGCCTTCATGAACGATCTGTGCAGCCTGCTTGATTAGCCGCAGTTGCGGGTTTTCCGGATGGATCTGAAAAAATTGGCTCATAAAAAATAACGGCGGCCAGTGTGACCGCCGCCGTATGCAAAAGGATAACGGTTAATGCGTACCCCGCAGCGCGGCGATACGAGCTTCAATAGGCGGATGGCTGGAAAACAGGGCCGTAAAGCCTGACCCGCCGCCGTTAATGCCAAAGGAGCGGAAGTTCTGCGGCAGGCTTTCCGCCGACTGCAAACCACCCAGCCGTGCCAGCGCCTTGACCATTGGTTGCGGTGAGCCCAGCAACTTTGCCGAACCTGCGTCTGCACGAAATTCACGATACCGGGAGAACCAGGCAACAATGATCGATGCCAGTACGCCAAATACAATTTCGCACACAAAAACGGTGACCATATAGCCGATTCCCGGGCCACGGTCGTCATTGTTACGGAAGACTGCCTTGTCGATCGCATAGCCGACGACTCGCGCCAGGAAAACCACGAAGGTGTTAACTACGCCTTGAATGAGCGTCAGCGTCACCATGTCGCCGTTTGCGACGTGAGCAATCTCATGTCCGAGTACGGCTTCCACTTCGTCCTTGGTCATACTTTCCAGCAGTCCGGTCGACACTGCCACCAGTGCCGAATTCTTGAAGGCGCCGGTCGCAAAGGCGTTAGGCTCGCCGTCATACACCGCAACTTCCGGCATGGCAATGCCGGCCCGGTCGGCAAGGCGCTTGACGGTATCGACCAGCCACAATTCCGTTGACGATGAGGGTGTGTCAATCACGCGGGCACCGGTCGACCACTTTGCCATTTGCTTGCTGATGAGCAGCGAAAAAATCGCACCGGTAAAGCCCACGACCAACGAATAAATCATCAGGCTGCCCATGTTCAGCCCGTTCGCACTGAGGTAACGATTGACGCCGAGCAGTGACAGCACCACCGACATGACCAGCATGACGGCGAGATTGGTTGCAATAAAGAGGAATATTCTTTTCATTCAAGCCTCCAGGGGATAAGCGCAGTGTAGATTGGCCCGCTTACGTAAAAATCAAGAGGCGTCATGATGCCACACCGCACGCTCTGGCGGTGCGGTGATACGAAGCTAAAGGTTCTACAGGCGCCAGTCGTGCCAGACCGGGGTGACTGAAGGAGGCAAGTTGGGCAAGGCCCCCAGATCGACATTTGATTCTTCTGGCGCATGGAAATCCGACCCGCGCGACGCCAGCAAACCGTATTTTCTAGCGACTGTGGCGAACTGATCGTATTCGGCAGGTGTATGGCTGCCCGTCACGACTTCTACACCAGCACCTCCGTAACGCTTGAATTCGTTGAGCAAAGCATCGAGTGCAACGTCATACAGATCGTAACGGCCGGGATGGGCAACAACTGCGATACCGCCGGCGCCGCGGATCCAGGTCACTGCGTCCTTAAGAGTTGCCCAGCGATGCGGTACGTAGCCGGGCTTGCCTTCGATCAGGTATCTGCTAAATACCTCCTGCACATCCTTGCAGACGCCCAGTTCGATAATGTAGCGGGCAAAGTGCGTGCGCGAGATCAGGTCGGGATTGCCGACATGTTTGAGGGCACCTTCGAACGCGTTCGGAATGCCGGCTTCGGCAAGCTGTGCTGCCATCTCCTGCGCTCTGCGTTCGCGACCGCATCGAGTGCTGATCAGGCCTCGCCTGAGGTCTTCGTTTTTGTCATCGAATTGCAAACCGACGATATGGATGGTCTGCGAGGCCCAGGTAACGGAAATTTCCACGCCCGTCACGTAGCGCATGCCGAGCCCAAGTGCGGCTTCGCGCGCCTCGGGTATGCCGTCGATCTCGTCATGATCGGTCAGCGCCCAGACGTCCACGCCGTTGGCCTCTGCGCGCGCCGCAACCTCCGCAGGCGGCAGCGCGCCATCGGATACGTTGGAATGGCAATGCAGGTCAACGTTCAGCATGGATACTTTTGGAAAATGGATAAGACTTTATTGTACGCCGAAGTCGGCGACAGATACCATCAGACACCGCTGTCCACTCTGCTGCAGGACAAGAATTGCTACACAAAATCCTCGATCATGCCAGCCAGGATTTCCGGCTGATCATGATGCAGCATGTGGCCGGCCTTGCTAATCATTGCCGTCCTGACATCGGGGATGAAGTTGATGCGCCGGTCAATTTCGAGGCGCGCAGTGTCTTTGGGTCCCATCCAGCGCCATGCCTCGGTATCTTCCGCCTCGACCCAGAGCACAGGGGCGGTAATCGCCTTCCAGCAGGCCATTGTCTCATCTACCCGGTAGAGAATAGGACTGACCAATTTGTGGGCGGGGTCGCCGAGAATTTCCCATTCGCCGCGTGCATTCTTCGCTGACCAGTGGCTGGACAGGAAGGCGGCTCTTTCATCGGTCAGGCGCGGATTGGTTTTTTGCAAACGCGTAGCGACATCGGTCTGTGCGGCATACGTCCGCATGGTGGGCGGCTCACGCAGTTCATCCAGCCATTTGGCGTAGCGCCCAGGCGCCTGTTCTGCCTTGGCCCCCGGCAAACCGAATCCTTCCAGATTGATCAGCTTGCGGATCCGCTGCGGACGCACGCCGGCGTATAGTGTGACGACATTGCCACCCATGCTGTGCCCCAGTAGATTGACCGGCTCATTCGGCGAATAATGATCAAGGATCGCATCGAGATCGGCCATGTAGTCGGGAAACCAGTAGCAGTCTGCACCAGGCGCCTCGGTAAGGCCAAATCCACGCCAGTCCGGCGCGATAACGTGCCAGTCTTTTTTCAGGCAGTCGACCACGAACTGGAACGACGCGGAGACGTCCATCCAGCCATGTGTCATGAAGAGCTTTGGGCTGCCTTCGTTACCCCAGTGGCGAATGTGATATTGCAGGCCGCGGACGGGAAGGAATTCAGATCGAGAGGGTTTCATTAGCTGGCGCAAGCTCGGAAAAGGAAAAATCAGGATAAATTGGCATAATAGGCACCATGCCAGATTTACAAAATAATAGAACGATCGTTCGATAATTATACCGGAGAGGATATGTCTTTTGCACCACGTCTTTCGCAGCAAGATCGCTATGCAACGCTTTACAATGAATTCCGCTGGCATATTCCTGATCAGTTCAATATCGCCGAGGTGTGCTGTTCGCGCTGGGCGGACGATTCTTCCCGTATTGCGATCCATTATGAGGATGACGACGGCAACACTGCTACTCTCACCTATGCTGCCATGGATGCGCAGGCCAATCGCCTTGCCGGCGCGCTGCGGCGCCTCGGCATCGGCAAGGGCGACCGGGTAGCCATTGTCCTGCCGCAGCGTCCTGAAACCGCGGTGGTCCACATTGCCTGTTATCGTCTCGGGGCGGTTGCCATGCCCCTATCCATTCTGTTCGGACCTGATGCCCTCGAATACCGCCTGCAAAACAGCGACACCACAGTTGCCATCGTCGATCAGGCGGGACTGCAAAATCTGCAGGACTCGCGTGCTACCTGTCCGTCCCTCAAACATGTGATCGGTATCGATTGCAAGGATGAGACCGTACTGGACTGGAGCACGCAGATTGCGGCATCGTCCGACACCTTTAAACCTGTCAATACCTTGCCGACCGACCCCGCCGTGTTGATTTACACCAGCGGAACGACCGGCGCGCCGAAAGGTGCATTGATTCCCCATTCGGCCATCATTGGTAACCTGACGGGTTTCGTTGCCTCTCAAAACTGGTTTCCCCAGGACGGCGATGTGTTCTGGTCACCCGCCGACTGGGCGTGGACAGGCGGATTGATGGACGCGTTGCTGCCGACGTTGTACTTCGGCAGGCCGATTCTCGGTTATCGCGGACGGTTTTCTGCGGAAACCGCGTTTTACCTGATGGAAAAGTATGGCGTGACAAATACCTTCCTTTTCCCCACCGCGCTCAAAATGATGATGAAGGCCGTACCGGCACCGCGTGATCGCTACAAGCTAAAACTGCGTGCGATCATGAGCGCTGGCGAAGCCGTTGGCGACGCAGTGTTTAACTGGTGCGAAACCGCACTGGGAGTGCCGCCCAATGAAATGTTCGGCCAGACGGAAATGAATTACATCGTCGGCAACAGCATCCATCAATGGCCCGCAAAGCCTGGCAGCATGGGCCGCCCCTATCCGGGTCACCGTGTTGCCGTGATCGATGATGCCGGCAACATCGTCAAGACCGGAGAAATCGGCGAAGTGGCGCTCAACAGGACTGATATCCATGGCACGCCAGATCCGATCTTCTTTATCGGCTACTGGAAAAATCCCGATGCGACGCGCAACAAATATACCGGCGACTGGTGTCGTACCGGAGACCTTGCTCTGGTCGATGAAGATGGCTATCTCTGGTATCAGGGGCGCGCGGACGATATGTTCAAGGCAGCAGGCTACCGCATCGGTCCATCCGAAATCGAAAACTGCCTGGTCAAGCATCCTGCTGTAGCCAATGTCGCTGTCGTGCCCAAGCCAGACGTGGAACGAGGAAATATCGTTAAGGCTTTCATTGTGCTGACCCCCGAGGTGGCACGCGGCAAGGAGCAGGATGACAAGTTGATCGCGGAGTTGCAAGCGCATGTGCGCGGCAAGCTCGCTCCATACGAATACCCGAAGGAGATTGAGTTTATCGATGCCTTGCCAATGACGACGACCGGCAAGGTGCAGCGCCGGGTCTTGCGGGTCATGGAACAGGAGCGTGCAGCAAAAGGGGCATGAATCGGTTTGACTAACCAGTTTAACCGCAGCTTGGCAGCTAACCAAACAGCGTCGCGGGACGAAACGATGAACGTACGCCGAGCTTGCGGAAGTTCTGGTCGAGCCAATCGCTTGCCCGCGCGCGTCCCTCATCGAACAAGCCATGGATGAACGCCGGCTGCGCATTCAGTTTGCTGTGACGGTTCAGCTGGCTCATCAGCGCTTGTGACTCCACAACATGCAAATTGAGGTTGCGCAGGCGGCGTTCCAGCTTGCCGAAGGCAATCCAGCCGCGCTTTGCTTCGCGCTGTGCAAGCATCAACGCCTGCACTTCTGTAAAGAAGGTCGAGCTGAATCCCATCTCGGCCAAGCGGTGCCAGATTTCGTCGGCAGTTTTCGGCACCTTCAGGCGCGGTTCGGGATGCAGCAGCACCACCATCATGTCTCGCGCCGCACACTTATGCACCAGAGGGAACAATGGCGGATTCGATGTCAGACCACCATCCCAATACGCCTCGCCGTTAATTTCCACAGCCCGATGCAACAACGGCAGGCAAGCAGAGGCAAGCAGGACATCGATCGTGAGCTGCTTGTTACGAAACAGCTTCAGCGTCCCGGTGCTGACCTGCGTAGTCGCGATAAAAAGACGCGGCCAGCTTCTCGTACGGAGCAGATCGAAGTCAACCTGTCGGGCGAGTATGTCGCGCAGCGGATTGATGTCAAAGGGATTGAGCTGATACGGCGAAAAATATCTGGTCAGAGATAGCAGCGGTTTGACTCCTGCCGGCAAGGCAGATTTTGTGGCAAGTCCACGCCGACCTTTCAACATGTCCGAAACTACACTAAACGGAGCACGGTGGCTGACGCTTTCCCAAAATGTCCTCAAGGCCTGGCGGCCGCCGTCCCTGCCGCCGACTGCCAACCCATAAGCCATTACAACGGCATTCATTGCACCAGCGCTTGCGCCGCTGATGCCCTCGATCTCAATGCGCTCGTCTTCGAGCAGCCGGTCAAGGACGCCCCAGGTGAATGCGCCATGAGACCCGCCACCTTGCAGCGCAAGGGTAATGGTCTTCTTGTACATGATTTAACCTATGGTTGATGGATGGAGCTAAGTTAGCCGTAAATCAGGTTACTCAGCCCGGCCGTCGTTGGCGGGCAAAGCACACATGGCTCAGACGCGTTCCCTGCCTTGGAAACGCAATGACTCGCAGGCATCGTTGAGCTGCGAACGCGGAATCGATAGAGATGGCGAAACAAAAAGCTTATTCTTTTTTCTGGGCTTCCTGCGACTTGTCTTCCAGCTTTTCGCCTGCAGACTGCATCGTCTGACCTAGCTTTTCACCGACTTTGTTAAGTTCTTCGCCGGCCCGTGTTGCCGCCTGGTCGAGTTGCGCGCCAGCTTTCTCAGCAGGGCCCTTTTCACCGGAGGCGACGTCCTGTTTCTGACAGGCGCTCAGACTGGTAACGAAGAAGGCGATGGCCAATAACGAAAGTGCGGGTTTGGTGTGTTTCAACATGACTTGCCCCTATATGCTTGAACAAATGTGACGATAGCAACGCAACGACTGTCGGTCTGGTTCGTGAATTGCCAATTGCAAATGCGCATTGCCGACATGCCTGATCAGTGCCGCTTCATCAGCAGTGACCCGCTCGCGGGGCTTAAGTTTCATGAAGTGTTTGCTTTTGCGCAAGCACAGTAAGATGTAATTAAAACTGTTCTGAATGTTATATATCAGGACAGCAACGCGGCAATTTCAGCATCACTGAACCCGGCGGCCTTGCGCGCTTCCATGTTAAACGGGCCACGCACAGGCGGTGCTTTATAACGCAAGGCAAGTTCGGCGTACGTGATAATCGGATCCAGCGAACGCTGTTTGCAGAGCCAGCCATACCAGTGATTGCCGATGGCCACGTGCCCGATTTCATCACGAAGAATAATATCGAGGATCTCGGCAGCGGCCAGATCGCCGGCCTGGGCAAGCTTGGCCCTGACTGGCGGGGAGGCATCAAGACCTCGTGCTTCCAATGTTCGGGGTACAAGCGCAATGCGGGCAAGGATGTCGTCGCTGGTTTTCTCGGCCATGTCCCACAGACTATTGTGCGCGGGAAAATCGCCATACGAGAAACCGAGTTGCCGTAAATGCGCGGAAAGCAAAGAAAAATGCATCGCCTCTTCAGCCGCCACTTTCAGCCAGTCCACATAATAGTCCCTGGGCATTCGGGGAAATCGCCAGAGCGCGTCGAGTGCAAGGTTGATGGCATTGAACTCGATATGAGCGAGTGCATGCACCAATGCCGCCCTTCCCTCCGATGTCCGCATGGAACGGTGCTTCACCGCAAGCGGAGGGACAAGTTCGGGACGAAGTGGCCGTCCTGGAATCGCACGGTCAGGAACAAGGTCGATTTTCTCATCGAGTCCGATTTCACCAGCGCCCCAGTGCAGGGAAAGCGTTTTGACGCCGTTCGCCTTGGCAGACGGCTGCTCGACCTGTAGCCAGTAAAGCGCGGCCCGGCGAAGATCCTGACAGGCAACAATGGGGTCGGACAAAGATGGATTCATGCGAGCGGCGGTAAAATGATGGTTTGGAACGACACTCTTCATTCTACGGAAATCCATGGCCATCTACCAATTGGGCGAACACTCGCCGGATATCGATCCCTCTGCTTATGTTGCCGATACGGCGAACGTAATCGGCAAGGCCAAGATCGAAGCCAACGCAAGCATCTGGTTTGACGTCACCATTCGTGGCGACAACGAATTGATCACAATCAGTGAGAACAGTAATGTGCAGGAAGGCTGCATACTGCACACCGACCCGGGCTTTCCATTAACCGTTGGAAAAAACGTGACCGTGGGTCACCAAGCTATGCTGCATGGTTGCACGATTGATGAAGGATCCCTGATCGGTATTCAGTCCGTCATTCTGAACGGCGCGAAAATCGGAAAAAATTGCCTGGTCGGCGCCGGTGCGCTGGTCACGGAAGGAAAAGAATTTCCGGACAATTCGCTGATCATCGGCTCACCGGCAAAGGCCGTGCGGACGCTGAGCGAAGAAGACATCGCACGCATGCATCGCAACACCGCCAACTACGTTAAGCGCGGGCAAATGTTTAAGCAAGAACTCAAACGAATCGGGTAAAGATGGAAACGAAGGATACGCTGCAACGATTTATTTTCGAGAACGCCGCTGTGCGCGGAGAGTTCGTCGAAATCTCCGATACCTGGCGCCAGGTTCAGGCGCGCAAGGCCTACCCTGCGGCGGTGAGGACATTACTCGGTGAAATGACGGCCGCTGCAGCCCTGCTATCAGCGAACCTGAAATTCAATGGCATGCTTATCATGCAGATGCATGGTGACGGACCGGTGCGCCTGCTAGTGGTGGAGTGTGATTCTGACCTGCAATTGCGTGCGACCGCCAAGCTTGCTGACGGTGCAGTCATTGATGACGAAGCCGGCCTGACCGAACTGGTCAACGCCAACGGTCATGGACGCTTTGTGATCACACTGGATCCGAAAGATAAATTGCCCGGACAACAGCCGTATCAGGGTATTGTGCCGCTGGATGGCGACACAGTGGCAGTCGTCATCGAAAACTACATGCTGCGTTCGGAGCAGCTCGACACCAAGCTGTGGCTGGCTGCAGATGCGTCGGTTTCCCGCGGACTGCTCCTGCAGAAGTTACCGCATGAAGGCGGATCCGGAGCACAAGGTAACGACGATGCACAGGCATGGAACCACACTGTCATGCTGGCCTCCACTTTGCGCAAGCAAGAAATGCTGACGACCGATATCAGCACCCTGATGCACCGTTTGTTCTGGGAAGAGACAATACGCGTGTTCGAACCGAGACATCCGGGCTTTCATTGCAGCTGCACTCGCGAGAAAGTCGGCAACATGCTCAAAATGCTAGGCAAGGCGGAAGTCGATTCCGCCCTGGATGAACTTGGCAAACTCGCGATTGATTGCGACTTTTGCGGACAGCACTACGACTTTGACAAGGTAGATTGCGCGCAGCTGTTTGCAACCGAGCATACAAGCGACGCGATTCAGCCTGCCGGTAATGTGCGGCACTAGAGCTTGTTTGATCAGCGCTGGTTGGCGACACAGGGTGCGCAATGAGCAGGAGCAAGCAGCTTTAGGCACCCTGCACACGCTGCTGCAGTCTACTTTCGCTTCCCTCAGTATTTCATGTGGACCAGCAGAATTGCGAAGGGGTATTTTGCAGCCGCGCTTTGAATGTCCACGATGATCCGATTCGCAAGCTGTATCGGATCACACCCCATTCAATGAAGTACGACTGATACCAATCTCAACCGATCTCATGTTGCGTTATGGTTCGGGATGGGGATTAATTCCCCTTTTTAGCTTGAAGTGTTGTGGGCGCTGCCGGTACTGCGGGTACTGCGGGCGGAGCGCCGTTCGGATCGAGTATCTGAATGAAAATTTCGCCGTCCTTGATCATGCCAAGCTCATAACGGGCACGCTCTTCCACCGCTCCTGTACCTTCGCGCAAATCTTGTACTTCGGAGCGAAGTTTGGCGTTACGCGCCTTGAGTTCACCATTCTTTTTCTGCGCTGCCGCCACTTGCTTGTCTAGGTCCCATACGCGCAGCCACCCTCCCTTACCCATCCATAATGGGAACTGGATCAGGACCAGAAGTACAGCAAGACTGATAGTGATGAGGCGCATGCCGTCATTGTAGTGGCGTAACAATAAAAAATGGGAGCCGCAGCTCCCATTTTTTGCTTCTGAGCGACATTCCCGTGTCGTCCGTACATCGCCTTTAGGGCAGGTGTCGCACTATTGAAACGCTGTTGGACAGCTATACGCGTTCCGGCCTATAACGCAACATGAAAGCGCGTCTATTTTCATCTACCTGCTTCATTGCACTCGTCGTCAATAGCAATGCTGTCGCGACGAGTACGCCTTGTCAGTCAGGAGGACTTCTCAGATTTATACCTCATGCTACGGGGCCTGCCTGAGGATTAAACAGTCTTAGCGCAAGTTATAGAACGCGCCACGGCCCGGATAGCTGGCGATGTCGCCGAGGTCTTCCTCAATACGCARCAGCTGGTTGTACTTGGCCATGCGGTCCGAACGCGACATCGAGCCGGTCTTGATCTGCAAGGCATTGGTGCCCACCGCGATATCGGCAATCGTCGCATCTTCGGTCTCGCCCGAACGGTGCGAAATCACCGCGGTGTAACCGGCGCGCTTGGCCATTTCAATCGCCGCAAACGTCTCCGTCAGNGTCTTGATCTGCAAGGCATTGGTGCCCAACCGCGATATCAGCAATCGTCGCATCTTCGGTCTCGCCCGAACGGTGCGAAATCACCGCGGTGTAACCGGCGCGCTTGGCCATTTCAATCGCCGCAAACGTCTCCGTCAGTGTGCCGATCTGGTTGATCTTGATCAGGATCGAGTTGGCAATATTCTTCTGGATGCCTTCACGCAGGATTTTGGTGTTGGTCACGAACAGGTCGTCGCCCACCAGCTGCACCTTCTTGCCCAGTGCATTGGTCAGCGTGGCCCAGCCTTCCCAGTCGTTTTCCGCCATGCCGTCTTCGATCGAGATGATCGGATACTTGTCGCACCAGGTCGCCAGCAGGTTGGTGAAGTCGGCCGATGACAGCGACAGGCCTTCGCCGTCGAGCTGGTACTTGCCATCCTTGTAAAACTCCGATGCCGCGCAATCCAGGCCCAGTGCGATCTGGGTGCCCGGCTCGTAGCCGGCCTGCTCGATCGCCTGCAAAATCAGCTTGATCGCGGCTTCGTGGTTCTCCACGGAAGGTGCAAAACCGCCTTCGTCACCAACCGCGGTGGTCAGCTTCTTGTCGTGCAGGATTTTCTTGAGGGTATGGAAGACTTCYGCGCCATAGCGGATCGCTTCACGAAAGCTCGGKGCGCCAACCGGAATGATCATGAACTCCTGCAAGTCCAGGTTGTTGTCGGCATGGGCGCCGCCGTTGATCACATTCATCATCGGCACCGGCATCTGCATCGCAGCCGAACCGCCGAAGTAGCGGTACAGCGGCAGGCCGGAYTCTTCGGCGGCGGCCTTGGCAACCGCCATGGAAACAGCCAGGGTGGCATTGGCGCCCAGGCGTGCCTTGTTGTCGGTGCCGTCGAGGTCGATCAGGGTGCGGTCGAGGAAGGCCTGCTCATTGGCGTCGAGGCCCATGATGGCTTCGGAAATCTCGGTATTGATGTTTTCGCAKGCCTTGAGCACGCCCTTGCCGAGATAGCGGCTCTTGTCGCCGTCGCGCAGTTCGATGGCTTCGCGCGAACCGGTGGACGCGCCCGATGGCACRGCGGCACGACCCATGACGCCCGATTCCAGCAGGACGTCGCATTCGACGGTAGGATTGCCGCGCGAATCGATTACTTCGCGGCCGATGATGTCAACGATGGCACTCATTCCCATGACGCCCGATTCCAGCAGGACGTCGCATTCGACGGTAGGATTGCCGCGCGAATCGATTACTTCGCGGCCGATGATGTCAACGATGGCACTCATGATCTTTACTCCGTATAGGAAGAGAGGGGAAGCACAATGCGGCGCCATCCTTTTACCAAACTTAGCGCGCAAACGGCGAATGCACTATAAATGGCTGTGGGGAATTCATCTAATCGCAAATCATGATTGCGAACATTAGCGTTCGTTATGCGTTCCATCGGCCGTCGTATTAAAACAGGCGACGGCGGAGCGGAACATGTAGGTCGCCGTAGAGGTGTCAGCGTAATTTACGACGTCGAGAGCGGGCCAGGGAAGCTCATCACGTTCTGTATGTCCCGTCATCAAGTTTCTTGATTGGTGTTTCATAACTTGTCGTCCTATATTTTTGGAACAAAGATAAATAGGAGGAGTTATGAACGCCAGTTTTCGGAAGATATGTGCAGTTGCAGTAATCGCGTTGACGAGCGCCGCAGCAAATGCGGCATCGGTAACGGTATTGACATCCTTTCCAAAGGAACTCACCGACGTCTACAAGAAAGCATTTGAGAAAATGTACCCGGACACGAACGTCGAGTTCATCAATAAAAACACGCAAGCGGCAGTCAAGCTCGTAAACGATGCACAGCTCGGCCACCGCCCGGATGTGTTCTGGGCATCGGCGCCAGACGCATTTGAGCTGATGGCGCGAAACCGTCTTTTTGAGAAAGCGCCTGAAACCAGGAATCCGGCAGTGCCCCCCAAGATCGGGCGCTATCCGATGGACGATCCGGATGGATTCTATTACGGGCAAGCGTTGTCCGGTTACGGGATCATGTGGAATAAGCGGTACTTCCAATCCAACAACCTGCCGGTGCCTTCGCAGTGGGAGGACTTGGCCCAGCCGACCTATTTTGGTCACGTCGCGATGAGTTCTCCGTCACGTTCGGGAACGACTCACCTTACTGTAGAGACGATCTTGCAAGGCGAAGGCTGGAACTACGGCTGGTCGCAGCTTCTTAGAATAGCGGGGAATTGCGCGGTGATCACGGAACGCTCTTTCGATGTTCCGGATGGCGTCAACAAAGGCAAATTCGGCGCGGGATTAGTCATTGATTTTTTTGGACTCTCCGGTAAATACAGCGGCTTCCCCGTCGATTTTGTGTATCCATCGACTACAGCGGTCGTGCCCGCCAGCATCGCAGTGATCGCCGGCGCAAAGAACCCGACTGACGGGAAAAAATTTGTGGCGTTTGCGTTATCGAGAAAAGGCCAGGAACTGCTTCTTGAGCCAAAGATATCCAGAATCCCGGTACTCCCCTATGGAGACTTGCTGGATAGTGTGCCTGGTACCTATCCCAATATTTTCGGCGTTGCCAGACGAGTCAAAGTCACCTTCAACACCAATTTGGCCGAGTCACGGAGACTCTGGGTGTCGACCTTGTTTGATAAAACCATTACCAGCCTGCTGCCTGAGCTTCAGGCGACGACAAAAAGCATTCATGACGCCGAAAAGAGACTCGCGGAATCTCCAAACGAACGTGCATTGGCGCTGCTAACGCGTGCGCGCGAAATTGCCTATGCTCCCGTAAGCTTGGATCCGACCTCGGCTCAAGCTAAAGAGAATTCATCGCAAGCTAGTGGCCAGGACAATAAATTGACAGAAGAAACTGCGCAGTTGTGGCATGCCAAAGCAAGAAAGAATTATAAAACGGCGATGGAACTGACTTATCAGGCGATGTTACTTATAACGATGAAAGGCTCTTAGTATCAATCCTTTTAAGGTGGTTAGGAGTTCAATGTGTCGAGTGACGAATGAAAATTTTTTCCAACGTTTCATTCGTTTGATGTCGATGTCGATGTCGCCAAAAGTGATAACGAACGGTTCCCTCCCCCTGTAAGGGGGAGGGCTAGGGAGGGGGTGGTAGGCTCGACGTATCGAATTTATATCTCGAGCGCACTACCCCTTGCGCGGGCCGCCCCATCCCAACCTTCCCCCTGCAAGGGGGAAGGGGCCGTCCGAAGTTGTTTAAGAGCCAGCAGATAGACACTTGGAAGGAAGCTTTTTCCGAGCTAGAACCTGCACCTTTAAAGCGTTGGTTCTTAGTATTAACGCAATTGATGCTCCGCACCATCATATTTTATTTTGCAGCCATAAAAATTTATGATTGGATATAAAGTGCCAGAAGCTTATATTAAGCCTGCAAGCTAAAACAGAACAAACAGACGAGGGAGGCGACATGAAATCAACCTATAAATACGCGTTAGCGGTGTCTTTGCTGATGTCAACCGCTTCGGTACAAGCGGCATCGATCACGATCATCACGTCGTTTCCGAAGGAGATCACGGATACCTACAAGAAGGCGTTCGAGCAGAAGCACCCGGACATCAAGGTCGAGGTGCTCAACAAGAATTCCAATGCGTCGCTGGCCTTCATCAAGGAAGCCTCGCCNCTACAAGAAGGCGTTCGAGCAGAAGCACCCGGACATCAAGGTCGAGGTGCTCAACAAGAATTCCAATGCGTCGCTGGCCTTCATCAAGGAAGCCTCGCCCGGCCAGCGGCCCGACATCTTCTGGGCCTCGGCCCCGGATGCGTTCGAAGTGCTGTCGCGCGAGAAGCTGCTGACCAAGCCGGCCGATGTCAAGAATCCGGCCGCCCCCGACAAGATCGGCAACTACCCGATGAACGATCCGGACGGCCTGTATTACGGCCAGGCGCTGTCGGGCTACGGGCTGATGTGGAACACCCGCTACCTGAAGGCCAACAAGCTGCCGGCGCCGGCCGAATGGAGCGACCTGACCAAGGGCATTTATTTCGGCCACGTCGCCGTCAGCGCGCCATCGCGTTCCGGCACCACTCACCTGACGGTCGAAGCGATCCTGCAAGGCGAAGGCTGGGACAAGGGCTGGACCCAGCTGATGGAAATTGCCGGCAACTGCAAGGCCATTACCGAGCGCTCGTTCGGCGTGCCCGACGGCGTCAACAGCGGCCAGTTCGGCATTGGCCTGGTGATCGACTTCTTCGGGCTGGCCGGCAAGTACAGCGGCTTCCCGGTCGAGTTCGCCTATCCGACCGTGACCTCGGTAGTGCCGGCCAGCATCGGCCTGGTCAACGGCGCCAAGAACGCGGCCGACGCCAACAAGTTCATCGCCTATACGCTGTCCAACGAAGGCCAGGCCTTGCTGCTCGACCCCAAGATCTCGCGCATGCCGATCGTGTCCTACGACAAGCTGCAGGGCAAGGTGCCGGCCGGCTACCCAAACATCTTCGAAGTCGCCAGGAAATCGAAGGTGCAGTTCGATTCGGACGTGGCGCAGAAACGCTACCACGTGGTGACCGCGCTGTTCGACCAGACCATCACCTTCCGCCACAAGGAGCTGCAGGCGGTGACCAAGGCGATCCACGAGGCCGAGCAAAAGCTGGCGGCCAAGCCCAATGCGCAAGCTGCCGAGCTGGTCAGGCAGGCGCGCGAACTGGCATTCAAGCCGGTGGTCGACGAGGCGCTGCTCAAGAAGCCGGCGTTCCTTGACCTGTTCTCCAAGGGCGTGTCGAAGAAAGCGATGGGCGATTTCGCCGACAAGCAGATGGCCACGCTGGAAGACCAGTGGAATTCCAAGGCCAAGGCCAACTACGCCCAGGCGCTCGAACTGGCTGAACAGGCGTCCGCAGCCAGCAAATAAGCGGCGGGACCAGCGGTGCGGCGCAACCTGCCGCACCGGTCCGATACCACCATTTCCTTTAGCTATTCCTGCCGTACCCACGGAGGGAAGGACTCTTCATGAAACTTCGATTTCCCCTGGCGCCGACCCTGATTGCGCTATTCATTGCTGCGGCACTGCTGGTGTTCCTGGTGCTGCCGGTCGGGACCGTGGTGCTGTCGGCATTCGGCCCGGACGGCCATTTCACGCTGCATCACTTCGTGTCGTTCTTTGAACAATCGCTGCTGCGCGAATCGTTTGCCAACAGTATCGTCGTGTCGCTGCTGTCGGTGCTGTTTGCCTCGCTCATTGCGGTGCCGCTGGCCTACTTCACGGTGCGCTTCCAGTTCCGCGGCGCCATCCTGATCCAGACCTTGGGCGTGCTGCCGCTGATCATGCCGCCCTTCGTCGGCGCGGTGGCGCTGCAACTGATCTTCGGCGACAACGGCAGCGTCAACCTGCTGCTCAGCGACTGGTTCGGCTTCAAGATCCCGGTCATGGAAGGACTGACCGCAGTGGTGTTCGTCGAAAGCATCCACTACTTTCCGTTCATCCTGATGAACCTGACCGTGTCGCTCAGAAACATCGATGGCGCGATGGAAGAAAGTGCGCTCAACCTGGGGGCGCGCGGTTTCCGGCTGTTTCGCCGCGTGATCTTCCCGCTGGCCATGCCGGGCTTCATCGCCGGCGCCGCGCTGGTGTTCGTCAAGGTGTTCGACGACCTGGGCACGCCGCTGGTGCTGGGCACCACCAACATGCTGGCGCCGCAGGCATACCTGCGCATCACCTCGGTCGGCCTGGACGATCCGCTCGGGTATGTGATCTCGTTCATCATGATCGGCTTCTCGATCGTCGCGCTGTGGCTGTCGGCGCGGGTGCTCAAGGGCAAGGATTACTCGACCACCCAGAAGGGCGGCGGTGCGATCCAGCGCCGCACCCTCACGCCGATGCAGGCGGTGATGGCGTATGGCTGGATCGGCCTGGTGCTGCTGGTGGTGCTGTCGCCGCAYCTGGGCATCCTGCTGCTGTCGCTGGCCAGCGTCTGGAGCTTCTCGGTGGTGCCCGACGCCTACACGCTGCAGCATTACAGCGCCGTCGTCTCCGGTGCCGGCGGCATGGTGGGCAATACGCTGCTGTACTGCGGTCTGGCCGCGCTGATCGACGTGGTGCTCGGTACCGCSATTGCGTACCTGATYYTGCGCACCAAACTGCCGGGCCGSCAGTGGCTCGACTATACCGCCAGYGCSGCGATGGCGATTCCGGGGGTGGTGCTGGCGATTGGCTACCTGCGCCTGTTCAAGGATGTGACGATCCCGTTCACCGACACGCTGTTCACGCAGACCTGGGTGCTGATCATGATTGCGTATGCGGTGCGGCGGCTGCCGTATGCRTTGCGSTCRTGCATGGCGGCGCTGCAGCAGGTCAACATCAGCCTGGAGGAAGCGGCGGAAAGCCTGGGGGCGAGCAAGGCCAGCACGATCCGGCGGATTGTGGTGCCGCTGATGGCCGGCGGCATCCTGGCCGGGTTTGTGACGAGCTTCATCACGGCGGCGGTGGAATTGTCGGCGACGATCCTGCTGACGACGTCGGAATCGCAGGCGCCGATGAGTTACGGGATTTACCTGTACATGCAAAGCGTGGCGGG
>NZ_LMHZ01000016.1 GCF_001428545.1 Noviherbaspirillum sp. Root189
TATTCATGACGGACTCCTTTTGTTGGTTGATCCCCATGCCCATGCGAACCAGTACGTCTACTTTGGCGCAAAAAGACGGAGGGAGTCCATCCCATCAATCAACATTTATCCTATTGGCGTACGACAGAAGACTCAGCCATCTTATGATGAGGAGGTGAAGTCAAGGTCATGACCTCGATCGCTTCGGTATCGGTGGCGAAAATTCTTTCAGTTCCGATTGCCTGGATCAGGCTTGCACGGTCCAAGACGTCCCACACCTGCTTTTTCACATTGGAGAGATAAAGCTCGACGCCCTGACCGCGAAGGGTTTGCTCCAGCGACTCAAGCATTTCCACACCGGACGCGTCAATGTCATTGATGCCCGATGCACCCAGCAATATGCGTCGGACTACGCGGCCGCTATTGAGCCTGTCGTTAATAAAACGCTCCAGGGTCGCGGCAGTCAGGAAATTGAGCGCCGAATCCATGCGTACTGCCAGCACATCCGGGGCCAGGGGCGGCAGATCGAAACGCTGGCGATCTCTCAGCGTGCCGTCGCCATGCCTGCCAACTTCGATAATGCGGGGATGCGTACGACGATACAGGAAGGACACCATGGTCAGTCCGAGTCCGGCAAATACGCCGTAATGCAGCTTGGGTGTAAATGTCAGGGTCACGACAAAAGTTACCGCCGCCACCCAGGCATCATCGCGCGATATGCGGAACAAGCGGCGCAGCCCCGCAATGTCGATCAGGTTAAGCACCGGCACAACGATCATCGCCGCCAATACCGAATAAGGCAGGTAAAAAACGAATCCGGTGAGGAATAACAGGCTTAACAGGACGCATAGCGCGGCGATCAGCGACGCCCATGCACTTGTAGCGCCGGCGTAGAGGTTTAATGCTGATCGCGAAAACGAACCGCTGACCGGGAATGCGCCGACAAAACCGCTGGTGATTTTGGCCAGACCCTGACCAATGAGTTCCTGGTTTTCATCCCATTGCTCATTCGTCTTGCGAGCCAGCACTCGACAGCTTGACATCGCTTCAGTGAAGCTGATCACCGCCAGAATCAGTGCCGCAGGCCAGAGTTCACGGTGACTATCGAAAGAAATCGCCGGAGGCAAAGCCAACGCTGGCAGCCCGGCGGGAAGCGCGCCGACAATGGCGCCGCCATATGATGCATAGTCGAGCGCCTTGCTGGCCGCAATGCCGACGACTGTGACAACCAGGATACCGGGCAATCTTGGAAAGAAGCGCTTGAAACCGAACAGCAGGAGCAGGGCGGTACAGCCAAACGCCGCGGTCATCAAGGTACGCGATGATGGCATCAACAATTGGTTTGCGATCTCGGCGGCATCACGCGACTTGACCTCAATTCCAAGCAGGTGCGGTAGCTGCGACAGAATAATGATCACTGCAGCGGCGTTGATGAAACCCAGCACCACAGGCTGCGACACCAGGAACGCCGCTTTGCCGAGTCGGAAGGCGCCGAGCAGGAATTGAATGAGTCCCGAATAGACGGCGAGCCAGATCGCCAGCGCGACCCATTCGGCGCTGCCCGGGCTTGCGAGCGACGATAGGGAGCCAAATACCAGAATGCTCGTCAGTGCGACGGGGCCGACCGCCAACAGCGCCGAAGATCCCCAAAGCAGACCGACAACGGTGGGCAGCATTGCAGCGTACAAACCGGTATGCGGCGGCATGCCGGCAAGCGTGGCATAGGCCAGTGCCTGCGGAATCAGCACGAGACCGACACTGATACCCGCCCAGATGTCCGCTTTCAGGGAGGCGGGTGACGGGCGAGGCCAGCGTAGGAAAGGAAACAACCGGGCAGCGGCGGACCGTGTGCTCATACTTGCATCGTTCTTTGTAATTTGGGTTGGCGCATGGTCCGCCAGGGACGTCGAAATGACGGCGATGACAATGATAAACGCAAGGATGCATTATCCATATCGATGCGGCTTGAGAAATTCTCGGTCAGGGTAATATTGCCAGAATGCGCGGAAAAAGGCTTCCCTGGAAAACGTATGCCGGAAGGAAAATGTGCTTTGATTTAACCGAGGCTGGATCGGGAAGCCTGTGCATCCCAGACATCATCCGGGGCCGAAAAGAAATATCAGGCCAACTTACCGGATGGATTTGCGGGAGGGGAGGTTTAATGAGATTGAGTCACATTGACAACGACAATGTATGACGACTCTGACTACCCGAACCCGGCATCGACAACCAGGACAATCCACAGCAGGATTGTGTTGCCGACGCCGGTTTATATGGCGTCCCCACGGGGATTCGAACCCCGGTACTCACCGTGAAAGGGTGATGTCCTAGGCCTCTAGACGATGGGGACAGAAACCTGTGCTGAGTGCGGGCGCCATTCTACTCGAAGTCTTGCGGAACGCAAAGAGGGATTTTTGTAATTCGGTAAACGCGAGACGCGCAAAAGTGCCAATGACGATTTGAAAGCCGCTTTGAACAATGGAACTCGTTGAGTTGCGCCACATCTGAAGTTTCAGCGTGCCAAATATTTCTGCATTGCCTGCTTCGGTTGTGAAGCTTCTCACGTAACGGGGAACGTGCAGGTGCATATAGCATTGCGAGTGTCTTTGTATTTTTCGAGGAATGGCCAATGCCGCTAATCGACTACGAATCGATCACTATTCCTTCCAATTACCTGGACTCACGCGAACGCTTCATCGCTGAAGGCCTTCGCCTGGGTGCGCAGGCGCGATGCTTTTATCATGCATCTGATGCGGTTGCGGCAGATACGCTCACAACCGATGTGGTGTACCTCGGCGCGAGGGATGCAGCAACGCTGGTCATTGTCTCAAGCGGCACTCACGGCGTGGAAGGCTACGCAGGCGCTGCCTGTCAATTACACTTCATGCAGGCTTATCGCGCGCACTTTGAGAAAAGCGATATTGCCTACCTGCTTGTGCATGCCGTCAATCCATGGGGTTATCTGCATTGCCGCCGCGTTACGCAAGAAGGCGTCGACCTGAATCGCAATTTTGTCGATTTTCCCCTGGAGTCAACGACGCCTTCCATTTACCGTGATTATCACGACATACTGGTATCGCAATTTCGGCCACTTCCAGCAGGCCTGTGGAATGAACTATCGTTGCTGTCGCGTGGATTGACGCGCCATAGCAGACGGCAACTGCAGGCAGCGGTGACGGCCGGCCAATATGATTGTGACGATGGACTGTTCTATGGCGGCTCTGCACCCACGATCAGCCGTCTGGTCTGGGAAGACATTGTGCGCACTTATGCAACGGATCGCGGGCGGGTTTTTCTGCTCGACCTGCACACCGGCCTCGGGAAGCGTGGCGCGGGCGAGTTGATCAGCTATTTGCCGCCGGACGCAGCGGATTTTCAAGAGATGTCAGGTTGGTTCGACGGAGAGTTGCGTTCAATGCAGGGCGGTGAATCGGTGAGCGCGGCAATCAGGGGAACCTTGACTGAGGGCTTTGACAAGTCGCTCGATGGACAGAGCTATGCGGTGGGATTGGAGTTCGGGACGGTGTCGGGGCTAGCCGTGCTGAATGCCTTGCGTGCGGACCAGTGGTGCCGCAATCATGCAGCCACCGTTGCGCCATGGCGGCGCGAACAGATCCGGCAGCGAATGAAGCAAGCTTTTGTCCTGGATGACGAAGAATGGCGTCGCCGTGTGGCAACAAGATTCGATGATGTCATGTGCCGGTTGATTACCGGTCTTTCGCGGACACCAGCGAATTCATGAGCTGAGCGCAGCGCGATCGAAGTGAAAATGGCGGCTGCAAATTCAATGCAGCCGCATACGGATTCATCGCCGACGCTGATGCATGTCGGGAGTCGGCCCACGCTTTTCCAGATGGCGGAAGGTGATCCGTCCCTTGCTCAAATCGTAGGGCGAAAGTTCAATGGAAACCTTGTCGCCGGCAAGGATACGAATGTGATTCTTGCGCATCCGTCCGGATGAGTAAGCGATCAACTGGTGGCCGTTCTCGAGGTTGACGCGGAAACGTGAATCCGGCAATACCTCTTCAACCATGCCTTGCATTTCAAGAAGTTCTTCTTTAGCCATTTTTTATCCAATATAAAACGCAACCGTCCCTAGATCCCAATGAGTTCGAGGCTCGGCTGGTAATGCGGTGATGCGGCCCTTGTCGCCAAGGGTACGTAACAGGATCACAGGCCGTGGCTGGCCGGTACGAAGATTCGTACCGATATCCGAACCGGATCTGGCACTTGCATCGCTGCGTGTATCATGCGTGACGCACGCGGACGGTACTGTGAAACTTCAGGACTGCCGTGCTTCCGCGCAGAGAGGAAACGCGACCGTGGAATGAGGGGTTATAGAAAAGTAAGCAGTACTAACACCAAAATACTGCCTATGAAAACAGACGAGCTAGTTTATCACATACAGACCGAACACGCTCCGGTGAGTCACAGATGATGACTGTTTGCCTCGCTTTTGCACCGCTCGCTCAGGCGAGGACTGTTTCATCGACGTTAATGATGACAGGCGAATCGCCGACTTCACCAAGATCAAGCTTTGTCATTGCGTCCTGAATCAACCGAATCGCGCGTCGGCCCATTTCCATTGCACGCTCTTCACTGGCGGTGGCAAGCGCACCTATGACAAACGGTGTAACAACGACAACAAAATTACGGCTGCGCCTGTTTGGCTTCTCTTCGGTTGGAATGCGTTTAACAAACCGGAATGCACCGCGCGATATGGGCTCTACCAGAAAATAAGGAAAGCAGGCGACGACGTACTGCTCGGCCCACACATCGACATTCACCATCTTCGGCTTCTTTTATCAGTCTTGTTCGTCCATCACTCATGTGCATGATAACGACAAGTTGCCGATACCGCACGGAATGCATGTATAAACTTTCAACTGGCGGACAACAACAAGCGCGAGTCTGGATTAAACCAGGGCAAGCGACAGGAAATCCTAAGGTTTCACCATGCTCCGCTCACCACCGAACAATGATCCGCCACGCCGGACCAGATCCTGAATGCGAATGAACATGGCAGCACGGTCGGCATACACAGCATCGACAAACTGTTTGGGCGCTGTAGTCTCTGGATCATAGGTGGCGCTCCATCCTGACATTTCAAGGAGGATGGGGATCAAAGCCAGACCTTTTTCTGTCAACGCATACACTTCCTTGCGACGGTCCGATTCGTGTGGTCCCTTGCTGAGTATTCCTTTGCCCTCAAGGTGTGCAAGCCGTGCGGCCAGAACGTTCGTCGCGATGCCTTCGCCAGAATCGAGAAACTCTCCGTACGTATGTTTTCCCCAAAAGACGATATCGCGCACAATCAGCAGCGACCAGGCGTCCCCGAAGGTTTCCAGCGCAAAGTTGACCGGGCAATGCGATTTATTTTCAGCACGTTTCATGCAGCCACTCTAACACACTTGCATCATGCAAGTAGATTGCTATACTGTCCTCACCTTCTCGCCATCAAGTAAAAAGCTGCGGCAAGGTTCCAGCGATTTCCTCACCACGAAAGGAAGGCATCATGTATGTCCAGCCGTATCTGTTTTTTAATGGCCAGTGCGAAGAGGCACTTGAGTTCTACCGCAAGTCACTGGAAGCCGAAGTGACGCAACTGATGCGTTTCAAGGACAGTCCTGAGCCGCATACTCCGGGCATGCTGCCTCCCGGCTCGGAAAACAAGGTCATGCACGCCAGCTTCCGCATCGGTGATACGACCGTGATGGCATCGGATGGCATGTGCACCGGGACGAGCAGCTTCGGGGGCATTTCCTTATCGATTGCGGCGCAGGACGATGCCCGGGCGGAGCAACTGTTTGCGGCACTGTCCGAAGGTGGCAAAGTTACAATGCCGATGTCCACAACATTTTTCGCGTCCCGTTTCGGTATGGTGACGGATCGCTTCGGTGTCGGCTGGATGGTGATTGTGGCATCCTGAAGCAGGCATACGAGACAAGCGAACATCGATAACTTGACGTAGCACCGGCGAATACGCGACAAGCTATGAGCCGAGTGGCATTGCAAAAAAAGCCCGCTACCGGTAACGGCTAGCGGGCCAAATCCATCCTTTTTGGGAAGGTGGAAGACAAGCTCGGACCTCGGGTCCCGATCCAAAAAAATACCCGCTTGCCTTGCGGCAGCGGGCTCATAAGATCATTTTTACTGCTGGGACCTTCAATATATGGCTCGGCCTCCCGCGCATCTGTGATGACGGTCACGAAGGCGAAATAAGGGGCTCCTCCCATTTCAACGACGGCTTCCACGTTGTATCGACGCAGCATGTCGTAACGCCACTACCAGATAACATTCATAACATGCGCGCTATTTCAGTTGCAGCAGCACGCTCCAGTATTGCAAGTTGAAGTTTTGCCGCTTGCAGTATTTGCTGGTCAGACAATCCTTTTCCTCCGCCTGGGGAAAGATCTCAGGAGAATGGTTCCGCGAAAGTACCCCAGCTTCGTTTAACCTGAGCCGGCGGCGAGCGACGGATTGCAGAACATTGCCCCCTATCGTATCGATCTTGCGCGCGGGCGCATCGACATCGATCACGACTTCACAGTGCGAGGCACTGACAAAACGTGACGACTGAACAGCCCGTGTCCAGTCAGCAAAACGCTTCAGCGGCCGATTGCCGCGCGAGTAACACAGCAGGTCGCCGATACGCGGTTTCACGGTTGCAGGATCGCATGCCCGATACGCGTAGCTGTCCGACCCATCAAACGCCGCCTTGATATAGTCGGAATGTGTGGCGGTATAGCGAAACTGTTCGCCGCTCAGGCCTGCGCGATCCATTAGAAAGGATATGAATGCGGCTGACCATGCCGAGTCATTGAGCGCTGCGCGTACCGCGGCTTCTCGCAAGGCACTGCGAACACGATCGTCCTCTGCGACCAAACCTTCTAATACCTTTGCCAGTTCGATTTCCCTGGTTCGTTCACGCGTGCCTGGGTCTTCGAGCAGTTCTGGTACGAACACCAGTTTCCGATGCAAGGGTTCGCCATCGACATGGCGACCTAATGTAATCCAGTACTCCCATACCCTGCGCCACGCAAAGCGACCGGATTGTGTCGGTGACGCTTCGCCGGACACTGGGTCATGCAACAGCTCGGTTTCGGATTCAGCGGAGCCGAACTTGAGAAGATGGCCGTCGTCGCCGATGCGATGACCGTTAAACTCGCGATATTCGCGGTCGGCAAGCGCGACAAGTCTGGTGGCGAACGCGACATTGTGTTGTGATGCCCTACAGTCCGCTGCAATAGCCGTTCCCGGCAGGGATAACAGGGAAAAGGCAAACAGACAGAGTGACAAGGGCCTGCGGATGAACATAGGGAGTCCCCGGGACGAAGCAAGGCTATTTTATCCGGCTCCGGTTTCGATCTTTGCAACACGCAAGCTGAATAATCGGCGCAGATGTGCAACTGCTGGACGTGATACTCAACCGATTGCGTCCAGTGCATCGATTTCGCTGGCCGCCCATTTTACGAAACTCGATACCTTGGATTTCATTTCACGTAGAAGAGCGGTGTCGTCAGGCGCGTGCATGCAGTTGAGCATCAGGTTCCAACCTGTTGCCGTTTGCACGAGATTTTCAAGAATCTGACGGCGGTTCTGCATCATGCGAATCTTGAAATCGTCCATCATCGGAACTTGCAGGTCCACTGATTTTCGCCATATGTCGAGCATGTCGTCGAGACGATCGAGATCAAGTTCCACTTTCATTTTTTGCGCTTCCGTTCAAAGGCGATGATTACTTATTCAGGATTGACTATGTGGCCAAGATCATGCCCCGATGCAAGTATTAACGACGCAAACTACGATAACTACGGTCAGTAAGCTTGCGAAGGATATGAGGCATAACTACGTTTGCTACACACGTAACCTGTGACATCGATATCTTAGCTCGAAGGAAGGCTAAAGCTTCATTTCCATTTGGCATGACAATCTGCGTATTATCAATTGCAACCATTTGTAATTCGGAAATTGCCTACACGATATTCCGCGCATTCCGATTTATTTCTATGCGCCAAAGCTGGATACTCTCCTTCATCACGTACCCTATTCCCGTACGAACAACAAGGAGCCCATATGTTCGCGACACAGACACCGTCCAACCAGTTCGTTTCCTCGCACACTGCCCAGGCACTGCCGAACGGAACACGCCAAACCAAGCTCTGGTCTTCGCTCGAAGAAGTATGCCAGTTGATGCAAGTGCCGGTATCGCAGGCTGACGACACGATACGCTTTCAGCATATGCAGTTCCGTGCAGGTCAACGTATTTACACCATTGGTCAGCCGTTCGACATGTTGTACGTGGTGTACTCCGGCTTCCTCAAGACCGTCGCGATTGACGAATCCGGTAACGAGCTGGTACTCGGCTTTCCGATGAAGGGCGACATGTTCGGCATCGATGGTATCCACGGCAAGGCATACACCTCGGAAGTCGTTGCGCTGTCCACCTGCGACGTTATCCTTATCCCATTCAAGACCCTGCTGACCATCGGCAAGGCATCGCCCGACGTCGAACAGGCAATGTGGGGCGCCATGGGTCGTGAACTGATTCGCGAACAGCGCATGATCAGTTCGATCGGCTCGCTGGGTGCCGAAGCACGCGTCGCCCGCTTCCTGATTTCGCTGTCCGAGCGCTTTGCGGAAATTGGTTTTTCCAGCAAGCAGTTCAACCTGCGCATGACGCGTCAGGAGATTGGCAGCTATCTTGGTCTCACACTGGAAACCGTCAGCCGTACACTGTCGGCATTCAATGCACTCGGCCTCATTTCTGTTGAGCAAAAGACCGTTACCATCCATGAACCAGATACGCTAAAGACCTTGCGTCGTTTGCCGCCGTCAAAAAACGGTGTTCGTGGAATGGTGAAACTTGCCGCTTGACCGGACGCCCATGCGAAAGATATTGCACAGCGCCGCTACGGTAGTGGCGCTGGTTGTGGGCACAGCTCTTGGTGGTTGTGCCGTAATACCTGTCCCGATTCCGGTCAGTAGCGGAAACGACAGTGGCTTCTGTCCTCCCGGACAGGCAAAGAAAGGCGCTTGCTGATCGCAGCCAGATAGCCTGCGTGTGGACCTGTTTGCATACTTACGTGTCCCAGCATTAGATCGGCTCAAGCCGGTCAAAGCTGGTCTCACGTATGCGAATGATCTTTGCCGTATTTGCTTCGCTTTCAAACACGGCGATAAAGGAATGATCGACCAGTGAAGGTTCGAGCCGTACCAATCGCAACTCTTCTCCCGCTGCAAACACCTGGCCAGCGTTGGTCTTTAGTTCTCGTACCATTTTCACACGGCCTCCGTTGCCGAGCCACTCAAAAATAGTGTTGATTCTTTCCAGCTCATTCATGACACGATAGTGTTGTAAGACAATGCAGCCACCTATGCTGAGCTGCACCTGTTTAGGATTAAGCCCTATCAGTTGAAGAGAAAGATGATAGCAGCGGGCAAGCTGACTTAACATTCCATACCGCAACGATATTGACGTAATCTTACCCATTACAAATTACGCGGTGAAACTTTTTACCCTTCATCGTTGTCTGTACGCCGCAATGGCTCCCTGATTTGATGTCAGCTTCAGTCGCGCACTTCTACTTTGCCGCGATCGTCTTTATCATGGATGCTAATCCATTCCGTTTTTTCGACACCCACCATGATGAGATGCCCGTGATCCGTGCACGCGCCCTTTTGTTTGCCAGTCTTTCAATGCTCGTTGCCGCACCGGCGTTCGCGCAGGCATCTGCCAGTTATGTGCAAGCGGAAAATAGTATTGCCGCAATTGATCCAAAATGGGCACCGAGCTTTGCCGCCTTTGAGCAAGCCGATAAGGAGAAGACCCCACCGCCAGGCGGCGTCCTGTTTGTAGGTAGCTCGTCGATTCGTTTGTGGGATGGACTTGAAACACAGTTCGATGCTTTGCCGGTGGTAGTCAAGCGCGGCTTTGGCGGTTCCAGGATGGAAGATTGCAAAACTTATCTTGGTCGCCTGGTTGTTCCGTACAAGCCGCGAATAGTACTTGTCTATGCGGGCGATAACGACCTTGCCGAAGGGCGTACACCGGAACAGGTGCGACAAAGCTTTGTCGACTTTGTGAAAGGCGTGCATGCAAAATTGCCCCAGACCCGCATCGCTTATATTTCCATCAAGCCGAGCCCCGCACGCAAAGCACTGCTGGGCAAGATCCAGCGTGCCAATACGTTGATCAAGGATTACGTTGCTTCAGACAACAGCCTTCAGTTCATCGATATCTTTACCCCGATGCTGGACGTCGACGGTACGCCCCGCAAGGAATTGTTCCGGGAAGATGCGCTACACCTGAATACCACCGGCTACGCGCTATGGCGTTCGGTTATTTCTTCCTACATACTACGATAACGACGACATGGCGCAAGTATCTAACCGGGTGCCGTCCTCGTCTTCGGCCTTGCTTCGGCATCGAAACGCAAGGTAATCAGCGCGGCAACGTACAGGCAGGCGAGTCCCCCGAAAAGCAGCATGACATCGGTCCACACTGCTCGTTGTGGTGTGCTTTCCCCATACACCGACAATGCCAGCAGGACCGCCACAAGGTGCATGCAAAACACGGGAAGCGACGCGGCACCCAGCGTTTGAAGAAAAGGCAGACGAGGCACATGGGCCTTCAGCCATTCTCCGAAGTGCATGATCAATATAAGCAACGCGAAGAAGTTGAGCAGTCGGAAGGGACCGAGATGCCATTTGTCGAAAAGATGATTGATGATGCTTTCACCTTCGACAGGAACCTGTCCCGCAATATAACGCCAGATCAGCAAGGGCATGGCGAACGCGAGGCACGCGGTGATCAATGCTCGTGAGAAGGGTTTGCGATTCTTCATCTGGCCTGTCGCGGTCAACGCTCCCATCCACAAGCCGAGTATCCAGAGGAACTGCCAGGCAAAGGTTTCGAAGGCACCGGTTTCCTTGTATGGCACCTGCAGATCGGTCACTGTAACAAACGCATCGTACATTTTTTCGGAAACAGCAAATTGCGATACCGCCCATAACACAATGCTGACAGCAAGTATTCCGCGCCAGCCATGCTTGAGGCCGCGCTCAAGCACGATGGGGCTGACCAGCATCAGTACGATATACAAAGGCAGGATGTCGAGCAGCGGCGGGTTATAAATCAACAGCAAGCCGCCGGTCAGGCCAGCAAGCGGTTGCTCCAGATAAAAGCCGATCAGGTTCTTGAGTGCGGGTTCATCCCGCGAGATACCCAGCGCAGCAATGATGGTAAACAGCAGCAGCAACAGTGCTGCATGACAGGCATAAATTTTCAGGGCACGCGCCAGAAAGGCGTTCCGCATCGCCGGAATGCCATCGCGTTCAGCCTTGCTGGTATAGATCATTCCCGCCATGAAAGCGGACAACATCACGAAACCCTCGGCGGCGGAGACATAGCCGAATGGTTGGCCCAGCATGCTCGAAAACCGGGTCGGCATGTGCGTAATGTACATCAGCACCAGCATCAGGCCGCGTAGTAAGTCGAGCTCCCAGCGTCGATTCATGCAATTCCTTGTTGGTGTTATAAATGGTTTCAACGACAAATTGATGCCTTCACAAAAGGCATTTCTCTGACGGCGAGACAAGTGACGGCAATGCGAAAGCTTGCCGGATTACAGCGTCGTCCTTAATCCGATAAACACCCGACGGCCGGCTGCCGGTTCGAAGAAGCGCCCATTACCGTCATTGACGATCACCGAGCCGGCATACTGCTTGTCGAATACATTGTCGAGCCTGCCGTACAGGTACCATTTCGTGGCACCGGCACGGAATTCCCGACCCGCGCGCAGGTTGACCACTGCATAGCCAGGCGCAGCATCGGTATTGAGATCATCAACATAAGCTTTGCTTTCCAGCCGCACTTCCATTGCCGTGCTGAGTCCAGGCGCGGGTCGGTATTCCAATTGCGTGAAGAGACTGTGCATTGGTGCGCCAGGCAGGCGGTTGCCCGCCGCAACGACAGTGTTTTGCCCTGTCAGGAAGCTTTGACGGAACTGCGCGTCGAGCAGCGTATAGGCAAGCTGCGTATTGAACCGCCCGATGTCGTTGCGCCAGCTGGCTTCAATGCCGCGACGCTGCACCTTGTCAATGTTCTGGAAGATCGAGCGGCCGTTTTCCGTTGCCTGCGGAACGATCTCATCGCGACTACGCGCGTTGAATAGCGCAAGGTCCAGGCTCTGTGCACCAGAACGCCATTTCATGCCGACTTCACCCTGCAGGCTGCGCGAAGGCTGCAATCCGAGGTTGGGACCTGTCGCGCCGGCACGGTAGGCGGACTCGGCCAGTGTCGGGGTTTCGAATCCACGGCCGAGGTTGCCATAGATATTCAAGTCGTTACTGGCATACCAGACAAGGCCGAGGACCGGACTCGTGTTGCGATAGTCGACGCTGCCACTGTCGTTCGGGCTGGCGACAGTAACGTAACGATCATCCACCGACAGGCGCACGCGACTCGAACGCACACCGACAGTCGCCTTCCACTGCGGCGCGAAAGTCCAGTCCACCTGACCGAAGAGGTCGACGTTGCGCGCGCCGTCAAGCTCATCGCGGCGCAATGCGCCGCTGCTGCCGTTGTTGTTGACGAACCCTTTGCGTGCCTGATCAAGATCATCTGCTTCCATGCCGATGGTCCAGTTCAGCGGCATGCCGTTGGCCCTGGTTGCATGCGTCCAGCTCACACCGATGCCGCGATAATGGTTGTCGAGATCGACCACGCCGCCCGAAGAGTTTGCGGCCGCGCCGCTAAAGGCCAGGGTTTGATTGACCTGCCGGGTTCCCGCGTAAAGACGGCCATTGAGGGTATTGCTGCGATCAAGCTTGTGTTCGAGGACAAGGCCAGCCTGTTGCTGCTCAACGGATTTGCGCGTATCGAACATCAGCGCCGCAGGGACCACCTGACGCGGATTCTGCTCAAACTGTGCACGTGTAAGCCCTAACGGATCCTGTGCCAGCGGCTGCCTGAACACGTTGACGACGCCGGTTATCCTGGTGTCATTCGTAGGACGCCACAGTACTTTGCCATTGAGCTGAGTGCGTTCAGCCGCACTGTGGTCGCGATACCCGTCGGTTTCGTAGTGCGACACATCGAGCAGGCCGCCGAGCTCGCTGCCGCCACCGGCGACGGTAAAACCGGTTTGGCGTTGGCCGTCGCTGCCGGCACCAAGCGACAAGCTGGCCATTGGAGGTTGCGGTGCGAGCGGCGGATCGTTGGTGAGTACCTGAACCACACCGCCGGCCGCGTTGCCGTACAACTGCGCCAGTGGGCCACGCAGGATTTCGATGCTGCGGGTGGAGTTCAGCGTCGCGGTGGCTGCCTGACCCTGCCCGTCCGGCATGGTCGCCGGAATGCCATCAATCAGAATGCGCACACCGCGCACGCCGAAAGTGGAACGCGTACCGAAACCGCGTACCGACAACTGCAAGTCCTGCGCATAGTTTTGCCGCTCACGAATCTGTATGCCGGGCACAGTCGACAACAGCTCCGACATGTTGACCAATGGAGAAGCCGCGCGGAATGGATCGTTCGTCACGGCATCAACCGAGGCGGCGGCATCAAAGCGTTTTTGTTCGGTACGGCTGGCCGATACGACAACCGGGTCGAGCTGCTTTTCCTGTTGCGCGCATGCATTGACCGTAAAGCCGAGGAGTACGGTACCTGAAGCAAGGGACAGCAGGAGATCGGAGTGATTCGGTTTTCTCATGTTGTTGCTATCGTGGCCCGTGCAGCATTGCGCGTCACCGACGTAGCCAATGTGATCAATTCCGGTTATCGATTGGAGAACAATTGCCGAAGCCGCCAAGGCCAGCTCGCCGCTGCTTTGCGTACCCTCGAATGATAGCGATTCCTGCGCCGTCGTTGATGAGCTGCATCAGGATGACGCAACATAAGCCTTGTTGTTTTCTGTCGGTACAGACAGATTAGCTGCCTGCGCAGCATGACGGTGTTTGCCGCCGGCAGGTTCGATGTAAGTGGACGTAACAGGCTTTGGGATTTAGCGTATCGCGACCGATATTGAATAGTGAGTGAGCGTGCCTCACTCATGCCGCCTGGCATGTTTTGTCCACACTGTTGTCCACACTGTTGCATTGGGGACATGAAATGAATGCGTACCGCACTTTTCTCGCTTCAGCAATTCCCGCTACGATCCTTATTGGACTTGTTTCGTCCACACTTGCAGAGGAATCGCTACAAGTTGTCGTTGACATCAAAGCTGTTTCTTTCGACGTCGCAAAAAACCTGCGCGTGGAACCCAGCCAGATTCCACTCACGGTACAGGCCCCTCTTGAGGTGGCAGCAAAGGTCTGCGATGTGGCGGTCACAACGCTGGGCGCGCAAGGTGGCAGCGGTGCGGTCGGATGCATGGCGACGAAAAGCTCACCCGCACTGGAGAAGCTGGTGCAGGAAAAGCTCGGTCAGTAACACGTAGCGGATAGCAAAGAACCAGCGGTGCTCCGGGTTTTATTTCAATCGAAAAAGCGGGTGAACTCTTCCACCGGTGTCCGTTCGGTAACCAGTTGGCTTACGATCGCGTCAGTATCCTCATATCCAAGCGACATGCTACACACCATGGCTTCGTTGTCCGGCCATTGCAGCAACTCGCGCAGAATGGAGTGGTACTCATTAATAGCTGCCTGTGGGCAAGTCTCCAGCCCATGGGCGCGTGCGGCAAGCATCACGTTCTGCAGGAACATACCGTAGTCGAGCCAGCTGCCCTTTTCCATAATGCGATCAATCGTGAAGAACAGCGTGACCGGCGCACCAAAAAACTCCACATTGCGCCGGTGCTGGACTTGCATGCGCGCCTTGTCGCCTTTGGCAATACCGAGCAAGCTGTACAGGTCCCATCCCACCTTGCGGCGGCGTTCGATATACGGGGACTGCCACTGACGCGGATAGTACGGGTATTCCTCGTGATACTTGGTTGATGCTTCAGGATCATTGAATGCGGCGACCAGTGCGTCAATCACGCGGCGCTGCATGTCGCCGGTCACGACGGTGACTTTCCAGGGCTGCGTGTTGGTGCCCGAAGGCGCCCGGCTTGCCAGCTCAAGGATGGATGTGATGGTTGCCTTGTCGACCGGGGTCGACCGGAAGGCGCGCACCGAGCGGCGTCCGCCGATCAGTTCGGCCGCCATCCGCAACATCGAGCGGTCGTCGGCTTCACTCATGCTTGAATTCCGGCTTGCGCTTTTCGAGGAAGGCCTTCATCCCCTCCTTCTGGTCCTGGGTGCCGAACAAGGCATGGAAGGTACGGCGTTCAAACAGCACACCTTCGGTCAGCGTCGATGCATAGGCACGGTTGACAGCCTCTTTGGCTGCCATCACGCTCGGCAATGACATCGCGGCGATGACGGTGGCCGCTTCAATCGCTTCCTGTTCAAGCTTGTCGGCCGGCACGATACGCGACACCAGGCCTGCACGTTCCGCCTCCTGAGCGTCCATCATGCGGCCGGTCAGCACCATGTCCATCGCCTTGGATTTTGAGACGGCGCGAGGCAGGCGCTGTGTACCGCCCGCACCGGGAATGATGCCAATCTTGATTTCCGGCTGGCCGAACTTGGCATTGTCAGCGGCGATGATGAAGTCACACATCATCGCAAGCTCACAGCCACCGCCGAGCGCGTAGCCGGCAACAGCCGCAATCACCGGTTTGCGCAATTGAAGAATCGTTTCCCAGTTGCGCCCGATAAAGTTATTGCGCACCACGTCGATGTAATTCATCGGTTGCATGGCGGCGATATCCGCACCGGCTGCAAATGCTTTGGTGCTGCCGGTCAGTACGATGCAGCCGATGTCATTGTCCTGCTCCATCGCCAGCAACGCTGTACCGAGGGCATCCATCAATGCGTCGTTAAGCGCATTCAGCTGGGCCGGACGATTAAGCTGGAGAATGCCTACGCGGCCTTCCTTACGGGTCAATACCAGATCTTCTTGCATACATCCCTTTCTAGGTGCCAATGCTCTACCATGGCGTGCCGGGCCAGGCCCAGCTTAATTGATTAATTTTCTCCGCACCGTCGCCGTCATGGCCTGACGAATAACGCGCTGCAGTTCGGCGGGCGCCATACGGTCGGCAACTTGCTGGCAATAGTGTAACGTTTCCGGCATCACCTTGACGCCGAGTTGCTCCGCCTGCAAACAGCGCAGCAGCGCCAGCCGCTTATGACCGAAGCGAACTGAACGCTCAAGGAGTACTTGCATGGCCTGCGCGTCGTTGCCATCCGACACGGCGCGCTTGAGCTGACGGATCGCTTCCCGCTTCATGTTGCCGAAACGTATCTACATCGAACGGCGGTATTGTCCGCCGACTTCGAACAGCGCGCCGCTGATCTGGCCCAGCGAACAGATGCGCACTGCATCCATCAATGTTTCGAACACGTTCTTGTCGTCGATGACAGCCTGCTGCAATTTCCGCAGCATGGCTGGCGCACGGTCCGCATTGCGCGCATGGAAATCGGCAAGCCGCTTGAGCTGCGACTGCTTTTCGTCATCGGTGGAACGGGCCAGTTCCAAGGTTTGCGGCGTTGCATCGCCCTTGGGGTTGCGGAAAGTGTTGACACCGATGATGGGCAGCGTACCGTCATGCTTGAGCTGCTCGTAGTACATCGATTCTTCCTGGATCTTGCCGCGCTGATAGCCGGTTTCCATCGCGCCGAGCACGCCGCCGCGTTCGGCGATACGCTCGAACTCCTGCATCACCGCTTCTTCGACGAGATCGGTCAGCTCCTCGATGATGAAGGAGCCCTGGTTCGGATTTTCATTTTTTGCCAGTCCCCATTCGCGATTGATGATGAGCTGGATCGCCAATGCACGGCGTACCGATTCGTCGGTCGGCGTGGTGATCGCTTCATCGTAGGCATTGGTGTGCAGCGAATTGCAGTTGTCGTAGATCGCGATCAGGGCCTGCAGCGTGGTGCGAATATCGTTGAAGTCGATTTCCTGTGCATGCAGCGAACGGCCGGACGTCTGGATGTGATACTTGAGTTTTTGCGAGCGTTCGTTGGCGCCGTATTTTTCGCGCATCGCGACTGCCCAGATGCGGCGCGCCACGCGGCCGAGCACCGTGTACTCCGGATCCATGCCGTTGGAGAAGAAGAACGATAGGTTGGGCGCGAAGTCATCGATATGCATGCCGCGCGCCAGATAGGCTTCGACGAAAGTGAATCCGTTGGACAGCGTGAACGCCAGTTGCGAAATTGGATTCGCACCGGCCTCGGCGATGTGATAACCGGAGATCGATACCGAATAGAAATTACGCACCTGATGGTGAACAAAATATTCCTGGATGTCGCCCATCACCTTGAGCGAAAACTCGGTCGAGAAGATACAGGTATTCTGACCCTGGTCTTCCTTGAGGATGTCGGCCTGCACGGTGCCGCGCACATTCTGCAATACCCATGCCCTGATCTTGGCGGCTTCGTCAGCAGTCGGCTCGCGCTTGTTATCGGTGCGGAACTTGTCCATCTGCTGATCGATCGCGGTGTTCATGAACATCGCAAGGATAGTTGGCGCCGGCCCGTTGATGGTCATCGATACCGAGGTCGACGGGCTGCAGAGATCAAAGCCGTCATATAACACTTTCATGTCATCGAGCGTGGCAATCGACACCCCGGAGTTGCCGATCTTGCCGTAGATATCCGGACGCGATGCGGGGTCCGCGCCGTACAGCGTGACCGAATCGAAAGCGGTGGACAGGCGCTTGGCATCCATGCCTTCGGACACGAGCTTGAAGCGGCGGTTGGTACGGAAGGCATCGCCCTCGCCGGCGAACATGCGCGTCGGGTCTTCCCCTTCGCGCTTGAAGGCAAACACGCCGGCGGTATAGGGGAAAGAACCGGGGACGTTGTCCAGCATCAGCCAGCGCAGGATTTCACCGTGGTCCTGGAATTTCGGCAACGAGACCTTGCGGATCTTGGTGCCGGATAAGGTGGTTTGCACGAGGCGTGTGCGGATTTCCTTGTCGCGGATCTTGACGACGTAATCGTCGCCTGCATACGCGGCTTGCATGTCGGGCCACATTGCGATCAGCTTCTTCGCTTCGGCATCAAGGCGGTTGTCGCGATCGCTGATGAGGTCGTTCATGTCGATCGTCTTGCCGGCCGCTTCCATCATGCGCGCCGCTTCCTGCAAATGCTGGCGCTCGCGAGCCAGTGTCACCTGCTTGCCGACATGCTGATGGTAGCCGCGCACCGTGTCGGCGATCTCTGCCAGGTAACGCGTGCGTGCCGGCGGCACGATGGCGTTCTTGCCCGACGAGAAGCGCACTGAGACCGGCGCCAGCTTACCCGGTTTGGCCTTCAGGCCCAGATTGGTCAGCGCCGGCAGCAGGCCCTGATAAAGCGCCGTGACGCCGTCATCATTGAAGCGCGACGCCTGGGTGCCGTAAACCGGCATCTCGTCCGTCTTCTTGCTCCACAATTCGCGATTGCGCTGGTACTGCTTGGCGACATCGCGCAGCGCATCCTGTGCGCCCTTGCGGTCGAACTTGTTGATCGCGACGAAATCGGCGAAGTCGAGCATGTCGATTTTTTCAAGCTGCGATGCGGCACCGAATTCGGGTGTCATCACATACATCGACAGGTCGACATGCGGGACGATGGCAGCGTCGCCCTGGCCGATACCGGATGTCTCCACAATGACCAGATCAAATCCTGCAAGCTTGCAGGCGGCAATCACATCAGGCAGCGCCTGCGAGATTTCCGACCCGGCTTCGCGGGTGGCGAGCGAACGCATGAAAACACGCGACTGACCGTTCCAGGGATTGATTGCGTTCATGCGGATGCGGTCGCCCAGCAAGGCGCCGCCTGATTTGCGGCGCGAGGGGTCGATCGATACCACGGCGATATTGAGCGCGTCGTCCTGGTCGAGGCGGATGCGGCGGATCAGCTCATCGGTCAGAGACGACTTGCCCGCGCCACCAGTACCGGTGATGCCGAACACCGGGGTCTGGATGACGTCGGCGGCCTTGTGCAGTTCGGTCTTCAATGCGGGGGCGACCTTGTCGTTTTCCAGCGCGGTGATCAGTTGCGCCAGCGGACGCTGACGTTCCTGGATGTCGCCTTTCGTCAGAACATCAAGCGACGCAGGTGCATAGGTCGACAGGTCGACATCGCAGGCCTGGATCATCGACAGGATCATTCCCACCAAGCCGAGCCGCTGGCCGTCTTCCGGCGAGAAAATGCGGGCTACGCCATACGCATGCAAGTCGGCAATTTCGGCGGGAACGATCACGCCGCCGCCACCGCCAAAAACCTTGATATGGGCGCCGCCGCGCTCCCTGAGCAGGTCGATCATGTACTTGAAGTATTCAACATGCCCGCCCTGGTAGCTGGAGATGGCGATGCCCTGTGCATCTTCCTGCAGCGCCGCGGTGACGATTTCATCGACCGAGCGATTGTGGCCAAGATGGACCACTTCGGCGCCATTGGCCATCAGGATGCGGCGCATGATGTTGATCGAGGCGTCGTGGCCATCGAACAGCGAGGCGGCGGTAACAAAGCGCACCTTGTTCGCGGGCTTGTATTCGGTCAGTTTTTGAGCGATGGAAAGGTCGGTCATGATGATCCTTATTGCAACTGTCGCAACTATTGCGACTGAGATTTGCCGAGGGCTGCAAAAGGCAGCCCGGGATGGTCGGAAAATGGCTTGGACCAAGTATAAAAACTCTGCTCGTCACCTGCCATGCCTGAAAGCGTCAAAGAGTTTGCGCGGATTTGCCATCCCGTCGCGTTTTCTTTGCTGCTTTTCCGCACCGCCAGGTCACTGCTCTGCTTTCGTATCAACCCAGGTCTTCTTCCCAGAATTCGTTTGTACCGCGCTGGTCATTGCCGCTCCGTGCCTGTTCATGCTTGCGCAGTTCGACGCGGCGTATCTTGCCGGAAATCGTCTTTGGCAAGTCACTGAACTCCAGCCGGCGAATCCGTTTGTAAGGTGCAAGTTTCTCTCGTGCAAACTCAAAAATGGATAAGGCCAGTTCGCGGCTCGGTTGATGACCTTCGCGCAGGGAAATGAAGGCCTTGGGTACGGACAGGCGTAATGCGTCGGGACTCGGAACAATGGCTGCTTCGAGCACCGCTTCATGTTCGATCAGGACGCTTTCCAGTTCAAAGGGGCTGATGCGGTAATCGGACGACTTGAATACATCGTCGTTGCGGCCGACATAGAAATAATAGCCATCGGCGTCGCGGGTGGCAGTGTCGCCGGTATGGTAGTAGCCGTCACGCGTCACTTCGGCGGTCTTTTTGGCGTCGCCTTCATAGCCGAGCATCAAGCCGATCGGACGAGCGTTGGTGTCGATGCAGATTTCGCCTTCATCGGCGGGCTGGTCATTGTGGTCGAGCAAGGCGATGCGATACCCCGGCAGCGGCCGGCCCATGGAACCCGGCTTGAGCAGCTGTCCCGGCGTATTGCCAACTTGCGCGGTCGTTTCAGACTGGCCGAAGCCGTCACGGATGCGGATGCCCCATGCGCGTTCAACCTGCTCGATGACTTCCGGATTGAGCGGTTCACCCGCGCCGACCAGTTCGCGCAGCGGCAACTTGTAGGCGGCCAGGTCTTCCTGGATCATCATGCGCCACACCGTCGGTGGCGCACACAACGAGGTGACGCCGCAACGTGCGATCACGTCCAGGCAGTTCTTCGCACTGAAGCGCGCATAGTTGTAAACAAACACTGTGGCACCGGCATTCCAGGGCGCGAAGAAACAGCTCCACGCATGCTTGGCCCAGCCTGGAGAGCTGATGTTCCAGTGGACATCATTTTTCTTCAAGCCTATCCAGTACATGGTGGACAAATGGCCGACCGGATAACTTTGGTGGCTATGCAAGACCAGCTTGGGCTTGGAAGTGGTGCCGGAAGTGAAATAGAGCAGCAGCGGATCGGTCGCCGGTGTTTCGCCGTCCGGAACAAATTCCGTGCTGGCCGGGGCGCTGTCCTCGATTGCATGCCAGCCTTCTGTCTTGCCGCCGACGCTGATCCGGGTATAGCTGCCGGTAAGCGACGCAAACTTGGCGGTCTCGGAAGCTTGTGCAATCACATGCCGCACCTGGCCACGTTCAAGTCGGTCAGCCAGGTCTTCCGTTGACACCAGCATCGTAGTCGGTACCATGACCGCACCGAGCTTGATGCCGGCAAGCATGGTTTCCCAGAGCTCGACGCGGTTTGGCAGCATCAGCAGCACCTTGTCGCCACGGCCGACACCCAGTCCGCGCAAATAGTTGGCGACCCGGTTGGACCGCTCGGCCATCTCGGCAAAGCTGATTTTCTGCTCACTGCCATTTTCATCGACAACCCACAAGGCAGGCGTCTGGTTGCCGCGGGCTTGCACATCGAAGAAATCGAGTGCCCAGTTGAATTTGTCGAGGATTGGCGCCTGATAATCGCGGTAAGCGGTGTCGTAGTCTTCGCGATGGCGCTGGAGGAAATCGCGGGCTTCTAAAAATGCCTGTGTGGCCTTCATGCTTTCACCTTGTCTCCGAGATGAACATAAACGAATTTCCGGCGCGGTCTTGCGTGGCCTTGAGCGACATGCCCGGTGCCTGGTGCCTGGTGGCCCCATGGTGTCGATGGCTCTTGTTGTGCACATGTGTCGCTGTCGCGACGCCGGCCCGGCTTTGAGTATAGGCAAGCCACGGCCCCGCAGCCATGTCCAAAAGTGCCATTATTGCTGAAAGTATTTGCCAGTTCCCGGTCGCAGGGCAAGGCGTGGCCCGCCATCCGGGATAAAATCTATCCCAACAGCATTTTTTTGAGTTTGAACTAGCGCATGGAAAAGGGAAGTATCTCGATTTACTTCGTCCACTCCGCCCTCGATCCCATCGTGGAACGCGGCCTGGATGCGGAAGCCATCCTGCGCAACGCGGGGATCTCCCCCACCCTGCTCCACAGCCCGCAGGGGCGGGTCACGGCACAGAACTTCAGCGCCTTATGGCTGGGTGTTGCCCGCGCACTCGATGACGAACTGTTCGCCCAGGATGCACGGCGCATGAAAGTCGGCAGCTTCGCGATGATGTGTCATCTGCTCGTGCATTCCCCGACCCTCAATGACGCGCTGCAGCGCATGGCGCAATTCTTCAACCTGATTCTCGATGATTTTCATTGCAGCCTGGAGACAGACGGACGGCATGGCCGCTTCATGATTCGCGAAAAGCCGGGACCGCGCGCACCCCGCGTCTTCGGCCATGAGACGCTGCTGATGATGCAGCACGGCGTGGCCTGCTGGCTGGTTGGCCGGCGCATCCCTATCCTGTCGGCGGCATTTGCCTATCCCGAACCTTCGCGCAGCGCCGAATATCCGTTCATGTATTCGCAGCAATTGCGCTTCAATGAAGATGCCACCGCACTTAGTTTCGACCGCAGCTATCTCGACCTGCCGGTGATCCAGAACGACGTCACGGTCAAGGACTTTCTGCGCGTGGCGCCAGCCAATATCGTGCTCAAATACAAGAACACGACCGGCCTCGCCGCGCAGATTCGACGCCGCCTGCGCTCAGCCGCGCGCACGGAATGGCCGGACTTCGACAGCTTTGCGCAAAGCCTCCACATGACACCGTCAACGCTCAGGCGCCGCCTGGAAGATGAAGGTCAGTCGTTCCAGGCCATCAAGGACCAGCTGCGGCGTGATATGGCTATCGACTATCTCTGCCATACCTCCAAGAGCGTGATGGACATCGCGATGGAGCTCGGCTTTGCGGAGCCCAGCGCCTTTCATCGCGCATTCAAGAAATGGACAGGCACCGGGCCTGGGGAATACCGGCAGCGGATGAACCCGAGGTAGCGGGTTGAAACCGCTTATTGGTTTGGATAGTTGGCTCCGACTATGCATCGGGACGCACGAATGACCGTCGCGAAAAACTATTTCTTCGGCGCCTTTGCTGCCTTCTGCTTTTTTGGAATGGCAGGCTTTTCTTTCTCACCTTGATCGAGACATAACAAGGTATCGGCGTACGACATGAACCGGTTGAGATAATCCGGTGAGATATCGCGCATCAATGCCAATGAGCGCAGCACCAGCATGTGGGAATTAATCGGTCCGGCATTGGCTGGCGCTTGCTCAAGTGCCTGCGCCACTTGTTTGTCGGCGCTTAGTTTTGACCAGGTATTCCTGAACTTGCGTATTGTCTTCAGTTCCGATCGCGTCTTGGGCGGCGACTCGGCATGCATCTCGGTATTCGTCCTCGCGTGCGTATCAACACCTCCAGCACCTTCAGCACTTTCCGAAGAATGATGCTCAAGCCGGTGCACCAGCGCGCTCAACGAAGCGCATTGTTCACGCGCCTTCAGTGTCGCGATAAATTGCCGCAATCCCTTGAAGTCGCCTGCGGCCAAGAGCCGCTGCAGATCGCTGGCCGCATGGGGATACTGCCGTACGTTGCAGGCGGCGGTTTCCCTGGCGTCGCACTGCGCTTGTTCAAAGCGCTCCCTGAACGCGGCCAGCGCTTTTGCCAGTTTTGCGTCGAGCATGCGCCTGACGCTTCCCTGATGCGCCATGGCACGTTTGGCGAGCACGTCAATATAGTGCAGACGCACTGGATCAAACCGGTCCGCACCTGCGGCGCGCAGGGAAACGATCAACGCGTTCAGATCACGAGATGCGTCCAATGACGCAGCCGCAATTTCCCTGAAATCCGATTCATCCATGAGGTGGCGTATTGGCATTGGAGGTTTTCGGCACAGGCGCCATTTCCACCCGCCGGTTTTGCGCACGCGCCGCTTCATCGATGTTGGGCTTGACCGGCTGCTCGGAACCAAAAGCGGCGGCGAATACCATGGAAGACGGCATCCCTTCGTCGATCAGGGTACGCGTGACCGTCAAGGCGCGTTGCGCGGACAACTCCCAGTTGTCCGCGAAGCGGCCGCTGCGTATGGACTTGTCGTCGGTAAAGCCGCTCACCATGAGCATTTCATTGCGTGCGCCCAGATACGCACGCAGCGGTGTGACAAGGCTATTTAGCAGCTGCCGGCCTTCGGGCTGCAGCTGATCCGAATTGACTGCGAACAGTACCTGCCCACTGATGCCGATGCGCCCATTATTCAAGGTGATACGGCCCGACGCCAGGGGGATCGCCAGCGCTTTTTCCAGGCTCATGCGGCGCTGCTCTTCAAGCTGGCGCTTTTTCACTTCATCTTGCAGATGCGAGGTCAATTCCATCTGGACGGCCACGACGCCCATCAGTATCAGCACAAAAGCGCCCAGCAAGCCTGACATCAAGTCGCCAAAGACGGCCCACACCGGCGCGGCGTGCTCCGCACCTGCGTCAATGTCTTCCATTACCTAACCTCTTCCGCAAGCACGGCCTGCTTTGCGGGCAGTTGGCGCAACTCTTCCAGCATTTCTTTTTGCGATGTCATGCTGAGGTCGATGATTTCACGTGCCTGCGCCACATAATACGCAAGTTGTTCGTCGCTTCTCGACATGGACTTGTCCATCGCGCCTTCGATGCGCTGCAAGTTGGCGATGAGCTTTTCATTGGCTTCGCCGAAAGCCTGTACCGCAAAACTGAATGCCTCACTCAGGCTCGATACTTCCACGGCGCTACTGGTCACATGTGCGGCAATGTCGGAGAGCTTGGCGGCTTCGGTCGATACATTTTCAGAGAACGCGTTAGCGGCTGCGTTAAGCGCCACCGCCGAAGAGGCTACCAGGGAATCGATCACCGAGCGCTGTTCAGCAGAAGCATGATTGATTGCATTGAGCAATGCATTGAGTGTTTCCATGATGCGGCTGCGTTCTTCCAGCAGTTCATTGTCGCGCGCAACGCTGCTGGAAATTTCCTGACGCAATTGCCCGATAACTTCCGCCGCGGCACGCGGCGCTTCCGAGGCTGTCTCGATCAGTCGTGTGATCGGCTCCTCCAGGGCAGTGCCCAGCGTTGTCAGATGGCTCGTCAGTGCGGTTTGCAATTCTCCCAGCCTGTCGACTGCCGCATTGCCACGCAAGGCTTCCTCATCCTTGAGGGCGCCGAGTTCGGTACGTAACAGCTGGGCCAATTGATCCATGCGTTCGCGATGCTGGTCGATCCAGTGCGCTTCGGCGGTCATACGAGAGTGCATCAATTCTTCGGCGCAAGTAATCAGGCGCGTTGTTTCAGACAGCGTATTGCCGGCACTCGCCTGTGCCTGTTCGGTGATGTCTTGCGCAGTCTGGATCAAGGTGTCGCAGATTTGCTGTTGCTGCGCAAGCGTCTGGGCACCGGTCTGCGCCAATTCGTGCTTCAGCGTCACTGCCATCGCTTCCAGGGACTGGGTCCAAGCCTGCTGTCGCTGTTTATCACGCTCCGTCTGATCGGTTTGCAGGCTGGCGTAAGTCTCGCCGACGGTGGTTACAAGCGCGTGTGAACGCTGTTCGAATGTTTCGTTGAATGCATCCAGCGAACGCCCCACATTCGTGACAATGCCCGCGCTTGCCTGTTCGTGACTCTTGAGTGCCGCGGTCCAGGTTGCGGAAACGTTGGCGGCGGTGTCGCTGAACCGCGCAGACAAACCATCGAGCTGCATCTGTACTGTCTGGGCCAGGCGTTCGTGCATCACCGTCGCTTCACGTGCGATGCCGCTCATCGCAGCTTCGACGACGGGCTTGATGCTGTCGCCGGCCGCCTGCGCGCTGAGGCTCAGACTTTCACGCAAGGATTTGTCCACTGCGGATGCCAGACCGGTGTAGACCACTTTGACATTGCTATGGAAGTCTTCCTGATTGCTGAGCAGGCGCTGGTTTAACTGTTGGCTCATGCCATCCATCTGCGCCATCATCGCGTGCAGTTTATCGACGACTTCGGGCAAGGCCTGGGACTGCAACTGCAAAGCCTTGAAGGTTTCCTGACGCTGATGCGCAAGTGAAAAACGGCGCAGTACGGTGGCAATTCTGGTGTCGAGCATTTGCGCTGCCAGCATTCTTTCGCGTCGGCAGAGCGCTGCCATCAGGCCCAGCATCGCGGATGCGGCGACCCCGGCCACCGAGGTACCAAATGCCAGCCCCAGGCCCGAGACCGGCACTGCCAGTGCGGAGCGGATCGCCTCGAGATCGGTGGTTTTTTCCAGCGCAAAGACGGCGCCCTTAAGAGTGACTACCATGCCCAGGAACGTACCGAGCATCCCCAGCATCACCAACAGACCGACCAGATAAGGTGTGAGGGCCGGACCGGGCAAACCGACACGTTCTCCCTCGACGCGCAAGCGCACGGGATTTTGCAATGAAGCGTGCACACTGCCCAGCCAGTCGCCGAGGTCCGTAAGGTTTTCAGGAATCGCTGCCAGCGCTGCCGTCAGGGTAGACGTTGCATGCCGAAACTGACGTAGTTCCAGGGCGCCAAAGCCATAGACCACGCCAATAATAGCCGTCATGGCGATTGCCAGAAAACTGGAGTCGATAAACCCGACACCCACCCAAATGACCGCAAGCGCACCCACAAAGAAGGCGGCGGTAAATAAATGTCTATTCATTGCATATCTTGCTATTGAATGCTTCAATGAGCCCTAAGGTCGGTTGCAGGCGAAGTTCCAGTTCAGCCAGCAGCAGCATTTGCATGTCATTGCAAAAGCGCGCCAGCCAGCCTCCCGCCTGCGTCCAACTGGCAGGGTCGTCTGCCTGCTGCGTATCAACAAGCAACTGCTGATGTGCTTTAAACAAATGCTCAAAACGTTTTTTGAGCAGCACCGGTAACTTCGGGAGCAATTTAGCCTCACGATCGCGCAGTATTTTCTCAAGCGCTGCGTCCAGCTCGGCAAGCTTTTTGAGGGCTGGTGACGCTTGCGCGAGTGCTTCCCTGACATTGACGCGCAATGGTTGGATACCCAGTTCCATGTCGCGTTGATGTGCCTCGTAGAACCGGCGATATGGCACATAAGCCGCCGCAAGATCTATCGGCAATTCGAGTTTTGGGGTAGGCAATGCTATGTGTGTCTTGCCCGAAGCGGGCGAACAGCTCTTTCTGATTGAATTGACAAGGAATGCCTGTATCCGGTCGAATTCGATACCCAAGTCAGTACGCGTGACGGATCGCGTCTGCGGCTGCTTATTTGACGAGCTTGCAATACCTTCGCCGTGCACAGCGGACAGCGTGATGGCATCGGTAAAGTGAATCCACAGACCCAGCTTTTCAGCGAATGCATTCTCAGGCTCGACAGAATCGACAATAGCCAAGTCGGCAAGACAACGAATAAGTTCTGAGCTGTGGAAATTTGTACGCGGTAAAACTCGCGTCATATGCAGGTGCGATCAAAATTGAAAAAACGGGGGAATGGTACTTCACGCGCAACCCGCATGGCCCCTTGCTTTGGCCGGCCGCTGATGAAACTGAACCACTTCTGGCCGCCATTTCATGGCACCTAGCCAGTCGGGATTATATCGTGGAGGAGTGGAAACTCAAACGAACGGGACGTGGAAGTCGTACCAATAATGCGTTGACAGACATGAACCTTCTGTTCATCAGGCAATTTTGATAATTCCCATCGGCAAATGCGCGGATGACCGGTCGTTACTCCGGCTGCTATGTACACACCACTGTGTCGGGCGATGCTTCCGACCATACGCTGGCGAGTGATGCGGACCTTCACACCTGCGGCGCGCTAATGCGCTAACCAGCCAGGCACCCGTGCTTTGTCATTGTGCGCCATCCGAATTGATTTCGCATGCGCTTCCCTGGTTGATTATGGAGAATCGCCGGACGTGCGAGCAGCCATTGATTCTCCTGAAACGAGCTTCTGCTTCTATCCGTCTTTCCGTGCCGCGCTGTATCCTGCGAACGACTCTTTCAGCGTCGCATGGTTGAGCAGCATTTCTGCTTTCAGGCGCTGCCCGCCCGCGTCGTAGATGCGCGTGCGCACCCAGTAGGACTCGGTCCGCTTGCTCTCCGACAAAGCCACGATTTCACGCCGGATCAGATAATCTTCGCCGACAAAGAGCGGTCCCTCGATCATGCGGATTTCCTGATCGGCAAAGAGGCCGACGACAGGCTGCTTTACCGGGAATTTCGCCTTGGGGTTGCTGTACTCGGCGAGAACGCTGACCATTTCAAGTGGAATAACCGCGCGGCCCCACGGCGATGCCGTTCCGTCCGCATACCAGGGCGAACTTTCGGTGATCCGGGCAAGTTTTTGCTTGAGCGAGAACGGATAGAGTTTTCCCATATGCTGATCCGCATCCATGCGCACCGGCTCATCTTCGGCTCCGGTCATGCCGACATGCAGGTCCGATAAAATCACGAGCCTCTCGGGCGGACGAAGCTTTGCCATGCGCTCTTCCAGCAGCGTCGTCCCGTGGTCTGGTCCCAGGCTTGCGCTGGCTTCCAGCACCGGGGTACCATCCGCCTTTTCGGCCCATGCGCGTGCCCGTGTCGCGCCCGGCGCAGGTAGCTCAACGAAAGCCCGTACGGATTCTCCCTCGACGACCATGTTCTGGAAGTGTGCCGAGAAGCAGCCACGCTCGAACCAGGCGTTGCTCCACAATTGCGTCAGCAAGGGCACGAACTGGCTGAAGTGCGTTGGCCCTTCGATAGGCCCGGCCCGGAAGCCGAGTTTCTCGGCCATCGCATCGTCATGGATGGAGGTATGGCCGCTGTACTCCTGTTCGGCCAGCATCTGTTGCGGTTGCCGTAATGGCCCGCAGAGTGAAAGTGGAGTGTCAAAGCTCATTGGCATGTGCTCATTGGCGTGTGGTGTCACAAGTAAATTGATTGTGTATATCGGTACGAGCCTCATGCGAACGGAGGCTCATCCCACCAGGGAAAGAACGGCGGCATGTCGGTCGACACCTTGTTGGGAAAAACTGCCGGGCGCTTTTCCAGGAAGGCAGTTACGCCCTCCCGGGCATCGGCGGATTGTCCGCGTGCCTGGATTGAGCGGCTGTCGATGCGATGGGCATGCATCGGGTGCGGTGCGGCAGACATGCGCCATAACATCTGACGCGTTAAGGCAACGGACACCGGGGCTGTGTTGTCGGCAATTTCACGGGCAAGCGCATAGGCGGCAGGCAGCAGTTCGTCGGGTGCATGCAGCGAGCGCACCAGGCCCCGCGCAAGCGCCTCGTCGGCACCGAAGACCCTGCCGGTCATGCACCACTCAAGCGCTGTTTGCATGCCCACCAGCTGCGGCAGAAACCATGACGATGCCGCTTCGAGCGTGATGCCGCGTCGCGCGAAGACGAAACCGAAGCGCGCCTCGGTGGAGGCCAGCCGCACGTCCATGGGCAACTGCATGGTGGCGCCAATGCCTACGGCGGGACCATTGATTGCGCCGATGACCGGCTTCCGGCTCTGGTATATGCGCAAGGTATTCGTGCCGCCGCCATCGCGGTACACGTCCCCGACCTTCAAGGATTCGCGGGAGAGCTCGCCGGGGTTGGCCTGGCGGTCGAACGTCGCACCGCCCGATGACAGATCGGCACCCGCGCAAAAAGCCCTGCCGGCACCGGTGATGACGACCACGCGTACGTCATCGTCCGCATCGGTTTCGTCGAACAACGCGATAAGTTCTTCGCGCATCTTTGCATTGTAAGCATTGAGCTTGTCGGGTCGATTGAGCGTGATGGTGGCAATGCCCCGGTCAACGCTGTAGAGAGTCGTTTCAAGAGTAGGCAAAGGCATGGTGTCTCCGGATGGTATAGGAACAGCGCCCGCGCAATAGTCAGGCCGCGACCGTGATGCGGGCATTCTCAAGGTCTGACTACCAGGTCGGTGTCAACCGGCCAGCATCCCTGCCAGACGCTGGCGAACCAATCCGTCAGCCTCTGCCATGATGCGGTCGATGAGCTCCTTGACCGTGGGGACGTCACGGATCAGGCCGGCCACCATTCCACAAGACCACGCGCCGGCATCCATCTCACCCTCCAGCATGATGCGCGGATAGACGCCCGCCACTTCATTGGCAATGTCCTCGAACTTCAGCGATGCGCCGAGCTCCCGTTCCTTTTCCAATAGTCGCTTCACGGCGTCGTTGACCAGCACGCGTTCCGTATTGCGCAGCGGGCGCATGACGAGCCGTGTGTCGAGTTCGCTGGCAGCGACAATCGCCTGCTTGACGTTGTCGTGCACCGGCGCTTCTTTCGTGGCAATGAAGCGGGTTCCCATGTTCATGCCGTCGGCGCCCAGCGCAAGCGCGGCTACCAGGGATCGACCGTCGGCCATGCCGCCGGAAGCGACGAATGGAATGCTGAGCTCTTCGGCTGCGCGTGGCAGAAGGATGAAGTTAGGCACGTCGTCTTCACCCGGATGTCCGCCGCATTCGAAGCCGTCGACGCTCACCGCGTCGCATCCGATGGCCTCGGCCTTGAGCGCATGGCGGACCGCGGTGCACTTATGGATTACCTTGATGCCCGCTTCCTTGAGCGCCGGCATCCACTTCTGGGGATTGTTTCCGGCGGTCTCGACCACCTTCACGCCGCCTTCGATAATGGCGTTGATATAGCCCGGGTAGTCGGGCGAGTTCACTGCGGGAAGAAAGGTAAGGTTGACACCAAAGGGCTTGTCCGTCATTTCCTTGCAGCGACGTATCTCGTCGGCGAGTGCCGCAGGGGTGCGCTGGGTCAGGCCGGTAATGATGCCCAGTCCACCAGCGTTGGAGACCGCCGCTGCGAGTCGAGCGTAGCCGACAAAGTGCATACCGCCCTGAATGATGGGATGCTGGATGCCGAATAGTTCAGTGATTCGTGTCTTCATAGGTTCCTAATGAAACGGCTGTCGTTGTAGTCCGAAACCGACCATCACCTGATCAATGAACGGACCAGAAATTCTTCAGAGGCCACCCGGCTATCATGTAGCGACTGTAATGTCCCGCAACGTGAAACGGATAGTCACTGGCATGTTACCTCAAAGCTGAAAACCCCTGCCCTGGCCGCCGAAACCGCCCTGATCCCTTGGACTTGCAATTCAAGTTTCCTGTAGGAAAAGCCCTAAATGTTTAAGATTCGTCTGTAAGTGCTTGTAACATCAACACTTTTTAACTAATCCACACTCCCTGTGGATAACTTTGTGAACAACTGCATGTTGACGACCGGAAAGTCTAGATTCCATGCGGGTTTCTCTTAGAATGGCTAAATTATGAGCACAGGAAAGATCTCAGAAAAATCAATGACTTACGTCAATGGTATTTATCTGTACCAATAGAGGCTGATCAAAATACAACTACCATGTTTATGGTAACTTTTGTTGTGCACAAGTCTGGTGATTTAAAGATGATCTAATACCGATCCCAAGCTATAACGTGACAAATGAGATCGATGGATTTTTTTGACTGGCAAGGCGCAGGAGGAGTCAATAGCGGGCTATTGACGACGAGTGCAACGCGTGCGTTATGGGGTGGGATTGGTATAAAGCACCCAGGATGACTTCGACCTGCAAGCGGCAAAGGCAAACTATCACGTCGAGTTCCTGTCCACAGAATCATGGCTAGGCAGCAATGCAGAATCTGCCTGATGGCTAGCCGCTATCGGGTGTACAAATCGCGTGTTCAACTCGTTGCCTATCCGTATTCCAGGCGTATTTGGCAATTCCCTTATAATCGTATGCGACCGCCCGTGCCGATCGGGTGTCCTCTCAATGGAAGCACATGTGGTGCACAGATCCAAGAAGCACATCGATTTCTGTGATGAAATCTTTTGCCGGCGCTCCGATCAATAACCCCGCAATTACGATTGCTTCGTCCGTATAGTCGACCATGACAACCCTTTCTTCCGCATCCGTTTTCCATCGCAACAACGTCATGATCACAGGTGAAGGCAGTCAGGTAATGCTGTTTGCGCATGGCTTTGGCTGTGATCACCATATGTGGCGACATGTGACGCCGGCGTTCGAGGGCGACTATAAGGTCATTACCTTCGATAACGTGGGCGCAGGAGATTCCGACGCCTCCAAATTCGATACGGGCAAGTACGCAACACTGCATGGCTATGCGCAAGACATCCTGGACATCCTGCACGCGGTGGATGCACGCAAGGCAATCTTTGTCGGCCATTCGGTCAGTGCCATGGTTGGCATCCTCGCGGCTATCGCGGAACCGGATTTGTTTGAACACCTTATCCTGGTCGGACCTTCACCCAGCTATATCAACGATGACGGCTACACCGGTGGATTCACTCGGCAAGATATCGAAGAAATGCTTGAATTCCTGGATGGGAATTATCTAGGCTGGTCCAGTGCGATGGCACCGGCAATCATGGGCAACTCGGACCGCCCTGCTTTGTCAAACGAGCTTGAAAATAGTTTTTGCCGTACCGATCCGACCATTGCCCAGCATTTTGCACGCACGACTTTTCTGTCCGATCATCGCGACGACCTACCCAAACTTGCCGTACCCGCATTGATCCTGCAATGCTCTGACGATGTGATTGCCCCGGACGTAGTAGGTCGTTACATGCATGCGCGGATACCGGGCAGCAGTTTCGTGCAAATGAAGGCAACAGGCCACTGCCCTAATCTGAGCGCTCCGGAAGAAACTGTGAGCGAGATGAAAAGTTACCTTAGCCGATCGCGTTGATGAGTGTCGATCCACAACCAAACCCCGATCCTTACTCGTTCGAGGACGACCCTGCGGAACTCTACGAGGACGCGCCTTGCGGATACCTGTCGATTCTGCCAGACGGCACCATCATTAAAACCAACGCAACCCTTCTGGCGTGGACCGGATATCGGCGCGACGCATTGATTGGCAAGAAGCGCTTCCAGGAACTGCTGCCGCTGGTCGGGCGCATGTTCTATGACACCCACTTCCATCCCTTGTTGCTGATGCAAGGCTTCGCCAAAGAGCTTGCATTCGAGATTGTCTGCGCCGACCAGCAGCGCATCCCGATCATTCTCAATTCCACGCTGAAGCGCGACAGTTCCGGCAATCCGCTGGTCATCCGGATAACGCTTCTCGACGCCCGCGGCAGGCGTGCGTATGAAGAAGAACTGCGCCGCGCAAAACGCAAGGCCGAAGAGGCGCAGAACGCGGTAAAGCTACTTAATGCTTCGCTTGAGGAGCGTGTCGCGCAGCAAGCTCAGGAACGGGACCGGATCTGGCGCATGTCGCGCGATATGCTGGTGGTTGCAACGATCCAGGGAAAACTGATCAGGACCAATCCGGCCTTCTACCGCACGTTGGGCTGGATTGATGAAGAGCTCGAAGGCATGACTTGCTGCGATCTCGTGCATCCTGAACATCTCCAGGCCTTCGGGGCCGCACGCGTGCAATTGCTGGCGGGACTTCCCATCAATCGTCTGGAAATGCCTTACCGTCACAAAAACGGCACCTATCGATGGATTTCCTGGACGATCATGCCTGAAGGCGAGCTTATCTATGCAGTCGGGCGCGATGTGACGGACGACAGGATACAGGTGGAAACGCTGCAGAAGACAGAAGCGGCGCTGCACCAGTCCCAGAAAATGGAAGCGATAGGCAAGCTGACCGGCGGTGTTGCCCATGATTTCAATAACATCCTGCAGATCATCTCGGGCAATATTGATTTGCTGAAGCGGGATTTCGCCGGCATCCTCCACGCACAGGGCCGATTGAAAAACGCGACCCAGGCCGTCGAACGCGGCGCAGCAATTGCCGCGCAACTACTGGCCTTTGCACGCCGCCAGCCTTTGCAACCCGTGCCAACCAACCTCGGGCGGGTTGTCCGCGAGATGGAGGACTTGCTGTGCCGTGCGTTGGGTGAAATGGTCAACATTGAAGTGATCGTAGGCGGCGGTTTGTGGAACGCAACCGTAGACCGGGGCCAGTTCGAAAACGTCGTTCTCAATCTTGCCATCAATGCGCGCGACGCAATGAACGGCAACGGCAAGCTGACGATACACGTTGGCAACGCCATGCTGGACGAACATTATGTGCAAACGCATGCGGGCGCGGTTCCCGGCCAATACGTGATGCTGTCAATGACCGATACCGGTTCGGGTATGTCGCCGGAAACCCTGGAACGCGCATTCGAGCCTTTCTATACCACCAAGCCGCAAGGTGAAGGAACTGGTCTCGGCTTGAGCATGGTATTTGGTTTTGTCAAACAAAGCGGCGGTCACATCAACGTGCAGAGCGAACTCCACAGCGGCACCACGTTCGAGCTCTACTTTCCGCGTACGCATCAGGACGAAGTACCCATTGCCGAACCGCGGAGTGTCAATGTCACCGGCGGAAAGGAAACGATCCTGGTGGTCGAGGACGATCCGGCTGTGCAGGCGGTGGTGGTGGATATGCTATCGGGACTGGGTTATCACGTACTCAAGGCCAAAGATGGTGAGAGCGCACTGACAGTCTTGCGTAGTGGTCTCGCCATTGATCTCTTGTTTACGGACGTGGTGATGCCTGGACCGATCCCGGCACCCGAAGTGGCAAGGCAGGCGAAAGCACTGCTGCCCGAGATCGAAGTCCTGTTCACCTCGGGATATAGCCGGGACGCCATCGCTCATGGCGGCAAGCTGGACCCTGGTGTGCAATTGATCAGCAAACCCTATCGCCACGAACAGCTTGCTCAGCGGATTAGACACATGCTTGAAAAAAAGAACGCAGCGCCTGTGCAGGCGGCGCGGTCACAGCCTGGCGATGACGCATCCCGCAGCGCCATGAGCCCGCCATCGCATCGTATCCTGGTTGTCGAGGACAATGCAGACGCTCAGCAAATGCTTTGCCAACTGCTGGCTTTAATGGGGCACACCGTCGAGGGCGCATCGAATGCGGAAGACGCGCTCACGCTGCTCGGTTCAAAAGATTTTGACGTATTACTGACGGATGTTAACCTGCCCTTCATGTCCGGAACGGAATTGGCGAAACAGGCCCTGGACATCGATGCGTCGATAAGAATTATCTTTTCATCCGGTTATGGCGCTGTCGAAAGCGAGGGAATCCAGGCGCTCTCCTTGCCGAAACCTTTCGGCCTCGTACAACTGAAAGAGGTCTTATCGAAGCTGTCGCAAGAGGTGGGGTAGCGATTGTGCCCCCGCTCTCACGGCCTGGTGAGGTCGTTATACCAATTCCATCCCATAACGCAACATGACAGCGCGTCTTTTTCCGCCTGGCTGAAGCCAGAGGCGCGGCTGAGCCTGAAATACAGGGTACGCAAGCCATACCAGGTTGAAATCACGCACTGTCGCGCTCAACGATGGAAAAGCCGATGTCGTGGATGGGATCCAGGACGGCCTGGCCATCGGCGCGGGAAATGATGAATTGCGCTGCCTTGCGTCCGATCGATGTGCCGTCGATGCGCACCGTTGTCAGCGCCGGATGCAGGTCGCGCGCAAAACTCAAATCGCCGAAGCCGATCACGGCAAGCTGTTCGGGGACCTTGATTCCACTCGCCTGCGCCTCGGTCAAAACACCGAGAGCAATCAGGTCGGAACTGCAAAACACCGCGTCAACCGCGGGCTGCCGCTCCAGCAGTTCACGTAATGCGCTGCGACCGCTACCCAGTGTGGTCGGTGCCGGCACCACTACCCCCGGGACCGCGGATTGGTCCTCATGGCACATGCCCAAGCTCATTGCGGCGTCCGAAAATGCCTGATGACGGCGTATTGCGCGCTCGTCATTGCCATTGATGGAAGCGACGCAACGTTTGCCGCGCCGATGAAGAAAATCCGCGACCGCCGCGCCTATTTTTTCATGAGAAAAGCCGACCAGCATGTCAATCGGCGTGGGAGTCAGGTCCCAGGTTTCCACCACCGGAATGCCACTGGCCAGCAAGCGGCGGCGCCCGTCGGCGGAACGCATGATGCCGGTCAGGACCACGCCGTCCGGACGCCGGCCAATGATCGCTTCAAGCAGCGCATCCTCACGTGAGTCCCGATAACCGCTCTGGCCGAGCATCAGTTGATAACCCCGTTCGGCAAGGGCTTCGGTCAGCGACTGCACCATCTCCAGGAAGACCGGGCCGGCGATCGTGGGGACAACAGCAGCGACCAGGCGGCTCTTGCTGGAGGCAAGGCCGCCGGCCAGCATATTGGGCACGTAGCCGGTGCGTTCGACCGCATCCTTCACCTTGCGTAATACCTCCGGTGATACGGCGTCGGGGGTGTTCAGCGCGCGCGATGCGGTGATGGGTGCGACGCCGGCAAGCTTGGCAACGTCGCGCAAGGTGATTCCGCCGCCACTACGGCGACCGCGTCGTTCACGCGGTTCTTCGGTCTGATCGGGAAGTGATTTGGTGGCCATCCATGAATTATACCGAGCATGCCGATGGTAGCGCTATCAACACCATGCTATATGGCGTCGGGCTGTCGTGGCAATGCGTCATCCGGTCCTGAAAAGGTCATGCTGATCAAGGATGGCGTAGACGATTTCAGGATGCCTGTCCATGCATCGCCGCACCGCCGCGGGAACCGACTGCCGGATCTTCCGGCACAAGCCAGGGCGGTCTTCGAGTTCAATAATAAGTCCGCGCACGGTGCGCACCTCATTCGACCCTGGCGCAATCTTCAGGGTAAGGCCAAGCTGAGCCTGTATCCGTTCACAGACATGCAAGAGTTCGGCATAGCTGCAGACGCGTTCGATACGTTCGATGAGCCGCTTTTCTTCTTCCCTGGTCAGGCGGAGGACGCGCAAGTCCGCTTGCGGATCGGCGAGCAGAAGCTCACGATTGCAGGTGCAGGCACCTGGCGGGCATTCTTTGCGAATCGGAAAAGAAAGCGCTTGCAACATCGTCATCTTGCGAAAGCGGACTGCTCCCTGTTGGCTGTGGCGTCATCCCGGTGTGGGCCGGGAACATAAGGCAGTATACTGTGCACGGGAACCAGAAACTTGGCAATGCGCAGCGATCACCGGTCGTGACAGTAGAGCCGTATCCGATTGCAGTATATGCAATACATCGCAGCCAGCTGCAAGCAAGTACACTTGACCACCATTCTGACCACCATTGTTCCCGATTCATCAATCCTGAGATTCGCCGTGACCGGCGCGAATCGCATTTCGCGTAACCCCGGCCCTGTTTTCTTTCATGCAAATCGAACTGATCCACGAGCGCCTGCGAGCATTGGGCGCCAAACCGACACATGCGCAGCGCGTGCTGCGCGACTGGCTGCAGGCGCGGCCATATGACCACGGTCGGCGACGTCCGCAGGACTTTTTGCCAAAATCACTGCGTGACGGCTTGCCTGCAATGGACGCCGACTTGCATGGTATGGCGAAGCTGTTGTCGTCCCATCCAACCGACGACGGCTCGGCGCGCCTGCTGGTCGCGCTACATGACGGACAAACCGTGGAAAGCGTATTGCTGCCGCGTGGCGGCCTGTGCGTCTCCAGCCAGGTGGGTTGTGCGGTAGGATGCCAGTTTTGCATGACTGGACGCAGCGGCCTGATACGCCAGTTAAGCAGTGGCGAAATCCTCGCGCAGCTTGCGCTGGCGCGCCGCCAGCGTGCCGTGTCGAAGGTCGTGTTCATGGGCATGGGCGAACCCGCACATAATCTTGATAACGTCATGGACGCGATTGAATTGATGGGCATGGAAGGCAACATCGGCCACAAGAACCTGGTGTTTTCGACAGTCGGTGACCCGCGCGTATTCGATCGCTTGCCACGTGGCCCGGTAAAGCCGGCGCTTGCCTTATCACTGCATACCACCAAGCGGGCATTGCGCGAAAAGCTGCTGCCGCGTGCACCACGTCTGTCGCCGCAGGAACTGGTGGAACAAGGCGAACACTATGCACGCGCAACGGCCTACCCCGTGCAATATCAGTGGACTTTGCTTGAAGGCATCAACGATGGCGACGATGAACTGGAAGGTATCGTTGCGCTCCTCAAAGACAAGTATGCGGTGCTCAACATGATTCCTTACAACACCATCCCGGATCTTGCGTTCAAGCGTCCATCATGGGAGCGTGCTCGCGATATCGCCCGCTGGCTGCATCGCCGCGGCGTGCTTTGCAAGCTGCGCGATTCGGCAGCGCAGGAAGTCGACGGCGGTTGCGGTCAGCTAAGAGCGCGGGCACTTGCCGCCGACACACGGACGATTGCCGTTTATCCGGCATGAAGCGCATTAATGTGCGTGACAGGTAATCGTCACATTCCCTGTATTTTTTAATTTTTTGCAAGCCAACTTTTTCTGATGACATTTGCTTCCCTTGGCCTGATCGACCCACTCCTGCGTGCGCTGGACGCCTTGCACTATACGCAGCCAACTCCGGTACAAACCAACGCCATACCCGCCATTCTTGCCGGCCGTGACGTGATGGCTGCGGCGCAGACAGGCACCGGGAAAACAGCCGGCTTCGCATTGCCGCTGCTGCAAAAACTCAGCATGGAAGGCGCACCCGTTGCCAGTAATTCAATACGCTCGCTCATCCTCGTGCCGACGCGCGAACTCGCTGAACAGGTACACGAAAGCATTCGTGCCTACGGCAAGAACCTGCCGCTGCGCACCCATGTTGCCTACGGCGGCGTGAGTATCAATCCGCAAATGATGAAGTTGCGCAAAGGACTGGACGTCCTGGTCGCGACGCCGGGTCGGCTGCTCGACCTCTATCAGAAAAACGCCGTGCGCTTCAACCAGTTGCAAATCCTGGTTCTGGATGAGGCGGATCGCATGCTCGATCTTGGCTTCTCCAGGGAAATCGATGCAGTGCTCGCTGCCTTGCCCGCCCGCAGGCAGACCTTACTGTTCTCGGCAACTTTTTCGGAGGCGATCCGTGCGCTTGCCGCAAGATTGCTCGTCGATCCGCTCAGCATCGATGCCGGAAAGCGCAATACGACCGCGAAGGCAGTCAAACAATGGATTGTTCCTGTCGACAAGAAACGCAAGACCGAACTGTTTTGCCACCTGCTGAAAAAGAAGGCATGGACTCAGGTACTGGTTTTTGTAAAAACCCGCAGGGGTGTGGAAGAACTGGTCGAAGTCCTTGCTGCCCGCGGCGTCAGCGCTGACTCGATCCACGGCGACAAACCGCAGCCGGCGCGCTTGCGCGCTCTCGAACGCTTCAAACGTGCGGAAGTACAAATCCTGGTGGCGACGGACGTTGCCGCACGCGGACTGGACATCGACGATTTGCCGCAAGTCGTCAACTTCGATTTGCCGATCGTTGCCGAGGACTATGTGCACCGTATCGGCCGCACTGGTCGTGCGGGCGCAACGGGTGAAGCGATTTCATTAGTGTGCGCGGACGAAGTGCAATTACTGTCCGCGATAGAGACGCTGACACAACAGCTCTTGCCACGATTTGAGGAGGCTGGCTTTGAGCCAGATCATCGTGTTCCACTGACGGACGCGCGCGGCCAGGTAGTAAAAAAACCGAAGAAACCCAAAAAACCGAAAACTGGCAAACCCGCCTTGCCTGCCAAGGCGTGAACAGGATTGCGCTCTACGGCATTATCGGATTCTCCCACGTCGTCCGCTACCTCACCAGGGCTGCACCGACATTACGCTGTCCTTGTAGAGATTACATTCACTGACCTTGACATGGCCTGCACCGTGTAAAAACCACTGCGCCCCCGGGCCGCAGCCTGACGACGTTTGCGGCAGATCTAGGCCTGGCTAGCGAGATCGGCACAGCGTTTGCTAATGAAGGACTATGTCCGTGAATAGCACGGCTAACGAGAACGTGCTCTCTCATTTTATTTCGGAGAAAAAATATGGCTCAAGACAAAGTCGCAATCGAAGCAGTCAACGCAGTAAGCAAGCTCTTGCAAAGAATGCCCGATGCTACCGCCAAGGCGGATGCGCTCGGCGTATTGATGATGACCAATTACAACCTGCTACGCGATGTAGAGGGAGACGACTTTGTTCGCGCCTGGCTGCAGACAGCCTTGCGCGATTTGGAGGAGAACCCGCCGGTATTTGGCGTCGAAACCAGGCACTAAGTCCGGCATTGCGGCTGCAGCGATTGTCGCCCATTCCACGCATCGTCCGGGTCTGTCCTGCTTCCAGCTATTGTTCCGACAGTTGCGCAGCCTTATAGGCTCGTGCCTACGCAATACCGCAAACGCATTGACTGACGAAGTGCCCGGCGCAAATGTCGAATCATTTTTACTATCGACGTCAACGCTATGGCGAATACACCGGCACACCGGCCACAAGGTGCCCCCTCTTCAATGTCACACGATAAATCATGCGAGAGATTTTTACACCGGACGCACCATATATTCCCGCAGGGGCGCAAGCCTTTCTGCCCGCCTGTGAATGGGTGCTCCCGGCATCCGCGAATTCTCGTCGCAATGCCTTCACCGTTCGAAAAGCTTTGCCAGCAGGCATGCCTGACTGCCTTGAAGTGAATATCCTCTACCTCGACAACGGCATAGAACGCTGTACCGCTGCGATCTATTCGGGGCACGCCTATGTCGTTCATTACGAATTCAAGGCGCGTTGACGCACAACCGGGCATGACGGAAATAGTGACTGGGGGATGTGCCTTCAGTGCCTTCAGTATGCAAATGTACATAACTATAAAAAGGACAGACAGAGAGTGAATAACGCATGGATCATGCTGGCTCTGGCCATCGTCGCGGAAGTGGTCGCAACGAGTTCAATGAAGCTATCCAGTGGCTTCACGCGTTTCTGGCCTTCCCTGGCTACCGTATTCGGTTACGCCATATCGCTGTATCTTCTTTCACAAATCCTGAAAACGCTGGAAGTAGGCATCGTTTATGCAATATGGAGCGGTGTCGGTCTCGCGTCCGTTGCGTTGATTGGTGTTATTTGGTTTGGCGAAACGGTCACCGTAATCAAACTCGCTGGTTTGTTTGCCATCCTGGTGGGCGTAGTGTTGCTGAATCTCGCAGCTAAAGCATCCTGATTTATCTTTTGACATCAGATTCAGCAGGCGGGCAGGGAAATAATTTTCAATTGACAAGAAATCGCGGTTCGACCTGATGGTATAGCGAGACTTCTTCGTTTTTTCCGAAGAAAGCCAACTGAATTCTTCGCTTCTATCCATGTGGCGACACGGGTAGGATAATGACTTTCAATGTTTAAGTGCTGGAGCGCAAAAATGCCTGAACATACCGAATGGGAAATCGTCGATACCCCGTCCGCACCGAATGGTCGCAAATCGTTTCGACAAATGATGCAATCGGTACTAGGACGCCGTTGGCGGTGGAAGGTCGCCGGTGTCGGCACTCTCGCGGTGATATCGCTGACGTTGTTTGCCATGCTGACCGGGGTGGTCATTCTTTTCATGACGCTTTTTGGACTTCTGTCGGTGGGTGTGGCGAAGCTCATGCAGTGGATGAGCGGCCATCATGCAGGGACACATGCCAGCGTGCCGAGCACGCATGGCAATCCATGGCAAGATTCGCGGCGCCGCTGATGATGATCTAAAAGGTATCCGGGCGAAGGCGCAGACCGTCACCGTGGTGCTGTACCTGTGCAGCGCCACACGCTCAACTCGGCGCCTGCGCTATGGAACCAACGATGGAAACCTGATGCGACCCTGCGTCAGGTCACGCAGCGCAGCGCGGGCGGCATCGAGCGCACCCGCTGGCAAATGCACCAGCAGTCTTACAACTGAGCTGTGGCTACTTTCTGCGAGGATGTAAGCTTGCTGCTCTACCCAACGCCGCACACGCGCTTCGTCCGCGTAATCAATCTCTATCTGCAAATTGACCAGCGCAACGCGTTCTATGCGTTCCGCATTTTTCAAGGCCGCCGCTACGGCATCGGTGTAAGCCCGCACCAGCCCACCCGCCCCCAGCTTCACGCCGCCGTAGTACCGGACTACTGTTGCCAGCACGCCGTCGAGTTCATGATGGCGCAACACTTCCAGCATCGGTCGACCGGCGGTCCCGGACGGCTCGCCATCGTCCGACATCCCTGATTGTCCTCCCGCCATCAATGCCCAGCAAACGTGCGAAGCCGCCCGGTGCTGCGCACGCAATCCGTCAATAATGCGCATCGCCGAGACACGATCGGCAACTGGCACCACGAGGGCAATGAATCTGCTCTTTCGGATGTCGAGTTCCGCATTGACCGCTGCGGCAAGGGAATACGTGGGCACGTTGAGGAATGCGCGGGATGAATGGTGGAAGGAAAGGGAAAGCGTGTTGGCAAGTGTATCAGCGTTGTCGTCCGGCCTTCCAGATGCTGCCGGCCATCACTGCCTCACCGCGTCCACGCTGTTTTCATATGCAGGCGAGCATTCCGCGTTTCGGCATTTCTGACAGGATAAAAAAAAGCCCGCAGACCTTGCGGCTGCGGGCTAATCCAATTCAAGAAGAGTTGGAGGAGACAGGTGCAATGGTAAGCAGCCATCGCCATGCTGTCTGCTTTTTATCTGTGATAGCAGATATATCGCCGCGTAATATCAGGCAACGGGGATCCGGCATTAAACATCAGACAGTGCGAAATGATGGCGTCAATGCCGCCGCGCCAGGCTTTCAGCCGCAGTGCATGGACTGGGCCTGATGCATGCGACAGTAGACAGTAAGTCGATGCCGTCGACTGCTGGAACAACACTTTGGCGGGTCACTCTATGAACGTCGGGCAAACGCAAAGCGCACTTTGGTGTAGTCTCAACACGTTGTGCACCACCGTCACATCACTCTCAGGCAAGCTTTCCATCGATAAGCAGGCTTTGACAAGCATACCGCGAGTGCACTACCGCAGCAGCCAACCAACGTCATGCCAGGCATGACGACTTTGAACAGGGGCTTGCCATGAACGAACAATTCGACGCCATCGTGATCGGTACCGGGCAGGCCGGCCCTTCTCTGGCGGTACGTCTCGCGCAGTCCGGAAAAAAGACTGCAATCATCGAACGCAACTTGTATGGCGGCACCTGCGTCAACGTGGGCTGCACGCCGACCAAGACGCTGGTCGCCAGCGCGCGTGCCGCCCATATGGCTAGGCATGCCGAGGCCTACGGGGTGATGATCGACGGCACGCCGCGCGTTGACATGGCGCGCGTCAAGGCGCGCATGGATGCCGTCGTCAGGCAATCCAGCGACGGTGTGCGCAAGTGGCTGCATACCACGCCGGGCCTGACGGTGATTGAAGGCCATGCCCGCTTTGTCTCGAACCATGCGGTCACCGTAAATAGCGCAACGCTGGAAGCGCCACAGATCTTCATCAACGCAGGCGGTCGGGCCGCCATTCCCGACATCCCGGGTTTGACGCAGGCCGGTTATCTCACGAGTTCGACCATCCTGGAACTCGACCATCTGCCCGAACATCTTCTGATCATCGGCGGCAGTTATATCGGGCTGGAGTTCGCGCAGATGTACCGCCGTTTCGGCAGTGCGGTCACGGTATTCGAAGCCGGTCCGCACCTCATCGGCCGCGAAGAGGCGGAGGTGTCGCTAGCCGTACAGCAGATTCTCGAAGGCGAAGGGATCCGGTTCCACTTCAACGCCAGCAAGATGCGCATTTCCGGTGCCGGAAACGTGAGGACCCTGCATGCCGAATGCGACAGCTCACCGGTCGACAGCAGCGGCTCGCATGTGCTGATCGGCGCCGGCCGTATGCCGAATACCGATGATCTCGGATTGGAGCAGACAGACATCGTGACTGACAAGCGCGGCTACATCGTTGTCGATGACCGGCTTGCCACCAATGTGCCCGGCATCTTTGCGTTGGGCGATGTCAACGGCCGTGGCGCCTTCACCCATACGGCCTATAACGATTACGAAATCCTTGCTGCCAATCTGCTCGACGATGATCCGCGCAGGCTAAGCGACCGCATCCCGGTCTATGCTTTATATACCGATCCCCCACTGGCGCGGATAGGCATGGATGAAAAGGAAGCACGCGCATCCGGCAAAAGAATTCTGAAAGGGAAGATGATGATGTCCCGCGTCGCACGAGCGCGGGAACGCGGCGAGACAGATGGCTTCATGCAGGTGCTGGTCGACGCCGACACGAAAAAGATCCTCGGCGCAACGCTGCTCGGAATCGAGGCCGATGAAGTAATCCATTTGCTGCTGGACGTCATGTATGCCGGCGCGCCCTACACAGTGATACAACGCGCCATGCATATTCATCCGACGGTGGCGGAACTGATTCCAACCTTGCTTGGCGATCTAAAGCCGCTGGAAGCCTAGGCGCGGCCGTGCTTCCGTACCTCATGCAACAGCAGTTCCGGGCGTGATTTCCATCCCGCATCTACCTACGCGCACCCGGCATGCCGCAGGCTTTTTCGATTAGCCGTACACTGACCGCTGATCGTCTAACCGCAACCAGCCCAACCTATGAAAGGATGTTTCCATGATGCGCAACATCGGCTCTTCCGATATCGCAGTCGCGCCACTGGCATTTGGTGGCAATGTTTTCGGCTGGACAGCCGATGAAGCAACTTCTTTTTCGTTGCTCGATCATTTTGTCGCTTCGGGCATGAACCTGATTGATACCGCCGACGTGTACTCGGTCTGGGTACCGGGACATACCGGCGGCGAGTCCGAAACCATCATCGGCAAGTGGCTCAAGCGCAGCGGTAAGCGTGATCGCGTCGTCATTGCAACGAAAGTCGGCATGGAAATGGCGCCCGACAGAAAGGGCTTGCGCAAGGCATATATCCAGCAAGCGGTAGAGGATTCGCTGCGCCGCCTGCAGACAGACTACATTGACCTCTACCAGTCCCACAGCGATGATGCGAACACGCCGCTGGAGGAAACGCTGGGAGCGTACGCAAACCTGGTGAGGCAAGGCAAGGTAAGGATCATCGGCGCGTCCAACTACAGTGCTGCGCGGCTGGAGCAGGCCCTCGAAGTCAGCCGCCAGCACAAGCTTCCGATGTATCAAAGCCTGCAGCCGCATTACAACCTGGCCGAACGCAACGAATTCGAAAGCACGCTGGAGCCGGCCTGTCTTGCGCATGGCATTGGCGTCATCCCTTACTACAGCCTTGCCAGCGGCTTCCTGACCGGCAAATACCGCTCGAAGGAAGATCTCGGCAAAAGCGTGCGAGGCAAAGGCGTTAGCAAATATCTTGACGAGCGCGGCATGCGCATCCTCGCAGCACTCGATGATGTGGCGCGCGATACGCGTTCAACGCCTGCACAGGTGGCCCTGGCATGGCTTATCGCGCGCCCCAGTATTACTGCCCCGATCGCCAGCGCCACCAGCATTGCCCAGCTCGACGAGCTGATCGGGGCCACCAGGTTGCAGCTCGACCCGGCCATGATCGATCGTCTGACAAAGGCATCGACCTAAGGACTGACTACCTCGCCTGTGATCCATGCTGCGAGTTCCGGGGTATAAATGTCGATGTATGTCATCGACATTTACGCTCTGGAACTTGCAGCAAGGGGTGTAGTCGTATCGGAACCCATGCTTCTGGCGAAGGACGACAACATGCAAAGCATCAATCCGCATTCGGGACAGGTAGTCCGCTCCTACGATCCGCAAGACGATGCGGAAGTCGACCGTCTGCTCAGTGCGGCGGAAACGGCGTTTCATGATTGGAAAAAGAGCTCGTTCACTGACCGCGCGCAGTTGATGAAGACAGCCGGTGCCACGCTACGCGACCGCAAGGAGCAGCTTGCGGAACTCATGGCCGATGAAATGGGCAAGGTCATGCGGGACGGCATCGCGGAGATTGAAAAATGCGCGGGCTGCTGCGACTACTACGCCGATAACGCGCAGCGCTTTCTTGCCAGTCATGCGGTGCCAACCGATGCCGAAGATAGTTATATCGCCTTTGATCCGCTCGGACCGGTGCTGGCGATCATGCCCTGGAATTTTCCGTTCTGGCAGATTTTCCGCTTCGCTGCGCCGGCACTGATGGCCGGCAATGTCGGCGTGCTCAAGCATGCTTCCAATGTGTCCGGTTGTGCGCTCGCCATCCAGGACATTTTCAAAACCGCCGGTTTTCCCGCGCATGCGTTCACCTCGCTGCTCATTGAAAGCGCGCGTGTCGAGCGCGTGATCCGCCATCCGGCGATCAAGGCCGTGACGCTGACCGGCAGCACGCCGGCCGGCCGCTCGGTTGCCACGACAGCGGGCTCCGAACTGAAGAAGACAGTGCTCGAACTTGGCGGCAGCGATGCCTATGTGGTGCTTGATGATGCGGACCTGGACGCTGCGGTCGACATCTGTGTGAAGAGCCGTCTGATCAATGCCGGTCAGAGCTGCATCGCGGCCAAGCGCTTCATCGTGGCAAAGTCCTTGCGTACGCAATTCGAGAAGGCATATGCGGAGCGCTTCGAAAAAATTCGTTATGGCAATCCGCGCGACGAAAATTCCAACATCGGCCCGATGGCTCGCGTTGACTTGCGTGACGAAATTCATCGGCAGGTGGAGGAAAGCATACGGCAAGGTGCGCGCCTGCTTACCGGTGGAAAAATTCCGGCCGGCGAAGGCGCCTACTATCCGCCGACGGTGCTGACCGACGTCATGCCGGGCATGGTCGCATTTGATGAAGAAATTTTTGGCCCGGTCGCGGCAATTATTGAAGCAAGCAACGAAGACCATGCCATCGAACTGGCGAATCAGTCGCCCTTCGGTTTGGGTGCGGCGCTATTTACGCGGGACAAGGAGCGGGCAAACCGGCTTGCGCGCCGTATCGAAGCAGGTAGCGTGTTCATCAACGCATTCGTGAAGTCCGATGTACGCCTGCCATTTGGCGGCGTCAAGCAGTCGGGCTACGGACGGGAGCTGTCGTGGTTCGGCATTCAGGAGTTCGTCAACGTCAAGACGATCTACCACGCCAGGATAGAAGCTGCGACTGGCGCCGCGTCAAAGGCATCAGGCGGCGCGCTCGAGTAATACCAATCCCTGCCTGCACCATCCCGGTAATTTACGGAATGCGGCTTGTTCAACGCTTATTCTATGTACTCAGGCGCAACGATGCGCTTGCCGACAAGGAAGGCATCGGCAACGATGCGCAACGGCGAGAAATCGGCGTCTGATTTCCCATTGCGCACCAACTCGGCAAAGTGGGCATACAGGCCGGGATATTCGGTTTCCTTTTCCTGCAGGACGAGCTTGCCGTCGATCTCCAATCGCGTACCGCCCATGTGCAGTGCCAACTTTTCAGCTTTCGTCGATTCGACGAAAATACTCCAGGTCTGTTCGTTTTCCTGCAGGAAGTCGTAATCGGCGCGTACGCTCACACCGGTGTCAGTCATCATGTCCATGCCAACCTGTATCGGCGCATCGCAATTGACGGGAATATGCAGGTCGGCTTTCTGCACAAAGACCGTGTCACTGAGGATGCGCGTCAGGATGGAAAGTGAATTGATGCCCGGGTCGAACACACCCATCCCGCCAGGTGCAAAGATCCAGGTCTGGCCCGGATGCCACTGCCGCACATTTTCCTTCCAGACGATCTGTACGCTCCGGAGACTGCGCTGCGCGATCCAGTCCCGCGTGGCTTCCACCGCCGGTGCAAAGCGCGAATGCCAGCTGGCGAGCAGCGAGATACCCCTCGCTTCCGCGAGGCGCCTGATGGCTTCGGCTTCGCCCAGCGTTGCAGCTGGCGGCTTTTCCAGGAATACATGCTTGCCGGCGTCGATGGCTTCCTTCGCGATCGCATGGCGGACCTGTGGTGGCGTACAGATGGCTACGGCTTCTATTTCAGGATGGGCCTGCAACATCTCCGTCATGCTTTTGTAAGCCCGGACACCTTCGGGACGCGCATGCGGCGAGCATCCGGCCACGAGTTCCAGGTGGGGGTTGGCGTTAATCGCCGGAATATGCTGATCGATAGCGATCTTGCCCAAACCAACCAGGCCGATGGAAAGCGGTTTGCTGTTATTCCTGCTTGACGAGTTGGTCATATCCTTGTGCCTGTTCTTGCATGCGCCGATGCGTCGGCCTGTATGGAAAAATATGGCAATAACACCTCGCGTATGGCGCAGGCGCAATAGTTCGATGTGCCGCTGCATGCGGCATGGTGCCGATCATAGCAGCCGATCTTGCGATGCTCTTTCCATCCCTTTTGCAAGTTTGAAGAAGCGCAAAGGGCAAGAAAGACACGGCAAAGTATTTTCCCGGCAGCAGGACTTTTGTGAGGATGAATATGTCACGAAAAATTGCTGAGGAAAATTGCTTTTCACTGCACCTATCAGAACGTTAACCATGCTTTCGGTTCAACCTTGCCGAGCCGCTCGGCAAGCATGCGCTTCGCTCACGTACAGCGATTATCTGCAATGCGATTTCAAGGGTTTATGCACTGCAAGGCGTTGTTGTACGTCGTGTGCCCGTCACTGATAAACTACGGGAACCGTCAAAGCGGTACCCCGACAAGCAAGGCGTTGATGCAGGCAATCGCTTTCTCCCTGAGCAACGCCACACCATTTGATCGCGTCCATGTATCCGGCAGCTCGCGCAGGCCTGCCAGATCCTGCGCGGCAGCTTGATCCACTGATTCGCTCGTCCTGCGTTGGCCAAAGTGAGTACAACATGACTTATCCAAACACCCAGCTCTTTATCAACGGCCAGTGGCAAGATGCCGCCGATGGCCGCACGCTTGCTGTTCATAATCCCGCTACTGGCCAGGAAATCGGCCGCGTCGCGCATGCCAGCCGCGCCGACCTGGACAAGGCGCTGGAAGCGGCGCAAAAGGGTTTTGAAACCTGGCGCGACATGACACCGGCTGAACGCAGCAAAATCATGCGCAAGGCTGCCGGCTTCATGCGCGAACGCGCCGAAAACATTGGCCGCGTACTGACGCAGGAGCAAGGCAAGCCGCTGATCGAAGCCAAGGGGGAAGCGTTGGCTGCGGCAGACATCATCGAGTGGTTCGCGGAAGAAGGCTTCCGCGTGTATGGCCGTATCGTGCCGTCGCGTAACAACCTGGCCATCCGCCAGATGGTGCTGAAGGATCCGGTCGGCCCGGTGGCTGCGTTTACGCCATGGAATTTCCCGATCAACCAGGTGGTACGCAAGGTCGGCGCCGCCCTCGCCGCAGGCTGCTCGATGCTGGTCAAGGCGCCGGAAGAAACACCGGCCGGCCCGGCGGCATTGATCCAGGCTTTCGTCGACGCCGGCATTCCGCCCGGTGTGCTGGGCCTGGTCTACGGTAACCCGGCCGAGATTTCGAGCTACCTGATCGCACATCCCGTCATCCGCAAGATTACCTTTACCGGGTCCACGCCAGTGGGCAAGCAGCTCGCCGCGCTGGCAGGCCAGCACATGAAGCGTGTGACGATGGAACTGGGGGGGCATGCGCCGGTCATCGTTGCCGAAGACGCCGATATCGCGCTCGCGGTGAAGTCCGCCGGCGCCGCCAAATTCCGCAACGCCGGACAGGTTTGCATCTCTCCGACACGCTTCCTGGTGCATGAAAGCATTCGCGGCGAGTTCGAGCAAGCGCTCGTCAAGCATGCGCAAGGTTTGAAGGTTGGCGATGGCTTGACCGAAGGCACACAGATGGGACCGCTGGCCAATCCACGCCGCCTGACCGCCATGGCAGAATTCACCAAGGATGCGGTCGAGCGCGGCGCCAGGGTGCTTGCCGGCGGCGAGCGCATCGGTGACGGCGGCAACTTCTGGCAGCCGACCATCCTGGCCGATGTGCCGCTGGAAGCGAAAGTGTTCAACGACGAACCGTTTGGCCCGATGGCCGCGATCCGTAGCTTCAACACCCTGGAAGAAGCGATCGCCGAATCCAACCGCCTGCCTTATGGCCTGGCCGGCTACGCGTTTACCCGTTCACTCAAGAATGCCGATCTGCTGGCCCGCAAGGTGGAAGTCGGCATGCTGTGGGTGAACATGCCTGCCTTGCCATCGGCCGAAATGCCGTTCGGCGGACTCAAGGATTCCGGCTATGGTTCCGAGGGTGGTCCGGAGGCAGTGGACGCGTACCTGAACGTGCGCGCTGTTGCGGTGATGAACGTTTAAAGCGATGTAAATAAATGGCAGAAATGGCAGGCAGGCTTTGTGGAGCCTCGCCTGCCCTGCTAACAACCGCCATTCAAATTACTTTGGGGGCGGTAATCCGGCATACCCCATGTTCATGGGCGAGCCGCTGTAGTGGAGGGTTGCTGGCAATCAGTGCGCCACTATGGCGAAGGCAGGAACGTCGCTGACGTGTGGCCAGTCGATATGTGTTGATGCCGTACCCTGGTACTGCTGGTACAGATTGCTGTTCATGTATTCGTCAACTATAGTGAGCTCACCCGGGCGCCGGGTGTTTTCTCGTGACGAGGTCGCCGTGCAGGAAGCAGCTCCCCTCTCGATGCCGCGGTTGCACAGGGATACCCTTTATTACCGCCATCGCCTGCCAGTGCGTCTGATGCATTGGATCAACGTCCTGTGCCTCATCGTCCTGTTCATGAGCGGCCTGTCCATCTTTAACGCGCATCCGGCGCTTTACTGGGGGGATTCGTCCTACAGCGGTCGTCCTGCCATCCTGCAGATCACCTCAGTCGACATCGATTCTGCGCCAAAAGGTGTCGTCCGTATTGGAGGTTATCAGATCGATACCACGGGTGTCCTGGGCGTCAGTACTGGCCGTGACGGCACGCCAAGCAGATATGCCTTTCCGTCATGGATGACGCTCCCCGGATATTATTCATTGGCATATGCACGGCAGTGGCATTTCTTCTTCGCATGGCTGTTCGTTTTCAATGGCGTGGCATTCCTCGCGTACAGTATCTGGAGCGGTCATCTTGTACGTGATCTTGCACCCGGCAAACAGGAGCTGAGAGGAATCGGCGAATCGGTCAAGGATCATCTCCGTTTCCGGCATCCGCATGGCGAAGCGGCAAAGCATTACAACGTGCTTCAGAAGCTGGCTTATCTCACTGTCATTTTCATCCTGCTTCCGCTTATCGCACTGATGGGAATGGCAATGTCGCCGATGCTCGACAGTGCCATCACTGGCTGGGTCGACTGGTTCGGCGGGCGGCAATCCGCGCGCACCATTCATTTCATCATCGCATGGCTGCTGGTCGCGTTTGTACTGATTCACGTTTTTGAAGTGGTTGTCAGCGGCTTGTGGAACCATCTTCGCTCAATGATTACCGGCTACTACGACACCGGCCCCGAACCAGCCTCTGGAGCGCGCCGTGAAATCACATAAATCGGGCAGGCGTGCATTTCTGCACCGTTCCGTGCAAGCCTTGGGGCTGCTGGGAATTGTCGGGTGCGACCGCCTCAGTCAAAATGAATCGTTTCAAAAACTACTCTCCACCGGAGAAACATTAAGCCGCGTGGCGCACAAAACATTATTGCCACGCAAGGCAATGGCACAGGAATTCGGCGAACGTGATCTGTCGCCGTCCTTCCGCAGCAACGGAACAAGCAATCCAGAGAATCCCGTCTATCAAGCCTTGGCCGCAAACGGTTTTCAGGGATGGAAGTTAACCGTAGACGGCATGGTGGAAAAACCACTTCAACTGTCGATAGCCCAGCTGCGCGGGATGCCGAGGCGCACCCAGATTACACGCCACGACTGCGTGGAAGGTTGGAGCGCCATTGGACAATGGACCGGCGTACCCCTTGCCCATGTTCTCGATGCCGCGCACGTGCATCCGGATGCACGCTTCGTCGTCTTCCATTGCGCCGATCCCATGGATGGTCCGGGATCGGCACATTATTATGAAAGCATCGACTTCGATGACGCCTTTCATCCTCAGACTATCCTCGCTTACGAATTGAACGGCCGTGAATTGCCGATCGCAAATGGCGCTCCACTACGTCTGCGGGTTGAACGCCAGCTTGGTTACAAGCATGCCAAATATCTCAGCCGCATTGAACTGGTTGACAGCCTGCGCAATATTCGGGGCGGAAAAGGCGGCTACTGGGAAGATGGGCATGGCTATCAGTGGTACGCCGGTATCTGACAAATCCCTTCAGATCAAATCAAGATGGCTGTGATGAGTCGCTAACGAGTCGTTCACCGAGAGCGCGCAACAGGTTTGCTCCATCTCCCTTCCACGCACTCCCATGCATGCACGCTAAGGTGTCGGGTAATTCGGATGCCAGCTTTTCCATCAATTGGCGGGTATTTGTTGAATGCGAAAAATAATCCAGTGGCTGTCGAAACGCCTCGCTTGTCTCCAGAATGTCCTCCTCGGTCAGGGCACGTGCGCCGATGCCGCCTTGGGTGAAGAGGTCTCCACAGAACATCGTTTTGGTTCCGGTATCCATCAGATAACCTGTTTCCCAGCCATGAGGCAAATGCGGTGCATCAAGCCACTTTACCGAATGCTTCCCCAATGTAAGCTCTTCGCCGTCGGCCATTGCACGGGCTGGCCGGTCCGCAATATCATTCACTGACACCATTGCTGCAATCCGACTGCACAACGGTACAGAATCAGGTGCAACAGCAAGCCACTCATTCAGAGAACCACATTCATCCGCTTCGAAATGTGACAGTGCAACGAACCGCAGACGGCTGACAGGAATGACGCTTTCAACGGCTTCGCGAACCAAAGGAAACATCTTCCTTGGCCCTGTATGAAAAAGAAGGGGCTGGTCATCCAGAATCAGATATTGATTGAATGAGAACCCGCCGGGTACGATGTCCACCGGCGTATTAATACGATATATGCCGTCAGCGATCTCATGAACATTCGTGCCGGTAGATGCATTGGTAGTGGCCATATCAACCTCCAGGCAAAGTAGCTAAAGGAGAGGGTGAGACAGGTGTAGAGACAGGTGTAGAGACAGGTGTAGAGACATGGGAAGGCTTAGCGATTTGCAGCCCGACAGTTTATGTCGGGCTGCAAATCGCTAAGCCTTCAAATATGGTCTTCTCACCAAATCTGGTCGGCTTGATGCACCGCAAAGAACAGCGGCTACGGACAATAAGAACTCGAGCGCCGCCAGATGCAGACAGTCTCAATCCGTTCAATGGAAAGCCGGCATTGCCGCTTTTCCGGTACGAACGATCGAGCAAAAAACGCTGCGAACAAGGGCTGCCTGCGCGACAACTTTCGGCGCAGGCAGCTTCGTTCAAACAGCTTTTGCGTACTTCCTGAGCTTCTGTATTGCGCGCTCAGGCGCGCTTGATATCCGACGCCCCAAGGAATATCCGATTCCACGTCGGACTGATCGTAATTTCGTTAATGCATGCATGTGAGGGCATCTCTGCGATGAACCGGATGGTGCGACCGAGATCTTCCGGCTGCAGCATCTTCGCGCGTTCTTCGGGCGAAGGCGGTATCGGCCGTTTGTCCATGATCGGCGTTGCGACTTCTGCGGGACACACAGCACATGCACGAATACCGTTGATGCATTCCTCCTGATTCAAGTGCTCGGTCATGGCCACCACCCCATGCTTGGCTGCGTTGTAAGCAGGTCCGGTCATATAGGTATCGTACTTGCCGGCCCAGGATGAAATATTGATGATCAGGCCTGATTTGTGTTCACGCATGGACGGAAGCACCGCTGAAATACAATAGAAGCTGCCGTCAAGATTGACACGAATGACTTCATTCCAGCCGCGGGCATCCTGATTCTTCCAGAATCGGTTCGGTACATTCAGACCGGCACTGTTGATCAGGATATCGATGCGGCCATGCCGGTCCAGGATGGCTTGGCTTGCCTGCCGTACTGACTCGGAATCGGTGACATCAAGGACCTCGAATTCTGCCTTCCCGCCATTGGCAACGATGGCTTCGGCTTCGGCTTTAAGCAGTTCGGGGCGACGCCCCGACATCACCACCGTCGCGCCTGCTTCAGCCAAGGCCTGTGCACCGGCCAACCCGATTCCCGACCCTGCGCCAGTAATCCAGGCGATGCTGCCTTGAAGAACCGTCATATTTGTCTCCTCGAAATCAGTTTCAACATTGTTATAGGAATGGACGATCAAGCATTGCGTCGCCGAAGCTTCCCGCTACGCGCTGCCTTTTACTACGGCGCATGCTATAGGCCGTGACATTGATTTAAAACAAACTTAGTCATCACCGGGCCATCCAATAATAGGAACTGCCAGGCTAAACATTGTCTGTGCAGCATGCGGATGCAACTTTAATCAAACTCTCGGAAGCGACTACCATGATACATTGGTAAGGCCACTTTGCATGTCGCGTGTTTTCCAGTTGGCCAGTTCGCAGAGCGGCGAAGAATGAGGTTGCGTTACTTCGGGATGCCATGACGGCGATCGAAGCTTGTCACGGCTTTCAATATATAAATATAGAAGGAGTGAGACAAATGACCGATTCTTTGTGGGCCGGCGCGCCCTGCCTTGCGATGCGCGCTTTCCGCTTATCCCGTGTTTCGCGCATTCCGATTGTGATGAACATCCGCATGGCCGTGGTCGCCGTTGCGGCCAGTCTGACGCTGGCAGGCGTTCCTGCGATCGCTCAGGATAAACCGATCAAGATCGGCGTTCCGACTGCCGTGCAACTACAGGTCGGACGCGACACGCAGGAAGCGATCAAGATGGCGATGGATGAGATCAACGCCAAGGGCGGCATTCTTGGCCGCAAGCTGGAGATGGTGGTTGCGGATGAGACCGAAAATCCGGAGACCGGTATCAGTGCGATCAAGAAATTGACCGCCGATGAAAAAGCCGATGTACTGATCGGCGGCTACACCAGCGGCGTGACCCTGGCCCAGTTACCACATATCTCGCAGGCCAAGACCATCTACCTCGGCATAGGCGCCGCGTCACCTTCCATCACCGCAAAGGTGAAGCAGGACTACGAGAATTACAAGTACATATTCCGCACCGGCCCGATCAATGCGGCACATCAGGCAAGAGGTGTGGTCGACTTCATTTCCGGCATGCTGATCGGCGAATTGGGTTTCAAGAAGATCGCCATCGTTGGCGAGAACGCCAAATGGGTCCAGGACTTGGTGCCGGTACTCAAGAAGGGGGCGAGCGAAGTCGGCGCGGACATCAAGCTCACCGAATTCTTCGACACCAGCACATCGGACTTTTCGCCGCTTCTGTCGAAAGTGCGCGCTAGCGGGGCACAGTATCTGATCGTCATTCTCTCCCATGCTTCGAGCGACACATTTGCCAAGCAATGGCATGATGCGCGCGTCCCGATTCCCTACGGCGGCATCGACGTCAAATCGCAGGACGGCGACTTCTTCGACCGCGTCGGCGGCAAGTCGATCAGCGAGATCGCGGCAAACTTCGCCGTCCGCGCTCCACTGACGCCCAAGACCGTTCCATTCTTCGACGAGTTCAAGAAGCGTACCGGCCGCGTGCCGGTATATACCGCGTTCGGCGCCTATGACTCGGTTTACGCTTATGCGCAAGCAGTGGAACGCGCGAAAAGCTTCGATACCGATGCCGTTATCAAGGCGCTCGAAAAAACGTCGATGCCCGGCATTGCTGGCACACTGGAATATGACGAGTCTCATGACGTCAAGGCGGGCGGAAAATATATGAACCTGCTGTTCGCGCAGTGGCAGGACAAGGGCAACCGCGTGGTCATGTGGCCCAAGGAATTGCGGACCGGGAAAATGATCATGCCTCCGTGGATGAAGCAATAAGGTCGCAGTGATGCCGGGCATAAGCCCGGCGCCGGATACCGATTCCCGCATTTTCAGTTTGCCCTATTGTTTCCGGAATGGATTTCCATGCATTCCGATTTGCGCCGGCGTGCCAATGGCTGCTCCGGCCCAGGAGACGTCCTTGTCAGAAATTCTTATATTTGGCGCGGTTACCGGTTCGATCTATGCGATGCTCGCGGTCGGCTTCACGCTTATCTTCGGGGTCGCCCGCATACTCAATCTTGCGCATGGATCGTTCTACGCGCTCGGCGCCTATGGCACCTATGCGCTGACTTCGATCGCCGGACTGCCGCTCTGGCAGGCCGCCGCGTTATCAGTGTTCGCAGTGGCGATATTCGGTGTGCTCGTCGAACGCATCCTGATCCGCCCGATGCGAAAGTCGCAGCTGGCAGTACTGATGATTTCTCTGGCCGTGGCATTGATCGTCGAGCAAATGCTTTTCCTGGTTTTCGGCTCCGAATACCGCAACGTCCCCTCGTTCATCGACGACAAATTTACGATTGCGGGCGTGGATATCGCCGGGCAGCGGCTTCTGACGCTGGCGGTTGGCGCGGTGGCCATTGGTGCGCTGTATCTTTTCATCCAGACGTCCAGGCTGGGGAGCGCGATCCTCGCCATTTCGCAAGACCCTGAAGCGGCGCAATACATGGGCATCCCCGCTGATCGGGTGTTTTCCCTGGTGATGGCGCTATCGGCTGCGCTGGCAGCTTTGGCGGGCATCATGGCCGGGCCCTTTCTTTCGGTGAATCCGTCGATGCACCTGCTGCCCCTCGTCAAAGCGTTCGCCATCGTCGTGGTGGGCGGGCTCGGCTCGATCCCCGGGAGCATTCTGGCGGCATTCATGCTCGGCTATGCCGAGACGCTGGTCGCCTACCTGGTATCGACATCGTGGACGGAGATCGTATCGGTGCTGGCAACACTGCTCATGCTGGTGCTGCGTCCCGCCGGCATGTTCGGCAGGCGCGCCGCATTCTAGACCCTTGGCCAACATCGGGAGACATATGAGAAACAAGACGATTGATCTGACCGGCGCGGGCTTCATGCTTGCGCTGCTCGCCGTGCTTCCCTTGATCTTCGGAAGCGGGTATCTGATCGGGGTGCTCACGGTCGCGGCGATATACGGAATCTGGGCGGTAAGCTGGGACTTCATGTCGGGCTTGACGGGGCGCGAGAACTTCGGCCATTCGCTGTTCATCGGCGTCGGCGCCTATGCCGCGGGCTTCCTGAATACGTCTTTCGGATTGGGGCCATGGTGGAGCCTGCCTGCGGCAATGGTCGTGGCGGTACTGTTTGCCCTCGTCATGGGATTCCCGACGCTGCGGCTCAAAGGACCGTATTTTGCGCTGGCAATGTTGTCCGGCGCCGTCATCATGCAGCGCCTGATGCTGATTTTCTGGGAACACACCGGCGGCGAGGAGGGCATCACTGGCATTGAGCCGCTGCTGCGTTCACCGCTGCATTTCTACTGGCTGGTGCTGGCGACGCTGGCGCTCGTGACCTTGCTGCTGCTAGCTATGGCTCGCTCGAACTGGGGGCTGATTCTTCGCGCAATCCGGGGCGACGAAGCAACCTGTCTTGCCGCGGGCATCAATGTCACGTTCTACAAGATAGCGTCGCTCGCGATCAGCGCTGCGTTTGCCGGGCTTGGCGGCGCCTTGTATGCACACTACCAGTTGCAGGTCAGCCCTCAACTGTTTGCCGTGGTAACGTCGATTACCGTCATCACGATGGTCTACGTCGGAGGCATGACGTCGATCTACGGCGCAGTCGGCGGCGCGCTTCTGCTGACGTTGATGACCGAGTTGCTGCGGGACTTCGGCGAATGGAGATTGATGATTTACAGCCTGGTGCTGATCGCCATTTTGTTCTTCCTGCCGAACGGGTTCGTTGCACCTGCCTGGACATGGTTGCGCAACCGTCTCGCCGGCGGGGAGGCGCCCGAGCGCAAGCGTGCATCCGGAGCCCTTGCTTCCGATCGCCGTGATATCGGCAGTACAGCGTCAGGGAGGGAGACGGCATGAGTCTGCTCATGGTGAAAAACCTGGACAAACGATTCGGCGGCCTGCATGCCGTCAAGAATGTCAGCATCAATGTTGAGCAGGGTGAAATCGTCGGCATCCTGGGGCCAAACGGCGCCGGCAAGACCACCTTGTACAACCTGCTCACCGGTTTCATCCCTGCCGACAGCGGCGAGATCCGCTTGAATGGCCGTTCACTGCGCGGCCTCGCGCCGCATAAGATCGTGGGGTTGGGAATGGCACGCACGTTTCAGCTCTGCCGGCCTTTCGTTGGTATGTCGGTGCTGGAGAATGTGCGTGTCGGAAGCCTCGGGCCGCGCGTCCCCGCCGGCGATCTCGACAGCCGGGCGCGTGGACTGCTTGCCGATGTAGGACTGAAGGGTAAGGAAGATGTCCCGGCGGAGCAGTTATCCTACGGCGACCAGCGCCGACTGGAGATCGCACGTGCGCTTGCCACTGAACCGCTTATTCTGCTGCTCGACGAACCTTTTGCGGGTCTGGGCTCGGCAGAGATCGCGGAACTGTCGGCATTGATACGCCGCCTGCATTCGCAAAAGGGGCTGACCATCCTGCTCATCGAGCACAAGCTGCGCGAATTCATGAAACTTGTCGCCCGCGTGGTGGCGATCGATTTCGGCGCGGTGATCGCGACCGGCACGCCGGAGGAGATCGTCGCCCATCCGGGCGTTATCGAAGCCTATATCGGACGGCAGGAGGCTGAACATGCTGCTTGAAATCGAACATCTGTCCGCCTCCTACGGCAAGGCGCTGGCGCTGGAAGATGCGACATTGAACGTTGGTGACGGCGAGATGATTGCGGTACTCGGCCCCAACGGTGCCGGCAAGACAACTCTTCTCAAGGCCATTTCACGCGCCATTGCCGCCCAGGGCAGACTGAGCTTCAATGGCGACTCGCTGCATGACTTGCCGGCGCATGCGGTGGTCGGCCGCGGGATCTGCCATTGTCCGGAGGGGCGCCGCCTGTTCTCGGAGTTATCGGTCCGGAAGAACCTGATGCTTGGCGCTTATCTACGCAAGGACCGCGACGCGATCGCCCGCGACTACGAGCGCGTGGTCGGACTGTTCCCCATTCTGCGCGAGCGTGCCTCGCAGATCGTGAGTACCCTGTCCGGTGGCCAGCAGCAGATGGTCGCCATCGGCCGCGCGCTGATGGGCGCCCCCAAACTGTTGCTGCTCGACGAACCCTCGGTAGGTATTGCACACCGCCTCAAGATGGAGATCTTCGGCGCGATCAAATCCATCCGCGACAGCGGCGTCGCCATCCTGATGGCGGAGCAGGACGCGCAGTCGGCGCTTCGCATTGCTGATCGCGTCTATGTACTGGAGCATGGACGGGTGGTGCAGTGCGGGACCGCGACTGAAATGGCCAGCAACGACCGCATCCGTCAGATTTACCTTGGGGTTGAATAACCCGATCAGGCCGGATCGACCGGTGCGGGCGGTACGCCACCCCGCTCGATCGACTCGCCGGCAAGCAGGCATAAATCTTCTCGGTAACGGTCTGCAACGAGCTGGACGCCAACCGGAGCCGTGCCCGCCATGCCGGTGGAAACCGTTAATCCCGGCAAGCCGAGGAAAGGCAGGCCGATCTGTGTCATTTGCGCGGCCCACACGCGAGCGTAGGAAGCGTCCCCTTGCAGGTCAAGCCCGTCGGGAAAAGGTAGTTCGGCCGATACCGGAAGCAGCAGTACCGGATAGTCAGCCAGAAATTGCCGCCATTGACGCAAGAGTGTCGCCCTGCGCGTGAACGCATGCGAGAACGAGGACAGATCGAGCGATTTCGCTCTCGCCTTATGCCCGGCAAGCGCGGTCAGCGCACCGGGGTCGTTTTCCCTGATGGCGGCGGCTTCCATGGCATCGAAGCCGTCCCCAAGCCACAGGACGATCTGAAGATCGGCCGCCTCTTTCATCGGTGGAGTATTGTCAATCTCATCGACGCGCCAGCCGTCCTCCCTGAGCCGCTGCGCCGCCTCAACCAACGCCGACTCGACTTCAGGCCGTGTCTGCAGACCATCGGGCCGTAGGCAAAGCGCTGCGACACGCGGCGCTGCGGGACCTTGCAAAGGCGCCGGCACCCACCACGGATCCCGCAGGTCAGGCGCCGCCATCGCGGCAAGGCCGAGCCGCACATCCTGAATGGTGCGGCCGATCGGGCCGGAGACCGCCGTAAGCTGAGGCCCTATCGCCCGTTCGGGTAACGACGCGTTATAGGCGGGCACCCGTCCGAGCGTCGGCCGCAGTCCGTGCACGCCGCAAGCGTACGCGGGATACCGGATCGATCCGGCGATATCCGTGCCGTGTGCAAGGTGTCCGATTCCTGCTGCCACCGCAGCCGCCGCGCCGCCGGACGACCCGCCAGGCGTCAGTGCGGGATCGCGCGGATTGCGCGTGTTCCCGTGCAATAGATTGCTCGTGAACCAGCGGTAGCTGAACGCAGGTGTATTGGTCCGTCCCAGTATGATCGCGCCCGCCTTGCCTAGATTGTCCACGACCGGGCTGTTCGATTGCGCAATCAGATCGCGCTGCAGTGCGACGCCATTGGTGGTCGCGTAGCCTGCCTGATCCACATTGACCTTTACGGTTACCGGAACGCCGGCGAGCACGCCCAGAACTTCGCCGCGCGAGATGGCGGCGTCGATGCGTTCAGCCTGCGCCAGCACCTCCTCCGGCCGGTATTCCACCACAGCATTGATCGAGGGGTTGACCGCAGCCAGTCGTTCCAGTGCAGCCTGCGCGGCCTCACGCGCCGAAATCTCTTTTGTCTGGACTTTTGCGGCCAACTCCGAAGCCGACAGGCGCCATATGCTAGACATGTTTTCCTCCGCTCTGGTTATGCGAATTATGCGAAAACGTTTGTTCGACATCATCGTGGCAGGTTTGCCCGAACCAGGTTTCGCTAGCCTTCGCCGACCGCGCAGGCATATGGCTTCACTGTAACCAGATAACTCGGTTGCCATTTTGAACAAAGGCAAAGTGCCGTCCTTGAACTGGTCCGGAAAAATGTCTAGTCGTTCGCGCCAGCACCTTCAGGCGCCTGTTCGGCCTCCCGGAAATTTAAGTGTTGGCTGTTCTCCGACGGCCGCCCAAAAGTGTTTGGGAACATCCCATACTCAGCCCGGAAAAGCCGTGCCCCGGTCCATTTTCTACGCAATCCCACCAGCAAAAATACCTTGAATATTCAAGTGGTTAACGGCTACTCCCTCGCGCCCGCCCAATATTGGCACGCTTGCTGCAAGTACTTCCAGCAAGTGCAATAACAGACGCATTGGAATGAAAGCAGGCTGCGCTTCCGTCCATGGGATACAGACCGCATTTGAGTTTTTCAGGAAGACAAGTGGCACCTGCGTCGCCATCCTATGGAGCACTTCTACACTTTTAACGGAGAAATCCCATGAGAACCACACGCACCCTGCTTTTTGTGATCGCCCTGCTGCTCAGCCCTTGCTGGGCTCTGGCGCAGTCCGCATCCGCCGTCTCCGGCAACGCCACCCTGACCTACCACAAAACCAGCAACAATCGTCCCCTGGTGCTTCAGTGGAACGTCCAGGGGCGCGGGGACATCTGGATCTTTCCGGCTGGTGGCATCTTCACTTTCAATTTCCACGCAGACCATTTACATCCAGGCGCTCATGTCGGCCCGAATCAGATACACGTTCAGGGTGTCTTGGATACACCCGGGATTTCCGGCGTTCCTGCAGGCCAAGTATTGGCAGGGATCATCTACACGGTGGACGGTGATACGCCGGAGAGCGGTTTGTCGCGTATCTCGGAGAAGATACAAGTTATTAACAAGTCCTCCGTTGATATTCCGTTGGATGTGATCGGCATGGGGTCGAAGCCGGACGACAGTGAGTACGCCGGTCCTCCAGTGACGGATCTGGAATATCCAGCGTTTCAAACCATGATGGGAACAAGCGCACTATTCTCTGAAAAAGGTTCGACCGCAGAAGCGCCCTTTGGACCGCTCACGATCAGTCGGGTAATTACCGTCAGGGGATTCAATCCACAATCCTCGCGCCAGCGTGTGACGGTACGTGCCGGCGAAACCATGACGATTCTTACCGAATTAAGCCTGGTTGCTTTTTCAGCACCGACAACGCCGGCCCCATCGGCGGCCCCCCAGTAACTTAGCGTGATTTGCACTTGACAACGAAAAGACGATGTATCAACACTGAATCATGAGGAAAGGAGGCCACCATGTCCTTGTATCTCACTCGCTTCAGTTATACGGCAGAAACCTGGAGCGCTATGATCGAGCGCCCGGAAGACCGACGGGATATGGCTCGCGTGATCATCGAGTCGGTCGGCGGCAGGCTCCACGGCTTCTGGTACGCCTTTGGCCAGTACGATGGCTATACGCTCTGGGAAGCGCCTGACAATGTCAGGATGGCGTCCGTCGCCCTTGCCCTTTCCTCCCGCGGCGCGATCAAGTCACAGGAAACACATGTCCTTATGACCGTCGAGGAAACCCTTGAAGCCCTGAAGGGAGCAGCACAGGTACCCTATCGCCGCCCAGGTCACAGCAACTAGAGCCTGAGCCGGGACTAGCTTCGAGTCACAAAGTTGCTTCCGGCGGAAAGTGGATAGCAAGCAAAGCGCTGATCAGGGAAGTGGGCTTGTCCACCTAGGAACGGTGCCAATGACCACGCGCTCAATGCAGGCAGTTTACGGACGGATAATGTCGCAGAGGTATCTGCTTCCCGCTCGCAGCTGGGTGACGTGACCTGCCGATAAAGTTTTTCTGATCCCGATCAATGAGGATAAATATCCTGCGTTGACAGTAACCGGCCCCGGCGCGCAGGCTTCAATATGGCTCGGCCAGCCCGGCCGGAAGTCATTCCCTCGTCTCTATCCTCTCGGCTCCCTCGGCATTTCGCACTTCTCTTGCACAAGGAACTATCATGCTGCAAACATTGCGTCCCGATCCCACATTTCATCCATCGGCGCGGTTGGCGATGGAAGCGGAACCTGAACATATTGCCTATACCGTGCTTCTGTCACCGGATCGTTCGCGGCCCGATGCCTTAGCCGTCATCGACGTCAATCCGCAAAGCGGGACTTATGGCTCGGTGGCAAACCAACTCGCGATGCCACACGCCGGCGACGAATTTCATCACTTTGGCTGGAATGCCTGCAGTTCTGCTCTTTCCCCCATGTCGGGCCATGCCTTTCTGCAACGCAGGTATCTCATCATTCCCGGTATCCGCTCGTCACGCGTCTACATTGTCGATACCCAGCCTGATCCGAAAGCCCCTAAACTGGTCAAGACCATTGAACCCGAAGAGATAACGCGCAAGACCGGGTATTCACGTCCCCACACCGTACATTGCGGACCGGAAGGCATATACATCAGCACACTGGGTGGTGCCGGCACGGACGGCACACAGGGACCGCCGGGTGTATTCATCATGGATTGTGAAACTTTTGAAATCCTTGGACGTTGGGAAATTGACCGCGGGCCGCAAAAACTGCACTACGATTTCTGGTGGAATCTGCCACGTGACTATATGGTGTCGAGTGAATGGGGCCTGCCGCCGCAGTTTGAAAACGGCATCGTTGCTGAAGACCTGCTGGCCAACAAATACGGTCACTCGGTGCATTTCTGGAGCCTGCGCGAGCGCAAGCATCTTCAAACTATCGATCTCGGTGCAAATCACCAGATGGCGCTCGAGATTCGCCCGGCACACGATCCCACGCGGGAATACGGCTTTCTTGGCGTAGTCGTCGATACGACCAATCTGGAAGGATCAATCTGGACCTGGTATCGTGAAAATGGCAAATTCCAGATCAGGAAGACTGCTACGATTTCGCCCGAACCGGCTGACGCGGGGCAACTTCCGACACTGCTGAAAGGCTTTGGCGCGGTGCCGCCGCTGATCAGTGACATCGACCTTTCTCTTGATGACCGCTTCCTGTATGTCGCGTGCTGGGGGACCGGCGAACTGCGGCAATATGACGTAACCGACCCGATGAAACCGGCGCTGGCAGGCAGCGTGCGCATCGGCGGCATCGCGCAGCATGCAAAGCACCCGAACGGTCGGCCATACGGCGGCGGCCCGCAGATGACTGAAATCAGTCGGGATGGCAAGCGCGTGTATTTCACCAACTCGCTCTACAGCAGTTGGGATACGCAGTTTTATCCGGACGGTGTGCCGGGCGTGCAACTGATGTGCAATGTCGGCGAGAGCGGTGGCATCGAACTCGATCCATCGTTTTATGTTGACTTTGGGCCCCATTACGCCGCGCACCAGATCCGCCTTCAAGGCGGTGATTGCTCAACCGATTCGTTCTGCTATCCCTCAGTTTGAACACCACTGCGCTCTGGCTCATCGTTGTTGTGCTTGGTCTCTATCATGGCATCAACCCGGCAATGGGATGGCCGCTAGCGGTCGCCAATGGCATGGCGAACCAGCGCGCCAGTTCCGTCTTTACGACCCTGCTGCCATTGGGCGGTGGGCATTTCATGGCGATGGCCATCGTGCTGGTGCCGTTCGCCTGGCTCAGCTGGTATGTAGAATGGAGCCGTGCCATCCGCATCGGCGCCGGCATGGTCGTGCTGCTGTTTGGCGCTTTCAAACTGATCAACCGGCGCCACCCGCGCCTGCTGGCGCGCATTCCCCCGACCCGGCTTGCATGGTGGTCGTTCTTGATGGCTACCGCGCATGGAGCAGGATTGATGCTGGTGCCGTTCATGCTAGGCCTTTGTGTGACGCCGGCACCCGGCACGAAAGCGGATGCCGTGACGATGGGCCATACCGCCGTGATGACTTATATGGCGCGATCGGATCTAGGTACTGCAGTGCTGGTGGCAACGGTGCACACCCTCGCGTCCATTCTGGCCGGCACAGGCGTCGCATGGGTTGTATATCGCTATCTCGGCTTGCGCTTCCTGCGGCGTGCCTGGCTTAACCTTGACCTGGTATGGGGCGCAAGTCTGGTCCTTGCCGGAGCAACCGGAATCGGGCTCGCGATGTGACAGCATCGGCGAATATCATGTTCCGACGCCCTTCGACCGGAATGAACAAAGCTGCCACTATCCTCGCATCGTAGTACGGCGTAGGTATGCGCGCATCGTTGATGCCTGATCAGGCCTCTGCTGTCCTAAAGCACTGCCGAACTGCCGCCGTCCAGATTGATGCTGGTGCCCGTGACATAACTTGCCGCTTCGGAAACGAGAAAGGCGATCACGTTGGCGGCTTCTTCGGCGCGGCCGACTCGCCCCAGCGGTATGTCTTGCGCGACTTGAGCGTAGAACTGTTCCACCGGAATTCCTGCCTTAGCCGCCTTCCTTTCATGCTGTCCCGCTTGTATCAGGCCGATGCAGACGGTGTTGACCAGAATGTTGTGCGGTGCGTATTCCTTGGACAGCGCCTTGGTGAAAGCAAGTCCCGCAGCGCGGGTCACAGTGGTCGGCATGGATTTGGCGCGCGGCTGCTTGGCACCGATATTGGTGACATTCACAATCCGCCCCCAGCGCTGCTGTTTCATGTAGGGTACCGCCAAGCGTGACAGCCGAATTGCGGCAAACAGCTTCAGCTCAAAGTCGGTTTGCCATTCCTCGTCGGTGACCGATTCGAATTCGCCGGTAGCGGAAGTGCCGGCATTATTGACGACGATGTCGAGCCCTCCGAACGCTTTGATCGTTTCATTGACCAGCCTGCTGCAATCCTCGGCGCGGCTGACGTCCGCCTGCACTGCGGCGACTTGGCCGCCTGCGGCACGAATCTCGCCCGCCACCAGATCCAGCAGTTCCCGGCCGCGTGCGGCGACAACGACACGTGCGCCCTCATGCGCGAGCCGTAGGGCAACCGCTTTGCCGATGCCCTGAGAGCCGCCGGTGACGAGTGCAACTTTGTCTTTCAATTGCAAATCCATTTTTCTTTCCTTATCGAGTCATCACGAAGGTCTTCGTTATTTTAAATAAGGTGAAGAATGTCCGCTGCGGGTCGCGTCCCGCGCTTTCGTTCTGTGATACCGCCGTCCGGAAAGTGGCGCCGAGCCGCCGCTGGCTCTGGACGCGCATAAGGACGCACGCCGGGGAGAATAAACTGGCGCACGAATGGAAATCGGGCAAGGCACTTCGTTTAGTTTACCAAACCGGCAGCATCCCAGCCGGTATGTTCTGTCATGGATGGCTGTAAAGCCCCCGATCTGAGAGCTCGCGCTTTTAGTCGCATATGATGTTACTGCTGATCGAGCGCCGTAAAATGATCGGCTTCCCTCCCAGGCGGCGCTTGCACAACCAGTGCGCTAGCGCCGAGTCGAGATGGGTGGCATGGTTCGGGAACCAGTCGGCCAACGCCTGCACCAAGGCACGGCATACCTCGGTATTGCCCTGAGCAAGCAGTTCCTGCACCTCATGCACCGACTTGAGCACGGCATCATGTTGCTCGATGTGGCAGTCACGCGGCGGGAAATCGGTGTTGCGCATCCAGGCGTTTTCCTCGCCAAAATGCGCCTGAAGATGCTCTTCCATGGCGCCAAGCAGCTCGGGCAGTTCATCATCCCGCGCTGCCTGCAGGCGCGCGATTAGCTGCACGAATTCCTCATGGATCTGATCCATCGGCGCGTAGCCCAGGATATGGGCATCGCTCCAGTTCAGTGGTCCGTTTTCATTCATGGCGCTGCCTTGCCTTAATGCGTAAGGAAATCCAGCACCATGCGGTTGAAGGTGTCGGCATGTTCCCACTGTGCCCAATGGCCGCAGCGATTGAAAATGTGCATCTGTGCATTCGGGATGCCGGCGATCAGGCGCAGGCCCACGTCCATGGGCACAAAGCGGTCCTCGCGTCCCCAGATGACGAGCGTGGGTGAGGCAATCTCGCCCAGGCGGTGCCCCAGATCGGGGAACTGCTTGGGATTGACCTCGGAACTCTTGACGAAATTTTCCAGGTGGTCGCGTCGTGCCAGCATGTTGTTCAGGCGCGCCTGGAACAGCTCCTCGGTCAGTTGGCTTGGGTCGTACACGAACACATTCATCATGCGCTTGAGGTTCTCGATGGTCGGATCCCGGTAGAGCGCGCCGATCAGCTTGATGCCTTCGGTCGGCATGGCGACGAACTGGCTCGGTCCGCCGGTGCCGCCGCCCATCAAGATCAGCTTGCCCACGCGCGTCGGGTTGGCCAGTGCAAAGGCCACGGTGCTGTGCGCGCCCATCGAATTGCCGATGATATGGGCCTTTTCCAGTCCGATGGCATCCATCAGGCCCTTGAGCGAGCGGGCGTTGAGGTCCGAACGTGAACCGCTGTTGACGATAGGATCGCTCTTGCCCCAGCCCGGGCAGTCGAGCAGGACGACGCGGTAGCCGGCGTTCACCAGCGGCTCGATGTTGCGATTGAAATTGGCCCAGCCGCTGGCGCCCGGTCCGGAGCCGTGCAGCATGACGACGGTCTCGGCGCCCTGGCCGACGTCGTTGTAGTGCAGCTGGAGATTGAGCTCGCCGTCCTGGATGCGGACCAACTTGCTGGTGGAAGCTTCGGTCAGCGCGATGTTATTTGCAGACATCATCATATCCTTCTTCATTAATTAGTTCATGAGTTCGACGGCCGCCACCGCGGCGGTAGCGACCAACGTCGGGGCAGGGATCTCAGCCCGCCTCGGCCGCGATCGGTTGCACGTGCTCGCGCGCCCTGCACAGATCTAGCGCCACGTCCACAATCATGTCTTCCTGGCCGCCCACCATGCGGCGCTTGCCCAGTTCCACCAGAATATCGACCACCTTCAGGTCGTACTTCTTCGCTGCCGCTTCCGAATGGCGCAGGAAGCTGGAGTAGACGCCCGCATAGCCGAGCGCCAGCGTCTCGCGGTCCACGCGCACCGGGCGGTCCTGCAAGGGGCGCACGATGTCGTCGGCCGCATCCATCAGTTTGTACAAATCGCAGCCGTGGTTCCAGCCCATGCGATCGGCCGCGGCGATGAATGCTTCCAGCGGCGCATTGCCCGCTCCAGCGCCCATCCCCGCCAAGCTGGCGTCAACACGGTCGCAGCCCTCTTCGACGGCGACGATGGAGTTCGCCACGCCAAGGCTCAGGTTGTGGTGCGCATGCATGCCGGTCTGCGTCTCCGGCTTGAGCACATCCTTGAATGCGCGGAACCGGTCGCGCACATCGTTCATGTTCAGCGCGCCGCCCGAATCCACTACATAGCACACGGTAGCGCCATAGCTTTCCATCAGCTTGGCCTGTTCGGCCAGGCCCTTGGGCGTTTGCATGTGGCTCATCATCAGGAAGCCCACGGCTTCCATGCCGAGGTGGCGCGCGTATTCGATGTGCTGCCTGGAGACATCGGCCTCCGTGCAGTGCGTTGCCACGCGCACGATGCGGGCGCCGGCATCGTAGGCCGCCTTCAGGTCGTGGACGGTGCCGATGCCTGGTAACAGCAGGGTAGCGATCTTGGCATGCTTGACGACGCTGGCCACCGCTTCGATCCATTCGATGTCAGAGTGGGCGCCGAAGCCGTAGTTGAAGCTGCCGCCTTGCAGGCCGTCGCCATGGGCCACTTCGATGGAGTCAACCTTGGCCTCATCCAGGGCTTTGGCGATCTGCTTGGCTTGCTCGATGCTGTACTGGTGGCGGATGGCGTGGCTGCCGTCGCGCAGGGTCACGTCGGAAATGTAGATCTTTTTGTCCATGTCAGTTTCTCCGTCAGGCGGCAAGTGCGCGTTCAGACAGCATGCGAGCAGCCATCTGCTCGGCCGTGCGCAGGCCGGCGCTGGTCATGATGTCCAGGTTGCCGGCATAGGCGGGCAGGTAGTGGGCGGCGCCTTCGACTTCCAGGAAGATGGAAGTCTTCAGGCCGCTCATACGGGGGCCGACGCCCGGAATGTTGAGTGGCGCGCCGGCTTCGATGCGGTCGAACTGCACTTTTTGCTTCAGGCGGTAGCCGGGTACGTAGGCCTGCACGGCGGCGGCCATGCGCTCGACCGATTCCGCAATCTTGTCTTCGTCAGCAAACTCGCTCAAGGTGTAGACCGTGTCGCGCATGATCAGGGGCGGCTCGGCAGGATTGAGCACGATGATGGCCTTGCCCTTGGACGCGCCGCCCACTGCTTCAATGGCCTTGGATGTGGTTTCCGTGAATTCGTCGATGTTGGCACGGGTGCCGGGGCCGGCCGACTTGCTGGAGATGGAGGCGATGATTTCGCCGTAGTGCACCTTGGCGACGCGATTGACGGCGGCCACCATCGGAATGGTCGCTTGACCGCCGCAGGTCACCATGTTGACGTTCAGGGCATCAAGATGGTCTTCGCCGTTGACGACTGGAATGCAGTACGGGCCGATGGCCGCAGGCGTCAGGTCGATCATGCGAATGCCGGGTTTGATGCCGCGCAGGAAGGCGTCGTTCTTGACGTGGGCGCCGGCGCTGGTGGCGTCGAACACGAAGTCGATGTCAGCGAAGTTGGGCAGGCGGCTAAAGCCTTCCACGCCTTCATGAGTGATCGGCACACCCATGCGGGCGGCGCGCGCCAAGCCATCGGAAGCCGGGTCGATACCGACCATGGCGCCCATTTCGATGTTGATGCCGTGGCGCAGGATCTTGATCATCAAGTCCGTGCCGATGTTGCCGCTGCCGATGATGGCAGCCTTGAGTTTTCGGGTCATGGGAATCTCGCGTGTTTTCGGTTATTCATGAGCCAAAGCGTGCGCGCACGCTGCCAACCCCGCTGATGCGGGCTTCGAAGGCGTCGACGGGTTCCACGGCCACCATCGGGCCCAGAGCGCCGGTCATCACCAGATCGCCCGCACGCAGGGGCTGGCCCAGCGTGGCGAGCTTGCGTGCCAGCCACACCGCAGCGTTCAGCGGATGGCCTAGGCATGCGCTTCCGCTGCCTTGCGAAACGACGGAGCCTTTGCGTTCGGTGGTCATTTCGCACAGCTTGAGGTCGAGCCCATCGAGGCGCACAGGCACTGCGCCGAGGACGATCAGACCGCTGGAGGCGTTGTCGGCCACGGTGTCGACGAACTTGATGTTCCAGTTCGCGATGCGGCTGCCCACGACTTCGATGGCAGGCAGCACGTATGCCGTGGCATTGATGACATCCACCAGCGTGGCATCGGCCAGGTCGAGGTCCCGCTCGAGCACCAACGCCACTTCGGCTTCGACTTTCGGTTGCAGCGTGCGCGTCCAAGGGATTTCCTCATCATCGCCGTAAATCATGTCGGCGAACAGCGTGCCGAAGTCAGGTTGGTCGACGCCCAGCTGTTTCTGGACGGCGGGGGACGTCAAGCCGATCTTGCGGCCCACGATGCGACGGCCTTGCGCCTGGGCGTGGCGTACATTGGCCAACTGCACCGCATAGGCGTCGTCACCGTTGGTAATCTCGTCGCGCAGGGGCGCGATCGGGGTACGGGTCTGCTCGGCATTGCGCAGCCGTTCGGCCCATGCATTGATCTGTTCGTTGGTACTCAAAAGATTCTCCTAGGTTTGCGTGTCTGCGGTGTGCATGAACAGGATTCCATAGCCCGCGATCAGCTCGGGAATGGCTTGGTAGTAACGTAGTAAGCAGGGCAGGCGGTGATTGGCCGGCAACGCCGCGCGCGCAACCAGCCATGTTTTGGATTCGTGCGCGGACAGACCTGCATCCTGCTCGATCGATTCTTCTTGCAGCTGCGTCAGACGGTCCAGCTCGCCGGACTCCAGCGCGTCCATCCAGCGGGCATCCCATTCGGGGTTGAGCGGTTTCATGTTGGACGTTCCGTTTGCGAGAGCCATGCCGGCGGCCATCACGCGCTTGGTTTTGGCGTCGCGTTCGGCTTGCGTGGGCTCCCGTTTGACGGTAATGCGTTCGCGTATATCGGGGTCCGGGTGAGCCAAGGTGGGCACCGGTGGCTCATGGGATAGTCCCCCGGACCCGATCAAAAGCGTGCGGCGTGGTTCGTCGTTCAAAAAGCGGCCGATTGCTTCCCCCAATTGGCGACAGCGTCGCAGGCGTGCAATCCCCGGCTGTGCAACGGCATTGAGGAAGATCGGGATCACCGGCGGTGTCGCGAGGCCGCCCCAGATAAACTGGAGCGCCTGCACAAAACCGTGATCCACCTGCATACGCCTGGACACTGCAATGTCAAAATCGTCATCCATCAAGTGCCCGGCCAGAGCTAATGCTGCCGATTCCTCGACGTTGAGGTTGCCTGGAGGGGTCAGGTAATCACCCACTGAGGTGGCTTGGCTGCCGATACAAAACGGAGGCATCAACTCATTGAAAAATCCATTGTAATGGTCCGGTCCAATGAGCACGACGAGCTCGGGATCAAAGGTCGCGACCTGCTCGCGAAGCCGGGCAATGGCGTCCTGCATATCCTTTTCGAGTTCGCTGCCGATCGGGTTAAGTCCGAACAGCGGCGAATGCGACATACCCAGGAAGGCACGTTTTGCTTTCATGTCTGCCTCTCCTCGCCTAACGCAGATTAACGCTTGCGTTGCAGAATTGATCATTCAAATCATCAAGGCGCGTGAGATCGGCGTCCAAGTGCGGAGCTTCGAAATTGGGGACGGATAGTTTGATCATATGGGTGTCCGGTGCAAACGAATAGTCGGGCGGCTAAATGCCTTTCAGGCCAGCTAAATATACTGTTTAACGCCCTCCGATAGGGTGCACACTGCGCACCACAACAGATGTCGCCATTGCAAAAAATCAAGAAAAAATACGCCGCAAAGCCCTGTGGCTGCTAGCGGGTGCGCATTGTGCACTCAAATCGTCGTTCATATTGCTTCCGGCGGATGCAGGTCATAGGATTCACACACTTGTTAAAGGAGATGACCGCAATGAACGCGAGATTGGATACCAGCCCCTTCGCCTCCATGGTGGATGAGCAACCTTACGAATTCCGCGTGGCGACCAGCGCCTACCGTGGTCCCGAAACTTTTGCGCAGGAAATGCAGCAGATCTTCTATAAGACCTGGATCTACCTGTGCCATGAAAGCGAGATCGCCAACCCTGGCGACTTCAAGTCCACCCAGATCGGTACCCGTCCCGTGATCGTGTCCAGGGGACGCGAGGGAGGTATTCACGCCGTCCTGAACGCCTGTACCCATCGCGGCGCGACCATCTGCCGGGAAGAAAAGGGCAACACCCGTGCCTTTGTGTGCCCCTACCACGGCTGGTCGTTCCGCCCGTCGGGCGAATTGATTGGCATTCCCGACGAGGCGCGCTACCACGAGAACTTCGATAAATCCGACAAGAACCTCAAGCCTCTACCGCGGATCGCCTCCTACGGCGGACTGGTGTTTGGCTCGTTCAACCCGGACGTCGAAGACCTGGAAACCTTCCTGGGCGGCGCCAAGCAGCACATTGACATCTGGCTCAGGCGCACCGCGGGCGGCACCTACAAAGTCGCCACTTCGCACAAATACGGCTACCAGGGCAACTGGAAGTTCCAGACTGAAAATGTCTATGACGGCTACCATCCCGGCTTTGTTCATCGCTCGGCCTTCAATACCGTGCGCAAGTTCGAAGGTTCGTTCGAGAACCGGGAACTGAATGCGTCGGTGCGCCAACAGGGCTTCACCCGCGGCTATCCCGAAGGCCACGGCACGCTGGAAGCCGGCGCTCCTTTGGAATCCGGCGGCATTGATCCCGCCGTCCGGCAAGCCTATAACGACAAGCTCGCCGCTCTTTATGGTGCCGAAGGCGCGGCGGAAGCGCTGACCAATCGCCAGTTTTTGATTTTCCCGAACCTGGTCATTTTTGACTTCAACATTCGCGTGGTGCAACCGATCTCTCACGATTGCACGGATGTGTATTCGTACCCATTGCTGATTGAAGGCGCGCATGACGACATCAATAGCAACCGCATGTTGGACGCGCAAACGCGAGTAGGTACCGCCGGCATCCTGTCGGCCGACGACATCGACGTCTTTGCAGGCGCTCAGAATGCACTGAAGACCGAGGTTGTCGAGTGGATTACGCTCAGCCGCGGCTTGGGCAAGGAAGAGATCAAGCCCGATGGCGAACGGGTCGGCGTCTACAGCGACGAAGCGCCGCAACGCGCTTTCTGGCGCAAATGGCGCGACCTGATGACTTCCGCCTCTTAAGCACTTGCCGGATTCCCAAGGAGACCCCATGACCCACCCCGTCCAGAAACTTATCCTGCGCGAAGCCCGTCTGCTCGACGAAAATCGCCTCGACGACTGGCTCGCGCTCTACCTCGAGGACGCCAGCTACTGGGTGCCGATCGACGAAAACGCCGATCCACTCAAAGAATCGTCCATCATTTACGACAACCATTCCCGATTGGCCATGCGGGTCGAGCAGATCATGCGCCAGAACCGCGTTGCGCAGAACCCGGGATCGCACACGTTGCGCATGGTGTCGAACATCGACATCGAGGATGTCGATGCCGCCACCGCCACCGCCACCTTTGCGTTGCTGCTGACCGAAGTGCGCTCCGGCGACTGGCGTCAGCAGGGGCTCGGTGAAATGCGCCTGTTCCCCGGCCACTGCAAAGTAGTGTGCAAAAAGGTAGGCGACGACTGGAAGATCCAGCACAAGACGATCGTGCTGCTGAACCGCAAACAGCCGATCGTGGGACTATCCTTCATCCTCTGATTGATGTAATGCCTGGCATGCCGCTTGAAAAGGCGGCATGAACAGGCGGATATAGTTTTTGGTTTTAAGCAATCAATTCCTTTTTGCCAGCACAGGCCACCTTGCCCGAGGTTGAAACAGAGTATGCGCGGCATAGGCCAACGGCCATGCCCGGTTCCTCAAACAACGTTGGCCGCCTTGCATGCGTTTGTTAACTAACCGTACGGGCAACCTCATCCAATCCTTCAACACCGCCCGCAACTGAATCAGGAGACTCGGTATCATGAACACCCCACGTCGCACATTCCTTGGTTTCGCCGCTGGCGCGCTGCTTCTGGCCGCCGCCACCTTGCCTACCGCCGCGCAAGCGGCATACCCGGACAGGATCGTCAAGATCGTCGTTCCCTTTGCTCCGGGCGGATCGTCGGACAGCGCGACGCGCATCCTTGCCGAACAACTCGGCAAGCAATGGAAGCAACCGGTCATGGTAGAAAACAAGCCGGGCGCCAATGGAACCATCGGCGCCGCCCAAGTCGCCAGATCGGAGGCCGACGGCTACACGATTCTGCTCGCACCAGTCTCCATCGGTACCGTCAAGCTCTTTGTCAAGAATCCCGGCTTCGATCCCGCCACTGACCTGCTTCCGGTCACCCAGATCGCACGCGGCGACTACGTGCTGTCAGTCCATAAGGATGTGCCCGTCAATACGATGGGCGAACTCGCCGAATACGCGCGCAAGAATCCCGGAAAATTGTTTGACGGAACATTCGGCCAAAGCTCGATGCTGGCGTTCCAGCATTTTGCGGACCTGATGAATTTCCAGCGCGAGAACGCCCAATACCGCGGCGAGGCGCAAGCAGTGAATGCACTGGTGGCAGGCGAGGTCCAGGTCGTATTGTCCACCTTGACTGCAGCCAAGCCTTTCATCGATAGCGGTCGCATCAAACCGCTTGGCATCCCGGCCAAGGCGCACTCGCCCATCGCGCCAAACATCAAGACCGCGGACGAGAGCGGCGCCAAGGGTTTCTATGTCGACTTCTGGTTCGGCTTGATGGTACCCAAGGGCACGCCCGATGATGTGCGCAAGAAAATTGCCGCGGATGTCGCCGAAGCGCTCACGAAGAAGGAAGTCAAGGAACGCTTGTACAGCATGGGACTGATTGCCAAGTCCTCGACGCCGGAGGAATTCAGCAAGTTGATTCAGTACGAATCCGTGCGCTGGGTAGAGACGGCCAAACGCGCCCGCCTGGAACCCCAATAACCACCCGAGGGGCAAATAATGCTAGCTTTGAATAAAGTGCAGGCGGGCGTGAATGGGCTTGCCGTGATGGAGCGCGACGTGCGCGAACCGGGCGCCGGCGAAATGCTGGTCAAAGTGCATGCCGCCGGCGTATGCGGCACAGACATGCAGATCTACCATGGCCAGGGCGCGTTCGCCAAGCGCGTCGCGCTGCCCACCACACTCGGCCATGAGATGTGCGGAACCGTGGTCGCGCTCGGCCCCGAATCCATAGGAAGCCATGGCGCGGGTCGCGTGAAAGTCGGCGATGTGGTGAGCCTGGAGAGCCATATCCCCTGCTGGAACTGCAAGGCATGCCGGACCGGCCGGGCCCATGTATGTCCCAATACGAGGTATCCGGGCATCGACATTGACGGCACGTTTGCTGAATACGTCACCGTCCCTACCTCGATCGCCTGGGTGAATCCGCCGGGCGTGGCAAAGGAGATGGCCGCGCTGCTGGAGCCCCTGGGCATTGCAGTGCATGCCACGATGGAAGGCAGCGGCGTGTCCGGGCAGACTGTCGTGGTCAATGGCTGCGGTCCGATCGGATTGATGAACGTTGCGGTGGCGCGGCATTTCGGCGCCCGTCGCATCATTGCGGTCGATCCTAATCCGAAGCGTCGCCAGACTGCCCTGGCAATGGGCGCCGACCGGGCGGTTGACCCGGTGACGGAATCGCCCGCCGATGTGGTGCGCGACATGACGAATGGCGAACTGGCCGACGTGGTATTCGAGTACACGGGCAGTCACGATGGCGTCAGGAACTGTTTTGCGATGGTCGGTTCTTTGGGCGACGTGCGCTGGTGCGCCACGCCCGGCAAGCCGATGGATTTCGATTTCGGCGCCTGGCGCAAAAGCCGGCCCACGATCTACAACATCCATGGCCGCCGCCTGTGGGATACCTGGGAAATCGCCGCGCCGCTGGTGTACGACAACAAGATCGACTTGCGTCCGATCGCCAGCCATCAGATTCCCTTGTCTGAAGGCACGCGGGCGTTCGAGCTCATCTTATCCGGTGACGCGGTCAAGCCCCTGATTCTTTGTTCCTGAAGAGGAAGCCATATGGACACCAAAACTCCCTTGCGCGTGCAGCGCATTCACGATGCTGCCTTGGGCGTCAAGCTCTTTGACCTGGTGCATGTGGATGAGTGCGCCCTGACGCCGTTCGAAGCCGGCGCGCACATCGAGTTGCAGTTGCCTAATCACGTATTGCGCAGCTATTCGTTGCTCAATGCGCCGGGCGAGCAGCACCGGTACCAGATCGCCGTCCACAATTCGCCCGACAGCAAGGGCGGATCGCGTTACATGCATGAGTCGCTGCAAGAGGGCGATGTGCTGTTATCCAGCCTGCCGCGCAACAATTTCCTGTTGGATGAATCTGCCGAGTATAGCTGCCTGATCGCTGGCGGTATCGGCATCACGCCGCTGCTTTCAATGGCGCGCCGCCTCAACGCGCTGGGACAGCGCTGGGAACTGCATTACTGTGCCCGCACCGGTGCGCATGCAGCCTTTGCGGACGAGGTGCGCGCGCTGGCCGCCGCTTCCGGGAATGCCGCCTATTTCTATTTCGACCAGGAGCCTGGCGGCCAGGCGCTGGATCTAGCCGGCCTTTGCCGGAGGGTGCCCGGCAATGCCCATCTCTACTGCTGCGGTCCCAAAGGAATGCTCGATGCGTTCGAGCAAGCCACCGAACATTGCCGCGACCGCGCCCATGTCGAATATTTCACTGCCAAATCCGAAGCGGCGCTGGACGGAGGTTTCACCGTCGAACTGGCGCGCAGCGGCACGACGCTGCATGTTCCGGCAGGGCGCTCGATTCTGGACGTGGTGTTCGATGCGGGTGTCTCGGTGCCATCCTCTTGCCGCGAGGGTATTTGCGGAACCTGCGAGACACGGATTCTTGCGGGCGAGGCAGACCATCGTGATGCGTTGCTGTCCGATGCCGAGAAACTGGCGAATAAATCAATGATGATTTGTTGCTCGGGCGCCAAGAGCAAGGTGCTTGTGCTAGATCTCTGAGCGAGGCAAGGGGCGCGAAAAAGGAAGCGACTGGCCGTATAATCCGGCATCATCGTGCTGACAGAGAAACGCAACCATGGAACAGGAATCCTCAAGTAGCTACCGGCATTGCCAGTCGCTGGTCAAGGGCCTGGACCTCCTGGCAGCGCTCAATCGCAGGCCCAGCGCCTCCGCCTCGATTACCGAGTTGGGCCGGATGACAGGGCTGCATCGCACCACCATCAAGCGCTTGCTCGAAACCCTGCGCCAGGAAGGTTACGTGGAATGCGATGCGGCTACCAACATTTATCGCCTGACATTCCGTGTACAGCGGTTGAGTTATGGATTCCGGGATAACGTACAAATCTCGGAAATTGCATGGCTTCAAATGCGAATAATTTCCAAGGCCTTGGTCTGGCCTTGTTCCTTGATCACGCTGGAAGGGGATGAGATGGTAGTCCGCGTCTCCACGCGGCCTTACAGTCCATTGTCATTTCACTCAGGTATGCCCGGCAGACGCATGCCGTTGCTGACCACCGCCGCAGGACGCGCGTATCTCGCCTTTGCTCCGGAAGCGGAGCGGAAGATCTTGCTTGACATGCTGCGTCAACGTTCGGACATCGACGCTGTCCATGCTAAAGATCCTCACTTCATACGCACGTTGTTGTCCGAAACGCGGCAACGAGGATACGCCATCAATCAGGGAGAGTGGGGGGCCGAGCCCAAGTTTGGCGGTGTTGCCGTGCCTTTGAGATTTCAGGAACGCGTCCTGGCCTGTCTCAATGTGATTTTTCTGGTCCGCGCAGTCAAAGATGATGCAGCCTTAAGTGCCATTGCCTCCAAACTTCTTGCGCACGCCAAAATAATCGAGCATGACTTCGCCGCACATCAAGAGCAATTGGCATGAGGCCGAAACAACTCGGTTCCTGCCACTACTGGAAAAGTCACCCCGCCAATACAAGCGCCCGGTGAGAGGAAATTGGCGCATGGATGAGACCTACATCAAAGTAAAAGGTGCTTGGCAATATCTCTATCGCGCGGTCAAACGAGTCACCCGGCCGATGCTGGGTGTCAAATCGTTTCGAGGGCCCAATTCATCATCTCAGTCATTGAGTTGATGCATAGAATTTACAAAGTCCAGTTCCTGATTCAAGGTTGCGCCAGGACGTCGTTTGCCGACCAGTTTTACACGTTGGCAGGACAAGTCCGTCAAAATTAAACGGCCATGTGGCAGCCGGCAGCGCTCCATCTTTAACGTGCTAACGCGACAGAACCAAGCTTTGCCTGGCTTGCTGGAATGCTTATTGCTGCGTACCGTCCCTGTCGGCGCGCCGGGCAATGCTATGCCGTTTTGGCGCCGGCCTACCGCCACATCTTCCAAGGGACGTCATATGGCTTTTGGGCAGTCAGCAGCGAGCTCGGTGGACGCCGGCCGCCTTGCCGGTTTGGAAACAGGCAGGGATGACACAGTGTTGCAGGAATGGCGCACCCGGGCACTAGCAATGGAGGCAGCCGTGGGCCGCGCCGTGATCGGCCAGGCTGAACCCATCCGGCTGATCAACATCGCTTTGTTCACCCGCGGCCATGTGCTGCTCGAAGGCGATGTCGGCGTCGGCAAGACCACGGTGCTGCGGGCCTTTTCCAAGGCCGTCGGCGGAAAGTTCGAGCGGGTCGAGGGCACGGTGGACATGATGCCGGGCGACCTGGTCTATCACACCTATGTCGACGCGGAGGGCCGCCCGCGCATCGACCCTGGACCGCTCTTGCGGCATGGCGAGGAACTGGTCACCTTTTTCTTCAACGAAATCAACCGCGCCCGGCCGCAGGTACAGGCCCTGCTGCTGCGGGCCATGGCGGAGCGCACGGTGTCGGCGTTCGATCGCGAATACCGCTTTCCGCATATGACCGTGTTCGCTGATCGCAACCGCATCGAACGGGAGGAAACCTTCGAACTGGCTTCTGCCGCGCGCGACCGTTTCCTGTTCGAGGTCAGCATGACCACGCCTACCTCGCGCGAGGTGCGGCGCGCGCTTGCGCTGGACCCACTCTTTCATGACGCTGACGCCCTGGTCGACAGTGTCGAGGCCGGCATGTTGCCATGGACCGGGATGAATGCGTTGGCGGCATTGGTACAGCGCCAGGTGTCGGCCAGCGAGACGCTGCAGGACTATGTGCTGGACCTGTGGCAGGCCACCAGCGCGCCGCTCGGGTACGGCATACGGCTGGACGGCGTCGACATGGACAGGCTGATCCTGGCGGGCGTGAGTCCGCGCGGCGTCAGCGCGCTCATGCGCGCGGCTCGCGTGGCGGCCTGGCTGGACGAGCGGCTGTATGTGACGCCGGAAGACGTGCAGGCAGTGCTGCGTCCGGCCTTCATGCACCGGATCTTCTTCACGCCCGTCTATGCGCTGCGCCACGCGGAAATTGCCGATGCGCTGCTGGGCGAAATGGTTTCCCGTATCGCCGCACCCTGAACGCAGGCGGCACGCACCATGGACGACATCGCCTTTTTTTACCGCATCCCCGGCCGCAGCGGCGGGCACCGGCCGGGCGCCCACCAGGCCAGCACGAATGGCGCCGGTCATGCATTTCACAGCCACGCCCGGCTGCTCGATCTTCCCGATTCGCGCCGGCTCGATGTGCGCGCTAGTCTGCGCGCAGGCCGTGGCGAATGGCTAGTGCGCGCCTACCGGCAGCGCGCGGCGATCTCACTGCGGCTGGTGGTGGACGTCTCCGCCTCCATGCAGGTGGGCGCGCCGCTGCGCAAGCTCGACATTGCCGCCCGGATCGCCGAGTCCGCGGCGCACAGCGCCTTTGGCGTAGGCGACACGGTCGGCATGCTGGCGTTCGATGCGGCGCACCGCGAAGACCTGTATTTCCCGGCCATGCACAGCCGAGGCGCCGGGCAGCAGATGCGCCTGGCTATTGCTGCCTGCAATCCCAGCAAAACCGCCGGTTGCGCCCTGGTGGAAACGGTGCGCCAGCTTGCCGGACGCCGCGAGCTGGTCTTCCTGGTATCGGATTTCCACTGGCCACTGGCGGTAATGGCCGAAGCGATGGACATGCTGAGCCATGCATGGGTGGTGCCGCTGGTGGTATGGGACCAGACCGAGCTTGCGCCGCCGCCGGTGGACGGCTTCGTCACCCTGCGCGATGCCGAGACCGGAGCGGCCACGCCGGTCTGGGTCAATGCGCGGCTGCGCCAGCGCTGGGCGGCGCAGCTTGCCAGCCGTCGTCGCGCGCTCGACGCACTATTCGGCTCGCGCAACCTGCTACCCCTTTATCTTCATGGCGGCTTCGATGCAGCAGCGCTGTCGCGCTATTTTCTGGAGCTTGTGCCATGATGCGCCGGCTGCGCGCCTGCCTGCTGGCGGCCTGTGCCGCATGGCTGACGCTGCCGCCAGTCGCTACGGCCGAGGGCTTGCCGCTGGCGCCGCGCACCTTTGGCTACACAATCGGCGACATCCTTGTCCAGCAGGTATTGCTAGTGCGGGACGGCAAGGACTTCAAGCCCGAGTCGCTGCCGCCACAGGGCCGGGTCGGGCGTTCGTTCTGGCGCCGCGATGCGCGCGTTGCGAAGGATGCGGAGGGACGCAGCTGGCTGCTGGTGGAGTACCAGATCATCAATGCGCCGCCTGCACTGGAAGTGTGGTTCCTGCCGCCACTGCAAATCAAGGGCGCCGGCGCCGCCGGCATGCTCGACGTCGCGCCGTGGCGCTTTTCGATCGGCCCGCTGACGCCGCCAGAAGCATTTAATGCACAGGGTCTAGGCGCCATGCGGGACGACCTGCTGCCCCCGGCGGCACCGCTGGCGCCGCTGGCGCGGCGGATGTGGTTGGCCGCCGGTGCGCTAGCGGTGACGCTGCTGTCGTGGGCGACGGCGCTGGTTCTGCGGCGCCGGTGGCTGCGCGGGCGCCTGCCGTTTGCGCGCGCGCTGCGCGACTTGGCCCGCCTTCCCGACGATGCGCCGCAGGCATGGCGCCGCCTGCAGCATGCGCTCAATGATGCCGCCGGGCAGGTGGTCCGAACCGACAATGTCGATCAGCTGCTGGCGCGCGTGCCGTACCTGGCGGCAGAGCGCTCCGCCATCGAGAAGTTCTGCCGCGAAGCCAGCGCGCTGTTCTTCAGCGGTGCGGCGCCGGAGGGCGACGTGCGCGCGCTGGCGCGCCGGCTGGGACGCCTGGAACGGCGGTATGCGGCATGAGCGGCGTCGGCTTTGTCCAGCCATGGTGGCTGCTGCTGTCGCTGCTGGCCCTGCTGCCGCTGCTGCGGCGGCCGCAAGACGAGCAGGTGTTCAGCTGGACTGAGCTGCTGCCGCCCGATCCTGCCGGCCGCTGGCGGCAGCGGCTGGAAAAGGCGCTTGCCGTGGCTGGCCTGCTCGCGCTGGCGCTGGGCATGGCCGGCATCGGCCTGCCGCAGACCGTCGCCACGCGCCAAGGCAGCGGCGCCGAGATCCTGGTGCTGCTGGACCGCAGCGCCAGCATGGACGCGGCCTTGGTGCCGCGAGGGCAGGTGCCGCGCGTGGACAAGTATGCGGAACCGAAAAAACGCAAGATCGCGCGCCGCGCGCTGGCCAAATTGGCCGCCGGAAGGCCGCACGATGTGTTTGCGCTGATGATGTTCAGCATCAACCAGTTCCAGGTGCTGCCCTTCAATTCGCAGCCGGAGATGATCCAGGCGGCCATCCAGGCCGGCGGCGTCGGTTCCGGCCTGGGCGACACCGATGTCGGCGGCGCCTTGCTGGCGGCGATTGCCCGCTTCGACGACAGGCCGGCCAATGGCAACCGCATCCTGCTGCTGGTCTCGGACGGCGGCGCGCCGATCACGCCGCAGACGCGCACCGAGATTGCCGCCAACCTGCAACGCAACAAGATCACGCTGTACTGGATCTACCTGCGCTCGTTCAACCAGCCGCCGCTGGCTGAAAGCGCCGACCCGGCGTACGACCGCAGCGTCGAGGTGGCGATGCACCGTTTCTTCAGCACGCTGGGCACGCCGTACCGGGCCTTTGAAGCGGAAAGCCCATCGGCGATGGACCACGCCGTCGCCGAGCTGAGCCGGCAGCAGATGCTGCCCATCAGCTACCAGGTCAAAGTGCCGCGCGCCGACGGCGCCTGGCTGGCTTTCCTGTGCGCCGCACTGGCATTTGTGCTGCTGCTGGCGCTGCGGATGCGCCACTTGGCGTTGCCGGCAGCGCGACAAGCTTCGTCGCCGGCGCCATGAGAACCCGGACCATCCACTGGCTCTTTGCGGTGCTGGCCGTTGCCTGCCTAGCGGTGCTGGGCCAGGCGCTGCTGGCGCAGCGCGCGGCGACCGCCTATAACAGGTCGCTAGCCGACCCGCAGGCGTCTGCAGGATCGGCGCCTGCAGCGGCCTTGTCGCGCGGCGTGCGTCTTGCCGCCGCCGGTGATGTCAACGCCGCACAACAGGCATTCCAGCTGGCCTTGCAGCAGGGCGATCCCGCGCTGCGCAGGATGGCGCGCTACAACCTGGGCAATCTGCATTTGCGCCAGGCGTTGGCCATGCGGCGCGACGATATGGAGGCGGCGCCGCTGGTCGAGCTGGCCAAGCAGTATTACCGGCAGGTGCTAGCCGAGGAACCATCGCACCAGGAGGCCCGCTACAACCTCGAGCGCGCGCTCTGGCTGCAGCCGGAGAACGTGACTTGGTACAGTGCCAAGGACAAAGCCGAGGCCCGCGAACGCCGGGCGACAGCGTCCAAAATCGAGCCGGGGGAACTGCCATGAGGGGATGGGCGCGTGACTGGCTGCTGGCGCTGGCCACGCTGTTGCTGGTGCTGGCCGCGCTACTGCCGCCGGTGACCATGGAGCGCCGCGTTTTTTCGCATCTGCTGGTCTTCGATATCACTCAGAGCATGAATGTGGCCGACCAGTCGATTGACGGCGCAAGCCTGACCCGCCTGGCCTGGGGCAAGCGCATGGCTTCGCAGGCGCTGGCGGACCTGCCCTGCGGCTCACGCCTCGGGCTCTCGGTATTCGCCAGCCGCCGCACGCTGATGGTGCTGGCGCCGGTCGAAATCTGCGCCAATTACGACGAGCTGGAGCAGGCCATCAGCCAGATCGACAGCCGGATGGCCTGGAACCAGGCCAGCGTGATCGCGCGCGGACTCTACACCGCCATCGAAGCCGCGGCCGAACTGCCGCAGCCGCCGTCGGTGCTGTTCATCAGCGATGGCCATTCGGCGCCGCCGGTGGATGAAGAGAACGCGCCCGAGTTTTCCTCACCGCCTGTGCCAGTGCGCGGCGTGGTGATGGGCGTGGGAAGCCTGATGCCGCAGCCGATACCGCGCAGCGACAGCAGCGGCCGTTTCGTCGGCTGGTGGGAAGCCGACCATGTGGTGCAGCGCAGCCGCAGTGAAGACGCACCGGACAGCCAGGAGCACCTGTCGGCGCTGCATGAAAGGCATCTGCAGGCGCTGGCCCGCGTCACTGGCCTGTCCTATGCGCGCATCGATTCCGCCGCTGCATTCCGGCGCGCTTCGCAAGACCCGGCGCTGGTTCAGACGCTGCGCGTGCCGACCGACGTACGCTGGATTCCGGCCCTGGTCGCTGCGCTGCTGCTGACCACGTTCTTCCTGCCGCGGCGCGCCGCCGTCTCCTCCGATCGTGTCCAAACGGGCGCCTGATCGAAGCCCGCTGCGCACAAGTGTCTCGACGGTTGTGTCGCGTTCAGCGAGAAGGTCCTCGCCGTCCGGTAGACCGCTGCCATTCGGCCATGGAACAAGGGCAAGTTCGTCGGTCAAAAAGCGCCCCTGAAGTTGAAGGAAATCTGGGGCATCCGTACTCGGCTGCAACTGGAGCACCAAACCCGCGACCTGGCGTTGTTCAACCTGGCTATCGACAGCAAGTCCGCAGCTGCGATCTACTCAGCATCCGCGTCAGTGAAATCACACAGGGTAATCGAGTGCTTCCGCGAGCCATCGTAATGCAGCAGAAGACGCATCGGCCGGTGCAGTTCGAAATCACCGAGCAGACACGCAACTCGATTCTTGTTTGGAATCAGTGTGCCCATCTGGCTAACAACGATTTTCTTTTTCCAAGCCGTATTTCGGCTTCTCCTCATTTGTGACGCGCCAGTATGCGCGTATCGTTGATGGCTGGATTGAGTTCATTGGGTTGGATTCGACAGCGTATGGCACCCACACGATGCGAAGAACAAAAGCCACGTTGATCTACCGGCGCACGAAGATTCTGAGGGCAGTACAGTTACTTCTTGGCCATACGAGGTTAGAAAGTACAGTTTGCTATCTGGGCATTGAGGTCGACGACGCACTGGAGATCGCGGAACAGACGGAAGTATGACGTATAGCCGCCGGTCGGTAGCTAGCGTTTCAGACGTTGACCGGCCATAAGCGGATATTAGAAGTACACGACCATATGACCGCTTCCTCGCACATTTCGGGCGGCGCGACTACATAAAGGTTTAGAGTAGATTGTAGAGAAAAGCAAGGTATCGCTTTTGCCGCATATTGGAAGTTTGCCCCTTATGCGATCCTTCATCCGCGCCATGCTGTCCCTACCAGTACCAGCCCGCGCCGACTGTATGCGATCTTGCTCTGCTGCCTGAATAACGAAAGGAGTAGACATCCTGCTCGTTTCCTGTATGGTGGGCAACTGGACTTCGGGTCCCATCAAGCTGTATTTCGTTGTCAGTCTCTTCCCTCGTCTCGTTCTTCAACAGAGCGACTCCGTTTGAATCCCTTCAGTTAAGCCCCCTTGGTAGGGAGTCGCATTGGACATTATGTCCTTCA
>NZ_LMHZ01000017.1 GCF_001428545.1 Noviherbaspirillum sp. Root189
TATTCATGACGGACTCCTTTTGTTGGTTGATCCCCATGCCCATGCGAACCAGTACGTCTACTTTGGCGCAAAAAGACGGAGGGAGTCCATCCCATCAAATGAGATCGATGGACTTTTTTGACTGGCAAGGCGCAGGAGGAGTCAATAGCGGGCTATTGACGACGAGTGCAACGCCGGCAGGCGGCTCGGCACCCCCGGAAAAAGACGCGATGTCATGTTGCATTATGGGTTGGGATTGGTATTAGGCCGCTGTCATTTGCAATGCATGACGATTGATAGCCATGTGCGCCACAGTAATGACCACTGGAAGCAAAAGTTCGGGATAAAGTCGCCTAGCCGTACTACTGCCGGGTCTGGAAGCCCGACTTGACTGATGGATACGAGTTTCCCGGCTCTGGCAAAGAGCACTCCGACGGCTAGGAGGTACACCAACGGTCCTTGCCTCCGACTGTCAAGCCTGCCCAGAAGCTGATAATCCCTGTGGAAAGATACACACCTTCCATGCTCAACGCTGCTTACTTTTGCATTTTCCGTTTTGGATCCGAACCTCGGGCGGAATAACATAGCTACAAGTACTCATCACATGAGCAACGCGGTTAAATTTCTCTTCAGCTTCCGCATACTGCCTGGCAAGCTCCTGAAGCTTTCGTTCGTCAGAGTCGACAGTTGAATAGATCACGAAGGTTTGGGGGCCTCCACATGCCTTCGCACCAACCGGAAGAACACGGCACTGCTCAAGCGACTGCGCGGATGCATCCCCCACCTCCTGCTCCATCAATAGTCGTATTTCCCGCATCTCGGATTGCAGTCCCCCGGCGATGGGGTATCGACCTTCGGTCCCTGTATGCCCGCATGCCTGCAGTCCTCCACACAGGAGCAGCATTGCAATAATTCTCTTTTCTATAGACCATGCCATGACTCTCCTTCGATATTTGGTGGTTGTCCGGTTACAGGTATAGCAGTTGTTGACTGGCCGCGCAGCAGTCAAGTCGCCTCGATGGATGCGTCAGATTTGCCTGAGAAACTGTTCGATTGCGGCATTGACCGCCTCCGGGTTCGTGATCGGGCCCATGTGGCCAAGCTCATTGAATCTCACAAGATGCGCTTGAGGAAGCGTCGAGAGCAATACACGGGCCACGCCGTGAGCCGACGCAGTCGAACGACCGCCGACCATGTAAAGGATGGGTATGTCGAGTTGGCGAAACGTTGCCAGCGGCGTAGGTTCGGACATAAGAGCATGTGCCCAGCGACGGACGTTCTTTACCGAAGCAGCAATGGACTGTTTGCGGGGTTCCGGCGTGTTTTTCCAACTACCGGTCCCCATCCAGTAGTCAATGAACGCCTCTGCCGCTGCTTCCTGGTCACCGCGATCAAGCGCCATGCTTGCCATCTGGACCGCGTTTCGAATACCGTCCGCGTCATTTGGGGGAGGACTTTCAGCATCCACCAGGGAAAACAGCGTGGGCTCATATAGAGCGAGCGCACGGACTCGTGCAGGATGGACAAGCGCGGCGATTAGAGCGACAGCTGCGCCGTAAGAGTGTCCGACCAACACAACAGGATCCTTGGCTTCAGTGAGCAGAGGTTCGATCAGCGCAAGTTCGTCGCGGAGTGAAATGATTCTGTCGGAATGCCAGTCCGGGCTCTTGCCAGCCCCATAAGAATCCGGAGCGACAATGTGATACTTTGGAAGTAACAGGTCTATAAGACCGCGCCATTGAGCGGAGGTGCTCGCGTTCGCGTGGATGCAGATAACTCTGGAGCCGGCACCACCTTCACGCACAAAGGGTTGGGGATGAGTCATAAGAACTCCAGTGGTTTTATTCAGGCTTAACGTTTGACATGAACGACGCCCGGTAAGGGCTTAGCTGTTGGCTGAATAGCGGACTGATGGCTCCGTTACGCTTTTTATGTCTTGTTCTGGGCCAAGAGCCGCTGATACTCTGCGGACATCTTGTCCATATATTCGAGTGCGGCATTATATTGGTTTGAATGAAACTCCATTAGTTTGTCAAACTGGTCAGCTGCGAGTGCGAAAGGCGCACCTGTGTTACGCATCGAGTCCATCATGGTTTTTTGAGATCGCATTACCAGGTCCCACGCCTGATGGGCCTGTAGCACGGCAGTTCTAGACTGTTCCCAGAAAGTTTTGGCGAATTCAACTTGAGCTTGGTCGATCATGGATCGTCTCCTCTGTGACTGACGAAAAAGCCTTGGCGTTTACGACTACCGACGCGATATAAATGCACAACGGCCAGTTATCACCCGTATGGCAGTTCAGTATGGAAAGCCATTCCCTGGCAAAACCACAGGCTACCGCTTTGCTTCTGGCAGCTGTGTGAAAACGACGCTGCAAAGAATCGGCAAGCCGCGCAATGTAACAACCATCGGATAAATTCTTAGCTTGCAAGCATATTTGAAGATCAGGTTTGATGCATATCGAACGACTGCCTCCGTGTCTGGAAGACAGTGCTTGAGAAACCACTAATGGCCACCCGGGGACGAGTGCATCGTTTCCTGCGATGGATTGTTTCGGAATGAATCGAAGGTACCGACCACGATTGCGGAATGCCTGGCGCAAACATCAAGGATCAACTGTTTATTTGCTGCAGAGCATATTCTGACCGGCAAACAAAGGAGACTTCTCATGAGAGAACTGTTGGCAATGACTGCCGAGCGGGCAAGTCGTTATCTCGAAGGTGTGCAGACGCGAAGTGTTGCTCCGAATGCAGACACGGTCGCTCGCCTTGCGTTACTTGATATGCCACTCGCCGACGAACCAGCGAGTGCGGAATTGCTTCTTCAGCAACTGGATGAAATCGGTTCACCGGCGACCATGGCAATGGCGGGACCGCGCTTCTTTGGCTTTGTTATCGGTGGTTCGCTCCCTGCCACCGTGGCTGCTGGTTGGCTGGCAAGCGCGTGGGATCAAAATAGCAGCCTATACAATGTCACTCCGGCTACCGCCGCAATTGAACAAATCGCACTCAGGTGGGTGCTCGATGTGCTGAAGCTACCATCGGATTGCGGCGGTGCGTTTGTCACAGGCGCCACCGTTGCGAATTTCACGGCGCTCGCTGCGGCACGGCACGCGGTGCTGGCAAAGGCAGGATGGAACGTAGAAGCCGATGGATTATTTGGCGCTCCTCCCATTACGGTCATCGTCGGTGCAGAGGCGCATCCGACGGTGCTAAAGGCACTGGGCATGCTCGGTCTTGGACGTCAGCGGGTCGTGACATTGCCAGTCGATATGCATGGCCGCATCCGCAGTGAGACACTACCTCCAATATCTGGTCCGACAATCGTATGTGCGCAAGCTGGAAATGTAAACACGGGTGCATTCGACCCATTTCTTCAGATCTGCAAACGTGCACATGATGGCGGTGCATGGGTACACGTCGATGGAGCATTCGGGCTATGGGCTGCGGTGGCCCCGTCTCGCGCTCACTTGGTTGAGGGTATTGAGGACGCCGACTCCTGGGCTACCGATGGACACAAATGGCTGAACGTGCCATACGATAATGGCATGACATTTGTTAGAGACTCGCACGCGTTACGGGCTGCGATGGCGATTACCGCGGAGTATCTTCCGACTGTGAGTGAACACCGTAATCCTGCGGACTTTACTCCCGAACTCTCGAGGCGTGCGCGCGGGGTTGAGGTCTGGGCCGCGTTGCGTTCGTTGGGGCGGACAGGATTAACCGATCTGGTTGAACGTACCTGTGCTTATGCGCGGCGGTTTGCGGAAGCGTTTTCTTTTGCCGGATACCAGGTGTTGAATGAAGTGATGCTTAATCAGGTGCTGGTCTCGTTTGGTACGCCTGAGATGACAAAGCGTGTGATCGATGACATTCAGGCTGACGGGACTTGCTGGTGTGGGGGTACAGTGTGGCAGGGACATACGGCGATGCGGATCAGTGTCGTCTCCTGGGCGACGACGTATGCGGATGTGGAGAAAAGTATTGAAGTAATTTTGCGGATAGCGGCGAGACATCGTCAGCCTGCATAGGCTGGGGTTGACGCAGCACTTCGCGCCTACTGGCATGGCCGAGGGGAACGCGCAGGAATATTAACGTTTCATTTCCTCAAAAAGTTTTGCATTTCGGTCGTCGTAAAGACCACCTTTATATTCTCGTCACGTTCAATGCGTGCCAAAGAATCGGTCATGGACTCAACAAGTGCAGTCGCGGCAGGCGAAAGAGTACGTCCTTTCTTCTTCACCACATAAAGCCGCCGTCGAAGGGTCGGCTGGATCAGCGGTTTAAAGCAAAGGCCATCGGCAATCAGGGGTTTGGCAGCAAGGGCTGGCAGCGCCGCATAACCAAATCCCTGTACCAGTAACGGCTGCAATGACGACATTGAGCCAACCTCATAGGCCGGGTTTTTATACTGAGATGCGATTTTTGAATGCATGTCAATCAACGCGCGAATGCCATTGGCACGATGTAATCCGACCATGGTGTGCGGCGCAAGCTGACTCCAGGCTAATGGCGCTTCTTCGCCAACAAGGGAATGGTCCCTTGAATAGACCGCGCCGTAGTCGTCTGTCAATAGGAGCGCGGCATCCAGTGCTGGTGTTTTCTGAAATAAGGTCGTTACCCCAAAGTCGGCCTCTCCTGAAACGACCAGCCGCGCCACGCTTTCGGTGGTTTCCTCCGACAGGCGCACGTTAATTCCCGGATAGGTTGATACGGTCTTCGCCACGGCTGGGGCCAGCACATAATTGATGAAAGAAGCGGCGGCCGCAATGATGACCGAGCCCCGTTGACGGTTGGCTGTCAGGCGCAACTCATCCAGCGATTCCTGTAAGTCGCGCAGCAACCGCTCGGCAACCGGCAGGAAGGATAAGCCTTGCTGTGTCAGCACCACCGAGCGGGTAGAGCGGTCCAGCAGCCGCATTCCGATTTCCGCCTCAAGGATCTTCACAGAGGAAGTCAGCGTTGATTGCGTCACGTGCAGACGTTCTGATGCACGAGTAAAGCTGCGTTCCCGCGCAACCGCGGTAAAGGCGCGAAGTTGTTTCAATGTAATATTCATTTATCGCTCGGATCTATTAATCCATTAAAACTATTCGTTGGACGATTCTACCCCGCGTTATTAGACTTGTGCGCAACATGTCCACCATGAGCAAGGAAAGCCCGATGAACAGCCCCGAACGTTTTAACGAAACAGCAGTTCCCCAGCATATCGATGGCCCATCGGCCTGGTATGGCGCAGAGATGGCGGCCCGTCGCGACTGGATCTATGAACTTGGCGAACAGGATCTTGCAGAAATTGATGCTGCGATCCGGCAAGTCAAATCCAGCGGACTGAGTCTGGGCGATATCACGCCTGAGACGTTTCGGCTTCCACAGTTGCACGCTCAGCTGAAGGCAATCCTGGACGAAGTCCTGAATGGCCGCGGATTTGTGCTCGTACGTGGATTCCCGGTCGATCGCTATAGTCTTGAAGAGACGGCTATCGCCTACCTCGGGCTTGGATCTTACCTGGGAAGCTTCCGGTCACAAAACGCCAAAGGCCATCTATTGGGACATGTACGCGACCTTGGTGCTGATATCAGTAAGCCCATGACGCGCTATTACCAAACCAATCGCGAGCTCGAATACCATACGGATTCGTGTGACATTGTCGGCCTGATTTGCCTGAAGACTTCGCGCTCCGGGGGCGAAAGTCGAATTGTGAGTTCGGTGACTTTGTATAACGAGATGATGGCCAGGCGGCCTGATCTGGCGGCAGAACTCTTTCATCCTTTTCCGACAGACCGCCGCGGAGAAGTGCCAGATGGCATGAAGCCCTGGTTTGATATTCCGGTATTTAACTGGTATGCCGGCCAGCTGACCACGATATATGTCGGCCAGTACATTCGCAGCGCGCAAGAGCTGTTTCCCGAGGCACGACGTCTGAGTGAGCGCGAAATTGAAGCACTGGCATACCTCGACACTCTGGCCAACGACCCGAAGCTTAACTTGCAAATGGAGTTCCGACCGGGCGATATGCAATTTTTGCACAATCACCAGTTGCTGCATTCACGCACCGACTTCGAAGACTGGCCAGAACCGGAACGTCGCCGCCATCTGTTACGGCTTTGGCTTGCACCGAAAGAAGGGCGTCCGCTTCCGGAAGTCTTTGCGACGCGATATGGTTCGACTAAACCCGGCGAGCGCGGTGGTATCATCGTTAAAGGTACCAAGCTGACGTTTGCGCTTGACCCGGTCTGACACAGACCAGACGCGCTGACGTTCAATACAGAATACAAGGAGCGAGACAATGACACTATCCAGACGTCAATTCCTTACCTCGGCGGCGGCTCTCGGCGTTGTGGGCTTTCCTGGCATCGTTTCCGCTGAAGACTGGCCCTCGAAGCCGATACGGATAATCAGTCCTTATCCGCCCGGAGGCATCGTCGATATTCTGGCACGTCTCGTCGGAGACAAGTTGTCACAGAGTTTAAAGCAGCCAGTCCTTGTCGAGAGCAAGGCGGGTGCAGGCGGTAACATCGGCACTGCCTACGTTGCACGATCACGCGGCGATCCTTATACCTTGCTACTTGGCGCAAGCGGCCCGTTGGCCATCAATGTCTCGCTTTATAAAAACATTGGCTATGACGTTGCCGCCGATTTCACGCCAATTAGCCTGCTCGCTGCAACCCCTCTGGTGCTAGTGACATCGGCCGATACGGGCGTCAAGAATGTATCAGAGCTTCTTTCGCGGATTAAGTCCCCTGGCGCCAAGGCTTTCTATGGATCAGCGGGAGCCGGGACGCCGCAGCATCTCGCTGGTGAACTATTCAAGCAAAAAACCGGTACCACGTCCACCCACGTTGCTTACAAGGGCGGCGCGCCCGCGGTGGTTGCCGTACTTGGATCGGAGGTGCTTTATGCATTTGAAAACCTCGCCCTCGTCGATGCACATATCAAGTCCGGCCGTATGATCCCGCTCGCGGTCACGACCACAAAGCGCACTTCCTTGCTGCCTTCGGTACCAACAATGATGGAAAGCGGCATTGCTGATTTTGAAGCGCGTGGCTGGTATGGTCTTCTTGCTCCCGCGGGTCTGCCCGATGCGATAATCAAGCGTCTGAGCGAAGAAACGATGAAGGCCGGGCGCATGCCGGACGTTCGCGCAAAGATTGCCGCCTTTGGATCAGATGACGTCATCAATACACCGGATGAGTTCCGCAAGTTGATCACAGCGGAAACAGCGAAATGGCGTGGCATCGTCGAAGCGGGAAAAATCACGATTGAGGGTTGATCCGTTTTCTTTAGTCCATCGGAAAAAGGGGTCTACCCGTATTCCGTTGTCCAACGATCGTTCACCTTTTATAAGGCATTGCAATGCTAAGGACAGTTTTTGTCCGACTCTCTGACACGCTGTCCATGTGGCATCCAGCCACCGTCAAAAAAAACTGGCCTGGCATGGCTGTCGCGATCGTTATAGCGCTGGCTGCCTCGTTCATTTCTGATACTTATGGTGGGCCGCAACTGCTCTATGCGTTATTTTTCGGCCTGTCATTTCACTTTCTGTCGCAGGACGTTTCTTGTAAACCCGGAATCGAATTTTGCAGTAAAACAGTACTGCGTATCGGTGTTGCGCTCCTCGGTGCACGGGTCACGTTTGGACAGATTGAGTCGATGGGTATCCGGCCCATTCTGATTGTGATCGGGGCGGTATTGATCACCATACTATTCGGCTACGCGCTGGCATTCAAACTGCGACGGCCGGCAACCGAAGGCGTGCTGTCCGGGGGCGCGGTTGCGATTTGTGGCGCATCGGCGGCATTGGCCATCGCCGCAGTGCTGCCTCAGACGAAAGAAAATGAAAAATTCACATTGCTGACGGTCGTGGGTGTGACGACTTTGTCGACCATCGCAATGATCGTATATCCCCTTGTCGCAAGGGTCCTGGGACTAGATCCGACGATGGCTGGAATTTTCATCGGCGGCACTATTCATGATGTTGCACAGGTGGTGGGGGCTGGTTACTTGATGTCCAACCACACCGGCGATGTCGCCACGCTAGTGAAGCTAACGCGGGTCGCATGTCTGGTGCCGGTCGTCATTGGCCTGACCATTATTTTTTCGACCAGGAATAGCACCACTGAGTTCGACACACCACCCTTGGTACCCTTCTTTCTGATCGGTTTCGTCTGGCTGATGGCTTGCAATAGCGCGGGTTTTATTCCGCCGGAAGTGGCGAACGGAATTAGCCGTGTGTCGCGTGCGTGCCTGGTCACTGCAATCGCTGCGTTGGGTGTAAAGACCTCATTCCAGTCGCTGGCGTCGTTGGGTTGGCGGCCGATTGCAATGCTGGTGGCAGAAACGGTATGGCTTGCAGCCTTCGTCCTGCTCGCGTTGGCCGTCCTCTGATACGTCTTCATGGCTTGAAGAGACTGCAAGCGCTATCCGGGGAACAGTTTGAAACCACTCTCGTTTAGTTCGGACCTGATGCTTTCGGCAATATCCCGGCGACGTTTTTCGTCGAGTCGTGAAGCAATTGCCGCAACACTGAGAGCCGCGTAGTGTCCTTTGGTGAGTTCGAATGCGACTCCGACCGCGTGTACTCCTGGAATCAGCAGATTAAGTCCGGTGGAGTAGCCGTCACTGCGTGTCTTTTCCACAATTTTCTTTATCCGGGATTCACTCATGCCGCTCCGTTCGTACTCGGCGGCGTGCCTGCTGTAGAGCGCCTTGAGTTCTGCAGCGGTCAGTGTGGCCAGTAAGGCCTGTCCAGCTGTCCCCAGGCCAAGAAGGCGAAAGCTGCCGGTCAGCGTCGTCATCACGCGTACCGGAAATGGTCCTCGTTCCAGATGCAGGCAATGTGCAAAGTCTCCGTTTCGGACGATCAGGAATACAGTGTCTTCCGTCGAGCGGGCAAGAGAGCGCATGAGCGGGCGGCAACGTTCCACAATGGGCGGACGAGTCATCGCCGTCAGCCCAAGTTGCATGGCATTCAATCCGAGATGATACCTTTTTGTGGCTTCATTCCGCTCCACATAACCACCCTCCGCAAGCCCACAAAGCAGACGGTACACCGTGGTTCGGTTGAGCCCCGTCAAGGCAATCATCTCATTGAGATCAGCGCCTTTTTCATGATGCTCGGACAGCATCTTGAGCATCGACAGCGCGCGGGCAATGCTTTGCGCCCCGGAAATCTTATCCGTGCTCGTGTTCATAATATGCACAATCGATATAAATGGGTTTGCTTAAGAGATCTCTTCCTATGTTAAATGTACTTTGCCTGCTTCGCACACGAAGGCATGACGGTGTCGGGATGAAAAGTACAGATCCGTAGATCTGTATCGCGCCCGAAAACCCTATTCGGCAGCCAAACGTAAGGCAATTTCGATTGAGATCAAGGAGACAAAAATGAGAAGGTTTATTGCAATAGTCGCGGCGACGTTTGGCTTGCTAGCCGTACCATTTGTTCATGCCGATACTTTTCCAAGCAAAACGATCACTCTGATCGTGCCATTCCCACCTGGCGGCAGTACCGATGTCCATCTGCGAACTATCTCCCAGCTGGCAAGCAAACACCTTAACCAGACAATCATCGTAGAGAACCGGTCCGGCGCATCAGGATCAGTAGCACTCAGTGCCCTGAAGTCAACGCCCCCTGACGGATACAAACTGTCTGTGGTGGTTCCAACCAGCTTGCGCCTCCCCCTTCTGCAAAAAATGGCGTATGACCCGCTGACTGACTTTACTTATATCAGCATGCTGTCGAGTTACGCCTACGTCGTGGCGGTACCTGCCAATAGTCCATTCAAAACCTGGAAAGAATTGCTTGCCTACGCCAAGGCAAATCCCGGCAAGCTCAGTTATGGAAGCGCGGGCTTCAATTCAACCATGCACCTCATCATGGAAAACGCAGCGATGCTGGAAGGTGTGAAGTTGAACGCCGTACCCTATAAGGGCGATGGTGACCAGATTCAGGATCTGGTCGGTGGACAGCTGGATTTTGCATTGCCTAGTCTCGGCGGCATAGCGCCCATGGTCGATACTGGGAAAGCGCGAATGCTGGCTGTGTTTACCAAGGAACGCGCCTCGCGTTTCCCGGATGTTCCCACTTTGCCGGAAGCTGGTACCAACATGATTGCGGAAGTCCCCTATGGCATTGTCGGGCCCGCAGGAATGGATCCAAAGGTAGTCGCAATCCTGGAAAACGCCTTCCGTAAGGCGTCTGATGAATTGCCAAACAGGCAGATGCTGACTCAGCTTGGACAGGTGCATTCTTACCTCGGATCTGCGGAGTATAAGGAGTGGGCTCAGCGCACCTATGCTAAGGAAAAAGAGCTGATTAAAAAGTTTGGAAAACCGGTAAAGGATTGATGAAAATGGTGCAACCCAAGACAGTAGTGATTACCGGAGCGGGATCCGGTATCGGCGCCGCGGCAGCAAGGCGTTTTGCAGCAAGCGGCTTAAACGTACTTGCATGTGATATTGATAGCGCGGCCCTGTCCAAACTCAAGATGGAAATTCCATCCGAGCGACTGGAGACCCTATGCATAGACATCGCCCAGGATAACGCTGCGGATATTGTTGCCGAAGCCAGCCAGCATAGATGGGGGCCTGCGCAGATTCTGGTAAACAACGCAGGCATCGCACCCAAGTACAACGGCGTTGCTTTGAACATACTCGACATGACGATGGATGAATGGAATCGCATCTTGTATGTCAACCTTACCTCCTCGATGCGACTGTGCCAAAGGCTGCTGCCGGCAATGAAAGAGGCACGCTGGGGACGCATCGTCAATGTATCGTCTTCGGGCGGACGTACGCGGGCGCTTGGTCCGGTCGGTCCTGCTTACATGGCGTCGAAAGCAGGACTGCTTGGTTTGACGAGACATATAGCTACCGAGCTTGGCCCGTTTGGTATCACCGCCAATGCGGTAGCGCCCGGACGGATCGCAACCGCACTCGGGGCAACGACCGGGGCAGCAGTCGCCGAGGACTACGCAAAAAGGGTGCCGGTCGGTCGCATCGGCAAGCCTGATGAAGTGGCCGCCGCCATTACCTTCCTCGCGACAGAGGACGCCAGCTTCATTAACGGCTCGGTCATCGACGTCAACGGCGGCATGTTCATGCTCTGACTATTTTTAATCCCTATTTATCCAACTATTCCATGATCTATACAGAAGAGCATCACAAGCTGATGGATGCGATCAATCGCTTCATCCAGGTCGAAATCGAGCCTTACTCCGATGAGTGGGAAGAAGCAGGCATCTTTCCCGCACATGAGTTGTTCAAGAAAATGGGCAATGCCGGCTTCCTGGGAATTAACCGGCCAGAGGCCTATGGTGGCATGGGACTTGATTACTCTTTCAATATTGCGGCTGCAGAGGCGCTTGGTTCCGTGACGGCGCAGGGCGTAAGTATGGGAATTATCGTGCAGACAGACATGGCGACACCGGCGTTGGCCCGTCATGGCAGTGATGCGTTGCGGCGCGAATATCTGGCTCCCGCTATTGCCGGGGACGTCGTGATCTCCATCGGCGTTTCCGAAACGGGCGCCGGCTCGGATGTTGCGTCACTGAAGACTCGTGCCCGTAAGGATGGTGGCGATTACATCATCGACGGATCGAAAATGTGGATCACCAATGCGACACAGGCCGACTGGATCTGCCTGCTTGCCAATACATCGGACGGCCCGGCGCACAAGAACAAGTCTCTGATTATTGTTCCGTTGAGGGAGAACGGCAAGCTGCGTCCGGGAATAGAGATGAAAAAAATTCGCAAGATTGGCAACTGGTCATCCGATACTGCTCAAATCTTTTTTGATGGGGTCCGCGTTCCACAAAGCAATCGCATTGGACAGGAAAATATGGGTTTCATCTACCAGATGGAACAATTTCAGGAAGAACGGCTTGCTGCTGCTGCACGGCGTCTGGGCGCGGTACATCTGATTACCGAAGTGGCCGACTATTTGCGCCAGCGAGTGGCTTTTGGAAAACCGTTGCTGGACAACCAGTACATCCAGTTTAAGCTGGCTGAACTCAAGACAGAAGTTGAAGCTTTGCGCGGACTCATTTATATGGCGGCTGAAAAATATATTGCGGGCGAAGATGTTGTCGAGCTTGCATCGATGGCCAAGCTGAAGGCGGGCAGACTTGCGCGTGAAATTGCTGATTGGTGTGTGCAGTTTTACGGCGGGATGGGATATACCTGGGAGAACCGCGCGGCACGTGCCTACCGCGACTCCAGGCTTGGATCAATCGGCGGCGGTGCTGATGAGGTCATGCTGTCGATCATCGCCAAAAAAATGGGCCTGACGACGGCCCGTTCAGCCTGACGAACCTGTTCCCGCAGCTTGCAGCACTGCAGCAGGCGGCGTGTCATACCAGTCGGAGCCATCACGCAACATGATCCATTGGTTACGTGATGGGTCGGACTGGTATAAGACGCCCGTCGAACCGGTCCGGACAGATCATCCCCAGAAACCGTATCCAACAGGGCTGCGGCGCTCCGCAAGTTTTACTTGCCGCCGAATGATCGGAATCCGATACTGCGCAACTGCGCCCCGATCAGCGAGGCGATCTCCCTGCATCGGGCTGCCGGAAAGCGTGAACCAATGCCAGCGATACTCACGCCGGCATAATTGCCTTTTGTAATTTCGAACGCGACTCCTACGCCACAAACACCTTCAGTGATGATATCGACTGTCACGGCATGGCCGTTGGCGCGAATATTTTTTACCGCCTGTTTCAGCTCGCGCAAGTTCAAGCCGTGGCTTTCGTACTCTTCCCGGTGACGGATATAAATTGCCTCGATCTCTGCATCCCCCATGGTTGCAAGCAAGGCTTGACCAGCAGTCCCCAAACCGAGAATGCGCAATCCTCCTACATGCTGGGTAATCGCCTTCACCGGGAAACTACCTTGTTCGATATGCAGACAGTGTGCGTAGTCCCCGTTACGAACCACCAGAAACACGGTATCTTCGGTTTCACGCGCAAGCAGTTGCATCAGTGGCTTGCACGATTCAACAATAGGTGCGCGACTCATCGCCATCAAGCCTATCTGCATTGCTTCCACGCCTAAGCGGTATTTCTTCGTTGTCGAATCACGCTCAACGAAGCCCGCCTGGACCAGCGCACTGACAAGCCGATAAACCGTAGTGCGGTCCAGTTCACTTTTCTCGACAAGCCCTGCCAGTTCGATACCCTCCTGGTGACTCTGTTCAATCAGGCTGAGCAGGCTGAGCGCGCGATCAAGACTTTGTGTCCCGGTACTCATATTTCGTTGCTGTTCATAATATGCACAAAGTATATATCCAAGGTTGCGCTAGATGGGCGACAGGTTTGAAATGTATCTCACCAATGGGATATCTTTCAAGGAGACGCTATGCACGACCAAGCACTGTTAATTGAAAACGTGGGATCGGTAAGAAGGATCTGGCTGAACCGGGGCGACTTTGCCAATGCCCAGACGCGGCAGATGCTTCTGGACCTGGATGTTGCAATCGCCGAAGCCGGTCGCGACGACTCCGTGCGCGTCATTATCCTCGCAGGGAAGGGGAAGCATTTCTCAGCCGGTCACGACCTCAAGGAAGCGCAGGCCAAACGCTCCGATTTTACTGCGGAGGAGCGCTGGGATTATGAAGAGTATCACTACCTCGACTACTGCCTGAACATATGGGATTGTCCCAAGCCGACGATCACACAGGTGCAGGGCGCCTGCGTTGCCGGCGGATTCATGCTGGCCAACATGTGCGATCTGGTCGTTGCCGCCGATGATGCATGGTTCTGGGATTCAGTCATGTTTTCAATGGGTCTGGCCGGGACCGAAGTCTTGTTTCAACCCTGGGTGATGGGCCTGCGTCATGCGAAGGAATTTCTGTTCACTGGCGAGCGTATCAGTGCGGAGGATGGCTATCGTATAGGGATGGTCAACCGCGTAGTGCCGCGCGCTGACCTCGATACACGCACGATGGAGATTGCCCAGAAAATCGCAAAAGCGCCACCATTTGCAACGCGCGCACTGAAAAAATCGCTCAATCGCACCTACGACATCCAGGGTTTCCGAAATGCCGTGCAAGCGCATTTCGATACCCATCAGGTTACCCATGCCTCGGCGGAATTCGCGCAGATCAGGAACGCCGGGCTTGCAAAGGTAATTGACCAGAACAAGACGACACTTGCGGAGTGTAAATGAACAAGCGTGACATATCGACACAGGTTGCCGCAGTAACGGAACGTGGTTCCTTGCGCCCGATGGACTTGCTGCTTAATCCGAGATCGATCGCTTTCATTGGCGCATCGGCCGATCCGTCACGGCTTGGCGGGATTGCAATAGATCATCTGGTCAAGTTTGGCTTTGAAGGCAAGGTCTATCCGGTTAACCCGAAGTACCAGGAAATGCACGGTCTGCAGTGTTATCCCGATATCGAAAGCTTGCCCGAGGCGCCAGATCTGGCGGTCCTGGCCATCGGTGCAGACATGGTCTTTCCCACGCTCGTCAAGTGTCATGCGAAAGGCATTCGCGCTGCCATCATCTATGCATCCGGCTTTGCAGAGGAAGGCGAGGAAGGAGCCCGGTTGCAGCAACAGATCGCCGACTTTTCCCGCGAGCACGATATGGCGGTCTGCGGACCCAACTGCATGGGCCTGGCGAACCTGAGTACGGGTGCCATTACTGCATTTGCCACCATCTTTCGCGATTACCCGCCCAATACGGGAGCCGGTCATGTAAGTCTTGTGACACAGAGCGGCAACATGTGCGCCATCTTGTATGTGGCCGGCTATGAACGCGGTATAAAGTTTAACCAATTCATCAATACCGGTAATGAGGCCAGTATTGAGTTTGCCGAATATCTCGAATATCTGGCCGATGATCCGCAGACACATTCGGTGATTGGCTACCTCGAAGGCTTGCGCGACGGTGAACGCCTGATCAGGGTAAGCGAGAAATTTCACCGTGCGGGAAAGGCGCTGATACTCATCAAATCCGGAGAAACCGAACAGGGTTCCATCGCTGCAATGTCACATACCGCTTCCCTGGCGGGCAATCAGGCAATCAACCGCGCCGCGTTTCGGCAATTAGGCATCATGCAGGCACGCGATCCCATGCAACTGGTCGACGTCGCTTACCTTGCGGGCATGAAAGACAGATCCGCAGGCAGACGCATTGCGGTCGCCTCAATCTCCGGGGCGATGGGCGGCTTGCTGACGGATCTGCTGGTATCGGCCGGGCTCGAGGTTCCGGTCCTTCCTCAGGATGCGCAAAGAATACTCAAAGAAAAAGCGCCCATGCTGGGGATGGTAGCCAATCCCATCGACCTGACCGCTAACCTGTATAACCGCGAAGGACTCGCTGCGGAGGTGTTTGCAACGCTGGTCGCCGATAGCAATATTGATACGGTCCTGGTCTATGCGACTGGCTACCTGCTTGACCGCATTGCTGACGAACTGATTGATGCATCACGTCGTTCCGGTCGACTGTTCATTGCCATCGATACCGGCAAGGCAAAATCGCGCGATGATCTTGAACGTGCGGGTATTCCCGTCTTTACCGATGTTGCGCGGGCGGTCGGCGCGATGGCGACATATCTACCGTGGCGTGAAGAGGCAAGCCGGCGCGACCACTGGAGAGCGTTGCGCACCGAACGGGAAGTGGCAACCGGGGAAAAACTTCTGCTTTCTCCGCGGATGGATGAGTACCAGACCAAGCGTCTGCTCGAATCACATGGTGTGCCGGTGTGTGCGGAGCGGGTCGCCAGAAATGCCGATGAGGCCGCTGCCTTCGCCGACATGACTGGCTTTCCGGTTGCACTCAAGATTCTGAGCCCCGACATTGCACACAAGACTGAAGCCGGCGGCGTCCGCTTGCATCTGACGAACGCAGATGCAGTCAGGAACGCTTACGCCGAAGTGATGGATAACGTGCGTGTGTCGCAGCCCGAAGCCGAACTGCGCGGCGTGCTGGTGCAGAAAATGGAAGCTGGCGTAGGTGAACTGATCGTCGGTATCACAAGAGATCCGATCTTCGGGTTGTCGATGACGGTGGGATTGGGTGGCATTTTCACCGAGCTATTCCGCGATGTCTCCCATCGACTGCTTCCGGTTGATGAAACGATTGCGCACGAGATGCTTAAGGAACTGCGTGGCTACAAGCTGCTGACCGGGTTTCGCGGCAAGCCTCGGGGCGATATCGCAGCGGCCTGCTCGGCTATCGCAGCCGTCTCGACGCTTGCAATGCATCTCGATGGGGCGATCAATGAACTTGAGATCAATCCGCTTCTGGTAAGGGCAGAGGGCGATGGCGTGGTTGCGCTTGATGCACTGTTGTCCACCACACCAGTTGACTCCAATAGTTAATAGTTAAAGGAAACGCGACATGAAACAGCTACGAACGGCTTTGGTAACCGGGGCAGCACGCGGAATCGGTCTCGCGACCGCAATCAATCTGCTTGAGGCCGGCCACCATGTCGCCATGGTAGACCTTGACACGGAGGCGCTGGAGTCCGCGGCGGCCGATCTGCCGGCGGATCGCGTGCTGCCGCTGGCAATCGATCTGCGTCAGCCCGATGCACCGCAACGACTGGATACGGCAATTCGGGCGCGCTGGGATCCGGTTGCCATCCTGGTAAATAATGCCGCCGTCTCGCCCAAGCATGCGGGCAAGGCGGCAGGCCTGGCAGGCATCTCGCTGGAAGAATGGGAGTTTGTCATGCAAGTCAACGTCACAGCGCCGATGCGGCTCGCGCAGCAGTTCGTGCCCGCGATGCGGGAACGCGGCTGGGGCCGGGTCATCAATACCTCGTCGCGTGCGGGCCGCACCAATCCGAACCAGGCGAGTTCGGCGTATGCGACCTCGAAGGCCGCCATCCTTGGACTGACGCGTGCCATTGCAACCGAGTTCGCGCCGTATGGGGTGACAGCGAATGCCGTTGCGCCAGGTTTGGTAGAAACCAAACTGGCACTGGCAATGAGTCCCGACATCCTGGCGCAGATCCGCGCCAAGACACCCGCCGGCCGCGGCGGAACACCGGAAGAAATCGCAGCCGTCATTGCCTTCCTTGCATCGGAAGAAGCTGCATTTGTGACGGGTGCATGTTTCGATGTCAATGGCGGAGCGTTCATGAACTGACACTGACCAACCGTCTTATCGCGTTGATAGTTTGCAGATTAAAACCATATACAGGAGACACGTATGCGCTTCACGCACTTTTTTGCAGCTTGCCTGGCTGGATTGTTCCATCTGGTTACGGCTAACGCTGTTGCTGCCGACAATTATCCGAGCCGTCCCGTTACCGTACAAGTTGCGTTCTCAGCAGGGGGTGCAACCGATCGTCAATTCAGGGTGCTGGCAGGATTGGCAGCGAAGCATCTCGGCCAGAACATCATTGTTGAAAACAAACCGGGAGCAGCGGGCACGCTCGCGGCGAGTACGCTGGCCTTGTCCGGCAGACCCGATGGTTACACGCTGGCCCAGGCACCGGTCGGCGTATTCCGGGTGCCGCATATGCAAAAAGTGAACTGGGACCCGGTACGCGATTTCAGCTACATCATCGGGATGTCAGGCTACGTGCTTGGCGTCGCAGTACGCGCCGACTCGCCGTTCAAGACATGGGAAGACGTTGTCCGCCATGCGCGCGCCAACCCCGGTTCGGTGAGTTATGCATCGACTGGTATCGGCGGCACACTGCACCTGGCGATGACGGATATTGAAAAGCAAACAGGGGTTCGGTTTAATCATATTCCTTATAAAGGCGCGGCGGATTCCTCGCGTGCACTCCTTGCAGGCGAAGTCATGCTACAGGCCGATGCCGTCAGCGGTTTCGCCGGTCTTGCCAACGCAGGCAAGACACGCATCCTGATGGTATGGGAGCCGACCCGCTACGCCGGCCTGCCCGACGTGCCAACCGCGCGTGAACTGGGACTCAATATCGTGTACCAGAGTCCTTTTGGACTGGTAGGGCCAAAGGGAATGCCGGCGGAGATAGTCAGCAAAATTCACGACGCGTTCAAGAAGGCTCTCGAAGATCCGGAGCATGTCCAGCTGCTGGGGCAGATTCACCAGACGCTGTGGTACCGCTCGCCAGCGGATTACGCGGCATACGCAAAATCGGCGTTCCTGGAGGAGCGCAAGTTAATGGAGCAGGCAGGTCTAATTTCGAAGGACTAAAAACCTCCAAACATGTTGCGATTTAACCAGGAGACCTTTATGAGCATCAAAGCTTTCATCCTCGCTGTCTGTGCTTCCATCACCGCATGTCTCAACGTTACTGTTGCACAAGCCGAAACATTCCCAAGCCGGCCAATCACAATACAGGTTGCTTATCCGGCGGGCGGCAGCACTGACCGTGAAATCCGTGTACTGGCCAATCTGGCCAGCAAGGAGCTCGGCCAGCCCGTTATCGTGGAAAACAAATCCGGCGCGGGCGGAACACTGGCGGCCAGCACGCTTGCCAGCACTGGCAAACCCGATGGCTATACCCTGGCGCACGCACCCGTGACTGTCTGGCGAATGCCGCACATGCAAAAAGTGAGTTGGGATCCGCTGCGTGACTTTACCTATGTGACAGGTCTGTCCGGTTACTTGCTCGGGGTCGCCGTGCGTTCCGATTCAGAATTCAAGTCGTGGAACGATATCGTGAAGTATGCACGGGCCAATCCGGGCAAGGTTAGTTATTGTTCGGTCGGCATTGGCAGCACCCAGCATCTGGGCATGGCCGAAATCGAGCGGCAAACCGGTCTCAAGTTCAACCACATACCGTATAAGGGCGGGTCCGAGACGGCCCGCGCGCTCCTCAGCGGCGAAGTCATGATTTCCGCAGACGCCATCAGTACCCTTACCATGCTGGGAGATAAAGCGCGCATCCTGATGCTGTGGGAGCCCGAACGTTACGCAGGGTTGGCTGATGTGCCGACAGCGCGTGAACTTGGCATCAACCTGGTATCCCAAAGTCCTTATGGCCTGGTCGGCCCGAAAGGTATGCCGCCTGAAGTCGTACAGAAACTGCACCGTGCGTTTGACAAGGCCTTGAACGATCCACAGCATCTGGAAGTGCTCAAATCAATCCACCAGACCCTATGGCGGAAAACACCTGAAGAATATGCGGCGTACGCGAAAACCGCATTTGAAAAGGAACGAAAATCCCTTGAGCAGGCAGGCTTGCTGCCATGAAGTTAAGAAGGGCGTATTGTTTTGACGTCCCGCCAGAGCCACCAAAGTTCGTCACCCTTTACAGATGGAGACTATTCACGTGTCTAATTTATTTACCTCGGCCCATGAAGACATGCGACGCGGCATTAAGAAGTTTGTCGACCAGGAATTGAACCCGCATGCGGACGAGTGGGAAGCTGCCGGCGCTGCGCCGCTGCCATCCATCTTTGCGCGCGCTGGAGAACTTGGCTTGCTTGGCATTAACAAGCCGGTTGAATTTGGCGGGCTCGGTCTGGATTTTTCGTACGTCATGGTCGCAGCGGAAGAGCTGGGGCATGCGCATTCGCCCAGCATTCCGTTTGCCATTGGGGCCCACTTGTCAGCGATACCGGCCCTTACCGCACACGGCAGCGACGCACTGCGTAACGAGTTCCTGGTTCCCGCAATCAGCGGCGAAGCGGTGGCCAGTATCGGGGTGAGCGAATCGGGCGCCGGTTCCGATGTATCAGCCATAAAAACCACGGCACGCAAGGATGGCGGCGACTATGTCATCAACGGCGCCAAAATGTGGATCACGAATTCCACGCATGCGCGCTGGATCAGCTTGCTGGTCAATACATCGGAAGAGGGAGGGCCTTATCGCAACAAGTCCTTGATCCTGGTTCCCATGGATACGCGTGGAGTCAGTGTGGGTAAGCCACTGCATAAGCTTGGCATGCACTGTTCCGACACGGCACCGGTATTCTTTGACGAAGTAAGAGTCCCGCAACGCCACCTGATCGGTGAAGAAGGAAAAGGTTTCATCTACCAGATGGAACAATTTCAGCATGAACGGCTATGGGCTTGCCTGCGCAGCATTTCCGCACTGGAAGACGCTATTGCATTGACGGTCGACTATACCAGCGAACGCCGCACGTTCGGCAAGCCGCTGATTGAAAACCAGGCGCTCTATCACCGCCTCGCCGACTACCTGTCACAGATCGAAGCAGTACGTTCGATTGCTTATCGCGCCGGCGAAGCGCTGGTGTCGGAACTGGATGTCACCCGTCTGGTGTCGATGGCAAAATATCTGGTCGGTAAGCTGGCACTGGAAGTCCCGTCCGGTTGTGCCCAGTATTTCGGCGGCCAGGGTTATATGTGGGAAAACCGCATTACCCGCATGTTGCGGGATTTGCGTATCGTTGCCGTCGGCGGTGGTGCGAACGAGATCATGCTTGACGTGATTGCGAAGGAAATGGGCTGGATTGGGAAACGGAGCCGGCAGAGAGGCAGTAATTGAGCACGCCGTCATCAGAAATAAAGCTGCCGGGAATCATGCGGTGCGTCGACCTGCCGCGCTTTGGCGGGCCAGAGGTCATGCGGCTGACAGAACGACCGGTGCCGCGGCCAGGCGCGTCAGAACTTCTCATCCAGGTTGCCGCCGCCGGCGTGAACCGTGGCGACACCGTTCAGCGTCGTGGCCATTATCCGCCACCGCCGGGAGCTTCAGATATTCCGGGGCTTGAGGTGGCCGGCGTTGTTGTGGAGGTCGGTTCATCTGTCAGCGGATGGAAGGTGGGTCAGCGAGTTTGCGCCCTGCTGACCGGCGGAGGTTATGCGGAATATTGCCATGTCCCCGCCGTCCAGTGTCTGCCGGTACCCGTCGGCTTGTCATTCACGGAAGCCGCAGCGCTGCCCGAAGCCTGCTTCACCGTGTGGACTATGCTGTGGGACGCGGGGCGTCTCGCTCCAGGTGAAACAATTTTGATCCAGGGCGGCACCAGCGGAATCGGTGTGATGGCGATCCAGATGGGCGCAGCACTGGGACACCGGGTTATTGCAACGGCAGGATCCGATACGAAATGCGAGGTATGCAAGTCACTTGGTGCTGAAGCTGCTATCAACTATCGGACGACCGACTTCGAGTCCGCCGTCAAAGATTTGACCTCCGGTCGTGGAGTGGATGTCATTCTTGATATGGTAGGTGGCGACTACGTGAAACGCGAACAGAACATCATGACGGATGGTGGGCGCCTGGTATTCATTGCGTTTTTGGGCGGAACCTCAGCCAGTTTTGATATCCGGCAGATGATGCATCGGCGGTTGACCTTAACCGGGGCAACACTGCGTGCGCGGTCTGTCGAGTTCAAAGCGGCCATCGCCGACCAGTTACGTACGCAAATCTGGCCACTGATCGAGACAAAGCGAATACGCCCAATCATTGATAGTACCTATCCTCTTGAGCAAGTTGCGCAGGCGCACGAGCGTATTGAATCCGGCGATCACATCGGAAAGATATTGCTAACGCTATCTGACGTTGAAAATGATTTAATTCGCCCTTAACGATTGGTCTTTAGCGTTTAGCGCAAGGATTGAAATTGAACGACAAATAAAGGAAAAGATGAAATCCGAACCGGTGTTATGCAGCATACAGAATGGCATCGCAACACTCACCCTGAATGGTCCTGATACGGGAAATGCTATCGATCTTTCGTTTGCAAGCGCGTTTTCCGAGGCAGTTGAGCATATTGCAGGCAATCCATCAGTGCGTGTACTGCTGATCAACGGAAAGGGACGTGCGTTTTGCGTCGGCGGAGATATTGCTGCGATGTCCCGATCGGAAAATCTACCGGATTTTCTCAATGCTTTGCTGACTACTCTGCACAGCGCTGCACGGCGAATTGCTGCCTTACCTGTTCCGGTTGTTTGCGCAATCCATGGCCCAGTCGGCGGCGGTGGCATCGGGATCGCATTATGCGGCGATATCGTGCTTGCATCGGAATCAGTGAAGATTCGCGGTGGCTATTCTGCCATTGGCTTGTCACCAGACTTCGGTGCTTCGTGGTGGCTCACCAAACGCGCTGGCCCGGCACGTGCCAAAAGAATTCTGTTACTTAATGAAGCCATCGACGCTGCCAAATGCCTGGAGTATGGCTTGCTGGACGCCGTGTATCCGGATCAGGAGCTGGCGGCCGAAGCGGCATCCCTCACGAATCGCCTGGCGTCAGGTGCGACACAGTCTTTTCAAAAAATAAAACAGCTGGTTGATGGCGTGGCGGGCCGTTCTCTGGAAGAGCATCTTGACCTTGAAGCCCGCTACATGATCGCATCAAGCAGCACCATTGATGCCTCTGAAGGGCTGCGCGCCTTTCTCCGGAAAGCTACGCCTGTATTTCAAGGGCGTTAGATAGCGTTTCAGCTACGCCCTCACGCTTTGTACATGTTCGGAGCCTGATCGACGACGACGCAACGTCAAGCGTTGTACAGGCAGGTGTTCGCGTGGCACGAACACGCCTTTCGAAACATTGAAATAGCCGGACCGGATTGTCCTATCTATACTCGATTCCGATATCGATAGGAGACAACATGCTCAAAAATGCACTGTCCGGCATTAAAGTGCTCGATCTGTCACGTATTCTCGCCGGCCCCTGGTGCACCCAAAACCTGGCCGACCTTGGTGCCGACGTCACCAAGGTCGAACATCCCGACCGCGGCGACGATACGCGTGGTTGGGGGCCTCCCTACCTGGAAGGCGAAGATGGCCAGAAAATGTCCGCGTACTTTGCCAGCTGCAACCGCGGCAAACGTTCAGTGGGTGCCGACTTTTCAACTGCTGCCGGAAAAGACCTGATTCTGAGTTTAGCCAAGGAATCGGACATCCTTGTCGAGAATTACAAACCTGGCACGCTGGTACGCTATGGGCTGGATTACCCGACCCTAGCAAAGGAAAATCCCCGCCTTATTTATATTTCGATTACCGGGTTTGGCCAGGATGGGCCAATGTCCGACAAACCGGGCTACGACTACGTGTTCCAGGGGATGGGCGGCCTGATGAGCTACACGGGCCATTCCGACGGCATGGCCGGGGCCGGCCCATTGCGAACAGGCGTCGCGGTTGTTGACATTACCACTGGAATGTATGCGACCGCGGCGGTGCTGGCAGCACTGTATCAAAGGGAGCGCACCGGCGAAGGTACCTTCATTGACCTCGCTCTGCTAGATGTTGCGGTTGCGCTCAATGCGAACCAGGGTGCAAACTACCTGATATCCGGCGTAAATCCACCGCGGTCAGGAAACGCCCATCCGAATTGCGCGCCGTATGAGGTGTTTCGCTGCGCCGACGGGTACTTGATCCTCGCCATTGGCAACGACAGTCAATTCCAGCGCTTTTGCGAAGTCGCGGGGATGCCCGCGTGGGCGAAGGACGCAAGGTTCAGCACAAACTCCCAGCGCATCGCGAACCTGCCCGCACTCAGGCAACTACTGGAAGATGTCTTCGTCACGCGTTCACGGCAAAGCTGGAGTGAGTCGTTCGACGCGGCCGGGGTGCCGTGGGGACCAATCAATACGCTCGATCAGGTCTTCGCCCATCCGCAGGTGCAACACCGACGCATGATGCAGCATGTGCCGCACCCCGTCATGGGATCGGTGCCGCTGGTAAGAAATCCGATGCTTAGCGACGAGAAAGAGCGAACCCTTTCCGTGGCGGCACCGCCCCTGCTTGGGGAACACGATTGCAGTATTGCCCCTGTCTGCGATTGATCCCGCTTGCAGACACCCATTCCATTTACGGAGGAGACCACATGAAGACAAACTTAATCATTGCCGCAGCCATGCTCACAGGCGGGCTTACCCTAAGTGCGCAAGCCGCCGATTATCCGGACAAGACCGTCCGTATCATCGTGCCTTACGCGCCTGGAGGTACGACTGATGTCATCGCGCGCATCGTCGGCGCAAAGCTCGGCATTATCCTCAAGCAGCCATTCATCATTGAGAACCGTCCCGGAGCCGGCGGCGGCATCGGCAGCGCCTACGCTGCGAAACAACCCGCCGACGGCTATACACTGGTGATGCTGGTAGAAAGCTCGCACGCGGTGAATCCTCAGGTCTATGCAAAGACTGCCTATGATCCGATAAAGGACTTCGCCCCGATCAGCAACCTCGCCGATGTACCGAACGTCCTGGTCGTCAATCCGTCTATGCCTGCTGCCAGCGTTCCTGCGCTGGTCAAGGAGCTCAAGGCGAATCCGCAGAAATATTCATTCGGTTCGTCCGGCAATGGCGGCTTGAGTCACATGAACGGCGAACTCTTCATGACGACCACCGGGACGACCATGCTGCATGTTCCCTACAAGGGGCTCGGCCCGGCGCTGAACGACCTGATGGCAGGGCAGGTTCAGGTAGTGTTCGACAATATTCCGTCGTCCGCCGGCCTGATCAAAGCCGGAAAAATCCGTCCTCTGGCGGTAGCGGCAAAGCAACGCTTGCCGATCCTACCCAATGTGCCGACTTATGCCGAAGTGGGGCTGGCGCCAATGAATAACCCGTCATGGTTCGGACTCGGTGCCCCGGCCGAGACACCTCCGGCTGTGCTCGATAAACTGAACAATGCGGTGCGCGAAGCCCTGGCTAGCCCGGAAGTCGCGTCGGCAATCGAAAATCAGGGAGCGGTACCCAACTACACGCCACGAAATGAATTTGCGGACCTGATCAAGTCTGCGAACGTACACTGGAAGAAGGTGGTAACCGATATTAAATTTGAAAAAATGTGACGGGAAAAACAATGGCTGAACAACTAGCAATACGGCATGCGGTCGTTACGATGGATAAGGGCATCGCGACGCTGACTATCAGTGATGCGGGCTCGCTCAATATCCTGAGTACGCCGGTCATTAAAGACGTCATCGCCCAGTTGAAAATTCTTCGCACCGACAGCAGCATCCGTACACTGGTGCTGCGTGGCACTGGCGACAAGGGGCTGATCGGCGGAGCGGATATCAAGGAAATGGCTGCACTGAATCGCCAGACTGGCGAGGAGTTCATCAGTAACCTGAGGGAAATGTGCGACGGCCTGCGTCAATTTCCGGCGCCTGTCATTGCACGCATGCCGGGCTGGACGTTGGGCGGTGGTCTTGAAGTCGCGATGGCATGTGACCTGCGCATCGCCTCCCAGGGTGCGAAATTTGGCATGCCCGAAGTCAAGGTCGGCATTCCTTCGGTCATCCATGCATCGCTGATTCCACGATTGATTGGTGGTGCCCGCGCTGCATGGTTATTGTTGACTGGAGAAACGGTGGATTCTGCAACAGCGCTTGCCTGGGGGCTGGTGCATGAAGTTGTGCCGGACGATGAACTCGACAGCGCGGTCTCTCGTGTCGCCAGCTCGCTTGCGGGTATGGGACCGGAGGTGCTGCGCCAGCAGAAGCGCCTGCTACGGGAATGGGAAGACCAGGGGCTTGATGCGTCGATTGTCGCCAGCGTGCGGGAGTTCGGCGCGGCGTTTGAGACGGGCGAGCCGCAGCGCTACATGCAGGAATTTCTCGACAAGAAAGCGGCAAGGCATTCGTCGTGAAATCCGGATGCTGAATCCTGATTGGTACTGCCTGTCATGGATTCAGCATGGATGGCGAAAGAAAATATCGCGTTGGGTGGTGCATGCCAGCGCGTCATTCACTCATCAGAAACTGGATAAAGGCAGCAGTAAAAGACGGTAACTGCTCGCCTGACTTCAGAATCAAATTCAGTTCCCGCAGTGCCCATGGTTCGAGCAAGCCGACCTTTGTCACTTTGCCTTCGCGTAAAGAAGCAGCCGCGACACTTTCGGGAACAAGTGCGATTCCGACTCCTCCTGCCACCAGAGCAAGCACCGCTTCAAAACTATGCGCGTGGATACGCACGTTCGGATTTTTTCCTGCGCGCTGCGCCACTTCTCTGAGAAACAGGAAATTGCTGCTGTGTTTTTCCATGCAGATAAAGTCGAAATCAAGCGCGGCGCCGAACCGGACTTCTTTTTCTCGTGCCAGTGGATGATTGACAGGTACTACCAGAATCAATGTGTCGACGGCATAGCGCAACACATCGACGCCACTTGCTTCCACAGAACCGGCAAGCACGCCGATATCCGCCTCGCCGGCAGCAATCGCCGCTGGGATCATCGCGCTGGCACGCTCCTCGAGATCGATATTTACATTCGGGTTCGAAACAAGAAAACCACTGACAGCAGGGATGATAAAGCCGTTTAACGAGCTGCTATTGGCAAGGATCCGAATCTGTCCCTTGAGACCTGCAGAAAACGTTCCGACCTCGTCATGCATACGTTCGACGCCGGCCAGCAATCCGCGCACATGCCGTGCGAGCACTTCGCCAGCCGGCGTTAAATCCATTCCGCGTGCGCTTCTCAGAAACAGGTAGGTCCCGAGCGCCTGCTCAAGATTCTTAATCCGATAACTCGCCGAGGATGCCGTTATATGTAAGCTCGAAGCGCCCGCAGACAGGCTTCGCGCTTCAGCGATGGCGAGGAAAAGCTTGAGGTCAGTCAGTTCGTATCGCATAGTCTCGCGCTTAGAGCGGGTTTCATATTGAAGTACTGTCGCCTCGGGCCGCCTTGACGCGCCGGGCGGCGTTGCTTGTCGCTTGTGTGGCCCGCCACACGGCGCTCCGCGCGCCTTGCCCTGCACGCCAAATCGACCCGCTTCTCCGCACACCAATATGAAACCCGCTCTAGCGATGTCAGGAAATTCAGTTTATCACTGAAGGCTCTCCCGGCAGGCACGTCACGATGGCGAGAAGGTCGCAAGTCCTGCGACCTGCAGACCGGCCAAGGTTCATCAACAGCATAGGGGGCACTGTCTACCAGCTTCTGATTGTGCAGCTTTGGTCCTGCCTAGAACGCAGGGATGCCGGTCTGTTCACGACCCAGAATCAACGCATGGATATCGTGTGTGCCTTCATAGGTATTCACTACTTCCAGGTTCACCATGTGACGGATCACGCCAAACTCATCCGAAATACCATTCCCGCCCAGCATGTCGCGCGCCATACGCGCCACATCCAGTGCCTTGCCGCAGGAATTACGCTTCATCATCGACGTAATCGCGACAGCGGCAGTACCTTCATCCTTCATGCGACCCAGACGCAGGCAGCCCTGCAGGCCCATGGTGATTTCCGTCTGCATGTCAGCCAGCTTCTTCTGGATCAGCTGGTTGGCTGCCAGCGGCTTGCCAAACTGTTTGCGGTCCAGCACATACTGGCGGGCCGTGTGCCAGCACGATTCCGCCGCACCCAGCGCACCCCAGGCAATGCCGTAACGCGCCGAATTCAGGCAGGTGAACGGTCCCTTCAAGCCACGCACTTCCGGGAACGCATTCTCTTCCGGACAGAACACGCCATCCATCACGATTTCACCAGTGATCGATGCGCGCAAACCAAACTTGCCATGGATCGCCGGCGCCGACAAACCCTTCCAGCCCTTTTCCAGCACGAAGCCACGGATCGCACCTTCATCATCCTTGGCCCACACCACGAANAAACTTGCCATGGATCGCCGGCGCCGACAAACCCTTCCAGCCCTTTTCCAGCACGAAGCCACGGATCGCACCTTCATCATCCTTGGCCCACACCACGAAGACATCGGCAATCGGCGAATTGGAAATCCACATCTTGCTGCCGGTCAGGCTGTAGCCGCCGTCCACTTTCTTGGCCCGGGTCACCATCGAACCGGGATCGGAACCATGGTTGGGCTCGGTCAGGCCGAARCAGCCGATCCATTCGCCGGTGGCCAGCTTGGGCAGGTATTTCTGTCTGGTCTGTTCRTTGCCGAATTCAAAGATGGGCACCATCACCAGCGAGCTTTGCACGCTCATCATCGAGCGGTAGCCGGAGTCGACGCGCTCGACTTCGCGGGCGATCAGGCCGTAGGACACATAGTTGAGGCCGGGGCCGCCGTATTGCTCGGGGATGGTGGGGCCRAGCAGGCCGAGTTCGCCCATTTCGCGGAAGATCTTGCCGAATTCAAAGATGGGCACCATCACCAGCGAGCTTTGCACGCTCATCATCGAGCGGTAGCCGGAGTCGACGCGCTCGACTTCGCGGGCGATCAGGCCGTAGGACACATAGTTGAGGCCGGGGCCGCCGTATTGCTCGGGGATGGTGGGGCCGAGCAGGCCGAGTTCGCCCATTTCGCGGAAGATCGCCGGATCGGTTTTTTCATGGCGGAAGGCTTCCAGCACGCGTGGTTGCAGCTTGTCCTGGCAATACGCATTGGCGGCGTCGCGCACCATGCGTTCGTCGTTCGTCAGCTGCTGATCATGGCGGAAGGCTTCCAGCACGCGTGGTTGCAGCTTGTCCTGGCAATACGCATTGGCGGCGTCGCGCACCATGCGTTCGTCGTTCGTCAGCTGCTGATCCAAGAGCAGCGGATCGTCCCAGTGAAATTGCACTTTCTGGTCGAGAGGCCTCAAGTTAACTCCTTGTTCGGTTGAAGTATCAGATTTCTTATTCGCCAATATCATCCGGCGGCGGTAGCCGATAGGTCGCTGGCGTACGGCTTAGCTTGATAGGAGAGCCTATGCCTCGATAGCCGTTCGGCATGCTGACTAACATTTCGCGGTGCGCGCTGTGCGGATGCTCAAGTGCACTCTTGACATCAAGGATTGGCGCGCAGGGAACACCTTCTTGCATCAGCCGCTCGGTCAGCGTCTCGCCGTCGAATTCTTGCAGCAGTGTCGTCAATTTTTCACGCAACAGGCTGCGATTGGCCGAGCGGGAACCGGCATCAAGGAATTCATTTTCATAGGCGAGGGTCGGCGCGCCCAACACCTTGCAAAGAATCTGAAACTGGCGATCGTTCCCGACTGCGAGATAAATCGGAGAAGTACGAGTTGGAAAGCTGTCGTACGGATAGATGTTGGGATGAGCATTTCCAGTACGCACTGGTGTTTTGTCATTCAGGAACCAGTTCGCTGCATGCGGATGGAGCAGTGAGAGTCCGCTATCGTAAAGAGCCGCCTCGACGAACTGCCCCTTTCCGCTGCGCTCGCGTTCGTTGACGGCGAGTAGTATTCCGATCACCGCGTTCAGCCCTGTGACCATATCAACAACCGGCAAGCCGACGCGTAGTGGCTCGCTGCCCGCTTCGCCATTGACGCTCATGATGCCACTCATTGCCTGAATCGCTGCATCGTAACCAGGCAAACCGCCGAGCGGCCCGTCGGCACCGAATCCGCTTACCCGGCAGTGGATCAGGCGGGGAAAACGCTCGGACAAGGTTTCATAGCCTATCCCCCATTTTTCCAGTGTGCCGGTCTTGAAGTTTTCAAGCAGTACGTCCGCATCCGACAAAAGCTCAAGCAAGCTTGCGCGACCATCGGGCTGGCTTAAATCGAGCCGCATGCCGCGCTTGTTCCGATTCAGGCCGAGATAATACGAAGCGACTCCGTTAAGAAACGGTGGTCCCCATGTGCGGGTATCGTCGCCCTGGGGCGGTTCAATTTTGAGCACGTCAGCGCCATGGTCGCCGAGAATTTGACCGCAATAGGGTCCGCCGAGAATACGCGAAACATCGATTACTTTGAGGCCCTGCAGGGCTCCTGTCGCTGTAGTTGTCATCGTTCTTTAGTCCAGTTGTGCACCCGAGCTTTTAACGACATCCTTCCAGCGCGTGACTTCACTCACCATGAAGGAGCGGAGGCTTTCGGGGTCGCTGCTGGGTGCCATTTCCAGCCCTTGCTTCTCCAGTGACTTTGCCAGCTCCGGTCGTTTCAACGCCGTAGCAAATGCCCGGTTCAGGTTGGCGACGACATCCGGAGGCGTACCGGCCGGCGCGACAATGCCGAAGAAGACGCTGACGTCGAAGCCTTTGACTCCCTGTTCAGCGACGGTCGGTACGTCAGGGAGGGCGCGTGAAGGACCGCTTGTCGTTACGCCGAGCACGTGCAACTTGCCGGCTTTGATAAACGGCAGTGCGGTAAGGACATCCGTAAAAGCCATGGAAACATGGCCGGCAATCAGATCGTTCAGCGCGGGCCCTGTTCCTTTATAGGGAACGTGCATAAAGTCCGTCCCTGCGAGCTTGTTGAACATGACCCCGGCGAGATGAGACGATGCGCCATTGCCGGAAGAGGCGTAGGTTAGTTTGCCGGGATTCGCTTTGCCGTACGTTATCAATTCCTTGACATTCTTCACCGGAATGCCGGGATGTACTACCAGTACGTTCGGCAGATAACCCAGATTGATAATGGGTGTGAAGCTGCGCAACGGGTCGTAGCTGATTTTCTTGTAAAGGCTTGCATTGATGGCGAGCGGACCAGAGGTGCCGAACAGGATGGTTTGACCATTCGCCGGTGCCCGGGCAACAAAGTCAGCACCGATGTTACCGCCGGCGCCGGCGCGGTTGTCGACGATGACGGTTTGCCCGAGAATGTCCTTCAGTTCATGGGCAATGGCACGCGCCATTGCATCCGTCGGGCCGCCAGGTGCGAACGGAACCACCAGCGTAATCGGCTTGCCCGAGGCTGCGTCCTGCGCCAGGACGGCGGAATGGTTAAAAATGCCAAGTAAGCCTGCAAGAACGATGGAAGCGATTTTCACTATTGTCTCCTTTATTGCCCTGAGTAGGCGTTGTTTTACTGCTCAAGTAGGTTTAGTGTTGCCGGATCCGCATTTGCCTCATCATCAAAGAGCAGTTGTGCTCCCGCATCACTGTAGGGTTTGAGCGGGTCCCGCGGCGAGAGACGGTGCATAACAACTAACTGCGCCAATGCCATGCGTTTTAGCGAGCCGGTTTTGCTTGCCTCCCATGCCATCGCGATAGCGGAACTTAGGTGATACAGCGCTGATGCAGCCTGGCGCGCGTGGCGGTCGCCTCCCGCGGCGGCGGCCTCTTCGGCAAAGCTGGAGGCTTGGGCAATCAGTGCTGAAAACCGCGCACGTACGACAGGGTGCATGGTCGTCTGTTCCAGCAGAGTCGAGAGATGATCCTGGAGTACTTTCAGCGAGCCTTCGCGAACGATTGCCCGAATCACATCCTGCGCCACGATATTGCTTGTGCCTTCCCAGATTGAACCAAGATGGGAATCCCGGAGCAATCGCGGATCGCTCCACTCTTCAATGTATCCGCAGCCGCCACGCACTTCCATCGCATCGCCCGTCACCCGACGCGCGTCGCGACAGGCACGGAATTTCAGCATTGGCGTGAGAATGCGCACGAGTGCATATGCCTTGCTGTCCCCGCCGTCGGCGCGCCGCAGGGCATCCGCCGCCTGAAACATCATGGTACGGGCTTGCTCACCAGGCAGCATTATTTTGGCGAGCTGTCGCTGCATCAGCGGCATATCAATTAAACGTTTGCCAAACGCCTTGCGGTGGCGCGCAATGTATTGCGCTTCAGCGGCCGCCCGGCGCATCATGCCGGCGGCACGCACACCATTTGAAAGGCGAGAGTTATTCACCATGTCTGCCATCTGCACAAATCCGCGCCCGAGCTCGCCGACAAGGTACGCGGTAGCGCCTTCAAGCCGAATCTCTCCGCTTGCCATGGAGCGGGTTCCAAGCTTGTCCTTGAGCCGGATGATGCGGTAGGCATTGGGAGAGCCATCTTCAAGCCGGCGTGGCAGCAGGAACAGGGAGACGCCCTTCATACCCTCAGGAGCGCCTTCCACCCGGGCCAGCACCATCGCAAGCGCGGCGTCCGGATTCGAGCAGAACCACTTGTCGCCGCTCAGCTTCCAGACTGCCCCGTCACGCTGCGCCACGGTCGCGGTTGCGGCAATGTCGGACCCTGCGCCTTGTTCGGTCATAAACATCGCCCCCTGTGCAAGCGCATCCAGGTCCTGCGATGTCAGTGCCGGAAGATAACGCTCCACCAGTGCCGGGTCGCCAAACTTGCGCAGGGTCCTGGTCAGGGAATCGGTCATCGACACCGGACAGCAAAGCCCGAATTCAGCCTGCACGAACAGGAATGTCAGCGCGTATTTCACAGCAGCAGGCATTGGCTCGGACCAGCCGAGCACACCGCCGCGATGTGACATGGCGGCCAGGCCGAAGTCGGAATAAGCGATTTTTTCCATTTCCACGTAAGCCGGATGCTTGACGATGCGCTGCAAGTCCTTTCCGGTACGGGTGCGATGCTCCAACGTTGGCGGATGGCGATCGGAGGTCTGCGCCAGGGCGTCGAGGACGCCGCCTGCAAGTTCGCCAAGACGGTGAAGATGGGGCTTGAGATGATCGACGAGTTGCGCAGGGAGATAGAGCCTTAATAGCGATTCCAGCTCGCGGTCTTCGACAAAAGAATTGGTACCAAAGCGATCCGGAATGGCTTCTTCATGGATAGCGTCGCGGGCAGTCATTGATCGTCTCCGATTACAAAGGTGGTAATTCATTGTGCGACTCGGTTCGATATGCGTCAAATATTGAATTACAATGATTCGATATTATTTTCTAATCGATGCCGATGGAATTCAGACACCTGAAGTACTTTGTTGTGCTGGCTGACGAGTTGCATTTCGGCAGGGCGGCAAAGCGCCTGGCGATTTCTCAGCCGCCTCTCAGCCTTAACATCCAGCAACTGGAAGCATCACTCGGTGCGACGCTTTTCGAGCGCAACAGTAAGTCGGTGAAACTGACGCCGGCGGGTGTGGCGTTTCGTGAAATTGCATTTCGCTTGCTAGCCGAAGCAGAGGAGGGCAAGGAGAGGGTGCGGCAAATTGCAAAGGGTGCCGGCAGCCGGGTACGCATTGGCATTGTCGGATCAATGCTGTTTCGTGGCTTGCCCGAGCGCCTGTCCGCCTTCCAGAAAGAACATCTTCGGGTGGACATCGTTCTCTCTGAAGGTAATTCCAGCGAGCAGGTGGATGCCCTGGTCCGCGGCCAGATCGATCTTGGCTTTGTCCACACGGCGCGCATTCCGCGAGAACTTAACAGGACGCTTTATGCATCCGAACCATTTGTATGCTGTTTGCCGAGCTACCATCCTGCGGCGGGAAAAGAAGCGGTCGATTTAAGCATTCTTTCGGCCGAACCGCTCATCATGTTTTCCCGTGGCGCTTCACCGGATTACTACCAGCGTATTTTGGCGTTATGCGAAGAACAAGGCTTGCAGCCGACAGTCCGGCATGAGGTGCGCCATTGGCTAAGTGTCGTTTCGCTTGTTTCCAAAGGAATGGGCATTGCATTGGTGCCCAGTGCGCTTGCCGATGCCGGAATTGGGGGCGTACGGTTTCTTTCAATCGGAGCGTCCAGATACCGGTCCGAGGTCTATGCGGTATGGGACGAGCGACAAATGCCGGCTGTCTTGCCGACATTGATTGAGGCACTCAAGAAAGACTGAAGCACTGCGGAGTAATTGCCGGACTTTTCCGCCCCGTGAATGCGGAGGAGAGGAATGGGTAGCGATAGTTTTCGCATATCCTGTCTTGTGCGGTGATCATTGCCAAGCAGCATGAAACATCTTTCATTGCGTCCTGAGTGATATCGAATAATGCCGAAACCGGGTTTTCAACTGCATTTCACACTAGTTTCCCACTTCCGTTAAAGTGTTGTCTGATGTGTGAAGGTAAATGCGACATCGGAGCGTGAAGAAGTTCCACACCCTGCGTTTGCTTTTATCCCGGCGATGCTGCGAAAGCTTGCTTGCGCCCGGATGTCAAATAATCCCGACCGTGGACAAGGAAATATGGATAAGAACGGCAAGGTGCAATCTGAACAGCAGCCGCTAACTGCGAAGCGCGAAGAAGTTTGGTACTTCGGATGGAATATTGTGGGGGCGGCGACTTTACTCACCTTGCTGACCGTGGGTATGCGCCTCGGCATTGGCCCATTCTTCCTTCCGATGTCTCAAGACCTTGGCTTTAGTCGGAGTTTGCTTTCCGGGATCATCGCGATTGGCATGCTTTTTTATGGCTTGGCCATGCCTTTGGCCGGCTACATGGTAGGACGTTACGGAACCCGGTTCGTATTGTTGCTTGGCACAGGGATTGTTACTGCATCTGTCATCTGGTCGATATTCGCGCGTTCACCGGTTACCTTTCTTTTAGCGTTTGGTGTGCTGATGTCTGTTGGTCTCGCATTTACCAGTCCGGTGGCACTTACGCCTGTCATCAGTCGATGGTTCACACGTCAGCGCGGGATGGCACTGTTTTTCCTGTCAACGGGTTCCATGGCGGGCATGGCTGTCATGACGCCCTTGCTGACATTCGCGATTGAAGCATTTGGCTGGCGTACCACGCTCCTGGGTTTTGCCGCCGTCTTTATTGTAGTCACAGTTCCTACAGCGCTATTTATCATCCGAGACAGTGCCCCGCTCAATACGGATCTTCTGCCGGATCAGATTCCCGTCCAAAATGCGCCGCAACCTGAAGCAGTAGCTGCTTTGAAATTTGGTGAAGCGGTCCGGACGTCTCCATTCTGGAAAATCTTTCTAGGCTTGTTTGCCTGTGGTTTCAGCATGAATCTACTGGGTACCCATGGCATGCCGATGCTGATGGACCATGGTTTTGATGCGATGACCAGCTCCATGGGTATCGGGGTGATTGGTTTCGTCGCCATTTTTGGCACTTTAATCCTCGGGCGCTTGTCGGATCGCTTACCACGGCGGAATATCCTGGCGGCTATCTATTTCATCCGTGGGTTTGGCTTCTTTGCATTGCTACTTGTAGGTACACATTGGGAACTGTACATAGCAGCGGCGATAGGCGGTCTTGTATGGGCCGGCAGTATCGCTACCTCGTCAGCGATCCTGGCCGATGTCTATGGAGTCCGTCTGGTTGGCGTCATGTATGGCTGGGCCTACCTGGGCCATCAGATCGGTGCAATGATAAGTTCATGGCTGGGCGGATGGGGTTTTGAGGCGTTCGGCACACACTGGATTGCTTTCGGTACCGCTGGACTTTTGCTCCTGATTGCCGCTACGGTTTCTCTGCGATTGCCTGACAGGCGTAAAGCCTTAACGGCACGCGGCCTCGCAATGTAGTTTCGCATTCTATGGCAGAACTGTTCGGCTTATGCAATTCCGGTGCGAATCGCACCTTCGACGCATTCCATCATGTAAACAAACCAGTTCATGGAGCCGGCCTTTCCTGCTCATCCTCTGCCTCCGGATCAGGTTCAACGGCGTTTCCATTACCCGCCGGCGCGATCCTGCTTCGCATTTTTCGGGCAAGGCTGCCGATCGTTTGCTGCAATCGCTCTGCCATTACCTTTTCTGCGGGGTCGAGGAGGAGCTCTACCTCCCTTACAGCCATTGGGATTGCGGTTTCGACCTGGACCGCCATCTCGCGTGCGATTTTTTCGACATATTTGGGTCCCACACGGACTGATTCAGCCAACGCACGGATCTGCGGTGGGCCAATCTTGCCCGGCTCGGTCTCCCCGCCGATGGTGAATGCAAAGTTTTGTCCAAGTCCTGGATATACGCGAGTGCTCATGAGATCGTAGAAAGGGGCGAGGCGTAATCCTTCGTCCGTGGCGATCATCGACAGGTTCTTGGCATGCGAGTCATTGTTGCCAACATAGAGATTGAAGAACAGCCACCTCAGCAAATTGCGTTGATCGACGGCCGGGCGTGCGGAGTCCTTGAGGATCTCAAAACAGTCCCGGAACGACGGGCCGCCGTCTGCCTCGTATTTCACGTCAGAGGGCTTTCCGGCAATCTGGCAAAAGTCAGCCTGCCAAAGTCGCTTTAGCAATCCGTCTTCCCGGATCACCCGGTCGTACCGCTCAACCAGGCATGCTTTGACAACCGGCTGGTACGTCACGTTCGCTGTTGGTAGTTCGCAGAGCTGTGCTGCGCGCATGATGATCGTCTCGTTGACAGCAGAGGCGAAAATTTTGATATCCGGGCGCACCATGTCAGGCTTCAGAATATGCGTCGATGGCGCCGAGCCCATTGGCCGCAAGGGGTGTCCGTCCTCAGTGAGAGATACCAGCATTTTGAACTGCGCGCCTGAGATCGAGATGCGCGGTTTGGGTAGATCGGCAGCTGCTTTCTCGACGGCGGCACGTTCTCCGGCGAGTTCTCCATCAGCGTGGACCAATGCATTGACCTGTTCCCAGGTTAGACGCTGATAGATCGGATGCTGCGGTGCCTGCCCTTCGGGAAGGAGCACAACTGAGCCGGCGGTATCTCCGCCAACCATCGACAGCATCCCAAAAACGCTGGAGACGTGATGGCGAAGGCTAATGATCTTCCGCTGGTCGCCTTCCGGGAGCAAGTTTTCGAAAAAAGCATGGACCTGCGCGGAATTATTTGAGCCCGGCGCCAGCGGCAATGTTGCATGTAATGCCGTGGCTCCCGGCCGCCCGAGCCAGCTGTTTACGTAGCTAAAGCTCAGGGGATCCGTACGATGCAGGGTACCGACCAGTTCATCGTCCATGTAGACCGAAAGAGCATTTGGCACGGCTTGATCGCTCATGACTTACCTTTTTTTCTGATCACAACCTCAAGGCCTAAAAGAGCAAGAATATCCATCGCTTTCTGCATCTGAACAGTCTTTTTTCCTTTCTCAAGGTCCACAATAAAGCGGTTACCCACGCCACCAAGTCCGGCGATGTCGAGTTGCGTCATGCCTTGGCTTTTACGTACCTGTTGGATGAGGGAACCAATATCCTCCATCCGTGAAACAGCGATGGGAAAGTCGCCACCATTCCGGTGCGGTAATTTTTCTTCCATTTCATGCCCCATCATTGAGTAAAAATGACCGATCAGTAATTTTATACAAGATACGCGGACCTATCAATTAAAAATGCCCGATCGGTAATCTTGGAGCTCAACGCTATGTTTCTGTACTTCATAGTTACCGATCGGGCATTTTTGCATGGGCCTATCCGAGATTACGAAGAAGCTGGCTGTAACACCATGAAAGCACATTGCAAATCCAGGTTTCAGCGTTGAACAGGCAGGGCAGCGAAAGACTACGCCTGCACCACCCGAATAAAGCGCCGACTTTAAACAAATAGCAATTCCTGAAAAGCGAGCCACGGGTATAACGATGTACAGGCTTTTCCAATCGCGTGTAAAGGCGGCCTATGAACCTCGAAAAGGTGATATTTGCGTTTTTTATCGTTTTTGCAGCAACGCTAAACTTTGGCTTTTTTATCGGCGATATCGACCGTCCAGAGTTGCATAATGTTTATGAACTGTTCGCCGCTATTGTCGTGAATTTAATTGCAACAATACTGAAATTCGGTGACCGCACGCAGATTGGCGCAGTGCTTTTATCCACTAGTCTGGTTGCGGATATTCAACTGATCGCGGCGGCGGTTATCTGGACCGTTGTCGTGCATGTTACCGGCACCGGTATGACACCCGAACACACGGCCAGTGTCGTTTCCTTATCCGGCGGAGCGCTTTTAGCCAATATCGTCTCTCTCATCATGCTCATTGTTGAAACAGTCATGATGCGGCGTTAATCGTGAATAGTGTATTTTTCCTGATTCTGCGGCGCATGAGGGCACCCCTCATCGTGCTTGTCGTTCTCTACGCAGTGGGAGTACTGGGATTGACTCTCGTTCCTGGCGAGAACGCGGATGGGACGGCGGCACCGCCCCTTGGTTTTTTCCACGCCTTTTACTTCATCAGTTACACCGCCACAACAATTGGTTTCGGCGAAATCCCCAAGGCCTTCTCCGATGCGCAACGACTGTGGGTCACGGTATGTATCTACATGACGGTGATTGCATGGACCTACTCGATCGTCACCGTACTGGCGCTGCTAAAGGACACCGCATTTCTACAAACCTTGGTCGCCTCCCGTTTTGCCCGGCGTGTAAAACGTATACAAACCCCTTTCTACCTGATTTGCGGATGTGGAGAGACCGGCAGTCTTATCTGTCGCGCTTTAGATATTCTGGGTTATGACTTTGCCATTCTGGAGAAAGATGGACTGCGGGTTGAAGAACTGGATATGGAGGACTTCATCACGAATGATCCGGTTCTTGCAGCTGACGCCTGCGTGTCGGACTATCTGCTGATGGCGGGCCTGCGCCATCAGCAATGTCGCGGAGTGCTGGCAGTGACCAACGATGAACAGGCCAATCTCGCGATCGCCATCAATGTACGTCTTCTCAACCCGGAGATAACTGTTCTTGCTCGGGTACGGAGTCCATTGGTCGCCGCCAACATGGCCACATTCGGCACTCACCATATCGTGGATGCCTATGAGAGGTTTGCCGAATACCTGGCGATGGCAATTTTCTCTCCAGAGCGCTTTCGCCTTATCGAAATACTGACCGCGCTGCCGGGAACACCGCTACCGCAAGTGCACCGTCCGCCGCGCGGGCATTGGATCCTTTGTGGTTACGGTCAATTCGGAAACGCGATTACCCGTTTTTTTGCATTACCCGGCGTTAAGCTGTCTATTATTGATCCGAAGGGAGACGCCCCTGAGAATTTTCAGATCCTGAGGGGAACCGGAACGGAGGCAAGCGTATTGAAAGAAGCCGGCATCATGGAAGCCCGCGGTATTGTGGCCGGGAGTGACAACGACATCAGCAATCTCTCCATCGCCATGATGGCCAAAAAACTCAATCCGGATATATTTATTGTGGCGCGCCAGAACCAGGCCGCCAACGATGTGCTGTTCGATATATTTCGGCCCGATTTCAGCATGGTGCATACCCGCGTCGTGGCGCAGGAATGCATTTCGATTCTTACCACTCCGTTCCTTGCTCGTTTTCTCGGCGCTGTGCGAGGGGCTGACGAAAGCTGGTGCAAGAAAGTCTCCTCCCGCCTGGAATCTCTCTGTGACGGCCTCGTACCGGAAGTCTGGGACGTTAAGATTGAAGAGCACATCGCGCCGCCGGTACACCAGGCACTGATGGAGCACCAGCCTATCAGTGTCGGCCAGTTAATGCGGGACAATGCGAACTGGACAGCGGCCTTGCCAGCCATAGTCTTGATGATTGTGCGGCAAGGGGAGCAAGTTCTCCTTCCGGACGATGAGGTCAAGCTGAAGGCAGGCGATGCCCTTCTGATTGTCGGCCAGCACGCTGCTCGTTCTGCGCTACATCTGACACTGCAGAATGCGAATGCTTTGGATTACGTCCTTACCGGCCAGGACAGGCGCGGAGGCTGGTTGTGGCAGTTCCTTTTCGCTAAACGCTAGAGCAGTTGCGGTCTGACTGGCCGCCGGCTTGACGCGTCGCCGCTTCTCGCCCAATATTTCCGTTTGGAAAACATAACTGCTTCGACAAATACAGGCTTTAGAGGGAGGGATGGCGACTGCGCCGCTCCTGTGTAAGCCGGCGGGATGAAGGAATACGATGAACCTACGCTTTCTGGAAACATTCGTCTGGCTCGCTCGAATCCGTAATTTCCGGATGACCGCAGAGAAGCTCCACACGACGCAGGCGGCCGTGTCCAGTCGGATCGCGACCCTTGAGCAAGAACTTGGCGTGCGCCTATTCAACCGTGCCGACCGCGAAGTGACACTGACGCTGGAAGGAACCAAGGCGCTGATTTACGCCGAGCGCCTGGTGAATACTACCCAGGAGATGCTGGAAAACATGAAAGATCCGGCGCTATACACCGGGGTGGTACGCATCGGCGTCATCGAATCCATTATTCACTCTTGGTTTCCCGACCTGATGACGCGCATACATCGCGCCTATCCGCATCTGGAAGTGGAACTGGCAGGGGATACGACCATACGGTTGATCGAGCAATTCAACAAAGGGCATCTTGATGTCATCCTGCAGACCGATCCCGTGTTCGAGACAAATGTACAGAATTTGCCCCTATGCGATTTCCCGATGCGCTGGTTTGGTGCAACCGGATTGAATCTCCAGGGTGATGTACTGACCCTGGCCGATATCGCGACGTTTCCGATCCTGAGCTTTTCGCGCAATTCAGGTCCGCATCGGTATCTGGAACGGCTGTTCAAGGATAAAACCGAGAAGCCGGTCAGGATCAATTGCATGACGTCGGTGTCTGCGATGGTGCGGCTCGTCGTCGACGGCTTCGGCCTGGCCATGCTCCCGCCTGCAATCGTGCAGAAAGAGCTGGCCAGTGAGAGTGTGTCTGCCCTGCGCATCGACAGCGATATGCCCAACATGTCCCTTATCTGCTCTTACCGGTCGCGATCGGAAACGCGGCTGTTTCAGCAGATCGCCATTGCTGCGCAGCAAAGTGCGCAGGATTTTGCGCGCGGGCTACCGGGAGAAGTGGCACGCATGCCGTCGACAGAAGTGCCGGGTGATCCATGGGCAATGGCGAGGCCATAAATTTAATTGATCGGAAATGGAAAAAATTTCTTGTTTGCTTTGACAATTCGTCGGCGTCAGAATAGATAATCGTTAACACAACTCTCTGGCTGGCTTCTATGAACGCTGACAAGGAACGCGGCTTACTTTGCATCTGGACCGATGTTGATCGTGAGCACGAACTGGATTTTAATCGCTGGTATGACCGCGAACATATGCAGGAGCGCGTGGCGATTCCTGGCTTTCAGAGCGCGCGTCGTTTTGCCGCAGTAAGCCCCTGTCCAAGGCCTTATCTGGCGCTTTACTACACGGACAGCCTTGATACTTTCCAGTCTGAGGCCTACCGGACCGCATTTGCAAACCAGACTACCTGGTCGCTCGAGAACTTCAAACGCATGCGCGGCACGCAGCGGCGCGTCGGCCGTTTGAGTCTGGAGCATGGTGAAGGGGAGGGCGGGGCGCTCGCATTGTTTGTCGTGCCAGAAAATATCCTCAGCCAGGCGGACATCAAAAACCAGCTGCGGCAGAACCTGATGGATCTGACCGGCGAAGACCACATCATACGCACGACGCTGCTTGAGACCGATGCGGCCTTGTCCACGCCTGTGACGGCAGACGCGCAGCCTACACCTGCGGATGGCGTTGTGATGATTGAGGCCACGCGCGTGGAAGTTGCACAGCAACATGCGCAGGCGTTATCCCAATCCGTAGGGCTTCCCTTGGAAGAAGTCTATTCGTTTCAGTCGCTCTGGCGGCTTGCTTCCTAAATTTTTTTGGAGAGAGACACATGACCCTGAACCGCCGCTACTTCCTTACCGGCATGGCCGCCCTGTGCCTAAGCCTGTCATCAGCCCATGCTGCCGAACGCTGGAACATGTCCACCGAGCAGCCCGATGGTAACTACATCACGGCTGTCGCGCGCGACTTTGCGGCTGACGTGGCCAAGGCTACCAACGGCGAACTCGACATCAAGATTCATTCCAATTCGGTGCTGTTCAAGCGCGCCGATCTCAAGCGTGCCGTCCAGACCGGTCAGGTGCCGCTCGGCGACGTGCTGGTGTCGGTGCTGGGCAACGAGGATGCCATCTTTGAAGTTGACGCGGTTCCTCTGTTGGCACGCGACTTCGACAGCGCCTGGAAGTTGTGGCAGGCAAGCCGCGCACAGATGGAGGCGCGCTTGCAGAAGCAAGGCATCAAGCTGCTTTATAGCGTGCCATGGCCACCGCAGGGTATCTACACCAAGGTGCCCGTCAAGCAAATGTCCGACTTCAAGGGTATGAAGTTCCGCGCCTACAATGCCGCAACGTCGCGCCTGGTCGAACTGATGGGTGCCTCGCCGACCACGGTCAACTCGGGCGACGTTCCGCAAGCTTTCGGAACCGGCCTGATCGAAGCCATGATCACGTCGCCGGCCACCGGCGTCGACTCCCAGGCGTGGGACTTCGCCAAGTATTACTACGACGTGCAGGCTTTCATCCCGAAGAACGTGGTCATGGTCAATGCACGTGCGTTCGCAAGGCTGCCCCAGGCTTCACAGAAAGCAGTACTGGCTGCTGCCGAACGTGCTGAAAAGAAAGGCTGGGAAGTCGCGCGGTCCAAGACCAGTGAGCTGACTCAGACTCTGGCCAAGAACGGCATGGTCGTCGGCCCGACGCCTGAAGCAATGCAACCGGAACTGGCCAAGATCGGTGCAGTAATGGCTGAAGAATGGCTGAAGAAAGCCGGTCCCGAAGGCAAGGCGATACTTGACCAGGCTAAGCGTTAAGCAATGACGTTCCTGCATCGGCTATACCGGCTCTCCGGGCTATTGTCAGCGACAGCTCTGGTACTGATCTGCGTGTTGATCATGGCGCAAGTCATCGCCCGGAATTTTGGCTCCACAGTGCGTGACGCGGAAGAGTTCGCCGCTTGGGCGATGGCCGCGGCGGGCTTTCTCGGCTTGCCTTATGCGTTGCACTGCGGGTCTCATATCCGGGTGGAGGTGGTCATGCGCTTCATTCCACAGCGCCTCCATCAGCCGATGGAAGTTCTGGTATCGGTTATCGGCCTGCTGCTGGCAGCTTATCTGGCTTGGTATTGCACTGCGTTTGTGATTGAAAGCTATCAATTCAATGAGGTGTCGCAGGGCTTGATTGCGGTACCGCTGTGGCTGCCTCAGTTACCAATGGCGATCGGCACGATCCTGCTGGTGGTGGCTTTTGGAGAGCGGCTGGTGCGAGTGCTGCGGCATGAAAATTTTGAAATCGGTGCTGGCGAAGCGAGGAGCGAGTAATGGACATGCTGTGGCTCGCGATCGTGCTTGGCGGCGCACTTCTCGTGCTGTTAAGCATGGGCGTATGGATTGCGCTGGCGCTGATCGCCGTAGGTATCATCGGCATGGAGGTCTTCGCCGGCGCGCCTGGCGGATCCATTCTCGCCACGAACAGTTGGGCATCAAGCGCCAGCTGGACCATGACGGCCCTGCCATTGTTTATCTGGATGGGCGAAATTCTGTTTCGCACCAAGCTGTCGGAAGACATGTTTGCAGGACTGGCACCCTGGGTGGACAAATTGCCAGGTCGTCTGCTGCATGTCAATGTCCTCGGGTGCGGTATCTTTGCCGCGGTCAGCGGATCGTCTGCAGCGACAGCCGCCACCATAGGCCGTATTTCCCTTCCCGAACTCAAGTCGCGCGGTTATCCAGAGAGTATTTCCATCGGATCGCTGGCAGGGTCGGGGACGCTGGGTCTTCTGATTCCGCCTTCGATTATCATGATTGTGTATGGCGTCGCAGCCCAGATCTCAGTCGCCCGGCTGTTCATCGCCGGCGTGTTGCCCGGGCTGCTCCTGATGGTCCTGTTCTCGGGATACATCATTCTATGGGCGGGACTGAACAAGGAGCAGATTCCTGCTGCAACGCTGAAGATGAGTTTCGTCGAGAAACTTAACGCGTCGAGAAGCCTGATTCCGGTAGTGCTTTTGATCATCGGCGTCATCGGCTCCATCTATGCTGGATTTGCGACCGCCACTGAAGCTGCCGCTATCGGCGTGGTTGGCGCACTATTGATCGCAGCCATGTCGGGTATGCTGACGCGCGTCACATTTGTCGAAAGCCTGCTCGGCGCGGTGCGAACTTCGACAATGATCTTCTTCATTCTGCTGGGGGCAGCCTACCTGACTTCTGCGATGAGCTTTACCGGTCTGCCCGCAGCGCTTGCGAACTGGATTGCCGGCGTGGGCATGCCTGCCTGGGCGCTGCTGGCGGCGCTGACCTTGTTCTTCATCGTACTAGGCTGCTTTCTGGATGGAATTTCGATCGTGTTGCTGACGACTTCGGTGATTTTGCCGGCTGTCCAGGCGGCGGGCATCGATCTGCTCTGGTTCGGTATTTTTATCGTTCTCGTCGTCGAGATGGCACAGATCACGCCGCCTGTTGGCTTCAATCTGTTCGTCGTGCAGAGCATGAGCGGAAAGGACATCTTCACGATAGCAAAGGCCTCTTTCCCGTTTTTCGTTCTCATGATCGTTGCCGTCGCGTTGATCACAATGTTTCCGCAGATTGTGTTGAGCCTGCCGAGCGCCATGGTGGCCCGCTGAACCTGTTGACGAAAGTGATTCATGTCCCTTCCTCCTAATACCCTGGATTACTGGCGCGGTGAACTGCACAGTGGTCGCGTCAGCAGTCGGGAGCTGACTGAACTGGCGCTGCAGGCCGCATTGAACTCGAGCGAAGCCCAGTCAACCTTCATCGCAGTGCATGCCGCCACTGCGCGTGCCACGGCTGACGCAATGGACACGCTGCGTGCAGCCGGGGTGCCATTGGCGCCGCTGGCAGGCATTCCCATCTCGATCAAGGACTTGTTCGATGAAAACGGACAAGTCACGCGTGCAGGTTCCATAGTTCGAAATGACGCGGCACCGGCATCACGCGACAGCATCGTCGTGGAACGCCTGCGGCAGGCTGGCGCGGTGATCATCGGCCGCACCAACATGACTGAATTTGCGTATTCGGGCCTGGGTCTGAATCCGCACTACGGCACGCCGCGCAACCCCTGGGATCGCGAGACGGGAAGGATTCCCGGCGGTTCTTCTTCAGGCGCCGCCATATCGATCACCGAAGGTGCCGCCGTTGCTGCGATTGGCACCGATACAGGGGGCTCTGTCCGCATTCCTTCCGCACTTTGCGGGCTGACCGGATTTAAACCAACTGCGAGGCGTGTGCCCGACACCGGCGTATTGCCGCTATCGACCAGTTTGGATTCGATCGGTCCCCTTGCCCGCAGCGTGTCCTGCTGTGCCCAGCTCGATGCGGTACTGTCTGGCACTTCTCGTACGGATCTCCGCCCAGTCTCACTGGCCAACCATCGTTTTGCCATACCGCGCACCCTGGTCTTTGACGGCATTGATGCTACGGTGAGCGCAGCGTTCGAAGCGGCATGCGGCACGTTGTCGAAGGCGGGGGCAAGGCTAGTCGAGATTGAGGTGCCGGAGTTTGCCGAACTTGCGCATATCAACCGGCACGGAGGCTTCATAGCCGCCGAGTCGTGGACCTGGCATGCCGATATGCTCGGACAACGTGAAGCGGAATACGATCCGCGAGTGGCGGTACGGATTCGTAGAGGCGCTGCAATGCGAGCCTCGGATTACATCACGCTACTCAACGATCGCAGGCGCTGGAGTGCGGGCGTGCAGCAGCGCCTTGCGGATGCGGGCTGCGATGCGTTTTTGATGCCGACCGTACCGGTAATCGCGCCGCCGATTGCCGCACTGCGTGACAGCGACGAACTGTATACGTCCACCAACCTGCTCATCCTGCGCAATCCAACACTATTCAACTTTGTTGATGGCTGTGCGCTGAGCTTGCCCTGCCACAAGCCGGGCGATGCGCCGGTCGGCCTGATGGTTGCAGGCATGCATGGACAGGACGAGCAGATACTCATGCTCGGCGCAGCCATTGAAGCAGCGCTCTAGCAAGTGATCTAAATCGTTAGGGCAGGATTCTGCGTATGCCTGTCCGCCGTCACACTATAAGGAGATGCAATGGCAGACAGGATTGCTGTCATTCTTGGCGGCACCGGCATGGTCGGTGCCAATATGGCCCAGCTGCTGGACAAGGTGGGCGGATGGGACGTGACGATCGTGTCGCGCCGTCCGCCGCAGTTTGAGACCCGGGCCCGTCATGTCGAGTGTGACATGAGCGACCCCGCCGATTGTGCGGTCGCACTGGGACAACTGACACAGGTCACGCACATTTTCTGGACCGGCCACGCGACCGGTACGCGTTGGGTGGACAAGGCTTCCAGGGATACAGACCTGTTCCGAAATGCCATGACGTCGATCCTGCCGGGTGCCAGCCGTCTGGAACACGTTTCGCTGCTGCAGGGTTCGAAATATTACGGTCGACACCTGGGGCCATTCAAGACACCGGCGAAGGAGAGCGACGCACGCCACTTTCCGCCGAACTTCTATTACACGCAGGAAGACCTGCTCAAAGAGCTTGCACGCGGCAAGCGATGGAGTTATTCACTGATGCGGCCGCATATCGTCTGCGGCTATGCGCGCACGGACATCAACCTGCCCAAGCCGATCGCCGTCTACGCCACCTTATGCAAGAAATTGGGATTGCCGTTGCGCTTTCCAGGGCCGGAAGCCGCATTTCGTGCTATCCATTGCGCAAGCGACGTCGAGTTGCTGAACAAGGGCATGCTCTGGGCGGCCACCACGCCTGCAGCCGCCAACGAGGCTTTCAACATGGTTAACGGCGACCACTTCCGGTGGCAATATCTATGGCCGCGGATTGCGGAGTATTTTGAGCTCGAGAACGGTGGGGTACAGCAGATCGATCTCGAACTCATGATGGCGGACAAGGAAGAGTTATGGAATGAAATCGTGCAGGAGCATGGCTTGCTGCCGACGCCATTTTCGGAGGCCGCCAATTGGGCATTCGCCAATTATGCATTTGCTCCGACCTGGGACATCATGCTCGACAACACGAAGGCAAGAAAATATGGGTTCCAGGAATTTGTCGATTCGGAAGACATGTTCATCCGGATCTTTGACAGCTTCAGGCAGCAACGCTTCATTCCCTGAGTTCGAGCGGGTATGCGCAACTGCCGTCTACACCATCATTCGCATCCGTTTCCGATGCCGGGACGGTGCAACACCGTAATAGGGCCAATATCATGACCACCGATGCATCACATTTCAGCCTGCAAGACAGTCGGCGCTGGCAATTCTGGATTGATCGTGGCGGCACCTTCACCGATATCGTTGCTCGCCGCCCGGACGGCCTTCTGGTGACCCACAAGCTGCTCTCCGAAAACCCCGGCCAGTATGACGACGCAGCATTGGCGGGTATCCGCGCGTTGCTGGGATTGAAGACGGGCGATCCAATCCCGGCTGACCAGGTGGAAGCGGTCAAGATGGGAACCACGGTTGCGACCAATGCCTTGCTTGAACGCCAGGGCGAACCCACGCTGCTGCTCACCACCAAGGGATTCCGGGACGCGTTACGTATCGGATATCAGGCACGTCCGCGGATATTCGATCGTCGCATCACGCTGCCAGAACTTCTGTACCGCCGTGTCGAGGAAATCAACGAACGTATCACCGCGCAAGGCGACGTATTGCAGGAAATGCAGCAGGACGAGTTACGGGTGAAGCTGCAGGCGGCGCTCGACGCCGGGATACGCTCGATCGCGATTGTCTTCATGCACGCATACCGGTATCCGCAGCACGAGCAGGTAGCTGTGAAGATGGCAAATGAGATAGGTTTTACCCAGGTATCGGCTTCCCACCAGATCAGTCCGATGATGAAACTGGTTGGACGCGGCGATACCACCGTCGTTGATGCTTATCTGTCCCCGCTGCTGCGGCGCTACGTGGACAGGATCGCGCGGGAGCTTTCCGGCATCAAGCTGATGTTCATGCAGTCCAGTGGTGGACTCACCGCAGCCGATCAGTTTCAGGGAAAGGATTCAATTCTGTCAGGTCCCGCCGGCGGCATTGTCGGCATGGTGCGTGTAGCGGAGGCCGCAGGCGCGCATCAGATCATAGGATTCGACATGGGTGGCACGTCGACCGACGTGTCTCATTACAACGGGGAATTCGAACGCGCATTCGAGACCCAGGTTGCCGGTGTGCGGATGCGCGCTCCGATGATGAACATCCATACGGTGGCCGCGGGCGGCGGGTCGATCCTGCAATTCGATGGCGCACGCATGCGCGTCGGGCCGGACTCGGCGGGTGCCAACCCGGGACCTGCAGCTTACGGCAATGGCGGACCGCTCGCCGTTACGGACTGCAACGTCTTGCTGGGCAAAGTTCAGCCTGCGTTCTTTCCGCAGATCTTCGGACCGCAGGCAAACCAGCCGCTCGATACCGGGACAGTGCAGCAAAAATTTAAAGACCTGGCAGCCCAAATTACCGCAGATACCGGCCGTGCCAGCACGCCGGAATCGGTTGCCGAAGGCTTCATCAGCATCGCCGTGTCCAACATGGCAAATGCGATCAAGAAAATTTCCGTTGAGCGTGGTTACGACGTGACTAAATACACGCTGGTCAGCTTCGGTGGCGCCGGCGGCCAGCATGCCTGCCTGGTGGCCGATGCGCTCGGGATGAATCGTGCACTGATTCATCCGCTGGCCGGCGTATTGTCTGCCTACGGGATGGGACTGGCGGACATCACGGCCATGCGGGAAACCAGCATTGAATTACCGTTGCACCAGGATAGCCTGTCGCAATGCGACGTGGTACTGGCAGAGATGGCTGTCAGAGCAACGCAGCAGGTCGCGACACAGGGCATCGCGCAGGAACGCATCAGTCTCGTCCGGCGCGCTCACCTTCGTTACGAAGGAACGGACGCTGCATTGGTGGTCGATTACGTGGACGTGCCTGGAATGCAGGCAGCGTTCGAGGCCGCCTACCGGCAGCGCTACAGCTTTCTGATGCCGGACAAGCCGCTCATCATTGAAGCCCTATCGGTGGAGGCGATTGGCCGGAGCGGCGAGCAGGCACGGGCTCCCGACGTTACGCAGGCAAGCGCCGGTACATTGCCCGCAGCCACCGCGACTGTGCGCATGTATTCGGGCGGCCGATACCATGACACGCCGGTGTACCGACGGGAAAACCTGGGCGCCGGACTCCGCATTGCCGGTCCCGCTATCGTTTCCGATGCCAATGCCACGACGGTGGTGGAACCTGAATGGCAGATGGAAACCCTGCCGGGTGGCGAATTCCTCCTCACGCGTGCCGCGCAACGCGCACAGCGTTTTGCGATTGGCACCGCGGTCGATCCAGTGATGCTTGAAATTTTCAACAACCTGTTCATGTCGATCGCGGAACAAATGGGCGCAACACTTGCGAACACCGCATTCTCGGTCAACATAAAGGAACGACTCGATTTCTCGTGCGCGCTTTTCGACGTCGACGGTAGCCTTATTGCGAATGCGCCGCACATGCCGGTGCATCTCGGTTCGATGGGCGAGAGTATCAAGACCGTCATCCGAAAAAACGCGGGATGCATACGACCCGGGGACACTTATGTGCTGAATGACCCCTACAACGGTGGCACACACCTGCCCGACGTTACTGTCGTCACGCCGGTATTTGACGAAGCGGAACAGGACCTGCTGTTTTTCGTTGCGTCGCGCGGCCATCATGCGGACATCGGCGGCATCACGCCCGGCTCAATGCCGCCGAACAGCAAGTCAGTTGAAGAAGAAGGTGTGCTGCTGGACAATTTCAAGCTTGTCGAGAGCGGGCACCTGCGCGAGCGCGAGTTACGTGAACTGCTCAGTGGAGGCCGCTATCCTACCCGCAATCCGGATCAGAATGTCGCCGACCTGCGCGCACAGATCGCCGCCAATGAGAAGGGCGTCGCCGAACTGCGGCGCATGGTACGGGAGTTCGGCCTAGAAGTGGTCAGGGCTTACATGAAGCACGTGCAGGACAACGCGGAAGAAGCGGTGCGCCGCGTCATCGGCGTGCTGAAAGACGGCGAATTTGCCTACGAAATGGACAACGGCGCAACCATTCGGGTAGCCGTCAAGGTCAACAGCGAAGCGCGTAGCGCAGTCATCGACTTCACCGGCACGTCAGATCAGCTGCCGAACAACTTTAATGCACCGTCAGCCGTATGTATGGCCGCGGTACTGTATGTGTTCCGCACACTGGTCGACGACGAGATCCCGATGAATGCCGGCTGCCTGAAGCCGCTGCAGGTCATCATTCCTGAAGGCTCGATGCTCAATCCACACGTTCCCGCCGCTACCGTCGCCGGCAACGTCGAGACGTCGCAATGCATTACCGATGCGCTGTATGGCGCGCTCGGCGTCATGGCAGCCGCACAGGGGACCATGAACAATTTCACGTTTGGTAACGCCCGGTACCAGTACTACGAGACCATCTCGGGCGGTTCCGGTGCGGGCCTGCTTGGCAAAGACGAACGTGGCGAGCTGCTTTGCTTCGACGGTACCGATGTGGTTCAGACGCACATGACCAACTCCCGTCTTACCGATCCCGAAGTACTGGAATGGCGCTTCCCTGTCTTGCTGGAGAGCTTCGAAATCCGTACTGGAACTGGCGGCGCCGGGCAAGGCACTGGCGGAAATGGCGCAATCCGTCGCATTCGCTTCCTCGAACCAATGACGGCGTCCATCCTGTCGAACCGACGACGTATTCCTCCGTTTGGACTGGCGGGAGGAGCGCCGGGAGTCGGCGGCCTCAACTATGTGGAGCGACGGGACGGTACGCGCATTGACCTTGGCGCGACCGATTCAATCGAGATGCTGCCCGGCGATGTGTTTGTCGTCGAAACGCCAGGCGGCGGCGGGTTCGGTCCGCCGCGCGTGGCCAAAGCCGGACAACATTGAGTCATCAAAAATTGAACAAAAACGCAATATTTATTCATGTCGCTGGTTTATGGACACTCTCCACGCTGGATGCTTCGGCAAAGTGGCTGGTTCTTGCAGGTGTGCCGGTGCTCATGGTGACATGGGTGCGCTACGTGATGCACATTGCCCTGATGACCGCGCTTGTGCTGCCATCGCAACGCAGCGCCATCTTCAAGACCCGGTCCTTGTCACGCCAGTTGATCCGCGGCTTGCTGATGGTATTGTCCACAGTGCTGTTCTTCTCGGTTCTCAGGCGTCTTCCGCTTGCCGAAGCAACCTCACTCAATTTCATGGCCCCGTTGTTCCTGATGGCCATGGCGCCGTGGCTGCTTGATGAGACGCATCGATGGCACCGCTGGGTCGGCGTGGTGATGGGTTTTGCTGGTGTGCTGATCATCGTGCGCCCAGGATCGCCGCTTGATCCTGTTGGCGTCGCGCTTGGTCTGCTGACGGCACTCACGTTTGCCTTTTTTCAGATCGCCACGCGTCGCGTCGCGCATGATCACCCGTTAACGACAAATTACTATGGCGGTCTTTTCGGCTCGGTCGCGTTGACACTGGCGTTACCATGGTTTTGGAAAACACCGGAGCTGTCGCCAGGACAGTGGTTGCTGTTGATGTCTACCGGCGTTACCGGGTTTGTCGGTCACTTGATGCAGATTATGGCGTACAGCAAAGCACAGGCGACACTGCTTGCACCGTTCAGCTATTTGCAGATCATCGCGGCGGTCGCGCTCGGCTGGCTGGTGTTCGGCCAGCTGCCGGATCTGACCACGGTGTTTGGCATTGCCCTGATCGGCCTCGCGGGACTTGCCGTGGTGTTATGGGAAACGCGGATGGCGTTCTCGCGGACGGTGAAGCAGTAATAGTCTGTGTCCGGTCCGACGTGAGCGGATCCGGGCTGGTTTCTTCCTGTACCTGCCAGGTACAGGAAGAAACAGGCAGATGCGCTTGACGTTTAAATGACGCCTTGGGCCAGCATTGCGTCCGCCACTTTGACGAAACCGGCGATGTTTGCTCCGTCCACATAACTAAGGCTGCCATCTGCACGCTTGCCGTACTCCAGGCAGGCTGCGTGGATGGCTTGCATGATCTGCAGCAGGCGGCCATCTACCTCTTCACGCGGCCAGGAAATGCGCTCCGCGTTCTGGCTCATCTCCAGGCCGGACGTGGCGACACCTCCGGCATTGCTGGCCTTGCCTGGCGCATAGAGAACACCGGCTGCTTCGAATGCTTTTGCAGCATCAATGGTCGACGGCATGTTGGCGCCTTCGGCCACGCACAGTACGCTGTTCCTGATGAGAGTCGCAGCATCATTGGCATCCAGTTCATTTTGGGTCGCGCATGGTAGCGCCACATCCACCGGAACATGCCATGGGCGCACACCGGGCTCGAAGCGCGTGCCGGTACGTCCGGCATAATCGCTGACGCGGCCATAAAGATGGTTCTTCACTTCCATCAAAATGGCGAGCTTTTCGGGGGTGAAGCCGTCTTCATCGATGATGGTGCCGCTGGAGTCGGACACCGTAATGACCTTTGCACCAAGGGCCATGGCTTTTTCCACCGCGTACTGCGCGACATTGCCTGAACCGGAGACACTAACGCGCAGACCGTCAAACGATCGGCCACGCGTCTTGAGCATTTCATCTGCAAAATATACGGTGCCATAACCAGTAGCCTCGGGACGGATCAGCGAACCGCCGAAGCTCAAGCCTTTGCCGGTGAATACGCAGTCAGCACGGTTGGTCAGTTTCTTCATCATGCCGGTCATGTAACCCACTTCGCGGCCACCTACGCCAATGTCACCGGCAGGAACGTCGGTATCGGCGCCGACATGGCGAAACAGTTCGCTTACGAAGGCTTGGCAGAAGCGCATGACCTCGCCTGGGCTCTTGCCTTTTGGGTCGAAATCCGACCCGCCTTTGCCCCCACCCATAGGCAGCGTGGTCAACGCATTCTTGAAGGTTTGCTCGAAGGCCAGGAATTTCAGGACTGACAGGTTGACGGTCGGATGGAAGCGCAGGCCGCCCTTATAGGGGCCGATCGCCATGCTGTGCTGAATGCGATAGCCGCGATTGACTTGGACCTGGCCGTGATCATCCACCCAGGAAACACGAAACATCACTACGCGCTCAGGCTCCACCAGGCGGTCAAGCAGACCTTGATCGGCATATTTCGGATGCTTCTCAATGTAAGGCCACAAGCTTTCCATGACTTCTGTGACTGCCTGAAGGAATTCAGGTTGACCGGAATTGCGGTCAGCAACATGTTGCAAGAACTGGTGCGCTGAAGCGTACTTCATATCGGATTCCAAAAGAAAGAAAAGATTTAAAACCTTATTTTCGCATGATTGATGCACCAGGATAGTGCACTTCTTTTATCCTGATCTATAGTTGATATGTTCGTTCCTCGCATTAATTGTCGTTATTACCTATGGATGTGATTACCGGAGAAGAATTAGGTGATGTAAATAAATAATCATTTTGCAAGGCTAGCCCCGTCCACTTACCGAAGTCGGTTAGAATCGACAGTACGTACCGGATTCTCCGGCGTCCATGGCACGAGCCCCGCCGAGAAGTCCCACGCGGGGTTTTGTGTTTTTGGAATTTAGTGCATTTTTGGAGTATGTGATGGCTACAGCAGCGAAGAAGGAAAGCAAACCAAATGCCGGTTTCATGAAACCCGTGACGCCTTCCGCCGTACTCGCGGACGTGGTCGGTTCGGCGGCTATGCCACGTACCGAGGTAACGAAAAAGGTATGGGATTACATCAAGGAGCACAATCTGCAAGATCCGGCCAACCGCCGCATGATCAATGCTGATGCAAAACTGGAAGCCGTATTCGAAGGAAAAAAACAGGTATCCATGTTTGAAATGACCAAGCTGATTTCAAATCATTTGAAATAGCAGCCAGCTGGCTGTAACACTGCCTGTGCCAAGCTTGTCGCATCGCCGCGTCATCAATCATGGAGATGCGGGAGCGGCGGCGCAGGTCTGGGCGCCACTCATTCCACCTTATCACTACGTTGTATTTCCGAAGGAATCGCATGACCGTTACCCTGTACTCCGCGTCCATTCCAGTTTTCAGGCAGATGCTGAACAGCCTCAGCGCAATTCTGGACAAGGCAGAACAGCACGCCACTGCAAAAAACATCGATCCCGATGCGCTGCTGCAAGCACGCCTTTTCCCTGACATGTTTCCATTGATCCGTCAGGTGCAGATAGCCGCGGATTTTGCCAGAGGCGTAGCGGCCCGGCTTTCTGGCGTAGATGTCCCCAAGTACGAAGACAACGAAGTAACGTTCGCAGACCTGCAATCGTTACTCAGTAAAACCCTGGCGTTCATTGATGGCTTTGCGCCCGAACAAATCGATGGCAACGAAGACCGTGAAATCATTACGCGTCCCGGCACGCCAAAAGAAAAGAGATTCAATGGCCAGTCGTATTTGTTGAACTACGGTCTCCCGCAGTTTTTCTTCCATGTCACCACGACCTACGCGATTTTGCGCCACAACGGTGTGGAAGTCGGTAAGCGGGATTATATGGGCGCGTACTAAAAGGCATAGGCTTTTCCGGACCGTAAAATGCATCGCGGAGCATTGCTTGATACGGTACTTAATGTGACCTTCGAAAATCTCCGACAATGCCTGACTGCGGACTTCCGTCATGGTATTGCCGGCTGCCATGTCGTTGCTGACGTACAGGTTGCCAATGATGTTCACTGGAATGAAGGTCTGGGCGCCGTCGCGGAGACGGGTGTAGGGCAGGGCGCACGCGCCCCGCGCCACATCGCCTGAGTTCAGATTCACCAGTACACCAGTACTCCAGCGCCAATTTCGCCTTCCGGGTTGTAGAACGCAGGTAATTCAGGGTTGCGCATTGCGGCTGGCCATTTGCCATCGCCCTCCGATGCAAACCAACGTTCCTGCGGATAATGCACAAAAGGGCGGTTAGCAACGGTTTCACTCATCCGCATTAAAACTCAACCGACGCATAGAGGGACGAGCAGCGCCAACAAAAATTAGCTGCCCGATGCAGGAAATCACGAGACGGAATGTGCAGAAAGAGGAGAAATGATCTTGTGCCAAGCCCTTGAATTTTTGTGACGGATCTCCATCTCAAAGATGTCTCCTCCACCTCCTCTTGGTGGATTTCGCCCGGTGCCTCTACAGGGACCCGGGCTTTTTTGCGTCAGCATTTTCGTAATCATCGAGAGAATAACCGCCCTTTCGCGATATAAGCCTAAACGGCAGTGGTGGCAAAGCGCGGACCATACGCTTTGGGTCAATGCCTGAGAAAGGCTATTACATCGGACCGATATTTCCGGTTCGTCAGTCGATTGTCAGGTTCGGGGCGCAAGCTCAAATTAAACACATCCTTTCAAAACCATCCGGAGACAAACATGACAAATGCAAAAACACTGGTAGCACCCGCCAAAACATGGGCAACCATGGACAATCGCGCAAAAGCGATTTTTCTTGCGAAGCTCACGCTGATGCTTTGTAGCTTTGGGTTTATCTTCGGCGGTGTCCTTGTCGAGGGGATGGTTTATGACAAGCTTCCCGACGCATAACGGACGACCTGCTTAGGTAGCCCTGAAAACAAAAGTCTAGAGCAGTACCAAAGCGATGGCACTTTTGCGCGTGCAGGCAAGAGCCATGCGTTAATCCAGAAGGGTCCGGGCCATCTCAAACCGCTCGGACCAATATCGATTGGTCAGCTTGTCTACCCGCACTCGGCCGCGGGCGTTAGGCGCATGAATGAACTCCCCTTTGCCAAGGTAAATTCCCACATGGGAAAACGGGCGACCCAAGGTATTGAAGAACACCAGGTCGCCAGCCCGAAGCTGGTCGAATCCCGTATCGCGCCCCTGGCGCGCAAGTGAAGCCGCATTTCCCGTCAGCGGCAGTCCGGCTGCCTCGCGGTACACGTAGGCGACCATCCCCGAGCAGTCCAGCCCCGCGTCCGGATTTTTTCCGCCAAAGCGATATCCGGTACGCAGGAGCATCAATGCGTACATGGCTACTTCCTGTGCGGCGGGCGAGGCTTGTCGTTCATTCTGAAATGTGTCGACGGTGACCCGCTCCTTCGAAATGTGCGGCGTGCTGCTGCAGCCGACGAGGCTGAGAAGGAGGAGGGCAACAGGAACGGTTCGTCTCATGCAGGTCCATGTAGGTTTTTGGCAGTCGAATGATATCAGGCGCCAGACTTATTCTCTTTTCCAGTGACACAGAACGTGAAAACAAGACCTTTATTAAAGTGCCTTTAATCTTAACGATTACTTCTTGATTATTTCTTGTAATTACCGCTCGAAAAAACGAGATCGCCTGCCTTCTCGAGGTAAACCGTCTTCGCTTCAATCGCCTTCGATACAGGGTTTGGCCACTTGTAATCAGCATTGCCTTTTCCAGGTGATTTGTTGGCTCGACGGTATGGCTGGCGTCAACGAGAAGGTTTGGTGTTACATCAAATTGCCATCGTTACTTGCAAGTAACGATGCGACGTTCTGCGTTGTATTTATTATCAACTTCGTAGAATTGCCGTCGGAAGGCATCAAAAGGGCGGGAATCAGCCTTATTTCTATCCATATGTGTCTTCGAGATAAATTTTTTGAGCTAGTTGCACGAGCAATTTCCTGTGCTAGTATTGTCAACGTTACTCGCGAGTAGATAAAAACAAAGGCGGGTGGCGCGGAATAAAAATCGAATGCACTGCACAAAAAAGGAGACAACCTTGCAGGCAATAGCGAGTCATTCCATTCTCGAGGTCCGTGGCGTCACGCTACAGTTCGGCGGCGTCAAGGCGCTCGACAATGTCACCTTCAGTGTTGCTGACGGTAGTATCACTTCCGTTATCGGACCGAACGGTGCGGGAAAAACGTCGGTTTTCAACACAATTTCGGGGTTTTACAAACCGACCTCCGGCGACATTTTTCTGCATCAGAAAAGCCTGTCCGGTATCGCCCCGCCGCGACGTGCTGCCCTTGGGCTCGCGCGCAGCTTTCAGAATATCGCCCTGTTTCGCGGAATGACGGTCCTCGACAACATCAAGCTGGGCCGTCATTGTCACCTGAAGACGGGTCCGCTTGCCGGGCTTTTTTTTACTCCTGGTGCGCGCCGGGAAGAAGAACAACTGCGGCAGGAAATCGAAGAGCGCATTATCGACTTCCTGGAAATTGACCATATCCGCAAGGCGCCGGTCAGCTCCTTATCATACGGTTTGCAGAAACGGGTCGAGCTGGCACGCGCGCTTGCCATGAAACCCAAGATCCTGCTTCTGGACGAACCGGTCGCGGGCATGAATCGCGAAGAGACCGAGGACATGGCGCGCTTCATCCTTGAAGTGCGCAGGGAGTGGGGGATCACGATCCTGATGGTCGAGCATGACATGGGTATGGTGATGGACCTGTCCGACCATGTGGTCGTGCTCAACTTCGGTCAGGTCATCGCGAGCGGCCTTCCCTCCGAAGTGCAAGCCAACCCGGAAGTTATCCGCGCCTACCTGGGATCCGGCGATATTCAAGCGCTGCGCGCGCAATACAAGAACGCCGCGACGCGGACAGCACGAAACGGGATGAGGAGCGCCGCCTGATGTTCGACTGGCTGTTTTTCCTGGAGATATCGCTGGCGGGTCTTGGCACCGGCGGACTGTATGCCCTGACTGGTCTGGCTTTCGTCATCATCTACAAAGCGACACGCGTCGTGAATCTGGCAATTGGCGATATGCTGATGGCCGGTGCGTATTTGTTCTTTGCCTTCTCCGTCGGTGCGGGGCTGCCGTTGTGGATTGCCATACCGGCAGCGCTGCTGGCCATGGGCGTGCTTGGTATGGCAGTAGAGCGCGTAGTGATACGCCCCATGCTGGGGGAATCCCCGATTGCGTCCTTCATGGTGACAGTCGGCCTGTCATCGATATTAGTGGGCCTCGTGGAACTGATCTGGACCGCTGATCAGCGCCGGCTTCCGGAATTTATTCCTTCCACACCGATACGAATAGGCGAGGCATTTCTGGCGCCGAAGATTTTCTATGGGTTCTGGGTTGCGGTTGCCTTGATCGCCATCGTCCTGGTGACCTTCCGATACTGGCGTGGTGGTGTGGCCTTGCGTGCCACCGCATCGGATCAGGCGGCGGCGTATTCAATGGGAATCAATGTGCCGCGTGTCTTTTCTCTTGCATGGAGCTTCGCAGCCGTCATTGCCGGAGTGGCAGGCATCGTCGTCGGTGCGATTGGCGGCCTATCGTCCTCCATGGGCGTGTTCGGGCTATCGGTGCTGGTGGTGGTGATTTTCGGCGGCCTGGACAGCGTTGCCGGCGCGCTGGTCGCCGGTCTTGTCATCGGTCTGGTAGAGGCATGGGCAGGGGCGTATCTGGGCGGCGAATACAAGTTGCTGGCGACATTCATCCTGCTGGTGGTCATCCTGTTGATACGTCCGTACGGACTGTTTGGCACTCATGAGATAGAGAGGCTGTAATGCGTATTGGCTCCGCCAAGGAAAGCTACGCCGATGACGAGTCCTTATTCGACAGCGCAACTCAGCGCGCATGGTTCGCGGTACTGCTCGTCACACTGGCCGCATTTCCTTTCATTGCCGGTGAATACTGGTTGTACCTGGCGTGTCTGGTGGCGATCAATATCGCGAGTACGACAGGACTTAATCTGCTGACCGGCTATACCGGCCTGGTTAGCCTCGGGCAGGCCGCTTTCATGGGGCTCGGTGCCTATACGGTTGCCATACTGCAGATCCGCTTCGGTTCTCCCTTCCTGATCAATTTACTCGCCGGCGGCATCGTGGCAATGATTGGCGGCATCTTCGTCGGCTTGCCATCGCTACGCGTGAAGGGTCTTTACCTTGCGATCGCCACCATCGCGGCTGGCTTCATTTCGCATTTTGCATTCTCCCATTGGGCAAGTTTGACCGGCGGCACAGGCGGCTTGGCTGTACCGCCCGCGCAATTGTTCGGGCTAGCGCTCGACACTTCCTTCCGGTTGTATTGGGTCATCATGCCGATCACCATACTGATGTTGTTCGGTGCGGCCAATCTGTTCCGTACGCGTATCGGACGCGCCTTCATTGCCATTCGCGACCGCGATATTTCAGCGGGTGTGCTTGGCATTCCTCTGTTGCGCTACAAGTTGATGTCTTTTGCCTTGTCCTCCTTTTACGCCGGTGTGGCAGGCGGCATGTTTGCGTACTTCTTCCGGATCGTTACACCGGAAAGTTTTCCCCTGATCATGTCGATCTTCTTTCTGGCCGCTGTCATCGTCGGCGGCATGGGCACCATACGTGGCGGCATCTTTGGCGCAGTGTTCATGACCATGGTGCCCGAATTGCTCAAGCTGGTAGTCGGCTGGCTGCCGCTGACCAGTAACGCGACGCTGATACTTTCACCGGTCCGTACTGTCGTATTCGGCCTGCTGATTGTGCTGTTCCTGATCTTCGAGCCGCACGGCCTGGCCGAGATATGGCGCCGTGTTCGCCGCACTTTTCACCTATGGCCATTCCGGACATAGGACATAACAAGAGGAGACGACAGATGTTTGGCAATCAATGGAAGAAGTGGCTTGCGACACTCGCCGCAGCCGGCACTCTCGGCCTTGCCGGCAATGCATCGGCACAGCAAAACGCACAGCAAAACGATATCGTCCTGGGTGGCTCCATTCCCATGACCGGTGTGTTTGCCTTCGCCGGTATCGGCATTGACGCTGGTATCAAGGATTACCTCAAAATCGTCAACGATGCGGGCGGTATCAAAGGCCGCAAGGTGTTGTACGTGCCCGAGGATACGGGCTACAAGGTTGACGCCTCGATGGCGGCCTTCAAAAAAATCACCAGCCAGCACAAGGTCAATCTTTATTACGCCGATTCGACCGGTTTTTCCAAAACGGTCAATCCCGAACTGGAGCGTGCCGGATCGATGCTGATGACCGGTGCGTCGTTTGCGAAAGAACTCAACGATCCGCAGAAATATCCGCTGCAGTTTATGGTTGGACCCGACTATACGGAAATGGTCGGCATTCTGCTGAATTACATCGCCAAAACCAAACCGGGCGCAAAGATTGCGCTGGTGTATTCCGATACGGAGTTCGGCCGTGACCCGGTAGAGGGAACGCGTGCCGCCGCCAAAAAGCTGAACCTGAATCTCGTCAGCGAAATCGTGACTCCTCCAAGCAGTGTTGATGTGAGCGCCGAAGTGATCAAGCTCAGGCGTGCCGACCCCGACTATACGATTTTCCATGGCTACGTCCTGGCACCCATTCCTGAATTTATCAATCAGGCCAAGGCGATGGGGATGAAATCCGCTTTCATGGGCACATTCTGGACCATGGACAATTCCACTGTGATGCGTATGGGCGACGCTGCTGACGGCTTCATGGGTGTGATGCCATATCGGTATTACTACGATACCGAAGGCAAGTCACCGATGCTGGAAAAAATCCGGCAAATGCGTCCCGAATACCAGAGCACTGCTTACACACAAGGATTCCTGGCGGCGATGCTTATGACGGAAGCGGTCAAGCGCACGCTTGATGCAGGAAAACCGCTCGACGGAAAAAACCTGAAAGCAGCGTTGAATTCGATTCAGAACTTCGACACTGGCGGTCTCATCGGGACGCCGATTTCCATCAAGGGAAATTCCATTCCGGTGGGGCGCATCTACAAGGCAGACATGAAGCAAAAGAAAATGCTGCCGGCATCCGACTGGATCACACTGAGCCAGTAAGGAACCGACGTGAGCGATAGTGAGAGCGAAGGCATGGTCCTCGAGGTGAATAACATCGAGGTCGTCTACAACAAATCTGTGCAAGTCTTGCGCGGCCTGTCGCTCGCGGTCCCGCGCGGCCAGATTGTGGCGCTGCTAGGCAGCAATGGCGCTGGTAAGTCGACCATGCTGAAGGCGATTTCCAATCTGCTGCCATTGGATGACGGCGCTGTGACGCGGGGTGAAGTCCGTTTCCAGGGTCATGCGGCAACCAGCAAGGCGCCGCATGAACTGGTGCGTGCCGGCCTGTTTCATGTGATGGAGGGGCGACGTGTATTTGAAGACCTGAGCGTGGAAGACAATCTTGTCGCCGCCAGCTATGCGCTGGCAGATGGAAAGAAGCCCGACTTCAATCTGGTGTACGAGTATTTTCCCAGGCTTTATGAACGACGGAGCGGTCTCGCCGGTTATCTTTCCGGCGGCGAGCAACAGATGCTGGCAATTGGCAGGGCACTCGTCGCTGAACCGGTCCTGATGCTGCTCGATGAGCCTTCCCTGGGCTTGTCGCCTGTCATGGTCGAGGCTATCTTTACCATCATTGCACGCATCAATGCGGAGCGGGGCGTATCGATGCTTCTGGTGGAGCAGAACGCGTCGGTGGCTCTGGCCGTGGCAGATTACGGCTATATCATGGAAACTGGCAAGGTCGTGACTGACGGAAGCGCTGAAAAGCTGGCGTCGGATCCCGACGTACGCGAATTTTATCTGGGCGTCGGCAGTGAAGGGGCAAACAAGGGTTTCCGCGAACTCAAACATTACAAGCGTCGCAAGCGCTGGCTGTCCTGAACATGGAACCAATCGTCTATACCAAAACCCAGCCGCAAATGTTGCGCGAACAGGCAAGGCTGCATCCCCACAGCGTTGCAATACGGCAGAAGGAATTCGGCATCTGGCGCCCGCTCACCTGGGCCGCCTACTACCGGCGAGCCCGCCATGTGGGACTGGGCTATCGCGCAATGGGCCTGCAACCGGGCGCCCACATCGCCGTGATTTCGGAAAATCGCACGGAATGGGTACTTGGCCAGCTTGGTGCTGCGGTAGCGGGGCTTGTGACAGTCGGTGTTTATCCTACTAGCCCGGTCAACGAAATTGCTTACGTTCTTCATCACTCGGATGCGCAGCTTGTCATTTGCGAAGATCAGGAGCAAGCCGACAAAGTGCTTGATGCCATCGATCAGCTTCCACATCTCAAAAAGATTATTGTCATTGAAAAAAAGGGCTTCCTCGATATCCAGTCCAGGGACACGGAAAAGGTAATTACTTTTTCCGACCTCGAAACAATCGGTGCGGAATATGAGCGGACACGCCCTGATCTTATTGATGTTTGCCTCGATAGCCAGACCATGGAGGACACAGCGCTCATCATCTATACATCAGGTTCGACCGGCAAGCCCAAGGGCGCCATGATCAGCTATGCCAATATCGCCGCCATGGCCCCGGGTGTCATTGAGCGTCTTGCGCTTCAGTCCGACACCACGCATCTTTCCTACTTGCCGCTCTGCCATGTTGCAGAACAGATGCTCACAGCGTTCGTTCCGCTTTATCTTGGGTCGCGTGTCGATTTCGGCGAATCGATCCGGACGGTTCAGGAGGACCTGCGTGAAGTCGCACCCAGCATGTTTCTCGGTGTGCCGCGTATCTGGGAAAAGCTCCACTCGGCCATCTCGATCAAGATGCAGGAGTCGGGAGCATTGCAGCGGTATCTATTCGCGAGTGCCATGCGACGTTGCCAGCCGTTTTCCGAAAAGGCGGCGCACCAGCGCAGTGTCGTCGAGCGCCTTACTTTTTTCATCTACTACCTGTTGATTTTTCGTGCCCTGCAAAACTTTATTGGTCTGCGACGCGCACGTATTGCGCTGACCGGCGCAGCGCCGATAGCACCTGCCATTGTGCAATTCTTTCGTACCATGGGTGTTCCCCTCATCGAGGTGTACGGAATGACAGAGTCGAGCGGTATGGTGCTGGGCCAGAAGGCTGATTCAGTGCGCATCGGCAACGTCGGTGTGCCGACCGTAGGCGTCGAATACCGGTTGTCCGACGTAGGCGAACTACAGATACGCGGGCCCATGGTCTTCAAGGGCTACTACAAGAATCCCGAGGCTACTTCTGCGTCGATCGTGGATGGTTGGCTGCATACCGGCGATGTGGTAAGCGAGCAGGGCGGTGTATTGAAGATAGTCGACCGTCTCAAGGACATCATGATTACGGCCGGCGGCAAGAACCTGACGCCATCTGAAATCGAGAATACGATGAAAGCCAGCCGCTTCATCAAGGAATGCATCGTTATCGCCGATGGGCGCAAGTACGTTTCCGCGTTAATCCAGATTGACTACGATGCGGTTGCCCAGTGGGCCGAGGCACGGAATATTCCCTTTACCCACTTCCGCTCGCTGACCGAATCGCCCGAAGTGCGCGACCTGATCCAGGCCGAGATCGATAGTGGCAATGCGCGTCTCGCGCAGGTGTCACACATTCGCAAGTTTCATTTGTTGACCAAGGAACTTGACCATGACGATGGCGAAGTCACGGCGACCATGAAGGTGCGGCGCGCAAGTATCTATAAGACTTATAACGCAGAGATTGAAGGAATGTATTCCTGAACCCCTCTGCTCACCGAAACACATTGATGACCTCAAGGAAAGCGCCGGCTTCAACGACGGCAACACCATCGGAAACGTCAACGGCTTCCCCATGGAAGAAAACCCGTGACGTCGCGAAGGAACGCGAGGAAAAGCGAGACGCGGTACTGCGGACAGCGGCACAGATGTTTAATGAAAAGGGATTTCATGCAACCTCGCTGGATGAAGTGGCCGAGCGTCTGCACATAACAAAACCAACGCTTTATTACTATGTGAAGAATAAGGACGATATCCTGTTCCAGTGCGTCAGTCGTGGACTGGCGCTGCTTCAGGATGCGATTCGCGTGGTCGGACAGTCGGGCGGTACTGCCGAAGACAAGTTGTATGCGGCAATGCGGCAGTATGCGGAAATCGTCACGATGGATTTTGGCATGTGCGTGATCCGTGTCGGCGAGGATCCCTTGCCACTGGAAAGCCGCAAAAAACTGCGCAGCATGAAGGGAGCGATCGACACGGAGTTTCGGCAGTTGATCGAACAAGGTATTGCCGAAGGCACAATGGCGCCATGCGATCCAAAAATGGCGGCGTTCACCATTGCCGGCGCGCTGAGCTGGATAGGGCGTTGGTATTCGCCTGACGGGCCGATGCATCCGGATGACATCGCTACCCAGGTAATCAACTTGCTGTCGTTTGGAATTTCCCGCCGTCGCGCGGAAGAGCGTAGTGCGGTCGTTCGTCCGGCCGCATCGGCACCCGCGCGCAAACGTCCGAGGAAAGCCGGCACAATCTGAATCGGTAAAATCGGCACAACTTCACTCTGGAGCACTCCCATGATGGATTCAGGCAAACCAGTATTAATGAAGCGAGAAGGCGACGTTGCCTATATCGTATTGAATCGGCCCTACGCTTATAACGCGCTGGACGTCGCGACTGCCACGGCATTTCATGACTGCTGCACCGGCATTGCGGCTGATACAAGCATCCGCGCGGTCGTAATCAAAGGGGAGGGCAAGTCTTTCGGCGTGGGAGGGGATCTTGCCGCATTGCGCGCCGACCCTCCGGCGATTGCCATGGCCCTGATCGAGCCTCTGCATGCCTCGATCAAAATCCTCACCTCCATGGACGCGCCGGTAATCGCCAGTCTGCACGGCAACGTCGCTGGCGGCAGCATGAGCTTGGCAATGGCCTGTGATCTGGCGATTGCTGCTGACAGCGCGCGGTTCAATCTTGCCTATATCAACGTGGCTGCCAGCTGCGATTTATCTGGATCGTGGCATTTGCCGAGGCTCGTAGGCCTGCGTAACGCGATGGCAATCGCCGTGCTGGGTGACACGTTTGACGCGTCCGAGGCGCATCGCCTCGGATTGGTGAATCAGGTGGTACCTGCCGCGGATCTGGAGTCGGCTACTGCTGCGCTTGCTGAACGGCTCACCAAAGGGCCGACGCTGGCAATCGGGAGGATGAAGCGCTTGATGCGACAGTCATTCGACAACACGCTTGCCACGCAGCTTGATGCTGAACGAGACAACTTTCGCGACAGTACCGGGACGCAGGATTTTCGTGAAGGACTGGATGCGTTCTTCTCTAAACGCCCTGCGCGGTTTCAAGGGAAATAGGGTATTGAAGCAAAGCAGAACAATGCAGAATCATTATTACATAGGTGATCGGCATGTTGATTAGTCAAGCTACGCGTCTGCACCCATAGAGGGTTGTTCCTGCGCACCCGAGGCGCGGATGTTATCCATGAAGAAGAGGCCTTCTTTACCTTTGCGCTTGGCCTGATACATTGCGATATCGGCCTGGGCGATTAAATAGGATGATGTGATAGCAGATCCTGCGTGGGTCGCAATGCCGATGGACATGCCAAGCTTGAAAATTTCCCCGCCGATCTCGAACGGCTCACTGATGGCGCTCAGGCATTGCTGCGCGATTAAGTTCGCCGCGGCGCTCGCATCGCTTAGCCCCGTAGCCAAGATCACAAATTCGTCACCTCCCAAGCGCGCCACTGTATCGATCCGGCGGCGCCCCTCCGTCAACCGGCGCGCAACTTCGCACAGTACCGCATCGCCCGTAGTATGGCCGTAATTGTCGTTAATTCCCTTAAAGTCATCCAGATCGCAAAACAGCAATGCGATCTGCGATCCGTCACGGTGCATGGCTCCCAACGCTAACTCCAGGCGCTCTTCCAACATCGTCCGATTATATAATCCGGTTAGCGAATCATGATGCGCCAGGAACTTCAGACGTTCCTCGGTGGCCTCGCGGGCTGATTCTTCGGCGCGCAGTCTATGTACGAGAAAATTAAAACCGTGTAGCAGTTGACCGACTTCGTCGTCGCGCACCACCGGCAAGGGCGTGAGCCTTATTTTTCCGTCTGCCATGCCACGTATCGCCCGCGCGGCATCAGTGAGAGGGCGCAGGATACGAGGTAGAGCAATGAGCAACATCGTCATGATTAAAACGAGAAAAATTACGCTCGTTTTGAACATGAACTTGCGCAATTCTTCAACAGGGCGAAATGCCTCCTTCGTCGGCATGCGTGCAACCATGAACCAGCCTGTGCTAGGTACCGTCACAATCGCTGACAGTTCCTCCGTGCCTTTGGCATTTATCGTGATGCCGGTACCCCGATAGCCGGCCATTGCACGATCATGCAGGTGATTCACACCCGTAGGCGGCGTTGGCGTCAAAATCATCGTCGGATCGCTTGATGCGATAAACAAATGATCTGCCGGTGAAATCAACAGAAATCCACCGGTTGCTCCCAATTGGGATTCTTGCATCAGATCTAAAAATCCTGGTGTATTGAGTCGTGCCACGCCTGCCAGCACCGCCACCACGCTTCCGCCAGTATCGCGTACCGGTGCCGCGAAAATGATAATCGGGTCGCCGCTTGCGCGGCCGCGCGTTGGCCGTCCAATGACTGGTTTGCTGCTCCGTAGTGCGGCCAGAAACCAGTCTGATGTTGCATAGTCGAGCTCGCTACGACCGGTAACGCGTGGATATTCCGCATAGAGGCCACGCCCGTCCGGACGTACCACGATCAGACCGCCGTTAAACAGAGGATTGATTTGCTGCCTATCCTTGATCCAATTTTGTAATGCGTCGGGTTGAGACGCTAATTTCGCGGGAAATTCAGTTGCAAATTGGTTGATTAATTCCAGGCGTGACGTAATGCTGTGGTCTATATCCTGGGCTATATAAGATGCAATAGACAATTGTTGTGTGGCGACCAGCTCTTGCACGTTTGCGTGAAACATCGGCAGTGCGATGAAGAAGCGCACAATGACACCAATTATGACAAGCCCGACGCCAAGCGCCACAAGCCGAAACTTCATGCTATGAATGCAAATTTTCAGTTGCATTGACTATTCGCTTTTAGCTGTCATACGCCTTTGCACCGCCGGTACCAGAATAATTCATATACTACCATCTGAATAATTGATAAGTACGCATCAAATTCACAGCGTGCCGCCAACGACTATCGACCAATTCCCCATACGAGAGCGCTTTAGCCTTGACTGTACCGCCAATGCCCGCTGCCGTCGTTTCGGATAATCAGCTTCGGATATGTCAGTACCATTTCAAGAAGGCTTAACTGCGTAAACTTCCTCGGTGAAAAGCTTGGCTCCGTACCATGCATATATGGTCACAAAGTACCCGGGCCTACCCATCCATCAGCTGCAACCGACACGAGTAGCGAAGTCGCTGCATTGATGGCGTTGGCCTTTTTGTACTTTGCGTACTTCAGTGCTGGACGGCCCGGTCAGTCCGGCGTCTGAGCCCCCGAACCCCGGTAATGATCGCTACCTCGTGCTTTCTTTCGAAAGGCATAGGCATAAGACGCATAAAAAGCGACTTACAGAGTTTGATCATCATCATGGCATGAGTGACCAAGTTTAACTTGCATCAAGTTATTTTTGGTTTACGGAAAATGCAAGACAGTTAACAAAAAAAACAGTTCCGCGTGACTCAATAAAGTTTGTGGTTACTCAATAACCATGACATGCGGCAGTTATTTAATGATCAACAACTAAATGCCATTTAATCAATAAAAACTTTAACGATAAATGGCTTAACCGCTACCAACGTCGCTCGGGTAAGTGTGCGAAAGCGTGGCATAGGGAGAAAATATTGCAAACCGATTCTGGTATTTCCGCAATTCTCACTTCGCTGTCTGTATGCATAGACCTCCTAGTCATGCTCGGTACCGAACCACGCATGGTCGCATTATTTAGTCTGCTGCTTTGCGCTGGCGTTATCGACTACCGTACACACAAAATTCCTAACTGGCTCACGTTAAGCGGTACTGCCGTTGCGCTTATCTATGCTGCTTTTGTTCCTTTCACCCCGGTCCACGGTTTTATATGGGCATTAGGAGGAATGACAATCGGCTTCGTCCTGTTGGTTCCGTTTTATGTGCTGAAGGTGATGGGAGCGGGCGACGTGAAGCTGATGGCAATGACTGGCGCATTTTTGGGCGCGAGCGACGCATTCAACGCTGTGATTGCTACCTTCATTGTCGGTGGCATCGCATCCATTTTTTTCGCGGCGTATCACCGAGTTTTTGGCCGAATGATAAGCAATGTAAAAGCCGTTACCGAGCTCATGCTGATATCGGCCGCAACCGGCGTCAAAGCTGGTAGCCCTACCCAGGTGGTCCAGTCGGTAGGGAAGTTGCCTTACGGCGTAAGCATCGGAATAGGCACCACTGGCTATGTCATAGCAACACAGCTTGGCATTATTTGAAACACTTCACAACATCAACTCAAGGCAGAACATGAAAAACATCAAGGCAATAGGGTTGTTGTTCCTTGCAGTTATCGCGGGTCTTACGGCAGCGGTATACGCAGCGGGATGGGTATCGCATCAGGGAAACATCGCTTCGAATAAAGTGGTAGTGGCGGCTGTCGATATCCAGCTTGGCACCAAAATTAATCAACAGATGCTTGCGACGATAGACTGGCCCAGCGGATCCATGCCCTCCGGATCGTTCACTGAAATTAAAGATCTGCAGGACCGAGTACCGAAAGTCAGCGTGCTACGTGGCGAACCTATTCTAGATGGAAAACTGGCGCCGATAGGAACACGTGGCGGCTTATCCGCTGTCATCGCCGATGGAAAGCGCGCCATGACCGTGCGCGTTAATGATGTAGTCGGTGTCGCGGGCTTTGCTCTCCCGGGTAATTATGTTGACGTCATGCTGAATACGCAGCGCGATAAGGACGGCCGATCCGAAGAAAGCAAACAGATTAGCAAAGTAGTGCTCGAGCAGGTGCTCGTTCTAGCAGTTGCGCAGGAATCCGGCCGTGACGATACCACGCCAAAGGTAGTCAGCGCCGTCACGTTGGAGCTAAGTCCGGAAGACGCCGAAAAACTTGATCTTGCTCGCAGCGTCGGCACGCTATCTCTCGTTCTGCGCAACCAGGTAGACAAGGCGCCTATCTCCACGGCAGGTGTGACTAAGAAGCAGCTCTTTGGCGAGAAAGAAATACGTCCGACCACAGTCGCCTTGACCATCAAGCCGACTCCACCAAAGCCTGCTCCAGTGAAAAAGCAACATCCAACACAGTGCGTCGAGGTTATCCAAAACGGCACACATTCACTCAACTGCTTCCAACAATAAAACAACCAGGAGCATTCCTCGTGCGCAAATGTTATATACAGACCGCCGTAGTTATCGCACTGGCTTCCACCGGCCAGACATTCGCTGCCAGTCAAACGCCATCAAGTAATACATCTGCAGGAGGATTGAAGCCATGTTCATCTGTCGCCGTCGATCCGCCAACATACGTTACTTTGGGAAAATCAACAGTCGTGAAGCTTAGTTTTCCTGCTGCACGCATGGTCGTCGGAGGTCAGTCCACCAGTCGCACGGTTTCTCCAGCAACACCGATAAACAAGGAGGAAAAGCCCGCTCTACCACCAGGCCCCCAGACAACTTCCGATGGCGTCGCCGACGTAGACATCACCCTTCTCAGTCCAACTGACTTATTCTTCCTTGGCAAGAAATCGGGGTCCATGAATCTTGTTTTGCAAGGAACGGACGGACGCTGTTCTATCAAGGATGTCATCGTAACGCTTGACCCAAACACCTTGCAAGCCAAGCTGACCGAACTTATGCCAGAAGAAACCGGTATCAAAGTGCGAGGCGCTGAAAACGCCGTAGTCCTAACCGGGTTAGTCAGCGACGTCGTCAAGCTCGATCAGATCATCAATCTCGCGACATCCTATGGCGACGGGAAGAAGGTCGTCAACATGCTGCGCGTCTCTGATCCGCAGCAGGTCATGTTGGAAGTGAAGATCGCGGAAGTAAGCAAAAGCCTATTAGATCGGTTCGGATTGGACTTCAGTAGACTCGCCACGTCGGCTGACGGTTCCAAGTCAAAAATCATTTCCGGAATTGTTGGCGGTGGACCAGCGGTCTTTGAGCGATATCGGCCGGGACTGACCTTTGATCTCGAACGATCGGTTCCCTTCGATGCACGGGTTACCGGTGTCAATCAGGCGTCTCTGTTTGGGATGGACGCAGAAAAGAAAGACGGTTTGGTACGCGTACTCGCCGAACCAAACATCATGGCAATCAGCGGCCAGCAGGCCAGCTTCCTCTCAGGAGGAAAGATCTTCATCCCCGTTGCGCAGAACAACATGGGTGGGGGCACGACCATTACGCTTGAAGAGAAAGAGTTCGGCGTAGGTTTAAAATTTACTCCGACAGTCCTGGACCGTTCCCGCGTAAATCTGAAATTGACATCAGAAGTTTCCGAACTTTCTCAAACGGGGTCTCCCTTTACTACGATCAACGGTGCGACGTCTATCCTCCCATCAATGGCTACGCGCCGCGCAGATACAACTGTGCAGCTAGGTGACGGACAAAGCTTTGTCGTCGCAGGACTTATTCGCAATAACGTTTCGGAGACCATCAGTCGTTTCCCCGGGGTGGGAGAGGTGCCGATTCTGGGCGCACTTTTCCGGTCAACCGAGTTCCAGAACGATAAAACAGAGTTGGTCTTCGTCGTGACGCCGCGATTGGTAAAGCCGATTACTACGGACGTCGTTCTGCCAACTGATAACCACATCGTGCCAAATCGGGCCGAAGTTCTATTCCTGGGAAAAGCTGAAGGCGCGACCAAAGAAACGACGTCTGAGCCAAGTCCCCCGACCAAGTAACCGGAGATAGATATGAAAAGTTCTGTAGCAGTATTCTGCATCGGCATATTGGGCGCCTGTTCGACCACACCCAATTACGATGCCAGATTCGGGGACGCTGTACGGCAATCGCGATTCCAAATGACGATTAACCCCGATGCTGGGAAAACTCTTGATTCGATTGCGGGTATGGATGGCAAATCCGCCAAGGAGGCGGTTGGCCGTTATCAGGGAAGCTTCAAAGAACCCCCGCCGGTAACAAATGTAATCAACATCGGCGGCAGCCTTGGAAGCGGAAAGTAGCTATAGAAGATGCGCATTTGACCTGCGGATCCAAGTCATAAAACCCATTGCATTCCCGCTGCCAGTATCGGTATGTACCTGCTTGTTGTTCGTAGTAGCTGTTCGTAGTAGTTGTTCGTAATGTAGTACCACTTAATAGTAAAAACGTCCATTTACAACCTATGCCGAAGGAATCACAAATGACCAAATTTCTCTCAGCGTTCACCAAATCAATACACAATTTTTGTAGGGATGATGACGGCGCTCAAGTTGTCGAGTATGCGCTTATTATCGCGGTCGTTTCAATTGCCCTGGTATTGGCGCTTCAAGGCCTAACCGCCAACGGGGGCGGTTTCGCGACCTTCATAACACGCGTCACAACTTGCTTGACCGGTACAGCAGCTTGCGTTTGATTGCATGTTGAGGTTCTTTGTATGACTGGCCTTGGAACTTCCAGCCGTACTAATTGGGAAAGATATCTCTAGCCAGTATTCGGCCTTGCCGATTTTGAGCAGCATCGCAGTAGTAGTTCGTTAGGTAGCAACGTGTCATGTCAGTAAACATCCATTCACCACTTATGCCAAGGGAAGAAAATGAACCAACTGATCACAGCATTTAACAACTTCATCCGATCCTTCGCCCGAGACGAAGAAGGCGCGCAAGTTGTCGAGTATGCGCTAATTATCGCCGTCGTCTCAATTGCCCTCGTAATTGCGTTGCGTGCCTTAACGACCGGCGGTGGATTTGCGGCTTTTATTACCCGAGTTACCACTTGCTTGACAGGCACTGCAGCTTGCGTGTGATCGAACTGGTCGATCGCAGATAACAAAGTTTGGGAGGCTACTACGGTCTCCTAAACTGCGTTAGCTGTATGGGTAAAAAGGTATCCCTGGTTATTGCGGTTTATGAGGAGCGAATTCGTTTTTCAGCGGTGAACTTATCTGCTTCTACACTTGACGGCAGGTTAACAAGCAATACCCGCAAATGCGAACTCACATTCACTGTTTTAGTTAGTCACTATGTCAGGCGATGTAGTCATCAATGGCAGCAATATGCAACCAATGATGCACTTTGGTCTATGGAACCAGTTGTTTGACATTGATGCCGCTTACTAGATTCTGTTGCTACACAGGGTGCCGGAATGCCCGGCTTGTTACGTCCACTCTAAGGTACCGTTATGAGTAAGGTAGATCGCAACCAACGAGGTGCTGTTCTTGTTACCTCCATCTTGGTCGTGCTTTTCCTAATGGGATTCATGGGCATCGCGTTGGACTTTGGCCGACTGTTTATCGTGAAAACCGAGCTGCAGACTGCAGTGGATAGTTGCGCGCTGGCTGCGGCCCACGAGCTTGATAAAAAGTCTGACTCGTTGACTAGAGCACGCAGCAGCGGTACCACGGCCGGAAATTTGAATCGTGTTGACCTGCAATCCATTAATTGGAGAAACCGCGGCCAGATTGTTGACGCCGATATCACATTTAAAAACGCAAACTATGTCGATACAACTGATCCAGCGGTAGCTATCTATGCGCAGTGCCGACATACCCATGCTGGGGTACCAATGTGGCTTCTGCAAGCGTTGGGGGCATTCTCCGGCGCATCCGCGACTTTCCCAGGCACACAAAACGTTTTTGCATCGGCCGTAGCAACAAGGGCCAGCGCCCAGACGACCTGCCCTGTACCTGTCGCCCTGAAACCGAGGCCTGGTGGGACGGCGCCGAACTATGGATTTGTGGTTGGTGACTGGATCACGCTCATCATGGCTCAAAATGCAGCAGCGGGAGGCCAAATCGGCTGGGCAAACTTGGACGGCTCCAATAGCGCATCCCAGACCGTAGCAGAAATGGAGGGATCTTGCGGCACTGAAGTCGGCGATACGCTAGGCACACCTGGCGTACAAGCATCTGTTGCCGACGTATGGAATTTTCGATTTGGAATATACAAAAATAGCAGTGAGCCTAGCATACATCGGCCCGACATGACCGGCTACGCTTACACTTCTACCAATTGGCCAAGTGGGCGTAACGCATACGACGGACCAGTCCCTCCCGGAGCACATTCTTCCGCGGAAAATTTTGTCACAAAGCGGCTTTCTTTTGCTTCTTGCGCCGATACCGGTACGAGAGTACGTGGTGCAAATAGCTGTGAATCCATTACCGGCTTAAGCCTGAATAGTTTCCAGAGCCTTGCCGCTCCAGGCAATGTGCCCGGCGGGCATCGCGAGTATGGCAGCAATCGCCGACTTGTGGTTGTCCCCGTCGTTAACGATGCAATGGGAGTCGTTGATTATGCATGCATGTTCTTGTTGCAACCGCTCAGTATCCCAATGACCGACGTACAGCTTGAGTACAGAGGAAATGCGGGAGATGCAAACAGTCCTTGCACCACCAGCGGCTTGCCCGGTGGGTCGGCTGGTCCTCTGGTTCCAGTGTTAGTCCAATGAGGTACGCCATGAAAAGAAATGAACAGGGGGCAGCCGTGATAGAGCTTGCTTTGATACTACCCGTACTCTTGCTCTTAACGTTTATCGTGACTGAATTTGGACGGGCCGTATATCAGTACAACTCCATTGCCAAATCGGTCCGGGACGCCGTGCGTTATCTTGCAGTCCAAACCCCGGGCACGCACATTGCAGAAGCACGCAGCCTAATTGTCTACGGAAATACTGCAGGCGTTGGGACGCCGCTTGCTCCCGGCCTCACGTTAGCCCACGTGGCTACTCCCACTTGGCAGGCAGCGGGCGCTACCCCAGCGATCAATACCGTCACCATTACCGTGACAGGCTACACGTTCCAGTCCCTATTCGGCAGCGCGTTCGGCGTTAATCTCGGAAACTTTAATTACAGTGATATCAGTGCAACCATGCGAGCCCCATCATGAATGTCCGTCAATCTGGTGCGACGATCATCGAGTTTTCTCTTTCTCTAACGATCTTCCTTACCTTCTTGTTAGGCATAACAGATTTTAGCCGGATGCTATTTACCTGGAGTGCGGCCAATGAAGCAGCACGAATGGGGGCAAGATACGCCGTAGTTTGTGATAACACATTCAACCGAGACGCAGTACTAGCAAAGATGCAGCGCTTACTGCCGCAAATTGCGAGTATTGATGTCGTTTGGGAACCGGCGGGTTGTAATGCATCCAACTGCGCGGGTGTAACGGTCAACATTACTAATATCGACTATCAGTGGATATCGCCGATTGCGGGATTATCAAGAATGGCGCCAATCAGCATGCCAAGATTTTCCACCTACCTTCCCAGGGAAATGATGGGACAGGATCCAAATAACGCAACAATCTGTTCTTAATAACCAGGATAGAAAAATGAAAATCGTATTGATTTCCACGAATAAAAATAACATAGATGAAGCGAACAAGATAGCCCAAACGGGATCGCACACGCTAGTGGCCATCGACGGAGGTTTTTCCTCAGTGCGTACTATCGCTGAACAGGAACAACCCGACCTGCTGCTGATAGATGACGCCGGTACCGGCACCAATGCTTTTGATCAAATTGAATACATTGCAATGCAGCGTCCGAACACAGCCATCGTTTTGATCTCGTCCAACCACACGCGCGACTTCTTATTGGATGCTATGCGTGCTGGGGTGCGCGAAGTACTACTTTCACCGGTTTCTGCACATTCACTCGAAGTAGCGATCAATCGCGTCGCGGCAAAACTACCTGGTGGCCATAACATGGCGTTAGGTAAAGTTCTTGCCTTCATGTCGTGCAAGGGAGGGAGTGGCGCCACATTTCTTGCCACCAATCTTGGTTATCAGTTAGGGGAAGATCGCAAAGTGCTTCTGATTGATCTCAATCTTCAATTTGGCGACGCCCTTTCATTTTTGTATGACGGCAAGCCTGCTTCCACACTGGCCAGCATTGCACGTGATATCCGTCGTCTGGATGGATCGTTTCTTGCAGCAAGTAGCGTTCGAATCACGGAAAATTACAGTATTCTCGCTGCGCCAGAAGACCTGTCAGAAGCCGTCGATATAAAGCCGGCGCATATCGACGCCATCCTTAACCTCGCGGTTACACAGTACGAATTTGTATTGCTCGATGTAGGTCGCACCGTCGACCCGGTGTCCATCAAGGCTCTCGATCACGCATACCGCATTTTTCCAGTGCTGCAAGCTGGGTTGCCGTATCTTCGTAACGCAAAAAAGTTGCTGAACACTTTCAAAGCATTGGGCTATCCCGACGAAAAGGCGGAGCTTATAGTCAACCGTTTTGACAAGCGCGGCGATATTGGCATTGATGATATCCGTCGGCTTGTCGGCTCGACACGACTGCATATGGTCCCCAATTCGTATAGGGACGTGAATACTTCGATTAATCAGGGCAACCCATTAATTAAGACGGCAAGCAGTAACACGGTTTCACGAATTCTGTCGGACCTTACTGCCGCGTTGAACCCGCGCCAGGAAGCATCACGTGGCTTTTTTGGCCGAATTCTCAAGCGTGCATGACGTGGTAATCGGTGCCGCATGCCCTCGTCATTTTCCTTCTAACAGGCTTATCTACGGAGTACGCACACAATGTCATTTCGAGAAAAACTAAATGCGAGCGCCACCGAACAAGACTTACGAACTGAATCAAGGGCGCCTAGGGACGCATACCAGGCATTGAAGAGCCGCATTCATCTGAAGATGCTGGATAAATTTGATTTGTCAGCCTTGGAGACTCTTCCTCCGCAGGCATTACGCCAGGAGATCGCTGGGTTGGCAGAACGCCTACTTCAGGAAGAGCAAGCGCCGATCAACGACACTGAGCGCCACCTGCTTGTTCGTGATATTCAGCATGAAATGCTTGGATTTGGGCCGTTGGAATTGCTAATGGCGGACCCTGAGGTTTCAGACATTCTAATCAACTCCTATAACCGCGTATATGTCGAACGTAAGGGGAAACTGGAACTGACGCAAGTTGCGTTCACCGACGAAAAGCATCTATTGCGGATTATTGACAAGATCGTGTCGCTGGTCGGTCGCCGGATCGACGAGTCCAGTCCGATGGTGGATGCTCGCTTACCAGATGGCTCACGTGTTAACGCCGTGATTCCTCCCATAGCGCTCGATGGTCCAATGATGTCCATCCGCCGGTTTGCCCACATTCCGCTCAAGATGGACAATTTGGTTGAAGACCTCAAGAGCCTGACGCCGGAAATGGCCCGCATGCTCGAAGGGCTATGCAAGGCAAAGATCAACATTTTGATCTCTGGCGGTACTGGCGCAGGAAAAACCACTTTACTCAATATTTTATCCGGCTTCATCCCAGAATCGGAACGTATAGTCACTATTGAAGATGCAGCGGAACTGCAACTGCAACAGCCGCACGTCGTGCGCCTGGAAACGCGCCCAATGAATATCGAGGGGACCGGTGAAATCACCCAGCGCGCGCTTGTGCGAAATGCACTCCGCATGCGCCCAGACCGAATAGTCATCGGTGAGGTACGTGGCGCCGAAGCAGTCGACATGCTGCAAGCCATGAATACCGGTCATGAAGGTTCACTGACAACTATCCATGCAAATACGCCCCGGGATGCATTGGCGCGTTTGGAAAATATGATTGGCATGGCAAATCTCAACTTGCCGCACCGAGCTGCGCGGCAGCAGATTGCTTCCGCAATTACCGTCGTTCTCCAAGCGCTCCGCCTTCCAGACGGAAAGCGAAAAATCACGAGCATCCAGGAGATCACTGGTATGGAAGGCGATATGATCACTATGCAAGAAATCTTTTCATTTAAACAAACTGGAATAAGCGGCGACGGTACGGTCGAAGGCTATTTCCAGGCAACGGGAATCCGTCCAAAATTTACTGAACGGCTGCGGTCCTTTGGTGTTGCGCTGTCAGAGGCGATGTTCGACCCAACAAGAAACTACCAATAAGGGACCTTATGTCACAATCAATTGAAAGCAATTCGGCCCTAATCATTTCGCTATTAGTATTTCTAACGGTCGTTTTACTGCTGGAAGGTCTATACCTCCTATGGAGGAATTACAGAGGGCCGAGGGCTAAAAAAATCGAAATGCGACTGAATGCATTGTCCGCCTCATCGAAACGCGTACAGTCGTCGTCAATATTAAAACAACAGACGCTTAGCGACGTACCAGCCCTCGAGCGGTTTCTATCTTCGATGCCACGAGCGCTCGGATTGCAAGGATTTATTGATCAGTCAGGATTGCAATGGACCGTTTCTCGGTTATTGCTCTCCTGTGCCGCGACCGGGATCTTTGCTTATTTGGCGGTCACTGCGTTCGCGCACCAAGCGATGCTTACTGCCACACTGATTTCGATCTTCGTTTCCGCTATGCCGTTTCTTTATGTGTATGCTAAACGTAGCTCTCGTCTAAAAAAGCTTGAACAACAGCTCCCCGACGCAATCGATCTCATCATCCGAGCACTGCGCGCCGGGCATGCATTTTCTTCGGGTTTGCAGATGATCGGCGAAGAAATGTCTGAGCCGATTGCAGGCGAGTTCAGAATTGTCCATGATGAGATTAGTTTTGGTGTCTCACTGCAGCATGCACTGGCAGGCTTAAGCAAAAGAGTACCAATCACTGACCTGCGCTACTTTGTCGTGGCGGTGCTGATCCAGCGAGAGTCTGGCGGCAATCTTACCGAGGTCCTTGGAAACCTGAGCCGGCTGATCCGTGACCGGTTGAAGCTGTTTGCCAAAGTACGTGTTTTATCTTCCGAAGGGCGGCTATCGGCGTGGGTGCTTGGAGTGATGCCATTCGTTTTGGCGGCCGTAATGAACCTCGTGAATCCGGACTTTATGTCTCTGTTATGGACCGATCCAATTGGAACCGCCATCATCAAGTATATGCTGACGCTGATGGTCATCGGGGTTCTGATACTACGGAATATCATCAAAATTCGGGTATAACAAGGGGCAAGCATCATGATACTACCGGCATTGATTTTTATTGCAGTAACGCTGGGATTGGCCGGCATCTTTCTGCTAGTTACGCCGACGAAAACTCAACAGCGAATACGTACGTTGGCAGAACCGGTGAAACATGCGAACTGGATTGAAAATGCGGCCAATGTCGTAAAACCTTTTGCCAGGCTTTCGACCCCCGAAGACAATTGGGAGAAGTCGCTGCTCAGAATTAGGTTTATCAATGCCGGCATTCGGCACCCGGATGCACGGATAGTCTATTTCGGAATCAAAACATTATTGCCCGTATTATTCGCCGCGGTTGCCTACATCGCAGTCCGGGCGATCCCTCAACTCGATGGGCTGATGCTCGCTATGTGGTTAATGTTATCGGCACTTCTTGGCTGTTATCTTCCAAACTTGTATCTCTACTTGCGGATAAAGAACCGCAAGCGCGAGATTTTTGAAAACTTTGCAGATGCAGCTGATCTTATGCTCGTATGTGTGGAAGCAGGTCTAGGTTTAGATGCGGCGCTCACCAAAGTGGCAGACGAAATGAATGCAAAGTCTGTTGCATTAGCAGAAGAAATTCATCTCACCAATCTCGAGATGCGGGCTGGCGGTTCCCGTGAAAAGTCACTGCGCAATCTGGCGCTCCGTACCGGTATCGAGGAGGTCAGTACATTTGCAACGATGCTTACGCAGGCCGACAAGTTCGGTACCAGTATCGGTGAATCACTTCGAGTCTTCTCGGACGATCTACGTCACAAACGGCAAACACGTGCTGAAGAGCTCGCTGCAAAAATCCCAACGAAAATGCTGTTCCCACTCGTTGTGTGCATTTTCCCGTCAATAATTATGGTAATCATGGGGCCTGCAGCTATCCAAGTTGTCAGGACTATATTGCCGATGATCGGCAAAGGGTCCGTTTGAAAACGATTCTCCTCGTACACTATGAGGAACTGAAACAGGAGTTCGAACAGGGCGTTATGAAGGACATAGCTAGTGTGGTTTCCATCGTCCTGCATCGCGGCATTTGGCTGCTTATGGCTTTACGCTTGCGCAACGGTGTCGTCAAAAAAAGGGCAAGGGAGGGCCGGCTGCCTTGCTTAGCCAAAAGTTACCGCCCATGCGTGCCAGTGAGCGCGTAACGTCATGTCCCTGACGCCATCCGATCGCTGCGTTTATTCGTGACGGATGTACTTGAGCAGTTAAATACGGAACGAGTAACGCCGATCACGATCCGGCAGGTTAAATACCTCAACAATATCGTCGAGCAGGATCATCGCGCGGTCAAATGAATCACCCGGATGATGCTGGGTTTCAAATCGTTTCGAGCCACCCAAGCCGTCATCGCCGGCATTGAGTTGATGCATATGATTCGAAGGCCAGTTCATGATGAAAGGCTGCGCCGGGATGTCGTTTGCCGACCAGTTTTACGCGTTGGCAGAAGAAGTCCGTCCAGCGTAAGGATTGGGCAAACTTGTCGCACCATCGACGGATCGTCTCCTAATTGACCGTCACGCCGCGCTCGAAGAGCAGATCTTCGATATCACGCAAACTCAGCTGAAAACGTAAATACCAGCGCACGCCGCAACTGATGACGGCGCAGGGGCTTGGGTTTCTTCATCGAACAATTTTTCCAGCATTGTTCGTTAATGTGACAACGCAGCCGTCCCCACTATCGCACAAAACTTACTTTGTCAAAAGGCTCCATTGCATGCTCAAGCTTTTTTACTTGCTCACGCATACTTTCGGCGGCTGACGATGTCTGACCTACTAAGGCATTGTTTTCCTGGGTGACCAGTTTCATTTCACGTACGATCTGGTTGACGCCGTCAATGCCATGCTGTTGTTCTTCACTTGCAGCAGCGATTTCTCCCATAATGCTGGCGACTTGCTTAACCGAGCTTACAATTCGTTCCATCGTCTGTCCAGCATCATCGACGAGTCTTGCTCCATTTTCGACCTTATTGACTGAGTCGCTAATAAGGTTCTTTATCTCGCTCGCAGCGATTGCACTACGCTGAGCGAGACTTCGAACTTCGGCAGCAACAACCGCAAATCCGCGTCCTTGTTCACCTGCTCGCGCCGCTTCGACGGCGGCATTCAGGGAAAGAATATTGGTCTGAAACGCTATACCATCTATCACGCTTATGATGTCAACGATCTTGTGTGAACTTGCTTTAATCGCGCCCATGGTCCCGACCACCTGCGTTACAACGTCCCCGCCGGCCTGTGCAACAGTCGACGCAGTTACAACCAAATTGTTTGCTTGTATTGCATTTTCTGCATTTTGTTTGACCGTTCTGGTAAGTGCCTCCATCGCATTTTCGGTTGATACCAAACTTGTGGACTGCGTTTCTGTGCGAGTGGTCAAATTGGCGCTGCTTATCGCAACGGCCTGCGACACCTGAGCCATCGTTCGCATACCGTCGCGGACGTTTGTGGCAGTGGTTCGCATTGTGTCGAGGGCACCGTGTAGCATGCGACTGCTTTCGGTCACCATCGTCGATTCTCTATGCAGCAAAATTGCGAGATAGGACAGCACCGCTGTTTCCACGACCACATACGTGGCATGCACAAGAACGATGTCAAGTCCGGGATGCGTGAAGCAGAAGGTGGGATACCCCCACTTTTGGAGATAGCTGAAACTGAAATGATGAACAGCAGCGACTGTTGCTCCGGCAACGATGACACGCCAGTCCTGATAACAAAGCAAAAAGGCTAGCATGACAAAAATGCCAAAGTGCAGCTCCGTCATGCCATGTGCTTGGTGAATGTGCAACGCGCAAAACATGATCAGTGCACTCGCCACACAAAGTCGAGTGGCGAGCGCGCCAGGCGCAAAAGATATTAGTATCGTTGGGACCAGAGCGAGGGGCAGCCCAATAAGAAGGGCTATAGAGAATGTATCATGCCACCTAGATAATGCTAGTGAAACAAAAAACAACATCCAGAGCAGTGGTAGAAATAGTTTGTCAGCTCGAATGTGCTCTTTCTGTCTTGTGGATTGGTGCTGACTCATTTTCGAAAGCCTGTTCTTTTCTTAAGTAACCTATAGATGGCTGTCATGGCACTTTCCACTAAGCCTAAGGCAAGACTAACTATATGTATCCCGTTACAAACCCGATTGATATTACGTTGCATAGGGGAATGTTGCATCCCATATTAATGGGAAATGCACGGTGAGGGCGCGACGTCGTGATGGCAAAAGCACGGCAGCCCCGAACAAATTCGGAGTTTGTTTGGATCGTGTCGTATCCGAAACGTTTCGGCATTTACCGCCTTGACGACAAACGGCTTCGGGCAACCTATGTCGTCTAAAAGAAGGCCTGTCTTTTTGGACCTAAAGCTGCCTGCAATTGATGACCTAGTAATTCTCACGACAAGCCCGTCTGCACCACCACTGAATGATTTGCACAAAGACGCTTATAGCCCAACTGACGATACTTTTAACGATAGCCACATTCGCCCGGATAGCATTAGGGCGTGTCATTAATAAAGTTATATGTCACAAATTCTGGTGTGTTTTATGTCTAATGCCACGATGACGCGAGCACAGAACAACGTTAGTAACGGGCTGCCGACTCAGCGTTATCTTGAAAACGAGTGCCAGAACGACTCGGAAGATTCAAAACGGCGTCCCATCCAATTTGTCGCTGTGCGCCAAACTTTTTCTCGATTTAGATAAGTAGTTTCTAAGCCTGTTTCACTTTTCCAACGCTCCCATGAATATGGGGAGGCATCCAATAAAGGTTTACGGTCTACTTGTGGTTTGTTTAAGCACACAAAATAGAAGATATGCAAAAACACACGCTGTTTTCATTCGGGTTGGCTCTCGCGCTTGTTGGCGGAGGTGTTTTTCTGCTCAATAACTCGATGTCTGGCTTTTGGCAGCCATCCGAAGATGCACCTGCGAGTTCGACAAACGAAGCGAACTCCGTTATTTCAATCCGTGAACCCGTTAATGCGGCATTACCGGACCAGCCAAAACGAGCATCACTCGATGAGCGCTCTGCCGCGGGCGGCATGATCAATAAATGTCTCATTGAAGAAAAAACAGTCTACGTTGACCAAAAGTGCCCGACTGGCGCTACTGCTCAAGAGATTCACCTTTACGACACCGCAGGTGTTATCAGTCCGCCAAAAGCGGACCTTCAGGTCCTTACTGTACAGCGCAAAGCAGCCGAGGCAGAAGAGCACCAGGCGGGGCGTAATCAAGTGGTGACCGTAGGCGCATCCCAGTCAAAATCGAACCAATGTGCCTTCCTCGACCGGCATGTCGAGTACTTAGATTCGATGGCACGACAACCGCAGTCTGGTTCCACGCAAGATTGGATTAGAGACGAAAAATCTAAGACCCGGGACCGACAGGCTTCCCTTGGTTGCTAAATAGTCATTAGATTTATGCGGGAGGCGTCTGATAGTCGCCAGCACAATGAGGTCCGGTACTAGCTCTAGTCAATATCCCTGGAGTTGCCCCTATTAAATCGGACACCCTACGGCTAATTGGGCGCGGATGATGATCCGCTTGGGTTTCCCGGACCAATCCGAGGGCGAGTTTTCGGCGTTGTGATCCGCTTGGCTTGATCTTGGCTTGCCGAGTGACCACTATCTTGCGGCGCTTGGGCAGCTTGGAGCGTAGCTGCAGTTGTTCTTCGCTATAGAGTCGGTACATCTGGTTCTTGCCAAGCTGCCAGCCTTCGCGCTTGAGCAGTACGTGGATGCGCCGATAGCCGTAACAGCGCTGTCACGTTAATGAATCAGGAACACAGTGAGAGCTGGTCCAATCAATGCTCAAAAAGCAGTGCACGGATTTTGGGCGAGACCAATGATCTGATGAGCGCTTGGCGGCTACCGTGACGCGGCGCTTTTGCAGCAGGATATCAAGCTCGGCTCCATGCTGATCGACGGCGCGCCACAGCAGGAAAGGTTCCCTGCCGATGTTGACGAACACTTCGGTATCCTGAGTTTCAGGACGATGTTAATCCGCCGCTCTAATCCGAACGCCGGGCGGCCAGGAAGTGGCGTACCACGGGCTTCCCCTCACCCCGGTGAAAGCGCATAACCTCGGCCTGGATATCGGCATCGGCGCGGGACACCCTTTGATGCTGGCGCAGGTGCTCGGCCCACGATTCGACCTCAAACCATTCGAGCATCAGGCCGGGGGCGGCCACGTCTTCCGCGATTCCCCAGGCATAGGCGCCGTCGCGCCGCCGTTCAGCCGACAAGCGCGTGACTGCGGCGATGAAGGCCGCGCGCTCAACGGGCTCGATACGGTACTCGATCTGGATCAGCACCGGACCGCGATCGTACTCGACGGGTTCCGCCGTCAGCGGTTCGGGCCAGTAGTTGGAGGGCGTCAGGTCGGCTTCGCCGCGAGGCAGCTTGAGCCGGTGCGCGGCCAGTCCGGCCAGTACCAGTCCCACTGCGCCGACCTGCAATGTGTAGGGCACGCCGATCCCTTGCGCCACTGCGCCCCAGCCCAGGCTGCCCGCCGTCATGGCGCCGTTGAACACGGTGAGGTACACCGCCAGCGAGCGCCCGCGCACCCAGTTGGGCAGGATGGACTGCGCCACGCCATTGAGCGTGGTCAGCGCGGTGATCCATGCCGCCCCCAGGAGCAACAACGCGATCACCGCCGCCCATTGCGGCGGCGCGAAGGACAGGAAGGCCATCACCGTGGCCGTGACCATGGCTGCCGCCAGCAGCAGCCCATCGGCGTTCAGGCGGGCACGCAGCTTGGGCATGACAACTGCGCCGCCGATCGCACCCAGGCCGACCGCGCCGAGCAGGATGCCGTAAAAGCCGGCGCCGCCGCCGAGCAGCTGGCGCGCCAGGAGCGGCAGCAGCGCCCAGACCGAACTCGCCAGCGCGAAGAAGACGAAGGCGCGCGCCAGCACGACGTGCAGTTCGCGGCTGGCGCGAGCGTAGCGCAGGCCGGCGCGGAAGGCGCCCAGGAAACGTTCGGACAGGGCGTCCTGCGCGGCTGGTGGTCGCCGCCACCAGAGCAACGCGGCGATGACAAACACGTAGCTGATGACGTCGATGCCGTAGGTGAAGGCGGCACCCAGGGTGGACAGAATCAGTCCGCCCAGGGCCGGACCGGTCGCACGCGCGATGTTGATGCCCAGCGAGTTGAGCGCCACTGCGCCCTTGAGGTCCTTTTTTTCCACCAGCTCAGGCACGATGGCCTGCCAAGTTGGTCCCATCAGCGCCGCACCGACGCCGCCGAGGAACGTCAAGGCCACGAGCGAAGTGATCGATTGCAGGCCTGCGGCCGACAGCAGCATCAGGCCGATGCTTGCGCAGGCCATCAGCACCTGAATGCCGATCAGGAATTTGCGCCGGTCAAGGATGTCGGCCAGGACGCCCGCAGGAATCGCCAGCAGGAATACCGGCAGCGTGGCGGCCGCCTGCACCATCGCCACTGCCGCAGGCGAAGGCGACAGGTCGGTCATGATCCATGCGCTGGCGACGTCGCGGATGAAACTACCGGTGTTTCCGATCACCGTTGCCGCCCACAGCACGGCAAACAGCGTCTGACGCAAGGGCGCGAAGCTGCCGCCTGTCGATGTTTGTGCGTTTGGCGCCATGGGGATCTCCTTACACAGCCCAACAGGAACAGCCGAGTGCGCCGAAGAAGCCCTTGAGGTCCGAGGCCGGCACCTTCGAGGCCCAGGCACGCGCGTGCTCGTGGCCATGCAGGCCGCAAGCGCTGGCGCAACCGCAGGAGGCGACCAACTGGTAGCCCGGCGGCTGCAGCGAGTTCCTGCCGGCGCCGTCCGGCTCGCCCCAGGCCCCGTAACCCTTGAAGGTGCGCGTGGGCGACCAGTCGGGCATGGCTGGCGGCAGCGGCGTGTCGTCCAGCGGCGCGAAGTCGCCCGCGCCGTAGACCACGCGCCCGCCCACGACCGTGAGGTCTGAGGTCAGGAAAGAAATCTCGTCTTCGGGCACGCCGAAGTAGTCCTTGCTCGGCATGATCAGGTCGGCGAACTGGCCTGCCTGGATGCGTCCGCGCTTGCCTTCCTCGTTGGAGAACCAGGCCACGTTCTCGGTCCACATGCGCAACGCGGTCTCGCGATCGATCAGCTTGTGCCGCGGATAGAGCTGCAGGCCGCCCACGGTCTTGCCGGTCACCATCCACGACAGCGATACCCAGGGGTTGTAGGAAGCCACGCGGGTGGCGTCGGTGCCGGCCGAGACCTTCACGCCCTTGTCCAGGATGCGTGAGATCGGTGGGGTGGTTTCGGCAGCCCTCGCGCCGTAGCGCTCGACGAAGTATTCGCCCTGGTAGGCCATGCGGTGCTGCACGGCGATGCCGCCGCCGAGCGCGGCGATGCGGTCGATGGATCGGTCGGAAATGGTTTCGGCATGGTCGAAGAACCAGTTGATGCCGGCCAGCGGGGTGTCCCGGTCGACCTTTTCGAATACGTCGAGCGCGCGCGAGATGGTTTCGTCATAGGTGGCGTGCAGGCGCCAGGGCCACTTGTTCTGCGCCAGGATGCGCACCACTTCCTCCAGCTGGCCCTCCATTTCGGGCGGCATGTCGGGACGCGGCTGACGGAAGTCCTCGAAGTCGGCGGCCGAGAACACCAGCATCTCGCCGGCGCCGTTGTGGCGGAAGTAGTCGTCCCCCTGCTTGTACTTCACGCTGGAGGTCCACTTGAGGAAGTCCTCCTTCTCCTGCCCGGGCTTTTGCGTGAACAGGTTGTAGGCCAGGCGCACGGTCAGCTGGCCCTCGTCGGCCAGCTTCTGGATAACCGCATAGTCTTCCGGATAGTTCTGGAAGCCGCCGCCCGCGTCGATCACGCCGGTCACGCCCAGGCGGTTGAGTTCGCGCATGAAGTGGCGCGTGGAGTTGACCTGGTAGTCGAAGGGCAGCTTGGGGCCCTTGGCCAGGGTCGCGTAGAGAATCATGGCATTGGGCTTGGCCAGCAGCAGGCCGATCGGATTGCCGTTGCCGTCGCGCGTGATCTCGCCGCCCACCGGATCGGGCGTATCCCTGGTGTAGCCGACGGCGCGCAGGGCCGCGCCATTGAGCAGGGCGCGGTCGTAGAGGTGCAGCAGGAACACCGGCGTGTCCGGCGCGATGGCGTTGATCTCGTCTAGGGTGGGCAGGCGCTTCTCGACGAACTGGTGCTCGGTGAAGCCGCCAACCACGCGCACCCATTGCGGCGCGGGCGTGATGGCAACCTGGCGCTTGAGCATGTCGAGCGCATCAGCCAGCGAACGCACGCCGTCCCATCGCAGTTCCAGGTTGTAGTTGAGGCCGCCGCGCACGACATGTGTGTGGTTGTCGAACAGGCCGGGCAAGACGTGCCGGCGCCTGAGGTCGACGAGCTTCGTTGCGGGACCGGCCAGGGCCAGGATGTCCTGGTCCGCGCCGACGGCCAGGAACTTGCCGTCCTTGACTGCGACGGCGCTGGCGATGGGATTGGCGCGATCGAGGGTGGTGATCTGGCCATTGTGGAAGACGATATCGGGAATGGAATCGGCCACGGTGGACTCTCCTTTCAAGCACTTCGGCGATGGCGTTGCGTCCTCCGGGCCATGCTGGCGGACGTACTTCAGGATAGGACGTTATTCAGATCCGGTCTGTTTTATCCGTCTGCTGTCCGGCATGCCGGCCGGGCAACTGGCCGAACAGATGGCTGACGGTATGTTCCTTGTCGCAGGCGCTGGCGAACGGGGTTCCGCCAAGCAATTGCTTGCCGACCGGGATGATCTGTTCACCCACGAGAATGCCGAGCAGCCCCACCAGGGCGACCAGGGGCGGCGCGGGCGAGCGTACGTTGAGCAGGCTGTAGATGATGCCGACCAGCAAGCCGGCGCCTAGGGAAAGGGCGTAGATTTTCATGGTTCACCTCGATTCACGGCCATGTATGGCTGTTCCCCCAGCAGGCGCCGAGGGGATTGCAAGGAGAGCTTGCCTGGGCTTACTTGGCCGGGTTCGGGCCGACGCGCTCGCCGTGCTTCACGCGCTCGGGCGACTTGTGGACCATGGTATAGGCATAGTCCACACCCATGCCGTATGCGCCGGAATGTTCCGTGACGATCTCGATCACCTCGTTGTACGTTTCCTTGCGCGCCCAGTCGCGCTGCCATTCGAGCATCACCTGCTGCCAAGTCACCGGCACGATGCCGGCCTGCACCATGCGGTCCATGGCGTACTTGTGCGCATCGATGGAGGTGCCGCCGGAGGCATCGGCCACCATGTAGATTTCGTAGCCGCCTTCCAGCGCGGCGCAGAGCGCGAAGGTCGTGTTGCAGACTTCCGTCCACAGGCCCGAGACGATGACCTTCTTGCGGCCGTTGGCGGCCAGCGCATCGCGCACGTTCTGGTCGTCCCAGGAGTTCATCGAGGTGCGCTCCAGGATCTTGTGCTGGGGGAATACGGCCAGCAGTTCGGGATAGGTGTGGCCAGAGAAGCTTTCGGTCTCGACGGTGGTGATGGTGGTCGGGATGTTGAATGCTTTCGCTGCCTTGGCCAGCGCCACGACGTTGTTCTTCAGTACCTGGCGATCGATCGACTGCACGCCGAAAGCCATCTGCGGCTGCTGGTCGATGAAGATGATCTGGCTGTTCTGCGGTGTCAGGACTTCGAGATACTTTTTGGACATACTAATTCTCCTCCGATGATGGGAATGGGTTGAAAGAAGCGGCGTGCATTGCTGTTCGTGTTGCATTCGTACCGATGCGGCTGCTGCGGGAGCAACCGGCCCGGGCCTTGCGCGGAGGACGCCGCAAAACCTCCCCGCGTATTTCTGTCTGCTGGATCAGGCAGGCGCGTCCACCAGTATCAGCTCGGCATCCTCGCTGGCGATGACACGGATCAACGCCTCGTCGCTGATGGCCGCGCCGTCGCGTGCATTCAGCGCCACACCGTTGACCTCGACCTTGCCCTCGGCCGGCACCAGGTAGCCGTAGCGCCCGGCGCCGGAGAAGCGGTACTCGGCGGTCTCCCCTGCCTTCAGCGTGGCGCCCAGCACCCGCGCGTCGGCACGGATCGGCAGCGCATCCTCGTCACCCCGGATGCCGCTGGCCAGGGCCACGAACTTGCCGGAACGGTCGTCCCCCGGAAAAGGCTTGGATCCCCAGGACGGCGGCTCGCCGCGCCGGTCCGGGAATATCCAGATCTGGAAGATCCGTGTAATACCTGGCTCCGTGTTGTGCTCGGCATGGCGGATGCCCGTGCCTGCGCTCATCACCTGCACGTCGCCGGCCACGGTGCGGCCCTTGTTGCCCAGGTTGTCCTGGTGGGTGATCGCGCCTTCGCGCACGTAGGTAATGATTTCCATGTCGGCATGCGGATGCGGCGGAAAGCCCGTGCCCGGCTCGATGGTGTCGTCGTTCCAGACCCGTAGCGCGCCCCAGTGCACGCGATCGGGATCGTGATATCCGGCGAAGGAAAAGTGATGCTTGGCATCCAGCCAGCCATGGCGGGCTCCACCGAGGCTTTCGAAAGGACGGCGTTCAATCATGACGTTCTCCTGTGTGGTCTATTTGCGATGGATTCAGTTTAGGTCTTTTCCATCATGTGGAGAATCGAAGGAATGGAATCTCATCCTTTCCATTTTTGATTGGATTGGCATATGCTCCCTATCTCATGCCGGGGACGCTCCCGTCATGCATTGACTTGCATTATTTTCAGAAGACACATGAAAACACTACCGGACCTGGAAGCCTGGGCCATCTTCGCCAAAGTCGCCGAGACTGGCTCCTTCGCCCGTACCGCGGCCGAGCTTTCGCTGTCGCAGGCCACGGTGTCGAAGGCTATTACCCGCCTGGAGGCGCGCATGAAGACCATGCTGTTTCATCGCACTTCGCGGCGCATGTCCTTGACTGAAAGCGGCTACGCCGCCCTGGAGAGGGCCTCGCGCATCCTGGAGGATGGCGAGGCGGTGGAGGCTGAGATTGCCGAACAGTCCTCGAGCCTGCGGGGCCTGGTCCGGCTCGCGGCGCCGATGTCGTTCGGCATCACGCGGTTGGCGCCGATGTTGCCGGGCTTCATGGAAGCCCATCCCGAGGTGGCGCTGGACGTGCAGTTCGACGACAAGATGGTGGACCTGGTGGGCGACCGCTACGATCTGGCGCTGCGCATCTCCAATCTGGTCGATTCCAGCTTGCTGGCGCGACGCCTATGCACGGTGCGCCTCCTGTTGGTCGGCGCGCCCGGCTACTTCGAGCGCCACGGGCGCCCGCAGCATCCGCGCGACCTGGTCAACCACCGCATCCTGCAGTACATCTATACGCGCGGGGGAACGAGTTGGCGCTTCCGCCACAAGCGGCACGGCGAGTTCTCCCAGGCCGTTCCGGCGCGCCTGTTCGTCAATAATGCCGAAGCGCTGGAGCCCGCCCTGCGCGCCGGCCTGGGGCTGGCGCTGCAGCCGGAGTTCCTGGCCTGGCAGGACCTGCAGTCCGGCGTGCTGGAGACGGCCATGGACGACTGGCAGGTGGAGCCGATCTCGCTGCACATCGTCACGCCGCCGGGGCGCAGGCGTCCCGCGCGCGTGCAGGCCCTGATCGACTACCTGGCCGAGCGCCTGGCCAGCGAACCTTGGACATACGACACGAGAATGCCGTGAATAGATTTTCACAGAATCGAATTTCTTAACCAACGCACCAGGAAGTCGTACCGTAGTGCGTGCTCATGCTCGCGCACTTCGCTTCACTCGATTCATGGCGCGCGTGCTGTCATTCGCTTTGCCCAAAACAGAAGCAATGTAAAGAATGCTTGACTGGGACAATTACCGGGCCGGATGCCCCATTGCCACCAGCTCGCGCATCCGGTAACGCGCGCTGCCGCAAGCGTTCATCCCGATCAGACACGGTTGCAGCTTGATAAAATATTCCAGCATCTTCGACCGGTCCAGCTTCTTGCACAATACCGCTTTCCCGTGGCCATCTATGCCATGAATTTGAAACACGTTCCTTGCGAGATCGATGCCAACAGTAGCAATCTTCACGGTGGAATGTAAGCCTAGTCGAGCAATTCCTTGGGCAAATTGACAATAAAATCGGTCAGCCCCTTCGTTCCTTGTCCCGGGCTCAAGTGCTTTACCATCGCAGCCGACGCTCGTGCGGCAGCATGAAACTGCACGTCGACTCGGAGTGCCGGTGGCGACGCTTGGCAACTGGGTGCGAAGGCAACGGAAGGGACAGCAGCCCACCCAGGCAGATGCGGCCACAGCACCAAAGCGCCCAGTGAGCGAACTTGAGGCGGAGGATGGCCTACGGTGGCCGACTTGTTTAAAACTATCAATAGCCAACGTTTTCCGTCATGATTATTCCTTTTTATCTTCCTTTACAACGACAACTTCGATGCCGAAGCAGGGGGTTGATTCGCCGAATAGGTAATCATGCAAAAGCTCCCGCACCTCTTCATTCAACGGATTTTCGTCCATACGGAGTAGACGTGCATGCAGCACTTCGTCACCATTGACTTCAGCCTCTTGTTGCGCTTGGCTGACTAGCCACTGATCATAGAGTGTGAGCTGTCGGCTACTTTCTATGAGCGCATAAGGTGGCTCGGGAATGGTACGACCGGAACATGTCAATATGAGGCCGTTCTTGCCGCTACGAACCTGATTTGATATAAACGATTTCGCCAAAGAAAATATTCTCATATCGACCTAGCTCCAATCATTAGGAGGGACATTCGGCGATTGACGGGTTTCGACGCTAACCAAACAGATGCACTGCCATCCCCAAGATGGGGCGCACTGCTCCATTTAAGGGATTGCCGTTAACTTAGAATTCCGTTTCAAGTTCGTCGATTTGTTCTGGTTCAACGAGTGCAGCAGCAGTCCATTCCTGCATTGCCGGTAATTCCAGAACGGTCTTGCAATACGCTTCCATTTCTCGATTCAACTCAACATGGTAGGTCATGAAGCGAGTCACCACCGGCGCATACATGGCATCCGCAAGTCCTGGGGTGCTGCCAAACAAAAACGGACCGCCATAGGTTGTTAGGCAATCCTTCCATATAGAGTCGATGCGGCCAATATCCGCCTGTGCCCGATCCCATATCTTGAAGTTCTCGAATCGACCTCTGATATTCATAGGTAGCGCAGAGCGAAGCGAAGTGAATCCCGAGTGCATTTCACCGCAAATGGCACGGCAATGCGTGCGCGCTCCTAAATCCGTAGGGATCAATTTTGCCTTCGGCCGGACTTCATTAAGGTATTCGCCGATAGCGAGCGTATCCCATACCTTCAGACCATTGTGAGTCAGGCAGGGAACGAGAATCGAGGGGGCAAGCAGTAGAATTTCAGCACGAACGGATGGATCGTCGAGCGAAACGATGTGTTCTTCGAAAGGCAATCCAGAAAATTTCATCATGAGCCATCCACGCAGGGACCATGATGAATAGTTCTTGCTGCTGATCGTGAGGATTGTGCGCTCCATTTGCGACCTCCGTACGCATGACCTTTGGTAGAGGCCACGCAAGCAGCATGCCATCGTGGCGTGCTACTTGCTTCGCAGTGATGAATTGTTGTGTAACATAACAGTCTGGAGTGGCCATGCAATATCATGTATATCAGGCACAGGCGGATTTCATTAAGAAGGTGCAACTTATCCTTCAGATGACGCATGCGAGCGTGACTAGTCCGTTGCTGCGTCAGCAGCAGATTGTCAAGCAAATTGGTGCACTTTCGGAAATTGTTTCCGCTGCACGCATTACCCATACGCGACCGAACTTCGGTATTGACCGCATTAGCGTTAATGATGGACATGGCACACGCGATGTTGCAGTCCGTGAAGTACCCGCCCTGGTTTTACCATTTGGGACCTTGCTGCATTTTAGAAAGGAGTCGGTCGAGGCACAGCCACGGGTATTAATTGTTGCACCGCTGTCAGGCCATTTCAGTACGCTCATGCGTGAGACCGTGCGGACAATGCTTGCCGATCATGATGTGTATGTCAGCGACTGGCATAACGCCTGCAATGTGCCCCTTGCAAGCGGTGGATTTGATATGGAAGACTATGTCGACTACCTGATCCGCTATCTGACGTTGCTGGGTCCAGGTACACATATCGTAGCGGTCTGCCAGCCTTGTGTGGCTGCACTTTGTGCTACCGCCATTCTGGCCGAGGATGGCAATCCGGTGCAGCCTAGAACGTTGACGCTCATGGCCGGGCCGATCGATACGCGTATCAATCCAACTTCGGTGAACGAACTTGCCGTCAAGCGCCCTCTGCACTGGTTCGAGAAGAACCTGATTAGCACCGTCCCTTGTCGGTATCCCGGTGCGATGCGCCGTGTTTATCCTGGCTTTTTGCAACTGACAGCTTTCCTCAATATGAATCTGGAACGGCACCTCATGTCGTTCAACGAGTTGCACCGTGCTTTGCTTGAAGAGGACTCAGCGAAGGCAAATACGATCAGCCGTTTCTATAAGGAGTACTTTGCAGTTCTTGATCTATCGGCGGAATTCTATTTGGAGACGGTACGGCTAGTTTTTCAGGAGCACGCACTGCCACGCGGGGAAATGATGTGGAAAGGAAGCCGCGTCGATCCGGCGGCAATCCACCATACGGCCCTGTTGACGGTAGAGGGTGAGCGCGATGATATCTGTGGACTAGGGCAGACCATGGCGGCACATGATCTCTGCCGCAACATACCCACCCGTCTAAAATTGCATCACATGCAGGTCGGAGCAGGGCACTACGGCGTGTTCAGTGGACGGCGTTGGGAGCAACAGATTTATCCGGCTGTGCGCAGTTTGATTTACTCAAGGCAGTGAAGTACCTAAAGCTAACAGGCCGCATAAGGGTGATGGGCACCTTAAAAGCTGGGGAAGTGCCTCCGTTTAGGTTACCAATCGCGCCTCATGCAGCCGGTGCAACGTGATTTTACGTACTTCAATCTTGCTCTGCTGTATATGTGAGCGCAGCATCGGGTTGCGACGCGCAAGTTTGGACGGCGGGCAGTCCGACAGATCAGGCAAGTGAGATTCGCGTGTGTGGATGGTCAGCAGACCTTGGCGCCGGGCGAAAGCGAGCAAGCCGGCCACTGCAGGCACGCTATGCGCCAGTGGCGTGACATCGTTGCCGAGCGATTCGCCGAAACCGCCTTGTTCGATGAAATCCCTTTGCATATCGATGACGATAAGAGCTGTCGTTCGATAGGGAAAGCGGTAAGTGCAGGGTGCCGCATTCACGATGCATTCAGGTGTCGTCATGCGGCTTGCTCCAGTGGCGTTTCGTCGACATGACTTGCCATGTACCGACCCAGCGTAGCCCGGTCAACATGGCGCGTTGCGCATTCATAAACGATGCGGCCGTTTGCCATCACGACCAGACGGTCCGATAGTTCCAGCAACTCGTCCAAATCCTCGCTGACGAGCAGCACCGCAGCGCCTTCCTCGCGCGCAGCGAGAATCCGTCCATGAATGTCGGAGACCGCCTTGAAATCAAGTCCGAACACCGGATTGGCAGCAATGAGGATGTTGGCACCCGCAGCAAGCTCCCGTGCCAGTACCGCACGTTGTACATTACCGCCCGACAAGGTGCCGATCGGGCGTTGCGGCAGCGCCGGCTTGACGTTGAACGCAGCAATGAGCTCCCTGGCTCTGAGCTGCATTGAAGCGCGGTCGACTCGCCATCCACGGCGGATGTATTGCGGACTGTCGAAATCCCGCAATGCCATGTTTTCCGCGACGCTCATGCCGGCAAACTGCTTCTCCCAATTATTGTGGAAGGTCAAGCGCTCAAAGATTGAGCAGTAATGGTTGACAACCCTATTTGTAAAAATCGACAGCGCCTCCCTGTGCGAGTAGTAATTGTATTGGTAGCAGTTAGCAGCATCACGCCTTTCGCTTACGGAAGCCGTCCGAAAGGTCGGCTACGCAGACTGGTATAATTATTTTATTGCGGCCAAGAAATAGCGCTTCGCGTTGAGACAGGGCCAAACCTCGTCGTCGATCTATGAAATACTCAGGTTGAAGATCAATGTTCCTGCCTCTACCTTTGTCCTATTCTCGCATGCAAACCGAACCTCCTCCGGATCCATCGCGTCACCCATCCTTACCGCCCCATGTGGAGGCGGAATCGATGTCACCTTTGCTGCCGTTGAAACGCCCGGTCTTCCGCATGCTCTGGAGCGTATGGCTGACGGCCAATATCTGCATGTGGATGAATGACGTGGCGTCGGCCTGGATGATGACCTCACTAACTACAGCACCGATCTGGGTTGCGCTGGTGCAGACAGCCTCCACCTTGCCGGTGTTCCTGCTGGGACTACCAAGCGGCGCTTTCGCCGATATTCTCGATCGCCGCCGCTATTTCATCATGACCCAATTCTGGGTTGCGGCAGTGGCCGTGGTCCTGTCGGTGACCATCCTGGCAGGTTGGATGACCCCCTGGCTATTGCTTGCCTTGACGTTTGCGAACGGTATTGGGCTTGCAATGCGATGGCCTGTATTTGCGGCCATCGTGCCCGACCTAGTGCCTCGCAACGAGTTGCCGCTCGCCCTGGCTCTGAACGGTGTTGCAATGAATGCGTCGCGCATTATTGGGCCGCTCATTGCCGGCGCACTCATTGCAGGACTGGGCAGCGCGTATGTATTCGTGCTTAATGCCGTGCTGTCATTGATCTGCGGTTTTGCCATCATGCGCTGGCGTTATGAAAGACCGCCTAACCCGCTAGGGCGTGAACGTCTGCTGAGTGCGATGCGGGTGGGCATACAGTTTGTTGGCCAGTCGTCTCGCTTGAAGGCGGTCTTGTTGCGCATTTCGCTATTCTTTTTTCATTCAACTGCACTGCTCGCTCTACTGCCGTTGGTAGCCCGTGGGCTCCAAGGCGGCGATGCTGGCACATTCACCCTACTACTGGCGTCGATGGGGGCAGGCGCTATCCTGGCGGCCATGTTCTTGCCACAACTGCGCCGGATGATGTCCCGCGATGCCCTAGTAGTACGCGGCACGATGCTGCAATCGGCGGCCACTTTCGTAATTGCCTTCGCGCCGAATGTGTACGTAGGCGTAATAGCGATGTTTTTTGCAGGCATGGCATGGATTACGACGGCGAACTCGCTTAGTGTCTCAGCCCAGCTGGGCTTGCCGAACTGGGTGCGGGCACGAGGCATGTCGATGTACCAGATGGCGATCATGGGGGCAAGCGCGGCCGGCGCGGCCGTCTGGGGGCAAGTAGCCACGCTGCAGACGGTCCAGATCAGCTTGGCAGTTGCGGCGATCACTGGCACTTTGGCTATGTTAACGGCGGAGCGGCTTGTAGTGGACCGCGGTATAGAAGAAGACCTAACGCCCTCGCGCGAACTGAAAGCGCCGGTGTTCGATCTCCCGGCACAACGAACCCACGTCGTCGTCACAATCGAATACATCATCGATCCTCAGCATGACAACGAATTCCGCGCACTCATGTTGGACAGCCGTCGCAGCCGCCTAAGACAAGGGGCGCTGAAGTGGGATCTACTGCATGATATTTCGGATCCGGGCCGCTATGTGGAGCAGATCGTCGACGAGTCATGGACAGAGCACTTGCGGCGCTTTGATCGCGTTACCGCATCAGATGTGGCCTTGCGTGAACGCAAACTGGCTTTTCACATCGGACAGACAGCGCCGGTTGTCAGGCGCTTTCTTATTGAAGCGGGCTGACCATGGTTACGCCTGAAGATTGCCCTTTCAGACTTGCACGCATTCCCGGTTGGAAAGGTGATTGCTTGAATCGTTATTCTCGGCCATTTTACTAACCTGCACCGTGGCCTTTGTATCGTGACATCGAGCATAAGACGCCCGAATGTGTAAGGCACTTCTCGGTCTTGAATACGTAACGTCCGAATAAACGTGGGATCAACCCGATACCAAGGGCATGCGGCGGTTCGCAACATACAGCGTCGTGCATGAATTGGGGGGCTGACGTCGTTGTCCGTTTAACCCGCAGCAGTCGATATGGAAAGGGAAGGGAAGAGTAGCTAAATCGCAGATGACGAACGAGCCTCAACTATCGATACTGAGAAGAAGTCCCAGTTCGTCAGGCGGATAGGTCACTTGGATATGGAAATGGTGAAGTGTTACCGGCGTTCGAGCAGGGTGGTGGACATGTGTTCTCCGTTATAAGGTTCGCAGAAGAAAGGTAACTCCGGCCACCAGGCACAAGCCACCCACGAAGCGCTTGATCAAGGCGGCATCGACGCGATGAATGATGAAGGCGCCCAGCAGGACACCACCAATTTCAAAAACGGCTATGAAGGCCGCAAGCGCATAGTCGATACTGACGTAATGCAGATTGGCGATCGTACCGGACAATGCGCCGACGATCTGCAGAACCTGGCCGACGCCGATCGCCGTCAGTGCTGAATAGCCGCACAACATCATTAACGGCACCGACAGCGCCGGGCCGCCGATGCCGGTCAGGCCTGAAAGAAAACCAGTCAACGCACCGATGGCCACCAGCCTCATCCGGCGCCGGCGTTCATCGGATGGCAGGTGCAATGCACTACCATCGCCACGGGCACTCAAAGTATAGACGCCCGCGACGAGAATGACCGCAGCCAATACCAGGGACAGCATGGTCATGCTCAAGTGGTGACCGATCCATGCGCCGGCAAATCCGGTCGCGGCCGCGCTCAGGCAGATCGGCCGCACCAGCGACCAATCGATGCTGCCCTTGCTGTGAAAATAGACGGCACCCGCAACGCCGGTAAATATGAAGGTGAATAGCGAGGTCGCCATGCTTTGGTGGATATCCATACCTATCAGTAGCATCAAGGCCGGCGGCATGAAGAAGCCGCCGACGCCGGCCGCGCCGACCAGGACGCCGATGGCAATGGATATTAATACAAGACTGGTGTGCGTCGGCATGGCTCCTCGACCAATACGGCTTAAGCCATCATTATAACTCGTTATGACGAGTTGAGCGAGTAATGTACACGTTGCCAGCCGCTTCTGTTCTTGCTGCAAGGCCGCGATCATCTTGCCGGTCTGCCCGACCTGCACATCGTTGGAGAGGAAGCCGGCATCGACAGCGGCACGCGATGCTCCGATCGCTGCACCCGCCATGTCGGCCATTGGCTTCAGCATTCTGAAGTTGCCACTAGAACCGAGGCCGCGCCCGCGAGCCACCACCACGCGCGCGGCAGCTACATCGCAAACCGTATCGCCAGGAGGACCAGCCCCGCGATCCAGACCGTCTCGGACACCAGCATGAGAATCGGTTTCCATCCGAGCGAAGCCAGTGATTGAAACGAGGTCTTCACACCCAGCGCCGCGATCGCCATTACCAGACAGAAGCGCGACGCATCGTTGATCCATTCCGATGCAAGGTGCGGGATCCAGTGCACGCTGTTAGCCGCCATCATCAGCACGAATCCGATCAGGAAGAAGGGAATGAGCGGCGTACCGACCGGTTCCTGCGCATCGATGCTGTTGCGGTAGGAATAGGAAACCACGATGACAATGGGCACCAGGCAGGCCACGCGAAACAGCTTGACTAATGTCGCAACTTCACCGGTATGGTTGGAAATAAGATACCCTGCGCCGACGACTTGCGCGACGTCGTGTATGGTGCCGCCGATAAAGACGCCTGCCGAAGTGTGATCAAGCTCGAGAAAATGCACGATGAGCGGATAGATGATCATCGCCAAGGTGGACAGCGTGGTCACGCCTACCACGGCAAGCAGTGTGAACTGGTCATTTTCCTTCGTTTTCGGCAGAACGGCCGAGATTGCCAGCGCCGCCGATGCGCCGCAAATGGCCACCGCGCCGCCAGACAGCAAGCCTTCCGTTCTGCCGCGTCCGAGGAAGGATGCAACCGCGCAGCCGACCGCAATGGTGGAACCGACCGCGAGCAGCACGATGATCAAGGACTTCGATCCCAGCGATGCCATTTGTTCGAACGTCACACGCGCGCCAAGCAGCGCCACCCCGGTACGCAACAGCGTCTGGCTGCAGAACTGAATGCCGGGCAGGCAAACGGCATCCTGTGCCAAGAAGTGAAACGCCAGGCCGAAGAAAAGCGCATACAGCAGCTGCGGACCGCCATACGCCGTGGAGACGAAGGTAGCCGCCAAGGCGATGACGATGCAAATCGCCGAACCAGGCCAATTGCGTCGAAGCGCCATCGGATGCCAGGCCGCGAAAAATGTTGTCGAACGTCGCGCAATGGGCAAGCCGGGCAAATTATTCTCTCGGTTCATCTCGTTTTCACTTTCACCGGGCGAGCGCGCTCCGCAGACGATACGGCACCGCTTTGCGGCGCCGTATCGCCATGATCGGATATGGACTGCGGGATTGGCTGAATAGGCTCGTGCAGTAAACGGGCCGGGACGCGTAGCTACTTGTCTACAAACGCGCGCTCGATTACGTAATGCCCGGGGCGGCTCATGTTGCCTTCTGTTAAACCGTGCGTTTCCAGCACTTCCACCGTGTCTTTCAGCATGGCCGGACTGCCACACAACATGAAACGGTCGGTACCGACATCAAGCGGCGGTACGCCGAGCTTCTCGTAAAAGTGCTCACTGACCAGCAAATCGGGAATGCGGCCCTGGTTTTCAAACGGCTCACGCGTGACCGTCGGATAGTAGACCAGGCGACCGGCAACGATTTCGCCGAGGAATTCATCGCTGGGCAAGTCCTCGGCGATGCGCTTTTGATAGGCAAGTTCGTCGACCTGACGACAACCGTGTACCAGGATCACCTTTTCGAACTTCTCATAGATGTCCGGATCGCGAACGATGCTCATGAAGGGCGCCAGGCCGGTTCCCGTACCAAGCAGATAAAGGTGTTTACCCGGCAGCAAATTCTGGCTGAGCAAGGTGCCCGAGGCCTTGCGGCCGACAAGAATGCAATCCCCGATCCTGATGTTCTGCAGGTGTGACGTCAATGGACCGTCCGGTACTTTGATGCTGAGGAATTCCAGCTGCTCTTCGTAATGGGGGCTGACCATGCTGTACGCGCGCATCAGTGGCTTGCCTTCAACATCAAGGCCGATCATGGCGAACTGCCCGCTCTGGTAGCGGAAGCTGGGCTCGCGCGTAGTGGTGAAGGAAAACAGGCGGTCTGTCCAGTGATGAACAGACAGAACTTCCGCTTCATAAAAATTACTCATCGCGCCATCCTTTCATCAATGCTTCGGTAAACCCGCTCGTAGTCGGGCCGAAGGCGATTTGTTTGAGATATGTCCATGGATAGATACCGCGTTCATGACCGTCGGAAAAGAATAGCTGTAAGGCCGTAGAACCGAGCGGTTCTACTTTCAGCAACACAAGGTCGTCGGCCACCGGGAGCACGTCGTTGATCAAGCGGCGTGTGCTCTCACATACACTGCAACGACAGGAGCGCCGCAATACGCGGTGTGAAAGGATCGCATGCTTCCCGTCCCATACCAGCTCCAGCGTATGCGCCTTCTTGTTGAGATTGATTTCCGAAGGCCATGTCGATGACGGCATATCGCTTACGTCGATCGGCGCTGCGGCCACTGCATCATCACAAGACATTGGTAACGCCCTCCGGTCCGATTTCCATGCTGAGGCCGGCGTAGCCACCATCAATCAGTTCGCCATCCATCGCCGCCAGGCTTTCCTCGCGAATCAGCTTCTTGATCGAGCGAATCAGTGTTGCAAACTCGGGGGTATCCATCATGTCCGGCGTGCGTGGGCGCGGTAGCGGCACCTTGATCTCAGCCTTGATGCGACCCGGTCGCGCCGTCATCACATAAATGCGGTCGGAAAGGAAGATTGCCTCTTCGATGTCGTGCGTGATAAATAAGACGGACAGGCGTAGCCGCTGCCACATATTAGTCAGGATTTCCTGCATGACCGAACGCGTCTGCGAATCGAGCGCGCCGAAGGGTTCGTCCATCAGCAATACCTGCGGGCTGGTGGCCAGCGCGCGGACGATGCCCACGCGCTGTTTCATGCCGCCCGACAGTTGTGACGGGTAATGATTCTCGAAAGCGAGCAGACCGGCGAGACCAAGCAGCGTGCGCGCCTGCGTCTCTCGCCGTGACGGCGAAACGTTTTTCATCTTCAGACCGAATTCGACGTTCTTGCGCACCGTCATCCAGGGGAACAGCGAGTACTGCTGGAACACCACGCCGCGGTCGGATCCAGGTCCGTCGATACGTTTGCCGTCCAAAGTAAGTACGCCACTATTCGCCTTGGTAAAGCCGGCGACCGCATTCATCAGTGTCGATTTGCCGCAGCCGGACGGGCCAATCAATGAAACGAATTCGCCCGGCTGCACGTTCAGCGATACCGATTTCACTGCCTGCACCGTTTCGCCTCGCGCCTTGAAGCTGATGTTGAGGTCACGTACTTCGATATGGCCGGATAGGGTGCTCATTTTCTCGCTCCTTCCGCCACGCCCATCCACGGCATGGCAAGTTTTGAACAGATGTTGATCGCCTTGCTGCACAGTAGACCCAGTACGCCGATGGTGATCATGCCCAATGCGATGTCGGGATACGAGATCAGCGAATATGCCTCCCACGTGAAGTAGCCGATACCGAACTGGCCAGAAATCATTTCCGCCGCAATCAGCGATACCCAGGCGACGCCCATGCCGATGGCGAGACCGGTAAAAATGTGTTGCACCGCACCGGGTATCACCACGTACAGAATGATGTCCTTTTCCTTTGCTCCCAGGCTGTGTGCCGCCCGGAACAGCACTTCATCGATTTCCTCCACGCCGTGGATCGTGTTGATCAGGATCGGGAAGAAGGCGCCAAGAAACGTGATAAACACGATGCTGACCTCATTGCTCGGCCAGAGCATGATGGCCATCGGCACCCAGGCAATCGCCGGAATTGGCCGGAACAGCTCCATCGCCGGCATCGTCAGTGAACGGAAGATGCGGTAGCGTCCAACCATGATGCCGAGTACCGTACCGATGATCGCCGCGCCGAAGAAGCCCAGAAGAACTCGCCGCACGCTAATGCCGATGTTCACCAGGAACTTGGTCGACTGATTGACTTCGAGAATGCTGCCCCAGACGTCCATCGGCGTTGGAATATTACCGAAGCGCACGTAGAAGTCGACCTTGTACCGCGTGGCGAGGTACCAGGTGAGCAACACGACCGCGATCGAAAAGCTACCGAGAAGCGTTGCGCCGACCCGGGATTCAAGCCAGCTCTTTAGTGAAAAGGGCATGGCCGGAGCCGCGCTTGACGCGGCACCACCTTCGATTGCTTCCAGCTTGGGCTGACGTATCGGCTTCCGACGAATCGGGTGGGGCGGCGCAGCTGTGGCTGGCGGCGCCTTTGATTGACGATCTGTAAGAGCCATGGTCATTTCTCCATCTTGGCGAGCACTTGCTCGTAGGTTGCGACCGTGCCGCCGGTTTTCGCTGCACTTGCCTCTGCATCCTTTTTCAGCAGGAAGGGCATCACTTCAAGCTTCGAACCACTGCCGCTGACCGCATAGAAGGCTCTGTCGGCAAACACTTTGATACCGAGCGCTTGATCGAACACATAGGCAACTGCAATTTTCTTGCCAGCTCCCTGGTATTTATTGATCCCCATGAAGGTGCACAGCGGCGAGCTGAGCGGCACAATGTCGCCACCGTCGATCCAGATTTCGCCAGCGTTCTTCGGATTGCTAATGGTCTTGTCGCACACCGGATCCTTGCCTTGGATGTCGTAATTGGCGAGTGTCTGTTTCTGTGCATCGTAGTTGAGACCGCGTTCCTTGAACGCATCGCGCAGATAGCTTTCGTTGACCCAGGCGTCGACGTCGAACTGCTTTACGCGTCCGAGCTTCTGCAGTATGCCAAAGCTGGTCTTGACGGCATTGACCAAAACCGGCTTGATGGTGGGGTCCATCGTATGAATGCCGTTAGGTCCGAGGAAGATGTAGACTACCTCCTTCTCGATCTTGGTCCACTGTTCGATCTTTTCCGCGGCCAGCTTCGGGTTCTTGCGTACCCAGTCGTCTGCGTCCATCATTGCGCGGATATAGGCGATCACGACTTCCGGATATTTCTTGGCGAAGTCCTTGCGGACGACAATGCCGTGGAAGGTCGGAACCTTCGTTTCAGCTCCGTCAAAGATTTTTCTTGCAAAGCCGCGATACGGCAACAGTTCGGCAAACGGAACGAAATCGGCGTGCCCATCGATTTTCTTTTCCTGCAAATTGGTCGTGCCAATTTCCGGCGTCTGGCTCACCAGGTTCCAGTAATCTTCGGGCCATCCACGTGCCTGCATGGCCTGAAGCAGCATGCCGTGCGCCGCTGAGCCGAAAGGCACGGAAACGTTCTTGCCTTTCAGATCGGACAGTTGGTAGTACGGACTGTCTTTATGGACGACCAGACCATTGCCGGCGCCGAAGGCGTTATAGGCGATTACCGCGATCAACTCAGTCTCATTGCCCTTGCTTTGCTGGCCGTTGGCGCCGTTGATCAGCAGCGGATAGTCGCCCATCATGCCGATCTGGATCTTGTTGGCCATCATGCCGTTGGTCACCGGAGGACCGGACGTAAAGTTCTGCCAGTCGAACTTAAACTCGACATTCGCATACTTGCCGGTCTTCGGGAGATATTTGTCGAGCAGTCCGAGTTCCTTGATAACGATGCCGCCGGTCACCGTATTCGTTGTGGTGTTCTGCGTGCCGATGCCAATGGTAACGACGTCTTTGGCATAGACATGCGAGGTAAGCAGAAAGCATGCGGACAATGCAGCAGTGCGAATGATGCGGAAGCCGGCGCGGCCTGGCTTGAAGCGCGAGAGTGTCATGTTGAATCCTTCCAGAGTTAGTCAAGGATGAAAAGCTGGCGCATTTCCCGCGCTCTAAACCGTCTCCACCAAATGTTCCCGCTTATCCGTCTTGTCGGCCCAGTCGTCCGCATCCGGCAGCGGTTCGGTCGACTGGATGATCAACGGCCAATGCGCAGACAGCCGCGCGTTTAGTTCGACATATTCCTTCTGCTCGTCGGGCAACGCCTTTTCGTCGTAGATTGCCTCCACCGGGCATTCGGCTACGCACACGCCGCAATCGATGCAGACGGCAGGGTCAATAACGAGAAAGTTCGGCCCTTCATGAAAGCACTCGACCGGGCAGACTGCGACGCAATCTGTGTATTTGCAGCCAATGCACGCTTGGCCGACAACGTGTGTCATGATGCACCTCCGTTCAGGTGTATGCTGGCAAGCGCAAGCTTGGACAGCTTGCGCACATCCGAATCGACGTCCTTCATCGCCAGTTCGAGATAGGCGATGGCACGAATGTCGCCGATTTCACCGAGCGCGATGACCGCTTCCTTACGCAGGTTGCTCATCGGATGCTGCAGCGCCTCGCACAGCGCAGTGACACCCGCCTTCGCACGCAGCTTGCCGAGACTGCGGGCCGCTTTCACGCGCACCTGCCAGAATTCGTCGTCCATCGCTCGCACCAGATCCGGCACGCCGAGCGTGAGGCCAAGCTTCCCCATCGTGACGGCCGCTTCTTCACGTACCTGCCAAGCAGGGTCGGTCAACACCCGGCTCAGGGTCGGCTGAATGCTGACCTCGGAGGCGTAGCCAAGCGCGCCAACGGCAATGCGCCGCACTTCCTGATTGGGATCGTTCGCTGCGGCGTTCGTCAACGCGCCGATCGCTTCCGGTTTCTTCAGGTAGCCGAGCACGCCGACCGCTTCACGCCGTACATTGGGGTTCTCGTCCTGCATGGCCTGCAAGGCCGGTTCAAACGCGGCGTCAACCCGCAACGCACGGATCGCGTGCAGTGCAGCAGCCTTCACTTCCGGATTACCGTCAGACAGGTAGGGAACAAGATAGGATGCGCTGGCCGGCTCCTTCAATTCTGCCAGCGTGATCGCGGTGGCCTGTCTGACCTCGGGGTCGCTGTCCTTCAACAGCGGGACCAGCGCTTCTAGCACCTCGGGTTCTTCATAGCCCTCGATCGCCTTCACCGCCTCCAGCCGCACGCCGGCGTCCGGATCGGCAAGTGCGCTGAGCAGCAACGGCACGATATGGTCCTCTTCCTCCGAGTAAGGCAGATCGATCACGGCGATGCGTCGCACGCCGGCGTCGCTGCTTTGCAGCCTGTCATGAATACTGGTTGCCATCATCACGCGGCTCCTTATCGGACGAGGTAGGGAATGTTGACGTGCACGGCACCGGTCGGACAGTCCTGTTCGCACGGCATGCAGTACCAGCATTCATCAAATTTCATAAAAGCCTTGTTACTCACCATGTCTATGGCGAGTACGTCGAGCGGACAGACATCAACGCAGACGGTGCAACCTTTTTCAGCGATGCATTTCGATTGGTCGACGACGACCGGGGCTTGGGTTCTAGTGATGGCGATGGTCATGATCTTTCCTTTTCGTGTTCGGTTAGTTGATAGCCTTGCCAGCGACGCGCAAGCGCTGGTAAGCAGCCTTTTCTTCGGCATTCAGTTCGACAATGTAGGGTTCAATTTCACGCTTGCGGAAGGACGTCTTTCCGTCGTCTCCCCGCTTCACGTTCGTGTGGCAGAACCAGTTTTCGTCGTCCTTCTCCGGGTGGTCGACGCACAGGTGATACAGGCCCCAGCGGCTTTCCGTCCTGAACAGCGAGGCGCGTGCGGCCAGTTCCGCACAGTCGCGGATCGTGTGTGCTTCCATCGCACGCATCAACTCATGCGGATTTTCAGCACTCATTTCGTTCAGGTCGTCCTTAATTTCGCCGAAGCGTTCCAGCGCAATTTCCATCTTGCGGGTGATCTTCGGCGGTTGCAGGTAATCGTTGACGATGCGGCGCGTCTTGTACTCGACCTGGAACGGAGTCAGACCTTCGCTGCGTGACAGCGGCGCCATGATGCGTTTGCGTTCAGCTTCGACCATGTCGGTATTGATGACCGCCGCGGACATGCCCGAGACGTAGTCCGCGGCATTCTCGCCGCAGAACTTGCCATATACAAAGGCGCCAAGCATGTAGTTGTGTGGAATGCTGGCGCAATCACCTGCCGCATACAGGCCGGGGATGGAACACTCGCCTTTCTCGTTGGTCCAGATGCCGGAGGCGCTGTGGCCACTGCAGAAACCGATCTCGGAGATATGCATCTCGATTGCCTTCTGCCGGTAGTTGTTGCCACGCCCTTCGTGGAAACGGCCGCGGCTCGGGCGTTCATTGGTATGCAGAATGTGTTCGATTTCAGCGATCGTTTCTTCTGCAAGATGGTCGAGCTTCAGGAATACCGGACCGCGGCCACCTTCGAGTTCGTTGTAGAACTCCAGCATCATCTGGCCGCTCCAGTAGTCGCACTCGATGAAGCGTGCGCCGGTGGAGTTCGCGGTATAGCCGCCGAATGGGCCAGTCACGTAGGCGCACGCCGGGCCGTTGTAATCCTTGATCAGTGGATTGACCTGGAAGCATTCGAGGTTAGTCAGTTCTGCGCCGGCGTGATACGCCATCGCGTGGCCTTCGCCGCTGTTGGTCGGATTCTCGTAGGTGCCGAACATGTAGCCGGATGCGGGCAGGCCCAGACGGCCGGCAGCGCCGGTGCACAGTACGACCGACTTAGCCTTGATCACGTAAAAATCAGCAGTACGGCAGTCGAAGCCCATGACACCGGCAATCTCGCCCTGCGCGCCAGTAATCAGGCGCGTTGCAACAACACGATTGGTGATGTCAACACGCTGGCGCTTCAGCTGGCGATACAGCACCTTTTTCATGTGATGACCTTCCGGCATCGGTAGCACATAGCTACCGAGATGGTGCACCTTGCGCACAGCGAAGTCGCCGGTTTCATCCTTCTCAAATTTCACGCCCCAGCGATCGAGCTCCTCGATCATCGCGTAGCTGTTCGATGCATACGCATACACGCCTTTCTGATCGACGATGCCGTCGTTGGCCACGGTGATTTCCTTTGTATACTGCTCGGGTGTCGCATGGCCTGGAATCACCGCATTATTCAAGCCGTCCATGCCCATGGAGATGGCGCCGCTGCGCTTGACATTGGCCTTTTCCAACACCAGCACGCGCAACTTAGGATTTTTTTCCTTGGCCTTTACGGCAGCCATTGGGCCGCCGGTACCGCCTCCCACGATTACAAGGTCGTATTCTAGTTCGATGGTTTTCATGTCACCCTTTCAGTAAAGTTTGCGTGCGACATCGCTATCGCGTCTCGTCATAGCTCGTCATAACCAGTTCAGCAAAACGCGTGCCAATCGGTTTGACGGGCTATACGGCGAATAGCAGGGGTGGAATGATCAGGAACGGTGCGAAGAAGAAAAGAATGTCGTCTTCTGGTGAAGAGCCACCCAAATTGGGGCGAGGTCCGGCGGTCGGCATGCCAGCCCGTGGAGGTAGGCGGGTTCGGTGAGAGCGATGCATTGCTCCTGATGCGTTAAGCATCAACGACGAGGCGAAAGAGTATGTCGGGGAAAGCGAACAGAGGCTTTCAATCTTGCCAAGGTGGCTCGTTGCATAAACGGCGTTGCGACCCTCTATGGGCCGTGCTGTCAGCGCAGAATCTTAATCTTGTATTTGAAGGTTTCGGCGCGGTAGTGCAGATATTCGAATACCAGCGGCTTGTTTTGTTCGACGTAAGTGAGCCGTTCGATGCGAAGAATTGGAGAGCCAGCGGCTACCTTGAGACGGCCGGCGACCTCGCTGCTGGCAACAGTGGCGTCGATTTCCAGATCCGCCGAATGCAGCGGCTGCCGCAACTGGTTTTCTAGCAAGAAAAATAAGTCTTTTTCACGCAGGTTTTTTTCGCTCAGTCGCGAGCCCACTTCGTCTGGCACCCACGAATAGTCAATCGACACCGGTTCTCTGTTCAGATAGCGGATCCGGCGAATCTCTGTAACCGCGCTGCCTTCGTCTAAATTCAGCTTTGCGCACACGATGCTCGATCCCTTGACCGTTTTTAGGCCGAACACTTCCGAAAACGTTTCATGTCCGAGCCGATGCATCGCCTCGCCAAAACCTTGCAGCTGAGTCAGCTCCTGCGATACGTTCGGCATCGCTACGAAAGTGCCTTTACCGTGCACCTTGAACAGCAAACCTTCCTTCTGCAAATCGTTGATCGCCTGACGCACCGTGATCCGGCTAACGCCGAAGGCGGCGATCATTTCGCTTTCCGAAGGTAGCTGCTGATGTCCGACATAGGTGCCGTCGATGATCTTGGCGCGCAGCGCTTCCTTGATCTGCGTATACAGAGGAACGGTCGAAGAACGGGGAAGTTGAATCTTCAAAGTGACTTTGGTAAGAAAATGAACTGTTGCTCATTATAGGGCCGCTTTGACGGAATAGCATGATTCATGCCCATTAGATGCGGCGGTGACCAGCTTGTAGGTCGCACTTATCGCTTTCGTACTGTAACGAATTCGATACCGAGCAACTCTACGACTGTTCGTCATTGGTTTTTCGGTCGATTCCGAAAGCTGGTTGCCTCTCTTAGCGAATTCGAGGTCACTTAATCGACCTACCTTGCAACGGGCGACGCCTCATTCAAGTGCGCTTTACATGATATTGAATGTTCGCTTTGGGCGGCGCCGTGAAAAGGCGATACAGGGGCGATAACATGCACCATCTGAAGTGGCTGAAGTGCACTGGACGATCGTTGTGAGTCGCTTGCCTTGCCAGTCCACAAGTTTCCCACTTGCCTATTCCTTTAAATGCTCTGACGACTGTTAGGCTACGGATTAGAATGGGAACGAGGAAGATGTCAGACACACACAGTATCAGTACTGCCACCAAACTTGCATTTCTTCAAGATGAAGGAGCCTCCATGTCATATAACCGCCGCTCCAAGAATGTTACGCAAGGGGTCGCACGCAGCCCCAACCGATCGATGTATTACGCAATGGGATATGAGAAGGAAGACTTCGACAAGCCGATGATTGGAATAGCGAATGGCCATTCAACTATTACGCCTTGCAATTCAGGACTGCAACGACTGGCGGATGTGGCTATAGCGGCCGTAAAAGATTCCGGCGCGAACCCGCAGGTGTTTGGTACACCGACGATTTCGGATGGCATGTCGATGGGCACGGAAGGGATGAAATATTCCCTAGTCTCGCGAGAAGTCATTGCAGACTGCATCGAGACGGCGGTCAACGGACAATGGATGGACGGCTGCGTCGTCATCGGCGGATGCGATAAGAATATGCCCGGCGGCATGATAGCACTCGCTCGGATCAATGTCCCTGGCATCTACATCTATGGCGGTACCATCAAGCCCGGGAAATGGAAGGGCAAGGACCTTACAATCGTCTCTGCGTTTGAGGCAGTAGGGGAATTCACAGCAGGGCGTATGTCCCAGGAAGATTTCGACGGCATTGAGAGGAACGCCTGTCCTTCCTCCGGATCCTGCGGCGGTATGTACACCGCGAATACGATGTCTTCCTCATTTGAAGCGCTCGGAATGGCACTTCTATGTTCATCCACGATGGCAAATCCGGATGAGGAAAAAGTGAGTTCAGCCGCAGCGTCTGCACGCGTCTTGGTGGAGGCAGTGAAACGTGATCTGAAACCACGTGACATTATCACCCGCAAATCGATCGAAAACGCCGTTAGCGTAATCATGGCAACAGGTGGGTCTACGAACGCAGTTCTGCACTATCTTGCTATTGCAAACGCCGCCGAAGTTGAATGGACGATTGATGACTTTGAGCGCATCCGGCGTAAGGTGCCGGTGATTTGTGACCTTAAACCTTCCGGGCAATATGTGGCTACTGATCTGCACACTGCCGGCGGCATCCCGCAGGTAATGAAGATTCTGCTGAACGCTGGCCTCTTGCACGGCGATTGCATGACCATTACGGGCCGGACTCTCGCCGAAGAACTTGGCGAAATTCCTGACCAACCACGCGCTGATCAATCCGTCATTTTCCCAGTAGAGAAGGCACTATATCAGCAGGGCCACCTGGCCATCCTAAAAGGCAACCTTTCACCGGACGGTTGTGTTGCGAAAATTACCGGTCTAAAGAACCCCGTCATCACAGGACCGGCACGGGTATTCGATGACGAGATGTCGGCCATGGACGCCATTCTTAGCGACAAGATCAAAGCAGGGGATGTGATGGTACTTCGCTACCTGGGTCCCAAAGGCGGCCCTGGAATGCCTGAAATGCTTGCTCCGACTTCTGCCATTATAGGAAAAGGACTTGGGGAATCAGTAGGCCTTATCACGGATGGGCGCTTTTCTGGCGGTACTTGGGGGATGGTGGTCGGTCACGTTACTCCCGAGGCGTTTGTAGGCGGTACGATTGCGCTGGTACAAGAGGGAGACAGCGTCACTATCGACGCACTACAACAATTAATTCAATTAATCGTACCGGACGACGAGATCGCACGCCGCCGTGCAAGCTGGAAGCAGCCGGCACCCCGTTACACGCGCGGCGTACTTGGAAAGTTTGCTGTGCTTGCGACGCCAGCATCTCAGGGAGCGAGCACATGTTAAGCGCTATGTTTCTTACTGGTTCTTAACGGCCGTCGGCACGCCAAGCGGAAACAGCTTCTTTAGACAGGTGCAGGCTGAAAGTGAGCGGAATACAGACACAGGTACAGGGAAAATTAGTATGCTGTATGTATATACAGCCAAGAAATTAGAGAATCAGAACAGGGTGGCTGATCTCTATACGATCCTATTGTGTACCACTAAATAATACGCCATCGTTTTTACATAAAGAAAGTCTGCTACATTTTTTATGTAAGGAGTTTAGACCAATCCCAACCTGTAACGTGACAAATGAGATCGGTGGATTTTTTTGACTGGCAAGGCGCAGGAGGAGTCAATAGCGGGCTATTGACGACGAGTGCAACGCCGGCGGACGGCTCGGCGCCCCCGGAAAAAGACGCGATCCCATGGTGCGTTATGGGTTGGGATTGGTATTAGATAGCGGACTGATCCTTCTCCAGGGTATGGGAACTGTCGCGGGCGACCATGAACTTGTCGAAGTCCTCTGGCGGCAGTGGTTCACTGAAGAAGTAACCTTGGAACGCATCGCATACGCACCTGTCGAGAAAATCGAACTGACCTAGTGTCATTACGCCTTCCGCGACGACCTTCAGACCCAAATTACGACCCAGCGTAATGATGGTCTTTACCAGCGTTGCGTCCTCCTGATTTACCAGTACGTCCCTGACAAAGGATTGATCTATTTTCAGTTGCTCAAAAGGTAATCGCCTGAGATATGAAAGCGATGAATAGCCGGTACCGAAGTCGTCCAAGGAAAATTCAATTCCAAGCGTCCTCAGCTGATCCATCTTTTCTGCTGTGCCGTTGACGTCTTCAAGCAAAAGACTTTCTGTCAGTTCCAACTTTAGTTGGCGAGGGTTAGCGCCACTCTTATTGACGACTGCAATTATCTGATCCGCGAAATCGGGCTGACGAAATTGTCGGGCGCTCACGTTTACTGCCATGCTTATCTGCGCAGTTTCTTGCCGAGTGGCCCACTTCGCCAATTGATGACACGCCGTTTCCAATATCCACTCGCCAAGGGGCAGAATCAATCCAGTATCTTCAGCAAGATGAATGAAGTGGACTGGGGAAATCATGCCTTGCTGCGGATGTCTCCATCGTAGCAACGCTTCCGTACCAACAACCTGGCCATCACGGTCCACCTGAGGCTGGTAATACAAGAGAAAGTCATGATCCAGAAGGCTGCGACGCATGTTGGCTTCCATCGCAACCCGCGCCGTGATCGCTGCTTGCATTTCAGGATCGAAGAAACGTATTGTATTTCGACCGGCTGCTTTCGCTTGATACATGGCGAGGTCCGCATGTTTAAGCAGCTCCTCTACGGTTACGGAGAGTCCCTGGAAGAGGGCAACGCCAATACTAGGGGTAGTGTGGTGCTCATACTTGTTTAGATCGAAAGGTGTATTGAGTGCCGCCCGTATTTGTTCCGCAATGGTGTCAGCATGGCCGACTGCATCTATAGAGTGCTTGCCAATCTGACCTAGCACCACGACAAATTCATCTCCTCCCCATCGTGCCACTGTGTCACCTTCCCGCACAGTTTGCGATAGCCGCTGTGCGACCTGCTGTAGCAGTAAGTCTCCCATGTCGTGTCCGAGAGTATCATTGAGCACCTTGAAGTTGTCGAGATCAATGAACATGACGGCTCCAACGCTACCGCGTCGGCTAGCCATCAGCTCATGTTCCAATCGATCAAGAAGCAGCTGCCGATTAGGCAACCCGGTCAGTGAGTCGTAAAAGGCGAGCGTATGTATTTCGCGCTGCGCAGCCTTCCGATCTGTAATATCGGTGTGAATCGAGAGAATCGATTGTGGGTCATCATTGTCATCTCTTACCAAGGTGGAGCGACCTTCGACAACGAAACAAGTACCGTTCTTGCGCCGTACAGTCAGTTCACCGCGCCACTCACCGGACTTCAATACTTCGTTCACAACCGCATTGAACATTGGGGAGTTCTCGCAACATAGCTCCTGTTCAGATTTGCCGAGTGCCTCTTCCTTCGTCCTGCCATAAAGCCGTTCAGCACTCTTGTTCCAGAAGATAATTTTCTCATCCATGTTGACGACAAAAATGGCGTCCTGTGCCTTATCAAGCAGAGAAGCTTGTTCACGAAACCGCTGCTCGTTTTCCTTCAGGGTTGCCAAGGCCTGCTCGCGTTCAATGACGACACTCACCATGTACGAGCAAGCCTTGAGTAACTCCATTTCTGCCAGCTCTGGCGACCGAGGGGCATCCGAATACACAGCAAATGTCCCATATACTTGCCCAGTGCTGCCTATAATTGGCATCGACCAACACGCTCGCAATGCACTACGCAACGCCAAGTCGCGGTAATTGACCCAAAGTGGGTCGCTGCTGATGTCTGCAACAATAACAGGCTGGCCCAGGTAAGCGGCGGTCCCGCACGATCCGACAACAGGACCTATTTCAACTCCATTGATTGCGTCGATAAACTCCTGGGGAAGCTTTGGAGCGGCGCCGTGGTGTAGGCGGCGTGTTTTGGCGTCGAGTAACAGAACCGAAGCACGAGTGCGGGCGTCCTGTGATTGAGCAACGTCTATAACGGCAACTAAAATTTCGTCAAGCGGCGCACCAGCCGCAATGCGCTCCATGATGCGCATTTGCGCATTGGTGAACGCCTCACGTCGGCGTCGGCTGGTCACATCCTTAAAATACACGGCTAGTCCGTCATTGATCGGATGGGCGTGGACTTCGAACCATTGCTTCCAAGGGGCGTTGTAATTCTCGAATTCTATGGATCGACGCTCGTCCATCGCGCGCCGGCATTCACGTTCGAAATCTGTCCCAACCGCTTCCTTGAACGCATCCCAGAGATCTCGCAGGAGGAGCGCGTGCCGTGGCTGCTGTAAAACAGCTTCAGCGCTCTTGTTGATAAACGTTAATCGCCATGCCCGATCGACTGTAAAGAAAGCGTCGGTAATGTCATCCAAGGTCGGTATCAGACCATTTGATGGCCTGATGGATTGCGTTTCATCCTTTCCTGACCGTTCCATCTTCTTACGTTCTCAAAGGTATATGTTCATTACGCTTTGTGAGAATGATACTTGACAACATTCCGGGTCAAATGGCTTGTGGGGCAAAGTTGACCGCAATTTCACAGACAAGTATCACTATAAGACCGTTTGAACGTACTCCTCAGTGTGAGCCTGGTCAAGAGATTACAGCAGATGGCCAAATGACCCCATTAAGCGTAAAAGGAACTTTAGGTAGAGGCAGACTATGATTGGAATTTGCTAATTGGAAAACACTGTCTAAAATAAAATTCCTTTGTTTGATTTGCCAAGCGAGATGTCCGAAAGATAAGCAGTGCTAATTTTGCAAGAAGACGCTATTTATAGGTAAGAGATCAACCACACCTTCTTTAAGCGCCGCCAGACTTCGTAGGGGGTTCTATGTATGACTGGGACGCTATAGAACAAGCGGCTTCCGCGTTTCTCCATACTGATCGAACGAGCACTACGTGGCCCAAGATTGAGGACGACTTTCAGAGAATCGCAGCCGATCCACACGTCATTTTGTACTTGGTGAAGGCGGTAAAGGCGTTAGGCGACGGCCAAGCTGCGGGACGCGAAACGAAAATGCTGGCTAATCTGGTACACGACTTTTCCGACTATGTGAGAAATGTTCCGGACGGTTCACAAGACCCGGCGCGTGCTTACTTACTGATCCAGGCCGATAAGGTAAAAGCGCGACATCATTTGTAGATAATATTGCTCACAGGAAAATCGCTCATAACTTAGATTATGTAAAATCAACTTTCACAGTAATGTTGAATCTTCGGCCGCCGTACTTGTACAGATACTTCCACCGACCACCCACCAGCACGTAGGTGTCGTCCNATTATGTAAAATCAACTTTCACAGTAATGTTGAATCTTCGGCCGCCGTACTTGTACAGATACTTCCACCGACCACCCACCAGCACGTAGGTGTCGTCCATGCGCCAGCTGCTGCCAAACGGACGCTTGCGGTGGCGGAAGACCGCAGCCAGCACCGGCAGGATCTTCAGCGACCAGCGGTGGAGGCCTCGTGCTCAATGAATACGCCGCGCTCGTGCATCATCTCCTCGATGTGCCTCAGGCTCAACGGATACGCGACGTACCAGCGCACGCACGTCAGCATTGACCTCCAGCAGATAGTGCATCCGCTTGATTGCCTTGCGCAGCGCTTCGTTCACCGGCTTCTTCTTTTATCAAACCAACTATTCTTTCAAGGCCGGCTTACTGCAACAGAACCCCGTTGCCTGCTGCGCGGCGTCGCTCGTCGTATGTTACATCCCGTGCTTGGTCACATCGACCTTAGAGTAGATCTCCTTCCAGTACAGCTCGCCCAGCTGTTCCTGGCTCTCGACTGGCTGGACGAGCCTAACCCATTTCCGCAGAATCGGACGGAAGCTGCTGAGCATCTCCTCGCCGCGCTTGACGCCATGTTTCTCTGCGAAATACTGCGCAATCACGCTCATGTCCTTTTCAATAAATTCCTGTGTCTTACGCACCAAAGCTGGGTCCACCTCGTGCATGCGCACATCCTTTTTCCTCGCTTGTTCCAAGATTTCGTTTTCCTTCTGCTGATATATCCATGGCGTGTAGGCCCCGCCCTCGGCCGACGCGCGCAGGAAGGCCTTGCGGTCTTCTACGCTCAGGCTGCGCCAGGTATTTGTATTCATGTTGAATCCGGCAGAGGCGAATACGCCGCCGGGCACTGCCATCGTGATATCGGAAATGACGTCCATCAGCCCGAAGTTGTGGATTTCGGGCGTCGAGAGAATCAGGCAGTCAACCACACCCTGTCCCAACGCCTCGCGCATTTCGTTGCCAGTCATCGTCACTGGCGTGGCGCCAACGGCCGTGGACCAGCGCGACCAGTTGGACGCACCCGCCCGCAGGCGTTTGCCCTTCAACTCCGCTTCGCTCCGTACTGGCTTGTTGCACAACAGTCCGAAGGACGAGCCGCCGACATGGCCTGTATACACCGCATTCTGGCGCGCGAATTCTTGGTGGCACTCCGGACAGTTGAAGAAGGTAAATTCAGTCACCGCCCCTGCGAAGGCCGATGCCTCCTTGCCCCGCACCTCGTCCCCCATCAGCCGCAGCATCATTGAAGCTTCAGTCACTAAGTTGGTGTGCGGGTATTCGGCCGGGAAATAAGGTGTAAGCACGAACCCGATGTCGGCAATGCCGTCGCGCAGTCCAGCCGAGGTCTCGGCCATGTTCAGCAGGGTCAGCGGAAAAATGCGGACGCTATGGCGCCCCTGCGTGTACTTCGCCACACGCTTGGCATAGTCCTCTGCCATCTTGATATTGTAGGAACCGGGCGGAAATCCGATCGCATATTTGAACTGCTTGGCCGATGCAGTTCCACTGATTATCGCAGCGCCGCACAGCAATGCAGTCATCATCAACCTGGGAATGCGGGATACAAATTTCATCTGGGTCTCCTTGGGGTGGGTTCAGCAAAATAGTTGGCTGGCGCGCGGTTCCGAGTGCGCGTCGGTGGAAGGCGTTGAAGCTGTCTTCTTTGACACGGCGCAGACCGATGCATGCCCTTGACCGCATCGGACGGCTTGCGGCACTGCCCCAGGATGACAGGTTCGCTCACTGTATTGTCCGCTCGGCTTCTAGAAGACATCAAGTTACCAAGGTTTCACGTTCGAAGCTTGCGTTAGGTTGCTGACCGCACCACGCCAAGGCGGGCTTGCTGTACAACCAGTTGACGCAAGCGTTGCGCGCACTTCCCGGTCTATAGTCGCATCATCCAGCCGGCCGCCGTCAGCACATCCTGCGTCCCAACAGGGATACAGCATGAGCGTTGCCCGGCATGCCAAGTTCGATGTCCGTTGGCTGGTGAGCGCTACTACCGCAATGTGTGGCTCTCATCTCGCGGTGATCAAGCTTTTGTCGCTGAACTTCGATCCAATGTGGCGGTCGGGCATACCCATGCTGTGCGCCTGCCTGCCGGCCGGTTCTGCCGCTGCGCCGAGTTCGAATTTTTGCGTGCGGGTAAAGCGTCACAACGCCGCGCGGCGCGACGCATGTCAGCCAGCTAACGCAAGACCAGACCACTTGGCCTGACTTATGGTGACAGGCGCAAGCGCCGCACGCGTGCGTTCCGCCGCCTTAACCTATGCCATGGAGAACAAGCATGCCCCAACGTGATGACCCAGCTATCTCCCCGCTCGAACGCAACCTGGTCGAGCGGGTCAATGTTGCCGACATCTTGACCCGCTCAGCCGACTTGTATCCGGAAAAGGTGGCGATAATCGAGGGGGAACGGCTCCTCACCTACGCAGAGTTCGATCGCCAGGTCAATCGGCTTGGCCACGCGCTGCTCGGGTGCGGGCTTGTGTCTCAGGACGTGGTTGCGGTGATGGCGCGCAACGCCACTGAACTGCTGCTGACCTATTTCGCATGCGCCCGCGGCGGACTAATATGTGCGCCGGTCAACCTGGGCCTGCGTGCTTCGGAAATCGCGTACTGCCTGCGCGACGCCGGTGCCCGGGTAATGATCGCCGAAGGAGCGCTGTCCGACCTGGCCGCGGCCACGCGCGCCGAAGAGTTGCCCTCACTGCATCAGGTTTTCTGGTTCGGCACCATGCCCGACGGCGGCCTCCCGGAAGGAGACGGACGCTTCGAAGACCTGCTCGCGCGCGGTAAGGACGAAGCACTGGAAGTTCTTGTCCACGAACGCGAGGCCGTCCAACTGCTCTACACTAGCGGGACTACGGCGCTGCCCAAGGGCGTACTGACTAGCCATCTTGCCGTCACCATGGCTGGCCTTTCCAATGCCATTGGCCACCGCTGCACGCCGGAGGTCGCCACCCTGGTGGCGCTGCCGCTGTTTCATTGCGCGATGCTCAACTCAATCACGATCCCGGTAATGATCGTTGGTGGCACCGTCGTATTGACGCAGGGGTTCGAGCCGCACCAGGCGGCGCGCCTGCTGGAAGAGCATTCGATACAGCTGATGGTACTGCTTCCGATGATGTACGGATTGATGCTGACCGACCCTGAACTGAAGGAGCGGCGCTTTCCGGCGATGCGGCGCGCGATGTATGCGATGGCACCGCTGCCCGAGGAAGGCCTGCGTCAGATCCACGCAATGTTCCCGAATGCCGACGTGGTACTGGGTTCAGGACAGACTGAGTTCACGCCGGCCACTTGCATGCAGCGGCCCGAGCACCAGTGGTCCAAGGCCGCAACTTGGGGCACGGCGACGGCTATGACGCGTGTGGCCATCATGGATGAACACGGACGGCTGCTATCGCGCGGCGAAACCGGCGAGATCGTCTATCGCGGCCCGCAAGTAATGAACGGTTATCTCAATTTGCCGGACGAGAGTGCCGCCGCATTCAGGCATGGCTGGTTTCACAGTGGCGATGTCGCTTATATGGACGAAGATGGAGCAATCTGGTTCAAGGACCGCTACAAGGACGTGATCAAGACCGGCGGCGAAAACGTGGCTTCCATCGAAGTAGAGCGCTGCCTGCTGGAACATCCGGCAGTTGCGGAGGCCGCAGTGATCGGTGCTCCGCATGCACATTGGGGCGAAGCCATCACCGCGGTGGTGATATTACGACCGGGCCATCGGGTCGAGGAGCATATGCTCGTCGCACATTGCCGGGAACGTCTGGCCGGCTTCAAGGTGCCAAAGGCGGTGGTTTTCGTGCGCGATTTTCCGCGCACCGGCACGGGGAAAATACAGAAGAACGTGATCCGCTCGCAGTTGAAAGCTTTGTACCAGTAATAAGCGCCGCAGGAATGGCGGCGTAGCGGCCGGCATTCCTCCTTTCCGACAGCCGCGCGGCCGCAAGCCGGATGCGATCCTACGTAGCAAGGTCTAGCGGCCGTGCGCGTAGCAGGCCAGGGCCGGCTTCAGCGCCCGCACCAGACCGGCGCCCGCTTCTCCACAAATGCATTTGCCCCTTCCTGCGCATCCTCCGAGTTCACGATCGGGTCGGCAATGGAAGCCTGAAGTTCGAACATGCGATCGACCGGCCAGCTGGCCGACTCGCTCAAGATGCGCTTGCTTGCAGCCAGGGCTAGCGGCGCATTCTCGGCGATGCTTCGTGCCAACCCGAGGGCGGCCTCAAGTGCCTGTCCATCCTCGACTAGGGCGTTGACCAAGCCGAGCGCATAGGCACGTTGCGCCTCCAGCACGCCACCGGTCAGGGCCAGTTCCATCGCCATGTGGTAAGGCAGCCGACGGGGCAGGCGCATCAGCCCTCCGGCTGCAGCGACCAGCCCGCGACGCACCTCGGGCAAGCCGAAGCGCGCACCTTGTCCTGCCACCAGCAGGTCGCAGGACAGTGCAATTTCGAAGCCGCCCGCAACTGCGTAACCTTCAACGGCAGCGATCAACGGCTTGGCCGGCGGCTTCTCAACGATGCCGGCAAAACCGGCGCCTGGCACCATGGGTCGTTCTCCGCGTGCGAACGCCTTCAAGTCCATTCCAGCGCAGAAGTTACCGCCGGCGCCGGTCAGGACCGCGACGCGGAGCGAAGGATCGGCATCGAAGTCGCGCATCGCAGCGGCCATCGCGTGCGCGAGCGCCTCACTGACCGCGTTGCGGGCCTGTGGACGGTTCATGGTAAGTATCAGCACCTGGCCTTCGGTGCGGGACAAGATTTCGTCGGGCATGGGGTCTCCTTCGGACACGGCGAACGCAACGCAGGTCGGGGCTTTGATGGCTCCGACCTGCGTTGCACGAGTAAAGAGGCCGCGACGTGAGCGACCTCCGAGAGAAGGTACCAAGTGACGGCTGGCGCGTCTTGCGTCAGCCTGCCACAGGAAGCAGGACGGGTTCTGTTGCAATAAGCAGGTGCAAGTGAACTGATGGCAGGGCCAACGAACGGACGTAAGCGATGAACAAAGAAGCACTGCGCAAGGTAATCAAGCAGATGCATTATCCGCTGGAGGTCATGCTGACGTGCGTGTGCCATTGTGACAAGTGATCCCGCACTAACGTCTTGAAATAGCCGGTCATCCCATTAGCCTGGACCCGAAGCAGACTGTCACAGCAGTCGTTCTGTATACTATGAAGTCGCATTTGGATTAAAAAGATTATGGGATTAACAGCCCTAGATAAGCAGATAGGTTTTCTAAGAGAAATCGACCGACTGAAGACCGTCGTACGGCAGTCACCTCTGCTTGACGGAAGTCGGAAGGAAAATTCTGCCGAGCATTCTTGGCACGTAGCAGTGTATGCTTTACTCCTGGATGAGTACGCCTGTGGACCTGTGAATACAAATCGCGTTATACAGATGCTCTTACTGCATGACATCGTCGAGATAGACGTTGGTGATTTTCCAATCCATAGTGGGTCTTCAAGCGAATTGCAGGCCGAACAAGAATCTAGAGCAGCGGCGCGATTGTTTGGCTTATTGCCTCAGCAACAAGGCAACGAACTTCTGGCTTTATGGCAGGAATTTGAGCGTGCGGAGACGGAGGACGCAAAGTTTGCCAAGGCTCTCGATCGCTTCCAACCTCTTCTTATAAATGTATTCACTGGTGGAGGCACGTGGACAGAGAACAGCGTTTCGCTTGAACAGGTTTTCTCCCGGTATGGTCCCGTTATTAAAAAGGGTGCCCCGCTACTATGGGCCGTGTGTGAGCAATGGGTAACCCAACACTTTGTAGGGCAAGCGTCAGGAATATCGAGGCAAGCTAGTTGAACACGAGGACAGGGCAATTATGAATGACTCGTTATGCGTACTTTAGTGCGAGAAGATGTACTTGTAACGCATGGAACTGTTGCAAGGGACTGGCCGGTTTTGGCGCACCCTGCCCTTGTAGAATTTCGAAGAATGACCGCTTATGTGTGCTTTGCGGTCTTCTTTATGTTGAAGCCTGAAGCTGACGAGGAGCTCTATATCGTTCTGCGAATAGCACCGGTGAACTTGTTACATAAATAAAGTTACGGTCCACGATTTTGTAGCAGCCATTTTAAAATCAGATTTGCAACCCCGGATTGCTGGCGGTGTTGGCTTGCTCAAATCTTACATGGACGCCGCCGTTTGCCAAGGAAGAAATCCGTGACTTCGCCAAGAAGAAGATTGCGAACTTACATCCGGTCTTCGGGCGTAATGCTCGCCTCTGATCTCTATGGATTTCGCTGGTAACAACCCCATATATCCGACGAGCTTTATGCTCACTGATTTAACATGAACGTTAAAGCTTGAAGCCATTAACCTCACTGGCGAGGTTGGCGGCCTGATCACGCAATGACTGCGCCGCGGCAGCAGCCTCCTCAACTAAAGCGGCGTTCTGCTGCGTCGCTTTATCCATCTCGCTTACAGCTTGGTTCACCTGCACGATGCCGTTGTTCTGCTCTGCGCTTGCCAGTTCGATCTCATGCATGACATCAGAAACCTTCTTTACGCTGGCGACGATCTGCTCCATGGTTTCCCCTGCCTGGTTCACCAGTCTGCTACCATCGTCCACCTTGCCTACCGATGCTTCAATCAACGACTTGATTTCCCTGGCAGCGGCAGCCGATCGCTGAGCCAAGCCCCGTACCTCTGTCGCAACGACCGCGAATCCTCTCCCCTGTTCTCCAGCGCGTGCTGCTTCGACGGCTGCGTTTAGTGCAAGGATATTCGTCTGAAATGCGATCCCGTCGATTACGGAAATAATTTCCACAATCTTCTGCGAGCTGGCCTTGATCGCCTCCATCGTGGAGACCACTTCGTTGACTACTTTTCCGCCGTGCTGCGCGATGCCCGAAGCATCTGCGGCAAGACGCGTCGCTTGCTGCGCGTTGTCGGCGTTCTGGCGTACCGTCTGAGTCAGCTGCTCCATGGTCGAGGCGGTTTCTTCAAGGGAGGCTGCCTGCTGTTCCGTGCGCGATGACAAGTCAAGGTTACCTGCTGCAATCTCGTTGGACGCACTCAGGATCGTGTCGCTCGATTTCTTAATGCTGGTGACGAGATCCGTCAGCTTGTCCTCCATTCCGCCTAAGGAGTTGATAAGCGCACCGAATTCGTCACGTCGATTACTCTCAAACTCCTGGCTCAGATCCCCGGCGCTTACTGTGTCGGCGATCCTGCTTGCGTCGCGCATACCCGCCAGGATGCCCAAGATGATCCACCAAGCCATCGCTGCCCCGCCTAGGACGACAAGGAGAGAACCGGCAATGGTGACAACGCGTGACGTGGCATACCGCTCCTGTGAGTGATTGAACTCTTCCTTGCTCACATCGAGCTGCAGCTTGATAAGTTCTTCCATGACCTTTTGCGCGGGCTGGTAGTGCGTATCGAGTCGGTTCCGCACCACCTCTGCCGCCTTGTCCATATCCCCTTCGCGTAGCGCCGAGATCGCCGGCTCAATGCCCTGGCTAAGGAATTGCATACGGTTCTTTTCAAACTGCTCAGCCAGCGTCTTTTCCTCTAGCGTCAGATATGTGGCGAGGTAGGCCTTCCACTGTTTATCGATTGCAGCACGTCGCGCGACTACAGCATCAATGACGCCCGGTACTTGCTGTGGATCACGACCTGCGACCACGGCGGCAATGGCAAACTGGTTCTGCTGCATCATGTTCTGGACGGCGATGAGACCCCCAAGCGCTATCACACTGTCTTCATAGATCGTTTTCATCGCAGAGTTACTCATGCTGAGGCTGCCCAATCCCTGCATGCCAATAACAATGGTAGAAAGGCAAAGAACGCTCGCCATCAATACGAGCTTTTGTTTGATTGAAAAGTTAATAAGCATGGAGATCGGTTCGGTTGAGGCTTGGCTATCCGCCTGCGTGTTAATTTGTTGCCCATGGGAAAGTATAACGGGATATGGTCAGATACGTTTTTTCGGTGTAGCAAAGTGCCACGATTCCGGTCTTTTATGGAGTAGATGCTGCGTCATAGCAACGAATTGCCAGGGCCTTTCCACACGTTCGTTGGACCTCTTATCGACTTGTCGTTTTTCGATGCTCAAGAAGACCGTTAAAAGGCGGACGTTGCCTTCCCATCCCTCCGATAGAGTAGTTTCCTCCTGACTGGATCATGCAAGGACGAGGCGGTATGCCCGCGGAACTAGGCGCGTTGACGCGACATCGCGGACTATGGCAAGGAGGCCTCGGCGGCTACACAACGACGCGGTGCAGTTAGACGAAACCACTTTAGTAGCTCGTTGAAACAACTTATATGCACCGACCGCTCATTTGTCTTCTTGTTGGATGCAGCAAGCTTCTGCGTAAGATCGCCGTTCATCACCGCACACCGCGCTTGGACAAGTAAGGGCGCTCCACAGGGCGTCCATCGCATCTGCTGTCAATTGCACATGCGTTCACTCCAGCCGCCGGTTTGGGATGCCGGTTATGAAGCTCGGAAAATAGCTTAAGTAATGAAATGCACCGGACGTTCGGAAAGACTCCAGCATTAGCAATTAGGCTCAGGAAACACGTTTGGCAGAACCTGTCGCAGTAATGCTGCAGTCGCCTTCAGAGCACGCACCGTGCGCACTGATCCATTCGGCCAGCGGGCGGCTGTAGAAATATCCTAGCCTCTTGCTAGGCCACGCCAAGGCGTCTTTCATTGACCTTTATTTCGCTAGCCGAACCTTGGGCCGAACGCCGCTTTGTCATCATTACCCGCGGCCAGTCGGCCGATTCAGCNCCCAGCGCGGGTCATTTAAAGAATAGGCCACGCCAAGGCGTCTTTCATTGACCTTTATTTCGCTAGCCGAACCTTGGGCCGAACGCCGCTTTGTCATCATTACCCGCGGCCAGTCGGCCGATTCAGCCACAACCCCGTTGGTGGTCCAGCATCTGAAGAGTCGAACTCTGGCCGACCCGACCGACCGGTTGCGCCGCTAATGCCGACCCTTCTTATGCTGCGATGTGCACACGCTATGACGGCGCCACATCGGGACTGCGCTATGTCGGCAACAAGATGGATTGATTGNTGCGCCGCTAATGCCGACCCTTCTTATGCTGCGATGTGCACACGCTATGACGGCGCCACATCGGGACTGCGCTATGTCGGCAACAAGATGGATTGATTGTGCAGGCTGGCTACAATCGTGCCGCGGTGGCTCTAGTCAGCAAGAATGCGCGCATCATCCCAGTCTTGCTCAGCAGCGACACAGTTTACTAAATGCCGGCATAGGAGCATGCTTCACCAATGTTACAGAACGCATTGTAGCTTGATGGAAAGCATCAACCCCGCTGGTTTACGAGAATGACCGTTGTGCGTAGACGGATTGTGATGCATGAGCAATTCCCCTGAAAACAATCCAAGATATGGAGATAGGCCATGATTAAAGTTAGCGTAATGTACCCCAACAATCCTGGTGTTCGATTCGACCATGAGTACTACCGCGACAAGCATATGCCGCTCGTAAAAGCTCGAATGGGTGATAGCTGCAAGAGCTATACCGTCGACAGAGGGCTAGTAGGTGGCGTCCCGGGAGCACCTGCTCCGTACGTTGGCATGTGCCATATCTACTGTGACTCTATCGAAGCATTTCAGGCTGGATTTGCACCTCATGCGGAAGAAATCATGGCTGATATTCCGAACTACACTGACCAGACACCAGTGATTCAAATCAGTGAGGTCGTCGTCGGATAAGTCGGATAAGAGTGCTTCACGGCATGCCCGGGAAGGTGAATCGAGACCGTGGTAAATTCCCCGTGGCAGATACTTCAAGCAGGCATCCCGCCGGTGTCAGGCACGCCTAAGGCCGATACCGTGGCTGCCATCGCAGTATTTGGCCGTGGCGAGCCCGTGCACTAGGACTGAGGTATCAACGTGA
>NZ_LMHZ01000018.1 GCF_001428545.1 Noviherbaspirillum sp. Root189
TCGTGAGCACTTGATGCTTGTAGTTTCACGATAGCCCCGAAAGACCATCGCCGCACTCCATCAAGCGCCCACACTTATCGGCTGTTATTTGTTAAAGAGCTTTCTATGACAGAGCGTTGTGTCTGTCGCCATCCCTCGTGTACGGGATTGGCTGCTGCGCTTTGAGAGACATTCTTCCTGTCCTTCATTCCCCTGCTTCGCGCTTTTGTTTGCTGCGTTTCGCGACGGGAGGCGCACTATAGCAAAGACTTTTGACCGATGCCAACTATTTTTTCTGTGTTGGAAAGACGCAAACGAAATTATCAAAACCTGACTCTGCTTGCTGCTCTGTCTTGACGAAGTTGATGATGCTATCTCTGCAATCCTCATGTCTTTAACGTACGGACCTCATCTGGTTCTTTAACAGGAAAGAGAGCCAGCGGCAGATCCTTTTTATTGACCTGATCGTAAGCAAACTCTGCGTCGACATCACTGTTCACCTTTGATTGCGCATGAAGAACGGCTGCACAACGCTCCAAAGAGATACGAATAACCTGCGGCAGTCGGAATGATGGTGCGCACCATATCGTCATTCTGCATGACGGCAAGCCAGTACGTAGTATTGAGCGGTTTATCGATCACCAGCAATGATCGTGGACGGCTCACCTTCTATGGATTAGTCGGTCGCGCCGACTGTTAAACACCTGCAGCTAAACACCTGCAGCTGATTTTTCTTCCGGCTCGGCGAAACTTGCTATCGACACCGTATTGATTGGCATCAATAACCGAACATACCGGAACCGTTCCATTGTCTGTAGAATCACATCCCATGCAGCCATCGGAGTGAGACCTCAATTTCAAAAGAACAGGCTGCATCCACCGGAGCTGGCGGGGGAACGAATACCAGCACCACATTCCATTTAGACGTTTCCGTCTTGCCGGTTTTTATCGAAGCGACGTTATTCTTCTCGAATAATGGTGCGGCGCGCAACCTTACGGATGGACACGGGCGCTGAGCTGGGCTCCGGACGACTCATACTCGGGTTAACTGACGGCGATGATCGTGCTGGTAAGGCCTTTGCCGCAGGCATGATACTGGCAATCATGTGCTTGTAGACGAACTGCATGCTGGCACCATGCCGTAACAACACTGCATGCTGATCGAATGACTCGATCATGCCAACCTGCTTCATGCCATTCACCAGGTACAGCATGACCGTCATGCGTTGTCTGCGCAAGTCATTCAGGTATTGCCCTTGGACCGTATCGCTCTTATTGCGTACCATAACTACCTTATTCCCTGCGTTACAAAGCTAGCCTCGTCCACTGCAGAAAAAGGTTCGCGCGCCGGACTAGATGTCATATCGCTCCAGCATAACTTCCGCGTTCAGCGGAATTGCCGGCAACGTGATGCTGGAGATGGGACCAGCGGCATCTTTTCTTNGCGCCGGACTAGATGTCATATCGCTCCAGCATAACTTCCGCGTTCAGCGGAATTGCCGGCAACGTGATGCTGGAGATGGGACCAGCGGCATCTTTTCTTCTGCGTTGACCCGTTTTTGGTGTGGCCATCGTCAACAATTGCTGACGGAGTAATCTGGCCAGGGAAATGCGTTTTTGCGACCGGCTCAAGCCAATATGGCTTTGGTACTGAAAGCCGTCTTCAAAAATGATCTGGATCTGGCACTGGCCTTCACCCTTTTCTGGCGCATCCTTGGCCCACCGCTCCAAAACAGCATTTGCCAGGGCCAAACTGCTTACGCGCGCTTGCGCTACCACGCCGTCAATGCGTTCAATCAGAATGCGTGCAATATCTATCTTGTCACACTGTTCAATGACCAATTTCTCATCCTTTGGCGCGTCGTTGCGCCCAGTCTGGTAAGCCAATTAACGATCCACCAACCTGTACCTGCATCGGTACAAAGAAAAAAGCCCGCAGACCTTGCAGAATGCGGGCGAATCCAATTCAAGGAGAGTTGGAGGAGACAAATCCATGATACTGCGGCGCAGCATAAATGTCCTCTTTATTTTAGTTATATAGATATATTCACAACCCATATAACTAAAAGCAAAATGCCTGTACAGCGCTCGCTGCACAGGCATTTTCTGTCTCCGCCACTATCCTTTTGTATGGATTTTCTGAACAGCGAGTGGATAGTATCCCAGAAAATGGCGATGCAACCATGATGTTGCCATTCCGGCACGAACCGTATTGTGCGTTGGTCGATCCGGGTTCCGTGCTCGCCTTGACCCAACAGCTCGACGCCATGCAAAAAGCGGGCACTGCCGAAGAGCTGCAGTGCCTTGGCAAACTGATCCGTGATTTAACCGGCTACATCAAAATGGTCGCAGGCGATAAGCCAGACCCGGTGCGCGACGATCTTTTGTTACAGGCGCGGCAGATGACGGAGCAACTCGGCATCTGACTGAATGCACCTTCGCCTGCTACCACAACCAAAGTGAGTGGCTCCACTGCTAAATTGGCGGCATTTTCGTGCTTTCATATGATGCTCTTCTCCGCATTCTCTGTTCGAACGTCCGAAGATGACTTGCCAGGGCTAATGCCATCACGGCGACCGTGATATATTGCCGCTGGCCTGTGATATCTGATGTTGCACGATGACGCATCTTAAATCGAAGTAGTACAGCAGGAACCATCGACTTCTATGTCAATTTCAGTTCATTAAGAAACATGATGACGGTCCCGTGGCATTGATGTGCCTGCGTGCCGTCCTGTTCACATTTATTCACCGTTAAAGCTAAGTATGGCCAAAAATAATCCCTCTCCCTCCCCTTCCGCGGTCATCAAATGGACTGAGGAGGAATGGGAAATAATTGCAAAACAGCTTTATACAACCATGGGACCGGCGCTGTTAACCTCGGAGCGGCTCGATGAAGTCAAGGCAAAAGATGTGTTCCTGGCGCAGGAAAGCGCATTGCCAGAAAACCGGCACCGTAAGCTGATTTCCATCTCCCAGGGCTTTCAGTCGGTCCGCGAAAAACTCAAAGGAATCTTTGCGAAGGCCGCCGCTGCCATGCGTCAGAACGACTTGTTTGCCACCGAATCGCACAGTGTAGAGAGGAAATCGCGTACACAACCAAAACCGGTTGCCCCTAGGGCTACGTTGTCCGATTCGTTCGATGTAGAAGGAGTGAGCACCTCAGGGACGACCAATACTACGGCGCAGGCGCTGCCAGAAATAGCCGCCAGCACCGCCGATGCCTCCCCACCAAATGAAACCCCGATGAAGCAAGTTGCCGATCAGGGAAGCGCGCCAGACGTCTTAGCTACTGCTGCCGCGAAATCCCAACCGGCTGTTGCGCGTGGTGATTCACCACAAAGTCCCCGGATCGCGAGGGAAACCATGGAGCCGCAACGGCCGCGACGCGAGACACCCCCTGCGTCGCGTACGCCTGAGCCGGCGACTGATCAGAAAAGGCCAGGCCAGCAGCCGCCTGCGGCGATGTCAGGTGATTTCAACGCGATGCTGCGCCCATTTATTGCAATGGTGGCCCACGAATTCGCCCAGGCATTGGTCAATGCGGTCACAAAACCGGAAAACCGGGAAGCGCTGTCGGATATGGTACGAAACTTCACCGGCAATGCCGGTACAGCCAACGCAAGACATGCACATCAGGGACGGACACCGGCGCAACATCGATCCGCCGATCACTCGGATCCATTTTTCGTTGCTAATGAAAAGCTGCGATCCGGCAATGATGCAGTTCCGCAGGATGATGATGAAGATGCTGAGCACGACGTCCAGCCCCTGTTCGACCCCAAGCTTCCGCCGTCAGCCAATAGCAGCAATAAGCCGACGGTAGGCGTGGTCGGTGCCAGTGCACATGATTTTGATGAATTGCAGCAGATGTATCCGCAGCTGCAGTTAATCGCAGTAGCTGTCGACGATGTGCCCCATGCGGCAACGCTTGGTCAATGTCAGCGTGTTATAGGGCTACGTGAAGATGTTCCGGCGCACACTGATGAACAGTTACGCCATGGCTTCCGCAATCGCTATCTGCGCCTGACCGGTGGCATGGGAAGAGTGCGAGAGCAGTTGGATGCCTGGCTCGACAAGCCGGGTTCGGCTGGGCCCCGCCGTCCGAAATTCAATAAGCCTCGCCACAATAACGGACAGCCTGACGGGCAAAAAAAGAAAAGGTTTGGCAATCACCCTCGCAAACCAAACTGATCGACGCTGACACACGCTTTTGCAGCTTCACTATCAAAGCGTGCGTCAGTCTTCCATCACACAATGAACGTATCCATGCGTTATACAGTAGCACTGTAGCGACGCGTGCGCCCTGCCCCTTCGCTGTTGATCACCTTCGTATCGGCCAGCGTCTTGATCGCAACACGGGCACGCAGGTTCAGCTTGCGCTTGTCGTCTTCGGTCACCATACCAATGGTTTCTAACATTGACCAGCTTACTTTGATGAAGTTTGATCTGAGTTTAGATTTTAACTACCAGGAAAGCTTACTCCATATCCTGCTGCGAAATGACGTTCTGACGCTGACAGTGTTTTCAGGCGGCTTGCATGTACCTGAATCTTCATGCTTTCTCCCATCGTCGCTTGCCTAACGCAATAGGCACTAAATATGTGCGTGCCCATATTTAATGCGCCCATTGGCTCCCGGATCAGTGCGTCCACAAGCCGATATCCATATCAGTCTTAGAAATTCATAGGTAACGACCGGATGAGTGCACACTAAACTCATTGGCACATCAATTGCTAACAGTGCTCCTGCGGTCAGGCCAGTCAGACCAGATGGGAGAGTATTAGATGAGCATGCCGGATATCGCAGCACAATCATTGCAACGCCAGATATTGACCGGTTCCTATAAACAAGGAGAGATGCTGCCCGGCCAGCGCGATCTTGCTGAATCGTTAGGCATCAGCCGCGCATCGCTGCGCGAGGCTTTATCTACCCTTGAGGCTCTTGGCTTTGTTCGTTCGATACCGGGAAAAGGCACGCTGGTCACCTTAGGCCGATGCATCGATACAGCGAAAGAAACAGGCGTATCGTCTTCTGGCGATATCCGAGCCACGTTCGAACTTAGATTCGCACTCGAACCCACAGCCGCGGCCCTTGCTGCGAGGGCGTCGAATACAAACACAACACCGCGTTTATGGGGCATACAAGCACGTTTTGAAGCGGCGCTAAATTCCCAGGACCTTGTTACGGCATCTCATGCCGATCTCCAGTTTCATCAATTGGTCGCCGATCTTTCCGGCAATGCGGCTTTCTCGCAAGTGATGCACGATCTTGAAAATCGGATCATCCACAGTCTAAGACTGCCATTTGCCGATCATGCCCAAATCCATGAACCGGCAGCGGAGCATCGCGTCATCGCCGCAGCCATTTCGTCAGGTGACGCGAACGGCGCAAAGCATGCAATGCAAGCGCATTTGCTTAAAACCGCATCGCGTGCGGCTATCGAATTCATACCACCGTAAGAATTTTGTTTTGTCTGTAACTGCTGCACCCCGTAACCCCAATCGTCAAATTTTTAGGAAAAAATCAAAATGAAACTTTCCAAGGGAAGCGCACTTGCCATGGCCTGCACGCTCTCGCTCGGTCTCCTTGCCGGCGGCAGCGCGCATGCAGAAAAAGTACTACGTATCGCCATGACGGCCGGTGATATACCACGCACGCTCGGCCAGCCTGACCAAGGTTTCGAGGGGAACCGGTTCACCGGCATTCCAATGTACGATAGCCTGACGCAGTGGGACTTGAGCAAATCCGATCAAGCCAGCACACTGATTCCGGGCCTCGCCTTATCCTGGGCAGTCGACGCAAACGACAAACACAAATGGATATTCAAGCTGCGTCCAGGCGTGAAGTTCCACGACGGTTCCGCGTTCAACGCCGACTCGGTTGTATGGAATGTCAACAAGGTGCTCGACAAGGAAGCCTTGCATTTCGATCCCAGCCAGGTTGGCGTCACGGCGTCGCGCATGCCTACTTTGCGCTCGGCGCGGAAGATCGACGACATGACCGTTGAACTGACCACCTCGCAGCCGGACTCCTTCCTGCCTATCAACTTGACCAATCTTTTCATGGCTTCGCCCGCGCACTGGGCGAAAAAGGCGGAGGCCGTACCTGCGTCGGTGACCGACAAGGCGGAACGCTCCAAGCAGGCATGGGCCGCATTTGCCGCAGATGCCGCTGGCACCGGTCCCTTCAAAATGAGCAAATTCGTGGCGAGGGAACGCCTGGAGTTGGCAAAGAACCCCGAGTACTGGGATGCAAAGCGCCGTCCGAAGATCGATAAGGTGGTCATGCTCCCCCTTCCCGAAGCAAACTCGCGCACTGCGGCGCTGATGTCGGGTCAGGTCGACTGGATCGAAGCACCGGCGCCGGATGCGCTTGAAGCGATCAAGTCGCGCGGTTTCAAGATCTATTCAAATCCGCAGCCGCATGTGTGGCCTTGGCAGCTGTCATTCGTCCCTGGCTCGCCATGGCTGGATAAACGCGTGCGCCAGGCGGCCAACCTTTGCATTGACCGTACTTCGATGAAGCAGTTGCTGGGCGGTCAGATGGCCGAAGCAACAGGCACCGTGGAGCCGGGCCATCCATGGCGGGGCAAGCCCACGTTCCAGATCAAGTACGACCCCGACCAAGCTCGCAAGCTGATGCAGGAAGCAGGCTTCTCCACTGCGAACCCGGTCAAGGTCAAGGTGCAGATTTCTTCTTCCGGCTCGGGACAGATGCTACCGCTGCCGATGAATGAATTCATGCAGCAGAACCTGAAAAAATGCTTTTTTGATGTTCAGTTCGATGTGGTCGAATGGAATACCTTGTTTACCAACTGGCGCATAGGTGCGAAGGACCCGAGCGCCAAGGGCGCACACGCGGTTAACATCAGCTTCGCGGCAATGGACCCGTTCTTCGCGATGGTACGTTTCACCGATACGAAAGCTGCGCCGCCGCTTTCGAACAACTGGGGCTTCTACAGCAATCCGGAGGTCGATGCCCTGATCATGAAAGCGCGTACTACTTTTGACGCTACGCGGCGCGACGCCGCGCTGGCTGATCTGCACGCCAAGATCGTCGATGAAGCGCCGTTCGTGTGGGTGGCGCATGACACAGGGCCGCGGGCGATTTCGTCCAAAGTAAGTGGCGTAGTGCAGCCGCAAAGCTGGTTCATTGATATTGCAACGATGTCGATGGATTAAATCCGGGTTCTCTGCCGGAGGACCGGCAGAGGCTGTCCTCGCAATTAACGCTGTCGCCGAAAGGCGGCAGTAGCCGGAAGAGCATATGATTTCCTATTTGACCCGTCGCGTCATGTATGCGTTGCCCATCATGCTCGGCGTCGCATTCCTGTGTTTCATGCTGGTCCATATCTCGCCGGGGGATCCTTTGGTATCGATCCTGCCACCGGACGCCTCCGTCGACCTGCAGAAGCAGCTGATGGAGCTGTATGGATTCAACCGCAGCTATCCTGAGCAGTTTCTCAATTGGGTTTGGCGAGCGCTGCACGGTGATCTCGGAAGCTCCATCGCGACCGGAAGACCGGTGGCGCAGGAGGTCTTCAAGGCAGTTGGCAACACCTTCATGTTGGCGACGCTAGCAACGCTGATTGGTTTCTTTCTCGGTTCGCTATTCGGCTTTGTCGCTGGCTACATGCGCAATTCGTGGCTAGACAAACTTGCCTCATTCATTTCGGTCATCGGCGTCAGCGTCCCGCATTACTGGCTGGGCATGGTGCTGGTCATCGTATTTTCATCTCAGCTGATGTGGCTGCCGGCTACCGGGGCCGGCCCGGGCGGTTCCGGCTCATGGCAATGGGACGCCGAGCATATCAAGTATCTGATCATGCCGGCAGTGACGATGTCATTCATTCCGATGGGCATCATCGCCCGCACGGTGCGTGCGCTGGTAGCCGACATTTTGGCGCAGGAATTCGTGGTAGGGCTCAAGGCACGCGGCCTCAGTGAGTATGGCGTATTCATGCATGTGGTCAAGAACTGCGCGCCGACGGCGCTCGCCGTCATGGGTTTGCAGCTTGGCTACCTTCTGGGTGGTTCCATTCTGATCGAAACGGTATTTTCCTGGCCCGGTACCGGGTTCCTGCTTAACCAGGCGATCTTCCAGCGAGACCTGCCGCTGTTGCAAGGCACGATTCTGGTGCTTGCATTGTTCTTTGTCGCACTCAATCTGCTGGTGGACATCCTGCAGACGTTATTTGATCCTCGCATCGAAAGGGGTTGAACCATGCAAGCTACCGCAATCGCACCTGTTGCCATGCCCCTGGACGGCACTTCGCCAGCGTTCCAGCGTTCGCGCGGACACTGGGCCAATGTGGCCCGCCGAATTCTGCGGACACCATCGGCGATGATTGCCGCATTCATGGTCGTGGCATTGCTGGTCATGGCACTTACCGCGAACTGGTTGATGCCGGCTGATCCTTTCCAGACATCGATGCTGGCCCGGCTAAAGCCCGTTGGTACAGAGGGCCACCTTCTCGGTACAGATGAACTGGGCCGCGACATGCTGTCGAGGTTGATTCTTGGCACACGGCTATCGCTTTTCATGGGAATCACGCCCGTGCTGCTCGCATTTATGATCGGGGGTGGCATCGGTATTCTGGCGGGTTATGCAGGCGGGCTCCTCAACACTGTCATCATGCGCACGATTGACGTGCTGTATGCGTTTCCATCGGTGCTGTTGGCTATCGCTCTCTCTGGAGCGCTGGGCGCGGGCATTTTTAATGCACTGGTTTCGTTGACCATTGTCTTCATCCCGCAGATCGCCCGCATCGCCGAAAGCGTAACGACCCAAGTCCGTCGCAGCGACTATGTCGATGCTGCGCGTGCATCCGGAGCAGGCGCGTTTACCATCGTGCGCGCGCATGTCCTTGGCAATGTGCTCGGCCCGATCTTTGTGTATTCCACCAGTCTGATTTCGGTATCAATGATCCTGGCCTCGGGCCTGTCATTTCTTGGCCTTGGCGTACGACCGCCGGAGCCGGAATGGGGGCTGATGCTCAATACGCTGCGTACCGCAATCTATACGCAGCCATTGATTGCGGCGCTGCCCGGCGTATTCATTTTCGCTACATCAATTTCATTCAATCTGCTCTCCGACGGTTTGAGGTCGGCAATGGAGGTCAAACAATGACGCATGAAATCGAAGCACTGCAGAATGCCGCCGACAAAAGCTCGCGTGACCTTGGTGGACCGCGTCAACCGCTGCTGACAGTACGCAACCTGTTAAAGCATTTCCCGCTGAAGGGCGAGTTGTTTCAATTCGACAAGTCCAAGCGTAGCGTGGTGCGTGCGGTAGACGACATCAATTTCGATATCCTGAAAGGCGAGACCTTGGGCGTTGTAGGGGAATCCGGTTGCGGCAAATCCACCACCGCAAGGGTCCTGATGCAATTGATCGAACAGGATAGCGGCGAACTGATATTCGACGGTGAGACGGTCGGATCGCGGGCGCTGCCTCTGCGCGAATTTCGGCGACAAACGCAAATGGTGTTTCAGGATAGCTATTCGTCGCTCAACCCACGCATGACAATCGAAGATTCGATTGCCTTTGGTCCGATCGTGCATGGAGTGTCTTCCCGGATTGCGATTACCCGTGCGCGAGATCTGCTGAGCCGTGTCGGCCTGCAGCCCGAGCGTTTTGCAGGACGGTATCCGCATGAGCTTTCGGGCGGGCAGCGGCAGCGGGTCAACATTGCGCGTGCGCTTGCGCTCGAACCGCGCCTGGTGATTCTGGACGAAGCCGTGTCGGCGCTGGACAAGTCGGTCGAAGCGCAGGTATTGAATCTTTTGCAGGAGTTGAAGCAAGAATTCGGGCTGACCTACCTGTTCATCAGCCATGACTTGAATGTGGTGCGCTTCGTATCGGATCGCGTACTGGTCATGTATCTTGGGCAGGTGGTGGAAATCGGTTTATCCGCGCAAGTATTCGACCACCCCAAGCATCCGTACACGCACGCCCTGCTGCAATCCATGCCCAGCATGGACCCTACCCAACGCACAACAGTCGCACCCTTGTCTGGAGATCCGCCGAATCCAATCAATCCTCCCGGCGGATGCCGTTTCCATACCCGCTGCGTGTATGCCGAGACGATATGCAGCCAGCGTGCGCCGGCATTCGCCGTCGATGATGCTGGCCACGGCGTCGCCTGCCTGCGTCATGAACCGGACTCGGGCTATCGCGCCGCCAGCGAACTTCCACCTACTTTGAAGGTGTCCCATGTCTGAGCCAAGCATGGTTGCATTGCGTGATCTGCATGTGCATTTTAATGCGCCCGGCAAGCTGATCAAGGCGGTCAACGGCGTGAATCTGGAGGTGGGCGAAGGCGAAGTGGTGGCGCTGATCGGTGAGTCCGGATCGGGGAAAAGCGTCACGCTGCGTACGATCATGCGCCTGCATCCGGCGCGCACGACTACCGTGTCCGGAGGTCTGGATGTGGACGGAAAGGATGTGCTGAAGCTGTCGCCGCGCGGACTTGCCGATTTTCGGGGAGCCACGGTCGCAATGATCTTCCAGGAGCCGCTACTTGCGCTTGATCCGGTGTATACCGTGGGCGACCAGATTTGCGAGACGATACGGCGTCATAAAAAAGTATCGAAGCAGGAAGCTCGCAAGCAGGCGCTTTCCCTTTTCGAGAAAGTGCGCATCCCGAGTCCGGAGCGTCGGCTTGATGCGTATCCACATGAGCTGTCCGGCGGCATGCGCCAGCGCGCCATGATTGCGCTGGCGCTTTCATGCCAACCTAAACTGTTGCTGGCGGACGAACCGACTACGGCACTGGACGCGACTGTCCAGATCCAGATTCTGCTGTTGCTGCGCGAACTGCAAAAAGAGATGGGCCTGTCGATAGTCTTTGTCACGCATGACATTGGCGCGGCAGCCGAAGTGGCTGACAGGATCGCTGTCATGTATGCGGGCAAGATCATCGAGCAGGGCCCTGCGGCGCAATTGCTGACCCGCCCCAGGCATCCCTATACGCTGTCTCTGCTCAAAAGCCGCAGCCATGGCGCCATGCAGAAAGGCCAACGTCTTGAGACCATCGGCGGCGCGCCCCCGGACCTGGCAAACTTGCCGCCCGGCTGCGCATTCGCTGACCGCTGCGCGTATGCGATGCCTGACTGTGCGGTAGCACAGCCGATCGAGGAAATAATTGCCGATGGCCATAAGGTGAACTGCTTGCGCGTCCATCAAATCGACACCATGCCGGTGCCAATGTCCAGGCTAGCTTGATGCTTGCCGCTTCAAGGCATCTTTTTCTAGGAAAACTCTTTTATGTCCCCAGATCAGACGGCAGTACGCTGCTTTGTTCCTTACCCCTCGCCTATCGCCCCTGCCGGAGCCGCACCAGCAGTTCCTCTGCATGTCGATGGTGCTTTGGCCGGCCTGAGCTTTGCGGTCAAAGACATCTTTGATGTCGCCGGATATCCTACTGGCTGCGGCAATCCCCACATGCTGGCGCTGTCCGGCATTAAATCTGATTCGGCTGCTGCAGTGTCGGCGCTTGTGGGGGCACGTGCCACCTTTGTCGGCAAGACATACACCGACGAGCTGGCTTTTTCAATGAACGGCAAGAACGCGCACTTCGGCACGCCACGCAACGGCGGTGCGCCGAATCGCATTCCCGGAGGATCCAGTTCTGGCTCCGCATCCGCAGTTTCCAACGCTCTGGCTGATTTTGCCCTGGGGACCGACACGGGTGGCTCCGTCCGCGCACCGGCCAGCCACTGTGGGCTGATCGGTGCGCGCACTACGCACGCCAGGATAAGCCTGCAAGGTGTAATGGATCTTGCTCCCGATTTTGATACCTGTGGCTGGTTTGCCAGAGACATCGAAACTTTTGCGAAGGTAGGCGATGTATTGCTCGGAGACGAGAGTAACGCGCTGAATGATGCGCCGCAAATCCTGCTAGCGGCGGATGTGCTGGCCCTGTTGAATGAACGGGTGCGAACGGTGTTTATGGAAACCTTGCAGCGCCTTGCGCCGACTATCGGAAAGGCCAGTCCCGTCAACGCGGTTGATCGATCATTCGATACCTTGTATTGGGCGTTCCGCCACATTCAGGGGTACCAGGCATGGCAAAATCATGGCGAGCGCATCCAGAAATACGACTTTCAACTCGGGCCAGGTGTCAAGGAACGCTTTGCCTGGTCCAGCACCATCACTGACCAGCAGATGCAAGAGCACTGGACGGTTCGGCAAAGCTACCGCGAATTCTTTTTCGAGCTCCTGGGCAGAAACAAGGTCATCGTGCTACCCACCATGCCGGACGTTGCTCCCTTGCTCACCGAAACGGAAGAGGCATTGGAAGATTATCGCAACCATGCTATTCGCATGCTGTGTCTCGCCGGTCTGACAGGCTGTCCGCAAATATCGCTTCCGCTGATGTCATTGGATGGTGCGCCCTTGGGTTTCTCCATGATAGGTCCGCGTGGAAGCGATAAATCACTCATTCGCCTGGCACGAAAGCTGATCAATGAATGCCAATGACACGCTGCCACGACATATCGCCGCGCAGCCACTCTCGCATGTCGGCTTTGCCCCCTTTGGCGATGTGATCATGCCGGGCGGGCAGAATGGAACGCCGATCAACGAACGGACTGCCCAGCGTTTTGACGACCTCACGGTGCTGGATCTTGAGACAGAGGGAGGATCTGCCTGCCTGACCGTGTTTCGCACACAGGGAGCAACGCCGGGCGGAACGATTCCCTTGCGCGCGTTCGAGCGACATTGCCTGGGCAGCCAGACCTTTGTACCACTGGGGCAAGGGAGATGTCTTGCCGTAATGACAACGGGGGAGCAGACCCCGGATGAGTCGACGATCCAAGCTTTTATTGTGGAGCCTGGCCAGGGCATAACTGTGCGACGTGGGGTATGGCATCACCCTCTCATCACGCTGGGGGCCGCAGACGTGCTGGTGCTGGAGCGCAAGGCTGCGCGACCCGACTGTGAATTGCGCCCCCTTTCTGAACCTGTTGTAGTCACAATTCCAGAAAAATAATGGCCCCATATTTGTGAACACTTTTTTGGCATTGCGGACATTTCGGGCATTGCGTTCAACTTTAAGGACTCCAAATTCATTATGCGTACTAACCATGATCACACCGCCCTTCGGGTAGACGGACAGCGACTTTGGAATTCATTAATGGAGCTCGCCAAAATCGGCGCGACTGAGAAGGGAGGCGTATGCCGCCTGGCCCTGACGGATCTTGACCGCCAGGGGCGTGATCTGGTCACCAAGTGGGCGCGGGCTGATGGGCTGTCTGTCACGGTTGACCAGATCGGCAATATCTTTATGCGCCGCGCTGGCCGCAATGATTCTCTACCACCGGTGGTGACCGGTTCTCATATCGACACCCAGCCTACCGGCGGCAAGTTCGATGGCAACTATGGTGTGCTCGCCGGCCTGGAAGTGATCCGCACACTGAATGAACACGGCATGGAAACGGAAGCACCACTTGAAGTGGTTATCTGGACCAATGAAGAAGGTTCCCGTTTTGTTCCGGTAATGATGGGTTCCGGAGTTTTCTGCGGTGCATTCTCTTTGGAGCACGCTTATCAGGCGGTCGATTCGAACGGCAAGTCGGTCAAGGAGGAACTGGCCTCCATCGGCTACATTGGCGATGAAGTACCCGGACAACATCCTATAGGTGCGTATTTCGAGAGTCATATCGAGCAAGGGCCCGTACTGGAACAAGCCGGCCATGTGCTTGGTGTGGTACCGGCTGTTCTGGGGCTGACTTGGTACGACTGCACGGTGACCGGATTCGAGTCCCATGCGGGACCGACACCCATGGCGATCAGAAAAGATGCGCTGCAGGTAGCCACGTACATCATGCAAGAAGTGGTGGCAATTGCGAATCGCTATCCACCTTATGGACGTGGTACGGTGGGAATGGTGCAGGTCACGCCTAATAGCCGCAACGTGATACCGGGCCAGGTCAAGTTCTCGATCGACTTGCGCAATGTGTCGGAGGATTTTCTATCCCGCATGAACGAAGATCTGTCGACATACGTCAGGGACATGCACAAACAGACCGGACTCAACATCCAGTTGCAGCAGGTATCTCATTTTCCCCCTTGTCCGTTTCATTCCGATTGCATCCGCGCGATTCGGGAAGCGGTTGCCTCACTAGGATATTCGTCCATGGATGTCGTGTCCGGCGCCGGACACGATGCCATATATGCGGCGCGGGTAGCGCCTTCCGGCATGATTTTTGTCCCCTGCAAGGATGGGGTGAGTCATAACGAAATCGAGGATGCGGAGCCGAGCCATCTGGAGGCCGGCGCAAACGTACTGCTTCAGGCTATGCTAAATGTCGCATCGCCCAGGCTCGGCCAGAAGCGAGATGCGGCCTAATGCCCGCAGTTAGATATAAGTCGTATTGAAAGTTTCCATGAAGATCAAAATCATTAATCCCAATACGACCTGGAGCATGACTGAGAAAATCGGGGCATGCGCACGCATGGTTGCCGCCACGACAACGGAGATTATTGCTGTAAGCCCTTCCATGGGGCCGGTATCGATCGAAAGCCATTACGACGAAGCGATGTGCGTCCCCGGCTTGCTGGAAGAAATTCGCGCGGGCGAAGCGTGTGGTGTCGATGGTTATGTGATCGCATGCTTTGGAGATCCGGGGTTGTACGCTGCACGGGAGATCGCGCGCGGCCCGGTAATCGGCATAGCGGAAGCAGCAATGCATACTGCAAGCTTTGTAGGTGCAAGCTTCAGTGTGGTGACGACGTTGTCGCGGACTTGCGGAATGGCCTGGCATTTGGCTGAACGCTACGGCATGCAACGATTTTGCCGCAACGTCCGGGCATGCGATCTGAATGTGCTTGACCTGGAGCGCAAGGATAGTAATGCGCTGCGCGTCATAACAGAGGAATGCCGTCGGGCGCTTATTCAAGACAAAGCCGACTGTATCGTCCTGGGATGCGCGGGGATGACCGATTTGTGCCGGGAAATCAGCAGGGATATCGATGCGCCTGTAATTGACGGAGTAGGTGCCGCCGTTAGAACGGTTGAAGGCATCGTACAGTTGGGGCTACGGACAAGCAAACGCGGCGAATGGGCTTACCCGCCGTCGAAAGAATATACCGGCATGCTGCAGGGGTTTTCCCGATGACGCAGAAGTTCACTGGGATCAGGCTTTAACGCTCCCTCTCAAAATTTACTTGTAAGCACCTCGGATTGGCGTTAAATTTTTCGTAGAACCAGCGGATTCATGCTGTGTTAACCCTTTCGCTCATAGGGGGCCAAACCGCGACGATCGAACTTACGGCTGACAATCACCGTATAACGTTCGAAGTTCTTTCGGGAAAAATCTTGGACTCGTTGCTGCGTCAAGTCAGACGAGTAGCGCCCTCACCAAATCTTTTTGCCGGCCTGTCTCACTATAGTTTGTACGTAACGCCTCCTTGACATGGTCAAGGTGCCGCAACATTAGATCGGCCGCCCGGTCCGCATTTCCCGTTTTTGCCGCCTCGATGAATAACTTATGCTCGTCAGATGAACAGGCAGCAGCATGATCCGATTGTGACTGCATTGCCGCCAGCGCGGTGCGGGCCATCAGTTTTCTGAGAATGTTGAGCAGCACCTGATTGCCAGCAATTTCAGCCAACAAAACATGAAAATCGCCAAGCAGCCTTGTACGTAGCTGCGTATCGTTGGAAGCAAGTGCCTTGCGCTCCTCTACCAAATGTTCTTCTATCCGCCGGTAATCGGCTTCATCCGCCTTTTCCACAAACTCTCTGGCCAGAGCCGCTTCCAGAATGCGTCTCACGGCAAAAATTTCAAGTGCTTCACGTTCACTCAACCTGGACACGCAGGCGCCCTTCTCCGGGATGATCTCAATGAGCTCGTCCTTCGATAGCATTAGCAGCGCTGCACGTATCTTTGTGCGACTGACGGAATACAGTCGTGCGAGTGCTTCCTCCTTAAGCTTTGCGCCGGGAGGCAGTCGTCGTTCCGCAATGGCAGTGGCGATTTCACTGGCAATTTCTTGAGAAGACCTTACGTCGGCAGAGGAAGCAGGATTGGCCATGGGTGGAAATTTGATTTCTACAGGAGGTTATCGATGAAAATGTATGGCGTTCAACGGAAAAATCATTTAGGAGATCGAGCCGATGAAATTGGCGAGTTCCAGTGTCGACGGCGCGGTAAATAACGATTTAGGATCACCTTGCTCATGAATTCTGCCGTGATGCATGAACACCAGTTGATCGCCGACTTCTCGTGCAAACCGCATTTCATGCGTGACCATAATCAGGGTCATTCCGTCTTCCGCAAGTTTTCGTACTACCGCTAATACCTCACTCACCAACTCTGGATCAAGAGCGGACGTAATTTCGTCGCACAGTAACACCTTGGGAAACATTGCCAGCGATCTTGCAATAGCAACACGCTGCTGCTGTCCGCCTGACAATTGATCCGGATAGTAATCAAACCGGTCCGCCAAACCAACCTTCGCCATCATGTCACGCGCAATTGCTTCCGCTTCCTGTTTGCCTGTCTTCTTCACCACTGTGGGCGACAGCATCACGTTTTTCCCGGCCGTCAGGTGTGGGTAGAGATTGAACTGTTGGAATACCATGCCGACTTTCAAACGCAACTGGCGCAAGTCAGTGCGACCGACACTGAGACGTTCGCCGTCAACCTCAATACTGCCAGCGTCGAAGCTTTCGAGTCCATTGATAGTACGCAGCAAGGTGCTTTTTCCAGAACCACTGCGTCCTATGATCGCGGTAACTTCGCCTTCCTTAACGGCGAGATCAATGCCTTTGAGAACGTGCACGTCACCAAATCGCTTGTGCAAGCCATGGATATTAACGAGTGACATTCATTTTCCTTTCCAAACGACTTGCATAGAGCGAAAGCGGGAAACACAGGCAAAAGTACATCAGTGCCACCAGACCAAATACGGTGAACGGGGCAAATGTTGCATTGGTAATCATCGAACCGGCCTTGGTTAATTCGACGAATCCGATGATTGAAGTGACTGCCGTTCCCTTAACAACCTGCACCGAGAATCCGACGGTGGGTGCTATTGCGATCCGAAGAGCCTGCGGGAGGATTACATACCGCATCTGCTCGAAGTAGTTCATCGCGAGGCTCGATGACGCCTCCCACTGACCGCGTGAAATCGCTTCAACACAGCCACGCCAAATCTCGGCTAGATAAGCGCTGCTGAATAGCGTCAAGGCCAGACCGGCCGCAATCCAGGGCGACACGTCAATACCGAGCAAGGCGATCCCAAAGAACAGCAGGAACAACTGCATCAATAATGGCGTTCCCTGAAACACTTCGATATAGGCATGCGCAATCACTCGCAGTGCCCGCTTCTTCGACGTGCGCATCAGCAGCAGCGCGAGTCCGGCCAACCCGCCACAGGCAAAGGCGACGATTGACAGCACTACCGTCCAACGTGCCGCCAGCAGCAGGTTGCGGATGATGTCCCACGTACTAAAATCACTCATGGCGCCCTCCTTGTCAAAACACGGCGGCCGATCGAGGCCAGCAGCTGACGTAGCGCCATCGCCATCATCAAGTACAGCGCCGTGGAGATGAAGTAGACCTCAAACGCACGGAAGTTACGGGACTGAATAAAGTTGGCGCCGAATGTCAGTTCTTCCGCTGAAATCTGTGAGCACACTGCCGAGCCCAGCATCACGATCACGATCTGGCTCGATAGTGCTGGCCAGATTTTGATTAGCGCTTGCCGTAGCACCACATGATAGAAAATCTGGAGGCGTGACATCGACAGTGCCAGCGCGGCTTCGATTTGTCCTTTTGGGATAGCGTCGATACCAGCGCGGATTATCTCGGTGCTGTAGGCGCCAAGGTTAATTACCATAGCAATCGTTGCAGCCTGCCATTCCGTGAGCTGCACACCGAGACTAGGCAAACCGAAAAACACGAAGAATAACTGCACGATGAATGGCGTATTGCGGATTAGCTCCACATAGCCAGTGTAAATCTGTGCAAGTCCAGGTATTTTCCAAGCCCGGGCGACTGCGCCAAGGATGCCGATGCCCAAGCCGAATACCGTACCGACGGCTGTCAGGCGTATCGTACCGACCACGCCGTTGACCAGATATTCCCGGTATTCCCAGATGCTGCTGAAGTCGAATGTGTAATCCATGGCATGGCCTTGCTGAGCATAGCGGTGGCGGCACGAGCCGCAACCCGTGTGCTTTTCATTAATCGCTATAGCCGCTTACAAGTCTGCCGGCAGCGGCGCCTTCAGCCATTTGTCGGCAATGCGATTGAGGCTGCCGTCCTTCTTGGCCTTGGCAATAATTATGTTGACACGCTCCAGCAGCCTTGTTTCGTTCTTGTTAAGACCAATATGACAAGGGGAATTCTTGATCAGGAATTTGACTTCCGGCTTCTTGTTCGGCTGTTTCTCCGAAATGCTGGCTGCTACGACATTGCCAGTTGCAACGAGAGGAACCTGGCCGGCTAAAAATGCTGAAATGGTCGTGTTATTGTCCTCAAAGCGCTTGATCGTCACGCCGGTGGGGGCAATCTTTGTCAGTTCCAAGTCCTCAATGGCACCGCGTGTGACGCCCACAGTCTTTCCGACTAAGTCGTCCACCTTGGTGACTTTCTGGTTAGCGAGGCCAAACACGCCATTGAAGAATGGCGCGTATGCGTCACTAAAATCGATAACCTTTTCACGTTCGGCATTCTTGCCAAGACTGGAAATTACCAAATCGACCTTTTTTGTGCTCAGGTACGGAATACGGTTCGCACTGGTGACGGGCACGATCTCGACGACGACCCCAAGCTGGCTCGCAATTAACTTAGCCACATCGATATCGTAACCAACTGGCTTCAGATCGACGCCGACCGAACCAAACGGCGGAAAGTCCTGCGGCACGGCGACACGAAGCGTTTTATTCTTGATAACGTCATCCAGCACGTCAGCATGCGCGATGGTGGAGGCCAGTGCGATAACACTAACAATAAGGGTGGACAGGACAGTACGGCGATTCATCGACAACTCCTTTAATAGCACTTGAAGAACTTTCATCTTGTTCATCGGGATGTTGCGTGCTATCAAGCAGGTTCTATGCCTGCGCACAAGCCTTGTCGACCATTTTTGTGTACTAAAAGCGCGCCATAATGATGCGCCAAGTGCAAAGGATGCACCATGATTGCGCCTCTTAGAAGGCATCTCTGAAACGACCTTACGCAGGCGCCGGCGCAGAGGCGAAGACACGCATCCTGCTGAATGCAGATCAACCAAGGGCATCCATTGCTGCGGCGGCCATGGCGTGCGGCATCAACGCTAACCTCCTCGCTTACAAGCGGCACGCCCAAGCCCCTGGGGGAAGGACATCGGAGCGACTATGGATAGGGCCACTTCATTTCCGTTCCGATGCTCGCTCAGAGTCATGAACCCCGGGACCGAAAAAAGCCGACACGAATTATCTGTCAGAGTCGATTAAATTCAGGAAGATTTGTGTCACACCGACACCTGGTGCAGTAATCACACTCAAGTGTAGGCAAGCAGTCGACCGCATGAGATGACGGCAATCCATATCACAAGCGACAGCATAGCCTGGGCCCGTGCCAGCTTTGGTGCTGTTACCAGTGCATTCCAGTTGGCGACGTGACGATAGACACCCAAATGGAACAGCACTGCATTGATTCCAGCTAACCCAATGAGCGTTAGCTTAAGCAGAAAAATCTTATTGGCAATGAAGTCGCCGGGATGCGCTGTAAACATCATGATTCCAGCAGGGATCACGAAAAGTAGGCTGAGTAACGACCAGCGCACGAAATGGCGTGCCATCGCGGTCACCGGAATGTCTTTCGACAAACCAAGTATCCGCAGATCGAACATGACAATAGAACCTACCAACACTGAAAATCCGATGATGTGGAAAATTTCCACAATGGGATACATCCAGAGACTTCCTCGCATTGCCGCGCCCAAAACACTTGTCTCGAGCCACCCCAGGGCACCGCCGATTGCGGTCGTCTGCATTAACGTAATTCTGTCGTCTTGCTGCCAACAATGATGCGTTCAGCACGCATCTCCTCGGGCTTGTTGCGATTCGGATAGCCAACAACAGTAACGCTGCTTCCTGGCTTGATCATTTCCTGGCTAAGTCCTCGGTTTTCCATACGTGTTGGCGGCGCCAGCACAACCAGCCATGATTTTTCTGCCGTTTTAAGACGCAGAAATCCATGAGGATGAGAATATCCTGAATCCTCAATTTGCCCTGTCAATTGCAGCGTAGAACCAGAATCGTATTCACTCCAGCCATGGTGCGCAAACGCACTTACACTTACCATAAACGTGAATGCGGCGAGGTACTTCATGACACACTCCTTAATGAGTAGAAAAAAATCCGCAGATCAATTCGCATTCGAAGCATGGCTCTTGGTATGGCAGTGCCGCTGCCGTCCGAACATTATATAAGAGCGCACTGGATCGGTTTGGCGAGCTTAGTCGCAGGGATCAGTACCTTTCGCATCGTCGTTTTGCTTTGTTTAATCCAGTGATTTTTAGACTGGCTTTACGAAGTAAACATGTTTATTTGAAAATGCTAGTCGCCTTGGAGTTTCCGAAGGTCTCAAATTGCTAACCGCGGTCTGACGATATAGGAACTATCTCTGCCCTGAATAAGGCAATATTTCCGCACGTACTGTCCCGGTGCCTATCTTTGTTCAAGGCGTGGGTACCCGCTTGCCGATCAGGCGGGACCTCCTCATCAGATTGTTACTACATTTGCACCTCGGAAACAATATTGATGTTATGATAAATCGCTTCCTGAAGTGCTTTCTCAAGATACAAGTCTAGTGCCTTGATTTGAAAGCCGCATTCGCGTTGTCAATTTTTCATCATGCGTACAAATTAAGCGCAAACTATGGAGACTCCGGTTCTCGACATCCAGCGTCGCCTGATGGCTGCCAGCCTGCCTGCGTTACCGCAGGTGCTGGTGCAGCTGATCAGCCATTGCGAGTCCGAGGAAGGCGGTATGGCAACGCTTGCCGAACTGCTTTCCAAGGATGCAGCACTCGCCACGAAAGTGCTGCGCGTTGCGGCCAGTCCCGTCTATCGCCGCGGCCCGGTGCCGGCCAATCTTGAGCAGGCACTGACGGCTATCGGCATCGACATGGTGCGCACCCTGCTCCTCACCGAATCGGTCTACCAGACCTTCAACGGCTTTGCTACCACGCGCGGCATTGACCTTCGACCCTTCTGGGTGCATGCCATCGCCACCGCGATCTCTGCGCGTGCCATCGCCGAAAAGCTCGGTTATGTACAGCTCGACGAAGCCTATCTCGCCGGCCTGCTCCACGATATCGGCCGGCTGGCGCTGGTCACCATCGCACCGGACGAGTACGCGGCCAATTTCCATGCGGAAGACGACGACGCACTGTGTGCGACGGAAGAACGCACGTTGGAAATCACGCACCCTGAGGCGGGCGCACTGCTCATCGAAGGATTGGCACTGGACTCCTTCCTCGCCGACAGTATCCGATATCACCACGAACCGCTGGAACGGTTGCAGACAGCGCATCCCCTGGTGCGCCTGACCGCCCTTGCGGATGCCTTCGCGACGCACGCCGGCACTGTGGACGGGATCCCGCCCACGGTGGCGCGCATTGCCGGCTTCTCGCAGGAAGAGGCGCGCGAACACGCACGGACGCTTGGCGAGCAGATAGCGCATCTGGCGGCCTCGCTGGGCATCGACATCCCGAAGGAAATACGTTCGGCATTGCCTGTCTGGCGCACCGGCCTGGCGACACCATCGATCTTTGGCGGCGACCAGCTCAACGAAAAGGTGCGCGATCTCATCCTGGTGTCGAAAACGGCGGAGGAGCTCCGCAAGTTCCACGACGCGAACGCGTGCACCCGCGCCATTGTGAAGTCGTCGGTCGTCCTATTCGGCTTCTCCGACGCAATCGTGCTGTCCGCATCGGCCGGCAGCGATGTGCTTACGCCCGCTGCGCTGGAAGACGACCGGATGCGCCTGTCCGGGTTGTCGCTGCCGCTGGACGAAGGCAACATTGCCGGCGTGGCAGCCCTGCATGGCATGGCGGCCTTCCATATTCCCCCGCGCGTGGCTTCGGTGGTCGAGGATCAGCTGCTCCGCTTTTTCAAGACGGATGCACTCGTTGCGCTGCGCCTTTCTTCCTCGACGGATAAGTCAGTGGTCCTGCTTGGCGCGATGAGCGCGGGACAGGCGCAGCTCTTGCGGAACCGACAGCATCTGCTCGGCGACTTCGGCCGTCAGTCAGGCGCCATCCTCGGCCAGACGATGCAGCATAACGAGAAAGCCGGTGTTCCGGATGCGGCCCTCGCCAGTGAATTCCAGCTTGCCGCGCGGCGTGTTGCGCATGAAGTCAACAACCCGCTGTCGATTATTAAAAACTATCTCACGTTGTTGGACCGCAAAGTCGACAGTGGACAAGCGATTGGCGGCGATTTATCGGTCGTGGCCGAGGAGGTCGACAGGGTGGCGCAAATCGTTAACGACTTCGCCCAGGAACACCAGTCGCAGCAGGCGCAACCGGATGACAGTGCCGATGTCAATGGGACGCTGGCGCACGCCGCGCGCATGTTTTCCGACAGCGGTTCGTTGCATCCGGAGGTACGCATCGCGCATCACGCCTCGCGTGAACCGGTCCGCGCCGCCATCGATTCGCGCGTCCTCAACCAGATCCTGGTCAACCTGGTGAAGAATGCCAATGAAGCAATGGCCAACGGCGGACGGATCGATTTGCGCAATGCCGGACTGGTTCCGCGTGACGGCCGGCACTGGATCGCCGTCAGCGTGATCGACACCGGCCCCGGCATTCCGGACACCTTGATGCCTCGGCTGTTCTCGCAGATGGTCAGTGCGAAAGACGGCCCCAACCGCGGCCTCGGCCTGTCCATCGTGCACGACCTGCTGACCAAGGCGGGCGGGAAGATCAGTTGCCGCAGCAGCAATGCCGGCACGGTGTTCGACATTCTCCTGCGCCCCGCGCCCTTTCATGCCCACCCCGAACCCGGAGAACGCGGATGAACGTACAGAACGCACCGATATTCGTTCCCGATTTCACCGGCCGGAATGATACGCCGGCCATCACACCCGCCGCACCGCGCTTGCTGCTGGTGGACGACGAACCGCGTCTCCTGTCCAGCCTGGCCGATCTGCTCGACGGCAACGGCTACGAACTGACCACCGTCGGCGGCGGGCACGAGGCGATCACCATGCTCGCACGCCTGCATTTCGATCTTGTGCTGCTTGATCTGCGCATGCCCGGCGTGAGCGGCCACGACGTCATGGACTTCATCAACGAGCGCGGCATCGACACCGATGTCATCGTGCTGAGCGGGGACAGCGGGATCGAAGCGGCAATCGGGGCCATCAACCGCCGCGCCTACGGCTACCTGCGTAAGCCATACCGGCACGATGAACTGCTCAGCCTCGTCGGCAACTCGCTTGAGCGCCGCCGACTGGCTGCGGAAAACCACGACTTCGCCTGGCGGCTCGAATGTTCGGAAAAGCTGTACCGCTTCCTCATTGACAGCTCTCCCGACATTATCTATACCCTTGACCCTGAAGGCCGCTTCACGTACATCAATCGTCGTGTGACGGAGCTGCTCGGTTTCGACCGTAATGAATTGATCGGGGCCTCGTATACCACCATCGTGCATGACGACGACCTCGAGCGCGCACGCTACGTCTTCAACGAACGCCGGGTCGGAGAGCGCGCCACGCGCAACGTGGAACTGCAGCTGAAATGCGCGGACCCGTTGAAGGCACGTACTTTCGAAACCTCGCTGCGCACCATCTCGTTCAACTCCATCGGCATGTACCTGAACAACGGCAAGCAGGGTACGAGCGAATACACCGGTACTTACGGCATCGCGCGTGATGTCACGGAAAAGCGCCGCACCGAAGAGGTCATCGCCTATCAGGCTTACCACGACATCCTGACAGACCTCCCGAATCGGGCGCTGTTCCGCGATCGGCTGGAGCTGGCCATCGTCCAGGCCCGGCGCAAGGAGGAGGAACTTGCCCTGATGTTCGTCGATCTCGACCGCTTCAAGACGGTGAACGATTCGCTCGGCCATCTGAAGGGGGACGAACTCCTGCGGCAAGTCGCCGTGCGCCTGAAGAGCTGCATTCGCAAGGGCGATACCCTGGCACGCATCGGCGGCGACGAATTCGTTGTGCTCATGCCGGAGTTGCGCGAACGTTCGTCCGCCTCCGTGGTTGCACAAAAATTCCTGCAGGTGCTGTCAGCGCCGTTCATTCTCGATAACACGACGCTCCATATTTCCGCCAGCATCGGCATCGCGGTGTTCCCCGAGGACGGCGACAAGATCGACGACCTGATTCGTCACGCGGACATGGCGATGTACAAGATCAAAGGAGAAGGAAAGAACGGGTTCAGCTTCTACGACCGTTCACTGCTCGACGCCGCGCATGACAAGGTCCTGCTGGAGCAGGACCTGCGACGCGGCTTCAAGGCTGGCGAACTCGAAATGTATTACCAGCCGCAGATCGATGCCAGGACCGGCGCGGTGGTCGGCGCCGAGGCCGTCATGCGCTGGAATCATCCCCGGCGCGGCGTGCTTCCCGCAGGCGAATTCCTGCCGCTGGCCGAAGAAGCGGGCTTGATGGTGCCGTTCAGCGACTGGATGGTGGACAGCGTGTGCCGCGACCTGCGGCGCCTGCGTGATGAAGGCAAGGAGGCCGTGCGGGTGTCGATCAACCTGTCACCGACCTGTCTCATGCGGGACAACTTCTTCCGGACCTTGGCGAGCGCGCTTGACACGTACCGGATACCCGCGACGCAACTGGAAGTCGAGATCACCGAAAACATCTGCATCCGCGATCCTGAAACCGCCATCAAGCATCTGAAAAAACTGAGCAGCTTCGGTGTGCGCATTGCGATCGACGATTTCGGCACCGGCTATTCCTCGCTGGCCTATCTGCAGCGCTTCCCCGTCAACACGCTCAAGATCGACCAAGCGTTCATCCGTGAGATCGGCCATGCCGACGGCCATTTCCCTGTGGTGCTCGCCGTCATTGCCATTGCGCGGGGGCTGAAGCTCGATCTGATTGCGGAGGGCGTGGAATCGGAGTTGCAGGCACGCTATCTCGAACAGGCCGGATGCAAGATCATGCAGGGCTTCCTGTACCACAAGCCGCTTCCGCTGGAACGGTTCAGTGAACTGCTGCATGTGCAGGCGCCCACGCGCAGGATAGGAGCGGGATGATGGAAGCCGTGGCGACAACTGACCGGGTCGAGGCTTCGGCGCAGAACGGTACGCCGGAAGCGCAGTTCGCGCTCGCGCTCATGTACCTGATCGGGCGCGGCGTGCCGCGCGACGAGAAACAGGGCGCCGCATGGCTGGAGAAAGCTGCCGCACAAGGCCACGCAGAGGCGCAGTTTCATCTCGGTGCACGCCATGCGACCGGCCAGGGCATTCAAGACATCAAACAAGACTTCGACAAGGCCATCGACTGGTACCGCAAGTCCGCGGCTCAAGGACACGCCAAGGCGCAGTACAACCTCGGCCTGCTGCTGTATGGCCGGAAAGTCGCGAAGGCCGAAGAGAAACAGGAGGCCATCGACTGGTTTGAGAAAGCAGCGAGCGGCGGTCACGCCGGCGCGCAGAACAACTTGGGCCTGATCTACGCGAATGGCGTCGAGGCGCCCCGCGACTACCGCAAGGCGATCGACTTGTTCGCCCGGGCCGCGGCACAGGGCGACGCGGCCGGACAGAACAACCTTGGCATCATGTACAGCACCGGCAAAGGCGTAGCGCAGAATCCTATGCAAGCCGCCGGCTGGTACGCGAAGGCGGCAGCCCTCGGTCACGCCGCCGCCCAGTACAACCTGGCGAACTTGTATGAAACAGGGAAAGGTGTCGGCCAGAATATGGACGTCGCAGCCAGGTGGTATCGTAAGGCAGCCGAACAAGGCTACCTGAAGGCCCAGCTCAGCCTGGCACAAATCCTGGCTAGGGGTGGCGACCTTCCGAAGGACTTGGCTGAAGCCCTGTTCTGGTACCGCAAGGCGGCCGAGCGGGGCCATGCGCAGGCTCAGTTGCAAGTGGCGAAGATCCTGGATGCAGGTGACGGCATCGAAAGGGACACTCGGGAAGCACTGCGTTTCTACGAACTCGCCGCGCACCAGGATATGGTAGAAGCTCAGTTCCGTCTCGGGATGTTCTACGACTGCGGCGTCGATGTTGAAAAAAATGACGAAATGGCCTTGCACTGGTACGGCAAGGCAGCCGAGCAGGGCATCGCGCGCGCGCAATATAACCTTGGGCTGATGCTTGCCTATGGGCAGGGGGTGCCGGCCGATCCGGTGAAGGCTTGGCAATGGCTGAACCTCGCCGAAGCGGCCGGACTGCAGCGAGCGGCTCGCCATCGCCGCGCAGTTGAAACACGTATTTCAACACAGGAACTTGCTGCGGCAAAGAGCGCGGTGGCCGAGTGGATGCCTCGGCAAAAAAGGCGCCTTGAGCGCTGAGTAGAAAATTTAATCCGGGGCGCATCGACTATCCTCGGTGTAAAAGTACCATTGCGACATCCAATTCTCTTGCCTGCCCTGCGGCAATCCACCTCGCACGCCATAAAGCAAAACGACATGTCGCAGTTCCGGTTGCTTGCGACAATACCTCCCTAAAATTCGGGAATATGCATTGCCGCCCACCAAATTGTTGGCGTCCCCCGAACCTTATGCAAAATTAGCAATTTTATAATCCTATTTTTATGGGCTAAATATTGCGACGTTCCGGCATTGGAATTTGCATCCCCACTCTACAAACTACTTTTTACTTAAACGCACAAATGATTTGATTAAATCGTTCATTTGTCGCATTTCTTTACACATATACTTTCATTCAATTTTTAAGATCAGAATCGGGCTTTAATGGCTGTTCAGGCAGTAGTCTTCGATGCGTATGGCACCCTGTTCGACGTGTATTCGATCAGTGCGCTCGCCGAAAAGCTTTTTCGCGGTAATGGCGAAAAGCTTGCTGCATTGTGGCGCCGCAAGCAGATCGAATACACGCAGTTGCGTACGCTGTGCTCAACCTACAAGCCATTTTGGGAGGTTACTCAAGATGCGCTGGTGTATTCGTGCCGCTCTCTTGGACTCGATCTCGATCTGAAGGCGCAGCATGCGTTGATGTCGCAATACGCAAGGCTCGAGCCATTTGCGGAATGTGCTGGCGTACTTGAACAATTGAAGAGCCAGGACCTCAAACTCGCAGTGCTGTCAAACGGTAATCCAGAAATGCTCACGACCGTTGTCAAGGCTGCCGGCATGCAGGCTCTATTCAGTCACCTCTTGTCCGTCGACAGCGTAAGAAAATTCAAGACAGCGCCCGAAGCGTATCAATTGGGGCCGGACATTTTTGGCCTGCCGCCCAAGAACATGCTGTTCGTTTCGAGCAATTGCTGGGATATCTGCGGTGCCAGCTGGTTCGGCTACAAGACCTTCTGGGTCAATCGCGCAGCGGCCCCTATCGAAGAACTCGGCGTCGTGCCAAATGGAGAGGGGCGTTCACTCCGCGACTTGCTGCCATTCCTCCATGAAAGTGGCGCTCCGGGATAGATTGCGAACACTATTTCTTTTGCTAGACTGTTTTTCATTTGCTTTTATTTATACCTAAAACATAAGAGGTCTCACACAATGACTAACCGCACTCCCTGCAATCGGCTTCAGGTCGCCACCGTGCTGTATCGCTTCATTGAAGACAAGGTCTTGCCGGGCACCGGCATTGACAGCGCCACCTTCTGGAAAGGCTTTGGCGCAATCGCCCACGATCTCGCGCCCAAGAACGCCGCATTGCTGGCCGAACGCGATCGCATCCAGACGGAAATGGACAAATGGCATAGTGCCCACCCGGGTCCGATCGCCGATATGAGCGCATACCGCGCGTTTCTCGAATCGATCGGATATCTCGTCCCGCAGCCAAAAGACGTCAAGGCAAGCACGACCAACGTCGATGCGGAACTCGCCTTGCAGGCCGGCCCGCAATTAGTCGTGCCAATCCTGAACGCACGCTATGCGCTGAATGCTGCAAATGCACGCTGGGGTTCGCTGTACGATGCGCTGTACGGCACCGATGCGATTCCCGAAACCGATGGCGCAACTAAGGCGGGCCCGAATGGTGAAGCCTATAACCCGGCACGCGGCGCGAAAGTCGTTGCCTTTGCCCGTAACTTCCTCGACCAGTCCGCGCCTCTGGCAAAGGGTTCCCATCGCGACGCCGTAAGCTACCAGGTCGTCGATGGCAAGCTCACGGTCAAGCTGCTGGACGGCAGCGTGACGGGTCTCGCCGACGAAAGCAAATTTATCGGTTATCAGGGTCAGGCATCGGAGCCGACATCGGTACTGCTGAAGAACAATGGCTTGCATATCGATATCCAGATCGATCGTGGAACACGTATCGGCAAGGACGATGCGGCTGGTGTGGCGGATGTCGTCATCGAAGCGGCACTGTCGACCATTCTCGACCTCGAAGATTCGGTTGCCGCAGTGGACGCCAATGACAAGGTCCAGGCATATAACAATTGGCTCGGCATTCTGCAGGCCACGCTTGCAGAAAGTGTCTCCAAGGGCGGCAAGACCTTTACCCGCAGCCTGAATGCCGACCGCAAGTACACCGCGGGCGCCGGCGCGACGGATGCTAAAGACGGCGTGGTGACGCTGCATGGCCGTTCCCTCCTCTTCCTGCGTAACGTTGGACACCTGATGACCAACCCGGCGATCCTGCTCGAGAACGGCCAGGAAATCCCGGAAGGCATCATGGATGCGGTGGTCACCGTCACCATCGCGTTGCATGACCTCAAGCGCAAACAAGGCCAGGAAATCGGCAACTCCCGCACCGGTTCAGTCTATATCGTCAAGCCGAAGATGCACGGTCCGGCAGAAGTCGCTTTTGCCGCGGAATTGTTCGGCCGTGTCGAAGGTCTGCTCGGCTTGCCCGCCAACACAGTCAAGCTCGGCATCATGGATGAAGAGCGTCGTACCAGCGTCAACCTCAAGGCCTGTATCAGCGAAGCAGGTGCGCGCGTAGCGTTCATCAATACCGGCTTCCTCGACCGCACTGGCGATGAAATGCATACCGCAATGCGCGCAGGTCCGATGATGCGCAAAGGCGACATGAAGACCAGCGCCTGGCTGACTGCCTATGAGCGCAGCAATGTGCTGGTGGGATTATCCTGTGGCCTGCGCGGACGTGCGCAAATCGGTAAGGGCATGTGGGCAATGCCGGACCTGATGGCCGCCATGCTGGAGCAGAAAATCAATCATCCCAAGGCTGGAGCCAATACGGCATGGGTACCGTCGCCGACCGCCGCAACCCTACACGCGCTGCACTATCATCAGGTCAACGTCTCCCAGATCCAGCAAGAGCTTGAGAAAATCGATGCTGCAACCGAGACCGAGCGTCTTCTGAATGATTTGCTGAAGGTACCCGTCGTCGCCGAAGCCAAGTGGTCGGCTGCCGAGATCCAGCAGGAACTCGATAACAACGCGCAAGGCATTCTCGGCTACGTGGTGCGCTGGGTGGACCAGGGCGTGGGCTGCTCGAAGGTGCCGGACATCCACAACGTCGGCCTGATGGAAGATCGTGCGACGCTGCGCATCTCCAGCCAGCATATTGCCAACTGGCTGTTGCATGGCATCGTGACGGAAGCCCAAGTGACCGAGACCATGCAACGCATGGCCAAGGTCGTCGACGCGCAGAACGACAACGATCCGTTCTACACGCCAATGGCACCGAACTTCGAGTCGTCTTATGCCTATCGCGCTGCGCGTGACCTGGTGTTCAAGGGCCTCGAACAGCCCAGCGGTTACACCGAGCCGCTGCTGCACGCATGGCGCCTGAAGGTGAAGTCCGAAGCGCCGGGCAAGTAAGCCGGCTGCGTCCGGCAAGGCGGCTTCCTGACTGAAGCCGCCTTCATTCGTTTCATTTGCCGCATTTATCCGGCGGCCAGACCCGCCGGACGTCTTTATATCCGCCGAAAACCTTGTGTATCCACCTTGTTCAGGCGCGACTGTAACTTCCGACCCTATTTCGACAGAACCAGTTTGCGGGTCGTCTCCGTTGGCTGCAGCAAATGCCCCATAGGCAGGACATGGGTCTGCTTGATCCGCTTGAGAGTGATATTGGATTTGACGTTCACCACACCGGGCGCCCGCAGCAGGCTGCTCATCAGGAACGCTGAAAACGATTCCAGGTCGGGCACCACGATTCGCAGGATATAGTCGGCCTCGCCAGTCACGGACAGGCACTCGAGGACTTCCGGCATATCCGCGACCGCTCGTTCGAAGGTGTCGCTGCGCGCATCACCGTGACGCTCGAGTGTCACCGAAGTGAAGGCCATCACACTCAGACCGACAATATCCGGGTCCAGCATCGCCGCATAATGATTGATCACCTTGCTCTCCTCCAGGCGCTGGATGCGGCGGCTTACCTGGGAAGTCGAGAGATGGATTTTTTCTCCTAGGACACTATTGGTAGTCCTGCCATCCCGTTGCAATTCGTTCAGGATATCAAGGTCAAACCTGTCAACTTGAATGAGAGACATAATATTTTCACATTGAAGGGGATAAACGCACTAAATGTGCACATCTAGGTGAAAATCCTACCTTAAACGCGCACATATTGCACCTTCAGCGCATTAAACTTCGCATATTAATGTGGTGATGCATACTGCAATGGCACCCGGCCAAATATTGCCCTGCCCCGCCACATCGCGTAAAGCACCTTCCCTTTGTCTCTCGTTCAGGAAACCACCATGTCTGATCTTTTTGAAAATCCGATGGGCCTTATGGGCTTTGAATTCGTCGAATTCGCTTCGCCCACTCCGGGCGTGCTTGAACCGGTATTCGAGGCAATGGGATTTACCAAGGTTGCCCGTCATCGCTCCAAAGATGTCGTCCTGTATCGCCAGGGCGAAATCAACTTCATCATCAACAACGAACCGAACAGCATCGCCTCTTACTTCGCTGCCGAACACGGTCCATCAGCCTGCGGCATGGCCTTCCGCGTGAAGGATGCGCACAAAGCCTACGCGCGCGCGCTTGAACTTGGCGCGCAACCGGTGGAAATCCCGACCGGCCCGATGGAACTGCGCCTGCCGGCAATCAAGGGGATTGGCGGCGCCCCGCTCTACCTGATTGACCGTTTTGAAGAAGGCAAGTCCATCTATGACATCGACTTCGAATTCATCGACGGCATGGACCGCAATCCCAAGGGTGCCGGCCTGAAACTGATCGATCACTTGACACACAACGTCTATCGCGGCCGCATGGCGTACTGGGCGGGATTCTACGAGCGCCTGTTCAACTTCCGCGAGATTCGCTACTTTGATATCCAGGGCGAATATACCGGCCTGACATCCAAGGCAATGACGGCGCCGGATGGCAAGATCCGTATTCCGCTCAATGAAGAATCGTCTAAAGGGTCGGGCCAGATTGAAGAATTTCTGATGCAGTTCAACGGCGAAGGCATCCAGCACATCGCCCTCTACACCGACGACCTGATCAGCACACTGGACCAGTTGAAGATGGCCGGCGTGGAATTCATGCCGTCGCCGCCCGAAACCTATTACGAGATGCTGGCTGATCGCTTGCCAGGTCATGGTGAGCGTGTTCCTGAATTGCAGACGCGCGGCATCCTGCTCGACGGCAAAACCGACGGCGGCGAAAAACGCCTGCTGCTGCAGATCTTCTCGAAGACCGTCTTCGGTCCGGTGTTCTTTGAGTTCATCCAGCGCAAGGGTGATGACGGTTTCGGCGAAGGCAACTTCAAGGCGTTGTTCGAATCCATCGAACGCGATCAGGTACGTCGCGGCGTTTTGCAAACAGCCTGATCAGGGAGCCGGCATCATGAAGATCGAAGAGTCATCTGGAAAAGAATGGTGTCGACATACTGCGAGTGACCGATCACGGTGTTTTCCATTCAATTTATTTCTTCGATCCGAATGGTCATCGTGTGGAACTCGCCTGTCCCGATCCTGAGAAGGACGCACAGCTCAAGCAACTGGACGCAGTGAAGTGAGCTATGCTGGAGGAATGTTCTAAAACGGAGCGTGTCCCAAGGCACGCTGCCTTCCTGCATGAACGCATCCCTGCCAACCACTGACACCACACCATGACTGCTACCCTAGACGATACCCACGACCCTGCCCTGCAAAGCTGGGTTGAATCCGCCAATGATCAAGCGACTGATTTTCCAATTCAGAACCTGCCGTTCGGCCGCTTCCGCTCGCCGGGCAGCGTTGAGTGGCACATTGGCGTTGCCATTGGTGACAAGGTGCTTGATCTCAACAAAACGCAACTCGTCGATACCAATGACATGAACCGTTTGATGTCGGCAGGTGCCGACGCACGCCGGGGTCTGCGCCAAAAGATTTCCGCGGGCTTGCGACGCGGAAGCGACCAGCAGGCGAGCTTGCAAGGTGCGCTCTATTCGCAGTCAGAAGTCGAGATGGGCTTGCCCTGCCAGATCGGCGATTACACTGATTTCTATACCGGCATCCACCATGCGACGACGGTCGGTAAGCTGTTCCGCCCTGACAACCCACTGATGCCTAATTACAAGTGGGTACCGATCGGCTATCACGGCCGTGCCTCGTCGATTGGTGTCAGCGGACAAACCTTTCGCCGTCCTAGCGGACAGACCAAGGGACCCGACGATCCCGCACCGAAGCTGTCGCCGTCCCGCCGGATGGATTACGAACTGGAACTTGGCATTTTTGTCGGCAAAGAGAATACGCTTGGCGAACCCGTATCGATGGCAGCGGCGGAAGAGCATGTTTTTGGTCTTGCATTGCTCAACGACTGGAGTGCACGTGACATCCAGGCCTGGGAATACCAGCCGCTGGGCCCCTTCCTTGCGAAGAACTTTGCATCGACGGTCTCCCCATGGATCGTCACCATGGAAGCGCTGCAACCTTTCCGCATTCCCTTCCAGCGGCCGGAGGATGACCCTCAGCCCCTGCCCTATCTGGATTCTCCGATGAACCGCGAAAGTGGCGGCGTCGATATCAAGCTTGAAGTCTGGCTGCAGACAGAAGGTATGCGTAAGGCTGGCTTGCCGGCACAGCGATTAAGCTATTCGAACTTCAGCGATGCATACTGGACCGTGTCCCAGCTTATCGCGCATCACACCGTGAATGGCTGCAATCTGCAGCCTGGCGACTTGCTGGGCTCCGGAACGATTTCGGGTGCTGCGGGTGAACAGGGTGGTTCTTTGCTCGAATTGACGATGGGCGGCAAGCAAGTCATTACGCTATCGAATGGTGAAACGCGTACATTCCTTGAAGATGGCGATACGGTGATTCTCCGCGCCTATTGTGAAAAGCCCGGCGCGCGGCGGATCGGATTCGGCGAATGCAAAGGTACTTTGCTGGCTGCCAGGCAGCAGTAGCAAAACGTTAAAGGGTGCGCACGGCGTACCCTTTATCTTCACACAAACACGTTGATTACACGCGGACGCAAACGCGGATCTACCCTGCGTTCCGTCGCATGTGCGATGCCAGAGTGCTTTCGTCCTGACTGGGTCAGCGACGATCCTGCGACATCAGCTAACCGGTCCGGGCCGGCGGTGCTTGCCCTTGTGCTGACCCCTATCCTTGAATTTCTTCCCGTTGCGATTATGCTGGCCCTGATTACGCGGTCCTGCATTGATTGAACCGGGCTTGTCGAGCCAGTGATTCAATTGTTCCTTGACCCGATCAATGCCTCCCGTGAGGCGTATGTAGCGCGGTGCCAGTGAGCGGCGCAAAAGTTCATCGGTACCCGGCGGCATCTCGTCGCTCAAACCGATAATGCGCTGGCATTGCCTGAACACGTTGCCACTGCGAATTGCATCAACCGGAACGACCGTCAGCATCAGTTGCGGATAACGCTGACGCAAGTCGTCAAACTGGTCCGAGCTGGTACCTACGATACCAATGTTCGGCTTGAACTCGCTATCCGCCGACGGTGGCAATTTCGGATCGAAGAGTGGCTGGACATCGCCGGGATGCACACCCTCGTCTTCCAGCGCATCAGCATGGCCTGAGGCGATAGCCTGTTCTGGCTCAACGGCCTGACGCATGACTTGTGCGGGTTTGTTGAATGTCTGCTGTTGCGGTGCGCGCGCAGCGTTCCTTGCACCGGAGGTCCCGGACGACTGCATCGACGATACCTGCGCGGCAGTCGTTTCAACGAAGGAGCGTAGTACGTCACTCGATCCCTTGTCGGACAACGCGTTGACGAACGCCCGGGCCAGTTCCTGGCATACCATCGCGACGAAGGGGCGAGCTGCCTCAACCAGGTTTGCGTCAGGCACCGCAGTGGCTTGCGGGCCGCGGGGCTGGTTGCGATTCTGCATAGATTGCTCGCGGCGCTGGGCCTGAGCCTGCCTGAAATCCTGATCGGCTTGTGCCCGCGCCGCGCGCCTGTCCTCGTGCGCTTGCCGGCCATGGGGAGCCGGTGCGGCTTCTGCCTCGGCACTGCGAGCCGGAAGGGCCGGCGCTGATGCGCCGGTTTGACCCGCATTGGACTCTGACCCGATGGCTGCAGGCGTATTTTCCGCAGGCTGCCCTGTCGCTATCGCGTTGCCGATGTCCTCTTTTCCGGAGGCTTGTTGCGTGTCGACCGCTGTAGGTGTCGTGTCAATGGATTCCGCCACTGGCTCATGTCCGCTTGCTGCTTGTGAAGCAGAGGCGTTGCCACTTTTATTTCCCATGCTTTCGTCGGCAACGCGGCTTCCAGCTTCTTGGCGAAACAGATCGTTCTGACGCGCCTGTCCCAGCCTTTGAAAAATGGGGCGCAGCTTCTCACGTATACCTTCGAAGCCCTGTGCAATCGAGACGAGTTTGCGGTGACGGTCCTCAGGAAATAATTCCTGGGCATTGAATACGTCTTTTGCCTTGATTTCTTCAAGACGTTTTGAGGAAAGCAGACTATCCCCCTTTTCCAGGAGAAGTTGATTGGCGATTTTCACCCATTCGTCGTCGGTCCACTTGATCGGGGCGGTACGTGATGACTGGTCAGCTTTATTCGGCATAAGTCTTGTTGTCGTTAGTCGTGTTTGACCCGTTCTTTCCAGAACCGGATCAGTATGAGAGGTCACAAATCGATATAAACCACTTGTGAATTAAGCGCATCTATCGTCTTCAGGAAGCGGTCGACGCAGCATTTTAACGGTTAAACTTAAGATACCCGCCCTGGCCCGGCTGGACCATACCGAGACGGTTCTGGATTCGCGGCCAAGCCCGCCGTTTTGAAAAAAGGCATCCTGCTGGTCTGTAAGAAACGTTTTTAATCAGCTTTTGGGCGAAGGCCTTGCGCTCCTGCCGTCAAGGTTCAGGCCTGACGCGTTGGCGCTAAGTATAATCCTTTTATTTGCAACAGCAGCTGTCACAAATATCAGGCTACATTATCACATACAGGATTAAGCGTGCACCGAAATGTTGATTGAATCAGTTTTAATCAAGTTTGAATTCTGGGCATTGGTGCTGACTTCACTGACGCTCCCTGTCGTTATCATCTGGCATCTGTTGCGGATCATTCGCATATCCCGCACAGTTCTGATTGCCTATGCCTGCATGCTCATTGCACTGGCAGGTCTTGATGTGGTGGTAATCACCTATGTCGCGAGTCTGGCGAAGGCAACAAGAGGAATTGCTGACGACCAAGTATTCCGCTCCGAGTATACGCTGGCACTTTATCTGCTGCCACTGATCTCCGCAGGAGTCGGCATCAATCTTCTTTCATTCGCCATCACACAGCATCTGAAGGTGCAATCGCCGACTGATCTAACGCCGCGATAAAAATAGTTTACGTTTGCAAGCGACGTATAAAGTGAGCCATCCGCGGACAATCAATAAAGCCACGCTCGTTCTCCTCCAGGGATAGAGAGTCAGAAGGCAATCGTGTGAACCCATCGCCATTTGGCTCTGCTGCGTTGTCAATGCGGTAATTCATTGGCCTTTACATTACTCACTATTAGTAACAATTCACGCATGTTTACTTGTCAAAACGCGTATTGATAGACCGGAAATGACGTGTTGAAATGCGTTTCCGTTCACTTTCGTCGCCCCAGCTTGCGCATGGGTGTGCCTCAAAATTCTAATGCCATATGACACGATTCCATTTCCGCTAAAGCGCATGACGCTGGCACTGTCACTCACCATCGGCCTCGCCGCATGCGGAGGTGGTTCATCTTCTCCGGAAGCGCAATCGAGCGTCGCCCTGCAAGACAGCCTCAGCGCTTCGACGGCAACGCCCACGCATACGCAGCTTGCTACAGATACACAGTTAGAGGGCATGTCGCAACTTCCGGCATCGACTACCGTCACACCGCCAACTGAGTCCGGCGTTACGGATACCCAGGTCGGCAGTGATAGTCCAACACCCGTCGCGCCAAGTACTGCCCTGCCGGTTCTTGCCATGCCATCCGCAGTCAGTGATAACACTGTCGTGGACTTGCAGTGCGGGAGGACCTATCAGGGTACGCTTGACCTCAAAGGGAAATCGAATGTAACGGTCAGGACCATGGGAACGTGTGGCAATGCGATCCTTACGCCGGGACAGTCGCTTAGCGGATGGACTCAATTCCAAGGCAATATTTATTCGGCGCCGGTATCCTTCGCGGTGGCTCAGGTCATTGTTGATGGCGCACCTGTGAGTGCTGCCCACTGGCCGACGCGCACACAGACCTGGGCCAAGGCCAGCAGTTCCAGTACCGGCAGCCTGACTTATGCCATGCCGAACGCCGACCTCACGGACGCCACGCTAGTGTTTAAGCCTTACGAATGGGCGGTCGAAGCGCGAAAGATCACTGGTTACTCCGGATCCACCATGGCGGTAGCGTCCACCGGCAACATCAACTTCGACGGCTACGCGCTTGGCGGGCAGGTCGACTTCTATGTGGAAGGTAAATTGTGGATGCTTGATGAGCCGGGTGAATGGGCCGTGAGCAATGGTCGCCTGTATGTGTGGACACCTGATGGTCAGTCACCCGAAGGACGCATTTGGGCTTCTCCGGACAAGGATGCCATCGACGCAAGCAGTTCGCGTAATGTCACAGTTCAGAATGTCAGCATCTTTGGTGCAGCCAATGGCATCAACGGGCTCAACGCGAGCACGCTCAGCGCACATGCGGTGCGCATTGAAAACTCGTCGGGCAACGGCATCCTTTACTCCGGCGGAACCGGGCTGACCGTGGATGGCGCCATCATCCGCAACTCCAAGCATGATGCAATTGCGGTTAAATGGGGTGGCGGTGGCGAAATTATCGGCAATTCGCTCATCGATGCATCGGGCACGGTCAGCATGCCGACCAATGCACATGCGGCAATCAACCTGACCGGCGGCAGCGGCGCAGTCGTCCAGAATAATCGAGTAACCAATTCTGGCTATATCGGCATACGCGTATTCCGCAATGCGCGTGTCAGCGGAAACACGGTGGATGGTGCTTGCAAGGTATTGACGGATTGCGGCGGTATCTTTACGTCCGCACCCGACAAGCTTGCGTTGAATACGACAATTGAGAATAACGTCATTCGGAATGTCGCAGTCAATCAGCGCCTCGCATGGGGCATCTACCTGGGGGATTTTGCAAACGGTACTACGGTCAGCGGTAATCATGTGAGCGCCAACGCTAACGGTATGGAAATCCTGAACGGTTTTGACAACGTCATCAAAGACAATACTTTTACCCAAAGCACACAGGCGCATGTGCAGATTGTCGAGGCCGGCACGGCAGCCGTGGTGAAGAACAACGCGTTTTCGGGTAATAACTTTTCCACATCCGGAAAACAAGAAAACTATCGTATCAGCAGCGACCTTGGTACTAGCGCGGTGACCCGCTTTGGAAGCTATTCAGCGAATGCTTATACAAGTTCCTCATCGATCTTTGCCAATTTCAATGGCGAAGCCTTGAACTTCACGCAGTGGAAGACAAGAACAGGCCAGGACAGCAACTCCACGCTTAACTGACCACCCCGGCTCTCAGCCTGGCGAATATGTCGTGTACCCTGTGGCATAGTGACCGCCAGGTTGTTTTTCGAAATGTGTGTTCGAATGGATAACTTAATAAACGCATGCTGTCGGCATGCGTTTTTTGTTTTAGACCGGATGATTTTGAACGGTCGCCCATCCTGGCATTCATAAGATGTTTTCTCAGTACAATATCCTCTTCCAGATTGCGCTTCAGTCCTCAGGCTCATCGTAACAACCGCGTTGGCCGTTATCGATTGCCTGGCGACGAACCAATCTCTCGGGACGAGGTCGTCTCTGGTATCCAGATGCACCTGCGTTTGACTACGTGCACGGCACAGTTACTACATCAATGACAGATTCAATCAGGCAAGCCACCTCAGTTTCAACATACGATTCCTTAATCCGCCGCTGTGCATTGCCAGCATTGTTCATGCTGCTTGGTGTTACCTATGCCACCTGGGCTTCGCGTATCCCGGCAGTAAGAGACAGTTTGCAGCTGAATCCGGCCGAGCTTGGGATTGTCCTGCTTGGCGCAGGCATCGGCGCGGTGATGTCGTTTCCCGTAGCGGCATGGTTGATACGTCATAGGGGTGGACGACATGCAGCGATGATTACGGGAATCGCATTGTTGCTCGGCTTGCCCTTGCTTGCGAAGGCGCCAGATTTTTCGCTGCTCGTTGCTGCAGCGCTGCTGTATGGCGGGGCGTCAAGTTCCTTTGATGTGGCCATCAATGCCATTGGCGCTGAAGCTGAAAAACGCGCAGACCGGTCCATCATGTCGGCATTGCATGCGTGGTTTTGCGTCGGGACTGTATCAGGAGCGTTGGCAGGCAGCGCGCTGGCCGCCGCAGGCGTGTCGGTATCGGCCCATTTCGTCGGCGTCGCGCTCGTACTGTCGATGATCTTGTGGGCCAGCTACACAAGCCTGCCCCATGACCGCCCCGATCCGCAGGCCAATGGCAAGAGCTTTGCAATTCCGCATGGGCCGGCAGTGATGCTTGGCGTGATCTGTTTTTGCGGCGCCGTAGCCGAAGGTTCGGTTGCCGACTGGAGCGGTGTGTTCATGAAAGACAAGCTCGGCGTCGGCGATGGCGTTGCGCCCCTCGGTTTTGCCGCGTTTTCTGCAATGATGCTCGCCGCACGTCTGGGCGCGGATCGCTTGAAGGATCGGTTTGGCGCGCGACGTGTCGTCGCCACCGGCACCTTGATTGCCGCTGTCGGAATATTCCTAGCCGTGCCGGCGGTAAATACAGTCACTACCATCCTCGGCTTTGCCCTGGCGGGCGCTGGACTGGCTTCGCTTTTCCCTTTCGTTTACAGCGCAGCAGGGCGGCATGGCTCGACAGCATTGGCCGCAGTCGCGACATTCGGCTATAGCGGCAATCTGATCGGGCCTCCGATCATTGGGTTCGTGGCCAACGGCTGGGGTCTGCAGGCAGCGATTGGCGTACTCGGCGTTGCCTGTGTTTTTATTGCAGCGGCAGCTTATGTCGCACGGACACTGGACTGACTCTCGTCAGCGCAATTTGCGCACGTCCTAATTTCATCCAAGAATCGGAGGACTGTCGTTCATCCGTGCCTTGTTTCGCACAGCGAAACAATGTTTTAAAGGTATTGACCGCTTTTTGTCGTTCCGTTAAGTTGACCGTCAAAATGGGTACGCGTGTTTGCGCTTTAATCGCCACGGAAATGGTCATTTTTTGCTGGAGAATCGACTACAGACAAAGCCTTCAGCAATGGCGTCGGCATGATGAAACATGCATTCAAAACAAAGCAAAAAGAGGAGACAAACCATGCGCTGGAAGAACCGTCCGCAAGGGGCTAACTGGGGCGACTTCGGCCCTGATGACCAGTTAGGCCGCGTCAACCTGATCGGCCGGGAACAGATCCTGAAAGGAGCCGCCGAAGTCCGCGAGGGGCGCAGCTTTTGCCTATCGCTTCCGCTCAACCTCCCGGGAGGAAACCTGCTCAATACACGCAGGCATCCGCCACGGCTTGAACCTACTTATCGCGAAGGCAAACCTGTCGTCAACTTCCCCATGGCGAGAATAGACCGGGACAGTATCGATATCGTATCTGACGACCAGGTACTGATTTGCCTGCAGTATTCGACACAGTGGGATTCACTCGCGCATGTAGGCGCACGTTTTGATGCGGATGGCGATGGTGTAGAAGAGACCGTGTACTACAACGGTTTTCGCGCCGATGAGCATATCAAGGGGCCCATGCATTACGGCCAGGGAGAAGAGGAAAGCGGCTGCGGCTGCGATGGGCCGAATCTCTCTTTCGCGGAAGCTCTGGGCATCGAAAACATGGCGGTCCACGGCATGCAGGGCCGTGGTGTGCTGGTCGATCTCGCACGTCATTTCGGAGACGAACGCAAACTGATCGGCTTCGACGAATTGCAGGAAGTCATGCAGGCCGACGGCGTCACTGTCGAAAGGGGAGACTTCCTGGTGCTGCGTACCGGCTTTGCAGAGGCGGTCGTACGAATGGATGGCAAGCCGGATCCGGATGTCCTGCATCACACCTGCAGCGTCATGAACGGGCGCGACGCTCGCTTGCTGGAATGGATCAGCGATTCCGGCATTGCCGCAATCTGCGCTGACAACTATGCGGTTGAGGCTTATCCCGCAACTGAAATGCACGGCAAAAAATCCATTCTTCCGCTGCACCACCATTGTCTTTTCAAGCTCGGCATACCACTCGGCGAGCTGTGGTATCTGCACGACCTTGCGGAGTGGCTCCATCAGCATGGCCGGCATCGATTTATGCTCACCGCTCCACCGCTTCGCCTGCCGGGTGCAGTGGGCTCACCGGTAACACCGATCGCGACTGTCTGAATAAAACATAAAAAAACGTTGGCAACACCGATTCAATACGGAGACAACAATGAAGAAACGACTCGTTGCAGCAAGCTTCACGTTATTGTTTTCCGCCGCCGCACATGCGCAGACGGCTCCCGGCATTTCCGATGATGCGGTCCGCATCGGACTACTCCTCGACATGTCCAGCCTGTACGCTGACATTACCGGCACCGGAAGCGTCACGGCAGCCCAAATGGCGATCGACGACTTCGGCGGCAAGGTACTGGGCAAACCCATCCAGCTGGTCTATGCCGATCACCAGAACAAGGCCGATATCGCCGCAAATAAGGCCCGTGAATGGTTCGATCGGGACAAGGTGGATGCGATTCTTGATGTGGCTGCATCCGGCCCTGCCCTGGCGGTCGCTCCGATTGCAAAAGAGAAAAACAAAATCGCCGTATTCAGCGGTCCCGGCTCGGTACGGCTGACCAACGATGCATGTAGCGCGGTAACGGTGCACTATGCCTACGATACCTATGCGCTGGCCAATTCCACCGCCCGCGCAGTTGTCGCCAAGGGCGGGGACAGTTGGTTTTTCCTGACGGCTGACTATACCTTTGGCTCGACGCTGGAAAAGGATGCAACCGACGTCATTACATCAAACGGGGGCAAGGTAATCGGCGCGGTCCGCCATCCTCTCAATGCATCGGATTTCTCATCGTTTTTATTGCGTGCGCAATCGTCCGGCGCCAAAGTAGTCGGACTGGCTAATGCCGGAGGCGACACCATCAATGCCGTCAAGGGCGCGCAGGAATTCAAACTGACTGCTGATGGCAAGCAACGCCTTGCCGGTTTGCTGGTGTACATCAACGATGTCAATACGCTAGGCCTGGAGGCGGCACAAGGCATGTTGCTGACTACCGGGTTCTACTGGGACCGTGACGACGATACGCGCAAATGGGCCCGCCGCTTCTTTGAAAAAACCAAGAAGATGCCCAACATGAGCCAGGCCGGCCTGTATTCGTCCGTCATGCACTACCTCAAGGCAGTCCAGGCAAGCGGAACGGATGAAACCGCGGCCGTTATGACTAAAATGAAGCAGACACCAATCAACGATTTCTTTGCAAAGAACGGCCGCATCCGTGAAGATGGCCGTATGGTCCATGATATGTATCTATTCGAAGTCAAGAAGCCTTCCGAATCACGCTATCCCTGGGACTATTACAAGGAAGTGTCGGTCGTGCCAGCCGACAAGGCATTCCAGCCGCTGTCGGCTTCCACATGCCCGCTAGTCAGGAAATAAATTTACCGAACTATTCTTTTGAGGATGAATTAACTATGAACCCCCGCATAATGCGTCGCCTCTGCGCGGCAGTTTTTACTACGCTGGCCTTTGCCGCCGGTAGCGCCTCCGCACAAAACTATCCGACCAAGCCGATTACGATCGTCGTGCCGTTTGCACCGGGCGGCACCACCGACATTCTTGCTCGTGCAGTCGGTGCGGAGTTGACCAAATCACTGGGTCAGCAAGTGATCATTGATAACCGTCCGGGTGCTGGCGGCAATATCGGGACCCAACTGGTCGCGCATGCGGCACCGGACGGTTATACCTTGCTGATGGGAACAGTCGGTACACATGGCATCAATCAGTCACTTTATCCGAAACTTCCGTACGACCCGATCAAGGACTTTGCCCCTGTCACCCTGGTGGCAGCGGTGCCGAATGTTCTTGTCTTGAATAAAGCCTTCGCTGAAAAGAACCAGATCACCGACGTCAAGAGCTTTTTAAGCTATGCCAAAGCGCATCCGGGAAAACTCAATATGGCATCGTCCGGCAATGGCACATCGATTCACCTGGCCGGTGAATTGTTCAAGACGCAGACCAAGACTTTCATGGTGCACGTTCCGTACCGTGGATCATCGCCTGCGATTGCCGACCTCATTGGCGGTCAGGCGGACCTGATGTTCGACAACCTCCCATCGGCCATTGGACATATCAAGTCCGGTCGCCTCGTAGCCCTTGGCGTGACGAGCAGCAAGCCATCTGCGGCACTGCCGAACGTCCCACCCATTGCGCAGACCGGTGGTGATCTTACCGGCTACGAAGCCAGTTCTTGGTTCGGCATTCTAGCGCCGGCGGCCACGCCTAAAGAAATCGTCGCCAAGTTGCAGCAGGAAATCAGCAAGTCTCTCGCCTCCCCGGCAGTGAAGGAGAAAATGGTAGCGCAAGGCGCAGAGCCGGTTGGCAATACACCGGAGCAATTTGCCGCTCATATCCAGGCCGAAACCAAGAAGTGGGCGAAAGTCGTGAAGGACTCTGGCGCCAAGGTTGATTAAGCCGTTTTGCCAGTTGGTCGGCGGTGCCTGCAACTAACACAAATCGGCACCGCTATCCGCACGATCTGACGTAATCCCCATGCTTACTTGTCTGGGCCCGGGCTATTCGATTTGTTGGTGGTCGAGCCGGTATGTCCGCCTGTCGCTGCGGGCCCACCTGTCTCCCCGGCGGCGCTTCCGGCGTCTGGTGTGGCCGGCCGAGCTTTGTCCATCGTTGTCTTGTCATTTTTATTGGGATGCGGCGCCTTCGATTTTGCAGTCGTATGCCCCGACTGCTTCGACCTCTTCGCCTTATCCGCAGCGCTCGCTTCATCAGGCGCCGCCGTGTGACTTGCCGCCATGGCACCGCCTGAAAGAGTAAGTACGCAAAGAAAAATAAATAGGCTTTTCATTGGTATCCTTTCCTGTCCTGGTCGACGCGCATGCACAGTACATGCCACAGCTTATTCAGCACGACTATCGCTTACTGTGTGACGACGCCGTTATCGAGTTGTTCCAGCAGACGAAGGAAATCATTGATGATGGACGTAATCTATGCGTCGAAATGCATTAGCTTCAGAAATCGCAATGAAATTACACTTCTTTCCCCCTCATTCTCGTCATTCCCGCCCTATCGCAACCCTCATGTCGCAACACTGTCCTATCGTGAGTGATCTGTAACGCACCACGGCACCCACCTCGGTCGCGGTGCAGTTTAAATAAAGGCGACTCAATGAAGAAAATCAGCAATAAAGCAGCTGCAGTCCTTTTGCTGCTTCTAGTACCCTTTGTTAGCGGCTGCGGCGGCTATGCACGTACGGGAAATAGCGGTTCCGGCGTACAGGTGTATGGCACCATCGATGCTGGTGTACAACATCAACGTTCGCATTGAAGAAGCAAAACTTTTGCATGCCGTCATGCACGTCTGAAGAGTCTACGGTAAATTAACGGTCGGCTCCGTCTCAAGACGGGCAATCACTCACTACTTTCAGGAGACGCTAATGAAAATCTTTCTGCTGCCCGGCATGCTTATTTCCGCTGTGCTGATCGCTGGATGTGCCAGCATGGGTAATAGCGCGACATCTGCATCGCCTGCACAGGCTGCAGCTTCCGCGACGAACACGGATGCGACGATCACGCAAAAGGTGAAAGACAGTTTGCAGGGGGACCCCGATACGGCCGGACAGAAATACAATGTCGATACCGCCCAAGGCAAGGTCACCCTCAAAGGCGAGGTAAAGTCCGTTGCCGCATACCGCAAGGCTCCAGTCGTCGCCAAAACGGTTCCTGGCGTTGTTGCAGTGGACAACCAGCTCGTCGTCTGCCTGACCTGCAAGTAAAACTTTTCGCCTGACATGCCTCGGGAGGCCAGTCGACGCCGCTTCGGCGACGACTGGCAGGCATTGCGTTGTCATTCTTTTATCATTTACCCCAATCGCTTTAGATTTGGACGGCAACGCCCACAAGCCTCTATAATTGCGCCGCAGAAGGTCTTTCTTATGGGCATGAAACATGCATGAGATAAGCGCCTCCTGAAAACTGGCAACTTATAACTGACGTAGATTACGTTCCCTTACCATCCCGGTGCATTGGCTTGGCTATAGCTCTTGTGCCCGAACCGCGCTTTAAAAGCATGCGTGACGAACTTGAGCGAAGACTGATCACAAGAACGCCGCTGCGGCTGCCGGCTAGGCTACTGGTATCCAGTGACCACCCGTTCGATGTGGAAACGATTGACGTATCAGTGGGCGGTGCTTGCGTGCTGGTCAACCAGGCCCTGCCGCTCGGCACGGGTTGTGCAATTGCTTTCGAGGTACAAATGCCGGAAGGTACGCGACGCATCAACGCTTGGGGAGCGGTCGTCTACGACTATGCCGACTCGGAGAATGTCCAACATCGTATCGGTATTGCTTTTGTCGACATGGATGCGTATAGCCGACATTTGCTCCAACGCTTGGGGCAACAATAACTGACGGCTTTGGGGTATTACGTGCTTACCTGGATCGGCAAGCAGTGCTTTTACAGCCTCTCCCGTTTTTAATCCCGAGATGGTGCTAAAATCTTTGGCTTTCCCTTAAAGCCGTTCAAATGTTGTTGATCTTATTATGGGCAGCGCTGGCAGTGCTCGCTCTTACTGGCGCCGGTTACTCGCATTACCGATATCGCGTCATCCATAACCGCTATTACGCCCGCCTTTTTGGACGCGATAATGAAACGCGCGTGTCTGACACATCTTCCTCCTCCAGGTATCAGGCTCCAGGACGTTCTGTCTTTCTGCCGCTTGCTACGCTGGCGCTGCTGTGCCTTCTCGTGCCCATGGCATTAATCATCTGATCAGTATCAACCGCATGCGGGGGCTTGTACCCATGCATGCGATGATCAAAAAACTGTCGGATCACCGACCAAGGAGCCAAACATGGCAAAGAAGGAAACCCTCGACCCGGAAACCCTGGCATTAATACAGTGGTGTACCGAAGTAGAGAAATATCTCGTTGCCGGCGGGGCTACGCTGGCCCAGGCACAGGAACATATTGAAGAACAGGTCGAATGGTTCACCGACCAGTTTTATGACGGTCTGACCCCGGAAGAAGCGGCAAAAGCTGCGCTGAACGATTAATCCTGAAACGTAGTCGGTTCAATTTGCTGCATCACGTCACTATCATCGGTTTGCAAAATATCGCAAGACGGTCTGCGCATGGGAGAGCCGAGGAGTATAGTGGCAGCGATTCCATTCCATCGAGGTCATCATGCAGGAAGTCAATGCGCAAATGGCGCTGAGGTTGCACCAGATCACCGGAGAGCCGCTGGCCCATTGCAGTTATCTGCTTGATCAGACCAAAGGCGATTACGAAACCGCGCTCAAGATACTTGAACGGATCCTGGAGCAACGCAAGACAGGTTCGAGTGGTTCCGACGCACCGATCGTGGAAACGGCGCCCGGACTGACGGCGACGACAGCCTCGGATCTCGAACTACGGGTGCAACGCCTGGAAAGTCAATTAGGACTTCTTGCTCAGACACTGGACGCGGTGAGCAGCAAGTTAACGCTGCTGCTCGACAAGTTATCCGACGGTCCGGACCAGAAGGCGGACTAATACCAATTCCAACCCATAACTATTGTCTCCGTCTCCGCCTGCGCCTTGCCAGTCACAAAAATCCATCGATCCCATTCGTTACGTTACAGGTTGGAATTGGTATAAGGCCGACAAGACCGTCGTTGCACAGAAACCCCGCTAGCCGCCGACATGCGCCGCCTGACCGCCATAGTCTTGTTCGGCTGCTTCTTCCTGCAAGCGAAGGTAACGTGACAATGCATCATCGAGAGGAGGCAACGCAATGCCCTTCTCGCTTTGCAACGCACTATACTTCGGCCTCGGCGCAGCATAATTCATCTGCGCGCAGGCCATCGGCTCCAGGCGACTCGTATCGATGCCTGCCATCGTGCCGGCCCTGTGCGCCAGATCGGCCCAGGTGATCGGCTCCGCGTTAGTCAGGTGCCAGATCCCCTTTTCCTTGTCGATCAGCAGGTCGAGGCAAGCATGCACGAGATCCGGGACATAGGTCGGAGACACCTTCATGTCATTCGCCGCGACGAATGGCAATCCGGCACGCAAGGATTTCAAAGCCTGCGCAACAAAATTGTGACTGTCCCACGGACCGAAAAATGCGCTGGTGCGGATCACTAGTGCTTCCGGCAGCATGTCCAGCACCTTGCGTTCCGCTTCGACCTTGCTACGACCATAAATGTTAAGCGGCGCCACGTTGTCGCCTTCGATATATGGCGATTGCTGACGACCGTCGAAAACAAGGTCGCTCGAAAATGTCATCAGTTGAACCTGATGCCGCACGCAAGCGATGGCCAGCACAGACGGTCCAAGCGTGTTTTCCCGAAAGCAGCGCTCACTGTCCGTCTCGGCGTCATCGACGCGCACGTAGCCACCCGCATTGATGATTGCCCAAGGGCGGTAACGCACGATGATACTTTCGACAGAAGCTGGGTCGGCAATATCCATCTCTTGCCGGCTCACGATTCGATAGGCAAGGCTGCGTGCTTCGCAAATGCGCGCAAACGCACTCCCCAGCGTTCCAGAGGCACCCGTAATCAGTATTGGTTGTGCATCCCCCGGGCGACCATGCAGACGCTCGGAGGAAAATGAGGCAACCGCTGCGCTGGTGGCGACAGGAGGACACAGGAACCGCCCGGGCCGATGCCACCAGCCCAGCCCTTGCAATACCGGATGCGACAACGGGCGGCCTGCGGATAGTTCGCGCATCAGGGATGCGACTGCGGTAGGACGCGGATGCCCCGAGCGGACATCAAACGGGCCAGGCTCGTAATAGCCGCGGCACTCGGTTACGAGGCAATTCCAGTCATACGATCCAAGCAGAGCCCAAACGGTGACTGCGCGCACGTCGACGCCGTTGCACCGTACCTGCTGGGCGGCTTCCCAGATTTCCAGCAGCCAGCGCAGTTGGTCTTCACGGTTGGCATCAATGTGCGCCTCGGTGATCGCGATTGGCAAGCCGTAACGACCCCAGGCCTCCTGCAACAAGGGACCAATGCCTGGCGTCGGTGTGGCCAGTGCACGCGGCGTTTCGATATCGGCATGATGAAAATTCCGGTACGTTCCGACGTAACGCTCGGGATAGCGGTCCACACGATGGTCGAGCCACCGTTCGCTCGTAATGTAGTAATTCACGCCGATAATATCCGGGGGGCATGGATTATCTTTAAACCAGAGCAATTCGGAAGTCTCAACGCCTGTACTGCTAAGGTATTCCCACAGCGCATGGTTCTCATCGACCTTGCCGCACAACAGGTCCCAGGAAAGCCAGCGACGTTCGTTATAGAAGGTCGTCAGTTCAGCCATCTCCGAGGTGCTGTAGGTTTTCCCCAGATCATCTGTCTGCACAAGTTTCGCATTGGGATTGACTTCGCGTATCGCACGCATCGACAACACCACGGCGCGGCACTGATTGACAAGCGCCTGTATGAAGCTGCGTTCATCCCTGCCGTGCGGATACCACACGCCGTAGAGTCCGCTGAAGCGTGCCGTGGTGAGCGGTTCGTTGACCGGTGTGTAGTATTCAATCCATGGATAACGTCTTGCCACTGCGCCCGCAAATTCGGCGAGCCCCTCCGCGAAACCAGGGTCGATCAGGCTCGTGTGTCGCGGCCCGCTGCCATGGTGAACGAGGCCGACGATGGGCGTCACACCAAGCTTTTGCAGCGCAGGCAGCCTTTCGTCGGGCCATGACCAGTCCGCAGTATCAAGCCCGTCCGGCGCGGTGCGTTCCCACAGTACCGGATAACGAATCGCACGAATTCCCAACGACGCAAATCGTTCAAGATCGTCAGTGCGCGCCGCATGGCCGTTCCGTTCCATCTGGCTGAAATACTGGTCCAGCACCCGATTGACGGTGCATTCAAGCCCGCCCCATAAGTCGATTTCTGAATTCATATTTTTGTGTGCTTGTTTAATCATGCGTCTTTACTTGCTTGTCCTGAAAACGGCAATGCGCTGCCCTGCGGATCATCCCGCCAGACTTCACATAGAAGATGAAAATATAAAAATTGATGAAGCAAACAGGGAGAACGGCGTACACCCATTCCTCCTGCTATCTGCAGTCGGCTGCAAAGCCGGCTTCGCCGTATCTCCTGGTTCGCTTATTTGCGCACGCTCTTTGCCCGTGTCGCGTCGGATGCTTTCGCGGCGACGGCAAATCGCGCGGCATTCTCTGCCACGTCCTGTTCGTCAAGCTGCTCCAGCAGCGTGTACATGGACTCCGCCGTGACAGTCCAGGACGTCCGGGACAACTTGTCGCGCATCATGCGGATCATCTTCAGCTTTTCATCCGCGGCCATGTTCAATGCTCTTTCACATGCTGCGATGAACTCGGCCGGCGTAGAGGCAATCGTCACCACGTCGCTATGCAGGTCCACCACATCCTTGACCGGCGTACTGACAATTGGCAGTTCCGCCGCCATGTATTCAAGCGACTTGGTCGGGCTGATGAATTTTGTCGATTCATTCATCGCGAACGGCATCAGGCATACGTCCCAGGCCGCAAGGAATTGCGGTAACACCGTATACGACTGCTGCCCCATGTAGCTGATATTTGCGCGCTGAGGTAAGGTTTCGGGGTCAATCTTAACGACAGGTCCCACCAGCACAATCTGCCATTCAGGATGGACCTCCGCCATCTGCCGCACAATCTCCGGATCGAAACGCTCGTCAATGACGCCATAAAAGCCGAGGCGAGGCTGGCCAAGTTGCTTTTGCGAAGGCAATGCGATGTTCCGGTCGAGCGCCTGGCGAAAATGGATGATGTCGACGCTGCTTGGGAAGCAATGGACGTTCGGATTGCGGTGCTTCTTGGCCTGAAACAGGCTTGGTCCGCCTGTAAACACGATGTCGGCGCGTTTGAGCAAAGCGTCTTCCCGCTCGAGCAAATGGGTGGGCGGATTTTTGAAGGCGCTCAGTTCGTCCATGCAGTCATAGATGACGCGTCGTGGTTGCAGTTCTTCCAGTAAGGGAAGTGCCATCGGTGTATAAAACCAGACATAAGGGTCTTCATGCTCGTCACCCAATTCCCTGACCATTTGCCGCAGGTAGGGAAGTTGGTCATCGTGAAACCCAGGCTTGTCAACGGGTGTGACGGGACGGCAGACAGTCAGATTGGGCAAAGGTCTTGATGTCTTGATCGCGGCCGGACCTTCACGAAATTCAGGCTCTTCGAAGAACACGATCCGGTATTTATCGGCTAATCTGGAAAGTAGATGCTGAGGCCGCTGGTAAACAAAATCCCAACGCAAATGTGAAAATACGATTATTGAATTCATGCAAGCTCCGCCTTCATATCAGACTCCTGGTAAATAGTTCTTTCATTGCAAGCCCCCGCCCTCGGGATTGGTACGCAAAGTCTTTCGCAACATGGGATGGACAGTTGGAAATTTGATTCGACGCACCATATAAAACAGACAACGCTACGCCGATAAAATTCGTTACACTTTTTAAGCCCTTGCGGCGTCGCAACGAATTCCCTTTTGAAAATCTTGTAGGTAGTCGTTGGGATGGCATGGACAACGCGTCTTGCCCGATTTGGTCTTGAAGGACTTGTGCTTGTCCCATTTCGCGATGAGCCACGATGCGCTTGATCGTGGTGACGATAGAAGTGCTGAAAGACCTTGGGCGGATCGCGCCGACAGGCCTTAACTGGCCATGGCGTGAAAATTTGTGAGGGTGAGGATTTGCCATTGCTGAAATCCTCACCGACTTCACCTCCCGGTACCGTCTGCTAACAGACATAGAGAGAAGCAAAGGTAATAGGAATTAACAATCCATGTTGTATATCAAGCAAAGGCTGATTAGCAGGAACTAAATGTAAAGCGGTGAAACTGCCACTCGATAAGACAGTGCCGGCTGAATTCAGCCGGCACTCACTGTTAGCCACACACAGCGTAGCTTTCCAGCAGCGTAGCTTTCCAGCCATCCAAGGCGGAAAAGCTTACTGCCCAAATATCTTAATACCTCACGTCCCACTGGCGTGCGGGCATGGCAATGATTTCGCTTGCTCCAGGTTGCCCTGCCGCGACGTTGAATGCGCTGATGCGCGCGTTCAATACACCTGCTGGCAAGGTGGAGGTCTCTACCTCAAGCCATGCAAACTTCCGGTCGAATGAAATTTCAAAAACGCCAAGCCGAGGCGTATAGCTGCTGGCCGGTAAAAGCTCCACATTTTGCAGGCCGCTGCCACGCACTTCAAGACGAATACGGCCGCTGATAATCGACCCATGCGGCGGAGCCATCGTCACCATTGCGGTAAACGGCACATCTGAGGGCTGAACCGAGCCATTCTGAATATTCCAGCGTCGCGCCGGCATGACGACGATTTCGCTTGCACCGGGTTGACCCTGTGTCACGTTATAGGCACTGATCCTGAAATCCTTTACACCGTCCGGCAACGATCGGCTATCAAAATCCAGCCATGCCATGGTCCGGTCAGCCGATACATTAAACGTACCGTAGGTCGGCGCATAGCCGCTCGCAGGCAGCAACTCGGCGTTCGCAATGCCGCTGCCCCGCAATTCCAGCCGGGTGATGCCACTGATCGTTCCGCCGTCAGCCGGCGCAGAAGTTAGTGTCGCCGAAAACATGCCTGATGGTGGCACGGGATTATTGATATTCCAGGTACGCGCCGACATGGCGACGATCTCAAGCGCGCCTGGCTGGCCTGCCGGAACGTTGAATGCGCTGGCACGTACATTGAACGGGCCGTTTGGCAACGAGCTTGTATCAAGATCGAGCCATGCACGTGTCTTGTCCCCAGTGATATTGAAAATTCCGAAGCGTGGCATATACCCTGAAGCAGGTAACAGCTCGGCATTGGCAATTTCATTGCCATTGATTTCTATTCGCACAATTCCACTTACTGTGGCACCGTTTGCCGGTGCTGCATTGGCTCCTGCAAAGAATGGCGCATAGGGATTGCCGGAACAAGCCGGACTCAGGCTACAGCTATTAAAAACTCTGCCTTCAGACGTATAGACCGTCGGGCGGAGTTGCGTCGACGATCCGCCAGCGCCATTAGCACCATTGGATGAAGCTATGTCATTGACGTCACCACCGCCACATGCGGCCAGCATCAGCACAATGCCTAATGCTGAGAGGTACTTCACACTTCCAACCATGATATCTATTCTCCAAAACGAAAGATCAACACGTCCTTGAGGAGAGCTGAGGTCTACATGCGGCAAGGTGCGTGAAGCGAATGAACAGCTCCCTGAATTTCTCTCCGGATTACTGTGACGCCGAGATTCGCGAACAGATGTTTAGTGTTGTCTGTGCCCGATGCGCAATGCTTGATGTGTCTCAAGCGCGAGAGGTTGAGCGCCGGCGAAATGCGCGCAAGTCGACTTGACGTTGTAGGCGAACCACGAGGAGGAGGAAATGGTGATTCATCTTTTGCAAAGCCACCAGGCACGCCCGGCACCGTACATTGACCACAAGGCTGGAGACAGAAGGCAGAGGGCAGAAGGCAGCACGCGCAGAAAACCGATGGGCTTCAATCTAATGCGTTGATATAACGCTATCGACGGCGAAGGCTCCAGACGACATTGCCTGTGATGCCGGGACCGCGCTGTGCGGTCATCTCAACATTGCAAGGAAAGTTGAGATACCAGAAGCGCCGGACAAGGTCGATGTCTGACTTCTTCAGTGCGTGCTTTTGAACCTGGCTTGATTGATGCCACAAACGAAATATTGAACTGGTTCAATTGAAAAACGGCATGGACTGCGGGGAGCAGTTCATGCCGTTTTTTAGTCAGGAAGAGACTTCGCCAGCAAGTCCAATCCGGTTACTTACTTATTCTCCGCCAGGCTGCGCAGATTCAAGGCCTTGACCTTGCCGCCTTCAATCGTAGCGACGTAGGTATTAGCCAGCGAGCCGCCAACCTCATTCACCCCGTCGATATCGTTGGGGTTGTACTCGGCTGGCAGCGTCTTGAATGCCTTGTTCATCTGGGCGCGAATCGCTACTGGATCGGTCACTGAATTTGCCAGCTTCATGGCATTGGCGGCGGCGTGTACTGCCGTGTAGTTCAGCGACACTTCGGAGCTTGGGTCGCGACCCGGATTCAATTTGCGGAAACGATCGACAAAACCCTTGGCATCCGGCCGTGTGTCTTCTACCAGCGGCAACACGCCGATCGAACCCTCCAGCGGACCATAGCCACCGATGACCTTTGCCATTTCATCCATCTTCGCTTGGTCGATGATAATGAAGCCGCCCTTGAAACCAAGTTCCCGTGCCTGTTTGGCGACCAGTGCGGTCGGCTCGGACGCGCCGCCAATGAAAAGTACATCCGGTTTGGCCTGCAGTACACGCGACACGCCGCTGTAGAAGTCGGTGGCCTTGTTATAGGACATCGGATTCTCCGCAACGATCTTGCCGCCAGCGGCTTCCCAGGCGGGCTTGAAGGCGGCAGTCCATGCCTTGGCATAATCGTGGTCCGCGTTGGCAATGGCTGCGTTCTTGCCATACTTCGTCATGGTGGTCTTGACGAAGGGGTCGATGTAGCCGGTGAATTCCGGTGGGATACGGATCGTCAGCTTGTTCCCGCGCGCGGTGACTTGCGGCAGGCTGGTATAAGCGAGTAGCAGGACATTCGATTTTTCATTGAATGCCTGTACTGCAAAGATTCCGCCCGAGTGCGGGACGAGCACTGCAGGCGTCTTGTGCTGCTGGATCAGGCGCTGAACGTTGATGCCGGTCTGGCTGGGGTTGTACTGATCGTCCAGCGACACAATTTCAAGCTTGTATTTTTTGCCGCCGACTTCGAAGCCCTTGGCATTGATCTCGTTAACAGCCATCTCCATGCCGGACAGAACGTTCTTGCCATAGAGTGCGGCACCTCCGCTCAGTGGACCGGAATAGCCGATCTTGACGACTTCCTGCGCGAAAGCGACGGTACTCATCGCAAGGCCCATGGCCATGGACGCAAATAGTCGGGTAAGCTTGCCTGGTTGCTTGATCATTGCTTGTCTCCTGTTCAGTAAGGGTGTTGGTCTGCTCTCTGTGTTACTGTGTTTCCTGTAGTTCTGTTTAAATCTATTTATGCTCCGATGTATGCCTTGCGAACCTGTTCATTGTTGAGCAATTCATCACGGTCACCTTCCATCACAATGCGTCCGCTTTCGATGACATAGGCTCGGCTGGCAATCTTGAGCGCGGCATAGGCGTTTTGTTCCGCCAGCAGAACGGTGGTGCCCGCCTGATTGATCTTCTGGATCACTTCGAATACCTGCTTGACCACCAACGGTGCGAGTCCGAGCGAGGGTTCGTCGAGCAACAGCGCTTTGGGGCGTCCCATCAACGCACGTCCTATGGCGACCATTTGCTGTTGCCCGCCTGAGAGCGAACCGGCATTCACCTCGCGCTTCTCATGCAGAATCGGAAATAGCGAGAACACTTCTTCCAGCGTCCGATTGACGCCTGCCTTGTCGGCACGATGTACATAAGCGCCCAGAAGCAAGTTTTTGAGCACGGACATGCCGGGAAAAAGCTTGCGACCTTCAGGGCAATGCACGACGCCGTCATGCACGATGCTGGACGGCTTCATGCCGACCAGCTCCTTGCCGCCGAAACGGATGCTCCCGGTGGATGCCTTGTTCAACCCACTGATGGTCAGGAAGATCGAGCTCTTGCCGGCACCATTGGCGCCAAGCAGCACCACTAACTCACCCTCTTTCGCATGGATACTGACATTGTCGAGCGCGCGGAACCCGCCGTAGTTCACGGAGATATTATCAAGCTGCAGCATGTTCGCTCCCGAGATAAGCTTCGATGACGACCGGATTGGAACGGATTTCATCCGGCGTGCCTTCGGCAATCTTCTCGCCGTAGCTAAGGACCATGATCTTGTCCGCAATGCTCATGATCATGTTCATCTTGTGTTCGATGAGGCAGACCGTCAGGCCGCTTTTTACCATCTTGCGGATCAGGTCGGACAGACCGACGGTTTCCTCTGGATTGACGCCGCCGGCAGGCTCGTCGAGCAGGACCAGCGTCGGATCGGTGGACAAGGCGAGTGCGAACGCGACCCGTTTGCGCTCTTCTTGAGAAATATCGCCGGCGATGCGATGCGCCACATGCGACAAGCCGACGAAATCAAGCGCGTCACGGGCTTTCTCGCGGCATCGCGCCTCTTCCTCCTTTAAACGGCGCGTACCCAGCAAGACATCGGCCAGTGTGGATCGGGTGCGCAATCGGTGGCCAACGATCAGGTTGTCCAACACAGTGGCACGATCAAACAGACTGGTACTCTGGAACGTCCGGGCAATGCCAAGACATGCCATTTGGTCCGCACGCAAGCGTGTGACATCTTCGCCGTTAAAGATAATGCGCCCCGAAGTCGGCGGCATTGCGCCGCTGACGAGGTTGAAGAAGGTCGTCTTGCCCGCACCGTTCGGGCCGATGATCGCGTTGATCTTGCCTTTCTCGACGGTCGTGGAGACATCATGTACTGCGGTCAGGCCGCCGAAACGCTTGGTCAGGGATTCAATCTTAAGCATGGGACGTGCCCTCCCGCTTTGTTGGCGCACCGGCCGCCGTTGGCCGCGTCGACGTGGCAAGTGCGTCCGCCTTGCGCGATGCGTTGCGCGTTTTCCAGGCCACATAGGAGCCTACGATGCCGTTAGGCAAGAAAATCACCAGCAATACCAGGATCGGACCGAAGACAATGAAACGGTAATCCTGCAGGAACTGCAGGTACTGGGTGAGCCATGGCATGGAGATCGACCCGAGCAGGGGGCCGAACAGGGTGCCAATGCCGCCGATCAGCATGAACATGGTCATATCAAAAGTATGTTCAACACCGGCGAGGCCAGGACCGAGAAAGCGCACCGAGCCGGCATACAAGCCGCCGGCAAGGCCTGCGTAGAACACCGACAGCATGAAGGCCAGCAGTTTGTTGCGCATCAGGTTGATGCCGAGCGCTTCCGCCAGATCATCACTGTTGCGAACCGCCATGAAGGTGCGCCCAAGCAAGGAAGTAACGATACGCTGCATTACCCAGACGCTCAGCACGAGAAAGAACAACACCAGATAGTACTGCGCACGCGGCGTCTCGAAATCAATGCCGGCGATCGACTCGGGAGCCGGAATGCCGATAATCCCGACGGTTCCATGGGTCAGGCTCTCCCATTTTTCGATCAGCAGATACATGATGTACCCGACGCACAGCGTAAAGATGGAAAAGAAGTGCCCTTTCAGCCTGAGCGAAACGAGTCCGACAAAAAAGCCGAGCGCGGTCGCTACGAAACCCGACAGCGCAAAAGCGATCCAGAATGGAACGTGGTGATCCACGGTGAGAATGCCGACGGTATATGCACCCACCGCCATGAACCCGGCGTGGGCCAGATTGAACTGGCCGGTATAACCGGTAATCAGGTTCAGGCCGATCGTGGCGATGGCGTAGATGTAGGCGAGCGACATCACGGTAAGCAGATAATCATTGCCTGCGAACACAGGGAATAGCAGTGCGAGGACAAGCAGCAGTGTCCAGCCGATTTTTCCTTCAATGAATTTCATGTTTATCGCACTCCTTTAGTGAACAGGCCTTCCGGTCGTACCGAGAGAATGACCACCAACAGCACGAAGGCGATAATGTCCTTGTAGTCGGTCGAGATGTAGAAGGCGCCAAAGGCCTCCGCAAAACCGATGATGAGACCCCCGACTATGGCGCCGGGAACGCTGCCCATGCCGCCAAGCACGATGATCACGAAAGCCTTGGTAATCACCAGGTTGCCCATTGCCGGATACACCAGATTGATCGGTGCATAAAGGGTTGCCGCAACTGCGGCGAGAATGCCGGAAATCGCAAACGTCAGCATGGCTACACGGTTTGGATCGATGCCGACCAGGGCGGCACCATCGCGGTTCTGCGCCATCGCAATGATGGTTGAGCCGGTAATGGTTTTTTTCAGGAACAGATGCAACGCCACCATCAATCCGAAGGCAGCAACGACGATCAGCATGCGCTGGACCGGCATGATCAGGCCCGAAAACTCCATGATGCCGGTATAAGGTGTTTGCATGCGCTGAAAGTCAGCCCCGAAAAGTGCTTGTGCGCCTGACTCCAGGAACAGCAGGATACCGATCGCGGCGATCATGTGATGCAGGCCGGGAGCATTTCGCAGCGGGTGAAATACCAGGCGTTCCGCTATCACAGCCAGAATCGCCACAACCCCCGCAGCGCCCACCATGGCAAGCCAGTAGTTGAGTCCCAGCTTGCCCATCAGAATGAACGCCGCGTAGGCACCAACCATGTAGAAGGCGCCATGTGCAAAGTTGGGTACGTGAAGAATGCCGTAGACCAGTGTCAGTCCCAGCGCCACCAGGCTATAGACGCCGCCAAGCGTTAGTCCGTTAAGGACCTGTTGAAAAAGCAAATCCAAAACCTTGTCTCCTTGTAGGTGATTGCCGCTGCTTGGCGACAATGCATGGTTCACAGTCTGTGCCGTGTTGGTTGTTGCAACGCTAATCAAAACGGCCGACGGTGTCAACGCTTTTGGAACGTTGTTCCGCTGTGCGAAACATAAATCACGTTGCCTTGACCTATCACAACGCTTGCAGAGGCCGGCTTTCGCTGGCAGGATGCGATTGAGACCGTAGGGCTAATTCCTGGAACGCCGGTGCAGAATACTGTTTCGCTGTGAAAAACACAGCGTTCCCGGTTGCCGATCAAGACATGGAGAAAGTGCATCGCAAGTTGTGTATAAATAACTCACTAAGGAGACAACATGATTACCCGTTTCTTTTCTCGCCTGGCTCCAGTTGCTGCTGCCGCACTGCTAGCTGTCGCTTCGAACGCAGCGAACGCGCAGTCGCCAGCTCAGACCTATCCAAACAAGCCGATCCACATCATCGTGACCTTTACGCCGGGTGGCGCCCCGGATATCATCGGGCGCATGCTGGCAGACCGGCTCTCCGCTGCCTGGGGCCAACCGGTGGTCGTGGACAATAAGCCGGGCGCGGGCGGCAATATCGGTGCCGATGTCGTGGCAAAGGCACCGCCTGATGGCTACAACCTGGTGGTCGGCACAGTAGGTACGCATGCGATCAACGGCGCGCTATACCAGAAGATGCCTTACGATATGGTCAAGGACTTTACGCCGATCAGCCTGCTCGCAACGACGCCGAACATGCTGGTAGTGCACAACAACGTGCCGGTCAAAAATTTGAAGGAATTCATTGAACTCGGCAAGAAAGAAGGCAAGATGACATTTGCTTCTTCCGGTTCGGGCACGTCCATCCATGTCTCAGGGGAGTTGTTCAAGACGCAAACCGGAATCGACATGCAGCATGTGCCCTATAAGGGCCGTGCCAGTGCGATTCCTGACCTCCTCGGCGGAAGGGTTACCATGATGTTCGACAACATGCCCTCCAGCCTGCCCTTGGTCCGTGAAGGTAAGCTGAAAGCGCTTGGCGTGACCAGCGCAAAGCGTTCACCGGCGGCGCCGGATATTCCGACCATTGCTGAAGGCGGCCTGCCGGGGTTTGAGGCAGTGTCGTGGTTTGCGCTGTTTGCGGCACCCGGTGTCCCCAAACCCATCGTCGACAAATTGCAGGCAGAGGTCAGCAAGATTCTGAAGTCGCCGGACGCATCGAAACGTCTGCTCGACATTGGCCTGGAACCGATTGGTTCGACACCGGAAGAATTGGCGACCTACCAGCGCAGCGAAATTGCCAAGTGGAGTAAGGTGGTTAAAGATTCCGGGGCAAAGGCCGAATAATCTGAATACGTTTTAAATTAACCCGTATGTACCGGCGTTTTGCTACGCGCCGGCACATACGGCAAAGGTAAAGTTTGGCTCCTTGATCAGGGTATTGCTGCCCTGCCCGCGCACCTGCGCACGATGCGTATTTTCGATATCACATGACTGCTTCCGACGGCAACGCTCTGCCCGCTCCAGATGAAGGCAAATCTGCGGAGGATCGATATTTCATTACCGCGCTGGCACGTGGACTCGACGTGCTTGCCTGCTTCCGGTCGGGCGATACCTCTCTCAGTAATCAGCAAATCTCCGAGCGCTGTGGCCTGCCGAAATCGACTGTCACGCGAATTGCCTACACTCTGTCGAAGCGGGGTTATCTGACACAGGTCGAGCCGGGCGGTCGCTACGCTTTGGGCACCGCCACACTGGCACTGGGCAGTTCCATGCTGGCGCGGATGGACATTCGGCAATATGCGCGCCCCCTGATGCAGGAACTTGCCGATCAGGCCAAGGCCACGCTGGCGCTGGGTGTACGCGATCGCTTATCGGTGATTTATACGGAAGTCGCGCGCAGCACCGCCACGCTTGCCCTGACGATGCAGGTCGGTTCACGGATCCCGCTGGCAACTTCGGCGATTGGACGCGCCTATTTGGCAAGCGCTTCGGAGCAGGAACGCAATGCCATTCTAAAGCTGGCCCACGAACTGGATGATTCCGCCGCCGACGCGATACGTCAGGGCATCGCGCGCGGTGTCGAAGATTTCATGCAATACGGCTGTACCACCTCGTTCGGCGAATGGCAGAAGGACGTCAACGGCATTGCCGTTGCTTTCCGTACAGCGGGCACGATACCGACCATGGTGATGAACTGTGGCGGTCCGTCCTTTAGTCTCACGAAAGAATATCTGCTCATGGAAGTGCGGCCCAAGCTCCTGGCGATGGCCAGGAAGCTGGAGTCTTCATCTTTCTCGTGAGCGGGTGCCGGTCAGGAAAAGCCGCGTCACTTAGCTTTATCACCTGTTCCAAGGCGCCGCTCAAGGCGTGGAGTGATGCCGACCCAGCTGCAGATACATTCCGCTGGCGATCATGCCGAACAACAGGTGCCCCATCACGGCAGCCCAGCCTCGCATCTCGGCGAACCACGGGAACACACCCACCATCACAAAGAAGTTGAACAGATAAAGTATCAGTCCAAATACGCCACCCGCAAACAATACTGTTCCCGGACTCGTATCCCAACCGAACGATTCAATGAGGGCGGCTATGATAATTGCGAAGACGACTCCGAGGATGTAATGGGTAATCAATGCGACAGTTACGATGCCGACATTAAATTCGGACGATTGCAACACGCCGCTTCCCATACTGATAGCAGCGATCTTATGAGACATCGCCCAAGGCGAAGAACCGAGCGAAGTCATTGACCAGAACAGCTCGAGCACCATAAGGGCAGCACCGGCAACCAGGCCGGACGCGATCGCTGCGCGCCAGTCAGGCGCGTGAGCACGCCATCTATGCAGTGGAAGATGCAATTGCATGATTACCTCCTTGGAAATGACCGCACCCAACCCCGGTCCATGCCTGATTAAATCTGCTTATCACTGATCAATTAGCGATCACATTTCATTCATTATCGGACGATGACGAGTTAATCTCGCCTTAAGGAAACAAACGGCTCATGGAAAGATCGGCACGCCGGGTGTCTCGCCGGCGAAGCGCATTTCATCAAGTGCACGGCGTGCGCTGTCGATATCCGGAAGCAGATAGTAAAGATGATGTCGCATGGTGTGCTCCTTCACGCGGACAATCTGTTCCCTCAGTATAGGCATTATCAACTGGCTTGCAATCATCCTCTTGTTGCCGCTCCCGCCCCTGTGGTAGCAGCGGTGTATAAACTTTTCCGTACAGTCGTTTCGTAGCGCGTAAATATTGCATTAGCCGCTCCTGTCTGTCGTGAAAGCCTCTGGCGCAAATCTTGCGAGAGATATAACGGCATGCTTTTCCGGAGTGCCCTACTTCAACAACTTAACCCCTTTACGTTCCAAGGAGACATGACATGCAAACGAAACTACTTTCCCTCGCGGTATCCGCATTCCTTCTTTCCATGGGGACTGCATCGGTCCAGGCGCAAACTTCAAGCTCCAGCGGCGCAGCGGATGCGACCACCAAGAGCGCAGGCGGAAAGACTGATGCCAATCGCGCTGGCCAGATGAGCCCGACAGGTGAAAATGAGACGACCAGTGCCACCAAGAAGCCGTCGGCCAGCGGTTCTTCCGGCAGCGACTCCACTTCTGGCAAATCGATGTCCGGTAAATCTCACTCAAGCAAATCGCATTCGAGCAAATCCTCAGACAGCGGCATGTCCTCGGGCAGCAGCAATTCATCGAGCGGCAGCATGTCCTCGGGAGCGAGCGGTGGCGGTGAGGCAAACACCAAGAGTGCCAGTGGCAAAACCAGTTCCAATCGCAGTGGAAAGATGAGCCCGACAGGTGAAAACGAAACCACCAGCGCTACACCCAAGGCCGGGAACAAGAGCCAGTAATCAGTATCCCGGCAGCGGAACCGTCAACAGGAGAAGCGAAGAAGGAAGTAAGAGTTAGCGACGCTATGTGGTCAGCTTATTTCTGTTGACGGGCAATACCGCTTCGGCGCATGCAATAAATTCACCCAAGAAATCCGTACACTACAGTGAACGTTTTGTCGTTCCTGAAGGTCAGTGCATCTGATCCAAAAACTTGATAAACGATGCACGACCGGAGCCTTAATGAGTGACCAGAGCAACAGTAACGGAACGCAGGACGATCACCGGAAACACAGTCCTGCAGGTAACCCCACGGCAACGACTTACGACCCAAACCGCCTCCTGGATTCGCTGATCGACAGACTGCAACTGAAGAACGATGCCGCCCTGTCGCGGACGCTGGAGGTCGCCCCTCCTGTCATCAGCAAGATCCGACATAAACGCGTGCCGGTACGCGCGTCCTTGCTGATTCGCATGCATGAGGTAACGAACCTGAGTATTCGCGAATTACGTGACTTGATGGGTGATCGGCGCCAGAAATATCGGATCAGCGATTCATTCATTCATGTAAGGCCTTTATGAATAAATGATCGCAGTGATGTGTTGGAACAGGCCATGGCAACCGGCAGGATGACGAGTGCCGGTGTACGTCGTCGATGTAACCAACGGCGTTGAGGGGTGAACGCGAGATTATGCCTGATGCTTCCCGAGTGTTTCCCTGAGTTCTTCGATGCATTTCTGCATTGTGAAGGCACGTACGGATTCACGCGCATCGTCACCAGCAATATCCGCGACATCGATACTGGATTCCCAACGCTGGAGAAGATTTTCCAGTTCATCGACAGGTACGGCTTGCGCGGTATAGGACATTCAGTTTCCTTATGGATGCAGTAAGAGTGGTGATTGAATTGATTTGCGGAGACGCAAACCGACAGCGGGTGCTTCAGTAGTGTGACAAACGCCGTCAGACAAAGTTTGTAAAGGGCCATACATTTTTTCCGGCTGGGTGCCACGCTACCTGCACCGTCGGCGTACCGGTCAACCCGTGTGGAAAGTCCAGCGGAGCCAGCATGAAACATTTGTCCTCGAAGTCCGACGACCCGGAGGGATTGCGCACGGTCCTGCACCACGAATGGCTCCGTACTGGCTACGCCGTCCTTGCCTTCTTTCTCCTGCTATGTAGCTACACCATGCTGCGTCCGGTGCGCGATGATATGGCCGTACGCTTCGGCGCCGACCGCCTGCATTGGCTTTTCACCGGAACCTTTCTGTGCACGCTCGCGGTGATACCCTTGTTTGGCGCCGTTGTCCATCATGCGCGCCGTAACGCCATACTGCCAGTATGTTACGGGTTCCTTGTCCTGAACCTGCTTGGGTTCTGCGCGGCGTTCAGAGCCGAAGGCAATGCATGGACGGCCGCGGCTTTTTTCATTTGGCTCAGTGTCTTTAATCTTTTTGTCGTTTCCCTTTTCTGGAGCAACGTAAGCGATGCGTTTAATGCGCAGGAAGCGCAGCGTCGCTATGGCATGATCGCCGCCGGCGGCACAGTGGGAGCGATGGCCGGGCCGGCAATAACCGCGCTTGTTGCCCGCTACGTGAGTACATCCACTTTGCTGGCGACTTCTGCCGGGTTGATCTTTCTGGCGACGATATGCATGATGGCGTTACGAAACGCATCCCCGGGAGATAACGGGACAAGCTTGCGGCCAGTGGGCGGGTCCATCGTCGCAGGCGTGCCGCTGACGCTGAAATTGCCGGAGTTGCGCGGAATTGCGCTGCTCGTCATTTGCCTGACTACGGTCTCAACCGTCCTCTATGTTGAAATTATTAGTCTGGCCGGCCAACACTACGCCAGTTCCGGTGAGCGCAAGACCTTCTTCGCCTCGGTGGACCTTGCAGTCAATCTCCTTGCCTTTGGCCTGCAGCTCGCGGGAACCCGCTTTGTCGTCAGGCATGCAGGACTTGCCCTGGCCCTAAGTATTGCGCCAGTCCTGATGCTGGCTGGACTTGTTGTGTTGGGTATCCGGCCGACCCTGATCGGATTTGCGGCAATACAAATACTGCACAGGGCAAGTGAATACGCGTTTGGAAAACCTGGGCGCGAAATGATTTACACGACTATCGGACCCGAAGGCCGCTTCAAGGCCAAGAATTTTATCGATACCACCGTCTACCGGGCAAATGACGCGGCCAGTGCATGGCTAATCAATCTTGTTCGCGGTGCCGGATGGAGCGCAGTGCTGCTGGTTGGGCTCCCCGCCGTGCTGGTATGGCTTGTCGCCGCGTTCCGTACCGGCATACGCTTCGACCGCCGAACTGACAAATAGATAACTCTGAGATAACGCTGGACTGGGGACACCGGTTGATTCTGCTAAAACACGTCAAGTGTTGACGGGTATCAATCACGACTGGGGTCAAGCGACTATATTTCCCGCTGGAAATCAGGAGTTGCCCAGTGTCCTTTATCGCTTTCGAACGCCGCAGTCATACCAGAAAACCCGCCCTTTTTAGCGCAAGGCTATTGCTCGACCACACCTCGTCGCCCTACATGACCATTGATTTGTCCATGGGAGGCATAGCCATCCTTGGCGCACAAGCGCTCCCTGTGCTGAAAAACCATGCCCTAGCAGTCGACGTGCCACATAGCCGGCGCCGGATTAATGCCTGGGGTACGGTCGTGTACAGTGTACCGACAGACCGGGGTCTGTTCCGCAGCGGCATACGGTTTATCGACATGGATACCTATAGCGAAGCTTGTATCGCCGAATTTCTTAGCATGCCCGAACCGGTGCTCGCACAGCACCGCTGATCAGGCAGCGTCGCGGTCGAGGCCGAGGGGTAATTCCAGCAAGACGCCGTCGTCACCTGCCTCCACCGTTTTACCGACCTTCGACCATGCTTTTCGACGAAGCGCAGCAGTAAACAGCATGGCATTTTCCGCCGCTTTCAGTCGCCCGAGGTCAAATCTTTGCAGCTGCTGCACCACGATCTGGTTAATCGCCATGGTGGCCTGCATCATCAGCAGGTCCGCGCTCGATCCGACGGCATCCACTTGCGGCGGCGGGATGAATGGCACAGTGCTGTCATCGTCGCCCCTCGTGAGGCACTGATAAATATCCGCGAGTGAAATCGAATGAGGCGGATGCGGGCATATCCATGTATCGGAACGGGAAGGATGCGGCTGGAGCAGACCGCCGGCACTCAGGATCCGCAACAGCTTACGTAGATGGCGCGACGATAATTCCATCGATTCCGACATTTGCTGCGCGCTGGGCGGGCGTGAAACGTTGCAAATCAGATGGGTCATCACGGCAAGCGCAGTCGATAGCTGCAAATGCAGACTTGAATTTCCAAGCAAGTACTCATTACTCTTAGGTTGGGACATGTTGATCTCGTTAGCGGAAAGACAATGCCGCAGCGTAGGCGAACGCAGTGCAGCAAATCCAATGCCTTATCCGCATGAAACTATGCGGATAAGGCATAAGTAGCGATTATTCGTACGGATTCGGACGGGTATGGCAAAGCGCTTTGGGCACTTTGGCGTAAAAACATTGACGACGGACGCTATATCGCCTTTAATTTCTGTAATGACAGAAATTAATGAAAAGAGAGAATATCCTTATGCACCTAAGCCCGACCATGCAAAAGTACATCCTTCATTGGGGCGAAATGGGTACCCGATGGGGTGTCAACCGCACTGTCGCCCAGATCCATGCTTTACTTTTCCTTGCCAACCAGCCTTTGCCGGCTGAAGACATTGCGGAAACCCTTGGCGTGGCCCGATCGAATGTCAGCACCAGCCTCAAGGAATTACAGAGCTGGGGTCTGGTACGCATTAGCCACCTTGCCGGAGACCGGCGCGATCACTTTGTGGCGCTCCAGGACGTTTGGGAAATCTTCCGGGTCATCATGGAAGAACGTAAGCGCCGCGAAATTGACCCTACGCTGACCGTCCTGCGTGATTGCGCGATGAATGCCAACAACGATGTCGACCTGGAAGCAGCCACGCGCGCAAAGATGGAACAGGTACTCGCTTTCATGGAAATGCTCTCGGCTACTTACGAAGACTACAAACGACTGCCCCCTGCAACACTCAAGCGCTTGCTGAAAATGGGCGGAACAGTGGCCAGATTTCTTGGTACGGACGACAAGGACGGAAATTAATAAGATTCACATATTCAATCGCCCTTCTCCCTGGACAGGCAGGAAAGCTTGTAACCTGGCCCGATAGGGAAAGGGCGCATTCGATCACCTCAATCAGTTTGTCCCATGGGAGAAAGTTATGCCAGCGATTCATTTCGGCGATCGTCCTGAAACAGTTCTGGTCACCGGTGCCACCGGATTTATCGGCCAGTTGCTGGTGCCTGCACTGCTCGCGGACGGTCACCACGTATTTATCCTGAGCCGCGATCCGAAAAAAGCGGCGTGGATGTTCAATAACCAGGTGACTTGCATTGCCAGCATGGGCGAAGTGCCGGTTACGCAGGCCATCGATGTGATGATCAATCTGGCCGGTGCGCGTATCCTTGGCCGACGCTGGACCGCTGAGCGCAAGAAGGTGCTGCGCGGCAGTCGCATCGGGCTGACCCAGTCGCTGGTGAAATGGATCGCCGGGGCGCAACGGAAACCGCGTTTGCTGCTGTCCGCCTCGGCCATCGGCTACTACGGCATCCAACGCCGCGACGATCATTCCGCGTTGACGGAAAACAGTCCGCCGCAGCCGATTTTCATGTCAGATCTTTGTCGCGAGTGGGAAGCCGCTGCCGGAGAAGCCAGCCGTTACGGCGTGTCCGTGGCCTGCATGCGCTTTGGCCTCGTACTTGGACGCCAGGGTGCCCTGCCCATGATGATGCTACCGATCAGACTTGGCATCGGCGGGCCACTGGGCGGAGGACGTCAGTACTTATCATGGATCCATGTGCACGACCTGCTGCGCGCCATGGCACATCTATGGAAGAACAACCATGAAGGTGTCATGGCGTATAACTTCACGGCACCGGAAACGGTGACTCAGGCGGAATTCAGCCGGATTGCAGCAGGCATTGTGCGGCGCCCCTCTTTCATGCCAACACCGGGGCTTCCGATGCGCCTGGTGCTGGGCGAACAGGCAGACCTGTTACTGGAAGGACAACGTGTTGTACCGGAACGGTTAACCGCGGAAGGCTTCAGCTTTATCTACCCGGACCTTCACAAGGCATTGACCAGCCTTTATGGCGCCGAGCAGTCGCCTTCAAACGTCGGAGCATAAGGTGAACGAGCGCGGTCCGGTATCGGGAGAGCGGAAGAGCGGTCGCGGAGCTGCAGTTCCGCAGGCAAATCACCTCGGCTTCGCCTGGCCCAGTCAGGGCGAAAGCACTCTCATCTCGAATCCGCGCTATTTTTTGGAAAATTTCGCGGCCAGTTGCTGCAGCTTTTCTTCACGGCGGCGTTCCGCTTCTTCGGCCTCGCGTTGAGCCTTGCGCTGTTCCGCAATCTTCTTGTAGCGCTCACGCAGCATGGTCTTGGCGCGTTCGCGGTGTTCTTCGGTGACGTCGCCGGAGGCATTTCCTTGCAGGTCAAAACGGGCAGTGGCGCGCTCCATCGTCTTCAAGTAAGGCGTTGAATTGGTATGGATACCCAGCGCAATACGCAGCGCCTTGCGACCGATATCTGGGTGCGCGGCGATGATCTGCTTGTCGATTCCAATGGAAAGCGCCCGGTGTTCGCGGAACACGGCGTACTGCTCCTGTAGTGTCTTCAGAAGCTGGCGCGGCGAAGGCGCGGAATTTTCGGGGGTGGTGGTAACGTTCATTCAGGCTAAAAGGGAAAACGACGGTTCGAAGCTTAACATACCGCAGCACGTGCAATCGCTGTTACCTCAGCTTTGTGTCGTGCCGGCGTCAAAACATGTTCTTTCTGGCGTTGATCACGCTTCTTTAGTCCTGTCCGGCAGCACTCGAAAGCGGCGGCGCCACTTCCTCCAGCGGCTTGCGTTCTGCATCGATGGCAAACCGCAGGGCAAGCAAGCCTGCAATGATCACTAACGCTGCGCCGATGCCATAACCGACAGCCACCGCACCACGGCTGCCGCTCTCGATAAGCATCCCGAACAGCACCGGGGCGGCAAAACCTCCGGCGCCGGTGCCGACCGCGTAAAACACCGCAATGGCGACAGCGCGCATTTCAAGCGGGAAGACTTCGCTGACCGTCAGGTAAGCCGAGCTTGCGGCAGCCGACGCAAGGAAGAACACCGCGGACCAGCATAACGCCTGGCTGCGCGCATCGAGCCAGCCTTCCATGAAGGCCCACCCAGTCAATCCCAGGCCAACGCCTGAAAGGATGTAGGTCAATGCAATCATCCTGCGGCGCCCCACACGGTCGAACAGCGGCCCCAGGATAAGCGGCCCGAGCACGTTGCCCAGTGCGAAAGGAAAAATATACAGTGCCACCCGTCCTTCCGGCACCCCATGAAAACGCGTCAGCACCAGCGCATACGTGAAAAAGATCGCGTTATAAAAGAATGCCTGAGAAATCATCAGGGCAATGGCGACAATGCTGCGCCGCCTGTAGCGATGAACAAGGGTATGCGTCACTTTTGCAAAGGACGGCAGTACTCTCGAACCCAGCACGATTTCGGAAGTCACCGGCGAAAGCTTGCCGTGCTCTGCTTCCACCTCGGCTTCAATGCGGGCGATGATGTCACGCGCCTCGGCTTCCCGTCCATGGGCCAGCAGCCAGCGCGGACTCTCGGGCACGTTGCGCCTTACCAGCAAAATGGCGACTGCCAGCAGGCCGCCGACGACAAAGCCGGCACGCCATCCAAGTTGCGGGCCAAGCACACGCGGGTCGAGCAGCACCAGGCTGAGCCCCGCTCCGAGCGCGGCGCCGATCCAGAAGCTTCCATTGATGGCGAGATTAACGCGCCCTCGTACCCGTGCCGGGATCAGTTCGTCGATGGCGGAGTTGATCGCTGCGTATTCACCGCCGATACCCAAACCGGTCAGGAAGCGACACAGGGCAAAAAACGCAAAGTTGGGAGAAAACGCGGTAGCCAGCGTGGCAGCCATGTACACGGCCAGAGTGATCAGAAAAAGTTTTTTTCGCCCCCATTGATCGGTTAACCGACCGAACACCATTGCTCCGATGACGGCACCGCCGACGTATAGTGAGCCCGTCCAGCCGATCTGGGATGCCGTCAGCGCCAGGGTGTCCGATCTCTCCAGTACACTACCGATCGACCCGACCAGGGTGACTTCCAGACCATCAAGTATCCACGCGATCCCAAGCGCCGTCACCACGCGCCAATGCCAGCGCGACCAGGGAAGCCGGTCAAGACGAGGAGGAATATCGCTGCGTATTTCGGTCACGTGGCGCGTCTGGCGTGGGGATAGTTGTCGGATAGCTATGTTTAGCGTTGTTTACAGGGGAATAAACGCAGTCAGCCACAGCATATACGCGTACCCAAACCGCGACTTTGCCTTATCTTCAAATCTGGACAATTTGCTATCGAAATACCATGCAGCATTTATCTTCAGGTATAGAACAACTCATGCTGCCACGACCGTCAGCTTGCGTCTCTCTCCCTGACCGACACGACGCGGCATTGGCGCCTGGCATGGTGTGCGCCTGTGAAAATAGGCTTGAATTAGCGTGTAGACAAATTATCAAGCTCCCAAAGTCACACTACCCGCCAACCTCCCGGAACGGATCGAGCGCAAGATCGATCAGCCGGCGTTCACGCACCACCACCTCTGCGGTTGCAGTCATTCCATACCGCAAGGGATATCTGGACTCGCCGACCATGTAATGATCCTGTGTCAGCCTGACACGTCCTTCATAGACTGGCTGCTTGTTCGCCGAAGAGGGTTTGGTGGCGGGAGAAATATATTCCATGGTGCCGTTGATGATGCCATAGCGCTGATAGGGAAAGGCATTGAACTTCAGCTTGACGCTAAGGCCTTCGCGCAGAAAGGCACGGTCATGTTCGGCAATCTCGACCTTTAACACCGGACGCGCATTTTTGGGGGCAATCCCGCCGAGCGGCGCATTGGCCTGAATCTTGTCGCCGGACTGCGTGGACGTGACATCGGTGATGACGCCGTCGACCGGGGCGACAATCAACAGGAAGTTATCCTTGTCGATGTTTTCAAAGCGGATGCGGGCCGCGGCATCTGCCACCAGCCGCGCAGTCTGCACCTGCAAGCGTGTCTTGTCTTCGGCGCTGGCGATTTCGCGTAATGCGGCGTCGTATTGCAGCTGCAGTTTGGCGAGTTGGGTACTGCTGCCTTCGATCTGCGCGCTGGCTTCGCCGAATTCCTGGCTGAGGCGGAAATTGAGCTCCCCTATTTTCGCTTGTGCCACCCGCAAGGCATTTTCCGCCGCCATGAGAGTACTTTTCTTTTGTTCAACCTGCAGCTGTGACACGCCGCCTCCGCCAGGCATGGCAAACAGCCGGGCATATTTGTCGGCCTCTTCTTTCGCAATGTCACGTGCACGGCGTGCATTGTCGAGGTTGCTGCGCGCCTCCTGCAACTGTGAACGCTGGCCTTCGGCGAGCTTGCTGGTGCCTTCAGCCATGCGCTTTTCATGCAGGCGCTCTTCGATCTCGATCTGCTGCTTGAGCGTGGCTGCGCGCCGCTCCATCAAGACCTTGCGTTCGGGGAATTGTCTCCATTCGCGTTCGGCGTCTTCGAGTTTCAGCTGTGCTTCCAGTGCGTTGGTGGCCGCCTCGATGGCGCCGCGTGCGTTGAGTCGTGCCAGTACATCCCCTCTCGACACCGGCTGGCCTTCAGCGATATACAGATTTGCCAACTCCCCATCGACCGGCGCATAAATCCGCCGCACTTCGGAGTCCGGCACCAATGAACCCTGCGCCGTGACGATCACGTCCGCGTGGCCGACAAAGGACCATATCAGAGCAGTCACTACCAGCGCCAGCATGGTGATCACTGCGGCGCGGGCAAGCCGCGAGGGTTCGGAACTCAGGATCGCAATGCCTTCGGCGCTGTGGTCTTCCAGCGCTTCGGACAACGATTTCAACTGCAGGTCGTTTTTCATTTTTCCGCACCTCCCAGCAAGGCCAGCTTGGCCTTCAGCACACCGGGTTCGATGACGCGCTGCAGTTCCAGCATCGAGCGCCGCTGCAACTCCGCTTCGGCCTGTATCTCGGATTGGAGTTTTGCCCATTGGGGCGGATAGCCGGCCTTGAGATCCTGATAGATGCGCGCGCCCCGGTTAGCCTCTCCCGCTGCATCGGCAAGCAAACGGGCCTGCGCACGGAATTCATTGGACACGCCAGCTTCCAGACGCTGGGCGCCGGCTATCGCGCCATTGTCGCGGTAGCGCCGCCACGCCGTCTGCGCACGCGCCATCATGTCCTCTGCGCGCTTGATCGCCTTGTCTCTGACCGTACGGATGTCGCCGTCAATGCTGCGAATAAAATATGTATCTTCGTCGGCATCGAGCATGGCATAGAATCCGAGTAACTTGTCTTCATAACCCTTGCTGCCGCGTGCCTTTTGCAAGGCATCGAACTGTGCAATAACTTCTTTCTTATGCTGCAACTGCCTGGCTGCAACGTCCGACCATGGACCTTCCGGCAGTTTCTCCAGCGCCGCGAAAGCCTGCGCCGAATTACCGCCATTCCATGCCTGGGAAGCCCGGAGATACTGGCTGATCAGTGCGGCCGGAGGCAGGCGACCATCAGCCGACATCGCCTTTACACGGTCGATGAATGGCGGTGTCGAAAGACGCGTGTCCGACAACTTGCTCGCAAGCGGACCAAGACGCTGTGCACCCGCGAGATCCCGGATTTCGATATAGCGTCGCAGATCCTCGCGCAGGGTATCCATACCCGCCAGTCGCGGATACTTATCGGCATATTCGTTAAATATCTCGTTGAGCGATTGTGGCCGGTCCTGGTTCAGCTCTTCCACGATCGTCGCCTGCAGGCGATCGATTGCCGCGAGATATACCGCTTTGTCACTCTGCACCTTGCGCAGATGGCTCAGTGCAACCGCATACGGCTCGCGGAATTCAGGCACCATCTGCGCAACCCTGTCCAGCGCACGCTGGTGTCCGACCGCGTCCTCGTCCCACCATTTGAGCAAGGAGCGGATCTTGTTGTCATCGACATACAGGCGGATCGGTGCTTCCAGCCCACCTCTACCGACGACGAAGCGCTCCAGATTGCCAATCCATTGCAATTCGCCCAGCAGCGCCTGGACATCATTGTTGCGGCGCGAATTATCCCTGGCGGCAGCAATTATCGCGTCGGCCTGATCGTAGTTGCGCTTTTGCAGGGCTGCCAGCCAGTCGGGCACCATGGAACGCAGCAGTGCTTCGGTACCATAGGCCTTGATCGCGACGCTTTCCGGCTGACGTGTGAGGTACTCTTCCGACAAGCTAGCCGCGCGGGCGTATTCGCCGTCGGCAAGCAACTCTTTTATCTCACGTTCCGGCGCGCCGCTAAGATGAATGCCAAGCACGACCACGACCAGCATCGCGATCCCGGCGGCACTCAGCAAGAGAGTGCGCCTGAGTTGGCCAGGTCGATCCGAAGCAAACACATCCTTCACTGCCGATGCCAGTGCCGCATGCTTGCCCTTGACGCGCGGACTGGTGCCGTCGTTGGTCGCTTCGGGCTTTTGTCCCTGCGCGTCCTGGTTGATCTCGTCGGGCTGCGGCGCCGGATCCACGCAAAAAATATTGAGGAAGGAGTCTGCTGCGGCAATGAAGGTCGTCTTGTCAGCATTGCTTCCAGCGCTCGCACTCCCAGCCGGATGTGCACTTGCAGCCGCACCGGCATGGTGGCCGGTATTCGCGTTTGCAATATCGACCCCACGCGCCGCCGCGGCCGGGGGAAGCTTCGCAAACGTGGTCACCGTGGGGTCAGCCTCAGGTTGCTCCTCCTCGAACCCGACCTTGTACACAAAGTGATGCCCGCCAAACGCAAGCGTATCGCCACGCTGCAGGCGCGCCGCATGTTCGTCGAGCCGTATCCCATTGAGGAAGGTGCCGTTGGTACTGCCGAGATCTTCGACGTAGGGTTCACCGCTCTTCTGGAAAATGTGCGCGTGGCGACGTGACAAGTAATTGACCTGTTGCGGCTGTTCCGTCTTATAGCGCGCAAACGCCGCGTCGGCTTTGCTGATCAGAAAAGGAAAGTGGGTAACGACAATCGGCTGCAGGCCGGCGTCGGCACGTTCCGGTTCCAGCGTCAGGCTTGCAAGCCGCCTGCCACGGTTCCCCGAATGCGCCCGCTCGCCCAATTCCACGCGAAATGGCAGCGCGCCGCCAAAGCAGACGGTATCGCCATCCTGCAGCCTGCGCGTCTTTTGCCGGATATCCTCGCCATTCACCGTGGTGCCGTTCTTGCTGCCAAGGTCGGCGATATACACAGCGCCGTACTCACAAAAGATGCGCGCATGGCGGCGTGACAAGTCGACGGCCAGCTCCTGGGGATACGTGTCGAATGGCGGCTCCGTCCGTCCTATCGGAAACAGGCTGTCGGTGATATGGATTGCGGCCAGTTCCGGATGGGAAACAGGCTTGAGAGAAATAACCACCTCTTCCCCACTTGGGGAACTCACGTTAACACCTGGTGAGTCTTCATGCAACGTTTGTCGAGACAGCATGTAGTTCTCGTTTCCTTGGTAGAAAAGCCTGGAAGCACAACTAAGTCATATTCGTATGTCCTGCTACCGTCTATGCCGCCTGTGACACCTGTGACACCTGTGCCGAATGAACCTACTGGCGAGCATTGCGCACTTCCACCGGCGGCCACCCTCCGCCCAGTGCCTTATACAAGGTCACCGTTTCCGATAAAATCAGCTGATGATTGGCAAGTAAAGCGAGCTGTGCTCCCAGCAGCGAACGCTGGGTTTCGAAGACTTCCAGCTGTGAGACGACACCTTCCCGCAGTTGCCCTTCGATCTGCGTGGCGACGACAGACAGGTTGTCCGCCTGCTGCTGCAGTTCATCATGCTGCTTCTTGTGCGAATCCAGATTGACCAAGGCGTTTTCGACTTCTTCATAGGCGTTGATCACAGACCTTCTGTACTCTTCTTCTGCCACCTTGATTTCCGCTTCGCTGGTTCTTACACGTGCCTTGACGCCGGGGTCGAGCAACGGGATGTTAATGCTCGGTAAAAAACTGAACGTAAATGCCTTCAGCAGATCACCGATCCCAAGCGCGGACGATCCCGCTCGTCCGGTCATGCTTACTGACGGCAGTTGCGCCAGCTTCGCCTGGCCAATCAGGTTGTGCGCAGCCAGCACACGATACTCGGCGGCCACGATATCGGGCCGCCGCTTGAGCAATTCCAGCGGCAAGCCATTGGGGACCTCAGGCAAACTGATCCGTTGCTGCAGCTCACCGGTCGGTACACGAAAATCGCCGGCGGGTATGCCGAGCAGTGTCGACAGCGCATTGCCTGCAAGGTCGCGAGAACGGTTGAGGTCCAGCAGATCCCTGCTGAGCCGGTTGACTTCCGCACGCTGCTGCAAGACCCTTGTGTTGGGCAGCAAGCCGTTCTTGTGCATCGAATCGTAGATACCGAGTATCTGCCGATTCTTGTCCAGCGCCGTGCGCTGACGGGCAATCTGTTCATCAAACTGTAGAATCTGGAAATACGACGTTGACACGCCGGCAAGCAGATTGAGGTAACCGGCACGCCAGTCCGCTTCGGTTGCCTGGAACTCGGCTTCCTGTGCTTGCGCGCCTTTCTCGACCTTGCCCCAGATGTCGAGCTCCCAGTTCACCTGGGTGCCCAGGTTGAACGATTTGCTCAGTTTTTGTCCCGTACTCTTTTCAAAGCTGGCCCCCGCTCCCGCATCGAGGCTGGGCAAGGCACCGGCACGCGCTTCGCCGATCTGCGCGTTGGCGACACGGGTACGTGCAGCCAGGATTTTGATATCGATATTGCCTTCGACGGCACGCTTCACCAGACCATCCAGATAAGGGTCGCGAAATTCCCGCCACCAGTCGGGACGTATTGTCTCGGTGGCGGAAACCGGCGTCTTTTGCGACCATGCCTGCTTGATGGGGGCATCAGGCTGCTTGTAATCGGTCAGTTTGACATCGGCACATCCACCCAGAAACACAGTGCAGGCACCAAGCATGACCGCCGAGCGCACACTTGATGCACGTTGGGCAAGATGCGAAAGTGCTCGCACCCCGATTATGGCGGCGGAGGAATCGGTCGCTACGCGTTCAAAAAAAGTACGATTCATTTTCAAGGCTAAACGTTATTGAAATTGCATGCTGACATGACTGATGTCGATGTAATGCTCATGGAGACAGCCACACCTTTGATTCGACGAACACGTTGAATACCCGTGCATCCAGTTTTCCTGCGCGGCACTCCTTGTCGATCAGGTCCAGCGCATGCTCCGCAGGCAAAGCTTTCTTGTAGGGCCGGTCACCGGCGGTCAGCGCATCATAGATATCGCAAATGGTCAGGATGCGGGTCTGGTAACTGATCTCGTTACCTTGCAAGCCCATCGGGTACCCGGAACCGTCAAGCTTTTCGTGATGTCCATGCGCAATCGTCGGCACGCTCGCCAGATCCCGGGTCCACGGAATCAGCACCAGGAAGGAATACGAATCGGCCACATGCGACTCGATCTGCCTGCGCTCGTCCGGGGTCAGGCAGCCACGTGAGACACTCAATGCGGATAACTCCAGGTCTTCCAGCAACGGCATCTCGGCATCATCGGCGTCGCGGTACATATATTGGGTGATTTCATGCAGTCCGCTCATCCCATCGGCATGCGATATGGTCGGCTCGTTTGCCTGCCTGATCGCCTCCATGAACTGCTTCAGACGAGTGCATTCTTCGCACAGGGTCGTCTCGATTTTCTGCTTCTCAAACCGGAACGCAGCCATGCTTAGTTCATGCTGCGCATGTGTCTCGGCGAGCTTGCGATAAGCCTGTCGTTCAAGGCAGACCTGCGCATGCTTGAAACGATGTTCCAGCATGCGCATTTCGGCATGATGAAGCTTCTTTTCCTTGCGCAGGACATGTTCACGAACACCCACCTTACCGAAATCGTGCAACAAGGCGGCGTACCGAATTTCACGCAACTGGTCCTTGCTGAATTTCACGCGGCGCAGGTCGGCCCGGTCGGTATGGTCCACCGCCATAGCCAGTCCTTCCGCATAATTGGCAACGCGGAAAGAATGTCCGGCGGTTGCAGGATCGCGCTCTTCGATCGCCTGCACGGAAGCGCGCACGAAACCGTCGAGCAGACGTTCAATGTCCGAATACAACTGAAAATTCTTCAACGCAACCGCAGTCTCGGCACAGACGCCGGTGAGCACTTCGAGATCGGCCTCCTTGAAAGCATAGGGGTTCGACGAGGCGTCGACCTGGATCAGGCCGAGACATTCGCCTTCCATCAGCAATGGCACGCACATCACACTGCGAATCGCCTGGTCGACAATCGACTCCTGCACGCCGAAGTGACGATCCGACAAGGTATCCACCGACAGGATCGACTGCTTGTTGTTGACCACTTCGTCGACGATCGTATGCGACATACGCACATGCGCAAGATCTTCGACAGTGCCGTCGCGACGGCGCGCGGCGACCGGCGTCGGCGCTTCACCCGGACTCTTCTTCAGCAGGACGAATGCGCGGTCAGCAAGCGGAAACAACTCAAATATGAAGTTCATGATCTTTTCAGTCAGCGTGGCGCGATCGGTGACCGCACCCAAGGCAATGCCGACTTGCGCCATCGCGTGCAGTTTTCGTACCGTCTGTTGCACGTCACTGCTATCAAGGTCCGTGCCAGCTTCAAAACCCTTTGCATAGATGGTCGCGTCGACCGACTTGGTGATGATCGTCGGCTGGCTATCGGCCGCCGGTTCCATCAGTGAATGAAAGACGATTTGTGCGGATGACACCGTGAGTTCATCGCCATCACGCAACGGGTGCCAGTCGCCGGGCTCGAGTCGCGTACCGAGAACGAAGGTGCCGTTGAAGGAGTGCAGGTCTTCGACAAAGAAGGTGCTTCCCTTGCGCCGGATGCGCGCATGCCTGCGGCTGATGGTGTGCTCGGGAATGCAGAGAAAACGGTCGGTACCCAAGGAATCCTGCGGCTCGCGGCCGATGACCACCTCGTCGTGCAGCGGAAAAAGTGTCGGATTGGCAGCGCCGTCGTTGATCACTTCAAGGTAGGCCATCACGGTTCCGCCCGCCTGGTTTGCCTTGCCTGCATGTTCCATTGCTGTATCCCTTCCCGGCGCATTGTGCCGAGTTGCGTCGTCGTGATTACAGTATGGTCACCGTTGGCAAAATTGCCAGTTCGCCGAGCGAAGGACTGCCGGATCGCTGTCGACACAGACGGCGCGATCCGTCCTGCAAACTTGCATCAACCCGTTTTTTATTTTTTCTACCTGACCGTTATCGTAATTTTTTTCGACACGACTGGTGGGTTGTGTACGACATGTTTGTCGTCACCCATCACTAGCTGCAGCGTGTGGCGTCCGGGCGGAAGTTCAACCATGGTTTCGGTTTCGCCGGCACCGAAGTGCAAGTGATTGCGATCTGATGGAATTTCCTGACCGGCGGGCGGCGGGTCGGTGTCGATCAGCAAATGATGGTGCCCGGTATTCGGGAAGATGACTCCTTTGGGTGCGACCCCCATATTGCGCAGTCCGAACCACACGCGAAAGGGTTTGCCAGCGGAGACCACTTCGCCATTGTTCGGCCAGCCTATATATAAGTACGGCTTGGCTGGACCGTTGCCATCCGCCGCAAAGGCCATGCCCGAGAGCAAGCTGAAGACAATGGCGATCGCACTCAAGAGCCTATCCATATCGTTGCTCCTTATTGCATGGTTATCGGCATATTCTCGTCGCACGCGCAACGTCATCGCTGGCGTGCAGGGCTTGCAAAACCATCAGCGCACGATGACTGTGATTTTTTTGGACACTACCTGCGGTTCGTGAGGAACATGATCCTTGTCGCCCAGCACAAGCTGAAGCGTATGTTTTCCTGGCGGCAGTTCAACACGCGCTTCGGTTTCACCGGCGCCAAAGTGGAGATGATTCCGGTCCGAGGGGATAGGCTCGCCGGCCGGCAGAGGTTCGCCGTCGACGATCAGGTGATGATGACCTACGTTGGGAAGATCGACGCCTTTTGGCGCGACGCCCATGTTGCGCAAGCCCATGCGCACCCAGAATTTGCCGCCATGGATCACCGTCCCATCGGTCGGCCAGATGAAATATACCTGGGCGTTGTCCGGCGCGGTATTTGGGGTCGCGGCGAGCGGTACAAGCGGTACGTTAAGCATGCAGGAGATAGCAACGATGGCAACAATGGCGAACTTTTGCATGCTGGACCTCACCCCGAAAAATGTCTCGCGCGCAAACATACGCGAGTCTGCATGAAAGCACTCTCTCGACTCTCTCGAAACTAACCACGTCCGGGTTGCACCAGCGTCTGTTGTTTTCCACCAGCGCTTTATTGAATGTCACGTACAGGGTAGAACAGAAATTCACGAAAACATTGCAGAAAGCGTCGTCGGTTTGATATTAGACAGAATTGGACTTGCCGGACAGTTCAAAGATAAATACGCAGCCAGTTCGATCCGCGCGGACAGGTATCGATCGCGCTTGATTGTGTCGTTGCCTGATCTAAGCTTCGATCATCGGATATCGGCCTTCGACGGCGATTCCGATGGATTCCGAACTCCCTCAGCCCTAGGAACGATCGTGTGGCGAAAACTCTTCATCGTTTCCGTATTGGTGGCCATGGTCTGCGGCAGCGCAGTCGGCGCACAATTGCCGCGCCACATTGCTTCAGACGACGGCCGCTTGCCGGACAACGTGGCCCTGGTGATTGGCAATGGCGCATATCCCACGCATTCCCTTCCCAATGCCGGTAATGACGCACGCGCCGTAGCGGCGCAACTCACGACGCTGGGCTACGACGTCATCCTATATGAAGATCTGGACCGAGCCGGCCTGCAGCGCGCGCTCGATCAGTTCAAGGATCGCCTGATACATGCCGATGTCGGCCTGTTTTATTTTTCCGGACATGGCGTACGGGTGGGTCCGACTACCTATCTTTTGCCTTTGGATGCCGATAGCAATTCCTTGTACGGCATGCAGTCGCGCACGCTCAATCTGGACTCCATTCTCGCCAGCATGCGCTCAGCGCGTCCGGACAAGCCCAATATTGTCATGTTGGACACCTGCTTGAACGATCCCTTTAAAGGTCTCGGTATTGTTCGGCCCGACGATCCGAGAGCCACCGTTTTTAAGCAGGACAGCAGTCAAACGCTGGTTGCCTACGCAACGTCGCCAGGGGCGTTTGCGGCTGATGGCATTAGCCATGGGGTCTTCACCTCTCAACTGCTGCACGCCATGCGGCAACCAGACGCGGACGTACAGACGGTGTTACGGCAAGTGCAAGCGTCAGTCGCGAAATTAACTGCGCAGCGGCAAGTACCGGTTATAGAAGCAAGTCTTGCACAACCGATCACCCTACGCGGAACTAGTCCTTCCGCCGAGGTGGCCATGCAGAGTACGCAAGCCATGCCGATGGATAACGAGCAGATCGTCGCATGGCAAAGCCGGGGAGTACTGCCTAAGGACAGCGCCGAACAGTATGAACTGACCTTTTGGGAATCGATCAAGGACAGCACGCATGCCAGCGACTATGAAGCCTATTTGCAAAGCTATCCAAATGGGCGCTTCGCATCGCTTGCACGTGCACGCATGGAGCGGCTGCGCGCTGCTGCACCGAAAGCCGATACGCCTGCGGACAAACCGCCGCCAGCGGTCAGGTCGGCGCCTGAACGGCCCCGCGCACCGGCAGCCAAGGCACAGGAACAGCCACGTCCCGAGCCACCAAAAAAGGCTGAGCCTGAAACCGCTGCGACGCCCAAACCACCCGAACCACGTCCGGCGGAAAAGCCGGCAGCGCCCGCTCAGGCGGGAAGCGAAATCCGCGACTGTCCAACCTGTCCGGTGCTGGTTTCGGTGCGTGCCGGCGGCTTCACCATGGGCAGCGCGGCGGACGATCCGTCAGAGCGTCCCCCGCATCGCGTGACAATCAATACCCCGTTTGCCATTGGAAAGTATGAGGTGACAGTTGAACAATGGGATGCCTGTGTCGCCGCAGGTGCCTGCCCGCGCATTACCGCGGGAGAGGGTCGCCAGAAAAAATCACCAGCGCGCGACATCAGCTGGGACGATGCACAACTCTATGTGAAATGGCTGAGCAGCGTGAGTGGCAAGACTTATCGACTGCCGAGCGAGGCGGAATGGGAATATGCCGTCCGCGGTGGTACCAGTACACGATTCTGGTGGGGCGACCAGATGCGACCCGGCAATGCCAACTGCAAGGACTGCGGAGATCCCTGGCAAAAAGACGCACCATCCGATGTCGGATCCTTCGCCCCCAATCCTTATGGCCTGCACGACATGAACGGCAGCGTGTGGGAATGGGTCAGCGATTGCTGGCATAACACCTATAAGGGCGCGCCCGCCGACGCACGCTCATGGGATGAGCCCAATTGCCGGGTACGCGTCATCCGCGGCGGATCATGGCGAGAAGGCGCTACTTACATGCCTTCGTCTACCCGTTTTAAATATGATGCGAGCGTACGCCATTCGCAGAATGGTTTCCGCGTAGTGCGTGAACTAAACTGAGTTCTGATTTCTGGTTTTCTTAGAGCGGATTTCATCGTGGTGTACGGAGAATCGGGTCGACCTGGCGTGCAGGACAAGGCGCGCGAAGTGCCGTGTGGCGGGCCACACAAGCGACAAACAGGACACACGATGAAATCCGCTCTAAGGTTTACGGGCCTTGGTCGTGATCTGCACGAAGTCCACCGCGACCTTTTCTTTTCCATGTTTGGCAGCGATCTGCTTGAGCTGCTTTTCCAGGGCCTTCAGATAGTCCGCGCGTGTTTTGTATTCCGGCGGCTTGCCGTCAAACAGCGGCACCGGCGTTACCAGCAACACAATAAATTCCTTGCCGAAGGGTTTCGACACGATCCAGTTTTCAATACTGCCGATCGACGCCCTGTAATTCGGCGGTGCCTGATTGGCCTTGGAACGCCTGCTTGGTAACAAATGGGCGACGCTGCCGTCGAGCGCGTAGTAGTCGACATAGACATAGGAGTCGAACGCCGGCGTCTTGATATCAATGACGAGCGGATCGCCTTCGGTCAGTTCGGCATTGCGCGCGCGCGTCTGCACCATGGCCGCACGGCCTGCTTCCTGATTTTTTTGCCAATATGGCGCCAACGTCTCGATCACCGCGCATTTTTCTTCACTGACCTGCACCGCCGTCAGGTTGAGTGTGGTGACGCCGGGCACCGCGGCAAGTTTATTCTTGAGCCGCGTGAGCGCAGCGCCGTCTGCGATATAACCCTGCACTTCCAGCGTATGGTCGCGTGCCGCCGAGACCATTGCTACACACGATTCGGCTGCGATAAGGGGCGCCACCGCAGTAAGCCTGATCGGCGGCAGCGGCTGCGGCTTTTCAGGCGCTTTCGTTTGCGCAACTGGTGGGACTGATGGTGCTGGCACGGCCGGTGTCCCAGATGAGGTGGGTGAGGCGGGCGCCTCCGCGCGCCGAGGGCTATCGGCTTTGTGCGAACGCCAGTAGTAGCCCACCCCCGTCGCTGTCAACGCTGCGACCACAAAGGTCGATGTCACCAGCGCCAGGTAGGTTGTGGTTCCGCGATGTTCGCCAATGGCGTCCAGAAACTCCGCGACGCTGGCGGTACGCGTCTCCCGCCGGAAGGACAAGGCGGCCTTCAAAGCCTGCCATTGTCTAAAGCCGATGCCTTTCGGCCGCATCGGTTTCATGCCGGCATTTCTTGCCTGTGTCGCAGCGACGCGGTCAAATGGATGTTTTCCTGTCAGCAGTTCATAGGCAATGCAGGCCAGCGCATAGATATCGTCGCGCGGGTCCGGCTCCTTCCGTTCAAGCATTTCGGCACTCGCATAAGCCGGGGTCAGCCCGCCAAGACTGCCTGGGTCGAAGACCGTCACGTCGGCATCGTCTTCCGGTTTATGGAAGACCCGTGAAATGCCAAAGTCGATGACTTTTACCTCACCCTTTTCGGTCAAAAAGACGTTGGCCGGTTTCAGGTCGCAATGCACGAAGCCGCGCTCATGGGCATATGCCAGTGCTTTGCCCATGCCATTAGCGATGCGCCAGACTTCAGCCGCAGGCAAACCTTTGAAATCCGGTGCACGCAGGATCCGGCTGAGCGGCTTGCCCGACAGCAGCTCCATCGTGAGATACACCGTGGATCCGTCGCGATCAAAATCGTAGACGGTAACAATATTGGGATGCGCAAGCGCTTGCGCCTTCTTGGCCTCTCGCTGCAGGGTAATAAGCGATTTGGGATGCCCGCGGAACTGGACGTTCAAGACCTTGATCGCGATGTAAGGCTTGCGGTCCGAAGCTTCAAGTTTACGCAGGTCGAGCGCCTTGTAGACGGTGCCCATACCGCCGAAACCAATGCATTCCTCCAGGACAAATCGACCGTTCAGCGTGTCGCCCGCGCCTTTCATACGATTGGAATCTTGACCCGGCTTGTCCTTTTCTTTTTCATTTGTCTCGCCTTGCCGCATAGGCGGCATGTCTCCCGGGCGGGTCTGCACATGCGTTTCTTCGCCGCCGTGCTGGTTCGACTCCATCAGGTGTTCGACACGGCGCCGCAATTCCACGTACACATCAGGCGGTAATTCAATACGAGTGTTTTCCTCGCTCAGCAAATCGACAAGACGAGCGGAATTCGCCTTGTCGGCAGCAAGGACGCGGTCGACCTGTGCGAGAAATTCCTTATGCGACAGGCCGCCGCTTTGAAAGGTACGTATTGCGTGCGCAAGAGTGGCCATAGGTGCTCACACTAAGTGCCTTCGGCGATGCCATTCCATATCCGTGGTGCATGGGCAGGCCTCGTTCTTACAGCGCCTCGATCCCCTGGGACCGACTGTTGTGCAGGCCGGGCTTTCATCCCGGCTTTGAACTGCCATGCTGGACGCTGTGCAATCCGTTCTTTATTGGCGGTCGGAAAACACGACGGTGGACGCCTATAACAGAAATGGATATGGACCCATCCATAAGCAAACATCATGCGCTCCACGATTCTCGCGTTGTTGAGCTTCAGCAGATCCTTTCCGCGCTACTTTACAAGGCATGTCGTGCGCAGGGCAGTCGATGCTGCGTAGCTCAGACATTAGACAAGATACACCAACGCTGTCCTCGATTCGAGCGCATTCACTAAGCGTGTATTAAATATGTCCAAGGAAGTGTTGTGGAGAATCGAACACTGCTTGATGATGTGTTGGATCGTCCCGATCATGCCAGTGTGCCGTGGAAGTCCCCTCCGCTCCATCACCACCCCCGCCTCTTCACAAATCCCTATACACATCAAGCACTTAGCCCACCCTACAGGCACCATCGCACGCGCTGGCACACTCCCTGCTGTATGTCCTGCGTGTACGACAAAACGTTCGACACCAACTCAACTACCCAAAGCCTGACCACTTTTTATTTACCGACTTCACTCACTTAGGAGCACTACCATGACATCCCTCATCATCACCGACCTGGCCGTTACCGAACAACTCGACGCCCGTTCCATGTCTGCCGTGCGCGGCGGTACCTACGGCGGCTGCTATGTGCCTGCTCCA
>NZ_LMHZ01000019.1 GCF_001428545.1 Noviherbaspirillum sp. Root189
ATGTTTTATAACTCAAGGCGCCGGCATGGTTACAACAACCACCTATCACCGGTAGACTACGAGAAGCAATACTTCGAACGGCTCGCTAGTGTCTAGGATACTGGGGGCGATTCATTTCAATCGAATCGCATAGGACTTCTCCATCGAGTGTTTCAATTAATATAGACTCATCCGCCTCTACTCTAAACCTCCACAACTTATTGGATTGAATTCCGAATACCTTCAGTGATCCGCCCTCGCAGCCAACCTCGAGGATGAGTTGTTCGTCGGACCCGTTCCCCCTTATGGATTGCCACTTGAAGCCTTCTAGCACCTTTTCGCCATAGGCCAACGTATTGGTGCCCAGCAGAACGGCGACCACAAATTGGTGAACGGCGTTAAGTTGTGGCAGTGCGTCCTTTTCCCAGTTCGCCATCGGGTCCTTGAAGAAATCAAAAAGTATCTCCTGTAGCTTCGAGGTCAGGACAGAAATGCCAACGGTCAGAATCTCGGCCAAGCTCTCGTCGCCGTCGAACAGCACCATGGAAGCCATGTACTTCTTAATGGCCGAGCCCATTTGCTGTGCGCTGGTCCAGCCCGGTAGGCACGTGTAACCCGAGGATTCGTTCGTGAAGGCGCTGACTATCTTCGCGGTAGCGGCATCGAAATCCTTTCCGTCCGCTTCCTTGGCCAGTGTCCGGACTACTACGTCGAAAATTTCTTTGATCAGGCCAGAAACGACCTCCGGTGAGCCGAGATAGTTTGGCTTGGTTGCCACTGTCAATGCCTTGACCATACCGTCTACCGCTGGCTCGGTGAGCGGCTCAAGCAGGCGGTACCGAATGAGGTCCTCCAGTAGTTTCAGATCTTCTTCATCCGAGTCTTCATGATCAGGGCTGTGGACTTCCCGATTTACAATGACGTCGGTTACCCAAGCTCCACCTTCGTTGTCGAAGGAAAAACCAACGTCAAAGTACAGTATGCCGGTCCAGCTTCGATGCATGCGCAACCGTGTGCCAGTGAAGTAAATGAACCACTTCTGCTCCATTACGGTGGGATAGAAGCCGCGTTCGATGTTTTCCATCTCTTCAGGTGTGAACCGGAGCTTTGGGTAAAGAACCACATGCCGCTCCGGCATAACCTGGAGGTCGTACCAGTCTTCTGGCTGGACATTCGGATGCTCACTGTAAGGAATGGCGCCAACTACTTTTTCTGCAGCGTGAAGAATAGCGAGGTCCCTGTCACGCCCTTCAACGTTAAGGGACTGCCGGATTAGATCGCGTGCCTCGTTAAAACTAACCCAGCGCATTCTGTTCGTTTGCCAATTCGGTTTGGCAGGAGGATGCTTGGCATCCATTACATAGAAGTTCGAGCTGGAAGACACGCTCCCGAAGAGCCCCGGCACGCTGATTCGAATACGTACTTCATACCCTGTCTTTTCACGAACGGCACGGATGGCTGCGTCCCGAGGCGACTCGCCAGCCTTTGCCCGAGTCTTAGCAAATGTCCATGCATAGCCGCCATGATGTTTAGTCGGTTCGCGCAGCAAAACCTTTCCACCTCCGCTGATGACTACGCCGCCAAAGCTGTCAGCAGCCTGTTCCACTTCGACAAACGCGGGGTCGGTTTGTAACTTATAAAGAACGTCCCGGACATCGTGATAAAGGATGGACCGCTTATGCCCCTGCCTCTTTGCGACTTCTGACTTGAAGTTACTATAGTCAAGATCCTCCATGAGACGCGCCATTGCGGCCGATACTTCTGCTCGCGGAGCTTGTGCCCTAAAGCGATAATCCGTGTCCTTACTTTCCTGGATTGCGCAAAGCCCCGGAAGATAATGCTGTTTAAGTGCAGTCAAGTCGCCTTTGACGCTGGCGCGCACAGTCAGCGTGCCGCTTTGCTTGTCACCCGGCTTTTGTACGACACTGAAGAATCCAATTGGAGTAATGAGCCACATGATTTGATTTCCTTTAGGAATTTATTATCATACTGCAATCATAATCATTTTGATCGTAATCTTTTATTTTTATGATCCGGTCGACGCCTGACAATGATTTGCTTATAATTCCTTGGTTCAACAAATGCCCCAAGGAAAAGGCGAGTTATTGAAGATGAGCGCGAATCGCTTGGAAAAACTCGGGCACGTCCAGCGCGACCGAATGGCATATATCGAACTTCGGCTTTGGTTTGTGGGCGAAATTCGCCGGCAGGACTTGGCCGCGCGCTTCGGCATTCAGACGGCCGCCGCGACACGCGACTTGGGACTTTACAGAGAACTGGCGCCGTCAAACATTGAGTACGACAACAGTTCAAAAACATACGTTATCGGTGCCGCCTTCGCGCCCCTATTTAGTTTTTCGGCCGAACGTGTCTTGACCTGGCTGGCTGAAGGTTTTGGTGACGGCGAACCAATACACTCCCGTACTGGTATTACCTGTGACATATCGAGCAAGTTGGGTCAACCAGACTTGAGTACGCTGGCCAAGGTAACCCGTGCCATCAGCCAGAAGTGTCCTTTGAGGATCAGATATCACTCTGTCGAAAACGGCCAAAGCGAGCGAGAAATTATCCCCTTTGCGCTGCTAGACACGGGCCTCCGTTGGCACGTTCGAGCATTTGACCGCAAGTCTAATGAATTCCGCGACTTTGTTTTAACTCGAATTCAAGATCCCTTTGTTATGAAAGGCGACTTGGTCGCACCTCACGAACGATCTGACCAAGACATTCAGTGGACCCGCATTGTCGAATTGGAACTGGTTCCGCACCCCGATCAGCCACGTCCGGAAATAACCCTACTGGACTATGGAATGCCGGAAGGCGTGCTGCCCCTTAAATTGCGCGCAGCCACCGCTGGCTATGTTCTACGCAAATGGAGTGTCGACTGCTCTCCTGACCATACACTCCGCGGGCCTGAATACCGTCTCTGGTTGAAAGACCCTCTCGCGCTCTATGGTGTAAAAAACGCCGTATTGGCACCTGGCTATCGCTCGCCAGAACTGAAAACCAAGGAAATTAAAGAATGAGCGCATATCAAGTCTCGTTGAGTCAACTTGAAGGTCATCTCTGGGAATCCGCCAACATTCTGCGCGGTCCGGTGGATGCTGCTGACTTCAAGACCTACATTTTCCCGCTGCTGTTCTTTAAGCGCATCTGCGACGTCTGGGACGAGGAATATCAAGAGATTGTCGATGACACCGGCGACGAGCAGCTAGCTTGGTTCCCCGAGTCGCACCGCTTTCAGATTCCGGAAGACTGCCACTGGAACGATGTCCGCACCAAGGGGAGCAACGTCGGAGCAGCACTGCAGCGTGCCATGCGCGAGATAGAAAAGGCAAACCCGGAAACACTATATGGTGTGTTCGGCGACGCACAGTGGTCGAACAAGGACCGACTGTCGGATGCCTTGCTCAAGGACCTGATCGAGCACTTCTCCAAGCTGCCGTTTGGCAACAAGAACGTCAACTCGGACCTGCTCGGCGACGCTTACGAATACTTGATCAAGAAGTTCGCCGACGCCACCAACAAGAAGGCCGGCGAGTTTTATACCCCACGAAGTATTGTGCGGTTGATGATCGACATGCTCGATCCCAAGGAAGCCGAGACCATCTACGACCCAGCCTGTGGGACTGGTGGCATGTTGCTGGCCGCCGTACAGCATGTCAAAGAGATGCACGGCGACGTCAAGCGGCTGTGGGGGAAGCTGTATGGGCAGGAAAAAAACCTCACCACTTCATCCATCGCGCGGATGAATTTGTTCCTGCATGGCATCGAGGACTTCCAAGTGGTGCGCGGCGACACCCTGCGCAACCCGGCCTTCTTCGAGGGCGACCGACTGGCCACCTTCGACTGCGTGATCGCCAATCCACCGTTTTCGCTGGAAAAGTGGGGCGAAGACTTGTGGCTGAACGACCCCTTTGGCCGCAACTTTGCCGGCCTACCGCCGTCCTCCAGCGGTGACTTCGCGTGGGTGCAGCACATGGTCAAGTCAATGGCCGATGTGACCGGCCGGATGGCCGTGGTGCTACCCCAGGGCGCCCTTTTCCGCAAAGGTGTGGAGGGTAGTATCCGGCAAAAACTCCTGGAAATGGATCTGGTCGAGGCCGTCGTCGGTCTGGCGCCCAATTTGTTCTACGGCACAGGGCTCGCCGCGTGCATCCTGGTGCTGCGTAAGCGCAAGTCGACTAAGAACAAGAAGAAGGTGCTGATCGCCGATGCGTCACGTTTGTTCCGCCGAGGTCGGGCGCAAAACTACCTGGAGCCTGAGCACGCTGCCGAAATCCTCAGTTGGTATCGCGGTTTCAACGATGTGCAGTATACGGTCCGGGTGGTCAGCCTCGACGAGATCAAAGCAGAGGACTGGACGCTGAACATCTCGCGTTATGTACTGCCGCCGCTGCAGGAAGACATCCCGCCACTGTCTGACGCTATCGCGGCATTCAAGGAGGCGCTGGCCCGCTGTCGCGAGGCCGAAGAACGGCTTGCGCAGGTTATGACCGAAGATGGATGGCTAAAATGACAGATAGTGATGCAAAAAATCCGACCGATTGCATAGAGCGATTGACGGCCTTTCTTGCACAAATTTGCAGTTCAAACGAAGAGGGCGGATTTGTCAGGCGAGTTGCGTTGAGTAATGCGCGTTGGCTGGCTGTTGAGCAATGCCTGAGCGAGTCGAATCGCAATGTACTTCGGGATATCGCCTGCAACTCGCCAATTGGCTTTTTCAGCCCCTGTAATTTGAAGGTGCATTACGTGCTTGACGAAGATTTTATTGATGGAGGAAGTGCATTGATCGTTTTCGCCCTTGTTGGTAGCACGTGGAACCATGTAATCAGGGTTCGAGAGCAGAATACCTTCGTTTCCGTTGATGCTTGGTTGGCAGGGGATGAGTTATGAGCCGCATCAGCCAACAAGCACTGGAAAGCTACCTTTGGGGTGCAGCGGTGCTGCTGCGCGGCCTCATTGACGCCGGTGACTACAAGCAGTTCATCTTCCCGTTGCTGTTTTACAAGCGCGTCTCGGATGTCTGGGACGAGGAGTACCAAGCGGCGCTAGCCAGCTCCAATGGGGACCTCTCCTATGCACAGTTCGCTGAGAACCATCGCTTCCAGATTACTACTGGCGCACACTGGAACGATGTGCGTCAGACGCCGAAGAACGTGGGTGCAGCCATTCAGAAGGCCATGCGCGCCATCGAGACCGCCAACCCGGATCTGCTCGATGGCATCTTCGGCGATGCCCCTTGGACAAACCGTGAGCGCCTGCCCGACGAAACGCTGAAAAACCTGATCGAGCACTTCTCGACGCAGACACTCTCGGTGGCTAACGTTCCCGAAGACGAGCTAGGCAATGCCTACGAATACCTGATCAAGAAGTTCGCCGACGACTCAGGCCACACAGCCGCCGAGTTCTACACCAACCGCACCGTTGTGCACCTGATGACGCAACTTCTGGCGCCGCAGGCGGGCGAGTCGATCTATGACCCCACGTGCGGCACCGGCGGCATGTTGATCTCGGCGCTGGACGAAGTGAAGCGCTCGGGTGGCGAGTACCGCACGCTCAAGCTCTACGGGCAGGAACGCAACCTCATCACCTCGTCCATCGCCCGCATGAACCTGTTCCTGCACGGAGTCGAGGACTTCGAAATCATTCGGGGTGACACCCTGGCCGAACCGAAGCACATCGAAGGCGACCGTTTGCGCCAGTTCGATGTGATCCTGGCCAACCCGCCGTACTCCATTAAACAGTGGAATCGCGAGGCCTGGAGCAGCGACAAATGGGGCCGAAACTCGCTGGGCACGCCGCCGCAAGGCCGTGCCGACTACGCCTTCCAGCAGCACATCCTAACCAGTCTCACCGCCAAAGGTCGTAGTGCCGTGCTTTGGCCGCACGGCGTGCTGTTCCGTAACGAAGAACAGGCCATGCGCGCCAAGATGGTCGAGCAGGACTGGGTCGAGGCCGTCATCGGCTTGGGGCCGAACCTGTTCTACAACTCCCCGATGGAGTCGTGCATCGTCATCTGCAACCGCAAGAAGGCCGCCGCTCGCAAGGGCAAGGTGATCTTCATCGACGCGGTGAACGAGGTCGCCCGGGAACGTGCTCAGAGCTTTCTGAAGCCCGAGCACCAGCAGCGCATCCTGAGCGCTTACAAGACCTTTGTGGATGTGCCCAGTTTCGCCAGGGTCGCCACCCTGGCCGAAGTCGGCGCCAATGCGGGCAATCTCTCGATCCCACTGTACGTGAAGCGCATTGCCGCCGCCATCGCCACCGACAGCAATGGGAACGCGGTATCGCTGCGCTCAGCCTGGGATCAGTGCCAGACCGATGGCCGTGCCTTTTGGCAACAGATGGACGCGCTGGTGGAAACTCTGGATGGACTGATTACGGAGGACATCAAGCGTGTCTGACAAAAACAATAAAACCCTGAAGCCCCGCTGGCGACGGGTGAAATTCGGCGACGTGGTGCGCCTCTCGAAAGCCCGCAGCCAAGATCCGCTGACCGATGGCATTGAACGCTACGTCGGTCTGGAACACCTCGAACCAGGGGACTTGCGCATCCGCAGTTGGGGCAGTGTCGCTGACGGCGTGACCTTCACCAGCGTGTTTCAAGCTGGGCAAGTGCTCTTCGGCAAGCGACGCGCATACCAGCGCAAGGTGGCCCTGGCGGATTTCTCCGGTGTGTGTTCTGGGGACATCTACGTGTTGGAGACCAAGGACGCGCAGGCATTGTTGCCGGAGTTGTTGCCATTCATTTGCCAGACCGATGCCTTTTTTGATCATGCTGTGGGCACATCAGCTGGCTCATTGAGCCCCCGCACCAACTGGACGAGTTTGGCAAGTTATGAGTTTTTGCTCCCTCCACTGGGAGAGCAGGAAAGGATTGCCTTCCTGCTCGCCTCTGCAGACGAGTACATATATCAAATCCAATCCACTCGTTCGAGTCTTGGGAATCTAGAGCGGTCCGCCATTCAATCAATTCTCGGCAACGAGGGAGATTGGCAAATGGCGACCATGAAGAGTATCGTCAAGCGCATTGAAGCAGGGAAAAGCCCCAAAGCATCCTCCCTGCCGGCAGAGCCTAACGAGTTCGGTGTTCTTAAAGTTAGTGCAGTCGGTTCCCAAGGGTATTGCCCTGATGAGAATAAGGCGCTACTAGATTCTGATGACTTCGTAGTCGATGCCACCGTACAGCCTGGCGACTTTCTTGTGACGAGAGCAAACGCTCAGCCGCAAGGTGTTGCGCGAACTTGCATTGTGGAAAACACCCCGAGCAACCTAATGCTCAGCGACAAGACATGGCGACTCAATTTCGAGAGCGATGCGCCACCGAAAAGATTCGTGTTGGCTTGGACTAAGCTGCCCAAGTTTCGGTCATACATTGAAGCACTCTGTTCAGGCACAGAGGCGAAGAACATTTCGCAAGAAAAATTTCTGGCGGGACCAATGGTTGTTCTGAGTGAAAAACAGCAATTCGATGTTGATCAATTGCTACGCCAAACGGACTTGACCAGAAAAGCGCTTGAAGAACGCGAACGTGTTTCGGCCGCTATGAAACGCGCCCTTCTGAAAAAATCACTTGGGGAGAACTAACAGTGAGCTTCACTGAATCCAACACTGTTGAAGCCTACGTCCGCGATCTGCTTGCCGGCCCAATCAAGGCTGTCCCGGCCAACACCTCCCAGAAGCCTCAAGCCAGCTACGGCCCCAGCCCCAAAGGCATCGGCTGGCGCTACGCCGCCCCTGCTGAGGTGCCGCGTCAGATTCAGGAAGTGCTGGTCGAACCTTGGCTGCGCGATGCGTTGATTCGCCTGAACCCCGAGATTGCCGCTCAACCCGACCGCGCCGATGAAGTGCTCTACAAGCTGCGCGCCATCGTGCTGTCGGTGCGCTCGGATGGTCTGATCCGCGCCAATGAGGAAATGACGGCGTGGATGCGTGGTGAGCGCTCGATGCCCTTCGGCCACAACAATGAGCATGTGCCGGTGCGGTTGATCGACTTGGATGACCTGTCACAGAACCATTACGTCGTCACCCAGCAGTACACCTACCGTGCTGGCCCTACAGAACGTCGGGCTGATCTGGTGCTGTTGGTGAACGGTCTGCCGCTGGTACTGATCGAGGCCAAGACGCCGGTTAAGAAGTGCATCAGCTGGGTCGATGGCGCGGTGCAGGTGCACGACGACTATGAGAAGTTCGTGCCAGAGCTGTTCGTTTGCAACGTGTTCTCGGTGGCCACCGAGGGCAAGGCCTACCACTATGGTTCCATCGGCCTGCCGGTCAAGGACTGGGGCCCTTGGCATCTGGATGGTGATGGCGACGATAGTCAGCTCCACCCGCTAAAGTCGCTCAAGCTGTCGGCCGAGAGCATGCTGCGCCCGCATGTAGTGCTGGATATTCTGGGCAGCTTCACCCTGTTCGCCACCAACAAGAAAAAGCAGCGCATCAAGATCATTTGCCGCTACCAGCAGTTTGAAGCGGCCAACAAGATCGTCGAGCGCGTCCTGGCGGGTTACCCCAGGAAAGGGCTGATCTGGCACTTCCAGGGTTCGGGCAAGTCACTACTGATGGTGTTTGCCGCGCAGAAGCTGCGCATGCACGCAGGATTGAAGAATCCCACAGTGCTGATCGTGGTAGACCGGATCGACCTCGACAGCCAGATCACGGGCACGTTCACCGGGGCGGACATTCCCAATCTGGAAAAGGCGGACAGCCGCGAGAAGCTGCAGCAGTTGCTGGCGCAGGATGTGCGCAAGATCATCATCACCACGATCTACAAGTTCGGTGAGGCCACGGGCAGCCTAAACGACCGCAGCAACATCATCGCCCTGGTCGACGAGGCCCACCGCACCCAAGAAGGTGATCTGGGCCGTAAGATGCGGGAAGCCATGCCCAATGCGTTTCTGTTCGGCCTGACCGGCACGCCGATCAACCGTGCCGACCGCAACACCTTCTACGCCTTCGGCGCCGACGAAGACGTGAAGGGCTACATGAGCCGGTACGGCTTCGAGGAGTCAATCCGCGACGGTGCCACGCTGAAGCTGCACTTCGAGCCCCGACTGATTGACCTGCACATCGACAAGGCGGCGCTGGATGCCGCGTACAAAGACCTGACCGGCGGCCTCTCGGACCTGGACAAGGACAACCTCGCCAAGACCGCCGCAAAGATGGCCGTGCTAGTCAAGACACCCGAGCGCATCCGCAAGGTTTGCGAGGACATCGTCGAGCACTTCCAGTCCAAGGTGGAGCCCAACGGCTTTAAAGGGCAGATCGTCACATTTGACCGGGAGTCATGCCTGCTGTTCAAGGCCGAGCTGGACAAGTTGCTACCACCCGAGGCCACGGACATCGTGATGTCGGTGCAGGCAGCGGACAAGAAGGAGCACCCTGAGTACGCGCCCTACGACCGCAGCCGCGACGAAGAAGAGCGCCTGCTCGATCGCTTCCGTGACCCTGCCGACCCGCTCAAACTGATCATCGTTACCGCCAAGCTGCTGACCGGCTTCGACGCACCGATCCTGCAGGCCATGTACCTAGACAAGCCGCTGCGTGACCACACGCTGTTGCAGGCTATTTGCCGGGTGAACCGGACCTACTCTGAGCAAAAGACCCACGGGCTGATCGTGGACTACCTCGGCATCTTCGACGACGTGGCAGCGGCGCTTGAATTTGACGATCAGAGCGTGAAACAGGTGGTCAGCAACATACAGGAGCTGAAGGAAAAGCTGCCCGAAGCGATGCAAAAATGCCTAGCGTTCTTCCATGGTTGCGACCGCTCTCAGCAGGGCTACGAAGGGCTGATCGCCGCGCAGCAGTGCTTACCCAACAACGAGGTACGGGACAACTTTGCGGCCGAATACAGCGTGCTCAATAAGATATGGGAAGCGCTGTCGCCGGACGCGGTGCTCGGGCCCTTCGAGAAGGACTATAAGTGGCTGTCGCAGGTGTATCAGTCGGTGCAACCGTCCAGTGGCCACGGCAAGCTGATCTGGCATTCGCTTGGTGCCAAGACGATTGAACTGATTCATCAGAATGTGCATGTTGATGCAGTACGCGATGACCTTGACACTTTGGTGCTAGATGCCGACTTACTGGAAGCAGTTTTATCGAATCCTGACCCGAAAAAGGCAAAGGAAATTGAGATAAAGCTGGCGCGCCGGATGCGCAAGCACCAAGGCAACCCGAAATTCAGGCAACTTTCCGAGCGGCTTGATGCGCTCAAGGATCGGTTCGAGTCGGGGCAGATTAACAGCGTGGAGTTTCTCAAGCAGTTGCTGGAAATTGCCAAGGAAACTCTACAAGCTGAAAAGGAAGTGCCGCCCGAGGAAGATGAGACTCGTGGCGTGGCAGCTTTGACCGAGCTGTTCAACGAAGTCAAGACATCCGAGACACCGATCATTGTCGAGCGCGTGGTTGCCGACATCGATGAGATCGTGCGGTTGGTCCGCTTCCCCGGGTGGCAAGAGACGCAGGCCGGTGAACGTGAAGTGAAAAAGGCGCTGCGTAAAGCTCTCTTTAAGTACAAGCTACACGCGGATGAAGAGCTATTCGAGAAGGCTTATAGCTATATCCGGCAATACTACTGACGGCGGAAGGCATATCGTCGTGGTTGTCGACAACCGCGTATGTAGTTGACGGTTGTCGCTGCCAACTTGAAAATCTGATGGGTGATAAAGCGTCGCACCCATTGATTGTCAAAGAGGGATTGGTACTGCGTGTCACTGCAAAATGCATCATTCGCACGGAAAGATGCATGTTTGGTTGTCGGCATTGCAGTAAAAAAGTAATTGAGAAACTGAAGAATGCACCACTGATAAGCCACCCATTCTTGGTCGTGACTCGAACCTGTTCGTGTCATAACACACAAAAGAGTGTAATCACCGTGCAGGTTTCTTACGATGAATATCCTGGCTATCCGGGCGCCCGATTTTTCAGATGCGAACCTCTATGGGCGAAGCTAACGCCAGAAGCCTGCTCCAAAAACGTTGCTACTAAGGCGGCAATTCAGTGTGCGCGCTGCCCTATTGGGAAATTACATGTCTTGGAGTGTGCGCCACAACTGCCGAAAAAACGAGATCGGAATGGCCATCCTTATCGGGGAGTAGAGCCGGCAAGACGTTGTACGCGATGCAGTAACGTTACCTTCCGCCTCCTCGGCGGGATGATCTGCGTGTCCTGCTATAACCGACAGCGCGAACTCCGGATAGGAGCTAACGCTAAGGGTGGGCCGCCTCGACTCGCCGCGACACAACTGCATCGAGCAGTCTGTCTAGTTGACTTCAAAGGAGATGTTCTACTGCTGGAGTTAGACTACTGTAGCGGCCGAGATGAGGCAGAGCGAATCATCGAGCTCCGATGGCCTGGTGCACTCTTGGTAGATTACGAAGTCCAGCCGGCCATGGTTGGTACCCAATGCAGATGAGAATGGCGTATGGGCCGCAGAGCAGCACTGCAGGGCTGCTCTGCTATGACGACTTCGACTACAATTTTGCTAGTCAATCGCTCAACGTTCACAATATCCATAGTTGCTATCACCTGCGTGGCAATTCGACCCGTACTATCTAATCACTCCATAATAGACGGCAGGAGTCTTTGCCGCGAAGGAGAGTCCCTGGCGCACGCACCCAGTCCGTATTGCTGGACCTTCCTGGCCGTGATTTTTTTTGCCTCGGCAAGGCGCTCGCGCTCGGCGCCAGATTTAGCTTCGGTGGCGTGACGCAATCTCTCAAACGCCGGTGTCAACTTGGCCAACTCTGCCTTGAGTCTCGCAATATTGGTGGCCGTTGCACTGCCCATCGATCCAGAGTCTTGCGGCGGTGGAAGTAGCGTGGCGGCAGTAGACGCCGGCAAGCGACCAGCTGCTACGGCAGCGCGTACTGGCATCTCACGTCGTGACTCATCCCAGCCAAGCGACAAAGTCCATTGGACGGCTCGTCCAGCGCTACGTGCCTCCGCGACCAGGCGGCTGTAGACTTCTATGAAGGTCTTACGGGATCCCACTTTGTCGCCAAGTGCAAGCACTGGGCGGGCACTGGTGAATGCCTCCATGATTTCCAACGTTATTTCAACCGTTTCGCCCTCATCGCGGCTACGAAGCGCAATCGCCCATGCTTCATCGGCGCCCGGTCGACCATCGTTGGCAGCGTGGCCCTCTATCTGCGCCATCAGGTCGGCCGGCTTCGGCGGGAATTGCCCCCGCTGCGCGTCGCGGACATGGGCGTTCATGGCGACCCGTATGGTCTCCAACGGGAAAGTTTCCATGGCACGGAAGAACAGCGCTTTGGCCGGAGCGTTCAGGTTCTTCCCATGCAGCGCGTATACCGCGTCCAGCAGCGTCGCGAACTCGTCGTAGTCATTCTCAGACATCGATTACCTCTCCCTTGTTGCCGCCGAATAGCAGGGCCTTAGCCTTGGAGTTCTCATCGGCGTTGTTTAATGTCCACGTAGCATGCGGCTTTTGGCCACCGCCTACTGCGTCGTTGACCCACTTGGCTTTGAATCCAGCCCAGCTCGAGCTGACAGCGCAGGCCACCGCTTCTGCGGCAGTCATGTCGATCTTCGTGGCCTCTGCCTTGATGGCATCCCAGGCGCTCGGCGTAAGTGGGAGGCGCTTGGCCTTGCGAAGTGTCAGCCAATCCCTCGCGTGCTGTTTGTCTACGCCATCCACAACCAAGTCGTCCAAGCCAAGTACAGCGTCGCGGTCACGCGACTTCTTTTGATGGTTCCCTGACGGTTCCTTTGACGGTTCTTTACGGTTAGACGGCACCTCCTGCGGGGGGCTGCGCGTCTCCTGCAGGGGTACCGCAGCATCTGCTGTGGGGGTATTGCGCATCTCCTTCACTGGCGAGCCTGCTGCAGGGGTGCATTTACTGCGGGAGGGGGACTGCTGTATGAGTGCATCTGCTGCAGTTTCAGGTGCATAGCGTTCGGGCGTTAGCGTATAGCTCGTGTGGCGCCCATTTGTACGATGTGCAATCAGCAAAAGGTTACGCTCAAGCCACTGGATGGCGTTTTGCACAGCGCGTTCAGAGAAGCAGGTACGCTTCGCAATGGTCGGAATTGATGGCCAGCAGACACCATGGTCATTTGCGTTGTCAGCCAAAGAAATCAGTACTGATTTCGCAGTCGGCGGCATCTGGAGGTGCCAGCAATTGGACATGACTTGTGTACTCACTTCGAGCCTCCAGCAGCCGGCGCGGCATCAAACACTTTAAACTCGCCACTTGCGGCTAACATCGGAGTGAAGGTCACCAGGCTTCCGCGTTGAGCGCATGAATGCTGCTGGCCGGCGAACATCGCTAGGGCTTCGATCGAAGCCGGATGCAGGTCGGTACCGAGTTTGATGCTGGAGATCATGCTGCACCTCCATTCGTCTGGTCCAGGAGAATGGCGAGCTTCGCCAGGCCGCGCGGCGTCACGAGAACCTGCTCGACAATTTTCTCACTGCCGTCCGGGAGCACCACCCTGCGGACCTTATGTATGAGCCATCCGGCTTGCACCTTGTCTTGGTACCCCAAGTTGCGCTTGCCGCCGGGGCGGTAATAGATCCAGCCCATCTTACGCAGTGACTCGCAGAACTTGATTGGCCCTAGTTGAAGCGTCTTGGCAGCAGCCGTTAGGTTCAACGCCCCTTCGGCCGTAGCAATGCGGTCCAGTGCTTCCACTTTCGGTGCCTGCTCAGCCACTGTGGCAGCAAGCTGGGCGTTTTGGTCAGCTAGATCGGCAGCCAGGCGAAGCGCACTACTATATGTCTGAGGGACAGTTGCCGGAGCCGCAGCACGCTCTTCCAATTCCTGCCAGCGATCCACCAGATACCCCGTGAACTCTGGCGAGAGCTGTGCGACGAGCACGTAGCTGTCGCGCTTGCTGATGTGATATTCGGTTGTGTGCTGTTTACGGCCGTCAGTTCCGACAAAGGACGCTTCCCCCATTGGGGGCAGCGCGATTGCGCCACGCGCCGCAAGGCGTTCGATAGACAGTTTCACCTTGTCATGGCGCGATTCCACCAGTTCTGCAATTTCCCGGCTACTCATGGTGATATGCACGCCTTTGGGCAGGCACACTAACTTAGTCGGGTCTTGAAAGCAGGTGCTCATACTGCGCTCCCGTTAAGCAGCTTTGCAAGGTCTGCTACTTTCCAAGCCAGGCGGCCATTGATACGAACTGGGCGGATCGGACCATTTTCGAGGCAGGCCCATTTGCGCAGAGTCTGCGGCGCGCGGGTCAGCACAGCTGCCGCTTCGTTCGTCGGGAGGGTATCGCGCCCGTTGGCAATGGTGGCAAGCCCAATCGGAATGTTTTGCAGATGGGGAATTTCGGGCAGTGCGGGAATAGTATGTTTCATAATCAACGCTAAATTCAGCCTCGTGTGACGGAGCTTGGAGCGTTGATAACGTGCCGATATTCGCTATCTCTGCTTCAAGTTATCTCGCCTCGTTCGGCTTTGTGTCTCGGCGTTGATATTTTCGTGGCTTGAATGGCTTGAACCAATAAAGTGAAGAAAAAATGGCGCAAGCTCGTAAGCCGCGTGAGCGTTAGGTTGCAGCCTATCTCAAGGTGGCATGAAACCTGGCTGAACGGATTCAAGCCATTCTGGCCAGTCAATTCACGTCTCTTGGAGGGATAAATTTCCAACCTTTCAGCGCTTCGTTCCGAACGGAGCTTCCAGTCCTCGGCCCACGTTTGCCCCAATATTTTCCATCACCAGTTGATGCCAGTCTCATTGCCACAGATTCAGAAACGTTTCGTGCTGTGATTTCCCTCATCCCCGAGCGCCATTTTTCTTCCCCAATTTCTTGGGCGAGTTTGCATGCCTCGGCCTTCCAGTTGTCGTTATTTATCGAAGAGGCAACTTGCTTGCTGGCTTCATCGGTGGACTGAGATGCTGGCTTGGTTGCTCGCTCTGTAGCGTCGGCGATTAGCTTGCTCGGTTGACTTACTAAAGCAGCTGTAGGGGGCGGCGGAAACCGAAATGTGACGTTTGGCTCGTTCGTAGCCAGCCACGCATTTAGATCTCTCCAGTACGTCTCTCGCTCGAACCACTCGGTGGTCGGAGCGTTATCTGGAGGTATTTTCAGACCTTTACGCGAAAATATAGGCAGTGCACCAGTACGGGCAGATTGGATCAAACTCCAAAGGAGTGGCCAATCGTTCTCCCAATGCGTCTTGACAGCTTCGGCTTTGCCAGGCCTCACTACGCCGTCCACTATGGCAAGAGCAGCCTCCTCGAGGGTGAAACGACCGGCCGCGCGTCTCTCATCTGCCCACTGCCTCATCAAATTCACCGGCCCGCCATAGGTATCATGCAATTTTTCTTGGTCCGGCCCATTTTCATCAAATACCGATTTTCGTTCGTCGATCATTCGCGCCCTCCAATGCGAAAACCTTCAGTGAGGATACTCCTCCACGTCAGCGAGGGTGTCCGCCTTTTTCATCCCTTGACACCGGCAGCGAGAAATCCTTTATTCGACAGCCCGCAATGCTGATGTCTTCTTTTGCGCGAGCTTGTTTCCCACAAGGCCGACTTTTCCACGAGCGCTTTACGCGGTGTTCACGAGCTTCAAACCCGTTTGCGACAGCACGGGCGCAAAATCGATTCCAGCCTGTTCCAGAAACCATGCCTCGATCTTGGTATGCCACATCCGGAGCAAATCAAGCGGCCGTTGCCGATAATGCTTTTCCGCCGTTGCACTGGGCTTATGGCCCATAATCTGGGCGGAGATGCCGGCGGGAGTTTCCACCCATTCGCACAACGTTCCGAACGAACGCCGAAGGCCGTGAAGGGTCAATGGTGGCAGGCCTGCGGCAGCAACGGCCGTATTATGCTGGAGCCGCGGCTCCTGCAATCTTCCCGACTTGGCAAGTGGGCTGGAAAACACCCATTCATTGCGGCGGGGCAGGGCGCCGAGCAGATGCGACACATAGGGAGTCAGGGGGATCACCCGCTCGCCTTCGACCTTGTCGCGGATGTGCAGCCCATTCCACTGGAAATCGATACAGTCCCAGGTCAACCCGGCCAGTTCTTCGCGCCGGGCCCCCGTCAGCAGGAGCGACTGAAGATAGGCGCTGATGACCGGGTTCTGGATTTTTCGGACCTCCCGAAACCATGCCGCCAACTGCTCACGCTGCAGGCAGTCGGTTTTCACTTGCTTCTTCGGCAGGTATTCCCGTCCCTTTTTTCCGCAAGCGTCCGGACTGGTAATGTCCTGGTAATCGTCCTGGAACTGGCACCAGTTCAAAAAGGCGCGCAGCATGCGGAAGGCCAGGGCGGCCTGAGCAGGCCGGCGTTCTGCCTCGGCTTTCAGCCAGGCGCTGACTCGTTCGGCAGTGAGGTCGGCCAGCCTGACCGGCAGCAAGGCATGCAACGGTGCGGGCGTGCCCTTGTCCGCGACGATGTTTTCGTGGTCGGCCAGCGTGCGGTCGCCCCACTTATGGCGCCGGGCTTGAACATAGACTGGCCATGCATCGCCAAGGGTAATGCTCTTGCGCTGCAGGTCCCGTTGCTCGACTTCCAGTTTTGCAACTTTTTCTTTTTGAATCTGGCGTGGATCCAATCCCTGGTCGATCTGTGTCTGGAGCCGGCGGGCTTCCATCCGGCCTGCATCCAAGGTCCAGGATTTCGGATCCCCGATCGTAATGCGAATGTTTTTGCCCGATTTGAGCCGGCTTTCCAAAATGTACTTTTTCGCGCCACCCGCAGAGGCTTTCAGTCCTAATCCCGGTACTTCGGTATCCCATAGAAACACTGCCGGCTTCCCTGCTGGGCAGTGGAATCCCTCAATCTTTGCGCCAGTCAACTTCACTCTCATGTTGCCTCCCACTTCGCCTACTGAAAGCCAGTAGGAATATAGTAGGCAAATAATATCAACGAAAGGAAACTTTGGGGAATATTGTTTTGGCGAAAAAGCGATATAAGTCTATGATTACTAACGTATTGCGTGAGTTCAGGACATGCTGGTCAACACAGGGAAATGGGTGGTTGGGCGGACTCATAATCCGTTGGTGCCGTGTTCGACTCACGGGAGGCCCACCAAAAACACGCAGAAATCAAAGGGTTAGCGAAAGCTAGCCCTTTGTCACATCTACAGCCAAAGGCTATGGCTCCCCGGACAATGGGGCTTTACAGCGGATTTCACATGAGTGTTGGGGATAGCCGCCATACTTTAACCAGCCTTGAGCATCAGCGGGACTGATCGTGTCGATCGCGGCCCTCAAGGCTTCCTCAAGTGCCTGGCCCACGTCCTTACTTTTGGCAGCGGCATTGCCGGTGTTACGCACTCGCTGCAGCAACTTTTCCACGAATAACAGACTGACCACCGAAGAAATCGGCAATCTCACGTTGAAAACTCATACCACGTTCGTGTGCCTGCAGAATTTTCTGCCGCAAATTTAGGGAAAGTACGCCTTCGTACCGCTACTTTGTGAAAGCGTCCTTTTTCGGCCAGGCCAGCACGTAACAAGGAATAGAAGGGTCGCTGCGCGCAGTTTTGTGAACGCCTCTCTCAGGTCCTCAAGGTGGGGATTGGGGGTTCATCACAGTCAGTGTGAATGGAATTGTGTCGTTACCACATTGCCTCTCCTGCATCCAGCTCCTAAACTCGCCATACAAATTAAGGCGCGTCGATACACGAGCAAAAAGGAACTGGAGACATCATGTCCCATATAAAAGCACCTCCCCTTACATAAATGATTCTTCTGTGCGGTCGTACAGCCTCCCGACGCGAGGTTGAGGAGTCCGGGCCATCGGGCCCGGCATGAATACGTTTCTGGCCGGTGATAGCAGCTTGGCCAGAACACAAGAAGGAAGCCGACTTGAAACAGATTTTCGTGGCCCCCTCCCTGTATCTTGAAGTCGTGGGGCAGCAATGACAAAGACAACGCGATCAGAGCGAAAAATTCGAGGCATTACGGATCTCGAACAGCTCGAGTTGATTTCGTACGATGAATTAGTGCCATCACGTAGCATGTACGAGGTGTTCCAGGCCACCGCCGATCTGTATGGCGACAGGACAGCCCTGACCATGCTTGGCTCCGCGGCGCTGGATGATGCACCGGTGGTTTATACCCATAGTGAACTGCTGGCTGAAATTACTCGTGCCGCGAACATGTTCGCGGAGTTCGGCATTGCCGGGGAAGGAGTGATCTCTATTCTTTCGCGTACCCACGCGAGGGTTCCGGCCCTGATCTGGGGCGCGGAGACAGCCGGCACAGCGAGCAGCATCAACTACCTGCTTGCTCCGGACGTCATTGCCGCATTGCTGGAGGCGGAAAAAGCTCGCATTCTTGTTTGCCCGGGGCCTGCTTTCGACGCGGAGCTCTGGGCCAAGGTTCTGGATGTGATCCCGCGGGTGGAGGGCCTCAAAGCGGTACTCGTACTGGGCGGCAGGCCGAATACCGATGACCCGCGCGTGTACGACCTGGACGAGATAATGGACCGGCAGCCTGCCGACAGGCTGGTATTCAAGCACGTCCCGGACCGGGAGGCAGTCGCGGCGCTCTTCCATACAGGGGGGACCACCGGCATTCCAAAGCTTGTTCCCCAAACGCACCTGAACCAGATACATGCTGCGTGGTCGCTTGCCCAGTTGTTCGACATTACAGAACAAGACATTGCATTGAACGGCTTTCCACTCTTTCATGTCGGTGGGACCTCGACAATCGGCATGTCGGTACTGGCGACCGGCGGGCACGTTGTGATGCTGTCGCCGGCCGGTCTGCGCGATCCCGAAATTGTCAAAAGTATCTGGCGTCTGGTTGAACGCTACCGCGCCACCATCATCGGCGGAGTTCCCACCTCAATTGGGGCGATGAGTGAGATACCGATCGGTCAATGCGACGTATCGACAGTGCGCTTCGCATTTACCGGCGGTGCAGCACTGCCAACAGCGGTTGGCCAGCGGTTCGAGGAACGAACCGGTATTCCACTGCTAGAGCAGTATGGAATGACCGAAAGCGTCGCCGCGATCGCAACGACACCGTTCAATGGAAAGCACGTACGAGGTAGTGTGGGCATCCGCTGTCCCTTTTCGTCGATCGAAATCATGCGGTGCAGTGAAGAGGGAGAATGGATGCCGTGCCCGACCGGAACCATCGGGTCGGTTGTGGCCAGGGGGCCGCAGATTGTGAAAGGCTATCTTAAACCTGAGCACAACCAGCAAGCATTCACCCCCGACGGCGGCTTGATCACTGGCGACCTGGGGCGCCTGGATGAAGAGGGCTACCTGTTCCTCACCGGGCGGGAAAAGGATCTGATTATCCGTAGTGGGCACAACATCGACCCTCTGGCAATTGAAGAGATAGCGAACTCCCACCCGGCCGTTGCGATGAGCGCCGCGGTCGGTATGCCTGACGGGTATGCCGGTGAACTGCCTGTTATTTTCGTGGCGCTCGCTCCCGGACAAAGCGTCGATACCGCTGAACTGCAGAAATTCATTGGCGACCGCATCCCCGAACCGCCCGCGAAGCCGCGGCATGTATTTGTTCTCGATGCCATTCCAGTGACGGGTGTCGGCAAGATCTTCAAGCCCGCACTGCGTGACATGGCATTGATTTACAAGCTTCGCATGGAGATTGCCGAACTGGAAGGGGCAGTCGACGTGATCGAACTTTCTGCTACGAAGGACGGAAGTGAAGCGTCTGTAACGCTTCGGGCGCGTAGTCCGGCCGACCAGACAAGGTGCGCGGACAAGCTTTCCGCCGCATTGGCAAACCTTCCAGTCAGGGTACAGATTGACTGGGTTGCAGACTAAAGCGAACAAAGGAATGCTGACGGTCCCTATGAGCACCGAATGGAAAACCAAAATGGCCCTCGCAAAACGAAGGTCGGACGAGCATCACACGCCTCATCTCATCAACCCCTAGTGGATCAAATAAAACTTTAAGGAGACCTGAATGACCAATCGACGCGACTTTTTGAAGATGTCTGCGGCAGCTAGCCTGGCAGCCCATCCCATTTTCTCCATCGCTCAGAGCGATGAACTGCTTCTCGCGTGCCCAACCGCGATGTCAGGAACGTTTTCCGCGATCGGGAAATACTCCGACCTGGGGATGAAACTCGCCGTCGAACAGCAGGGAACCGTGCTCGGAAAAAAACTGGCATATCGTATGATCGATACGGAGGCCAAGCCGGCTACCGCCATACGCCGCGTCCAGGAGGCCATGCAGCAAAACAATATTCGCTTCTTCACGGGCGCGCTTCTGTCGGCAGAGTCGCTCGCGATGAGCAAGGAAATTCATAAGGCAGGCGGGATCCTGCTCACCAACGGCGGCGCGGATGAACTGACAGGCGCCGAGTGCAACCGGAGCACGTTCCGCTGGGCGCTTCCCACTTACGGACTCATCCACGGCTCGGCACGCCCGTTGGCAGACCTGCTACCCAAGGCGAAGCGCTGGTACACCATCACGCCGCAGTACGTGTTCGGCGAGGACCTCCTGAAGAATGCGAAGGCGCTGTTCAAGGAAAAGGGTATCGAGCACGTCGGCAACAGCTATCACTCCCTGACTGAAAGGGAGTTCAGCGGCCATCTGACGAACGCCATCGCATCCAAGGCCGATGTGCTGTTCCTCCTTAACTACGGTGCTCAGGCCTCTGACGCCTTGAGGCAGGCGGTCAGCTTCGGTCTGAAGCAGAAGATGACGATTATCGTCGCCGCTGCATCCGGACTCGAACAGTTTGAAGCACTCGGGGCGGACATCTGTGAAGGCGTCTATTTCGGCGCCGTGTACTGGCACACCATCGATACCGCATTCAACAAGAAATTTGTTAGCCAGGTAAGAGAAAAGTTCAAGATTTCACCGAACTACAGCCTCGCCGCGCCCTATATCAACACGAGAATGCTTATCGAGGGCATCAACAAGGCAAAAAGCATCGAGCCCAAGGCCGTCATCTCCGCAATGGAGGGAATGAAGTTCGAAAGCCTGACAGGAATGGAAGAGATACGAAAGGAGGATCATCAGGTTCTCCGCGATTTCTACCTCGTCAAAGGAAAGGCGAAGGCGCAGATGCGTGATAAGGACGATTACGCCGAGATCATCAATTCTGGTCGCTTCTTCCTGTCGCCTGACGTAGCGGGTTGCAAGATGGTTTGATTCATCACAGTGAACGGGAGTCGGCGTCGTGTAACTCGCCGAGTAAGAGCCGACTTTCCCTGCAACCCGGATGCGTTATGCTTCGGGCCATGCGCTAAGCCAACTTTAGCAACAACGATGAATCACGTATATGAACGTCTATCTACTCCAGCTCGTAAATGGCATCGGCCTTGGAATGCTCTATTTCGTCCTCGCCGTCGGCCTCAGTATCATTTTCGGCTTGCTGCGGTTTGTGAATTTTTCACACGGCGCATTCTTTCTGTTAGGCGCATATGGGTGCTATCAGCTTGTACAGATGGGGCTGGACTTCTGGTGGACTCTGCTCCTCGGACCCTTGATCATCGGTGTGTTTGCATGGCTGGTCGAAACCTTCCTGTTTCGGAAGGCCTACCACTTGCCCCATGAGATGCACATTCTGATCACCGTCGGGCTTGCGATGGTGTTGCAGGAAGCGGTGATCATGTACTGGGGCCCGCTTGGAAACAACGTGGCGCCTCCCGATCTGCTCCAGGGAGTCGTAATTTGGGGCGACTTCATCTATCCCACGTATCGCTTGTTCGTCATCGCCGTCGGCGTGGTAATGGCCTTGGTGCTTGGGGCCATCCTGGAGGGGACGCGGCTCGGGGCCGTAGTACGCGCAGGCAGCGAATCCACCGAAATGGTTTCGCTCCTTGGGCTGAATATCAAGCGCATTTTTGCGATGGTGTTTGCCCTGGGCGCTGCCACCGCCGCCCTGGCAGGAGTGCTCGCTGCGCCTATCCGGGGCGTGGATCCCTTTATGGGGGTGGAGGCGTTGAGCATCGCATTCGTCGCCGTGGTCGTTGGAGGAATGGGCAGCTTTGCGGGCGCGCTGGCCGGGGGCCTGCTGGTGGGCATCGTGCAAAGCATGATGAGCACCATCTGGCCTCCCGGCGCAAACCTCATGATCTACGTAGCCATGGCTTTAGTCTTGCTGCTGCGGCCGAACGGATTGTTGGGCCGGGCATAAGGAGATCGACTTGAAACATCTCATGCATCATCGCTTTACCATAATGGCTGCAATCATTGCGATTGCGCTGCCAATGTTTTTGAAATCGGGATCGCTTGCCACGGAACTCCTGATATTCGCAATGGCAGCCATTGCCTGTAACCTTTTGCTTGGATATACCGGGCTCATGTCGTTCGGCCAGGGGATTTTCTACGGGCTGGGAAGCTACGCGACCGGACTGCTGGTGCTGAATTTCAATGCGCCCTTGCTCGTCACGCTGCTCGGCTCCCTGGTGATCGGAGCAGTCGTCGCAGGATTCGTCGGCTGGTTCTCGATTCGACAGCGAGGTGTCTACTTCGTCATGCTGACCCTCGCCTTCTCACAGATGTTTTACTTTCTTGCCTATTCGCTGGTGGATATAACCGGCGGCGACAACGGCCTGCTCGGCATTTCTCGCCCAAGCCTGGAGATCTTCGGCAACGTGATTATGGAGATTTCCAGTCCATGGCAATACTACGGTTTCGTAGCCGTGATCTTCCTCGTCGTTTTCGCAGTCATGCAGCGCATATCCGAGTCAAAGTTCGGGCGCACTCTGCTTGCGATCCGGGATAACGAGACGCGTGCCGCGGCGGTCGGTTATAACGTCAAGGCATTCAAGCTTGCGGCATTCGTGGTGTCCGGGGCTGTTACCGGCTTGGCGGGAGGCCTGCACGCCTTGCTTGCCGGGATCGCTCCGCTGTCCAGCATCGAATACCACGTCAGCGAAACCATCCTTCTGATGACCGTCATTGGGGGCACCGGCAATCTTTTCGCTTCCGTGATTGGCGCCGCCGCCTATGTGATTGCAGCCGACTGGCTTGCCTCCATCTGGCCGCGCTGGATGCTGCTGCTGGGCTTTCTGCTCATTGCCGTCACCTTGTACATGCAAAAGGGGATCTGGGGACTGATCGAGCGGATTGCAGACGCCATCCGCCAGCGCGGCGACAAGGTCCGGTCTGAAACACTCGACGCATCCAAGGAGCAGGCATGAGCGCGTATCAAACCAACGCCGCGTTGTTGCAGGCACGCTCGGTTACCAAAAGGTATGGCGGATTCACGGCGGTTGAGGGAGTGGACCTCGACGTCATGAAAGGCACGATCCACTCCGTCATCGGACCTAACGGAGCGGGGAAGACGACGCTGTTCCATACGCTGACCGGAACAGTCCCGATAACGGCTGGCAGCATCCTGGTCGAGGGTGAAGAAGTCAGCCGTCTTCCCGGCCACAAAAGGGTGCAGCGAGGACTGGCGCGTTCGTTCCAGGTGACCAGCCTGTTTCAAAACCTCACTGTCAGCGAAAACCTGAGGATTGCGGCCCAGGGCCGTGCGCCCTGGGAAGCCCTGCTTGTATGGCGCAGCCCTGACCGTGCCGACGCCGCGGCCGCCATTGCTGACGAACTGCTGGACAGGTTCAAGCTGGCACGGGTGGCTGATCGTGCTGCCGGGTTGCTCTCGCATGGACAGCAACGTCGTCTTGAAGTCGCCATGGCACTCGCTGCGCGGCCCAAGCTCATCTTCCTGGACGAGCCGACATCGGGGATGGGCGTGGACGACATCAATGAGATGAAGGAACTGATCTTCGAACTCAAGCAGGAGGGCTACGCGATCCTCCTGATCGAACACAACATGGATATCGTGATGGGCATTTCAGACAAGATCACGGTGATGCAACTGGGGCGGGTGCTCGTGGAAGGTTCACCCGATGCGATCCGTAACGATGAGCGCGTGCGTACGGCGTACCTCGGCAATATGATCACTGGAGGCCGCAATTGACTACCGATACCGTATTGGAAGTGCAGAACGTACATAGCTTCTATGGAAAGAGCCATGTACTGCAAGGCGTGTCGTTCTCGGTGAAAGCAGGCGAGGTGGTGACCCTCCTCGGCCGAAACGGCGCAGGAAAAACGACGACACTAAAGAGCATAGTCGGGGTTCTTCCTCCAGCCCAGGGAAAAGTTATCTTTCAGGGAAAAGACATTACGGGTCTGGAGGCTTTTCAGATCGCCGCCAAGGGACTTTGCCTGGTGCCTGAACACCGCGGCATCTTTGGCTTGCTGTCAGTTGAAGAGAACCTCACCATCGCGGCCCGCCGGTCTTCACCGTGGCAGCTCGCTGACGTATACCGCATTTTCCCGCGCTTAAAGGAACGCCGCAGGAATGGCGGCGCCCAGCTTTCCGGAGGCGAGCAGCAGATGCTCGCAATCGCCCGTGCACTGATGAACCATCCGAAGCTCCTGATGCTTGATGAGCCCGTGGAAGGGCTGGCTCCGGTGATCGTAGAAGAGATCGTTCACCAGCTGAAGCAGATACAGGCAACCGGCATGCCGATTGTGCTTGTAGAACAAAATCTCGAAGTTTGCTGTCAGTTGGCGGCACGCCACTATCTTCTTGAGCAGGGGCGGGTGGCCTATACAGCTGACAACGACGTTTTCGTTGGCGACCATGCTGCAAAGGACCGCTACCTGGGTGTAAATGTGGTTGCGTAGGGATTGTTGTGCTTTTACCTTGCAAACGGCGTGCGGTTCCAGCGCCGCTCAACAGCGACGAGCTGAAAGGTGCGGCCTACTGTGATGTTGGCAGATGGACGGCTAAACGCGAACTGTTCTTGCATCATTCTTCAGGCGCCTGAGACGAAGTGCGAGATGAATCTCGGCTACCCTCCCATCCGAGTCCCATGAACCCAGCAATGTCCTAATCGTTTCCAGCCGATTATGCAAGGTATTCACGTGAATCTGGAGCACACCCGCTGTAACACGGGCATTTTGCATGTTGTCCAGGTAGGCGTGCAAGGTATCGGCCAGCTGAGTGGTCCGCTTCGCGTCATATTCGGTCAGACGGCCGATGAGCGATTCTATGGTCGCATCCAGCTCTTCGGCACTTTGATGCTGAAACAAGACAGCATACATGCGCAGCGACGACTCGTGAACGACGCAGTTCTTGCGCCGCAGGGCGTGCAACAGGCCGATCGAGCGCTTAACGTAAGGATACGACTGGGCCAGACCATGGAGGCTGAAATGGGGGCCGGACAAAGCAGCGACTCCGGGAAAGGAAAGCTCTTCAAAGAGAAGCGCATGGAGTTCGTCTTCAAGCAAATGGTTCTCGGCCTGGTTGATGACCATCACGATATGTCCGTCGATTTCCGTCGATAGCTGCGGACGGTGGCGCATGCGGCTCGACAACTTGCGAACCAGGTAGCCGACCTTTGTTTTCTCGATATCGATCACTGCCAGCATAAGCGGCTTTGATATATCGACTCCATGCCGCGCCACCTGCCCGAGCATGTCACTAGCGGTGTGCTGGCTTGGCTCGAGCAGGGCGCGAACCGTAAGATTGATATCCTGGTCAAGGGATGCCGATTTCTTCTCGGCAGAAAGCTGAAGTACCGCAGTCGCCGTTGCACTTCGCTCGAAGACCCGAACAGCCTGCTCGGTCATTGGTGATTGTGTTTGGATCACTAGGGCTCCAAACAGCTCGTCTCCGCTCATTACTGCAGCGACCTTGCAGTGCAGGCTTGTCGCCGATTGTGCCGCAATTGCTCGGCCTGTCACCCTGCTTTGGCCAACTGCGGACTGGATGTTTGAATCAATGCCAGAAACACTTTGGTAGGAACCGATGATTTCAGGGGCCTCGTAGTTTGGCGGCGTGGCAACGCATACTTCAATTCCGGCCGCATCAAGGTAGGTCACGCGGCCGTCAAGAATATTGGCGACGCTGTGAATCAGCTCTTTGAGAGAGGCGCCCTTGGCAAGAAGCTTTGTGAGCCGCTCATGCGCATCGGCTGCCAGCTCCAGGGCGGCCGTTTGCTCCTTCAGACGCTGATTTGCTTGCTCGGTGTCGATCAGCGCCCTCCGGGTCAAGTCGAAGGCCTGGGCATTACGGACAGCGACGGACGCATGAGCGGCCAGGGTGGCAAGAATCGAAATTTCCCGAGGAAGATAAGAGCGGGTATAGCGGTCTCCGACGAGCAAAATGCCAGTCAACTCGGGGCCAGATAATAGTGGCACCGCGACAAGGGACTGCAGCGCTTCTCCGTTGATCATCGCATCGCTTTCCGGATTGTGCTCGAATCTGGTGTCTGCCATATAGTCGTGGGTCGCAAACGGGCTGCGCGTTCTGAGAACGTGTCCGGCGACACCGGCATTTACCGGCGGGTTCGTTTTCAAGGCCTGGTTGGAATGAACACCGCTAACCGCAAGCACGCACAAATTTCCATCTTCCGGATTTACGCCAGATAGCCAAGCCAGATCGCTTCCCAGCAGTCGCCTTCCTCGCTCCACGATGTCAAACAGGACCTGGTTCAACTCCTTCAACTCGGTCAGCGCGTGGGCGCTTTCGAATACAGCTCGCAGACTAAGTTCATTTTGCTGGTGCTGCTCTAGACGCTTGCCTATCGTCAGTGCCCGATGAGCGGCGCCGAGCAGCGATGCGCGGTATGGATGATCATCCGCCAGCATCTCAACCTCCTGCAGTAGCGAGGTGAGTGAAGCATGGCGTTCTTCCCCCTGGTCGAGGAGGCGCAAAATTTCTTCGTAGGTTTCCAGTGTTCCGGACACGAATGAGGACTTGGGAGGAGGGGAGCGTTTCATTTTGGATAGGGAAAGACAACGACCGAGCTGGAGCGCCGTTTGTTGGGTCGAACTTGCTGTGAAAATCCCCCTGTAAACCCATCGGCTACTGTGAGGAGTGCACATTGTAGCCTAATGAATGTGACAGTACAGTGATGTTCAGCTTCTCATTTCATTTCCTTTTTCACTTTCTCTATTGCAAGATGGATTCCTCTCCCACATCGCAGGCCCAAGCAGGCACTACAACGATTCCTTTACGGTTGGATGGTCAGGTTGCCATCGTGACGGGCGCAGGGAGGGGATTGGGACGTTCCCATGCGCTCGAACTCGCACGGCGCGGTGCCAGGGTGGTCGTCAATGATCTTGGTGTTTCTCGCGATGGCGTGGCAACGGCGTCGTCGGCGGCCGAGCGCGTCGTGGAAGAGATTCGCGAGATGGGCGGGGAGGCAATTGCAAGCGCTGCTTCGGTCACCGACACGGGAGATGTACAGCGCATGGTTGATGACGCCATGGAGCGGTGGGGGCGCATCGACATCCTTGTCAACAATGCCGGATTCTTGCGCGACAGGAGTTTTTCCAAAATGAGCCTCGAAGATTTCGAGGCCATTGTGGATGTTCATCTCATGGGAGCAGTCCGTTGCACCAAGGCGGTATGGGAAATCATGAAAGGACAGCACTATGGCCGCGTAGTGATGACTACCTCCTCCTCCGGACTCTTCGGCAATTTCGGTCAGGCTAACTATGGCGCTGCAAAAATGGGGCTCGTAGGGCTGATGCAGACGCTTGCCATCGAGGGGCAGAAGTATGGGATACGGGTCAATTGCCTCGCGCCGTCCGCGGCTACCCGCATGACCGAGGAACTGTTCCCGGAAGAAGAACTTGCCTTGCTCACTCCTGAAAGCGTGACGCCGGGATTGATATACCTCGTGTCCGCAAACGCGCCGACGAAGACTGTCTTGTGCGCCGGGGCTGGAGCCTTCTCGTGTTCGAACGTGACGCTTACCGAGGGGATCTACGCTGGTGACGGCCCGCAGGCCGCCGAGCGGATCGCGAGCAAGGCTTCACATCTAATGGACCGCGAAGGCGAGATAGTCCCTTTAACCGGGTTCGACCAATCCAAGCGCGAGATACTCAGGTCTCGTACTGCCCGCCAACAACTAACGGCCCAACAACTAACGGCCGAGAGCTAGTCGAGGAAACGAGAATGAATGAGGTTTTTCTGGTTGCAGGCGTGCGCACGGCGATCGGGACGTTCGGCGGCAGTTTAAGGGACGTCACACCGACACGGCTGGCGGCTAGTGTCACCCGCGAGGCGATCCGGCGTAGCGGCGTTGATTCCGCTGCCGTTGGACATGTCATCTTTGGGCAAGTGATCCCGACAGAGCCAAATGATAGTTACCTGGGCCGGGTCGCGGCGCTGAACGCCGGACTGCCGGAGTCAGTGCCGGCGATGACGCTCAACAGGCTATGTGGTTCCGGGCTACAGGCGATATTGAGCGCAGGCCAGGCCATCATGCTGGGAGATACGGACATCGCCGTGGGTGGCGGGGCGGAATGTATGAGCCGAGCGCCGTTCATCTCCACCTCGACGCGTTGGGGAACCAGAATGGGCGATGCTGTATTGCTCGATGCATTGCAGGGCGCGCTAACGGATCCGTTTAACAGAATTCTCATGGGCGTGACGGCCGAAAACGTGGCGGAGCGATATGTCATCTCCCGAAAAGAACAGGACGCACTGGCCGTCCTGAGCCATCAGCGTGCCCAGGCTGCGATCGCCGAAGGGCGGTTTAAGGACCAGATCTTACCGATCGAGGTTAAGACACGGGGCAAGGTTACGGTCTTTGACGCCGACGAGCATGTCCGCATGAATGTCAGCACGGATGAACTAGCCTGCCTGCCGACCATATTCAAGAAAGACGGTGGGACAGTTACCGCCGGTAATGCGTCCGGGATCAATGATGGTGCCGCCGCGGTAGTCCTGGCGAGTGCCGGTGCGGTAGAGAAGTACGATCTGCGCCCGACGGCGCGCTTGGTCGCGTATGCGCATTCCGGTGTTGAGCCCGCCTACATGGGAATTGGACCGATTCCGGCGGTACGCCTCGCCCTGCAACGTGCCGGCCTGACCGTGGACGATCTCGACGTCATCGAGTCGAACGAAGCGTTTGCTGCACAAGCTTGCGCCGTGAGCAAAATTCTGGGCTTCGATCCGGAAAAGGTGAATCCAAACGGGAGTGGCATATCGCTGGGACACCCGGTGGGCGCGACCGGCGCGATCAACACAGTCAAACTTATTCATGAGATGCAGCGCCGCAGTGCGCGATATGGGCTTGTCACGATGTGCATCGGCGGCGGGCAAGGCATCGCAGCCATATTCGAGCGTGTGTGACCGGTGCTCGCGCATGCCTGGCATTGCTCAAGACATAGGAAAATGACATGGATATCCAGTTGGTGAAGCATGAAAGAAAAGGCGATGTTGTGTGCCTGACCTTGAACAATCCGGGCAATATGAATGCCTTGTCGCTCCCGATGCTCGAGGCACTGGAAGGTGCAATCGATACCTTGTATCGGGACGAGACAACGCGGTGCGTAGTCATTACAGGGGAAGGGAAAGCCTTCTGTGCGGGCGGGGACCTTCGCGGTTTTCAAGCTGATCTGGCCGAGCCAACCACGGACCGGTTTTTAGACAGATTACGCTACGCCCAAGTCGTTTTCGACAAAATCGAAGCGCTTCCGATGCCAGTGATCGCAGCAGTGAACGGGTATGCGATTGCGGGCGGGTTGGAGCTTATCCTGTGCTGCGACATGATCGTCGCAGCAGAATCTGCGCGAATCGGTGATGGACATGCCCGCTACGGAATCATTCCTGCAGGCGGGTCGACGGCCAGGTTGCCCAGGAAGATTTCGGCTAACCGGGCGAACTACATGCTGTTAACTGCGGAACTCTTCCCCGCACAAACCCTGGAACAGTGGGGCCTGGTGAATTGCGTGGTGCCTGATTCGGAGCTGGATAGCACTGTAATCAAATTATCCAAATCGATCTCGGCGCATAGCCCCCTTGGGCTTAGCGTAATCAAGGGATTGGCTCGGACTAGTATGAAAACTTCTGCCGAGGACGCGGCACGTGCCGAGATTGCCGCGTTTGAAGAATATGCTACCAGCCATGACTTTGCCGAGGGCCTGGCTGCCTTTGCTGAGAAGCGTAAGCCGGCATTCAACGGGCACTAAATCTATCGATTGGTACCCCGTCAGCGACGGTGAAGGATTTTTTGCAAGAACCGCTTGGGTCGTATTGAGGTGTAGAATTCTTGTATTCCTACGCCGAAATGCGGATTGCCTGCATTCAATTCCCTAATGCAAGATATCCCCAAAACCTCTATTTACGACTTATCTGACGCCACACGTTTTCAGCTCTTTGTCCAGAGCGTGAACGACTACGCAATCTATATGCTGACACCGGAAGGCTATGTGAATAGCTGGAATGCGGGCGCACAGCGATTCAAGGGATACGAATCGGCTGAAATCATTGGTAAGCATTTCTCGCTTTTTTATACCGAAGAAGACAAGGCGATCGACAAACCGGGGTTCGCCCTCCGGACCGCTTCAACTGAGGGCAAGTTTGAAGACGAAGGCTGGCACGTCCGCAAGGATGGCAGCCGTTTCTGGGCCAGCGTCGTCATTGATCCGATCCATGATGAGAACGGCCACCTCATTGGCTTCGCAAAAATCACACGCGATATCACTGAGCAGAAGGCGGCCCATGAAGCGCTGCTGGAAAGCGAACGTCGTTTCCGTTACCTGGTCCAGGGCGTGACCGATTATGCGATTTACATGCTGTCACCCGAGGGCGAAGTCACTAACTGGAATGCCGGTGCCCAGCATATCAAGGGCTATGCGGCGAATGAAGTTATTGGCACACATTTCTCGCGCTTTTACACCGAGGAAGACCGTGATAGCGGAATGCCGGCAAACGCCCTGGAGACTGCGGCTAAAGTGGGGCGCTACGAGTCGGAAGGCTGGCGAGTGCGCAAGGACGGTACCCGCTTCTGGGCAAATGTCGTCATCGATGCCATACGCAACGATCAGGGAGAATTGATCGGCTTCGCCAAGGTGACCCGCGATATCACAGAACGACGCAATGCGACGCTGGCTCTTGAGCGCGCGCAGGAAGCCCTGTTCCAGTCCCAGAAGCTGGAGGCAATCGGCAAACTGACCGGTGGCGTCGCGCATGACTTCAACAATCTGCTCGGCGTGCTGTCCAACGGTCTGGAAATCCTGTCGATGGAAGTGCAAAGCCAAACCGGCGTCAAAATGCTTGATGCCATGCAGCGAGCCGTGACGCGCGGGTCGACACTGACACAGCAGCTCTTGTCTTTTGCGCGCCAGCAGCCGCTGCGCCAGGATAAGTACAACCTCAACCGCGTCATTGAAAAATTCGAGGCGGTGCTGCGTCGTGCCGTCAACGAGACCATCAACTTCGATGTACAGCTCAGGCCAAATCTCAGCCCGGTGATGATCGATGCCGTGCAGTTTGAAACGGCATTGCTGAATCTGGTCACCAATGCGCGTGATGCCATGCCCGATGGCGGTGTGCTGAGCATCGTTACCGAGGACGTGACATTACGCGAACGTGAAACCGGCAACTTGCCTGCGGGGCGGTATGTAAAAGTCGTCGTGCGGGACAATGGTGTCGGGATGACGCCGGACGTCGTATCGCGATCGATCGATCCCTTCTTTACCACCAAGCCGGTGGGCAAGGGTACCGGCATGGGGCTCAGTCAGGTGTACGGCCTGGTCAAGCAGTCTGGCGGTTACCTGGATATCGCGAGCGAAGCCGGCAAAGGTTCGGCTATTTCAATTTACCTGCCGGCACTCGATCAGGAGGCCAACGAGAGCACTGCATCGACCGAAACCAATGCCGGCAATGACAAGGCACTGGTCGTCGATGATCAGCCCGACGTATTGGAAGCCGCAGTCGAATTGTTCAAGATGCTGGGATATGACGTTCTGTCAGCCAATAACGCTGCGGATGCGATCGACATCCTGAAACGCCATCATGACATTGATGTACTTTTCTCGGACGTGGTCATGCCCGATATGGACGGCATCATGCTTGCGCGGGAAGCCCGCAAGCTGGTCCCGGGGATTGCGGTCCTTCTCGCCTCAGGCTATCCGGCGCCAATGGTGGGCGATGACAGCACCGATATTGGTGATTTCCAGTTCATCAGCAAGCCTTACCGGATGGCCGAAATCCTAAAGCGGCTTCGGGTTGCGAGCTAATACCAATCCCAACCCATAACGCACCATGAGATCGCGTCTTTTTTCGACTGCCTGCGTTGCACTCGTCGTCAATAGCTCGCTATTGACTCCTCCTGCGCCTTGCCAGTCAAAAAAATCCATCGATCTCATTTGTCACGTTACAGGTTGGGATTGGTATGCAACTTCGGGGGCTGCCAAGCGACGCCAAGGCTCACGGCATTACACGAGCGATCATCAACATGGCAAAAACCCTGAAGGTGACTGTCGTTGCCGAGGCGGTGGAAACAAAGGAGCCGCTGGACCTTCTGCGGCAGACGGATTGCGATCTGTTACAGGGCTACTTCTACAGCAAGCCTGCCGCTTCATCGTCACGCAATCTCCAGAGTCGCAAAGCGACATGAATCTCGAGCGCCCGGCTTCCTTCATTCCAGTTCCCCAGTGCTGCGTTGATCGCCTCCAGCCGCTGCCTGAAGGTATTGATATGGATGTTCTGTTCCGCCGCTGTCGCGCGTGCATTATGGCCGTTGTCCAGATAGGACAGCAGCGTGCGGGCAAGTTCCGTCTTGCGCTGTTGTCCGCCCTGATACAGTTTGCCGAGCGTCGATGTCAGGAAGGCTTCGATATCCCCGGTATTGCGCCGATCAAACAGAAACGCATATAAGGCCAGTTCCTGTTCCAGGAAAATCGCGCCGCTTCGACCGAGTGCCTTCAGCGTGGACAGGCAACGCAGCATGGATTGATAACATTCGGGCAAGGCCGCAAGTTGCGTGACAGGTTTCGACACGACGCCGGTCACTGATTCTTTCATCTCGCGTGTGAGGTATTGCTGCAAGGTGTCACGCAATTCATTGTGGGCGGTCAGCGTGGAAACGAACACGATGGCGCCATCGAAATCGTCGAATAGCGTACCGGCCAGCTGGAGCTTGCCACGCATCTTCCTGAGCACATAACTGCTGTTGTCATTCTCCACCTCGATGACGGCCACGCAGAGCGGCTGGTTGAGCGACAGGCCATGGCGCGCAGCCTGCTCCGTCAGTCTTGGCAGATTGGGTCGGGAACTGCTCAGCAAGCCACGAAAAATTGCCGGGATTTCTTCTCTCGCCGCATACTGATTGCGCTCCTGCGATAGCAGTACCACGCCGGTCACCATCGAGCTGCGCTCGAAGATACGGACCTCGACATCGTTGAGTTCGCGTGCGGTACGAATAATCAGTCCGCCAAGCAAACCCCGGCTGCCGACCACCGCAGAGACACGGCAGACTTCATCCGGCGTCACATAGGCGGTGACCGACCGGCCCAGTATCCGGCTTTCCACCAGCGCGGCGTGAATCTTGTCCTGACGCGTATAAAACAGTTCCTGCGCCTTCCGTCCATCGTCCCCGGCAGCGGAGGATGCCATGCCAGTTTCACCGGAGGCATACATCAGTTGTTCACCATCATCGATTGCGCTGACAGCGCCTTCAAGCATGTGTGCAACCATTTCGCAGATGTCCCTGAGTCCGCCGCCACGCGCAACCAGCGACGTCAGCTGCTCGTGCGCTTCGGCGGCAATCTGGGTGTCGGCGCTCTGCTTCTTGAGCATCGCGTTTGCATCACTGGCCTGTTTGAGAGCGACCTGCGTCTGCTCGAACAAGCGCGCATTTTCAATCGCAACCGAGGCATGGGCCGCCAGGGTCGAGAGGATGGACATTTCCCAGCTGTTGTACGAGCGAACATAGCGGTCACCGACAAACAGCACGCCGATCACCTCGATGCCCGACATCAGCGGCACACCGAGTATCGATCTGATTCCTTCCTCCGTGACTGCGGTATCAATCGGCCCGAAATGGGAAAACCGAGCATCGCTGCCGTACTCGGCGGAGGTGTACGGTGCCCGGTTGCGAGCGACGTAACCGCAGATGCCTACATCGCGGGGAACACGGATCTTCTTGAAATTTTCCGAAAAGGCACCGTCCGTAGCACGCACGTAGAAATCACCCTGACTGCGATCGTAAATCGACAGATAACCGATATCCGCATTCATCAGTTTGCGGGCGCGATGCACGATGGCCTGCAGGGTATGGTCGAGATCGCGGATTGCGGTCAGGTCCTGCGCGGTTTCAATGACGGCATTGAGGCCGCGTTCACGTTGCTGGTATTCGTCGAAACGCTCGCGGATCATGAGCGCCATCTGGACACTCTGCTGCAAGGCTTTCCCGGCGGCACCTGAAGACACCGTGTCGATGCGCCGCTGTAGCTGCGCAAATTCTTCCCTGCCAGCGTTCTGGTAAAGAAGCGTGGTTATCTCCCGAAAAAGTTCGCTGTCGCTTTCCGGCAGGAATTCTCTGGCTTGCGGTGTGGTCACTGCGCTTTCCTCATCATTAAGTAGCCGATTGCTTTGCCAGTCCTGGCACAACCATCCTGGTGTTTTATGTACTTTAGCTCCATCACACGCAAGCGCGAATACATATTGTTCTTGCGACGCAGCAAATTCCGGCTACAACTGCATGCGGAATTCTGAAAAAAGCACAGTGATTACAAGCAGGTAGGAAAATTGTTGCACTGCTGCGACGTTTAAACAAGAAGAATAGTCACAAGCTCATCAAACATAAAAATAATTTTCTTATGTGTTTTATACACATAGAGAATCCGCTGCGTCGCTACTAGACTCCCGATGAATCAACAGCCGCGCATGACCGGTGCGGCGAGCTTATCTACAGGAGACCAGCAGATGACAGTCGATTCGCGATTGCCGAATTTTCGTGCACTTGAACCCGCCCAGCGCCTTGCGGAAATCGCCGCCAGGACCGGACTGACCCCGGAAGAGCAGGCCCTGATTGCCGAGCCCGGCGCATTGCCGCTCGACGTCGCGAACGGCATGATCGAGAACGTGATCGGCAAGTTCGAACTGCCTTTCGCGGTCGCAGGAAATTTTCAGCTCAACGGGCGGGATGTGCTGGTGCCGATGGTGGTCGAAGAGCCGTCGGTTGTCGCAGCCGCCTCGTACATGGCCAAACTGATCCGCGAAGCGGGCGGCTTTCGTACCTCGAGTACCGGACCGCTGATGCGCGCCCAGGTGCAGATCATGGGTCTCGCCGATCCCAATGGCGCACGGCATGCACTGCTTAACAGCCGCGCCGAAATCATCGAAATTGCAAACAGCCGCGACAAGGTGCTGATCGGGCTGGGTGGCGGTTGCAAGGACATTGAGGTACACGTGTTTCCCGATACGCCGCGCGGTCCCATGGTGGTCATGCACCTGATCGTCGACGTGCGCGACGCCATGGGCGCCAATACCGTCAACACCATGGCTGAAGCGGTTGCCGGCCGTGTCGAAGCGATCACCGGCGGCAAGGTGCGACTGCGTATTCTGTCCAATCTCGCCGATCTGCGTCTTGCGCGTGCCCGCGTGCAGGTGCCGGCAGAACTGTTGCACAGCAAGGAGTACAGCGGCGAAGAAGTCGTGCACGGTATCGTCGATGCCTGCACATTCGCGGCAGTCGATCCTTACCGCGCCGCCACGCACAACAAGGGCATCATGAATGGCATCGATCCGGTGATCGTTGCCACCGGCAATGACTGGCGTGCGGTGGAAGCCGGCGCGCATGCCTATGCCTGCCGCAGTGGCAGCTATACCTCGCTGACGACCTGGGAAATATCCAGAAACGGCGACCTGGTAGGTACCATAGAAATGCCCATGCCGGTCGGACTCGTCGGCGGCGCTACCAGGACACATCCTCTGGCGCAGCTGTCGCTGAAAATCCTGCAGACCACGACGGCGCAGGAACTCGGCGAGGTTGCCGTTGCCGTTGGCCTTGCCCAGAACATGGGCGCGTTGCGCGCACTGGCGACCGAAGGCATACAGCGCGGTCACATGGCGCTGCATGCGCGCAATATCGCGATCGCCGCCGGCGCGAATGCCGCCGACATCGACTGGGTCGTGCGCGAAATGGTCGCCGCCAGGGATGTACGCGTCGACTTCGCAGTCAAGCTGCTGAACGAGCGCACGTAAGCTCCAAGGCATGCAGGTCTGAGCGGCCTGCAGCAATTGTCACGAGTTGTCACGTTTTCACGGTAAGGTAGTTTCCAACAACAACAGCGGACGGCCTGATGGCTCCACAGTCCGCAACAGGAGATACACATGAACAGCCCCATCCGCTTTGCACTGACCTCCATCGCTGCCGCTGCAGCCTTCGCTTGCCTTGGGTCCGCCCACGCGCAGGCGCCAAAAGCCGCATCGTCCGGCGAACCCTTCCGTATCGGCTTCATCACCGACATGTCCGGTCCCTACGCCGACACGGATGGCTCCGGCGGTCTGGAAGCGATCAGGATGGCGGTCGAGGATGCCGGCGGCACTATCCTCGGGCGCAAGATTGAAGTCCTGTCGGCGGACCACCAGAACAAGGCGGACACCGCGGCGGCAAGGGCGCGTGAATGGATAGACCAGCAGGATCTGAAGATGCTGATCGGCGGGGTCAATTCCGCCGCCGGCCTGGCGATGAACCAGGTGATCGCCGACAAGAAGCGTGTCTATTTCAACGTCGGCGCGGCCACCGCGCGACTCACCAACGAAGACTGCACGCCCTATACCGTGCACTACGAATACGACACCGTCGCCCTTGCCAAGGGAACCGGTTCGGCAGTGGTCGGCACCGGCGGCAAGTCCTGGTATTTCCTGGTTGCCGACTATGCATTCGGCGCGTCGCTGTTCAACGATACGAGCGAAGTCATCAAGGCCAGCGGCGGAACGGTACTGGGATCGGTCAAGCATCCGCCAAGCGCCAACGACATGTCGTCTTTCCTGTTGCAGGCCCAGGCATCCAAGGCACAGGTGCTCGGTCTGGCCAATGCCGGTGCGGACACCATCAACTCCATCAAGGCGGCCAATGACTTTGGATTGACAAAGAATATGAAGCTGGCCGGCCTGCTGATGACGATCAATGATATTCACGGCCTGGGGTTGCCGGTCGCCCAGGGCTTGCTCATGACGGACAGCTGGTACTGGGACAAGGATGAGGCTTCACGCAAGTTCGCCAGCCGCTTCTTCCAGAAGATGAAAAAGATGCCGAGTACCCATCAGGCCGCTGACTACTCGGTCGCCGCTACTTACCTGAAGGCTGTCAAGGCGGCCGGCACTGATGAGGCGGACAAGGTCATGGCCGAGCTTAAGAAAATGAAGATCGACGACTTTTACGCGAAGGGTTATATCCGTCAGGACGGTCGCTACATCCATGACATGTACCTGATGCAGGTAAAGACGCCGGCTGAATCCAAAAAGCCCTGGGATTACCTGAAAACGGTGGCGACCATTCCGGGCGAGGACGCGTTTACCAAGACGGCTGATTCCAAGTGTTCGCTGCTCAAAAAATAAGCACAGCAAGCGTCTGAAACACACGTTCAGGACGCCGCAGCAATATCGATGGCCGTATCGACCTACCTGCGGACATCGATACGGCTGCGGCGTCTTGTTTTATTTTTATCCTGTTTTATTTTTATCGCAAACCGCCGTAGGCAACGCCGTTATTGCGGGCCGAGTCCGTGGCGGCCAGCAACAACTGACGCTTCCCGTTCGCAGCAAGGTAATCGATCGCAATGCCTTTCAGTGTCTGGTTCGCAAAGCGGCATGGCGCCGCGCCGAAGGTCAGTGCCAGGTCGAACACATTCTTGCCTGATGCACGGGGCGTGACAGTGCCGCTGAATGCGCAACCGCCGGACGATGCCGCGGAAGATGCCGTTATGGCACCATCCAGTCCGATCTGGAGGTTGACTGCGACCCCCTGCAAGTCAGTCAGTGTCCAGTTGCCGTTGATGCCGGCGGTGCTGGCTGCAGTGCCATAGTTGTACTGACTGCTCTTGATGACCGTGCTGGTAAATGTGATGGTCGATGAACCCTCGACGACCGTGCCGTTGAGGTTGGCGCCAGCCGCATAGGATGCATTCAGCGAGCCGAGGTAGGCTATGCCATCCGTCGCGAAATCCTTCAGATCGCTTGCTGTAAAACTGCCGTTGCTTGCCTTACCGCTGGCATGCATGAACCCCTTCGGTGCAAAACTGCCGTTGGTCAGACTGCCATAGACGGAATAGAACTGATCATCCTCCAGCACCAGCATCGTGATATCGCGATCATCGGAAAGCTTGCCCGTATAGCCACCTTGCACCGCAGAGGTCTTGACGACAGTGTCGGGTTTCCAGAGCTCTTCGATGCCTGCGCCGCAACCTGCAAGCAATGCCGACGCAAGGACGGTTGTGGCGATACCGGCAATACATGATTTCATTTCTGCTTACCCTGCTATGTTTCAATAAAGCAGTTAACGTACAGCAAGTGCATGCTTTCTGGTATGCCGCCTCACGGTTTTAGTGAACAAGAGGCACGCCTGGCGAACCATTCGATGTCACGCCGCCACATTTTCTAAACACATCGTCAACACAAGGAGCACGCTATCCATGAATGACAGGGACGTACGAGCGATGTAAGAGGGCGATGCGTCTGCATCCTGCCGCGATGTGACCGGTCATTGCGGTAAGCGCGGAACGAGGGTTCCTTCGCAATGCATGCTCACCTTGACCTGTATCAGGAGAGTGGCGAGTGGGTCCCAATCGAATTGGGCATCAGGTGCCTATGATGAAAGCGAGGCGCTGTCCGTTCAGGCATATAGGTCAGGCATCCGCATGCCCGCTGAATCGGCGACGCTGCAAAGGCAGCGACTACGTCATGCTTATCCATATTGATCGATATTCTGCACCGGACAGGCAATCCGTTCGTGTGCCGGACGCTACGTTTCGGATCGGACGCGAGACTATCTCACTAATGCCATCGAGCATGCCGCCACCGTTGCTAACCTGACTGCCAATCAACATGCATGGAGGTACATGATGACCACGATGAAGCATGACGTCATTGACGATTTCAAGACCCAGCTTCGCGGCGAACTGCTGGAGCCCGGTGATACGGGATTCGATGAAGCACGCAAGGTATGGAATGCCATGATTGATCGCAAGCCTGCGATGATCGTACGCTGCCTGGGTGTGGCCGATGTAATGCGTTCGGTTGCGTTTGCGCGGGACCATGACTTGGCGCTGGCCGTGCGTGGCGGCGGTCATAACATTGCAGGCAGTGCCATCTGCAATGACGGACTGGTCATCGATCTGTCGCGGATGAAGTCCGTACGGATCGATCCTGATGGGCACCGCGCCTTTGTGGAGCCCGGTGTGCTTCTCAGTGAATTTGATCATGAAGCACAGGCCTTCGGTCTGGTCACACCTTTGGGCATCAACTCCACCACCGGTGTAGCCGGCCTTACATTGGGCGGCGGCTTTGGCTGGCTGACGCGCCGGCTGGGGCTCGCTGTCGATAATCTGCTTGCGGCCGATATCGTGACCGCCGACGGCAAGCTGCTGCATGTCAATGAGCAATCGCATCCGGATGTTTTCTGGGCCATCCGTGGCGGCGGCGGCAACTTTGGCGTCGTGACGATGTTTGAGTTCAAATTGCATGCGGTCGGCCCCGAAATCTTTGGCGGCCTGATCGTGTTTCCCTTCGAGCAGGCCGAGACGGTTCTGCAACGCTTCCGCGACTTCGTACTCACCATGCCCGACGAATTGGCCGTGTGGGCGGTGCTGCGCAAAGCGCCGCCGCTACCTTTCCTGCCGGCCGACATGCATGGCAAGGAAATCGTGGCGCTCGCCATTTGCTACTCGGGCGCGGTGGCCGACGGCAAGCGTGCGATCGAGGCCTTGTACACCTTCGGCACGCCCTGCGGCGAACATGTGGGGCCGATGCCTTACGAAAAATGGCAACAAACCTTCGATCCGCTGCTCGCACCGGGTTCACGCAATTACTGGAAATCGCACAACTTCTCCACGCTGAATAACGAAGCCCTGCAGACGGTGATCGACTATGTCGGGAAGCTTCCCGGCCCGCAATGCGAAATCTTTATCGGCGTACTCGGCGGGCAGGCCAATCGTGTGCCGGCCGACGCGACGGCGTATGCGCATCGCGATGCGATCTTTGTGATGAACGTGCATACGCGCTGGGATGATGTCAATGAAGACACGCCCTGTGTCGCATGGGCGCGGGAATTCTTCGACGTCACCACGAAGTATGCGACCGGGGGTGTCTACGTCAACTTCCTGACGGAAGATGAATCGTCGCGGATAAAGGCAGCGTACGGCGTTAACTATGATCGGCTGGTGCAGGTCAAGGGCCGCTATGATCCGCGCAACCTGTTCCGTCAAAACCAGAATATCCAGCCGCCCGCATAGGGCAGGTAAGTGCTTGTGCGTTGTTGCACAGCTCCGGCGGGAGGCTGCCGGGTGCGCATGTCCGCCATTGCCTTCTTGTCGGAAGAGTAATGACGGACCTATTTATTGTTAGGCGGCTACGCTTGCTTGTTGCTGTTATGGCAGGCGTGTCGTCACAAACCGTCAATCCTTGATAAGATGCCGCATATTTCGCACTCTTGCCGTGCGAGGATCTTTTCGACGGATATGTCTTCTACTCTTGCAACGCCTGGCTCATCCGACCGCATGTTCGGTTGCGTCATGAGCGGTTTCTTCCTGTTGGTTTCCGGTTTGCCCTTGTTGTCCGGCGGTGCCGCGCGGCGATGGGCATTTATGGTATCGGCCGCATTCCTGGCGTTTGCACTCGTACTGCCACGGCTTCTCGCGCCGCTCAATAAAGCGTGGACCCGCTTCGGGCTCGTGATGTCGTCGGTCATGAGTCCGATCGCACTCGGTGTATTGTTTTTTCTTGCCATTACACCGTACGGATGGCTGATGCGGCGTCTGGGTAAGGGTGCACTTCCTGTCGGTTTCTGTAAAGAGAGCGAAACCTACTGGATAAAGCGCGATCCGCCCGGGCCGGAACCGGAAAGCCTGAAGGACCAGTTTTAACGCAAAGCCAGAAAGCGACACCGCAAGCGACCACCTATTTTCCTGCCCTACGGCAGGATTTTTGTTTACTGACGTTTACTGACGAGACGGCACGATGTCATTTATCAAAGAGTTATTTTTCTTCATGCGCATGCGCAAGAAATTCTGGCTTGCGCCTATTTTTCTGGTCATTGCCTTGCTGGGCATGCTTGTCGTGGTCACGCACGGTTCGGCCATTGCGCCGTTCATTTACACGCTGTTCTGAGCCGCAATGATTGTTCTTGGTATCTCCGCGTTTTATCACGACAGTGCGGCAGCCCTGGTGCGCGATGGCCAGATCGTCGCCGCCGCGCAGGAAGAGCGCTTCACACGCAAGAAGCATGATGCGGCCTTTCCCGCACACGCCTTGCGTTTCTGCATGGAAGAGGCGGGGATTACAGCGGCGCAGATCGATCGCGTGGTGTTCTATGACAAGCCCTTCCTGAAGTTTGAGCGCCTGCTGGAAACCTACCTGTTTTTCGCGCCACGCGGCTTCTCCTCCTTCCGTCTTGCCTTGCCGGTATGGCTGCGCGAAAAGCTTTTCCTGCGGCGCTTGCTGGAAAAGGAACTCAGTGCGGTAGCGCCGGCGGATTGGGCATCGAAACTACTGTTCAGCGAACATCACCTCAGCCATGCGGCAAGTGCGTTCTACCCGTCGCCTTTCGACAAGGCCGCGGTGCTGACGCTGGACGGCGTCGGTGAATGGGCAACCAGTTCGCTGGCCATCGGCGACGGCACAGATCTGCGCATCGTCAAGGAAATGCATTTCCCGCATTCGCTGGGCCTGCTGTACTCGGCCTTTACCTATCATCTCGGCTTCAAGGTCAATTCCGGCGAGTACAAGGTGATGGGACTGGCGCCCTATGGCGAACCCCGGTACGCCGCGCAGATCCGCGAACACCTGATCGACATCAAGCCGGACGGCTCGTTCCGGCTCGACATGAAGTACTTCAATTACGCTGTTGGCCTGACGATGACCAATGCGCGGTTCGCGGCGCTGTTCGATCTGCCGGTCCGCAAAGCCGAGGATGCGCTGACGCAGCGTCATATGGACATGGCGGCATCGGTGCAGGCGGTCACCGAGGAAGTGGTGATCAGGCTGGCACGTTCGGTGGCAAAAGAAACCGGCCTGCGCAATCTCTGCCTGGCCGGCGGTGTCGCCCTCAACTGCGTTGCCAACGGCAAGCTGCAACGTGACGGCTGCTTCGACAACATCTGGATTCAGCCGGCCGCAGGCGATGCCGGCGGTGCGCTGGGCGCAGCGCTGATGGGATATCACGGCTTCCTCAGGCAGGAGCGCGTGTCATGCACTACGATGGACCGCATGCAGGGATCGTATCTCGGCCCGGCCTATACGCAGGCGGAGATCGAACGACGTCTTGCGGCAGCCGGCGCGCGCTTCGATGTGCTCGGGGATACCGAACTGATCGCCACCTGTGCGGATGAACTGGCGCAGGGCAGGGCGGTTGGCTGGTTTCAGGGACGCATGGAGTTCGGGCCGCGCGCGCTTGGCGGCCGTTCCATTCTTGGTGATCCGCGTGCGCCATCGATGCAGTCGACCCTCAACCTCAAGGTCAAGTTCAGGGAATCCTTTCGTCCGTTCGCGCCCTCGGTATTGCGTGAAGACGTGCAGGAGTGGTTCGACTTCGATGGCGACAGCCCCTACATGCTGATGGTGTCGGAAGTCAGCGCAAAGCGTCGCAAGGCATTGCCGGAAAACGCCGCGTCGCTGTTCGGCATCGACAAGCTCAAGGTGCCGCGCTCGGATATTCCGGCAGTGACCCATGTCGATTATTCGGCGCGCATCCAGACCGTGTATGCGGAAACCAACTCCCGTTATCACGCGCTGCTGAGCGAATTCAAGCGGCGGACCGGATGCCCGGTGCTGGTCAACACCAGCTTCAACGTGCGCGGCGAACCCATCGTCAACACACCGGAAGATGCCTTCCGGTGCTTCATGGGAACGGGGATCGAGGCGCTCGCCATCGGTAACTGCTATCTGCGCAAGGAGCGGCAGGATGCGTCGCTGCAGGCGAGCTATGAAAACGCATTTGAACTGGATTGATGACCATGTCGCGCAAGAATCTGCTGTTGTCCGCGGTTACCCTCGCAGTTACCCTGATACTGGCCCTGCTGGCCGTTGAGGGAGCGCTACGCGTGGCGAATTATCCACCGGCGCCACCCATCGGATGGCGCTGGGATGAAAGCCCTTATCGCGCCCCGTTCAATGCCAGCGAGAACCAGACCAACCAGCTGGGTTTGCGCGGCAACAGGATCGAATATGGCACCGACGATTTCGTGATCGTGCTGCTCGGCGACTCGCAAGTGGAAGCCGGCACGCAAAACGCGGACAAGCAGCCGGAAGTCGTGTTGCGGCAGGAACTGGAGCGTGCAGGCATCCGCAAGGTCAGGGTATTCTCGGTGGCCAGTGCCGGTTGGGGGCAGGACCAGCAACTGGTATGGCTCAATGAATATTTTCGTCATTATCGCGCCGACCTGGTGCTGAACTGGCTGACGCCGGTCAACGACTACTGGGAAAATACCTTCGTCGACCGCAGCATTACCAGGGAAGCCGGGCGACTGAAGCCAACCTATACCCTGACCGGTGACAGGCAGCTGCAAACGGTCATGCCTGCATCAGTCGACCTGCGGCTTGCCAGCCTGGTGGGGCTGGCGAAAGGGCGCATCAGCCTGGGAAACAGTTACACCATCGAACAGTACCGCCTCGACCGCTGGACGGCGCGGCTGCCTTCGTCACAGTCACCGCAGGCGGCGTCAGGCGTCTGTCCAGGTAACGAGATCGACCAGAAAATCCTGATCGGTGCCTACATGAGCGGCAACCGCAATTACACGCTGGTGACCGACGAAGACCTGCCCGACGGGCGCAGTCATTTTTCACCCTTCCTGAAGAACCAGTCGGCGCGGGATCGCTATGCTGTCGACGTCACCCATCGCCTGCTGGAAGAACTCGGAAATGTATCGAAGGCGCACAATGCGCGGTATTTGATGTTCCATCCGTACCGGCATGACCTCGACGCCGCTTTTCGCGAAATCCGTTGCGTAAGGACGGCCGATGGCCGGCTGTTCGAGTACGACGGTTCGGACTGGATGCGGCATCTGAAGGCAACGTCCCTGAAGGACCAGCTGATTACCTTCAATGTTAGTGCCGACGAGGCACTCAGCTCGGGCCCGAATGACTGGCATTTCAATGAAGAGGGCAACCGGCGCGCAATGCATGCGCTTGCCGAAATTCTGAAGCAGAAGAAGCTGGTGCCGCAGGCTGCGGACTAGTGAAAGCTCAGTAACTGCTTGACACATTCGACCCCCATCCCAGCCTTCCCCCTGCCCGGGGGAAGGAGCCGCGTTCCCGCCCCCGGGCAGGGGGAGGGTTAGGGGTGCCCGGCGTAGGGTGGGGGTCGAATGTGTCACTACGCGCTTTTGTGATTTACACACTGACTGCTCATTAAACGACCGAGTAGCCGTCCTTATCCTCCACATAATTTGTACAGATAGCCCCGCCGTGCGCATCTGATTGTGCTACATGATCTGCTCGAACACCCCGGAAAAGCCCTTGCCGTCCCACTGATACAGCATCTGGCTGCCATGCCGGCAGTTCGCCAGTACCGTGGTGCGGAACGCCGCCACGCATTCTCCCGGCTCGTGGCGCACGCTGCGATAGACGATACCGTTGCCGCCTTCCGCGCGCACCTGCTTGCCCACGCCCTGCGACGCCGCATACGAATCCGGGGCAGCGATCGCATCGCTGGCCGGGATGCCGCGCAGGTCATACAGACTGCCGGCGATTTCCACATGGTAGACCCGCATCTGCAACTGGATCGGCGCCTCGGAAGTCGCGGCCAGAAAGCGTCCCTGGTGGTACATCGTTTCGGCTACCGCCGTTTCCTTTTCCCGCGCTGCATAGAACACGCCGTAGCTGCCATCGCTGAAGCGGCTGCCCGCCGGATTCAGGTGCGTGAACGCCGCCATGATGGGTCCGCAGCCAGGACCATAGAGACGCTCGCTTTTCGGGACCAGTTCGATTTCACCGAGTTCGTCGCGCAGGCGGTCATTGGTCATCGCCTCCAGTGCATAGAGCGCGTCGAAATCTTCCGGAGAGGCAACCCGGTCGAACAGGTTGATCGTCGGAAAACGTGTCGGGATGATGCGAAAGGCTGGATGCCATTCGATGGTGCTTAACGGATACGTCACGTTGGAGCCGTCATTTTCAGCCGCCACGCATGGCATCGAGGTACTGGCGCACCACGTACAGATCGGAGACATTGCCGGAAAGCATGCGATCGAGCGCGCTTTTGCCGCCGAAGAGCGGGGCGGTGTTTGGTTTGCAAATCCAGGAGTCAGCGGCAGCCGGGTCGGGAAGAAGAATTTGCAGGGCTTTGTAAATGCCAAGGATGTAGGAAATACGTTCCAGCGTGTCACGACCGAGGTGTGCGGACTGCGGATCCTTTTTCCACTTGTAATAAGTCGATCGCGGCGGATCGCCAAGCAACGTAAGTTGGGCTTCGGTATCAAGCTGCCATGCCTGCGCGATATTGCCAAACGCACGGATGGCAGCGGCTGACATGACTTCCGGGCTCACCTTAACGGCAGGGATGCGCGGAGATTTCGGATAGGCACCCATCGGACTACTCTGGCAGGAAGATACATGAAGCCTAGTCCATAAGTGGATTCATATCAAGCACAAATCTATCTGGAGACAAAATGGGGAGGAAAGACAGCGAAATATGTGTAAAAATTCTGTCCCGATAACCAGCAAATGCAATCTTTCCGGCATCATGCGGTCAGAGCACGGTGCGCTGTCGCGCATCTTCCTTCCCTCGTCATAATGCTGACAAATCAACGGCGTACAGTATCGAGGCGTATAATGGAAGGTTGTTCATTCAGGCAAAGCCAGGCCGCCATGGCCGGCAACGCTTAACCAGCGGCTGCATTCCAGCCCATTCATACCGACTATGCCAGACACCCAGTTAGCACCCTCGCAGCCTGCCTCGCCTGCTGTCCGCTTTGAAGACTTCGGACTCTCGCCCGACATTTTGCGTGCGCTTGCCGACCAAGGTTATATCCATCCGACGCCGATCCAGGCAGAAGCCATTCCGGTGGTTCTGCAGGGACATGATGTCATGGGCGCCGCCCAGACCGGCACCGGCAAGACCGCAGGCTTTTCATTGCCGATCATCCAGTTGCTGCTCGCGCACGCCAGCACCAGCGCATCGCCGGCGCGTCACCCGGTACGAGCCCTGATCCTGACGCCGACGCGCGAACTGGCCGACCAGGTCGCCGATAATGTGAAAGCCTATTCCCGGCACACCCCGCTGCGCTCCACCGTCATCTTCGGCGGCGTCGACATGGCGCCGCAGACCGCCGCCTTGCGTAGCGGTGTCGAGATCGTGATCGCCACGCCAGGCCGCCTGCTCGACCACGTGCAGCAAAAGACATTGAACCTGTCGCAGACCCAGATCCTGGTGATGGACGAAGCCGACCGCATGCTGGACATGGGCTTTTTGCCCGACCTGCAGCGCATCATCAACCTGTTGCCCAAGCAGCGGCAGAGCCTGATGTTTTCGGCAACCTTCTCGCCCGAGATCAAGAAACTCGCCAACAGTTTCCTGAAAAATCCCGTGACGATTGAAGTCGCGCGCAGCAATGCGACCGCCGACAACGTCACCCAGGTGTTGTACAAGGTCGAGGAAGAAGCCAAGCAGGACGCCGTTGCCTACATCATCCGCGAGCGTGGCCTCAAGCAGGTCATCGTGTTTTCAAACACCAAGATCGGCGCTTCCCGCCTGTCGCGTCACCTTGAAAAAGAAGGCGTCAAGGCGTCCGCGATTCACGGCGACAAGACCCAGGCCGAACGTATGCAGGCGCTCGAAGCCTTCAAGCAGGGCACCATCGAAGTGCTGGTGGCGACCGACGTTGCCGCCCGCGGACTCGACATTGCGGAGCTGCCGTGCGTGATCAACTTCGACCTGCCGTATAACGCCGAAGATTACGTGCATCGTATCGGACGCACCGGGCGCGCCGGTGCGTCGGGCGATGCGATTTCCCTGTTCACCGACAAGGATGCACGCCTGCTGGTCGACATCGAAAAGCTCATCAAGCACAACATTTCCCGCCTGGAGCTGAGCGGTTTTGTTCCGCAGCGCTCGTCCGATCGCCGTCCCCGCTTCGACGATGCGGAAGAGCGTCCGCGTACCTCGTCTTCGTCTCGTAGTAGCAACAGCGCCAGCCAGGGCAGCGGTGGAGGCGGCAGCCAGTATGGTCGCAGCCATGCACCCCGCAAGGAAAAGATTGATCCCTGGTTCCTGAAGCCCTATGAGCCGGCCGCACCCACGACCGGGCAGGATGGCGGCAACGGTGGCGAAGGAAACGCCAAATCGCCGAAAGCCAAGGTCGCGGCATTGCTTGGCGGTCTGTCCAAGCGCTGATTTCGCGGATTCATCTTGTAGTCGGGCACACGCCGGTATTCGGATTGCGCATGACGAGCGCACCGTAAGGTTCCCTCCTCCTTGCAGGGGGAGGGTTAGGGAGGGGGTAGTGAGGGCAAATCATCGTAGTCATTTGCTCGACCTCATGACCCCCATCCCAACCTTCCCCCTGCAAGGGGGAAGGGGCCATACGCAGCGGTGCTCAAACGCAACCAGAAGAATAAGGCGTGCCTCATTACTAGGCTTCTACGCATTACATTAACGGCTGGCTGTTGCCGGCCGTTAAGCCGTCCTGTACTTGTGCATAAGCTAACAAGCAACGCAATGTTGCTCTGCCCATACCTTTATCGCACGCTCCCAGAACACCTCGACGGACGTTACGCCCCCGACCGCCAAGCCAAGAAAACCAGCCGCTTCCTTCAGTTCATCCAGCGGCCTGGCAAGATCCAGCGCCAGCGCCCCGGTTTGTTTCGACAGCTTTTCCCCCGCGGCATTGGTCACCACCGGCACATGCAGATAACGCGGCGTCGGAAGACCGAGCATGCGCTGCAGCAGGATCTGGCGCGGGGTGGAATCAAGTAGGTCAGCTCCCCGCACCACATCGGTGACGCCCTGGTCCGCATCGTCAACCACGACGGCCAGTTGATAAGCCCAGAAGCCATCCGCGCGTTTCAATACAAAGTCGCCGACCTCGGTCGCCACGCATTGGGACACCCGTCCCACCCAACGGTCCTCAAAGCTGATGCATTCTTCATCCGGCACACGTAGCCGCCATGCGCGCGCTGCCTTGCCCGGTGCCAGTCCGTCGCGACAGATCCCCGGATAAATCGCCGCGCCATCGCCGGCGACCCCGGCTCGCGAGTCGGCGATTTCCTTGCGCGTGCAGCCGCAGGGATAGGCCTGTGCGCCGAGTCGCATGAACGCACTTTCATACAAGGGTTTGCGACGGCTTTGCCAGACAACGTCGCCATCCCATCGCATGCCGAATGCCTGCAGGCATTGCAATATGCTGTCGGCCGCGCCGGCCACGGTACGCGCTTCATCAATGTCTTCAATACGCACCAGCCACTTGCCATGATGCGCGCGCGCATCCAGAAAACTGGCCATGGCCGCCACCAGCGAACCCTTGTGCAGCGGACCGGTGGGAGAGGGCGCGAAGCGGCCGATATAGGTGGCGTGATTCATCTGAACGTCATGGTGCGGATAAAGTGGCAGGAGCGGCAAGGGCGGCAAGAGCCCGGAGCGGCACATGGTCCAGGGCTTTGTCCGGTATTGTAAACATCTTCATCGCCCCCATTTATCAGTGATAGCTGGCGAACCGATTCCGGACGCCCATTTCAGGAAAGGATGGCAACATGATCGAGCTGCGTCGAAGTGAAGAAAGAGGTCACGCAAACCACGGATGGCTGGACTCGTATCACAGCTTTTCCTTTGCTGATTACTACGATCCGAAGCATATGGGGTTCGGTCCGCTGCGTGTCATCAATGAAGACCGTGTGGATGGCGGCGAAGGCTTCGGCGCCCACGGCCACCGCGATATGGAAATTATCAGCTATGTGCTGGACGGCGAACTTGCCCACAAGGACAACATGGGCAACGGCAGCGTGATCCGGCCGGGCGATGTGCAACGCATGAGCGCGGGGCGCGGCATCATGCACTCCGAGTTCAACCATGCCAGGGACAAACGCACCCACTTCCTGCAGATTTGGATCGAACCCAACCAGTTCGGCATTGAACCGGGCTATGAAGAAAAGCGTTTTGAGGAATCCGCCAAGCGCGGGCGTCTCTGCCTGATCGCCAGCCCGGACGGGGGGAAAGGTTCGGTAACTATTCATCAGGACGCGAAGGTGTTTGCCGGATTGTTCGACGGCGAAGAGCGCGCCGCCCTGGAAGTCGCCAGCGGTCGCCGCATCTATGTACACGTTGCACGCGGGAACATCAGCGTCAACGGCATCGCGCTGTCGGCCGGCGACGCGGCGAAAGCGGTGGATGAAACGCGGATCGAACTGACGCAGGGGAATGCGGCGGAAGTGATTGTTTTTGATCTGCCTGCGTAAGCTGTCCGGCTTGTAGCACCTTCCTCCTGCCAAGAGGGAAGGCGCTACAAGCGCGTTATCCATGCTCACCATACAACACCACTTTTGCTCCAATTCCTTGCTCCAATTTAACAGCTTGGCAAAGGACTTCCTTTATACTTGCAGGCCCTGATGCATGCGTGTTGTCCTTAAAACAAGGCTGCAGGCACATCGCCATTGTTCAAAGTTATGCAGGCTCCACAGCAACCAGATCAGTCAACCAGTCAGCCCCTGACACTCCGCCAGCGCCTTCGTTACCTGCCGTTCATCGGCCCGGTCCTTGGGTGGGCGTCGTCCATTCTTCGCATCAATCAACTCCAGGCAAAAACCAGGGACGAGCTCGACGAACTACGCCAGTTGCAGCAGGCCCATCTGCTCCATTTTACGGAGCGTGTCGATCGCTACGATAATCTCGGCATCGAAAACCGCTTCGCGGCACTGGAGCAGCAATTGGCATCGCAGCAGCAATTGCTCGATCAGCGCATGCAGCAACTGGAAGCGCTTGATATCGGTACACGCCTGACACGGCTGGAAGAAGCGCTAGCGGCAATCCCCGACACCATTTTGCCGGCCGTATTGCCAACAATCAATTCAAAAACAGCTGAACTTGACAACCGTATTGCATCATTAATACGTGAATTGCGCAGGGTCGAACACCAGTTCATCGCACAACCGGCCTCCCCACAGGCGGTCGGCCAGGCCAACGCGCCAAGTTCCTCCGCAGCCCCCACGCCGGTCACAGCATCCACGCCGGCCACTGCCTCCAGCTTCGACATGGAAAGCTTCTATGTCGCCTTCGAAGACAAGTTCCGCGGCACGCGCGACGATATCCAGGGCCGGCTGCAAGCGTATCTGCCTTACGTGAGCAAATTTGCAGGCCAGGCGGACGCCCGCGTGGTCGATATCGGCTGCGGCCGCGGCGAGTGGCTGGAACTGCTGAAGCAACACGACATCGCCGCCATCGGCGTCGATCTCAACAGCGCCATGGTGGATGTCTGCCGCAGCGTCGGCCTGCAGGCAGAATACGGCGATGCCGTCGAATGGCTGCGCCGGCAACCGGAGGGCAGCCTTGCCGCCGTGACCGGTTTCCATATCATCGAGCATCTGCCGTTTGAAACCATGGTTGCCATGTTCGACGCCGCCTTGCATGCCTTGCGTCCAGACGGACTGATCATCTTCGAGACCCCCAACCCGGAAAACGTGATTGTCGGCTCCTGCAATTTCTATTACGACCCGACACACCAGCACCCGCTGGTGCCGACCGTGATCGAATTCCTGGCACGCCAGCGCGGCTTTGCCCATGCCGAAATCCTGCGCATGCATCCATTTGCCGAAGACCAGCGCATCCATGAAGACACCGACCTCGCGCGACGTCTCAACCATTTGTTCTATGGTCCGCAGGATTTCACCCTCCTTGCCTGGAAAACCCACGAAGTGCAGGGTGACCCGGTGGCCGCTGTGCCAACTGAACACGGCTAAAAACCACCGCGATGCTTGGCACCTTTCGCCTGTTGCTGGCCATCCTGGTTGCGCTGAGCCATGTCGGTGTGACCGTGTCCGGGCTGAACCCGGGCGTGGTCGCTGTCGTCTGTTTTTACCTGATTTCCGGCTACGTGATGACCGGCTTGCTGCGCTCGCATTATGCGAGCGTGGCACGGGTTCCGGCGTTCTATCTTGACCGCGCCCTACGGCTGTTTCCGCAATACCTTGCCATCGCCGCGCTGACACTTGCCTGGTTTGTCATTGCCGGGCGCCATACCGCTTTCCTGCAGCATGCGCCGGAGTGGGGCGACCTGGTTAACAACCTGATCGTGGTGCCGCTGAACTACTTCATGTTCAATGGCAGTGATCGATTCACACTGGTGCCGCCCGCCTGGTCGCTTGGCGCGGAAATTCAGTTCTATCTGCTGATTCCATTTTTGCTGCTGTGGCGCCTGAGGCTGCCCGCATTCGCGATAGGCCTTGTTGTCTTCTGCATGGCGGCGTGGGGAGTGCTCAATACCGATACCTTCGGCTACCGGCTGTTGCCGGGCGTGCTCGTGTTCTTCCTGCTGGGCTCCGCGCTGTACGATGTTAGGGGGCAAAAGCGTGCGGCATGGCTGGTTTTCGGCGGCATTGCCGCCACCGCGCTTGGATGGTGGCTGCTGGCGGCGGCAGGACAGCTGCCGGCGACCTATAACCGCGAAACCCTGTTTGGCGTCGCGATTGGCCTGCCGGTACTCTATCTGCTGGGACGCCTGCCGCAGCACTGGCTCGACGACCGTCTCGGCGACCTGTCCTACGGCGTGTTTCTGAACCATTTCCTGATCCAGTGGCTGGGAATCGGGCAGCCGACCGAAGCCGGAGCGTTGCTCGTGTACCTGCTGATCAGCTTGCTGCTGGCGACGCTGACCCAGAGGCTGGTGGAGCAGCCGGTACTGCACCTGCGCAGGAAGCTGCGTACGGTGCGGCGTCCTGTTCCGGCTTAGCGTTTTCACACACAAGGGCACTTACATTTTGCAAAAGATCGCTGCCGTATCCGGCATGATGTGCGGCTGCCCAACCGCAAATCGCCCTGCATAATCGGGTAATATGAGCCGCCAAACCAGACCTTAAGTCTATATAGAGTTCGGTAAATGCATGACACATTCGACCCCCATCCCAGCCTTCCCCCTGCCCGGGGGAAGGAGCCGTGTTCCCTCCCCCGGGCAGGGGGAGGGTTAGGGTGGGGGTCGAATGTATCAATACGCTCTTCTGTCATTTATACAATGAATGCTCAGTAATCAATTAACCAGGCGATCAGTTACCTTCCACCATGACGACAAGCGACACCCGGCATACCCACACGACGCTGATTTCCATCGTCGCGCCGTTTTACAACGAAGCCGAAGGCATTGATTATTTTCGCGATGCGATCCTGGCGGTGGTGGAGGGTATCGCCGATGCCGCATTTGAAATCGTTTGCGTGGACGACGGCAGCAAGGATTCGACCCTGCAGCAACTGATCGCCCTGTCGACGTCCGACCCGCGCTTCCGTGTACTGGAGCTGACTCGCAATTTCGGCAAGGAGGCGGCGCTGACCGCCGGCATCGATTTCGCGCGCGGCGACGCGGTCATCCCGATCGACTCCGATCTGCAGGACCCGCCCGAGCTGATTCCCGTGCTGATCGAAGAATGGCGAAAGGGTGCCGAAGTGGTGCTGGCCCGCCGCGCCGACCGGGGTACCGATTCCTTCCTCAAGCGAAAATCGGCGGAAATGTTCTACAGCTTCCACAACCGCCTGTCGAGCGTGAAGATTCCGCAGAACGTCGGCGACTTCCGCCTGATGGACCGCGTGGCGGTCGATGCGCTCAAGAGCCTGCCGGAGCGGCAACGCTTCATGAAAGGCTTGTTTGCATGGATCGGGTACAAGACGGTGGTGGTCGACTACGTGCGCAAACCACGCGCCGCCGGCGAAACAAAATTCTCCGGCTGGAAGCTCTGGAATTTTGCGCTGGAAGGCATCACCAGCTTCAGCACCGCGCCGCTGCGGGTCTGGACCTATATCGGCGGACTCGGCGCTTTGCTGACGGTCACTTATGCAATCGCCATCATCCTGCGCACCCTGATCCACGGCGTGGATGTGCCCGGTTATGCCTCGCTGCTGGTCGCCGTCCTGTTCTTCGGCAGCCTGCAGCTCATCAGCGTCGGCCTGCTGGGCGAATACATCGGCCGCATTTATCTCGAAACCAAGCAGCGTCCGACTTACCTGATCCGTCGCGAATACGGAGCCGTGGATGAGTCCTGAAGCCTACCTGGAGATGGCCGCGACGGAAGAGCAGCACTGGTGGTTTGCCGCGCGCCGCACCATCCTGTCTTCACTGCTGGAACAGCTCCGTCTGCCCCCGCGTCCGGCGATTCTGGAACTGGGCTGCGGTACCGGCGGCAACCTCGACATGCTGTCGCGTTTCGGCGCGGTCAGCGCCATGGAAATGGACGATGTCGCGCGCGGCATTGCCCAATCCAGGCACCGTAGCCGTGCCGACATCCGCGCCGGCAGCTGCCCGGCCGACATCCCGTTCAACGGACAACAATTCGACCTGGTCTGCCTGTTCGACGTGCTCGAACATATCGACCAGGACCAACAGACTCTCGCCGCGATCCGTTCCTTGCTTGCACCGGCTGGCCATGCGGTCGTCACGGTACCGGCGTACCAGTGGCTATGGAGCCGGCACGATGAAGTCCTGCATCACAAACGCAGATACACCGCGTCCGAGCTCAAGGCCAAGGCATGGCAGGCAGGCTTCCGTGTTGAACGCATTTCCTATTTCAACACCTTGCTGTTTCCGCTCGCTGCCGCACTGCGGCTGAAGGAACGGCTATTGGGCGGCAACCCGGGCGGCACGGCGGTACCGCCAGCGCTTGTCAACAGCGTATTCCGCCTGGTCTTTGGTTCCGAGCGTCATCTACTACGCAGCGTCAACCTGCCATTCGGCGTGTCGCTGGTGGCGATACTGAGTCCCGCATAAGATGCGGCGAACCTTGCAAACACTCCGCTGGCAACAGGCCCAGCGGTTTTTGGTGTCCGGTGTGCTCGTCACCGGCCTGCATGTGCTGGTCGCCGCCTCGGTGATTCGCTTTCTCTGGCCCAATCCGATGTTTGCCAATGGATTTGCCTTTGTCACGGCAACGGTTGTGTCGTATGTGATCAACACGCGCTGGAGCTTTTCCAGCAGTTTTCAGTCACGCAGCTTCCTGCGATTCTGCGTCGTCTCAGTCATTGGCTGCGTGCTGGCGATGGGCGTATCCGGCGTAGCCGACGCCTATGGCTGGTCGTACTGGATCGGCATTGCAGGGGTGGTGATGGTGGTGCCGCCGATGACATTTTTGTTGCATAGCCTGTGGACCTACCGATGAAAACATTCCGCCCCGGAGTCGCCTTCGATGACATGCCTGTGTGGCACGGACGGCAGGGCGAATATGGACAGCATGGACAACAAAAGCGGCGCACCGACTTCCTTGACCTGACGATTGCCCTCCTGGTCGGGATCGCCGCCTTCCTGCTGACGACGGGCGGCAGGTTGCTGAGACCGCGCTACATCGACTGGCTATGGCAGCAGGATCCGTCGACCTTCTTCCTCGGCTGGCATTTCTTCCGCAACACGCCCTTGCTGCAATGGCCGCTGGGCGCCAATCCCGCTTACGGTACCGACATCGGCAGTTCGGTCGTGTTTTCGGATTCGATTCCCTTGCTCGCGCTGCTGTTCAAACCATTTTCCGCGATGCTGCCGGTGACCTTCCAGTACCTCGGCCTGTGGATCCTGCTGTGCTTCGTGCTGCAAGCGGTATTTGCCAGCCTGCTGCTGGCGCGATTCACCAATGACCGCTGGCTGCGCGCGCTGGGATGCGCATTCTTTGCCTGTGCCCCGATTTTTCTCTGGCGGCTCTACGGCCACTATGCGATGTGCGGCCAGTGGATACTGGTGGCCGGGCTCTGCCTGTACTTCTCGCCACGGCAACGGTATGGACGCTGGATGCTGTTGCTGGCGGCCGCCTCGCTGGTGCATGCCTACCTGCTGGTGCTTGCCGGCGCGATCTGGGCTGCCGATATCCTGCAGCGCATGCTGAAAAAAGAACTGGGGCTGATGCGTGCCGCGTTCTCCATGGCCAGCACTTTTGTCGTTGTGCTGCTGGTCATGTGGGCGGCCGGTTACTTCATGGTGGCGGGGGAGGGACTGAAAGGCAGCGCACCGATCCTCTACCGGATGAACCTGCTCTCGGTGTTCGACCCGGAAGAAATCTGGTCGCACCTGCTGCCCGACCTGCCGCAGACCGAAGGTGATTACGAAGGTTTTGCTTTCCCTGGTCTCGGCATGCTGTTGATGACACCGGTCGCGCTGTTCCTGTATCTGCGCAGACCACGGGGAAACACGGCATTGCGTACCGTCCTTCCGCTGCTCCTCGTCAGCATCGCGCTGGTCGTTTATGCCGCATCGAACCAGGTCGCGCTCGGTAATCGCGAATGGTTCGCCTATCCGCTGCCGCCAGTGCTGGAAAGCATCGCAGCGACCTTCCGCGCAACCGGCAGGATGGTCTGGCCGGCGGTCTACGTCTGGTATCTCGCCGTGCTGGTGATCGTCTTTACCCGTTTGTCGCGGCGCGGCGCGGTACTGCTGTGCACCGGTCTGCTATGCCTGCAACTCGCCGATTCGACCGAAGCATTCCGCTTCTTCAGGCACAAGTTCAGCCGGCCGCCGGCCCAGATGGTCGAACTGCAGTCGCCGTTATGGAAGCAGTTTGCGACGCGTTACCGGCATGTCGTGTTTGTCCTGCCTTCCAACGCGCCCAAGGGCTATGTGCCGCTCGCCTTCTATGCGGGAAACAATGGCATGACGATCAATATCGGTTATTTTGCCCGGATCAGCGAAGCGAAGCAGACACAAGCCCGCCGCCAGGTGGAAGCAGCGGTGCGCGCGGACAAGCTGGATCCGGCGACGCTGTATGTGTTCGAAAATGACGACTTGTGGCAGGTCGCGCTATCGCATGGCGACAGCACGGATTATGCGGGAACGCTGGATGGGTATCGCGTGTTTGCGCCGGGGTTCGCCCGGCGCTGAATGACTGAGTTGCTCGCCTGATCAGGCTGCGTTTTCGGTTTTTTCCGGCTTGCGGGCAGTCGCCGCCACCGCCGCTGCGGTTGCCGCCGGCATGTCATCCAGCCCGGCTACCGCTGCAGTCTTGAGCTGATCCGGCCGGTTCACGATAAATATCGTGCCTTTCTTCTCGACGATGTTCAACTTCATCAAGGTATGCAACGCGCGCGAGACGGTTTCGCGGCTGGTGTTCACCATGATCGCAATCTCATGCTGCTTCGGCAGGCCCTCGATGACCTGGCCTTCATTGGTATCCCGCACAAACTGCTGCAGCTGCGCAAACACGCGCTGGAAAGCGTTCGGAATACTCAGCAGGGTGCGCTGACGCGACGCCGACCGTACGATCTGGGCGAAATGTGTCAGGAAGCGTTCTGCGATCAACGGTCGGTTGAATATCAGCGCCTTTGCCTGGGCGGTCGGCAGAAATGCGACTTCGGAAGGTTTGACCGAAACGATGGATGCGGAGCGCGGCTCACCATCGATCACCGACAGCTCGCCAAAATAGGCCCCCGGAGAAATGAAGTGAATCCCGATTTCACGTCCGTCTTCGGTCACGTCCACCACTTGCAGCTGTCCGGCAAGCAGAAAGCACAAATGATCTGCGGCGTCGCCCTTGCGCAGGACGATGTCATGGCTCAGATAGCTGCGGCTGGACATGAGCTTTGCAACCGTGACTAGCGTGTCCTGGTCGAGGCCCTTGAATAGCGGAATGTTGGCAGCGGTTTCTAATGCGATTGGCATGTAGCTTCAATAATTAACAGCTTTCGGGCTTGGAATGCTGTCAGTTAAACAGCTCGTTGGCCAAAAAGCGTAAATATGCAATAACTTCAATTAGTTAATCGCTTGGTCAGGGCTAATTATTGCTCAAGACCATGCATTTCGCGTAGGAATTTTTTTGGAATATTTGGGGAACAATCTGCCAGACTAAATACTTTAGATTGAAACGCTGTGACGCATGCTGGCAAGAATATAAACAATGCTGACCCCCAAGCTGTCCAGCCGCGTTTACAGAAACCAACAGTAGATAAAGACGCGCCATTAAAAACTTGGCAAAACAATAAAATTCTGCGCATTCCGCGACGTTAAGGCCTGTTGCGCCTTTTAAAATGTGCGCCGGAAACCAGAAACATAGCCCTCCGGCAAGCTTAGCTGCTATACTTTTTCCCAAAGTAGGGATAAATCCACTCTGCAAAGCGAGAGAGATAATGCAACCGGTAGTTTCGACTGGCTGGAAGAAATGGGCGACACTGGTCTGTATGACGGTAAGCTCGGCGTGCGCGTTTGCGGCCGATATGGCCGGTTCAGTCTCGTTCGTGATCGGTGATGCCAATGTCATCGGTGAAGACGGCAAACCCCATGCGGTAGCCCGTGGCAAAAACATCAACGCCGGACAGATCCTGGAAACCGGCGCGACCGGCCATATCCACCTGCGCATGGTTGATGGTGCTTTTGTCAGCATTCGCCCGCAATCGCGCCTGCGCATCGAGGACTATCACTACGATTCCGCCAACGCGGAAAACAACCGCATCAAGTTCGTGCTGGAAAAGGGCGTCGCCCGCAGCATTACCGGCCGCGCCGGCGAAGCCTCCAAACAAAACTACCGCCTCAACACACCACTGGCAGCCATCGGCATCCGTGGCACCGACTTCGTGGTGCAGGCAACCGCCGATATCACCCGCGTCACTGTGCAGAGCGGTGCTGTGGTGATGTCGCCACTGGCAGCCGATTGTCTGGCCAGCGCGCTCGGCCCCTGCAAATCCGCATCGAGCCGCGTGCTGACAGCCGCCATGCGCGACGCCTATCTTGAGCTGCGCAATCGTAATGAAGCGCCGTTGCTGGTCCCGGCTGAGAAGGCGCTTGAGTCGCCCAATGTCATCGCCCCGCCGCGTCCGGAAGAGCCACGCGCAACAGCCGACAAGCAAACCAAGGCCGGCGCAAACATGGATTCGCGTGAAGCAATCCGCGAAGTCGCTGCGGACACCATCAAGAATCGCGTCGATGCGGATGCCGCAATACCGGCAGCATCGCCTAACACCAATAACAACAATAACAACAACAACCCGACCACGCCAGCCGTGGAACCGCCACCACCTGTTGCAATTGCGCCAGCAAAGTTCTGGTGGGGCAGGTGGAAGCCGTTCGTTGAGCCCGGAAAAGAAAGTGCAGGCTTTGACGCAGCAAACCTGCCGGGTCGTGAATCAGTCTTCGGCAATTCGGTCTTCAGCTTGTTCCGCGAGTCGGGAACGGTTGTGGTTCCTAACAGCGGCGTTGGAAAATTCCAGCTTGCCGATTCCGAGGCCTACATGATGACGGATCGTAAGCTCACTGCAGCGCAGATTACCTCGCCTAGCCTGACGATCGACTTTGGCAACCGCCGTTTTGATACGTCGCTGACAATCAACAGCGCCGACAGTGCGCCTGTCCTTGTCCAGTCGTCAGGGACGGTGACGCACCAGGGCTTGCTTCTGGGTGGAACAAATACACCCAACACCAAGCTCAATGGCCTGCTGTCGAGTGGCGGAGATCAGGCTGCCTATGTCTTTGAGCGTGGCCTGTCCGGTAGTCAGAGTGTCCTTGGCGTAACGCGCTGGACCCGCTGATACTGGATACCCGCCGCTCGGACCTTATACCTCAGACATCGGTAGATGCTTCGTTTCTGTTTGCTCGGGGTTGCGCTGTGCGCAGCCCTGATCGCACCCTCCGCACTTCCCGGACTGTTCACTCCTGTTGATCATGCCCTGAACGACTGGCGCGTACGCTTTTCGGTCCGGCCGCATGTCGAGTCCCGCATCGTCATCGTCGACGTCGACGAGCATAGCCTGGCGGAGCAGGGCGCATGGCCGTGGCCGCGCGAGACCCTTGCCCGCCTCATGCAAACCCTGATCGACGATTACCAGGTCGCCGGCATCGCCGTCGACATGGTCTTTCCGGAAAAGCGTCCCAATGACCGCGTCCTGGCCGATCAGCTGCAGCGCCCCGAAGTCACCGGCGCGGTCGTCTTCGACCTTGAGCAGCGCAACCTCGCCGCCCTCAAGTTTGTGCTGCCGCCCGCCATGCCGGTCAGGATGGAAGAGGGCGCGCCCCAAGTCCCCGGCGTCCCCGTAGTCACCAACCATGCCAGCCTGATGCCTACGCGCGTCGGTCATATCACGCCGATCTTCGACAGCGACGGCGCCGTACGCCGCCTGCCGCCCCTGGTCTGCGGCGTAGGCAGCGACTGTCGGCCCAGCCTAGCGCTCGCCGCGTATGCAAGCATGGTCGACAAGCCGCAACTCAACCTGCATCGCGGCCGGGGATGGTTGTCCGCACCATGGGAACTGTCCCTTGAAACCGATGACGGCGCGGCGATGGTCACCTTGCCGCTGAATGAGGATGGTTCGCTCGTCGTACCCTACCGGCATTCGCGCCAGGACTGGACATCCGTCTCCGCTGTCGATGTCCTCAACCGCAAACCCGACCCCGCGGTGCTCAAGGGCGTCATCGTGCTGCTCGGCGGCACCGCACTCGGCTTGTCGGACGTGATTGCCACGCCGCTGGGTCCGGTCGCGGCCGGTCTCGAACCGCACGTCGAAATCCTGTCCGCCTTGCTCGACAATGATTTTCCGGTGCTACCGAAGTCGGGCACACTGATCGCGGGACTGTTGCTGCTGCCATTTGCGCTGCTGCTTGGCTGGCTGGTACGACATTACGACAAGCCGCTGCAGCGCGCAGCCGTCTTTCCGACCTGGCTGTTTGGCACATGGGTCGGCTCCGCACTGATCGCGCTGGCCGCGCTGCACTATGCCGGCATCCTGCTTCCCTTGTCGCCGCTCCTGGTCTTTCCGCCGCTTGCGGTGCTGCTCATCCTGTCGACCGAGCTCTATCGCACCGGACGCGACCGGGCCGGCGTATTTGCCTTGCTGTCCGCCTATCTGCCGCGCTCGGTGGCCGACCGCCTCAGCGCCTACGGCCAGGTCCATACCACCGTCGATGCGTCACGACGTGAAATCACCGTGCTGTTTGCCGACATCCACGGCTTTGCGGGCCTGAGCGAAAGCACCTCGCCGGAAATCGTCGCCCGCCTGATGCAGCGAGTCTTTACCGAGATGGCCGAAGCCGTCGTCAATCATCACGGCACCATCGACAAATTTATCGGCGACGCCATCATGGCATTCTGGAACGCACCCGACGACGATCCGCTGCATGCCAGCCGCGCACTCGCCGCCGCAGTCGATATCCAGAAGCGCATGGACGCACTGACACCGTTTTGCGAAGAGCTCGGCCTGTTGCCGATCAAGGTCGGCATCGGCCTGGAAACCGGTTCGGCGCTGGTCGGCAATTTTGGTTCCGCGCATCGCCGCACCTTTACCGCGCTGGGCGAGCCGGTCATCCTGGCCAGTCGCCTCGAAGGACTGACCAGCATGTACAAGGAGCAGATCCTGATCGGTCAAACCTGCGCCAGTGCGCTCGGCCTGCAGGATGTGCGCGTTTTGGGTACAGTCCAGATCCGTGGACGCATCCAGCCGGTGACGATTTACTGTACCAATTCATGAAACGACACTTTTCGGGAGACCGCTGGCAGAAGGCATGCGCAACCGCATTGACGGCGGCCCGCGTACCCGCATGGGTAACGGCGATGGCGACAGTGTTCGCCGCACTGCCGCTACTTGCCGCCGTGCCGCTGGACGCGCACGCACAGCCCCAGGTGCAGCCCTCTGCGCCGGGCGAGACACAGAAGCCTGCCATGCCGGCCTCCACATCCGTGCATGGCATCACGCCGGATGATCTGGCCGCGTTTCCCGAAGTCCGCAGCCATATAGAAAACGGCAACCTGGCTGCCGCGCTCAAAGCATTGCAGGGTATGGAACGCGCGCATGGTGACGATCCCAACTACTTCAACCTGGTTGGCATCATTTCGCTCAAGCTCGCCGATTACGCAACTGCGGTCACCGCCTTCGAGCGTGTGGTACTGATGCAGCCGGAGAATGCCGGTGCCTGGCTGGACCTGGCGATATCGTCCGCGGAAGCCGGCAGCCTGACCAGCGCCAACGGCTATTTTGATTACGTCGAAAGCCAGTTCAGCCCGCCGCCGGTCGTCAACATGGTCATCGCCCGCTACCGTGCGCGCATGGCGGCACGCTCCAATGTGTCGCTGTGGCAGTTCAGCATGGATGCCATGGTCGGCGTCGACACCAACGCCAATAGCGGCCTGCAAAATACCGAAATCCCGGTCACCATCCGTGGCGAACGTCAGGAGCTGCTACGCCAGGTCCTGCCGCTTGACCCCACCTTCGAGGCCCGCAGCGACCGCTATGTACAGGCTGGCGTAGGCGCACGCTATCGCGAGCCCTTGGGTGACAACCTGCTCGATGTATCGATGGGATTGCGCACGCGCGATTACGTGCATGAAAGCAGCTTCTCGACCGTCAGCGCCAATCTCAGCGCCGGCCTGTATCGGCCCACACGTCTTGGCGATGCCAGTGTGCTGATGCACTTCGAGCACCTGTGGCTGGGCGGTTCGCCGTTGCTGCGCAACGTGCGCGCCGTCGCACAGATAGAACACCCGGTAGAAAGCTGCCGTATCGGCTTCAGCGCCGAGAACGAATGGCGACGCTATACCGAACTCACAAACTTCGACGCCAACATTCTGTGGGGACAGGCAGGGGTTGCCTGCGACTGGAAACTGGCCGACATCCCGGTCCAGACCATCGTCCTTGGACGCACCGGCCATGACCACCCGACCGGCGACCGTGCCGGGGGCGTCACCCGCCACAATGAACTGATTGCCCAGGTCGCCATGCCGATCGCCTGGGGTGCCCGTGCAGAATTCAGCACCACCTTCGCCAAAGCGGTCGACAGTGAAGGTTATAGCCCGGTACTCGAAGACAATGCCGCGCGCCGCCTCGATCGCCGCAATATGCGGCTGACCGTCACCGTACCGTTAAACACGGCATCGGATGTCCTCTTCCTCGCCGAAGACAACCGCTTCAAGTCCAATCTGGCCTTATTCAGGCAAAGCGGCAAAAGCCTCAGTGTTGGGTTCCGCTACAGGTTCTGACACGGGGGCATAGCGCTCCTTCATATTGCACGACGATGGTCGGACATCTGCGTCCGGCCAAACTTCACTTTGCATATTGCATCTCTTACCGCGATCAGGCGGTATCAAGCCGTAAACCTGCATTGTTAAGAAACCGGAGGGCGAGGCAGCCGGTCCGAATCACATGGAACCATTTTGAACGTGGTGCCACCCATGCTCAAGAGGAGCTTCATAAGAACTCGGTAGGACGAGTATCCGGCCCTTTCGCAAGCAGGCTTGGGGATAGAAAGGCCGGCCCGACACATGCGTAACGTCATTGTTCGCACTGTGCCTGCCGAGCAGGAGCAATCAGTTCAACAGGAATAGACAGGCCATGAAAATCAATCTGACCAACAACCCCAGCTGGAATCAGATTCCTGCATCCGATACGCGCAAAAGTGAACCCCATACGGAAAGAACGTTGGAGGTCCATGTGACAAACCGCGCATCAAGAAGCAGGATGATGTCTGCCCCCGGGGCCAAGGCACTCGCCCGCAGGCTGATGGAGCGTTGCAAGGAAGTCGTAAGCAACAAGCCCTCAACGAAACTGACAGTCTCTACGATTAGCCTGAAGCCGGGCGAAACGCTCAATCTGCGGGGCGTGTCCATCAGCTATTTGCCTTACGACCATTCATATGTATCAAGTTACCGGAACTGTCCGAACTGCTACGGCTGTTCGCCTGCCTACGCGCACGGGGCGTTCACTTTCCCTAGTCCGCTAGCGAGCTTGCTGGGGGGATGGCGCACCGGAGGATACGCGGCATGGCAGCCGGCATGTCCTCCAGTATGGCCGGTATTGCGGCCGGCATGGCAGCCAATGTGGCCGATATGGTAACCGGCGCGCGACCGGTCAGCGAAACGCAGGTCTTTGAATGTTGCCGGGAGCTGCGCCCCGCATCAAACCCATCGCTGTAAAACAGAACTGTCAGATCTCAAGAAGGCAACCAGCGTCCCAGCCAACCTCGCCAGAAAATTCTCCTCCTGGCAATCGCCCGTAACAGTGCGTGGTATCCCGGCACCGCTGCATCGGTTCAAGCAAAAAGCAATAGCCGTCAGATATTCTCTACCCCATCGTCGTCCAGCCTCCTGGTGACTGAAACACGTCCATGCAAAAAACAGATACCTTCTAGTGCGCATGCACCACGCCAACACTCCCCTATAGACAGACAAGTAATTAATAAACATCTAAAGCTGGCAATGTCAGCATATACACCACGAAAAAATGCCATCCTGACAAGCAAACCCATTGCAAAAATGCATGATTGTTGGACGATGGCAACGATTTCATCGTAGAATCGCGAGCAGTCCGAGAACGCTGCGGATTGAGCGTGTTGTTTTTGAGAGAAAGAAATGTAGGTGTGATGACCATCACATTGAAACTTGTCTAGCCTCAATACTATACGCACAGCAACTGGCTCAACACAAAAAAAGCCGGCTTCGCTGGGATTCTTAATTTTTCCTTTTTGGGAGTTTTACAAATGGCAATTACCACTCAAATGCGTACTGATGTTGCAAACCTGTACGTTTCCCTGTTCGGCCGCGCTCCTGAGCGTGACGGTCTGGGCTACTGGGTCAACCAGATGGACGCAGGCAAGACAATCGCTGAAGTCGCTCAAGAGATGTACAACACTGAGCCGGCACGCGCTACCTACCCGACCTACCTGACCAACGAAGAAATCGTTGGCAAGTTCTACAGCAACGTCCTCGGCCGTACCGCTGACGCAGAAGGCCTGGCTTTCTGGACAGCCAAGCTGAACGAAGGCGCATCCAAGGGTGCCCTGATCGCCCGTTGCTGCGCTGGCTTCCAAGGCTCTGCTGGCAAACAAGGTTGCCGTTGGCCTGTACTACGCTGTTGACCTCGGCGGCAATGACGTTGCCAAGGCATCGGTTGCACTGAACGGTGTTACTTCTGATGCAGCTTCTGTTGAAACAGCTAAGGCTGCTATTGCTGGTGCTGCTGGCCAGACTTTCGGTCTGACAGCTGGTGCTGACACTGTTGTTGGTACTGCTGGTAACGACACAATCAATGCCATGACAGTCAAGGCTGACGGTACTGCAGCCGATACAATTAGCGCATTTGATTCTATCGATGGCGGCGCAGGTAACGACGCATTGAATGTCTACAGCGATGGTACCAACAACCTGGCTCTGCCAGCTTCTGCAACAGTGAAAAATGTTGAAACAATCAACATCTTTAACAGCACTGCAGCATTCAACACCGGTACAGCAAATACCCTCGACGCATCTAAATTCGTCGGCGCAACAACAATCAACCAAAGCGGTCTTGCTGCTAACGTAACTAAGTTGGGCGAAACTACAACTGCTGGTTTCAAATCTATTGCAACCGGTGCTTTGAGCGTAACAGCAGCAAATGCAGCTACTAGCGCCACAGTGGCACTCACCAGCGTTGGCGAAGCTGCATCGCTGACAGTTCAGGCTGATGCTGCTGCTACTACTAGCGCGCTGACTAGCGTAACTGTATCTGGCACTCGCACTGATACTGATGCAAACGGCAAGCTTGCTGATTTGGCATTGACTGTTGTGGTCGGTAAGGATGTTCAAACTTTGAAGCTGAACACCGCTACTAATGTTGATTTGACTGCCAGCAAGATCGCTGGTGCAAAAGACATTACCGTTATTGATGCTAGCGCAAGCACTGGTGCAGTCAAATTTGCTCCTGCTGGCGGCAATACAACGCTTAAGACTCTGCTGACTGGTGCTGGTAACGATACAGTAACTATCAGCACTACTACCAGCAATACTGCTGGCGCAGAAATTAATGCGCTCGTCGGTGCTGGTGCAGGCGATGACAAAATTACTGTCAGCACGACTGGCACAGGCAAGACTGAAATCAATGCTGATGACGGTAACGACACAGTTACACTGACAACCGCTCTGACAACTAGCACCCGTATCAATGGCGGTGCTGGCACAGACAAACTGGTTCTGTCTGGTGGTGGTACATTGGTTGCTGGCGATTATGCATTGATTGGCGCGACAGTTAGCAACGTCGAAAAGCTGGCTTTCGGTGCAGCTGCAGTTGCCGATGCAAGCAAGCTGGCTCAGTTCAGCGAAATCGGCTTCTTCACTACTGGTACTAACACAGTGACCGAAGTCGCAGCGGCTCAAACCGTTGTTGCTCTGGGCGACTTGACTGCAACAGCAGCAGGTTATGTTGCAGCTAAGGCAGAAGTTCCTTATCAGCCCGCCGGTGCTGACCCTGTTGCCAATCCAGAAGTGGCATATAAGCCAGCCGTTCCTGCAACCTACGCTGGCACAGTTAATGTAACTGCACAGGCTGCTGCAACTCCTGCTGCTCAGTCCATCGTTGTTAATGCCGAAACAGCTAACGTTAAGGTTGTCGCTGCATCAGGCGTAGTAGGCGCGGCTGCAGCTAGCCAAGCAACTACCAACATCGCCACCATTACTGGTGACGTGAAGACACTGAGCGTCGTGACCGCCAACGGTGTAGACCAGGCAGACTTGACCACAGCTGCTGCCAAGGCTGATACTCTGTCGGTAGCTAAGCTTACAGTCGATGCTACTCACCTGGCTTCGCTGACTACTCTGACTCTGTCTGGCAACGGCTCCGTCACTCTGGACGATAGCGCTGCTGCAGCTGGTGCGATCAAGCTGGCTACCATCGACGCTTCGGCACTGGGTGGCACATTGGCCTACGGTGCAAATGCTGGCGACATTACCGGTGGCCTGACTTTCGCTGGCAACGCTAACATTGCTGAAACAATCAAGCTGGGCGCTGGCCACGACGTGATCACTGTGAACTCCACCTACGGCAAGATGGACACAGTCAGCGGCTTTGACGCAGTTAAGGAAACTAACACTGCCAAGTCGACTACTGATACGCTGGTATTTGGCACACTGAACACCTCGACTGCAGGTGCAACTGGCCTGGCAACAAAGGTCACACTGTCAACTAACGCAACAAGCCTCGAACTGGCGTTTGTTGAAGCTGCTGCAGCGTCCCACGCTGGTACTGATGCAATCGTAACGTTCCAGTTCGGCGGCAATACTTATCTGTTCAAAGATGGTGCAGACGCTGGTAATCTGGATGCTTCTGATGCAGCGGTTACGATCGTTGGTCTGGTTGACTTCACTAAAGACTTCGACGCTTACGTAGTAGTCTAAGGTGTTGAGTTAGCAATACAATGGATGGCAGGAGTATCGCCATCCGTCTGAAGGCCAAGGCCACAAACCTTGGCCTTTTATATGTAAACAGTCATACAAAAATTGCAGCAATGCAGAGGGTGCAGGCGCCACCTGCACCTGAAACCTTCCCAAAAAGGTATTTACAGCCGGAGAGCGAAAGCCCTCCGGCTTTTTTTACGTTGAGGGCAGGGTGAGGTCGTCGGCGATCAAGCGGCCAGCACGCTCGGCATGGTCATCGGTCAGCTCGATCCCGGACAGGGCAAAACATGCTTTGGTCTGAATCCAATGCTCGTTGGCTTCGGCAATGGCGATGTACTTGCGCCGCTCCCGAGCAGCGTCGAGTGCAAATACGTTTGCGGTCCGAGTTTCCATTAGTTTCCGATTGTTTCCACTTCTTTCCATTAGTTTCCATTTCTGAGACGGCCAAGTTTCCATTTCTTTCCAATAGTTTCCGTTTATTTCCATTCTGAGTTGCCAAAAGTTGCCCTTTATTGCCAAAGGTTGCCAAGAGTTGCCATTTATTGCCTCGCGAGTTGCCGAAAGTTGCCTTTAGTTGCCAAAAGTTGCCTGCCAAGGTGACTGCGAAACTGTGCGAAACACTGCGAATGTGTGCGAAAGTCCGCGAAACTGGGTGTGCAGGTCTGCGAAACTCTGCGAATGTCCGCGAAACTGTGCGAAACCAGGCCTGAGAAAGTGTGAGAAACACTGAGAATGTCTGAGAAGGTGTGAGAATCCGTGAGAAGTAGTGAGAAAGTCTGAGAAATCGGCTACTGCAAAACCCTGCAAAACATTGCAAATGTCTGAGCAACTCTGCAAACCTGTGAAAATCTCTGCAATTCTGTGAAATAGTTCATTGAATCAATAGGTAGCGAAGACCCACACCCCTTCAAACCCAGTATTGGATACGCTCTTCAGAAACGTTAGCTGGTCCTCCCAGGCAGTCGATCTGAATGCCATTCTTGCCGATTTCCCTGCGTCCTAGCCCTACACACCATACGCACCTTAAAAGGTGGCCGCAAACCCGCATGGCGCCTAGGTTTGCCTGTATAACAATTTACCTCTGGTAAGACTGATACTTCTAAGTACATAATTTAGAACAATATTTACCAAAGAAAAGGTATACCGCATGAAGAAGGTGAATCTGTCGTTCAAGGTGGATATCGATGACAAGGCGGCGATCCTTTGGCGCATGCAGAAATCAGGGGCAAAGGACCTGAGCGACTATTTACGCAAGGCCTGCCTGAACGGTGGCTATGACATTGATTCAAGGCTTGGGCGCATGCAGCGGGAAATAGACATGGTGCTGGGCGCCTTGGAGCAGCAGCAAAAGCTGCTTCAGCAGGTCCTGAACATGAAAGCTGATGATGTTGAGTTGAAGTTGCTGGCTGGTGTGTACAAGATGCTCCATATGTCAGCCGGCGCTGATGTACGCATGGTCATGGCTCAGGACCTTGACTATGCAGCGATAGACGCCTTCTTGAATGGTGGAGAAAAGTCTGATGCCGCTCCAATCGAAAGCATCAAGGAAGGCAAAAGCGTGGAAGTCGAACCGGAGCAGGTTGCAGAACCCAAGGTTGCGCCAGCTCCCAAAGATGCGGCTTCGGAGGTAAGAAAAGCGTCTAGCCTGCTGAATGCTTACCTGCGTGGCAGAGGAAAACCTGTCTAAGCAGCAGGGTGAAGTAAGTTAAAACAAAGTAATAACAATGGAACTACGATGCCAAACCATAAACGCTACAAGCTAGACGAGCTGCTGACGAAATGTGACCCCTCACATCCGCCGAGCGCTGAAGATCAAGCCTGGTCAGATATGGCACCCGTGGGTGCTGAATATGGTGCTGATGATTCGGACAGTGCTGCAGATGCGCCGGAGAAACCAAACACCTAAGTGCCGGAATGTGATGACGGGAGCGGAATGTGGTTACGGAGGGGCGGAATGCTAGTACGGAAAGTAGGGCAGCATCCTCGATAGCCGGTAAACTGTCCTCGATCTCCGGTCGGATCACGGCATGGCATTTCATTGACCATCCGCGATAGACGATGACCAATCAAGGCACTCAATTGCGCCAAAAAAAGAAATAATTGATTGGAAAATAGCAGAGGAGGCGAGGGTTATTGCGGAAATTTGAAGTAATGAGTCGGGTCTGCACCACGCCATCTGCTGCGGTTCTGACCCAAAACATCCGCGATCGCCACTCGCTCCCGTCATGGCATTCCGCCTCCGTACTAGCATTCCGCCCCCATCCGCGATAGACAATGCGCGCACGGAACCCTTGTCCCTGATTGTGTTCTATAGCACTGAGTGCTACAGTTTGGCATGCCAAAAGCCCTCAAGATTCCTGCTGCCAAACGCACTGCCGCTGCCAAAAAGGCGGCGACCAAAGTCCCTGCCTCGAAAGCGCGGGTGTTCAAGACGAAGTGGTTTGCCAAGGCCGCCAAAACTCAACTCATCACCGATGCCGAGCTCTGTGCGGCGATCAAGGCGGTGATGGAGGGCAAGGCTGATGACTTGGGTGGTGGTGTCTGGAAGAAGCGGCTCAATGACAACATGCACCGCTCGATCATTGTGGCGAAGGGTGGCAAGTACTGGATTTACGCGTACCTGTTTGCCAAGGCGGACCGGGAAAACATTGACGACGATGAGCTGGCCGGCTTCAAGAAGCTGGCCAAGGACTATGCAAAGGCAACGGAGGCCGGCATCGCTGCGGCTGTTACCTTGAAAGAATTAGTGGAGATCTGCCATGACTGCAAATAACTTCAAAACCAAACCCAAAAGTGATGCGTTCGAGGCCATCCATAGTGCCGCGACGGGCTTGCACCGTGCCGGCGTGATCGACCAGAAAACCATGCGCGAGTTTGATGAAGCGTGCCTGACCAAAGTGCCGGTATATGCCGGCAAGGATGTCAAACGCATCCGCCGGAAGGTCCATGTCAGCCAGGCAGTGTTTGCCGCTTACATGAATACCAGTGTATCGACGGTGCAGAAATGGGAGGCGGGCGGCAAAGCGCCGAGCGGGCCAGCTGCGAAGCTGCTTAACATCGTTGAAAAGCATGGGCTGGACATGCTGGCCTGAACCTTGAACTGCTAGATTAAAGGCCGCTATGCGGCCTTTTTTATTGTTGGGTGGGATATTGGGACCACGGCATAGCATCCCACACCACAAAGCCACGGCTATACAGCGCCGGCCTTCTGGCGCAAAGCGGCAAGTTCGGCCGCCACAGCTTGAGTGAAATCCTCCCGCGACGGCGCATTCTCCATACCGGAAAACATCCCATCGAGTTCCAGTGATCTGGTGTCCATGGTCGCTACGGCATAGGCCAGGAAGCTGTCGTAGCCGGCAGGGGGAGTGATGCCATGATTGGCCCACAGGACAAATGGCGCGGGATTTACTGGGTTCTTAGGATTGGTCACAGCAAGGCTCCTTGCAGGTGGTCTGTCTAGGGTTCTTATTTTAAAAAAGAAAAACCGCCCCCAAACCCAGCTGCGTGGAGTTTCAAGGACGGTCTGTATTAGCTGTTTGCTCTGTAGGTACCGGTGAAGCTGTCCTTCATGGCTTTGAGCTGGCTTTGCGAGATCACATGGCCATGGGCGGAAGCCTTGGCCAGCCACATGATGCCCAGGTCCTCGTTCCTGGTCACGCCGTTCCCATCTATATAGCAGCGTCCCAGCCAATGCATCGCATCCGCATAGTCTTGTTTGGCAGACAACTCTAGCCAGTAAATGGCACTCTCCGGTTTGCCATTGGAGAGAAAGAGCAGGGCCAGATCGTTCTGTGCCTTGGCGTCTCCGCCATCTGCCTGTTCGATGAGCTCGAAATCGCCTTCTTCAACCGGAATGCAAATTTGCGGCTTGATGGCGTCAAAGGGGATCATGGTCCGGTTGGAGCCACCTTCATCTACTGCCCGGGGCAGCGAACCATCGGCAAGTCGGCGACGCAAAGTGCGTTCGCTTTGGTCAGTGAGCGTAGTGACGGAGGCAAGGCTGATCGATTTCATGGAATCTCTTCTGCAGGATTGGCAGGGCTATTTATCGTGCCAGTCAAAATGGCAGGGGTTTTAAACAGGCAATTATAGAAATGGCCGAGTTTGCAGACCGGCATTTCCGGAAAAGCATGATGTTTAGCGTGAATTCTTGCTGGCACACAGGCTGCTATATAGGAATCAGCGCGGTGCAAACCGTCACGTTGAATAAACCCTAGGGAGCATACTCATGAAAACACCACAATTCAAACAGTTCAAACAACAAGCACAAAAGGGTTTTACCCTGATCGAATTGATGATCGTTGTAGCGATCATCGGTATCCTGGCTGCAGTCGCACTGCCAGCTTACCAAGACTACACCGCACGCGCTAAGGCATCTGAACTGATGTTGGCTGCAAGCAGCGCCCGTACCTGCGTTACCGAAACTGTACAGACAAAAGGCGCAACTGGCCTTGACAGCTGTGGTACCGGCTTCGTTGCCACACAATATGCTACAGCCATGGCGGTCGGCGCTACCGACGGTATTATTACCGTTGACGGCACTGTAGCTGGTACTGCGGTTCAAGTCGTGATGACCCCGACTATTGATGCAACCACGAACACGATCTCGACATGGACCTGCGTAGGTACACCAGCGAAATGGATGCCGGGTTCCTGCAAAGCATAATTAGTAGTTGAGTTAGAAAAAACGCCCCAGTAATGGGGCGTTTTTATTTGGTGCTTCCATTTAAAGCAGACTAGACGTCTTTGATGATTTATTAAGGGCGTTGGTAGTCCACGCCATTCTTCGCCACGGCATGGCATGGCATTCCACTTCTGGAATAGCTTCTATTTTTAAAAGAAAAACCGCCCCCAAACCCCAGCTGCGTGGAGTTTCAAGGACGGTCTGTATTAGCTGCTAAGAGAGGGCTATTGCGCCGACTGCGCCAGCACGGTATCAAGCATTTGCGTCACGAACCGTTGCTGCGTCTTTGGAAGCTGACTAACCGCTTCAAACTGCTGTTCCAATCGGGATGCTGGCCCACGTTTCCCTCTAGTTTGGATCTTCTCTCCGAATAGCTCTTCCAGAGATACATCCAAAACCCGTGCTACTGCTGGTAGTGAAGAAACCGGCATTCTTCGACGACCTACCTCATAAGCTTGAACTGATTGCTGTGATACTCCCAGTGCTTCGGCAAGTTGAGCCTGCGTCAGATTGCGAGCCTTGCGCAACGCTGTTATGCGCTCTCCCAAGGAAATAAAGAATTCGCGGTCTTCCGTGCTAGTCATGTCGGCTGCTGAAATGTCTTCCATGTAAACAGCCATAACGATAACCCCTGTTTTTAAAATTCCAGTTGAGTATACTACTACTAGTAGTATACTCAGTCCGAGTTATTTTTATCCAAACCCCCTTGACAGGTTTTTTACGAAAGTCGGATTTATGCCCCGCATTCCGGATGCAACCCTTGAGCGGCTAAAAAATGAAATCCCGGTCCAGCGTCTGGTGGAATCGGCTGGCATTGAACTGAGGAAATCCGGCAAGGACCTGATCGGCGCCTGCCCATTCCACGATGACGGCGAACCGAGTCTGGTCGTGACGACCACCAAGAACCTGTGGCATTGCTTCGGTTGCCAGTGCGGAGGAGGGCCGATCGACTGGGTGATGAAACACCAGGACGTGACCTTCCGTCGGGCGATCGAATTGCTGGAAGCCGACCCTTCTTTAGCCGCTCAAGCTGTTGAACCGCTAAAGAAGGGCCGCGAGCAGGCAACCCCAGTTGCACTCGATGCCGACGACCAGGATCTGTTGCGCCAGACGGTCGCCTACTATCACGAGACATTGAAAGCCAGTCCGGAAGCACAGGCGTACCTGAAAACACGCGGCCTCGACCATCCAGAACTGATCGACCGCTTCCAGCTCGGCTATGCCAACCGCACGCTTGGCGTGCAGTTGCCAGAGAGGACGCGACGTGCCGGCGCCGAGATCCGCAGCCGTCTGGAAAACCTGGGCCTGTACCGGGAAACCGGACATGAACACTTCAACGGCAGCGTCATCGTGCCGATCTTCGGGGAGACAGGCAACGTCACCGAGCTTTACGGTCGCAAGATCCGCAGCGATCTGCGCAAGGGAACGCCGCTGCACCTGTATTTGCCGGGACCGCATCGCGGGGTCTGGAATGCCGATGCACTGCACGCTTCCAAGGAAGTCATCCTGTGCGAAGCGCTGATTGATGCAATGACCTTCTGGTGTGCCGGGTTCCGCAACGTCACTGCAGCGTATGGTATCGAGGGATTTACCGATGACCATGTTGCCATGTTCGAGGCCTGCGGCACCGAGCGCGTGCTGATTGCCTATGACAATGACGAGGCTGGCAACCGTGCTGCCGGTAAACTGGCCGAACGCCTGCAGGCGCTGGGCATCGGCTGCTACCGCATCCAGTTCCCGCATGGGATGGACGCCAACGAATATGCATTGAAAGTGACACCAGCTTCCCACTCGCTGGACCTGCTGGTGCGCAATGCCGGATGGATGGGGCAGGGCGAAGCACCGGTACGCATGGCATTGCCTGCAATGGTCACTGCACCGCCTGCGCCGGCACTGCCGGCTCCAGCTCCGACCGTGCAGGTGCACAGCAATGAAGTGCTGCTGTCCTTCGGACAGCGGCAATACCGCATCCGCGGTATGGAGCGTAACCAGAGCGATGACGTGCTGAAAGTGAATGTGCGCGTGTCGGCCAATGAAGCGTTCCACGTTGACACACTGGACCTGTACAACGCGCGTGCACGGCAGGGATTCATCGCTTTAGCTGCCAGTGAATTGGGCGAGCCGGAAGGCACGATCAAGGCCGACTTGGGCCGCGTGCTGAACCAGCTCGAATCCCAGAAAACAAGCCAGGCAGCACCAGAGAGCACCGAGCCGGAAGCAGCACCGATGGACGCCGCCGAGCGCGAAGCGGCCATGTCCCTGCTGATGGCACCTGACCTGTTGCAACGGATCACCGATGACTTCGACGCGTGCGGGATCGTCGGAGAGACGACCAACAAACTGGTTGGTTACCTTGCCGCGACCAGCCGCCGCCTCGATGCGCCGCTGGCCGTGGTCGTGCAGTCGTCCAGTGCTGCCGGCAAGAGTTCGTTGATGGATGCGGTGCTGGCAATGATGCCTGACGAAGAACGGGTCAAATACAGTGCGATGACCGGGCAGAGCCTGTTCTACATGGGCGAAACCAACCTGAAACACAAGATCCTTGCGATCGTGGAAGAAGAGGGCGCAAGCCGCGCCAGCTATGCATTGAAACTGCTGCAGTCGGAAGGAGAGCTGACGATTGCTTCGACCGGCAGCGATCCGCAAGCCGGTCATCTGGTCACCAAGGAATACCGTGTCGAAGGCCCGGTGATGATGTTCCTGACGACGACGGCGATCGACATTGATGAAGAGTTGATGAACCGCTGCCTGATTCTGACCGTCAATGAAGGCCGGGAGCAGACCCGCGCCATCCATCGCCTGCAGCGGGAAAAGAGAACGCTGCAGGGACTGGTCCGGAAAGAAAACAAGCAGCGCATCCTGACCCTGCATCGCAATGCGCAGCGCCTGTTGAAACCGTTGGCGGTGGTCAATCCGTATGCCGATCGCCTGACCTTCCTGGACGACCGCACCCGCACACGACGCGATCATGAAAAGTATTTGACGCTGATCGACACGATTGCCTTGCTCCACCAGTATCAAAGAACGGTAAAAACCGTGTCCGCCGGCAGTCAGCAAATTGCCTATATAGAAGTAACGCTGGAAGATATTGCAACGGCGAACCGTTTAGCCAATGAAGTGCTGGGCCGAAGCCTCGATGAGTTGCCGCCGCAGACACGCCGCGTGCTCGATGCATTGCACGGCATGGTCGAGTACGAGGCACAAACCAGTTGCATCCCCAGACAGCAAGTACGCTTCACGCGCAGCGACGTGCGCCGCGCCGCCAGCCTGTCGGACACCCAATGCCGAATCCATGTGGAGCGCCTGATTGCAATGGAATACATCCTGGTCCACCGGGGCGCACGCGGCCAGTCGTTCGAGTACGAATTGCTGTATGACGGGCAGGGCAGCAATGGTGCGCCGTTCGTACCCGGCCTGATCGACATGGACAGTTTGGAAAAACCTGCAACTACGACCGCAACCTCGCGGGGGGTACAGCAGGGGTTCGCGGGGTCATCGCGGCCCCATCACGGTAGCAGCGCGGCCCCTTCGCGCACCGTGCAAACAGCCGCCATGCCAGAGCCATCAAGGGATGCCGCTGAGCCCAAGAACGCTGATGCAAAAACACGCGCATACCGGTCTGCGAATAACGCGCCGTCGTACTTGCATGCCGCCGTTCCTTTAGCTGCTGTCGGACGATGAAAGCGTTGCTGACCCAGGCACTGCTGGAGCGGGTTCGCCGTGCGGGAAAGCGCTCGGAAATCTGGGACACCCATGTGACCAACTTCTACCTGCAGGTGCGTGAGAGCGGGTCGGCATCGTTTTACATTCGCTATACGCAACCTGACACCAATACGCGCAGGAGCCTGTTGATCGGTGACGGCGCGGTGCTGTCGGTGATCGATGCACGCGCCAAGGCAAAGAAGCTGCTGGCACAGGTAGCGATCGGTGAAGATCCGGGCAATCAGAAGAAGCAGTTGAAGGAATGCCCGACGCTCGAAGAAGTGGTCAACGATTACTACCTGCCCTACAAGGCGCAGAAGACCTCGTGCCGCAATGATGCAACCATCTTCCGCATGCATGTGCTGCCCTATATCGGCAAGAAGAAGCTGCATGCGATCACACCAAGCGAGCTGGCCGACTGCCAGATGCGCGTACTGCAAAGGGGCTGTGTACCAGCGACCGCTAACCGGCCTGTCGTACTGACCAAGCACTTGTACAACCTCAGTATCAAGATCTGGCACTTGCCGGGTGTGACGAGGAATCCGGCAGAGGAAATCCCGCTGTTGAAAGAGAACAGTGTGCGGCAAACGTTCCTCTCTGATGAGCAGGTGATACAGCTCCTTGACGCGTGCAAGGCACAGAAAAAGTGCCCGACACTGTGGCCGATCGTGGCCTTCCTGCTGTTGACCGGCGCTCGTCGGCGCAACGTGCTTGATGCCCGCTGGAGCGAGATCGACGAGCATGCAGCGCAATGGAATATCCCGCGTACCAAGTCCGGAAAAGCCCAATCGATTCCACTGTCTGAGCAGGCATTGCTGCTGCTGAGGTCACTGCCAACCCGAGGCAAGAACGAATACGTGTTCCCCAATCCGAAGACCCGCCTGCCGTTCAAGAACATCTATAACCGATGGGACCAGGCACGCAGGCGTGTGGGCATGGGCCATGTACGCATGCACGACTTGCGGCATACGTTTGCGTCACTGTTGATCAATGCAGGCTACAGCCTGTTCGTGGTGCAGAAAGCCCTTGGACACCACAGCCCGCAGATGACGATGCGCTACGCGCATCTGGCTGATAAGGAATTGAAGGACGCAGCACGCAAGGTCGGCAGTGTCATCGGCCATGCAATGGGCATGATGCCCAATACCGAGGCCAGCTCGGATACTCCGAACTAACAGCGAAGCCCATCATTCACTTCAAAGTCTGCCGGCACGCCGCAGGCCCCTCTACATGATAAAGATCGATGTGAAAACAGCGTCTTAAGAGCAAAAACAGGGCGCCCACTCAAATGCGTACTGATGTTGCAAACCTGTACGTTTCCCTGTTCGGCCGCGCTCCTGAGCGTGACGGTCTGGGCTACTGGGTTCAGCAAATGGACGCAGGTCAGACAATCGCTGAAGTTGCTCAGTCGATGTACGACACAGCACCAGCACGTGCAACTTACCCGACATACCTGACCAACGAAGAAATCGTTGGCCGTTTCTACAGCAACGTCCTCGGCCGTACCGCTGACGCAGAAGGCCTGGCTTTCTGGACAGCCAAGCTGAACGAAGGCGCATCCAAGGGTGCCCTGATCGCACGCTGCTGCCCTGGCTTCCAAGGCACTGCTGGCAAACAAGGTAACAGTTGGCCTGTACTACGCTGTTGACCTCGGCGGCAATGACGTTGCCAAGGCATCGACTGTTCTGCAGAATGTTACTTCCGAAGCCGCTTCGGTTGAAACTGCTAAGACAGCTGCTGCAAACGGTGCTGGTTCGACATTGAACCTGACTGCTGGTACTGATTCGCTGGTTGGTACAGCTGGCAATGACCTGTTTATCGCTGGTGACCTGGCTACTGGTACAACATGGAATGTTGGTGACGCTGTTAACGGCGGCGCTGGTTCCGATACACTGAACGTTATCAGCGGCGCTGCTGTTAGCGTGCCGACCGGTGCAAGCCTGACAAGCGTTGAAACTGTTAGCATCACTAGTGGTGCGACAGGTTCCAATGTCAACGGTGCATCCTGGACTGGCGTTGAGAAACTGAACGTTACTGCTCCTGCTGCTGTTACTGTAACTGGCGCCGCAACAACTGCAGTTTCTGTTACTAACGCGGCTCTAGCTGCCGCAGCTGTTACCGTCAATGGTGGTTCGACCGTTGCTGTCAACACAACAAGCACAGGTACAGGCAGCACAGTAGGTATTGGTGCTACAACTGCAGCTGCTGGCGCAGTGACTGTCAACACTACAACCAGCATGGCTGATACCGTTGGTGCAACTACTGCAACTGGTACAGCTGTTACCGTAACAGGTGGCACTTCTGTCACAGTCAACAACACTTTGACTGCATCCACATCGGATGACGTAGGCGACGTCCTGACAGGTGGCGCAGTAATCGTCAACGGCAATGCAAGCACAACATCCGTTTCTGTTACTCAGACCGCTGCTGCTGCTCGTGTTACAACTGGCACGACTAAGGCTGCTGTCGCTAACGGTGCTGTGACAGTTACCGACGTAAATGCAACTTCCGCAACAGCTGCTGGCACAATCGCAAGCGTTAAGCTGGAAAACTTTGGTGCTGGCTCAATCGATTCAAGCGCACTGACCACTGTTGACCTGGTTGGTACTGCTACATCGCTGAACATTGGTCGCGGTAACCTGACTGCAGTTCCGACAGCGAACACACTGACACTGAACGTTGCTGGTGTGACAATGACTGGTGCGTTGACCGATACAGAAGCTACTGCTGACGACGGCTTCACCACTCTGAACATCGTTTCGAGCGGCACTGCATCGACAATCGCTAGCTTGGCTTCGACCGACCTGACCACAATCAACATGTCCGGTACGTCCAACGTGACTTTTACTGCAAACACTACAGCTGCTTTGACAACTGTTGCTGTTACAGGCACAGGCGGTCTGACACTTGGTACTGCAATCGGTGCAAACGCAACCTTCACTGGTGGCGCTGGCAACGACGGTGTTGTTCTGTCGAACGCATTCACCAAAGCCATCACTATGGGTGCCGGTGCTGACACTGTTACTTACAATGGTGCAGCTTCAGTCGTAGCTGGTCTGGTTGGCTCGGTTGACGCTGGCGAAGGCGTTGACACCATCAAGATGACTGCTGCTCAAGCTGATGCAGCTGATGGAACTGCTGCTTTCAACACAGCATTCAAGGGCTTTGAAGTTCTGGATGTGGCAACAGGTGCAACTGCTACTACCATCAACCTCGCAGGTATCAACGCTGTAAATAGCGTCGTTACACGTGGAGTGGCAGCTGCAAACACCCTGACTATTGACGGCTTCACATCTGGTGGTTCCTTGACTTTGGACGCAGCAGCTGGCGATGCAGCATCTAGCCGTGTAACTGCTAACGTTACCAACGCCGTGTTGACCCCAGCTGACACATTCAATGTCACGCTGAAGAACAGCACTGCTGGTGTTGTATCTTTCGGCGCAGTTGAACTCGCTGGTATCGAGACAGTCAACATCACAACACAAGATGCTGGTCTGCTGACAAACGTTGCTGCAACAATTGACGCAGCAGTGCTGGTTGCTGTTGACGCTACGAAGGTTGTGGTTGCTGGTAACAACGGTCTGAATCTGACTAACACAGGCAACGTCAAAGTAACAACGTTTGATGCATCCGGTGTAATTGGTAACGATGCAACTGATACTGCCGCTAACCTGGCTGTGACCTTCGCATCTGCAAACACTACCGCTACAGCTAACGAGGATGTGCAAAAAGTCGGTTTTCAAGCGATATACTGCATGTCCCACGTTCAGCCATGCTTCCAATTTCTTGCATAGGTTTAGATAATCAAAGTNAGGCGATGTTTCCCGCATCAGGCAAATCAATATTATTGGCAACAAGGCTAAACTCTCTTTGTACTTATAACGAGGATGTGCAAAAAGTCGGTTTTCAAGCGATATACTGCATGTCCCACGTTCAGCCATGCTTCCAATTTCTTGCATAGGTTTAGATAATCAAAGTGTCGACCATACGGCTAAAAATGGCAAGATCAGAGCCTTGTTGCCCTTCTTTTACCTTGCATACCCATGATGCGCCAGCTTTTCAATATTGTGCACCATGCAGTACAGCTTCCACTGCGTGTCTACCTTGCGCTGACCGCGTAAAGTGAAGCGATCCAGCCTCTTGTTGTAGCGCAGGTTGCCGAACACCGGTTCGACGGTGGCAATCCGCCTCCCGTAAGCGGCTCGCCCTTCCGTAGTATCGATTTTCAGTTTCATCGAATCAGTATGCTTCAATGGTGAGGTCTGATTCTTCCTGAAGATGGCAACCTGCCTGACTTTGGTTGTATCCGGTTTGCGCAGGCACTGTTGACGCAGGTTACATGGCATACAAGCGCTTTTGGCGCCGACGAATTTCCGATAGATTCTCCCGTTGGCGATGTTGTTTATCCCATTGCTATACAGCTTCTTGCCAGCCGGGCAAATGCACGTATTCGTTACAGGGTCATAGTGGAAGTCGGTCGGCTTAAACTTTCCACTGCTCAGCGCTTTAGAGATGGGCTTCTTGTTGGCCAGCGGATCTGGCTTGTTCTTGTGCTTTGCTTGTTCTTTGAACCGCTCGTCTCGCTTACGCATGAGCCCATCGGCAATCAATGCCGGGATGCCCTTGTCATGCAACTGTTTCAGGTTCGCTTCGCTATGGTATCCGGCATCGGCAGTCATTACTGTGCGTTTGTTCGCAAACGGTTGGGCATGTTCGATCATCGGCAACAGCAGGCTTTGCTCCGATCCCGAGCCATGCGCTTGGGCAGCCACGATGATTTGGCATGCTGCGTCGACGGTAGCAGCCCCGGTATAGCCTTGTATCACACCTTTACCTGTAGCCATCTTGGCGCTGTCATTGTCAGTGACATTGCTCTTGCGCTCGGGACCCTTGCCGGACTCATCGCCTGTCCGTTTGCGGTGAGTCCGCAAAAATTCACGGATCGACTGCGCTTCGGTCTGCAAGACATGAATGCGCTCTTGCTCTGCCTTGCGCTGCGCCGCCACCTGCTCCTCCTGGCTGTGCTTATCCAGTTGACGGTGTGCCTTGATCATTTGCCTGACACGGCGCTCTATAGCATCAGCCTGGTGAGCAAGTTCGGCGTGCGTGCCGCTGCGCGCCTTGCTGGCATTGCTCGGCAGTTTGACGCCATCAATGGCAAACATGTCGCGCCCAATCAATCCCCGGCGATCGCAGATAAGAATGACTTCGGTGAAGATGTTGGCTATCTGATCCCCCAGATGACGAATGAAGGATGCGATAGTGGTATAGGCAGGTTGCGTGTCGCCGGAGATAGCCATGAACAGCACGTTCTCACGACACGCCCGCTCAATGGCACGACTGCTGATGATCCCGCGAGAGTAGGCCAATAACACGATTTTAAGCAGGACCGACGGGTCGTACGCCGGTGCCCCGGTTACATCGTTGATATACCTGGCAGCCAGTGGAGTAAGGTCAAACTCGGTATCGATCAGCACATTTAGTGCATGTTCGAATGTGCCTGGTTGGATTTGCTGTTCGAGGACTATGGGAAGAAAGCGCGGGTTCATGTCGACCGGTTTGAAGCGTGCCATCGTAGCCCCTTCATCGTAGATGTCACTTACTCAGACAGCATAGATGCCGATTCGTTTACACCTTTTTGCACAGCCTCAACGT
>NZ_LMHZ01000020.1 GCF_001428545.1 Noviherbaspirillum sp. Root189
GCCTCGATCATAAGTCCGGATCTATGGCTGCAATCTCCACCTGCGCGACATCATGAATTGAACGCTTGGCAAACCGGGGGCGACCATCTATGTGTGAAAGCGCCTCTATATGAATAAACGAAACTCAAATTGAAGTATCAAACGGATAAGAACTAACGAGAGGGATATCCGGATGAAGCGCTTCGTAGAGGGAGTCGAACGGACACAAAGCACCATGTTCCCGGCTTTGTTGGATGAGTACGTTGCTGAAGACAATTCCGTTCGTGTCATCGATGCCTTCAGCGACACGCTTGATTTAAAGGCACTTGGCTTCGAGGGTGCGGTACCAGTTGAAATGGGAAGACCTTCCTACCATCCGGCGGTCATGCTAAAAATCTAGGTGTATGGCTACCTTAATCGCATCATGGATGGGTGCCACGCACTTCCGGATGAAAAGGCTGCCGAAGGTGCAAGCTGAGATGAGCTTGCATGTGCTGGCGTACAACATGAAGCGAATGATGAACATCCTGGGTACGCAAACATTGATTGCAGCAATGAGACAATAGGCCGAAAGGCTTTCGCATGTGATCCGATGTTTATCGGAGCCAGCTTCTCATTTGAGGTCATTCTGCGGACATTTCCGCACAACCTCGGTCGGTTGCTGTCCTACCGCCGAACTATGCCAAGGTCTGTTTCCTAACCAATCTTTGCCATTGCCAACGAGCATGGTGCCAATCATCCTCCACTTTGACCAAATATTTTTACGGCGGCTGAAAATCGGCTTGCGGATCCGAAAAGCCAGCGTAGCTTTGATGACCCACAGGAGACATGGCGTGGAGCTCTCATCGTGTAACACCTTGAATTTGAAGGATTAGCATGTGCGCCGAACTATGGCGATGGGCACTATCGAGTAACTTTGCACCTTTATGCGAAAACAGAATAACAAGATGCATAAATAGTAGTTCGCTTTATAACCTCCGAGTGCGAATATGGCGCATCGATAGCTGTATTTGTAATAAGGGGGAGGGGTATGCTGGCTGCAACACCACAATCATCAAGCCGCGGCAGCGTTTTAAGAGTCATTCCAGGATTCAGGCTTTCGCTCGGTTTTACCCTGTTTTATTTAGGGTTGATTGTCCTGATTCCCTTGTCGGCCGTGTTTTTAAAGACATTTACGATGACGTGGGATGCCTTTGTGGCCGCTGTGACGTCGGATCGGGTGATGGCTTCCTACCGGCTGAGCTTCGGCGCGTCCTTGATCGGCGCCCTGATCAACGTGGTATTCGGCGGCATTGTCGCCTGGGTGCTGGTTCGTTATCGCTTTCCCGGCAAGAAGATTATCGACGCGCTGGTGGACTTGCCCTTTGCGTTGCCCACGGCGGTCGCGGGTATCGCGCTGACTGCACTGTATTCGTCCAACGGCTGGATCGGACGTTATCTGGAGCCGCTCGGTGTCAAGGTTGCCTTCACGCCGCTGGGTGTGGTCGTCGCGCTGACCTTCATCGGTCTGCCTTTCGTCGTCAGGACGGTGCAGCCAGTCCTGGAAGAAGCCGAGCGCGAACTTGAGGAAGCAGCAGCCAGCCTTGGTGCAAATCGCCTCCAGACATTTGCCAGGGTCATTTTTCCGACCATTTTGCCGGCCTTGTTAACCGGATTCGCACTGGCCTTCGCACGTGCCACAGGCGAATACGGTTCCGTGATTTTCATCGCCGGCAACATGCCCATGGTGTCCGAAATCACGCCGCTGTTCATTATTACCAAGCTAGAGCAATACGACTATGCAGGGGCGACTGCCATTGCGGTGGTGATGCTGCTGGTATCGTTTTCGCTGCTGCTGACGATTAATCTGCTGCAAGCCTGGACCCGCAAGCGTGGTCAGGCAGAGAGGGTGTAAATATGGCCGGCGCTGCTGTCTCAACTCTTCCGATATCCGTGCCGCGTGGTGAACCCGCCTATGCGCCGGCTGCCACAGTTGAACCAGTCTGGGTTCGCGTGATACTGATTGGTATCGCGCTGATTTTCCTGACGCTGTTCCTGTTCATTCCGCTGGTCGCTGTATTTGCCGAGGCACTGAAGAAAGGCTGGGATGCCTACACCTCGGCGATCGTGGAGCCGGATGCGATTTCGGCCATCAAGCTGACCCTGCTTACCGCTGCGATTGCCGTGCCGCTGAACCTCGTCTTCGGTGTCGCGGCTGCCTGGACCATTGCCAAGTTCGATTTCCGTGGCAAGAACATCCTGCTCACGCTGATCGATTTGCCGTTTTCGGTATCGCCGGTAATTTCCGGCCTGATTTATGTGCTGCTGTTCGGCGCACAAGGCTGGTTCGGTCCATGGCTGCGCGAGCATGACATCAAGATCCTGTTCGCGGTACCCGGTATCGTGCTGGCGACCGTCTTCGTCACCTTTCCCTTCGTGGCACGCGAGCTGATCCCGCTGATGCAGTCGCAAGGCAGTGAAGAGGAAGAAGCGGCGCTCGTGCTGGGTGCATCCGGATGGCGCACCTTCTGGTATGTGACGCTGCCCAATATCAAATGGGGCCTGCTGTACGGGGTCATCCTGTGCAATGCACGCGCGATGGGTGAGTTCGGCGCCGTCTCGGTGGTCTCCGGTCACATCCGTGGCGAGACCAATACCATGCCTCTGCAGGTAGAAATTCTTTATAACGAATATAACTTTGCCGCTGCGTTCGCGGTGGCCTCGTTGCTCGCCTTGCTGGCGCTGGTGACGCTGGCACTCAAGAGCTTTGTTGAGTGGCGCGCGCACGATCTGAATCTGAAAACGCTGAATGAGGGCGAGGAATAATCATGGGTATCGAAGTTCGCAACATCAACAAGCGCTTTGGCAATTTCGTTGCGCTGGATAATGTATCGCTCAGCTTTCCGCAGGGTGAACTGACGGCATTGCTGGGCCCTTCGGGCTGCGGCAAAACTACCTTGTTGCGCATCATCGCGGGCCTCGAACAGCCGGATGCAGGACAAGTTTTCCTCGATGGACAGGACGCGTCTGCGCACCACGTTCGCGAGCGCCAGGTCGGCTTCGTGTTCCAGCACTACGCCTTGTTTAAGCATATGACCGTGTTCGAAAACATCGCATTTGGCTTGCGGGTCAAGCCTCGTAATGTGCGTCCATCTGAAGCGGACATCAGGCAAAAGGTTATGCAGCTGCTTGAGCTCGTCCAGCTGGACTGGCTGGCCGACCGCTATCCGCCGCAGCTGTCCGGTGGCCAGCGCCAGCGTATCGCGCTGGCACGCGCACTGGCGGTGGAACCCCGCGTCCTTCTCCTTGACGAGCCTTTTGGTGCGCTTGATGCCAAGGTCCGCAAGGAATTGCGCCGATGGCTGCGCCGCCTCCACGATGAACTGCACGTGACCAGTATCTTCGTTACCCATGATCAGGAAGAAGCGCTGGAGGTCGCCGACCAGATCGTGCTCATGAACAAAGGCAAGGTCGAGCAGATCGGTGCGCCTGACGAGGTGTACAACCATCCATCATCGCCGTTCGTGTATGGCTTTCTGGGCAACGTCAACCTGTTCCACGGCCGCGTTCATGAAGGTGTGCTGGATGCCGGTGGTGTCACGCTCGACGCGCCGGATCATGTGCAGGCGCAGGATGCGAAAGGTGTCGGCTTCGTCCGCCCGCACGAGTTGGAAGTCGACCGTTATACCGCCGATGCCGAAGGCATCGTAGCCCGCCTGCGCCGTGCGCATGCGATCGGTCCCCTGGCGCAACTGGAGCTGGAGCGCGCCGATAACCAGGAACTCATCGAAGCCGTCATTTCAACCGAGCGATACACGCAACTCGGTTTCAGCGAGGGCGAAACACTGGTGGTGCGGCCCAAGCGCCTGCGCGTGTTTGTCGACCAGGGTATATAAGGGAGCAAGCAAATGAATTTTCAACAACTGCGATCAATCCGGGAAGCTGCGCGCCGCGGCTATAACCTGACCGAAGTCGCCAATGTCCTGTTCACCTCGCAACCGGGTGTCAGCCGACAGATCCGCGAACTCGAGGAAGAGCTCGGCGTCGAAATTTTCGAGCGCAACGGCAAGCGACTGACTGGCCTGACCCAACCCGGTAAAGGCATCCTGCAAATCATCGACCGCCTTTTGCTGGAGGCGGAAAACCTGCGGCAAGCCAGCCAGGAATACGCGGGAGAAAAGAGTGGAACACTGAGCGTTGCGACGACCCACACCCAGGCACGTTATGTATTGCCACAGGTAGTGCAATCTTTCCGTTCAACGTTCCCCAATGTACGCATCGCGTTGCAGCAGAGCGCCCCGGAGCACATTGCCGAGTGGGTTATCTCCGGCAAGGCGGACGTTGGCATTGCCACCGAAGGCCTGAGTCAGTTCGAGGAACTGGTTTCTTTTCCGTGCTATCAATGGAGCCACGTGATCGTGGTACCCGAAGAGCATCCGTTGACACGCCTTCACAGCGTATCGCTGGAAGATCTCGCCGCCTATCCCCTCATTACCTATGACGTCGGTTTTACCGGGCGCAGTCATATTGACGACGCGTTCAGGCAGGCTGGCATTTCGACGGATATCGTGCTGACCGCGATGGATTCCGACGTGATCCAGCAGTACGTGTCGCTTGGTCTCGGAGTGGGTATTGTCGCGTCGATGGCGGTCGAACAAAACCGCGGCGGACGTTTGCACGCGATCGAAGTACCGCACCTGTTCGCGCCGAATGTGACGCGGCTGGCGGTGCGTCGCGGCGCCTACCTGCGGTCTTACACCTATGAATTCATTCTGCAGTTTGCGCCTGAGCTGAAGCGTTCGGATATCGAAACGGCGCTGAATATGAGCGGGACTTAAGGCTTCATTTGTAAAGCAGGAGTTGCGTAGGGCGCGCGGCAGTTAATACGGCTGATCGAGAATGGCAAGGTGCGACGATCTGCTCGTCCCTTGTCATTGTCGCAGTGAAATAACCGGTTGACAGAGGCACATCAATCCCCTTGGAAGAACGGCAATTTTGGCAGGCGGTTCCTGGCATGTTTTAATGCCAAAGATATCTTTCAGGACGTTTGCCAAATGACGACATTCTTTCACCACCCTAAAAGGCACCCCTCCGCTATATTGCTGCTCGTGCAAGTGCTCGGCGTGCTCCTGTACCCGTTCATCGAAGTCACAAAATTTGGCCAGACCGGCCTCAATGTTTTCGGTGTCATCGTGCTGGGCATGACCATTCGCACCGTTCACAGGACGCCGGGGCCGACCTGGATCAGTGTTGCGCTCGCGGTCCCCGTCATCCTGCTGGTGGCTCTGCAAAGTCTCTTCGACATGCCTGGCCTGCTCCCTTGGTCATCCGCGCTGGAGGCAGCCTTTTACTTCTTTGCCGCTGCCAGTCTTATTGCCTACATGATGGAGGACTACCAGACAACCGTCGATGAGCTTTACGCAGCGGCCGCCACCTTCACACTGCTTATCTGGGCGTTCACCCACCTCTTTGTGATGACCCAGGCGCTGCAACCTGGTGCCTTCTCGGACAATGGGGTGATCCGCACCTGGTCAGACCTGAACCATCTGAGCTTTGCACTGCTAACGGGCACCGGGATGGGTAACATCGTGGCCGTCTCGGCGCACGCTCGCTCATTGGCTAGTATCGAGATGCTGACAGGACTAATGTATCTGGCCGCCGTTGTTACCCGGCTCATCGGTTTCACGATGCCCTTGGGGAAGCCAGCGTCAAAGCGTAAAAAGAACGACAGCGCTGACACGGACTAGCGCGACGGGTCCCTGGACCGGTCGCCAAATTTGGCGTCATCGCTTTTTGCCAGGCAAGGGCAGTTTCAGTCAGATTGCATGGTCAATATCGGATACGGTTGAAGCACACCAATTTCTCGACAAGCAGGCAGGCCGATTTACCATTAAGCTCTGCTTTTCGATCCATCGGCTTCATACCCTGTCCGCGAACGTATCCATGCCCGATTCCCGCTCTATTGGTTTGCTTTGCTTACTTGCCACCTCAATCGGATGGGGGTTGAACTGGCCGGCGATGAAGTTCCTCCTGCAGGAATGGCCACCCCTGTTCGCGCGCGGGACCTCGGGTCTTTGCGCGGCATTGATCATTGCACTGATCGCCGCCGCAACCGGACGAAGTCTGATCGTGCCGCGCGCGTATTTCGGCCGGATTTCGCTCAGCGCGTTCTTCAATATCTTTGCGTGGATGGGGTTTTCCACTTTGTCCATGCGCTGGCTGAACGCTGGCCAGGGCGCGCTTCTTGTTTATACGATGCCGGTGTGGGCCACTTTGTTTGCGTGGCCTTTCCTCGGGAGAAAGCCAGGTGCCAAAAGTATCGTGGGGCTGGCACTTTGCCTTGCCGGCATAGCGTTGTTGTTCGCCGGCTCAACCTCTGGCATAGAGGCCGGGAAGTGGCCCGGCGTACTCTTTGCATTGGCTGCCGCAATGTTGTTTGCGCTTGGTACAGTCGCATTGAAGCCGCTGCCAATCGATCCCCTTGCACTGGTCAGTTGGCAGCTCGCCATTGGATGCCTGCCAATGGTTTTGTTCGGCGTCCTGTTTGAACATCCTGAACTGTCGGCCCTAAGCTTCAGAGGTGGCGCGGTCATGGTGTACATGACGCTGGTGCCGATGGGGCTGTGTTACATCATGTGGTTTGCCGCCCTGCGCCGGGTACCGCCGGCTTTGGCGTCGATCGCAACCTTGTTGACGCCTGTCGTGGGCGTTTTTGCGGCTGCCTTGAGTCTTGGAGAGCCTTTGGGTTGGAGGGAGATTGGGGCGATGGCTTTGACGCTGACGGGCGTTGCGACGGCATTAAGGGTCACAAAAAACTAGCCAGAAGATTTGACCTCGGCCTGGAACACGGAGAACGCAGATCATCCGCCGCGGCGTCGCTTTTGCACCATGCTGCCTTGCGGCGGGATATCAGGCGCCGTGTTTTCGAAAACCGCTTTGAGAAAGGCGATGATATCGGCGCGCTCCTGCGCGTCCCCGATTCCCTGAAAATTCATGCTGGTTCCGGGAATGACTTTTTGAGGGGCGCTGAGCCACTTGTCGAGGTTGTCCTGATTCCATTCGATGTTTGCTTCTCTCAGCACGGAAGAGTAACTGAGAAACCCTTCAACTGTTCCGGCCTTACGGTTCCACACGTTAGCCAGGCTCGGTCCGATCGAGTGCTCGCCGGGTTTGACCGAATGGCAGGCCATGCATGGCCGGAAATCTCGTGCGCCACGTTCGGGATTTCCGGCGGCATGAGCCGTACCGGCGAAAAGCGCGAACAACACGCCTGCCATCTTAAAAATACATGCGGTAGAAAAATGACTCATGACGACTCCTGTCTTGTCATATGAATTCATGGTTTGCGCCTGTTACAGCCTGCTACAGCAAGCTACGGGCATAGAGCCTGCGGCATCGCCATATCGCCGGGATGGACACAAATGCAAATAGCATCATCCCGCAGGTAAAGGACTTATACCAATCCCAACCCATAACGCACCATGAGATCGCGTCTTTTTTCGGGGGCGCCGAGCCGCCTGCCTGCGTTGCACTCGTCGTCAATAGCTCGCTATTGACTCCTCCTGCGCCTTGCCAGTCAAAAAAATCCATCGATCTCATGCAGGGAATATGCCAGCCGGCTTGATCTGGTAAGGGAAACTTCTAAGCCTTTGAAAACCTTGGTTATTCCAGGACAGTCGCTGATTGACTGGATATGATTGGCTCTCTTGAAGGAGAATTCCCACATCTTCTGTTTGGTGTGAGCCAACACGTAACGGCACAGTGGCAATGACAGGTAGTGGGTCAGTGGCGATGATGCCGACCGCTTCAATCGGCTTCGACTTCAATCCCACAGTTGACCGCATTCGCGTGGTGAGGGACAACCGGGCGCGTTGTCGGAATGGCCATCGAGCCCTAAGCGTTAAGCGGTAAAGCGCAGATCGCTTTACCGCCACAATGTGTACACAAGGCACAAGGAGCATGGCAGGCCGTTGTCGAATTGCCTGTCCTTTGTCTCACCTTTCTCGGCGGAGGGTGAGACCCGAAAAGCTCCGCTATCGATTAACGACTCAGGGCATCAAAGGCTTGTTTGCCGCCTGCTTTGCCTTGATATCCTTCAGCGTACGGCCCATCGCCGCGACGCGGAAGTTGGTGCCCGGATGCATGGCCGTATAGGCGTTTAATACTGTCGGCGGAAATTGCGCCGCTAACCGGCGCCAGAATGGAATGGTGTCATCGATCTTGTAGCCGGCGCGGACCAGCATATAGAGCGACAGCCTGTCGGCAATGGCATCCAGTTCTTGCGGCATGGGTTTGATGCCTGCAAGGCCGCTCATGGTGCTCATGTCGGGCCGGATGCGTGTCAGGTTGTCGATAATCCCACCGGCTGTCGCACTCATGCGCTGGCGTGCCGGATGGCCGAGCGTGATGTGAGCCATTTCCTTTGCCAGTACGTAGGCCAGCTCATCATCGGTCTTTGCAAAGTTCATCATGCCACGCGATACCAGTACGCGATAGCCATCGGCATACGCGGTAACGTTATCGGTATTGCCAAGTTCAAACCCGTAAGCGCAGGCATGGGTCAGCGGGACATTCAATGTGACATTGCCGCCATCACGCAACACCGCGATTTTGACTGAGGAACGACCCGTGACCAGTGGCGCAAGGATGGAGGCGGCCTGACGTTCCGCATTCTCGCCTTCGGGCAGGATACGATCCTCGACGGACAGCAGGACGTCGCCGGCGCGCACGCCTGCATTTGCCGCACCGCTACCGGCCAGTACGCCCATGATTCGCAACTTGTCGCCCAACCCCAGCACCCTTTGCGCTGCGGCTATATATTCGTTCGAATAGGAATAGCGGTTCTTGGCGGTAAAGCCGAGCAGATTGCGTGCCTGGGATTTGCAGAGCTCGGGGTTATTGACGATCAGCGGTGCCGCAACCCGGTACAGCCGGTCCTGCATCGTCGCAAGCGACTGCAACGCAATTTCTTCCTGCGTCGGTGGCGCCGGCGGTACCGTGCGTACGCTTGGTTCCGCCGGCCTGGTCGGCAGATCGGGCGGAGCGGAAGTGGTGGTGGCGCAGGCTGCCAGCAGCAAGGCGGCGGGGATCAGCAGCAGTTCCTTGCGAGGCGCGGCAATCTGCAAAAGCGGTTGAAGTCGCTTGAGAACAGGCATGTGTCTTCCTTTATTAATGTTTTCCGGTACTGCCAAAACCGCCGGCACCGCGTTCGCTGGAATCGAATTCATCCACCACGTTGAAACCGACCTGCAATACCGGAACGATGACCAGTTGCGCCAGTCGTTCCATCGGATTGAGAGTGAATTCGGTTTGTCCGCGATTCCAGGTCGATACCATCAACTGACCCTGGTAATCGGAATCGATCAGACCAACCAGGTTACCCAGCACGATGCCATGCTTGTGGCCCATGCCGCTGCGAGGAAGGATCACCGCGGCATAGCCCGGGTCGGCGAGGTGAATTGCCAGGCCAGTGGGAATGAGATGGGTTTCGCCAGGGCGAATGGTCATCGGTTCGTCGATGCAGGCGCGCAGGTCGAGCCCGGCGCTTCCAGGTGTTGCATAAGCGGGAAGCTGTTCCTTCATGCGCGGGTCGAGAATTTTGACGTCTATGGATTTCATGAGGTGTAAGAATAAAGTTGCCTGTCCGAAGACGCACAGGGGCTTACAAAAAAATACAGCTTATCGTTGCGCGATCACAAGCGGCCGGCAATCTCGCTGACCAGTTGACGCGCAAGGTCATGCTTGTCGGCGCGCGCCAGGCGTTTGTTGCCCGCATCGTCGAACAGCACCAACTCGTTCTCATCCTTGCCAAACGTCTGATGACCAATATTGCCGACCAGGAGAGGAATGCCCTTGCGCTTGCGCTTGGCCTCACCGTATTCGAGCAGGTTTTCGGATTCCGCTGCAAAGCCGACGCAGTAGGGCTTGTCTTTCAGGGCTGCGACAGCCGCGAGGATGTCCGGATTCTGTTCAAACTGAAGTTGCGGCACGTCGCCGGCTTCGTTCTTTTTCAGTTTCTGGACGCTGGCATTGGCGACACGCCAGTCGGCCACCGCGGCCACGGCAATGAAGATATCCTGGCTGGGGGCGCGGGACATGACCACATCGTACATTTGCTGCGCGGTCTGGACATTGATGCGGTGCACGCCAAAGGGTGTCGACAGGGCGGTGGGGCCGGACACGAGCGTCACCTCGGCGCCAGCTTCACGTGCCGCACGCGCGATTGCATAACCCATTTTCCCCGAAGAGAGATTGGTGATGCCACGCACCGGGTCGATAGGTTCAAAGGTCGGGCCCGCGGTAATGAGGACGCGTTTGCTGGTCAGGACCTTGTTGCGGAATGAGGCAATGATTTCTTCAAGCAGTTGCTCGGGTTCCAGCATGCGCCCCATGCCGGTTTCCCCACAGGCTTGTTCACCGGCGTCGGGACCAAGAATGTGGATGCCATCGAACCGCAACTGCGTGGCATTGCGTTGTGTTGCCGGGTTCTGCCACATCTCGACGTTCATTGCCGGCGCGACGAGCAAGGGTACGGTCATCGGGCGTGCAACGCACAGGGTCGACAGCAGGTCGTCGCAGGCGCCATGCGCGAGCTTGAACATGAAATCCGCAGAGCAGGGCGCGATGACAATTGCATCCGCATCGCGTGTCAGGTCAATGTGCGGCATGTTGTTTGCAATCCGCGCATCCCATTGGTCGGTATAGACCGTGCGGCCAGACAGGGCCTGCATGGTGACCGGCGTAATGAAATGTGTCGCCGCATTGGTCATCACGACCTGGACTGTTGCGCCGGCCTTGACGAGGCCGCGCGTCAGCTCGGCGGCCTTGTAACAGGCGACGCCGCCGGTAAGGCCCAGGACGATTCGTTTCCGTTCGAGGTCCATGCAAGTTCCCAGTAATCCCAACAATCGAATGACGTTAGTGTAGCAGTGTTGCCAACAAGTTATTTCCCGACGCGCCGGAGTTCGTCAATGACGAACAGGATGGCGCCGCCGACAATGGCCATGTCGGCTACGTTAAACGCCGGCCAGTGCGGCAGGCTGGAATTGGGTACGTAAAAATCAAGGAAGTCGATCACGTGGCCATAGAGCACGCGGTCAATCACATTGCCGACCGCGCCGCCAAGGATCAACGCCAGCGCCCAGCAAAACAAACGTTGCCCGGCATGGCGCTTCAGCAGATAGGTGATAAAGATCACCGCGCCAATGGCGACGCCAGTGAATACATAGCGCTGCCAGCCCGATTCGCTGGCAAGGAAGCTGAACGCGGCGCCCTTGTTATAGGCGAGCACCAGGTTGAAGAAAGACGTGACTGGAAGCGATTCACCGAAGGTGAACAGTTTGTTGATCGTAATCTTGGTGATCTGGTCGATCAGGACAATGATTGCAGCAATACCAAGCCAGGGCGCGATGCTCGCGCTCGGGCCGGACGAAAACATCTTGATGCTCTTTTGTTTGGATGCCATAGCAGGAATTTAAGTTATCGACCGGTTGCCTGAATGTTGAACATGCAACATTCAACTTTCAACATTCAAGTTTCAACGGTCGCATGGACATGGACATGCGAAACAAGTACTGGCCCGTCCAACGGTGTCAACGGCGTTGCCTGCATTCTTTTGAGGGAAATGCAGGCAACGAGAAAGCTGGGCGTGCCGGCTGCGAATACAGACTTACGCAAACTTGCGCGGCTCTGCATGGCCGAACAAGTTGTTGAAGCAGCGTCCGCACAGGCCGGGATGTTCAGCATGGGCGCCCACGTCGGCGCGATAGTGCCAGCAGCGTTCGCATTTCTGATGCGCTGAGGGGGTGACCGTCACAGCTTCTTCCGCTACGCTGTTCACTTGCGTCACCTTTGCTGCCGATGTGATGAACACATACTTCAGGTCATCATCGAGGCTGTTGAGCAACCTGAACTTGTCGCCGCTCGCCTTGATCTCGATTTCCGCCTGCAGCGAGGAGCCGATGCCGCCGGCCACACGCACTTCTTCCAGCTGCTTGGTCACGTCGGTGCGGACTTCACGCAAGACGGCATATTTTGCCAGCAGCATGTCGCGATCGGCAATCTCGGGCAGCGCGTAATAGACCTGCGTGAAAATGGTTTCGTCGCTTTCCGCATAGCCTTCCGGCCCGGCAAACACCGCCCATGCCTCCTCCGCCGTGAACGACAGGATCGGCGCCATGACGCGCAGCAAAGCCTGGGTGATATGCCAGATTGCAGTCTGCGCCGAACGACGTGCGGCGGAAGTCGTGCCGCTCGTGTACAGCCGGTCCTTCAGGATATCGAGATAGAAGCCGCCGAGGTCTTCCGAGCAGTACCCCTGCAGTTTGGCGACCACCGGGTGGAATTCGAATACCTCATAGTTCTGCAGGATATCGGCCTGCAATTCGGCCATCCGTGCGATCGCATAGCGGTCGATTTCAAGCAGGTCCGCAACCGGCACCGCATCTTTCTTCGGATCGAAGTCTGACGTGTTTGCAAGCAGAAATCGCAGCGTATTGCGGATACGGCGATAAGATTCCACCACGCGCTTGAGGATCTCGTCGGAGATGGACAGCTCGCCGGAATAATCGGTCGATGCCACCCACAAGCGAAGGATCTCGGCGCCAAGGGTGTCCGACACCTTTTGCGGAGCGACCACGTTGCCCTTGGACTTGGACATCTTCTTGCCTTCACCGTCGACGACGAAACCGTGCGTCAGCAGGGCCTTGTACGGCGCGCGGCCGTTGATCATCGACGACGTCAGCAGCGAGGAATGGAACCATCCGCGATGCTGGTCCGAACCTTCAAGGTAAAGGTCAGCCGGAAAAGCCGATTCCGCCGCATGCGAGCCGCGCAGCACGGTCTGGTGGGTCGTGCCGGAATCAAACCACACGTCGAGGGTGTCTTTGTTCTTGACGTACATGTCAGCGTCGTCGCCCAGCAATTCTTTCGGATCGAGTGCCTGCCAGGCTTCGATGCCGTGCTGCGCGACGCGCTGTGCGACCTGTTCCAGCAGTTCAGGTGTGCGCGGATGCAGTTCGCCGGTTTCCTTGTGCACGAAGAAGGCCATCGGCACACCCCACTGGCGCTGGCGCGACAGGGTCCAGTCGGGACGGTTGGCGATCATGCCATGCAGACGGGCCTTGCCCCAGCTGGGAAAGAAGGCGGTTGCTTCGATACCGGCAAGCGCGGTTTCGCGCAAGGTCTGACCGTTATCCTTCGGCTTGCGATCCATGCCGGCGAACCATTGGGACGTCGCGCGGTAGACAATCGGCGTCTTGTGGCGCCAGCAATGCATGTAGCTGTGGTCGAACATGACCAGCTTGAACAGCGAGCCGACTTCATCGAGCTTCGCGCAGATCGGCTTGGAGGCTTCCCAGATGTTCATGCCGCCGAAGAAGGGCAGCCAGGACGCGTATTTGCCATCGCCCATTACCGGATTGAGGATGTCGTCATCCTTCATCCCGTGCGCCTTGCAGGACTGGAAGTCTTCGATGCCGTAGGCAGGCGACGAGTGCACGATGCCGGTACCGGTATCGAGCGTCACGTATTCGCCCATGTAGACCGGCGACAGGCGGTCGTAGCCTTTGTCGACGCCGGCAAACGGATGGCGGAAATTGATCAGCGACAGCGCTTCGCCCTTGGCGGTGGCGATGACCTTGCCTTCGAGGCCGTAACGCTGCAGCGAGGCTTCGACCAGATCCTTGGCAAGGATCAGCAGCATCGCTTCGCCGTTGCGTTCGGTCTGCACCAGCGCATAGTCAAACTCAGGATGCACGTTCAGCGCCTGGTTGGCGGGGATGGTCCAGGGCGTAGTGGTCCAGATGACGATATAGCCTTTGTCGGTCGGCAGCTTGCCGAGTCCAAAGGCTTTGGCCAGTTTTTCCGGCTCGGCGAAAGGAAAGCCGACGTCGATGGCCGGATCGCGCTTGTCCTGGTATTCCACTTCGGCTTCGGCCAGCGCCGAGCCGCAGTCGAAGCACCAGTTCACCGGCTTGAGGCCGCGATAGACATAACCTTTTTCGAGGATGGTGCCGAGTGCACGGATTTCGTCGGCCTCGTTACCGAAGTTCATGGTCTTGTAAGGATTGTCCCATTCGCCCAGCACGCCAAGACGGATGAAGTCTTTCTTTTGGCGCTCGATCTGTTCCGATGCATAGGCGCGTGACTTGGCTAGGACTTCGGCGGTCGGCAGGTTTTTTCCGTACTGTTTTTCGATCTGGATTTCGATCGGCATGCCGTGGCAATCCCAGCCCGGTACGTAATCCGCATCGAAGCCCGCCATATTGCGTGCCTTGACGATCATGTCCTTGAGGATCTTGTTGACTGCATGGCCGATGTGGATGTCGCCGTTGGCGTAGGGAGGACCGTCATGCAGGATGAACTTCGGGCGGCCCTTCGAGGCCTTGCGGATGCGCTGATAGATCTTCTTGTCTTGCCATTCCTTGACCCATTTCGGTTCGCGCTTGGCGAGATCGCCGCGCATGGGAAAGGCGGTTTCGGTCAGATTGACCGGGTACTTGTTTTTTTGCTCGGACATGGTGGTTTCAATGTTAAAAATTCGGTGGATCAAACGGCATCGGTATCAGCATCGTCTGATCGTCAAATTCGGTCTGTGGCTGACACGGCAAGCGCTTCACGCTCTTTAAAGAAATCGCGGGCCTGCTGCGCATCGCGTTCAATCGCAGCGGTGAGGGTTGGCAGGTCGACGTACTTTTCTTCGTCGCGGAGCTTCTTTAAAAACTCGACGCGCACGATCTTGCCGTAGCACTGCTCCGCGTAGTCGAACAGGTAGGTTTCCAGCAGCACGCGGCCGCTGTCCTCTACCGTCGGCCGCACACCAAGGCTGGCGACACCTTGCAATGGATGATTCGCCAGGCCGTGCACCTGCACCACAAATATGCCCGACAGCGCAGGGCGCTTGTGCGCCATGCGCAGGTTCAGGGTTGGAAAGCCGATGGTACGGCCCAGCTTCTTGCCATGGGTGACATGGCCGGAGACTGCGTAAGGATGGCCGAGCAGCTGCGCCGCCAGTGCAAAGTTGCTGTCGGCCAGCGCAGCGCGCACAGCCGACGAGGAGATCCGGGTGCCTTCATTGGTCACGGCCGGCATGGCTTCGACGTGGAAGCCGTATTTCTTGCCCGCTTCGATCAGCGTTGCGACATTGCCCGCGCGTTTGGAGCCATAGCAAAAATCTTCGCCGACCATCAGCCATTTGACGTGCAAGCCTTCCACCAGGACCTTTTCGACGAAGTCCTCCGGGGACATGGAGGCAAAATGGGCATTGAAATGTTCGACGATGACACGGTCGATGCCGGCATTGGATAAAGACTGGAGTTTGTCGCGCAGGTTGGCGATCCGGGTCGGCGCGCGCGACAGGTCGCCGGCCAGACGGGCGAAGAACTCGCGCGGATGCGGCTCGAAGGTCATGACGGCCGCTTCAACACCGAGTCGCGTCGCTGCTTCGCGCACGTGCGCAAGCAGGGCCTGATGGCCACGGTGCACACCGTCGAAGTTGCCGATCGTCAGCGCGCAGGGCGCTCGCGATGCAGCGTTGGGAAGTCCGCGAAATACCTTCATGGAGATGGCTCGGAGTCCAGATGCAAAACCTGTGATTATATGCGCTTTCGCGCGCTTTTCCCCCCTGCAAGAGGAAGCTGAGGTGCCAAAGTGTCAATCAATTCGCGATCCGGCGCCGGAATCTCGCACCTCGGCGGCGTGCGGATCCTGCCGATAGTAGTCTTTCAGCAAGCGATAGATCGCCGGATACGCCAGTGCAAGCGGCTCCGGGAAAACGAAAAATGCTTCGGAGGCGACCGCGAAAAACTCTGCCGGATGCTTGGCTGCATACGGGTCAAGGGGCAATTGCGCGGATAACGTGTCATAGAGCGCCGCATGCTCGGGATTTTCGTCGTCGAAATCCGTCGGCAGCATGGCATCAACCCTCTCGACGCGCCGTAAAAAGTCCTCGTATGCAGCCGAAAATTCGCGTTTCCATTCCGCTGCGCTTAACGATCGATGCCATTCGGGCAAGAACGGCGGAAACCCGTTCGGCGATCCACTTCCCATATCTAATTTGTGGGCAAACTCGTGGATGACAACGTTGTATCCAGCGACATCGGTTTCCGCCACGTCTTCCCAGGACAACACCACCGCGCCGCCGGCATCGATGGCCTCTCCGGATACCGGCTCATGCCATTCATGCACGACACCAGCCTCGTCGACTTCGGCCTGCGGAATAATGAACGCCGCCGGATAAATAATGACACCCGCCATGTCGTCGTACATGTCAAGCGTAAGGTTAAGGACGGGCAGGCAAGCCTGGGCGGCGATCTGTACCGCGATGTCGTCGGTCAGCACAAAGCCACCGGCGCCGGTAAAGGTTTTGCGCACAAGCAGCGTCTCGCTCAGGTTTTTCAGGCGAATGAGATCATTTGGCGCAAGCCGCTGCAGAAAGGGCAGGCGGCTGACGGCCGCTGCCCACATCGGGTCGGGAATACGGGGCGTTTGTCGGGCAAAGAGTCGGCGTAACCATTCCATGCCGGCATTGTTACCGATTTTAGTGATAGCCGCCCATGAAATGGTCCAGCAGCACACTCATGTTACCAACGCCGCCATGGGGAATTTGCCCGGCTGGAGTGAGCTGATCGATCAGGTCGGGCAGCATGACGCTGAGGTGTTCAGCCGCGTCGTGTTCGGTATACCCTGTTTCCTCTGCGATCTGCTTAAGCTGACCGTCACCGAGGATCTTTTCCATCTGGGACGGCGCGACTGCCATATTGGGTCCGGCACCGATCCACGAGCGGATAATATCGACCGCGCCCTCTTCCCGGAAACGCTCCACGAGGCCGTGCAGGCCCCCGGTCTGGCCATTATTGGCAATCAGCGCCAAGGCCGCCTGCAACAGGCGAGTTCTGGAATCCATTAATGGCAAATGGTTATCGCCAAGCATGTCGAATGCCCTGTCGAGCAGCCCCATCGCGTGCCTCCCTCAGAAATTGGAGAAAGCAGTTACCTTAGGTGAAATGCGGGCATGCCGGTGAGGAATCGACGGGACTTTTGATCTGGGTTTATGGCGCAAAATTTTCTGGCTTGAAAGAGCCCGGAAAAGTCCGGGTGGGGTTCTCAGAGTTCGCCCCACACCGCATTCAGAGCAGAAATTGCAGCGATTCCAGCTGTTTCCGTACGAAGAACGCGTTGTCCGATAGACAAGGAAAGCGCGCCTTGGCTAAGTGCCATGTTTTCCTCCTGCTCGGTGAAGCCTCCTTCCGGACCGATCAGCAGAGACACGCATTGAGGTGGTTGATGTCGCGCCCAATCGGAGAGCGACTGGGTTGCACGCGGCGACAGCAGGATGCGGTGGTGCAAGTCGCTCTGGGCTATCCATTGGGTGAACTGTTCCGGTTCAGCAAGGTGGGCGAGCCGGTTACGACCGCACTGTTCGGCAGCTGCTTCGATAATGTTCTTCCAATGTTCATACTTTTTCGCCGCACGTTCGGACGAAAGACGGACGACGCAACGCTGGGCCGCAATCGGCTGGATCGCGGTAGCACCGAGTTCCACCGCTTTTTCAATAATCCAGTCCATCTTGCTGCCTTCCGGCAAGGCCTGGGCGAGCGTTAATGCATACGGTAATTCGGCTTCCCGCGGAGAAAATGCTTTTACCTCTGCAACCGCACGCCTGCGCTCTATGGTTTGCATGGTCGCGGTGAATTCTCCGCCTTCGCCGTTGAATAATGTAATCGCTTCGCCAATAGCAAGCCGAAGAACGTGGATGTGATGCGTAATATGTTCAGGCAGGGAAACGACCGTACCAATAGAAAGGGCTTGCGGGATATAGAAGCGAGGCATGTTTTTGATTGACGAGACGTTGGCGCAAAAATAGGCGTTGAAGTCGCAGGAAGTTGAATAGAGGGCTGAGTTGTTATTACTTTGTTTTCTTTGTTTCAACTAAGTATTTACATGTATATACCTTGTATATACATGGGATTTACATAGTTATTACTAGCAGGCAATGAACAGGTGCCACGAAGAACACGATGGTCATGAAAGGCATACCCTGATACCGCCCGATTTTAAATCCGCCAATCGCACTCTGGTAAAATATCGGGCTTTGCAACATCCCGCGTCCGGCAATGCGTGACGCCCGCAGCCGCTCCAAGACCCGCCACATACCTTGACTTGACATGACTTCCACTCTCCCCACCGACAAGATGGCCAATGCGATCCGCGCATTGGCGATGGACGCAGTACAAAAGGCAAATTCCGGCCATCCCGGCATGCCCATGGGCATGGCAGAAATCGCCGTTGCCCTGTGGACCAAACACCATCGCCATAATCCGGTCAATCCGCGCTGGATCAACCGCGATCGCTTTGTTATTTCCAATGGCCACGGCTCAATGCTGCAATATGCCTTGTTGCATCTGTCCGGCTACGACCTGTCGATGGAAGAGATCAAGAACTTCCGTCAACTGCATTCCAAGACGCCTGGTCACCCTGAGTATGAAATTACCGCTGGCGTGGAAACGTCGACCGGACCGCTCGGCCAAGGCATTACCAATGCAGTCGGCATGGCACTGGCAGAAAAACTGCTCGCCGCCGAATTCAACAAGCCCGGCTTCGATATCGTCGACCATCACACTTACGTCTTCCTTGGCGACGGCTGCCTGATGGAAGGCATTTCGCACGAAGCCTGTTCGCTGGCAGGCACACTGCGTCTGTCCAAGCTGATTGCCCTGTACGACGATAACGGCATTTCCATCGACGGCAAGGTCGACGGCTGGTTTACCGACGATACGCCCAAGCGTTTCGAAGCCTACGGCTGGAACGTCATCCCCGGTGTCGATGGTCACGATGTCGCTGCAATCGACGCTGCCATTGCGCAAGCGAAGAAGGCAGACAAGCCGACCTTGATCTGCTGCAAGACGGTCATCGGTAAAGGAGCGCCTAATATGCAGGGCAGCGACAAGGTGCACGGTGCGGCGCTCGGCGACAAGGAAATCGCGGCGACGCGCGAAGCAATTGCGTGGCCGCATGCGCCATTCGAGATCCCCGCCGACGTCTATGCGGCATGGGATGCGAAGGCCAGCGGCCAGGCCCTGGAAAACGAATGGAATGCATTGTTCAAGGCATATGACGAGCGCTATCCGCAACAGGCAGGCGAGCTATTGCGCCGCATGAAAGGCGAGCTGCCTGGTAACCTGGACGATGCGATGAAGGCATACATTGCCTCCTGCGTCGAAAAGAAGGAAACCATCGCGACCCGCAAGGCCAGCCAGAATGCCATCCAGGCACTGGCGCCGGTGCTGCCGGAATTCCTCGGCGGCTCCGCTGACCTGACCGGCTCCAACCTGACCAACTGGAAGGAATCGGTCGCGGTGCGCAGCGAGCAGCCGGGCAACCACATCAATTACGGTGTGCGCGAGTTCGGCATGAGTGCCATGATCAACGGTATCGCACTGCATGGCGGCTATCTGCCTTTCGGCGCGACCTTCCTGACGTTCTCCGATTACAGCCGCAATGCGCTCCGCATGGCGGCACTGATGAAGATCCGCTCGTTGTTCGTGTTCACGCACGATTCGATCGGCCTTGGCGAAGATGGCCCGACCCACCAGTCGGTCGAGCACATCTCCAGCCTGCGCCTGATCCCGAACCTGGACAACTGGCGTCCTTGCGACACCGTGGAATCGGCGGTGGCATGGCAGCAGGCGGTAAAACGCCGCAATGGTCCGAGCACCCTGATTTTCTCGCGCCAGAACCTGCCATACATGGAGCGCAACGAGCAGCAGATCAACGACATCCAGCGTGGCGCCTACGTCTTGCGCGACGCGCAGGATGCGAAGGCGATACTGATTGCCACCGGTTCGGAAGTGGAACTGGCGATGAAGTCCGCGGATGAACTGGCCAAGGAGGGCATCGCGGTTCGCGTCGTCTCCATGCCGAGCACCGACGTGTTCGACCGCCAGGATGCCGCATACAAGGCAAGCGTGCTGACGAAGGGCTTGCCGCGCGTTGCCATCGAGGCAGGTGTGACCGACTTCTGGTACAAGTACGTCGGCCTCGAAGGTGCGGTGGTCGGCATCGACACCTTCGGCGAATCCGCTCCGGCGGGCGTGCTGTTCAAGCACTTTGGCTTCACGACTGACAATGTCGTGGCCAAGGTGAAATCGGTTTTAGGTTGATTTACAGTTTCCAGCGCCTTCCCGGTTGACGGGGAGGTTGGGTTGGGGCGAAGCGCGGATCACATCGATCATGCGGAAATCGCTCTTGCCCAACCCGGCTCCGCGAGGAGCGGGAGCTGAATGATTACTTTGCTTTTTCATTCAGGAGAAAACCATGACTATTCGCGTCGCAATCAACGGCTATGGACGTATCGGCCGTAACATCCTTCGTGCGCATTACGAAGGCGGTAAGAAGAACGACATCCAGATCGTTGCGATCAACGACCTCGGCAATGCGCAATCGAACGCACACCTGACCCGCTACGACACAGCGCACGGCAAGTTCCCGGGCACCGTGGAAGTGGACGGCGATTTCATGATCGTCAATGGCGACAAGATCAAGGTTTTCGCGCAGCGCAATCCGGCTGAAATTCCGTGGGGCGAGCTCAATGTCGACGTCGTGCTCGAGTGCACCGGCTTCTTCACCACCAAGGAAAAGGCATCGGCCCACCTGAAGGGCGGCGCCAAGAAGGTCATCATTTCCGCTCCGGGCGGCAAGGATGTGGATGCGACGGTCGTGTTTGGCGTCAACCAGGGCGTGCTGAAGTCCTCGGATACCGTTATCTCCAATGCTTCCTGCACCACCAACTGCCTGGCGCCGCTGGTCAAGCCGCTGCATGACAAGATCGGTGTGGTCAATGGTTTGATGACGACTGTGCACGCGTACACCAACGACCAGGTGCTGACCGACGTCATGCACGAAGACCTGCGTCGTGCGCGTTCGGCCACGCAGTCGATGATCCCGACCAAGACTGGTGCTGCCGCGGCTGTTGGACTGGTACTGCCGGAACTGAACGGCAAGCTGGATGGTTTCGCGATCCGCGTTCCGACTATCAATGTGTCGATCGTCGACCTGTCGTTCATCGCTGCGCGTGATACGACTGTGGATGAAATCAACGCGATCATGAAGGAAGCTTCTGACGGCACGCTGAAGGGCATCCTGACTTACAACACGGATCCGCTGGTATCGGTGGACTTCAATCATAATCCGGCATCGAGCAATTTCGATGCGACGCTGACGAAGGTGTCTGGTCGTCTGGTGAAGGTGTCGTCGTGGTACGACAATGAGTGGGGTTTCTCGAATCGTATGCTGGATACGACTGTGGCGTTGATGTCGGCCAAGTGATGTAGGTTTTTGGTTGTTGAAAGGGCGTATCCGGGGGACTGGGTACGCCTTTTTTGTTTTCTTCGGTGAATCGGGTCTGTTTGTTCTTCGATCGAGCTTGCCGGGACTGGCCCCGGCGGGCCACCAACTTTCTTTGCTTCGCCAAAGAAAGTAGGCAAAGAAAGGCGACCCCGCTTCGCCGCCCTTCGGGTTCCCAAAAGAGCAGTGCCGCAAGCGGGAAGCGCAGAACTCGCCTGCGGCTCAGACAGCTGCGCTTCTTTCTGCACAGGGGGTTTTTTAAACCCATCCCCACCCTAACCCTCCCCTTGAAGGGGAGGGAACCTTGGCTCGCTCGCTGCGCATCGCATTGCTGAATGCTGAATGCTGAATGCTGAAGGACGTTGACGGATTTTATTCTTACTCATCGTTCTCTAACGTCCGTTCAAGTAGCGCTAAGTTGACTCCTCCCCAACGTCACCCCCCACAGCTCCCTTACTTTCGCGGCGGCGACCTCTACCTTCTCCACATCGACCCGCGCCCGGTCATTTCCCTGCAACCGGATTTGATGCTGCAGCTTGCGGAACGTCCGATATGCGTCCGCTACCTCTCCTGCAAGCGTCACATCGATCAATCCCAGCTCACCGCACAATTTGAGCAAGGCGATATTCCCGATATCCGGCGTCAGTTGGGGATATTTGCACGCATTGCACAGCACCAGAAACTGCACGATGAACTCGATATCGATCATGCCTCCAGCATCGTGCTTCAGATCGAATTGCAAGGAGCGGTTCGGATGTGCCTCATGCATCTTGGTACGCATCGCGGCAACTTCGCGACGCAGTTTTTCCTCATCTCTTGGCTGACGCAAAACCTGTTCACGGATCGCTTCAAAGCGTGCCCCGATCTCCGCATCGCCTGCACAAAAGCGGGCACGGGTCAGCGCCTGGTGTTCCCATAGCCACGCGTGCTCCGTCTGATATTTTTCAAAGGCCGAGACCCGCGACACCAGCAAACCGCTCGCGCCATCGGGGCGTAATGCAATATCGATATCGAATAGGATCCCGGCGGGAGTATGGGTGGTCATCCAGGTAATGAAACGTTGTGCCAGTCTTGCATAGTTCGCCGGCGCTTCCTGGTCGTCATCATCGAACAGGAAAATCACATCCAGGTCCGACGCATAACCGAGTTCTTTGCCTCCCAGCTTGCCATAGGCGATCACCGCAAATTTCGGAACCTCGCGATGCCGATTGTGGATGGTCTTCCAGACCGCGCCGATGGTTGCGCCGACGAGAATGTCCGCAAGTGCTGACAGGTGGTCGGCCAGCTTTTCCACCGTGAGTCCGCCTTCGAGATCCTGCGCCAGCAAGCGGAACAACTGCGCATGATGCAGGTCGCGCAGTACGTTCATTTGAAGCTCGGTGTCGCCATCCGCTGCATCCAGTTGACGTTGCACCTCCTGTGCGAATGCGGTCCAGTCAGGGGCTGCCGTCAATGTACGGTCTTCAAGCAATTCATCCAGCAGAATGGGATGCCGGGTCAGGTAGGTGGCCGCCCAGCCGCTGGAGCCCATCATGCGAATCACCCGGCCCAGGGTGTGCGGGTACTCGGTGAGCAGGGCGAGGTAGGCAGCGCGTCGTGCAATCGCTTCAAAAAAATCCAGCAGGCGCCCCAAGGTCTCCGCTCGCGCGTTCGATGTGGCGGCGATGAGTGGCAGCGACGCGTTAATCAGCGCCATCAGCTTGTTCCGGCTTGCCTCAGGTAGCGACTGCAGGCGTGGCGACTGCGCGGTGGCGAGCAATCGGTTGGTAGCGCCTGGCACATCGTCGAAGGCCAGTGCTTGCAGGCGTGCTTCGATGGCTTCACGGTGTTCAATGTCGGAAAGGTTACCTTGCACGATCGTCGCGGATTCGGCGACCGGCGTGGCCGGCGTGCTGCTTGCCTTGTCGGCAAAAATCGCATCGAACTGTGACGCAACGGTGGTCCGGTGGGCGTCGAGCTCCGCCAGTAATGCGGGCACGTCGGCAAAACCCATCATTTTCGCGATCGTGAGCTGATCTTCCGGATTGGCGGGGAAGGTGTGGGTCTGTGCATCGTCAAGATACTGCAAGCGGTGCTCAAGGTTGCGCAGGAAGGTATAAGCCGCTTGCAGTTGTTCCACTTCAGCAGCACTCAGCAGGTTTTTCTCGGCAAGCGTGACCAACGTCGCACGTGTCGAACGGTCCTGCAGCGACAGATCGCGCCCACCACGAATCAGCTGGAATACCTGTGCCAGGAATTCGATTTCACGAATGCCGCCGCGCCCCAGCTTGACGTTGTTGGCGCGCTCCGGGTGACGTACCTCCTGCCGCTTCACCTCTGCGCGGATTTGCCCATGCATATTGCGCAAGGCTTCAATCGCGCCGAAATCAAGATAGCGGCGGTAAACGAAAGGCCGCACGATCTGTTCAAGCGAGGCAATGTCTTCCGGGCGTCCGGTCAGCGCACGTGCCTTGACCCAGGCATAGCGCTCCCATTCCCGGCCTTGCACCAGCAAATATTCTTCAACCATCGCAAGACTTGCCGCCAGCGGCCCGGAGGCGCCGTTCGGTCTCAATGCCATGTCGACCCGGAAGGTGAAACCATCCTCGGTAATCTCTGACAGCGCACCGATCAGCTTCTTGCCGACCCGGATAAAAAATTCGTGATTCGACAGTTGCCGCTGTTCGGGCGACGTCACCCGGGTCTCTCCGCTCTCCGGGTAGACGAAGATCAGGTCGATGTCGGACGATACATTGAGCTCATGTCCGCCCAGCTTGCCCATGCCGATCACCATCATTTCCTGCCGCTCGCCGGAGTCGGCGCCGATGGGTGTGCCGTGGAGTTCCACCAACTCTGCAGAGATCGCGGCAAGGTGGGTCTGCACGGCAAAATCGGCGAAGTCGCTGATGGTGGCCAGAACTTCAGCCAGTTCCGCCCGTCCGCCAAGGTCGCGATCGATTAATGCCGAGACCACCAGGTTGCGTACCCGGCGCATCGCTCGCGGGAGAGGCATGCCGGCAGCTGTTTCTTTTTGTAAAAGCCGAGCAAAAACCTCTGGTGTAATAGATAATCCGGCAAGCTCGGCTACCATGTCCGCGCGGGACGGGTCGGCGTTGCGCCATCTCGAGTAGAACCTTGAGGCAACTTCGCTGGTCAAAAGGGAAGGGGTCACAGTGTCAGGAATTGAGTGGCTGGGTTAAAGGGACAGGCATGTGCGATGCAGCGCACGATAAAGAGTTGTTCATTGATAAATTATTGAGCATTGTTCGGTGATATCCATACGGACATGATGCATGCAATGCTAATCCGACGCGGGAGACATAACAAGGAGCCCGCCGTATATACTGCGTTGCGTGGCGTCTATGGTATTCCGTCCTGCCATGTATCTCCGTGCATTGCCGTTACTTCTCGCTTGATGCTTTTGAACAGACTCCGCTCCTATCGTTGATGTCCACAGATCCGAACATGCCGCCGCAACCAGACACCAGGCTTAGCGCGTACTGGCATGCGTCGAAAGAATGTTATCGAATCGCCAATAAGGCGACGCATCACGTGCTTGGTGCGCTGTTCAAGACGGCGGTTGTCCTGTACTTCATTTTCTGCGCCCTGGTGCTCGGGCTGCGCTATGTCGTGCTGCCCAACATCGACAGCTACAAGCCGGAAGTCGAGAGGATGGCCACGCGCGCCATCGGTAACAAGGTTTCCATTGGCGACATCCAGGCATCCTGGTCCGGCCTGCGTCCCCGGCTCTCGCTTGACCAGGTGGTTATCCACGATAAGTCCGGCAATGCCGCGCTGACGCTGCCCAACGTTTCCGCCACGCTGTCCTGGCTGTCCCTGCCCACCGCCGATTTGCGACTCGAACAACTTGTCATCAACAAGCCCGACATGGACGTGCGGCGCGATGCGAACGGCAAGCTGTTCGTGGCCGGCATCGCCATTGATACCGGCAAAACCGGCAGCGACAAAGGCGCTGATTGGGTATTGTCGCAACGTGAAATCATCATCCGCGATGGACGCGTTCGCTGGAATGACGATCAGCGTGCCGCGCCCGAACTGCCGCTCAATGATGTCAATCTCATCTTGCGCAATCAATGGCGGCATCATCGCTTCTCGTTGCGGGCAACGCCGCCCGCCGCCTTCTCCGGCCCGCTCGACGTGCGTGCCGCGTTCGACCATCCTCACTTTGCAAGCAAGATTTCCGACGCCGCGGTATGGAAGGGACAGCTTTACGCTGATCTGCACAACACCGATCTGACAGTCTGGAGAACGTATCTGGACTATCCGGTGGATATGCAGCAGGGCAAGGGTTCGGTACGGGCATGGCTGGATTTCGACCGCGCCAAGGTTGCCAACTTTACCGCCGACCTGAGCTTGTCCAACGTGTCTGCAAGACTGCGCAAAGACCTTGAACCCATGAACCTGGTCGAGGTATTGGGACGGATTTCCATCCGTGAGGATTACAACGCCAATGCGCAGGATGGCACACCGACGTTCGGCCAGAATGGGCATGCCATCTCGCTGACCGACTTTACGCTGCAGACCGATGATGGACTGTACCTGCCACGTACTACGATCAGTGAAAGCTACGCGCCGGCCCGCAATGGACGGCCCGCAAGAACCGAAATCAACGCCCGCCTGCTCGATCTGCAAACTGCTGCCAGTTTCGCCGAACGCTTGCCGCTTCCTGCGGAGCAGCGCCAAATGCTGGTGGATTTTGCGCCGCGCGGTCTTCTCAGGGACTTTTCCGCGCAGTGGCAGGGCAGCTATCCCGATATTTCGGCCTACAGTGTCAAAGGCGAATTTGCCGGCCTGTCGCTCAAGCCCTTACCGGCCCGCGAAGCAAAGCCCAGGACCGCCACATCGCCGGCCCAGGCAGCGGTGCCGGCGATTCCCGGCTTCGATAACCTGACAGGACGGATCGACGCGAACGACCGCGGCGGCTCGTTCAACCTGGCCTCGCGCGATATCGCATTGCAGCTGCCTGGCTATTTCGCCGAGCCGGTGATGCCTTTCGATCGTTTCAGCATGCAGGCAAACTGGACCTTCCAGGAAAACAGCAAGCTGCTGCTCGACGTGCAAAAGATGGAATTCGTGCAGGGTGAACTGGCAGGTTCCTTCAGCGGCACCCACCTCATGCCACTGAGTCATCAGGCCGGCAAATCGCGTGGCAACATCGATCTCACCGGAAAACTGAACAAGCTTGAACTGCAGGATATCGGGCGCTACCTGCCCTTGCAGACGCCCAAGTCACTGCATGAATGGCTGACCGGTGCACTCGTTGGCGGCACCGTAAAAGATGTGCGACTGAAGCTGAAGGGAGATCTCGCGCAATTTCCTTTTGCGCGAAGCGCCGGCAACGATAAACCGAAAGGCGAATTCAGCGTACTCGGCAAGATCGAAAACGGCAAGCTGAACTACGGACCGGATCTGTTTGCACAAGATGGCACTACGCCTATGTGGCCGGTGATCGACGACATCAACGGCACCATCGCATTTGACCGGGCGCGCATGGAAATCGTGGCAGCCATCGCCAGGACTGCGGGTACCACGCTGTCCAACGTCAAGGCGGTGATTCCCGACCTGAGCCAGCACGACAACATGGTGCTGAGCGTGAATGGTGAAGCCGCCGGACCGTTGCAAAACTTCTTGCGCTTCACGAATGAAAGTCCGGTCGCCGGCTGGATCGATCATTTCACCGAAGACACCAAGGCCACTGGCAATGCCAGGCTGGCACTGGACCTGCAACTGCCGTTACAGCATCTGCGTGACGCTAAAGTAAAGGGTGCGCTCCAGTTCGCCGGAAACAACGTGAACCTGATCAAGTTCATGCCGCCATTGATGGGTACGACCGGCAAGCTCGAGTTTTTCGAGAAGGGTTTCAATATCGCCGGAATAAAGACCAACTTCCTCGGTGGACCGACCACCGTTTCCGGTGGTACCCAGCGCGACGGCGGCATCGTGGTCAAGGCTGACGGCAATCTGTCGGTGGACGGCTTGCGCAAGATCTACACAACACCGCTGACCCAGCGCTCATCCGAGCTGATCAGCGGCGGCACACGGTATACCACCGTCATCCGCGTCAAGAACAAGCGGCCGGAAATCGTGGTCGAGTCCAATCTGATCGGTGTTGGCCTCGACTTTCCGGCGCCCCTCAGGAAGGCAAGCGGCGACAGCATGCCATTCCGCTTTGAGCTTGCCGAACTACCATCAAATGATGCTGCGTTAATGCGCGACGAGATGAAGCTGTCACTGGGTTCCTCCATTTCGGCAAGGTACGAGCGGCAGAAGGGCACTGAAAAGGATGCGGAGTGGCGCGTGCTGCGCGGCGGCATCGGCGTCAACGTGCCGGCACCGCAACCGGATGGCGGCTTGATCGTCCATGCCAGCATGAAGTCGCTGGATATCGACGCATGGCGTCGTGCGCTGACGTCGGTGGTCACCGCGGGGCGGCAGGACGATGCGCAAAATACACAAAGTACTCAAAGTACTCAAAGTACTCAAAGTACTCAAAGTACACCGAGTCAGCCGGATTCCCTTGGCATCGCCCAGTATATCGATCCTGAAGTCCTCGCCGCGAATGCGACCGAGTTGATCGTGCTCGGACGCAAGCTCGACAATGTCGTGGTCGGTGCGTCCCATCAAAAAGGCCAGTGGCAAGCCAATATCGATTCCGACCAGGCTTCCGGCTACGTGACCTGGATGGAGCCGCGTTTCCGCCAGGGTTCGGGACGAGTCACGGCAAGGCTGGCGTCGCTCATCATTCCACAGTCCGCCGCATCCGACGTCACAGAACTGCTCGAAGGCAAGAACACCACCACGCAGATGCCCGCGCTCGATATCGTTGCTGAAAACTTCGAGTTGTTCGGCAAGAAATTCGGACACCTGGAAGTCGCCGCGCAGAATGCACGCGGGCCGAACGGGCGCGAATGGCGAATCAACAAGTTATCCATCGCCAACCCGGACGGAGAATTCAATGCGACCGGTCGATGGGCCAGCAAGGACGGCGAGAGCTTGTCCAGCCTTGCCTACAAGATGAAAATCGCCGATGCCGGCCACCTGCTCGAACGTTTTGGGTTTCAGAATGTACTGCGCGGGGGGAAGGGCGAAATGAAAGGCGAAATCAGTTGGAAAGGCTTGCCATTTTCGCTGGATATTCCCTCGCTGGCCGGGGACATGCATCTTGACCTGACTGCCGGACAATTTCTGAAAGTCGATCCGGCAGCCGCCAAGCTGCTTGGCGTGCTTAGTCTGCAATCATTGCCGCGTCGACTGGTGTTGGATTTCCGGGATGTGTTTTCCGAAGGTTTTGCCTTCGATGGCGTCAGCGCAACGGCAAACATCGCGCAGGGCGTCGTGCATACCGATAATTTCAAGATGCGTGGCGTAGCGGCGACGGTTTTGATGGATGGCACAGCGGATATCGCGCAAGAAGCGCAGAATTTGCATGTGGTCGTGATCCCGGATATTAATGTCGGTGCAGCGTCGGTTGTCTACGGACTGGCCGTCAATCCTGTCATCGGCGTGGGTACTTTCCTGGCGCAACTTTTTCTGCGCGAGCCGCTGATGAAGGCCTTCACTTTTGAGTATCAGGTGACTGGCCCGTGGAAGGATCCGGTGGTCACCAAGATGCTGCGCAAACCCGCTACACCGAACGGCGAGGCGGCAAACAATTTCGGAACCAAAGGCTGAGATCATGATGCAACCCACAAGATCTACAAAAATTGCCGCCATCCAGATGGTGTCCACGCCCGTCGTGGAAGAAAATCTCGCCAGTGCCCGCAGACTGGTTGCGGATGCCGCCCGTCAGGGTGCCCAACTCGTGCTGCTGCCCGAATACTGGCCGATCATGGGCATGAAGGACACGGACAAGCTGGCGCATGCCGAGCAGACCGGTGGCGGCCCGATACAGGAAACCATGTCTGAACTTGCGCGCGAACACAAGATCTGGCTGGTAGGCGGCACCCTGCCCATGGCCGCCCCGGACGATGGCAAGGTGCTTAATACCCTGATGGTCTATAAGCCCGATGGCGAACAGGCGAGCCGTTACGACAAGATCCACCTGTTCAGTTTTACCAAGGGCGAAGAGTCCTACGACGAGGCGCGGACCATCGTGCATGGCGAGCGTGTAACCACCTTCGACGCACCATTCGGTAAGGTGGGCCTGTCGGTATGCTATGACCTGCGGTTCCCCGAGCTGTACCGCGCGATGGGCGACTGCGCATTGATTGTGATGCCAGCGGCATTTACCTATACCACCGGGCGTGCGCATTGGGAAATCCTGCTGCGCGCACGTGCCATCGAGAATCAATGCTATGTCCTTGCCGCGGCGCAAGGAGGCAAGCATCCCAATGGACGGCGTACCTGGGGCCACAGCATGCTGGTCGATCCCTGGGGCGAGGTGAAGAGCGTGTTGCCCGAAGGCGAAGGCGTGGTCATCGGGGATCTTGAAATCTCGCGACTGCAAGGTGTGCGTGAAAGCCTGCCGGCGCTCACGCACCGGAAGCTGTAAGCATTCCACCAGGCATCTGCCGGCTGAATCAATTGACCTGTCTGGTGCCGGATTGTCCGCCGGGGCGGCAGCCCGGCAGATGCTCTACAATCGCATATCGTATCCAGCCAACGCATACACGCGAAGAGACAACAAAACATGAAGCTATTTGAACCCAATCTTCAAACCCTTGCCATTGCCCGTGATGTCCTGCTGACACCTTTCGGTCTGGATGAATCCAAGCTGATCAAAACGCTGGACGAGATCTTTACGCATCGGGTCGATTACGCTGATCTGTATTTTCAGTTCACCAAAAACGAAGGCTGGAGCCTGGAAGAGGGTATCGTCAAGACGGGCAGCTTTTCGATCGATCAGGGTGTGGGCGTACGCGCGGTGTCCGGTGACAAGACGGCGTTTTCGTATTCCGACGAAATTTCGGAACGGGCGCTTCTCGATGCGGCCGCGGCGACTCGCACCATTGCGCGTCAGGGCGCCGGCAAGATCAAGGTCGCTTCATCGATCCAGCCTGTTGGCGGACGGTCCCTGTATCTGCCAAACGATCCCTTGTCTTCGCTGACCGCGACAGAGAAGGTGACCGTGCTGGAAAAGATCGAGCGTATTGCGCGGGCAAAGGATCCGCGCGTGGTGCAGGTCATGGCCTCCCTTGCGGGTGAATACGATGTCGTGCTGGTGGTACGCAGCGACGGTGTGCTGGCGGCGGACATCCGGCCACTGGTCCGCATGTCGATCACCGTCATCGCCGAGCAGAACGGCCGGCGCGAAGTTGGTTCCAGCGGCGGCGGCGGCCGTTATGATTTCAATTACTTCACCGATGAACTGCTGGAAAAGTACGCGAGCGATGCGGTCTCGACGGCGATCGTGAACCTGGACGCGCGCCCCGCGCCGGCAGGACCGATGACCGTGGTGCTGGGCTCGGGCTGGCCAGGCGTACTGTTGCATGAAGCGATTGGCCATGGACTCGAAGGCGACTTCAACCGCAAGGGTGCCAGCGCGTTTTCGGGCCGCATTGGCGAGCGGGTTGCGGCCAAGGGCGTGACCGTCGTGGACGACGGCACCATCGCCGACCGGCGCGGTTCGCTCAATATTGACGACGAAGGCACGCCGACGCAGTGCACGACCCTGATCGAAGACGGCATACTCAAGGGCTATATCCAGGACACGATGAACGCACGCCTGATGAACATGTCCGTGACCGGCAATGCACGTCGCGAGTCGTATGCGCACCTGCCCATGCCTCGCATGACCAATACCTACATGCTGGGCGGCGACAAAGACCCGCAGGAAATCATCGCCTCGGTTAAAAATGGTTTGTATGCCGTCAACTTTGCCGGCGGCCAGGTCGACATTACCAACGGCAAGTTCGTGTTTTCCGCCAGCGAAGCCTACATGATCGAAGACGGCAAGATCAGCTATCCAGTCAAGGGCGCAACCCTGATCGGCAACGGTCCGGATGTACTCAACCGTGTTTCATTGATCGGCAATGACATGCGGCTCGATAGCGGCATCGGGGTCTGTGGCAAGGAAGGCCAGAGCGTTCCCGTGGGCGTCGGTCAGCCGACATTGCGTATCGATGGCATGACGGTCGGCGGCACAGCCTAATTGGCAGAAAAGAAAAACCGGTTAGCGTGCCGCCTTTTCCAGACGGCACGCTAACCGGTTAATTTTTTGCAGAGATGTTTCGTGCTGCCGAAGGTGTTTTATCTACGTAAGGAAGCGCGTCCGTCACCGTAATTATGGTAGCCCCGATGGTGGTGCTGATGCTGATGGTGATGCTGGCGCGGAGCAGAAGACTGATAGTAGATAACCGGCGGAGGTGCGAGCGGATAGGCCGGTGTCGGCGCAACGTAGTAACTTGGCGCCGGATAGTAATACACCGGAGGCGAAGGAAATGCCGATGGTGGTTGACCATAAGGGCCATAGTCAACCTGCGGCTGCTGATAGACGACGCCAGGCTGCACATACACCGGCCCGCCGACAGACACGGACCAATGGACATTGCCTCCCGCGAATGCCGGTGCGGACCAGCCTGACAGGACAAGGCTTGCGGCGGCGGCTAACCTGAAATACTTCATCATGCTTCACTCCTTTGTCCTTATATTAAAGGACAAAGTCATATCGACTGCCGGGAATCTTTGTAACAAGAGTCGTACGGGCAACGATATGTTGTATGGAGGCTGACTGTCCTTGCTAAATCATTCCGGTCATTGCTGCCGATATAAAGGCTTTATACCAATCCCAACCCATAACGCACCATGAGATCGCGTCTTTTTCCGTCCGCCGGCGTTGCACTCGTCGTCAATAGCTCGCTATTGACTCCTCCTGCGCCTTGCCAGTCAAAAAAATCCATCGATCTCATTTGTCACGTTATAGCTTGCACCGGTAGCCCAGTCTTCCTTTTTGACTTCCTTGATAATGATGTCAACCGATTCCGGCTTGCATGCCAGGGTCGCAACCGCCGCTTCAGTCACTGCCTTGGCAAAGGCCCGCTTCTGTTCCAGCGTCCGTCCTTCAAACATCTGTACGTTAATTGTCGGCATAAATTGTCCTTCCAGTTTATTGTTGATAAGAAGCTGATACCGCATCAAGCATCCGCAGCAATGCCGGCCATTCGAGTTCGCCTTCCGGCGAGCCGTCACCGAGCAGTTCGCGGTGTGTTTTGACGCAAGTCTCGTGATCGGGCAGAACCAGCTTTGCACCGCCAGCCTGTGTTCAGCTGGATTTCGCATGCCTTGTCCAGCGACTCCATGAGCACATTAGCTTCGGCCACCGTCCGTCCGCACACAAGTGTACCGTGATTGCGCAACATCATCGCCGGGTAGCCGCCAAGCCGGTCGACGAACCGCCGCTGCTCGCTCGGCGACAGGGCAAGCCCTTCATAGGTATGGTAACCAAGCTGGTCATGGAAACCCAGCGCATGCAGGCGGCCAGGTCACGGCGCACCTGCCATTCTTCCTTGCTGATCGCTTCACCCGCAAGTTTGCCGCCCTGGTATGTGAAACTCGATGCCATCATGGATCACCATAATGAAAAACGCCCGGCAATGCCGGGCAGTTAAGCAATCGAACTGAATAAGCTGTGAAGCAGGCAATGCCCGTCCAGGCGTCATCAGACCATTAAGCTATCAGAAACGGTGGCGGACACCGACGCCGAAGCTGTTGCCGCTATCGCGGTTAGTGATGCGGTCATTCATCACAATCGCATACAGGTCGGTACGCTTGGACAGGTCATAATCGTAGCCAACTGCTGTCGTGTTGCGCTTCTGGTCCGGACCGAAGGCGACGCCGTCACGCTTGGTTTGCGCCCATGCCAGCTGCACCTTGCCAGGACCTGCCGTTACGGTCGCGCCCAGGGACAAGGTCTTGTCATCCAGATCGATGTCATGCGAAGTCTGGCCGTAAGTCGCAAACAGTTTTGCGACTTTCAGGTCGTAGCTGCCACCGACCATCCATGCAGTCTGGCGTGCTGCGAACGCGCCGGTTGCAAGCGGAATATTGCCGCCCGGTTGAACGTTACCTGCCGGGACGTTGAGTGGATTATTGATCTCGACGTTGTGATAGAACGCGGTCAACGCCAGTGGACCGGCGAAGTACAATGCATTGATACCAATGTTGTTACGGCCGGTGCTGCCGGCGACTTCGCCGAACTGGTAGTGCACGTTGGCGGTCAGCCCACCGAAGCTCGGTGTCTGGTAACGGATGGAATTGCTCCAGCCGGTGTCGCCGACGATGGAGTTAGTCCAGCCGGACGCATTGAACAGCGGCACGTCTGCGTGCAGGATCAACGGCGAGAAAGTGTAGGAATCGCCGAACGGGTTGAACAGGATGGTTGGCAGGAAGTGCGGAGCCAGTTCACGGCCAAAGGACACCGCACCGAAACCGCCCGACAGGCCGACGTTGGCGTCGCGTGAAAACAGCGTGTCGCCGGGGAAGCGGCCCTGTGTGCCTGTGTCGGCCTGGATAAAACTGGTCAGCAGGAAGTTGGCTTTCAGACCGCCGCCCAGGTCTTCCGAACCTTTGAAACCAAACCACGAAGTTGTCATGCCGCCGCTATTGACGACCGAGCGTGAGCGCGCATCGCCGGCGTTGCGCATCGAGCCGGCATAAACATCAACGAGGCCAGTGAAGGTAACATTGGTTTGCGCGCTGGCCGGAATGGCAACAGCACCGCCCAGTGTAGCTGCGAGCAGTAGTTTTTTTAGTTTGTTATGTTGCATGACATCTCCTGTTGTGATGCAGATTGAATAAACCGGGTGTGCCCCCGGACGGTGAAACCCTCCGGGCTGCCTGTCGTATAACTTTCAGTGCATTGCAATGCATTGCGTTTCCATATGGGCAGCCATTCTACTTTTCATTGTTTTCTTATGGGCAAGGAAATGGCAGATTTTCATGCCGTTGTACTATCGGCGCAACGCTGCGGCGGGCACCGCAGCTTGTCATTCTTATACGGCGACAGTGTTCGGTTCGGTCTGCTGTGGTCCGCGCGCATGGACCAGCTTGCCGGCGCTGTAAGTTGCGGCCACAGTGCGGTCGTCACCAAGCAGCGCAAGGGCAAACAGTAGTTCCTCCAGGCTTTCGGTGCGCGAAGTACGGCGGGAGAGCAGGGGTGTCGCATGCGGATCGAGGACGACGAAATCAGCCTCGACGCCGGTTGCAAAATTGCCAATCGTCCCTTCCAGTTGCATGCTTCGTGCGTTACCGAGTGTCGCCATATAGAACATGCGCAAAGCCGGCAAATAAGTGCCGCCCATACGGGCGACCTTGTACACTTCATTCATGGTCTGCAGCATCGAGAACGATGTGCCGCCACCGACGTCGGTCGCCAGCGACAACGGAACCTGCGCGGCATCCGCGCGTGCAAAGTCGAACAGGCCGCTGCCCAGAAAGAGATTGGACGTCGGACAGATTGATGCCGCCGACTGGGTTTCGCGCATGCGTGCGCGATCATGGTCGTCGAGCCAGATGCAGTGCGCATACATGGCACGCGGACGCATCATGCCGTAGTGGTCGTATACATCCAGATAGCTGCGCGCGGCCGGGAACAGCGATTTGACCCACGCGACTTCATCGGTGTTTTCCGCGACGTGGGTTTGCAGGAAAGTGTCGGAATACGTCTGCGCAAGTTCACCGGCCAGTTGCAATTGCGCCTCGGTCGAAGTTGGCGCAAAGCGCGGCGTGATCGCATACAGCTGCCGGCCTCGCTTGTGCCACGTGCGAATCAGGTCTTCACTTTCGCGTACGCCGGCTTCCGCTGTGTCGCAAAGAAAGTCGGGACAATTCCGGTCCATCATGATCTTGCCGGCTACCATGCGCAGGTTGCGCTTTTCGCTCTCGCCGAAGAAGGCATTGACCGATACGGGATGCACGGTGCAATACACCATTGCTGTCGTGGTGCCGCAGCGTAGCAATTCATCAAGGAAGAAGCTCGCCACTTCGGCGGCATGTTCTTCCTTTTCAAACTTGCGCTCGGTCGGAAACGTATAAGTCTCCAGCCAGGGCAGCAGACCAGGTGCCGGCGACGCGATCATGTCGGTCTGCGGGTAATGGATATGTGTATCGATAAAACCGGGCACGATCAGCTTGCCGCGATAGTCCTGGACCTTGACGCCCTCGGGCAGCGTGCCGCTCAACTGGGTATAGTCGCCGGCGGCATAAATGCGGCCATCGGCCACGATCAGCAGGCCGTCTTCATGCCAGCGAAAGGCCTTGTCGTTAAAGGCCGGATCCGCCGTAAAGTGCAGGATGCTGGCGCGGTAAGCCTGGCAGTTAGGGAGTGCTTTAGTGGACGTCATTACATTCTTTCTTTGCTTGATATTGGATATTGTCGTGTGCAGCCATGCCGAAACCGCGCAGGTCTCTGCGCGGCGCATGCGTCATGCGAACTGCCGCCGTTGCGGCTGGGCGAGTTGTGCACATTCTTCCGCTTCCCAGACCTGCAGCAGTTGTGCGCAGACCGATGCGGCGATGACGGCCGGCTGTTTGCCGGTGATGCCGGGAACACCAATCGGGCATACCATGTCGGCAATTCGTTCCTGTGCAATACCGCGGTCGCGCAGCCTGTGTTCAAACTGCATGCGCTTGGTTTTTGAACCGATCAGGCCAAACCATCCGGCGTCGGCGCGACGCAGGATGGCTTCGGACAGGCGCTGGTCGAGCGCATGGGAATGTGTGAGTACAAGATAAGTCGAGCCAGGAGGCACTTCATCGACGACCGCTTCAGGTGCATCGGTCGCCTCAATCCTGACATTGGTGGGCACGCTCGCGGGAAACATGTCGTCCCGTTCGTCAACCCAGGTGACATGGCAGGGAAGGTCAGCCAATGCGCGTACGATGGCAGCGCCGACATGTCCTGCGCCGAACAGCACCAGATGCGGTCGATAAGGGCGGCAAGGGTCGGCCAGCCAGGTTTTCCCTTCCGCATCCTTCAGTACATGGCAGGGACGCTCGACGTCAATCGCGCCGAGCGTGGCAGGCCAGCTACCGGCAATGCACTTGCCCGATGCATCGAGCATCACGGGCGGGGTTGTCGAATCCAGTGCAACCAGTCGCCAGCTGGTCTCGCGTTCGGACCGGCGTTCATCAAGCAGACGATAATAGTCCGCCTGCGCTTCATCGACCCGTTCAAACGCGAGATGCACGACGCCGCCGCAGCACTGGCCGAGACTTGGTCCCAATGCAAACCGGCCGATGCGGCGGCTGGCCGCCGGCATTGTCGTGATCTGGTTGAGCATTTCACGGGCGATCTCACAGGCACGCATCTCCAGATGGCCGCCGCCAATGGTGTCGACCTGGCCATCACGCGTGACCAGCATCTTGGCGCCCGGTTCACGCGGCCCGGATCCTTCAACCGCAGCCACGGTCACCAGCACCGAGGGCATGTCGTCCCCGGTGAGCGATGTGACTGCTGACAGCCATGCGCTCATGCTGCGCTTGCCCGTACCGCGTCCACGGCGTTGAGGATTGCTTCGCTGGTCGCGGGCGCATTTAACGGTGGATTGATCTTGTAGTCGCCAACGCTCGCCACCGCATCGCGGATCGCGAAGAATACCGAGAAAGGCAGCAACAGCGGTGGTTCACCGACAGCCTTGGAACGATGGATACTGTCAGACGCATTGCGATTCTTGAACAACGCGACACGGAAATCTTCCGGGCAATCGGAGATGCCGGGAATCTTGTAGGTCGAGGGTGCATGCGTCATCAGCTTGCCGGACTTGTTCCACCACAGTTCTTCGGTGGTCAGCCAGCCCATGCCCTGGATGAATGCGCCTTCGACCTGGCCGATATCGATGGCCGGATTCAGGGAATTGCCCGCGTCGTACAGGGCATCGGCGCGCAGCAGTTTCCATTCGCCGGTCAGGGTATCGACCACGACTTCGGATACCGCAGCACCGTAGGCGAAGTAGAAGAACGGATTGCCTGTCATCGTCTTCGCATCCCAGTACAAGCCGGGCGTCGCATAGAATCCATCGGACCACAGTTGCACGCGGGCGTTGTAAGCACTGCGGATCAGCGACTCGAAGGATTCCGGCTTGCCATCCACATACATATGACTATTGGCGAACCGGATCTTCGATGCATCGACGCCATAGGCTTCGGCAGCGAACGCGGTCAGGCGCTCGCGAATCTGGCGGGCCGCATCCTGCGCGGCCTTGCCGTTGAGGTCGGCACCGGTCGACGCCGCCGTTGCCGAGGTATTGGCCACCTTGCTGGTATCGGTCGCCGACACCCGCACCCGCGACAAGTCCACCCCCAGTTCATGCGCCACCACCTGCGCCACCTTGGTGTTGATCCCTTGGCCCATCTCGGTGCCGCCATGGTTGACCAGCACCGAACCATCCACATACACATGCACCAGCGCACCGGCCTGGTTCAGGTGGCTCACGTTGAACGCAATGCCAAACTTGACCGGCGTGATCGCCAGGCCCTTCTTCAATACCGGACTGCTCGCATTGAACGCCCTGACCGCTTCCCTGCGTGCCCGGTAGTCGCTGGTGGTTTCCAGTTCGGCCACCAGTTCATGGATCACGTTGTCAACCACCTTCTGCCCGTACTGGGTGACGTTGCGCCCCTCGGCATCGTTGCGGCCGTAAAAGTTCAGCTTGCGCACATCCAGCGCATCCTTGCCCAGGTTGCGCGCTATCTCGTCAATCACATACTCGATCGCAATCGCACCCTGCGGTCCGCCAAAGCCGCGAAACGCGGTATTGGACTGGGTATTGGTCTTGCCGCACATGGCCACGATGTCCACATCCGACAGGTAATACGCATTGTCGAAATGACATACCGCCCGCGTCGCCACCGGACCCGACAAGTCGGCCGAATAACCGGCACGCGACACCATCTCGACCTTCGCCGCGACGATGCGGCCGTCATCGTCGTAACCGACCGCATAGTCATAATGGAAACAATGGCGCTTGCCGGTCACCAGCATGTCGTCATCGCGGTCGGCGCGCAGCTTGACCGGACGCTTGAGCTGCGCCGCGCAGATGGCTGCGACCGCCGCCCACAACGCCGACTGCGATTCCTTGCCGCCGAAGCCGCCGCCCATGCGCCGACATTCAACCACGACATTGTGCGAATGCAAGCCCAGCGCATGCGCGATCACATGCTGCATCTCCGACGGATGCTGGGTCGAGCAGTACACCAGCATGCCGCGGTCTTCCTTGGGCACCGCATACGAAATCTGGCCTTCCAGGTAAAACTGCTCCTGGCCGCCGACATACAACTCGCCCTTGACCGTATGCGGCGCGGCGTCGAACGCGCGCTTGAAGTCGCCGCGCGCCAGATGCATCGGCGGCAGCACGAACGACTGCGCCTGCTTGGCTTCCTGCGGGGTCAGGATGGCCGGCAATTCTTCATAGTCGACCTTTGCCTGCCGCGCCGCATAGCGGGCATGGTCATGCGTATCGGCAACGACGACAAACATGGGTTGGCCGACATACTGGACCAGGCCATCGGCCAGGATGGGATCGTCATGGATGATCGGTCCGCAGTCATTGGTGCCGGGAATGTCTTCGGCGGTATAAACCGCCACCACGCCGGGGGCCGCCCTGACCGCGTCCAGGTCGATGGCCCGCACGCGCGCATGGGCTTTTTGCGACAGGCCCAGCGCCGCATGCAGCGTGCCCTGGACTTCGCCGATGTCATCGGTATAGGTGGCTTCGCCCAGCACATGCAGTACCGCCGATTCATGCGGACGCTGCTTGCCGACTTCGGCCCAGTCCGCCGCGCTGTCTGTGCCTGTGCCGGTATCGGCCTGTTTCAGAAATGCTTCGCTTTGTGTATTCATGATGTTCTTGCTCCTTAGGCGCAGGCAAAGACATTGACGGCGCCAGCCGGCAACGGCGCATCGGTGCGGGTTTCGTACCAGAAGCGCTGCAGCAGGTTCTGCGCGGTCTTCATCCGGTAGGCGCTGGAGGCACGCATATCGGTCAGCGGCGCGTAGTCCTGTGCCAGTTGCGCCATCGCTGCCTTCACCGTTGCCTTAGTCCATTCATGGCCGACCAGCGCGGCTTCGGCCAGCGGCGCGCGGCGCGAGGTCGCCGCCATGCCGCCGTAGGCAATGCGGGCTTCGCGCACGGTATTGCCATCGAGCGTGATGGCAAACGCGGCGCACACCGCCGAGATATCCTGGTCGAAGCGCTTGGCCAGCTTGTAGGTGCGGAAATGGCGATGGGGCTGCGGCAGCGGAATGCGTACCGCTTCGACGAACTCGCCGCGCTGCAAGTCCTTCTTCTGGTAATCGAGATAAAACGCTTCGAGCGGCATGCTGCGCTGGCCACCCTTGCCGTTGAGCACGATCTCGCTGCCCAGCGCAATCAGCCACGGCGCCGAGTCGCCAATCGGCGAGCCGTTGGCCACATTGCCGCCCAGCGTGCCGGCATTGCGGATCGGCAGCGAGGCAAAGCGCTGCCACAGCTCGTTGAGTTCCTTGCCATAATGCCGGCCCACGGCCGCATACGCGTCATTGAGCGTGACGGCCGCGCCGATGGTCAGCATGCCGTCCTGCTCGGAGACATTCTGCAGTTCGGCGACCTGGTTGATATAGATGATGTCGCCCAGGTTGCGCATCTGCTTGGTCACCCACAGGCCCACATCGGTGGAACCCGACAGCAGGGTGGCGTCGGGTTTGTCGGCGCGGATGGCGATCAGTTGCGCGAGCGTTTGTGGAATATGGAAGGACTGGCCGTCATGGGAATAGGTCAGCATGCCGGTGCGCTGGATCGCCTGCAGGGACGCGGCCAGTGCAGCGCGGTCGAATTGTGCCTTGGGCAATTCGAGCATGCGGTGGGCGGCATCGATGATGGGCCGGTAGCCGGTGCAGCGGCACAGGTTGCCCGACAGGGTATCGTCGATTTCCTTGCGCGCCGGCGCGCAGCTCCTGCCTTCCTGTTTCAGGTACAGGCCCCACAGCGACATGACAAAGCCCGGTGTGCAAAAGCCGCATTGCGAGCCATGGCATTCGACCATTGCCTGCTGCACCGGATGCAGTTCGCCGTTGGCCTGCTGCAGGTCTTCGACGGTGAACAGCGCCTTGCCGTCCAGGGTGGGGACGAACTGGATGCAGGAATTGACGGATTTGAGTTCGACGGTACTGCCCTTGAGCTCGCCAATGACAACGGTGCAGGCGCCGCAATCGCCTTCGGCGCAGCCTTCCTTGGTGCCGGTGCAATGCTGGTCTTCACGCACATGCTGCAGGATCGTGCGCGTCGGCGATGCGTCTGCAATCGTCTGCACGGCGCCGCGATAATAAAAACGTATGGGTTGGGACATGCTCTCTCCGCCTTTGCGTTTGTGATGCTGGTTTTTGTGACGCTAGGTTAGCACCCGCTCTCCATCAGGCTATATGACAAATCTGATGTTGAGTATCCGTAACGTGGAATAAAGATAACTCCAGGTTGCTTCACCCCTTCATTTCTCTTTGCGCACATACCGCGCCAGGCTCACACATGGCAACAAACATTCATCATGCAAGAACGTCCATGGTCAGTCAGTTTCAAATTCAGATACTCAATATATATGCCTGCTTATAAGATCAGGAAATAAGATCAGGACATGCTTCGCGGCACGGCGTTCTCGCATTTTGTGCCTCCTTTTGCACCTTTAACAAGCATGTCGCTAGCGGTTTGAGTGCATTCCGGATTACAGTGTTCAGCATGCGTTTCCTAAATGAATTGGGCGTACGGGCTGGTTCGCGATAAGGCTTCATTCAGGGAATTTGTGGCAATAAAAAAGGCCGGCATCGTAGCCGGCCTTTCCACTCTGCTACAACGGCTTACTCGCCGCCGAGATAGGCATAGCGGAATACAAAGATTGCCGCGATGATCCAGACAATAATCGGTACTTCCTTGGCGCGGCCAGTCAGCAGTTTGAGGCCGGCATAGGAAATAAAGCCGAATGCGACGCCATTGGCGATCGAATAGGTGAAGGGCATCAGCAATGCGGTGACGACCGCCGGCACGCTTTCGGTGGTGTCGTCCCAGTCGATGTCGACCAGTTCGCGCAGCATCAGGCAGGATACATAAAACAATGCGGGAGCCGTCGCATAAGCGGGTACGGCCCCGGCCAGCGGGGCGATGAACAGGCAGGCCAGGAAAAGCACCGCAACCGCAACCGCCGTCAGACCGGTCCGGCCGCCTGCCTGCACGCCGGCGGCGCTTTCGATATAAGCGGTGGTGCTCGATGTGCCCAAGAAAGAGCCGGCGACAATGGCGGTACTGTCGGCCATCAGCGCTTTGTTCAGCCGGTCCATCTTGCCTTGCTTGAGCAGGCCCGCCCGATTGGCGACACCCATCAGTGTGCCGGTGGCGTCGAACAGTTCAACCAGGAAGAACACCAGCACCACGTTCAGGATGCCGATCGACAGCGCGCTGGAGATATCCAGTTTAAACAGCGTCGGGTCAATCGACGGCGGTGCGGAAACAATACCCGCAAACTTGTTTCCGGCAAAGAAGAAGCTCAGCACGGTCACGGCAACGATGCCGATCAGGATGGCGCCCTTGACCCGCAGGCGGTCCAGCGCGACGATCATGAAGAAACCGATGATGGCCAGTACGGGAGGGGGCGCATGCAGATTGCCCAGTGTGATGTAGGTGGCTGGATTCGACGTGATGATGCCCGCATTTTTCAGGGAAATGATCGCCAGGAATAAGCCGATGCCGGCGGTGATCGCGGTGCGGATCGAATGCGGAATGCCGTTGACGATTATTTCGCGGATACGCAGGACGCTGATGATCAGGAACAGGATGCCCGAGATGCAGACCGCGCCCAATGCGGCTTGCCAGGTATAGCCCATACCCAGGACCACGCCATAGGCGAAATAGGCATTCAACCCCATGCCGGGCGCCAGCGCAATCGGATAGTTGGCATACAGGCCCATGATCAGCGTACCGATGGCTGCTGCCACGCAGGTCGCGACAAACACCGAATCTTTCGGCATCCCGGCGTCGCCAAGAATGGAGGGGTTCACAAAAATAATATAGGCCATCGTCAGGAAGGTGGTCAGGCCGGCCAGCAACTCCGTGCGGACGTCTGTCCCCTGTTCCTTCAGCTTAAAGAACCTCTCCATCAAACTCATTTGTCTTCTCCTGATATGTATTAAAGCGAGGCCCGTATCCAGGCCAGGTTGCGCCAGGCGAGTCTGGCGACAAGCACGGCCACTTATCGTTTTATATGTCCGATCGAATACGTTTTATTGAGCCGCGAGCAGTAATGTCCTATAGAAAGCAGGGATTTGGATATGCGGGCTTGAATATGTTGCATATGGGATTACGAATAAAAGCATTGGGCCGATGTGTCCCGCAATACCGACGCGGTGCTGATAAGGAACGGTTAATGCTTATGGAGCAGTTTGTATAGTTTCCACCATAAACTTAAATGGAAACTTCTACGATAATTCTATTCTGCGCCCACTATTTATGCATTTCGCAATTATGTGCCCCAAGACAGACAAAACCCTACAACCGTATATCTCCCTATCTATATTTCCCATACAGACCAAGGTATATTCGCCGCGCAGTTATCCTGTAATTTTCGCCAATAATAAGAATATTGATAAGAGAGCTACTACCATATCGGTTTCAGCAGCTCGCAAGAAGAGTGAGACATGGACACCCGCCTAAGCCTAAGCAGGATCACCAAGAAGTATCCTTCCGTGGTCGCCAACGATGGTGTCGACCTGAACGTCATGCCGGGGGAGATTCATTCCATCCTCGGCGAAAATGGCGCCGGCAAGTCGACTCTCATGAAGATCATTTATGGATCGGTCAAACCCGATGCCGGCCAGGTTTTCTGGAACGGCAAGGAAGTCAACATCGCCAATCCGGCCGAAGCCCGCAAGCTCGGCATCGCGATGGTCTTCCAGCATTTTTCGCTGTTCGATACCCTGACCGTCACCGAGAACATCGCCCTCGGCCTGCCCAAGGACACCGACCTCAAGGAACTGAGCCAGCGCATCGACACCACCGCGCGTCAGTACGGACTCGACCTGGAGCCGCAGCGCCATGTGCACACGCTGTCAGTCGGCGAATGCCAGCGGGTCGAGATCGTGCGTGCTCTGCTCGCCAAGCCGCAATTGCTGATCCTCGACGAGCCGACCTCGGTGCTGACCCCGCAGGCAGTCGAAAAGCTTTTCGAGACGCTGCGCAAGCTTGCCGCCGAAGGCTGCAGCATCCTGTATATCAGCCACAAGCTCGATGAAATCCGCGCACTGTGCGACAAGTGCACGGTCATGCGTGCGGGCAAAGTCACCGGCATCTGCGATCCTTCGCAGGAAAGCGCGTCGAGCCTGTCGCGCATGATGATCGGCTCCGAGCCGCCGGCGATCAAGTCGGTCGACCGGCTGCCCGGCGAGAAAATGCTTTCGCTGCGCAATCTCTCGCTCGAGAAAAGCCATCCCTTCGGCACCTCGCTCGCCGGCATCAACCTCGACTTGCACGCCGGCGAGATTGTCGGCGTCGCCGGGGTCAGCGGCAACGGCCAGCAGGAACTGCTCGCCGCCTTGTCGGGTGAAGATCCGCGTGCCGCAGCCGACATGATCGTGCTCAAAGGCGAGCCGGTCGGCCGCATGAATGCCGCACGCCGCCGCAAGCGCGGCCTTGGTTTCGTGCCTGAAGAAAGACTTGGACGCGGTGCGGTGCCCGATCTCTCGCTCGCGCAAAATATTCTGCTGTCGCACCAGAACGAATCGACAATCGGCCGCGGCCTGATTCGCTTTGGTGCACTCAACCAATTGGCTTCTGCCATCATCGGCCGCTTCAAGGTCAAGGCGCCCGGTCCGCATGCGACCGCCGGCAGTCTTTCCGGCGGCAATCTGCAAAAGTACATTGTCGGTCGTGAAGTCATGCGCGACCCCAAGGTACTGATCGTTGCCCAGCCTACCTGGGGTGTCGACGTCGGCGCCGCCGCGCAGATCCGCGCCGAGCTGGTGGCTCTGCGCGATGCCGGTTGTGCGCTGCTTGTAGTGTCCGAAGAGCTCGATGAACTGTTCGAGATCTCGGACCGGCTGGTCGTGATTGCCAAAGGAAAGCTGTCGCCGTCCATCAAGCGTTCGCACGCGACGGTGGACCTGATCGGTCAATGGATGAGCGGACTGTGGGACAGCGTGCCCCCGGTGCAGCAGGAGGTAGCCAATGCTTAAGATGGAAAAACGGCCCAGCCCGTCGACGCTGATGTCGTGGATGTCGCCGGTCCTCGCAGTCTTGCTGACAGGGATTTGCGGCGCCATCCTGTTCCTGGCCCTTGGCAAAAATCCGCTTACCGGCTTGTCGATATTCTTCATCGAGCCGATCAAGGACATGCAGGGTTGGTCGGAGATCGGTGTCAAGGTTGCGCCGCTGCTGCTGATCGCCGTGGGCCTGTCCATCTGCTTCCGTTCCAATGTCTTCAACATCGGTGCAGAAGGGCAACTGGTGGTTGGCGCGGTTGCAGGCGCGGCCGCGGGTCTTTACTTTGACCACGGTGAAGGTGGCGGACCGCTGCTGATTGCTGTCATCCTGTTTGCGGGCATGCTGGGCGGCATGGCATGGGCCGGGATCACGGCCTTCTTGCGCGACCGCTTCAATGCCAATGAAATCCTGGTCTCGCTGATGCTGGTCTATGTTGCACAACTGCTGTTGAGCTTGCTGGTGCATGGGCCCTTGCGCGATCCGGACGGCTTCAACTTCCCGCAATCGCGGATGCTCTCCGATGGCTTCCTGTTGCCGATCCTGGTCGAGCACACGCGCCTGCATTTCGGCATTGTGATGGCGCTGCTGGCGTCGAGCCTCGGATGGGTGTTCCTTAGCCGCAGTTTTGCCGGCTATCGCTTGCAGGTAGGTGGCATGGCGCCGGCAGCGGCCCGCTACGCCGGCTTTTCGTCACGCAAGGCGCTGTGGACCTCGATGCTTCTGTGCGGCGGGCTGGCCGGCATCGCAGGCACTGCGGAAGTACTCGGCCCGATCGGCCAGCTCACACCGACCGTTTCACCCGGTTACGGCTTTGCCGCGATCATCGTTGCCTACGTGGGACGCCTGCATCCGATCGGCGTGGTGTTCTCCAGCTTCATCATGGCCCTGTTCTATATCGGCGGCGACCTCTCGCAGTCCCGCCTCGGCATGCCGAATGCGATCACCGGCGTGTTCCAGGGCATCCTGCTGTTCTCGCTGCTGGCCTGCGACGTGCTGATCCACTACAAATTGAGCTGGAGAAAATAAATGGAATCATTCGCTCCACTGATCGCCGCGTCGATCAATGCCGGCACGCCGCTGATGCTGGCCGCGCTTGGACTGCTGATGAATGAGCGCTCGGGCGTGGTCAATCTTGGCGCCGAAGGCATGATGCTGGTGGCGGCCGCGGTCGGCTTCGCCGTGGCGGTCAATACCAATAGCGTGGCGGTCGGCTTCATCGCCGGTGCCGCCGCAGGCATGCTGATGGCAGGCTTCTTTGCGCTGCTGACCGTGTGGCTGGGCACCAACCAGTATGCGACCGGACTGGCGCTATCGCTGTTTGGCGCAGGCGCGTCGGCCTATATCGGCATCAACTACGTTGGGCGCAGCCTGGAAAACCCGAAGTTCGCGCTTCCCTTCCTGGCCGACATTCCCTTCCTTGGCACCGCGTTGTTCCGTCAGCATCCGATGGTTTATCTGTCGCTGCTGCTCTGCGGCGGCATCATCTGGTTCCTTTACCGCACTCGTGCCGGCCTGGTGCTGCGCGCCGTCGGCGAATCGCCAACGTCCGCCCATGCGCTGGGCTATAACGTGCGTCGTATCCGGCTAGCTGCGTTGCTGTTTGGCGGTGCCTGCTGCGGCTTGGCGGGCGCTTTCCTGTCTCTGGTTTATACCCCATTGTGGGTCGAGGGCATGGTGGCGGGACGCGGCTGGATCGCGCTGGCACTGACGACCTTTGCCACATGGCGTCCGGCGCGTGTGCTGGTGGGCGCCTATCTGTTCGGCGGCGTGACGATCATGACCTTCCATGCTCAGGGTCTGGGCGTGTCGATCGATTCGCAGCTGCTGTCGATGATGCCGTATCTTGCAACGATTCTGGTGCTGGTTCTGATTTCGACCAATGCCAACTGGATCAAACTGAACATGCCGGCCTCGCTGGGAAAGAACTTCAACCCGCATTAAGCCGCGCATAAGCAGTTTCGGCAGTTTTTCCTTCCTGGCCGGGAAGGATGGTAGCGGCATTCTTGCATGGACTATTTTGTTCGCGGCGTAAAAGGCAAAATCCCGGGATAATGTCGGACATATGAATACTATTCGTGTATACATATATCGCTGCCCGGGGTGATGTTCATAATACAACGAGCATTTGAACAACAAATGCGTCAAGCGGTTGAGTGCGGTGCATGACACCGGCAGCGAGTTTTTTCGAAGTTGCTACATCGAATCTGGATGCACGCAGAAGGCGTCCGCAAATGATTTGGACTTTGGTGTCGTTCCCACAGGAAGGCATCCCGAAACCCTGCTGTTATGCCCGCTCGGTGTGGTTCGGCGTCCATTGATAAACAAGTGGGTGTCACATGTAGAGGAAAACCATGTCGAAAAGCTTCATGCGCGGTGCTCTATCCGCCATCGCCGTCCTTCCTGCACTCGCGGCTGCGCCCGTGTTTGCTGCAGGCTCCGCGCCCCTTAATGTAGGTTTTGTCTATGTGAGCCCAATCGGTGAAGCCGGCTGGACGACACAGCATGACATCGCCCGCAAGGAAATGGAGAAAAACCTCAGCGGCAAAGTCACAAGCAAGTTCGTCGAAAACGTCCCTGAAGGCGCCGATGCGGAACGCGTGATTCGTGACCTCGCCCAGCAAGGCAACAAGCTGATCTTCACCACTTCGTTCGGCTACATGAACCCGACGCTCAAGGTTGCCAAGCAATTCCCCGACGTCAAGTTCGTGCATCTGACCGGTTACAAGACAGCACCCAACGTAGCGACCGCCAATGCGCGTTTCTATGAAGGCCGTTACCTCGCCGGCGTCCTCGCAGGCAAAATGACCAAGTCCAACGTGGCCGGTTACGTCGCCGCTTTCCCGATCCCTGAAGTCCTGCAAGGCATCAACGCTTTTACCCGCGGCATGCGCAGCGTTAACCCCAAGGCTGAAGTCAAGGTTATCTGGGTCAATAGCTGGTTCGATCCGGGTAAGGAACGCGATGCGGCGATCACGCTGATGGGCCAGAATGCTGACGTCGTGACTCACCATACCGATTCGACCGCCATTGTTCAGGCGGCGGAAGAGAAGGGCAAATACGCAGTGGCCTACCACTCCGACATGAAGAAGTTCGGTGCCAAGGCACAACTCGGCGCGGTGACCCATCATTGGGGCAAGTACTACACCAACGCCGCGCAACAAGTCATCGATGGCAAGTGGAAGTCGAGCAGTGTCTGGGGTGGCATCAAGGACGGCATGGTCAAACTGGAAGCCATCAATGACAGTGTGCCGAATGACGTGAAACAAGTCGTCGCGGCGGCGGAAAAAGATATCGTTTCCGGCAAGATCACGCCGTTCGACGGACCGCTCAAGGACAACGAGGGCAAAGTGCGTCTGGAGAAAGGTTCGCTGAACGATGAAGCCCTGAACAAGATGGACTTCTACGTTGAAGGCGTTGCGGGCAAGCTGCCTGGCAAGTGATCCATTAAAGAAGCTTAACGGGCAGAGAGGGAATATTCATCCTGCTCATTGTTAAAAGGCCTGCAGGAATGCGGGCCTTTTGCTTTTGCTTTTTCGGCAGCGCGAAGGTTGAGTTACGTAAGTACCAAACCGAAATCCCAACACTGCAACGATTATGGCAACTCTCCGGTGTGATAACTGGCTACTGCCATTGGGATATCGTTGAGATTGAAGGAGAGTTGACATGGGAAGTATCCCGGTATGGGCACAGGCGGGCCTTTGGGGATTTGTCGCAGGAGCAGCGTTGCTTATCGGGGCAGGTATTGCCTACTTTGTTAACGTGCCGCAGCGGCTCATTGCTGCCGTGATGGCATTTGGCAGCGGCGTACTGATCTCGGCACTGTCGTTTGAATTAATGGACGAGGCTTACCGGAAGGGTGGCTTTGATTCCACGGCGATCGGCTTCCTTGGCGGAGCGGCCGTCTACACCCTGGCTAACTGGGTGCTCGCCCGGCAAGGCGCGAAACATCGCAAGCGCTCTGGCAGCCAGCAGCCTTCCGAACAGCAAGATAGCGGCAGCGGCCTTGCCATCGCCGTTGGGGCTCTCCTGGATGGCATACCGGAATCCATCGTCATCGGACTCTCCATGCTTCAGGGCGGCGCCGTCAGCTTCGTCGCAGTGATTGCGATATTCCTGTCCAATATCCCGGAAGGTCTTTCCAGCGCGGCAGGCATGAAGAAGGCCGGGCGATCTGCCGCTTACATCTTTGGCATCTGGGGTGGCATTGCCGTTACGTCCGGCCTGGCAGCGCTGGTCGGCTATACGGTGTTCCAGGGCTTTTCCGAGGACGTGATTGCCGCCACGACGGCTATCGCCGCAGGCGCCATCCTTGCGATGCTGGTTGATACCATGATCCCGGAGGCGTTCGAAGAAACGCACAACTTCGCCGGCCTGATCACAGTCGCTGGATTTCTGGCGTCATTCGTATTAAGCAAGATGGGCGGATAAGGGGAACGATGAAGGCGCGATCCATCGCTGCCCGAAACGGGCATTTCGATCAGGCAATCCGCCTCGGCCTCCATCGGCCAGTCAGACCGAAACAACTCTAAAGGCTGGCCGGCGACGTAGCTTGCCTGGCCGAATTTCAATATTGCAACGATTCAAGCTTTATTGATCTACCGCAGAAACTTTATTTACAAATGGATGGAACTGCCGCAACCCCGCATGGACAAAGGCTAAAGTGCGTTATACTGTACGCATGAACAGTATGCGTGAATGCCTGAAATGCCAACAGGAAATGGCTTGAAAAGGCAGGCATGCATATCTTGAAGGATGCGCATGCATCTGTCTGGCGACAGGCTTCATACGGTCCTGTCGCCGTCGAACCGGGAGCTGAATCATGTTCAAAGCGGGTACTTGGGTAGGCGCAGGCCGCTGGCCAAACCAGAACTCTCATCCTGATCAATGGCACAAGCCACTGCGCGGACAGGTTATCGATTTCTGCGACGTGCGCGCGTGGGCCAATACCATACAGTTTCCCGAAGACGTGCCGCATGCCGGCGACGTAATGAGCGTTGCGCTGAGAATGAAAGCGCAAGGCACGCTGAACGGCCTGACGCCGGTATGCTGGGACTTTGTTACGCACCGGCGCGTGCTATGGGAAAAGACGGCCGCACTTCGCAGCTACGAAGACGATGTGCTGTTATGGAAAGCTGCAAAAGCCATGCGTGCCGATGAAATCCAGCATCCGCGCCGCCGCAAGCCGCGTGACATTCGCGAATTCCTTCCCGAGCAGCAAAAGCATCTGGCCCTGGCCTGATGCGTTGATCCTCACTTATTTTCTGATGCTAAGTCGCTGATGCTAAGTCATTAACGGCTCACGTGACTGATGATGCCGGACCCAGACATGGATGTCGGCTTCCGGTTTGGGACGGCTGAAAAAATAGCCCTGCAATTCATCGCAGCCGGCCGCCTTCAGCAGGCCGACATCGGCTTCACGTTCAACACCCTCCGCAACCACTTTCAGGCCCAGCGTGTGGCCGAGTCCGATGATCGCCTTGATCACCGTCAGGCTATGTGGTGCGCTATGCATACTGCTGATGAAGGACTTGTCGATCTTGAGCTTGTCGATCGGGAAACGGTACAGGTAATTGAGGCTGGAATAGCCGGTGCCGAAATCGTCCACCGATAGAGAAAAGCCAAGCTCCTTGATCGCATCCAGCGTTTCTATCGTGGCCGGCACGTTTTCCATCAGCAAAGATTCGGTCAATTCCAGTTCAATCTGGCTGGCATTGATCGGATAGGCGGCCAACGCTTCCTGCAAGGTGTCGATCAGGGTGCCGTCACGCAGTTGAACCGCCGACAGGTTGACCGAAATCGGGATCTGGCCAAGCCCTTGTTCGCGCCACTCGAGATGCTGCCTGCACGCTTCCTTGATGGTCCAGGCGCCAATGGACACGATCAGCCCGGTCTCTTCGGCAATCGGAATGAACTGTGCAGGATGCATCAGCCCTTCGCGCGGATGTTTCCAGCGCAGCAGGCATTCCATGCCGGCGATGCTGCCATCGCGCGCGAGCACGCGGGGCTGGTAGTGCAAGGCCAGTTCATCGCGCTCGATGGCGTGACGCAATTCGCTTTCGAGGTGCAGGTGACGGACGATGCGATCGTTAAGCTTTTGAGTGAAGAACTGGGCATTATTGCGGCCCAGTTTTTTTGCTTCATACATGGCGGAGTCGGCATTGCGCATCAACTGATCGATGTCGTTGCCGTCTTCGGGAAAGACCGACACGCCAACGCTGCACGATATATACAGTTCCGATCCTTCCACCTGGTGCGGCGTGCAAATCATGGCGATTAGCCGGTGATCGATGATGCGGGCGATTTCTTCCGCATCCTTGACGTCGTTAAGGATGACGACAAACTCATCGCCGCCGAGGCGGCTGACGGTATCGCCTTCGCGCACGGCGCTCAGTAACCGGGAGCCGACCGAGCGCAGCAGGCCATCGCCGATGTGGTGCCCCAGCGAGTCATTGATATTCTTGAAGCGATCAAGGTCGACGAACAGAATCCCGACCTTTGCGGATTTGCGCCTTGCCTGCTGGATCGACAGCGTAAGACGTTCCTCGAACAGGGCACGGTTTGGCAGCCCCGTCAGTACATCGTGATGTGCGAGGAACTGGATATGCTGCTCGTTGGCTTTGCGGTCGCTGATATCGAGCGAAATGGCGATGAAATGCGTGATATCGCCTTGCGCATCGCGCACCGCATTGACGACCAGCCAGGCGGGATAGGACACGTTGCGCTTACCCTTGATCCAGACCTCGCCTTGCCAGGTTCCTTTCAGCGTGGCCGTGTGGCGGATGCTTGCAAACAGTTCCCTGTCGTTATGGTCGGACAGCAGAAAGCCGGGACGCTTGCCCAGCAGATCGGACAAATCATACGAGGTGCTGCGGCAGAAAGCGAAATTGACCGACATCACCAGGCCGTCGGCATCCATCAGCACAATCCCTTCGGAAGAGGCTTCGAACACTTTTGCCCACAGTTCCAGCCGCGACTCCAGGGATTTGATCTGGCCGATGGGCGTAAAGGTGCTGATGATCGCTGGCACACCCTGATAAGCGACACGACGCGCGGAAATCAGTGTCCACTTCGGATGGGCACCGCCTTTCCAGCGGACCTCGAATTCATCGACCGCGCCAACGTCGCTCAAGCGCTGAAAGAATCGGATCCGGGACGCTGGTTCCATCCCGGTCTTCCAGGGATCGGTCTTCTGTCCGTCAAGCCACGCCTGGGCCGCCTGGTTTGCATGCAGGACCTCGTGATGCGGGATTGCAGTGACGAGCATGGGAATTGGCACGGAATCGACCAGCTCACGCTGCGCTTCCGCCGCACGCGCCTTGGCGACCAGTTCCTGCTGCTCGATGCGTTGACGGTCAAGCTGGTCGAGCATGCTGTTGAAGCCCGACACCAGTTGGCCGATTTCATCTTCACTGACCCATGCCGCCCGTAAGGTGTAGTCGCCGGAACGCCGTACATTCTCGGCGACGTTGGCAAGCTGGTGGATGGGCAGAGCAATCTGGCGAGCGACAAAAAATACCACCGACAGGATGACCATCAACAGCAGCGCAGCAGTACCGAGATGTATCCACATGCGACGGAACTCACTCTGGATGCGCGTCTGCAATAAGCGTTCGAGCTCGCCTTGCGATGCTTCCCATGCTTCACGCAATGACAGGATGGCATTCATGTAGGCACTCTCGAATTCCGTGCCTTCGGTGTCCATCGATGTTGCGTCGATATACGACTGCGTGGTCATCCGGAAACGGTCGAGGGCGGCATTCAATCTGGCCTGCGAGGCCGAAAGGTTCGTCTTCAGTTCCGGCGTACTCGCCGCGTAGGCTTCGTTGTAATCGCTTTGTATTCCTTTCACGATGGCGTCGAACCGTCCAGCAAGGATGAGAAATTGCGTCACCCATTTCTGGTGTTCCATCGGCAAGAGTGCGTTGTCCTGATACGCCTGGCGGCGCGTTGCGTGCAGCACTTCCAGCAGGTCCGGAAATCTCAGGACGACCAGGGACATGGTGTAGTAACTGTCGAGATCCGGGTCGAGGATCAGATTGGACTGGTTGCCAATACGTGTCAGCAGCGCCTTGCCCGTCGTCAAGGCCGTGGTATGGTCGGTCTGTATCGCGCGCGGCGAATTGGGCGCATTTGGCGGATCGAGCCCGCGAATTGCCTGGATGAATTCGGTATTCAGTTCGCTGGTACCCAGCACGTCGCCAAATTGCTGGTCCGCATTGGCGACCTTCTCAAGAGCAATTGCCTGAATAGGGCCTGCCGCACCCGGTTTCCCGTCTTCTCCCGCCATGCTGGAAAGCAGAGCATGACGTACTGCACTGATGTACTGGTTGCCGGCTGTTTCCTTTTCCGCAAAATTGATGGCAATGAACTTTTCGTGAATCAGAATTCCCGACACGAAAATAACGGCGGTAAGGTCGAGCAGATAAATCAGCGTGAGTTTGCGCCCCACGGTGAGCTTCCCTACAAACCGCGCAACCATGTTTTGCATACCGTCCCCAAACAGGGAATAAAATTTCTTCAATGCAATTGACGTGCCAATGTGCGGGGGCCGTATCGAGCCGTTTCGGCACCCGCGTTACCGAGAAGTTGGGGCGAAATGAATGGTCCTGCGATTCATCGGGCCTGATGTACTACCTTGGTGCATCGAAGCGAATACGGTGCCACGTCATGGTGCAGTGACATGCAGCGCCAGAAAGGTGCATGAGGTTCAGGTTTCGGCGTTGCACACGTCGTCAATAGCAACGCTCTTGGCTCCTCCAGCGCCATGCCAGTCAAAAAAAGCCATCGATTTCATTCGTTACGTTACAGGCCGGGATTGGTATTAGAACTCCTCCCAGCCATCAGCAGTCGTGGCGAGCGGGGCTCGCGCCGTTGGGCGCGTGGTTCCTTCCAGAGTGACGAGGACAGGGCTTCGGGAAACCTTTTCATGAACTGGCGCGACCCCAGTGTTCATCATCGGTACACCGCCCGTGGTCGACCGTAGCAAGGCACTGGCCGTGGTATCGGTATTGGAACTGACAGTGGCATCTGCATCCAGGCGAAAGCCAGATACCACTTCAACCAGCTTGCCTGCCTGGTCCTTCAGCGATTGCGCGGCCGCGGCCGCTTCCTCGACGAGCGCGGCGTTCTGCTGCGTAGCTTCATCCATTTGTTCGACCGCGAGGCTGACCTGACCGATGCCGCTGCTCTGTTCCTGGCTTGCCACTGATATCCGGCCGATCAGGTCGTTGACCAGGTTAACTTCCTTGACGATCTCATTCATTTTTGCGCCCGCCTGGTTAACCAGCAAGGAGCCGTCATGGACTTTGCCGACCGTATCGCCAATAAGGTCCTTGACTTCCTTCGCTGCGTCCGCCGACCGCTTTGCAAGGCTGCGTACTTCCGCGGCGACTACCGCAAAACCGCGGCCCTGTTCACCGGCACGCGCTGCCTCCACCGCGGCATTGAGCGCCAGGATGTTGGTTTGAAACGCAATGCCGTCAATCACCGCGATGATGTCGACAATCCGTCGCGAGGAATCATTGATCGCACCCATGGTGTTCATGACTTGAGAAACAATGATGCCGCCTTCGCCGGCGACTTTTGATGCATGGCCTGCGATTGCGTTCGCTTCGTGGGCATTGTCGGCGTTCAGTTTCACGGTGCCGGTGAGCTGCTCCATCGACGAAGCCGTCTCTGCAAGCGAGCTGGCTTGTTCTTCGGTGCGCGAGGACAGATCGACGTTGCCCGACGCGATTTCGTTGGATGCGGTCGCTACGGCGTCGGTCGCAACACGCACTTGCGCGACGATCCCGGCGAGCTTGTCGCGCATGGTCTTCATTGCATATAGCAGGCTGGACCGATCGCCAGCACGCAAATCGATGGAGGCGGCGAGATCGCCGTTCGCTATTTGTTCGGCGATCTGCACCGCGTAGGCCGGCTCGCCTCCCAAACGGGCAAGCAGCCTGCGTACGATCAGCGTGGCGGCAAAAGCACCGACTGCCAGCGCCATAAAACCAACGATTAGCAGCGTGATGCGGCTGCTGCGAGAGATCTCATCAATCTCGCGTGCCGATGCATCGATGCTCTTTCTTTGTTCAGCCAGGAGCCGGTTAACCGCATCGAGGTATTGCGCCGACGTCGGCAGGAACTGGTTCTCCAGAAGCGTGTTCGCCTCGAACAGGCTTGCATTGGCCTTGGCCTTGTCGATCTGGGCGCGTATGTCCAGATAAGCCTGACGTCTTTCCACGATCTCGCGAAACAGGGCCTTCTCTTCGGACGAGGACAGCATCTTGGCGATCTTCTGCTGGATTTCAGAAGAATCCTTGGTCGTGGCGGCAATCTCCGCTGCAAAGAAATCAGCCACCGAAGAATCGGTACTGACCGCGATGGCCGCAGTGCGCCGGACACCCGTGTGCACATTACGGTACCAGTCGCTCACCAGGCGTTCCTTGGCAAGCGGGACGCTCATCATGGTACGCGTCCTGGTGGCGACATCTTCCAGATACCAGAGGGATAGCGCGGTGGTAACAGCAAGGAAAGCGAGAACGAGGATAAACGCCAGGCTCATCTGGCGGCCAATGGTCATGTTGTTGGTATCGTTTTTCATGGGGCTCTACGGACGCAGGATGATCGGATGACCGCTGGTGTTGTAAAAAGCAAGACGTTTACACCGGGTTGTAATAAAGCAATGTGCGTGCCACTCAAAATGTGATGAGGGCGGAGTCAGCCTGAACCAAAACAGGGCAGCATGCGGCATGCTCGGTCGCGGATGTTTCGCGTGCGCTCGTCGTTGCGCAGGCGCGTCGCTTGGCGCGATCGCCGTCGTAATGATGTGACGTGTGGAGAGCGCCCGAAGCGCAGCCTCGCGTGGGTAAAGTTAAAAACAGCCGTTCCCTGCAAAACCCATATCGTCAGGGACGGCATCCAGGCATCATGCCGCCTTGCGTGTCGCGAGAGCCTGCTCCACCAGTGACAGGGTACGTTCCACCATCTCCCTGAATCGCGACATGTCCTCGGGTCTTTCACGGCGCTTCGCCAGCAATTCTTCCAGTTCGCCAGCGAATGCCGCCAGTTCCGTTGCGCCCACGTTGGCTGCCATGCCGCGCACCGTATGCACCGCCGATTTGGCCGTCATGTGGTCTCCCGCGCTGGCAGCTTGCAAGAACTGCATCAGGCTGCCGGAAAGGCTGGGAATCAGCATTTCCAGCACGCGGTGATAGAGGTCGACGTCGTTAGACAAGCGGTACAGCGTGTCGGCCGTATCGAATCCGGGAATGCTGATTGGGCCGCCATCCTCCGTTACCTCGGCTTCACCGCTCACGTCGTTTAAGTTCATGGATGCCGCCGTATCCGCAACAAATGCTGCGTTGTAGGCTACGCGTGCGTCAGCCGGTGTCAGCCAATACGCCAGCGTCCGGTAGAAATGCTCCGGATTGATCGGCTTGGTGATGTGGTCCTGCATGCCGCTGCGTACGCATTCCTCGCGTTCTTCCGCGGTTGCGTGAGCCGTCATTGCGACGATCGGCATGGCTGCAAAACGCTCATCCATCCGGATACGGCGGGTAGTCGCATGACCGCCCATTTCCGGCATCTGGATATCCATCAGTACCAGGTCGTACGCATGGGGTCCGCCTGCGAATACCTTATCCAGAGCAATGCGCCCATTCCCCGCTATGTCCACCTGCAAGCCGGTCGCTGCCAGCATTTCGCGGGCGATTTGCTGGTTGACCTCATTATCTTCCACGAGCAACACGCGGGCGCCGTCGAAGCGTGGCAAGGTACGCCGTATCGACGGTACCGACCGCGATGCGCCATCCTGGGCCAGGACATTCACAAATGTGTCGTGCAGACGAGACTGATCGATGGGTTTGAACAAGACCGCCGACACCGGCGCATTTTCAGCCTGGTGAATGACATCTTCACGACCGAAGGCCGTGATCAGGATAACTTTAGGCGGATAGGTCAAGTGGTCATTGGCGATCGCAGTAGCCAGCTCAAGCCCATTCATGTCTGGCATGCCAAGATCGGCCAGGATTAGGTCGTAAGGCGTCGTGGCATCGGCATGACGGATCGCAGTGAGCGCGGTGGCGGCATCTTCGGTCGCATCCGCATGCAACTGGAAACCCTCTACCAGATCAGTCAGGATTTGCCGTGCCGCCGGATTGTCGTCAACAATCAGCACGCGACAGCCGAGCAGGCGATCAGGCAGGCCGGGAAGGGCTGTCGTGGTCAGCGCCCCCAGGCCAAAACGCAGGCTGAATCCAAAGGTCGATCCGGCGCCGGCCTCGCTGTGCAGCGACATGGTGCCGCCCATCATTTCCACTAGCCGGCGGCTGATGGCCAGGCCCAGACCCGTCCCGCCGTATTTACGCGTGGTCGACTCGTCCGCCTGACTGAACGCATGGAATAACCGCGACTGCTGCTCGGGTGACATGCCGATACCGGTATCTTCCACTTCAAAGCGCAACTCCACGCCGTCGGGATTGCTGCTGAGTACACGACAGCGCAACTGGACCTGACCGGCTGGCGTGAACTTGATGGCATTGCTCATCAGGTTGACCAGGATCTGCCCTAGCCGCAACGGGTCACCGTTAAGATGCACCGGCACGTCTTCCGCAATATCGAACAGATAGCGCAAGCCTTTCTCGCTGGCACGCTGGCTGGTCACGGTACTGACGTTGCCGAGCACTTCGTGCAGAGAAAAGTCAGTGGTCTCGATGCTCAGCTTGCCGGCCTCGATCTTTGAAAAATCCAGGATGTCATTGATGATGCCAAGCAGCGAGACCGCGGCACGATGGATCTTTTCCACATAGTCGCGCTGCTTGCCGCTCAGCTCGGTACGCAGGGCCAGGTAAGCCATGCCGATGACGGCATTCATCGGCGTACGGATCTCATGGCTCATGTTGGCGAGGAAGGCCGATTTCATCCGTGACGCTTCTTCAGCCCCTTCCTTGGCAATCTTGAGGGCGCGCTCATGTTCGCGTAATTCTTCATTGATGCGCGAGAGTTCGGCGGTGCGTTCCTGCACGCGTTGCTCCAGGATACGCTCGGACCGTTTCAGGCTGTCCACCAGTTGTTGTTGCGCGCTTTCCTTTTCTCGCCTGACCTGGTTGAAACGATCCGCTAGCGCCAGGGAAAGCAGCAGCATTTCCAGCGCCGATCCGATTTGCATGCCGTAGACGGTAAGGAAGTTCGGAATGCCCTTGACGCCGTAGCTGCGCAGCGCCGTCAGCACCGCTGCGAATACGAGGCAGCTGAAGGCCAGCAGGAAAAATCGCGCACTGCGCTGTCCGCGTAGTTTGCAGACCACGCCGACGATCAGGGCCAGCAGCATGTTGGCCGCATCGACCGTGATGCCGGTGGCAATCATCTTGTGATAAGGCAGGAACCAGAAGCCTGCCATCTGCACGATATTGAGCACGAGGAAGCCGCGCATCACCCTGTCCAGCCACGGTACCGTATCGTAGGTCGATAACAGGCGACGCTGGAACAAGAGCAAGGTAAAGCCGGTCAGGCCAAAGCCGATCATGGACGAAATCATCGACCAACCCGGCGATTCCGGCCACAGGAACTGGAATCCAATGCCGCTGAATGCCACGATCGACAACGCATTGGCGGCGACGAACAGCACGTAATACAGATAGGTGCGGTCGCGCAGTGAAGCAAACAACAGAAAGTTGTAGAGTCCCAGCGCAAGCAGCATGCCGAAATACAGTGACTGACCGATATATTCGCGCAGGCTCTGCTGGTTGAACACCGCTGGTTCCCACAGTTTGGCGGGAATATCGAGCGAGGTGCCCGAAGCCGCACGCAGGTAGTAAGTACCTTCGGACTTGCTGGCCAGGTGCAGCGGGAAAACGAAATTGCGATGGTTGACGGGTCGGTGAGAAAATGGCAGCGAGTGACCGGTTTCGATCCTTTCGTAACCCTGTTCGCCAGGGACAAAGAGCTGGACCGAATGCAGGTGGGTAAATGCAACCTCAAGCAGTCGTTCGTGGTCTTCGCCGGATGCGTTTGCAAAGGTAATACGCAGCCAGATCGCCGAGCGGCGCAAGCCAAAGTTAAGGGAATCGGTCTGCTGCAGCGACGGTTTGAATCTGCCCGCCATTTCGGGCGTCCGAATGTCGTCGATGGTCCACTTTTGCTCCTCGTCCTCCAGGACATCCCAGTGCGGCGTCAGATTGACCGGCTTGCCAAGGGCCGTATCATCGACCCGCAGTTCGCCCGCCCGACCCGCCGCAACGCTGACAGCCAGCAGTATAAAAACGCTCCAGTATCGCAGCCAACGTTGTCCGAGGCTCATCCGCTTCACCCACGCTTATGATTTGACGGGACACAAACGTCCCAATCGTAGCAGCATACCGAAAATTACCAATTGATTGCATATCGGCAACGATATTTGTAAAAAAAAGTTACCATTTCCTGTTAGAAATAAAATAACATCGCGACATTCCATACGACGTTCGGCCCCAAAAATGCCGGTAACAGGGAGGATAGATGAGCAAGGAATGTCAGCATCAAGCGGTCATCGTTGGCAGCGGTTTCGGCGGTGCGGTCATGTCTGCACGGCTTTCCAGAAAATGGCCCGGAGCCGTTCTGCTGCTGGAGCGCGGCAAGGAATACCCGTTGGGAGCCTTTCCCCGCAGTCCCCATGATCTGGCCGACAATGTCTGGTGCCCGGACGGTGACGCGGTCCGCAGGCCGCGGGCGGTAAGGAACCGCAAGGCCCGGCGCGGTCATCTTACCGGGATGTTCGACATCCGCCATTTCAACAAGATTGATACCGTCACGTCGGCGCTGTATGGCGGCGGTTCCCACATTTATGCCAATGTTTTCCTGCGCCCTCCGGCGGCTGTCTTTGAACAGGGATGGCCGCAGGGATTGCGACGCGAACGACTGCTGCCCTATTACGACGTGGCGCAGCAGGTATTGGGGGCTCGCCCCGTTCCGCCTGCCAGCGGTCCTGAAGATCGTCGTTACATCAAGCGTACCGAGCAGTTCCAGGCGTTTGCCCGCGAGGCAAAGCTGACCACGCGGCTGGCCGATATCGCTGTCTATTTCGGTAACGACTATACCTATAAGCGCAACGGCGCGGCCTTGCCGCTCGGTGTGCAGGAAGCCAACCGCTACGGCGCACTGCAGACCTCCTGTACCTATTGCGGCGAATGTGATATTGGCTGCAATGTGCAGGCAAAGAATTCGGTGGATCACAATTATCTGCATGTCGCCCGGCATCGCTACGGCATGGCGGTCCGTACGCAGTCGGTGGTGGAGCGTGTCGTGCCGCTGAATGCCTTGCACGAAGACGATCCGGACTGCGACGGGCAGTTCGGATTTCGTGTGTACTTTCGCGATATCCGCCTTGGTAAAACGCATGCCGTCACCACCCGGCGCGTGGTGCTGTCGGCCGGTACACTGGGCACCACCGAACTGCTTTTCCGGTGCCGCGACATTCATCGGACACTGCCGCGTGTGTCTTCGCGTCTCGGGCAGCAATTCTCGGGCAATGGCGACTTTCTTTCTTTTGCCATTGGCGGCAAAAAAGAAGTGAATTCCACCTATGGCCCGGTGATCACGCAGTACACAGACCACCACCTGTTTGAAAACCTCGACCGCAAGCAAGCCTTCCTGCTGGAAGACGCCAGCTATCCCACGCAGGTTGGCTGGGCAACGGCGGCGCTCAGCCCCATGATGAATCCTTTCCAGAGGATCTGGCAAAGCGCCCGGCAAATGCTGGCGTATATATTCGATCGTTATTACCCAGGGCGCAAGCAAAGCAGCGTCGGTTTCCTGGTTCAGAAATTGTTTTCGCACGACTTGTCGCAATACAGCGCGGTACTGCTCTGCATGGGGCTGGACAATGCAAAGGGCGTTCTCAGCCTGAACAAGGATGGTTACCTCGATATCGACTGGCCCCAGGAAAGCAACCGCCCGCTATACGACGCCATTCTGCAACTCGGTGAGCGCTTTACCCGCTTCATCGGCGGCAAGCATTTCCTTCCCATGCCGACCTGGTTGTGGCCGGTCAAAAATAATGTGACGGTGCACCCGCTCGGTGGCGCGGTGCTTGCCGATTCGCTGCAACAGGGTGTGGTCAGCGCTTGCGAAGGCAGCCGTGGACAGGTGTTTGGCTACCGGAATCTGTATGTCGCCGACGGCTCACTCGTGCCGACCGCGCTGGGCGCCAATCCGGTGGCGACCATTACCGCTCTGTCCGAATGGATTGCCGAAGAACTGACCGGCATGACGCCGGACAGCGACCTTTAAAGGGGGAGTGTTCATGCACGATATTCAAGCGCAGAAGGCGGCCGCAGGGACGACAACACCCGCGGCCGGTGAACTGCACGATGTCAAGATTCGCTTCGCCGAAGTCATGAAGGGCTATGTCAGCGCCGAGGCGACGACTTTTTCAGATGGCCATGACGACGGCAAGGCCGCAGGGCATGCGCTCGCATTGCATGTCACGGTCGCCATCGAAGATCTTGGCGCATTCCTCTCACAGGCTGAGCACGCCGGCACGCTCAGCGGCCATATCGAATGCGCGTTGCTGGGTGGGGTCTGTCCGGTGCAGTCCGGCACTTTCCGGCTGATGCCGGACACCGCCGACCGCGACCGCAAGGTCATGTATTACCAGGTGTATTGCACCACGCCGCAAGGCGAGCCGCTTACCTTCATCGGCAACAAGCAGGTCCAGCATGATGCGCCGCTCGATACCTGGAAGGACACGACCACGTTGTTCGTCAACGTCTTCCACGGGCATATCGATCCCGCCGAACCATCGCATGGCGAATTATGGGTAACCGGGATCATCAGTCTTGGCCTCATGGATTTCATGCAAGTCTTGCGCGGACTGCGCGCAACCGATGCGAGTGGTACGACCAGTGTCGCGGGTCTGGTGGCCTTTGGCCGGTTTTTTGCAGGCAAGCTATGGGACGTTTATGGGCCGCATCTCCCGCCGGCACCCAGCCAGCCGCAGCGGCGCTATGCCAGATTCACGACTGAAGGTGTTACGGGTGCCGAGATCAGCACGCATCCCTTTCTCACTGCGGACGGTCTGCGGCTGGAACTGACCCGCTTTGCACGGTCGCCTTGCGACGATGTGGTGTTGATCATGCATGGGCTGACCAGCTCCTCGGACATGTTCATCATGCCCGAGCACCAGAATCTTGTGCAGACCCTGCTCGATGAAGGCTATGGTGAAGTCTGGACACTGGATTACCGCGGTAGTTGCCGCTTTCCGTATAACCTGGCACGCACCCCGTATACCTTTGACGATATCGCCTTGTTCGACCATCCGGCGGCGTTGCATGAACTGCGCCGCCACATCGGTCCGCAACGCCGCGTGCATGTCATTGCGCATTGCGTCGGCGCGCTGACCATGGCGATGAGCCTGTTTGGCAAGACAGTTGGCGGCATCAGCAGCGCCATTCTGAACAGCGTCGCACTTACGCCTTATGTCCCGAAATGGTCGCAATACAAGCTTGCCATCGGCCCCTGGGCCTCCGACTACCTGCTGGGTATCGATTATTACAATCCGGGCTGGCGGCGTGAGCGCGGTTGGTCGATCGGCAAACTGCTGGCCTTGAGTGCCGATTTCGTGCATCAGGAATGCGATTCGCCGGAATGCCACATGCTGAGCTTCATGTGGGGCAGCGGCAGGCCGGCACTGTTCAACCATGCCAACATGCTGCCGGTGACGCATGACCGCCTTGGCGATCTGTTCGGCGGTGTCGGCGTGCATTATTACCGTCACATACACAGAATGGTCACCAGCGGCCACCGCGCCGTGAAGTTCGATCCTGACAACACGCGCTATGCCGCGCTGCCGGACGACTATACCAGCGATGTCGCGGATATCCCGACACCCATCCTGCTCATGCAAGGCCAGGACAATCATGTGTTTGCGGATTCCAATATCCGCTGTCATGACATGCTGGAGAAGTTGGTTCCGGGCCGTCATCGCCTGCATGTGGTTCCCGGATATGGCCACCAGGATATCTTCATGGGCAAGGATGCGGCGAACGACGTGTTCCCGCATCTGATTTCTTTTTTGCGCGAGCATAGCCATGACTGATATGTCGGACATATCGAACATGAATGCAGAGGCCAGGCCAGCGTTACCGCCCGGTCTGGTGCTATGGCCCGCAGGTACTGCACCTTCCAACCGGCTCTGTGTGCTGATCAGCGATATCCATTGTACGGATTGCACGGTCGGCAACCAGACCGCGTCGGAGACCGACTGGCAATTGTTTTTCGAGCAGATGGAATTTGCGGTCTGTAATCCCGGCGATAAGGCTCATCCTTCCTCCGCGCACCGGGTCGATGAACTGATGCTCATCCTCAATGGCGACATTGTCGACCTGATACGCAGCAGCAAATGGGCGCAGGCCGGCGTCTATCCGTGGCAGCGCGACGATCCGCGATTCGGCGAGATCGTGCTCGACATCATGCGCGACATCGTGCGAATCCATGCGCATAAGCGGCCGAAAGATAGCAGCCAGCCGTACTCGGGCTTCTTTTACTGGATGCGCAAGAGCCTGGCGATATTGCACCGGAGTGGCGTGCGCGTCAGCATCATTCCGATTGTCGGCAACCACGACAAGGAACTGCAAGTAGTACCCGATGCGCGGCAAATGTTCTACGAAGAATGTCTTGGGCTGACGGCACTCGATATTCCCGACAGCTATCGCAGGTGGGTTGCGGCACAACTCGGTACGTCCCCGGATGAGCTTTATCCCAGTCTGCCTTTTTATGTGGCGGACATCGGCATGCGTTTGCTTGCGACCCACGGTCAATGGCGGGATGCCGATAATTCGCGCGCCACATCGGGCTGGCGGCCGGGCATGGGCTGGACTCCCGATGTCTGGCGGAAGGAAAGCTACCGTGCCTTCAGCGACCCGTGTTTTGGTGACACGGTGGCCGCAGGCATGCTGTCGCACTTCATCTGGTGTACCGAGCAGCGTATCGACCCTTCGATACCGGGCGCGCCGCGCGTATGCAACCTGCTTGATGAAATGGATCTGTATCGTCCTTCGATTGCGGCCGTCGTGCGCCTGCTGAGTGAGTCGCGCCGCCTCGCACGGCGCGACCCGAAAGCAAAAGGATTGCATGCACAGGTCCTGCAATGCTTTCGCGAAAGTCTGGTGGGGTGGCTGGCGCAGAAAGCGACTTGGGACAGTGCGATGGGCACTACCAAGATGGGGCTGTATGTACTGTGGCTGCTGACCAAGCCGAAATGGTACTGGCTCGATATTTCGCTGATGCGGTTGATGGCAAAGGTGCAAGAGCCGGAATCAAACATCACCGACAAGGATTTACTGGGATTGCCGGCCTTTGGCGATGGTTACCGTGAACTCGGATTGCGCCTGCATGTGGAAGGACATACCCATGTGGCGTTGGAAGCGGATGTGCAATTTCAGTCGCTGCCGGACGGACGCAACAACTACACGTACGTCAATCTTGGCGCGTGGCGCGACGCAATTCTGCGCAAGCGTAGCCGCGGCTTCCGACGGCGCGGTATCGGTCGCGCACTGTTCGTCTTCGATCTGGCCAGGCTGCCAGCCAGCGAAGACGCGTATCGTTTTTATGCGCGTGACATGATTTGCTGGAGCGATCGGCTCGATAGCTGGTAATGCAGAATGATGGTCAAAATATCACGCCGGCGCTGATACGTTCATGTTCTGGTGTGCTGCTGCGGCGCACCATTCAAGTTCACCATTGTGGATGCCGTTATACCTGTCAGGAGCGCCTGTTCATGGCCGCATGCATGGATCGGCTTCGCCGGCAAGCGCCGGGCGCGACACACACGAGGTGAAATGATGAGTATCAGCGTCACGTTCAACAGCTCGCACAGGGTGCTGCTGGGATCTGACTTCTTTATGGCCCGGCGCCCCGTGGTTGATCGCTCCCAGCGTCTGGTAGCACACGAGCTGATGTTCAGCGATGCGGTGCGGGACAATCGTGGACCCTTTGTCGGTGGAGAAGAGCAGCCGGCCAGTGCATCTGTCATCGCCGATGTGTGCGAGTACGGCCTGGCGCGCGTCATTGGTGATCAGGTTGGGATTCTGTATATCGATGCCGAAGCCTTGATGAGTGACATTTTCGGTTTTCTGCCGCCGCAGCAGATCATCCTTGAACTCGCCAACATGCCGGCATGTACGCCGGCGATACTTGAAAGGTTATCCGCGCTTCGCGGCCAGGGTTTTCGCCTTGCGCTCACGCTCAATGCGGAGATGCACGAGATTGCGCCGCTGCTGCCGCTGATCGAAGGTGTGCGCGTGGACGTCAGCCACCGCACCGATGAAGAGCTTGCACCGATCTGCAGCATGTTCAAGGCGCATGGCAAGATGCTTCTGGCGGAACATGTTGAGTCGATGCAGTCCTTCCGGCGATGCGCAGACCTTGGATTCGATTTCTTTCAGGGTTATTTTTTTTCAGAGCCGCAAATCCTTGCTGGAAAGAAGTTGTCGGCATCCCAGTTGTCTGTCATTGAACTGATGGCGTTGCTCGCATCGGACGCCGATGACGCACTGATTGAGCACAGTATCAAAGGCGATGTGGCGCTTGGCCTGAACCTGCTGCGCTTCGTCAACACACCGGCCATCAGCGCGCACCGTATTGAATCACTGCGTCAAGCCCTGATTGCCGTCGGCCGTAACCAGTTGCAACGCTGGCTGCAAGTGCTGCTGTATGCGGAAGGCGGGATCGATGGCAGTGCGGTGGTCCCGTTGATGGCGCAAGCAACGACACGCGGGCGCCTGATGGAACTGGTGGCGCAGAAGCTCAGACCGGGAAATCGAAGCATCGCCGATACGGCTTTTACCGTCGGCATCATGTCCCTTATGGATACGCTGTTTTCAATGCCAATGACAGATATCCTCAAACAAATTCCTGTTGTGGACGAAGTGGCGGCAGCGTTGCTGCATCGTGAAGGATACTTCGGCAAGTTGCTGGCAATGGCTGAGCAGACGGAATGGCGGCAGCGCAATAATGAACAGCTCCTGCAGTCAGTGGCCGAGTTAAATCTCAGCTGCAACGATCTGTACCTCCTCCAGCTGGCGACGTTCGAGTGGAGCGACAAGGTGACAAGAAGCGCGCACAAGTAACGTCATCCTGGTTCATCATTGTTGTTGCTTGTGTCGCGGCGACCGATGGCTACTTCCGTGACACGTAGGGATTGCCTTCAATGTAAAACCGCAATTCCGCCTCGGCCCACTCCTTGGCATAGGCAACGCCGATGCGTGGCCGGGCAACGATATTGACCGCATCTGCCAAGGGCGCATCGGCGATGTAAAAGCTGTTACTCAGCAAATCATGGCCGTTGAGCGTCCTGTCGATGCCAAGCGCGCGGCACAGCAGGCCGGGCCCCTTGGTGTTGCCCTCGACATGACGCACCGGCTCGATCGCACGCAACAGAACCGCCGCGCCATGCCCCTCCTTGTCGGTCACCACATTCATGCAATGATGCATGCCATAGATCAGATATACATAGGCATAACCTGGTGGACCATACATGATGGCGGTGCGTGGCGTGATGCCTTTCGAGGAATGCGATGCCAGATCGTGTGCGCCAATATAGGCTTCCGTCTCGACGATGCGGCCACATCGCTCCACGCCTTCATGAACATGCACCAGATGCTTGCCCAGCAGGTCGCGCGCAACGGCTATCGTGTCACGGGCGTAAAAACTGCGGGGCAAGGTGCGCTGCGGTTTCATCTATGGTTTCATCTATGAAGCACCCGCATTACCAGGTATCGATGAACGGACGTTTCTTGCCGTTGCGGACCTGTGGCGCCGGAGCGGAACGCAATCCCCGCATCAGCCAGCGCCGACTCTCCGCAGGGTCGATGACTTCGTCGATTTCAAGAAAGGATGCCATGTTGATTGCCTTGCCGCTTTCATACGACCCCGCCACCATCTTGTCGAACATTGCTTTACGCTCCGCAGGGTCGGCAATCGCTTCCAGCTCCTTGCGATAGCCGAGACGTACTGCGCCTTCCAGGCCCATCGCGCCGAATTCTCCACTCGGCCAGGCTACCGTAAAGAAGGGTGCATGGAAACTGCCGCCCGCCATGGCTTGCGCGCCAAGACCATATCCCTTGCGCAGCACAATCGTGAAGAATGGAACGTCGATGCTGCCTGCGGTCACAAACATACGCGAGACATGCCGGACCATCGCCGTTTTTTCCGCATCCGGTCCGACCATGAAACCCGGCGTATCGCAGAGAGAAACAATTGGCAGGTCGAAGGCGTCGCACAGCTGCATGAAACGCGCAGCCTTATCCGCTGCGTCCGCATCGATCGCACCGCCAAGATGCACCGGATTATTGGCCAACAGCCCGAATGGTCGACCCTCGATGCGTATCAGGGCCGTAATGATGCCGGTGCCAAACTGGTGCCGAAGTTCCAGCACCGAGCCGGTGTCGGCAATGGTGTCAATCACGGCGCGAATGTCATACACGCGCAAGCGGTTCTCGGGAATCAACTGGCGCAGCCGGCGCTGATCGGGACATTCCCATTCACTGACCGGCCCCTGAAAATATGACAGGTATTGCTTCGCCACATGCACTGCTTCCTGTTCGTCCTTGACTACGACGTCGATCACGCCGTTGGGACCCTGCATGCTGACGGGACCGACTTCCTCGGGCTGGTAGACGCCTAGTCCGCCGCCTTCGATCATTGCCGGGCCGCCCATGCCGATGGTGGCATTCGCGGTCGCGATGATGACATCGCAGCAGCCCAGGAACGCTGCATTACCCGCGAAGCAGCGACCTGACACGATGCCGACGCGCGGGACCAGTCCGCTCAGCCGTGCAAAGTTAATAAAAGACATGACATCAAGGCCCGCCACCAGCATGGCATCGGTATCGCCAGGGCGGCCGCCGCCGCCCTCGGCAAACAGCACGACCGGCAGCTTCCATTCCTGCGCCAGCTGGAACATGCGGTCTGTCTTCTTGTGATTCATCATGCCCTGGGTACCGGCGAATACGGTGTAGTCGTAGGACATCACCATGCAACGCGATTTCTGCTCATCGAACAAGCTGCCATTGACGCTGCCGATGCCGGCAACCAAGCCGTCGGCAGGGCTGATGGTGATCAGTTCTTCGAGCGAGCGCCGTCGGCGCTGGGCGGCAATGGCCAGCGCACCATATTCGATAAAGCTGTCTTCATCGCACAGGTCGGCGATGTTTTCCCGCGCGGTGCGTTGCCCGGTCTTGCGGCGGCGCGCCACGGCATCGGGGCGCCGCGCATCGAGTCCGATCGCATGCCGTTCACGCACTTCGGCAAGATCGGCGCGAACGTGATCGAGATTCACGTCGCTGTCTTCCGCATCTGCCGCGCTGCCGACTTCGGCAGGCTCGATGTACAACAGTGGTTGTCCGTTGAATAAGACATCGCCTTTTTGCACGGCGATGAGGCGCACGATACCGCTCGTGTCGGCCGTGGCAATGTGTTCCATCTTCATCGCTTCCAGCACCGCAATCTGCTGGCCGGCATGGACAGTATCGCCAACAGCGACATCAACCGCGACGACAGAGCCCTGCATCGGCGCGGGAGCCGGAACGGTATTCGGCGGCGCTGACGGCCCTGTCCGGGACGTCGCGATATCGGCTGCGCCGCCGCCATCGCGGCTGACATACAGTTTGCGATGCGTCTCGTCCTGCGGCAGGAGGGCGGCCATGTGGTCTTCGACGAAGCGCGTATACACCCGGTTGGCAACGACGTCGGCATGTGTCAGCAGATTTTGCAGAAAGCCGATATTCGTTTCGACACCCTCGATGCGGAATTCGGACAGGGCGCGGTATGCTTTTCCGAGTGCCTCATTAAAACGCGACGACCCGTTCACCGTAATCAGCTTGGCCAGCAACGAGTCGAAACTCGGGCTGGTCTTGTATCCGGAATAACCGAAGCTATCGACACGCACGCCCGGCCCCGATGGCGGTTCAAAGACTGACAGCAATCCGCCTGATGGCAGGGCGTTGCCTTCGGCATCCATGGTCTCCATGTTGATCCGCAACTGAATCGCGATACCACGCGGTGCAGGGATCATGTCTTGCGATAAACCGAGTTGCGCAAGTGTCTCGCCGCCGGCAATCCGCAATTGCGTCTTGACCAGGTCGATGCCCGTCACTTCCTCGGTGACGGTATGTTCAACCTGCAAGCGCGGGTTGGCTTCCATGAAGGTGAAGCGTGCATCGTCTCCCGTGTGTCCTGAGTCTTCCGAGTCTTCCGCATCGACCAGGAACTCAAACGTTCCGAGGCCGCGATAGTTGACTGAACGCGCCAGCCGTATTGCCGCATCAAGAATGCGCTGCCGCAGCGCCGGCGACAGCGACGGGCTGGGCGCAATTTCCACGAGCTTCTGATGACGCCGCTGCAATGTGCATTCACGTTCCCACAGATGGCTGACCTGGCCGCTACCGTCGCCAATGATCTGGACCTCGATGTGCCTGGCCCGGCGTACCAGTTCTTCCGCATACACGTCGCCGTTGCCAAAGGCTGCAAGTGCTTCGGACTGACAGCGGGCATGGGCGGCGGCGACATCGTCGGCAAGCTGCACGACCCGCATGCCGCGTCCGCCGCCACCGGCCAGCGCCTTGATCATGATGGGACGCTGGTCGCCCAGCGATGCCATGAAGGCCCGGACCTGTTCCAGTGTGGCACTGCCTTCGGTACCCGCGACCACCGGCACGTGCTGCTGTTGCGCCTGCATCCGCGCCCTGGCCTTGTCGCCAAACAGGTCGAGCACGTCAGGTTGCGGACCGACAAAGACCAGGCCGTGTTCAGCGCATTGCCGGGCAAAGCGCGGGTTCTCGCTCAGGAAACCATAGCCGGGATGTACCGCGTCGCACCCGGTCTCCTTGGCTGCCGCAACGATCTGATCGATATCGAGATAGGCGGCCGCACCCTTGCCGCGCAGCCCATGTGCCCGATCGGCCTTGCGCAGATGAAGAGACGCGACGTCATCTTCCGAATAGACAGCTACGGTACGGATGCCAAGTTCGGCCGCAGCTCGCGCGATGCGGATGGCGATTTCGCCACGATTGGCGATAAGCAGGGTTGTAATAGTCATTCTGGTTTTTATATTGAGAGTCAGGCTCCGGCAGGGCGGCGCATCTTGCATTCGGTAGGCAGGGCAAGATTCTTCCCTTCCACCACGGTGTCGGTGCGGAAGCCGTAATTGGTGCCTTCCACACCGAATTTAACGGTCTTGCCATCGACAGGCGCAACGGTTGAGACAGTTTGCGGCAACAGCAATTGATGGTCTTCCTTGCGCATCGTGACATCGCCGACGATGGACGGGTAGGTCATGTCTTCGAGCGCGAGTGCAATCTTGACCGGCGATGTCGAATTGGCCTTGTTGATGGCAGCCGCCACCATTCGTGGCGTCAGGTCCATACGCGGCGCGAGAAATGGCTTGTTGAATCGTTGCTTGTAAGCGGCGGCCACAGGAGCGACCTTCGGACTCTCGACATTCTGGTGCCATTCACCAACCCATGTCAGCTGGCCGAGTTTGGCCTGCGACACCGCAAAGACCGCACCAGGCAATGCGCCCGCACTGTGGTTGATGAACCGGAGATTCATGCCGGCATCCGCTGCCGCCTTGATGAACAGGGTCAGGTCGCCGCCCCAGTTACCGGTGATGACCATGTCCGCGCCACTCGCCTTGATCTTTGATACGTACGGAGAAAAATCCTTGACCTTGCCAATGGGATGAAAATCTTCACCGACAAATTGCACATCAGGCCGCGCACCGGAAAGCATTTCCTTGCCCAGCTTGGCCCAGACACGGCCGTGCGCGTAATCCTGGTTGAGCAGATAGACTTTCTTGATGTCCTGCTTCTCCGTCATGAAACTGGTCAGCGCCTTCATCTTCATGGCGGTGTTGGCTTCGGTGGTGAAATGCCAGAAGCTGCAATGCTTGCCGGTGAGATCGGGATCGATGGACGAATGATTGACGATCAGGATCGCCTTGTCCGGGTTACGGTCGTTGTGCTTGTTGGCAGCTTCCACCATGGCGCTGACAGCCGAGGAACCGGAGCCGCCGGTAAAGACCACACGTGCGCCAGCATCGATGGCTGCCTGTAATGCAGTCAGGCTTTCCTGCGCCGACAATTTATTGTCCAGTGTCATGAGATCGAGCTTCACACCATTCAACACGCCGCCCTTGGCATTGATGTCTTCTATGGCAAAGCGGATATGCGAAAGCATCAGTTCGCCGACATCGGCAAACGGTCCGCTCAAAGGATCGATGAACGCCACCTTCAGCGTATCCTGTGCCGACGCCAGGCCGCTACTCATCATGCTTGCCGCGGCGAGTGAGATTCCTATCAATGCCTTTTTCATGACTGTCTCCTTCATTGTTCTGGTTGAATGGATCGGACTAACTAGCTCTTGCGTTTCCTGTTTGTTAAGCGGTTTGACGGCGCAGTTTGCGCGCCGGCGATTTTAAGGAGGATACGGGTGAGTTCCCTTACCATGTCGTCGGGGCCGATACGGCCATTCGGCTTGTACCAGGTGTACATGAAGCCGGCAATGCTGCCGATGGACAGTGCGGTCAGCTTGGTATCGTCAAACTCGAGGTCGCCGTCGCTGCGCGCCTGCTCCAGCAAGGCGCATAACTCGTTGTAGAAACGGCGCGACATGGTCTTCAGCTTCTTCATGAACGTCACATCGAGCGCGCCGCCTTCCCGATAGGCAAAGGTGCCGGACTTGAAGAAGGCCACATTGGCCGTGGCGAAGCGCTGCAGGCCTTCGCGCAGTTTGTCAATCGCACGCCGCTCGTCGTTCGCTTCGAAATGCATGGCTGTCAGGCAGGCATGCGAGGCACGCCAGCAGAGCGTTTCGAAGATATCGCTTTTGCCAGGAAAGTAGTAGTAGAGGAAAGGCTTGGTGACGCCGAGTTCATTGACAATGTCGGCAATGGTGGTTCCCGCGTAACCGTTTCGGAAAAACAATTCTTCCGCCACGGCGAGAATATGCTCGCGCTTCTGGTCGTGCACGCCCTCGGCGATCGCTTTTTTGCTCCCCTTGGTTTGCCTGCCCTTGACGTCGGTCTTCATATGGTCCGCTGTGCCGCGTTGGATTTAAGTGAAGTCTGATTGACCGTGCTGTTAAAAGAATATACCAGACAGTATTGAAATTATACCGCTCGGTATATTAAATTTCATTTGCGAGTAACTGGTGCGGCAAAATCAATTCAGACCATATAAAGTTTATACTCGCTGTTATATTATTTTCCGTCTGGCACCGGAATTTGCGCTGTATCAAGACGTTCAACAAATCTCGCTTTCATGCTGATAGTCGATTAACGATAAGCACAAGGAGACAACGAGTGAATGCAATTGTGTATTTGCAAGAAGAAAAGCCTTTGCATGAATACCTGCGGCACCATGCGCGCATCCAGCCGGACAAGCCTGCCTATGTCTGGTACGGCAACACGCTGACTTACGGTGAACTGGATCGTCTGAGCGACCGCTTTGCAGCCAGGCTTAGCGCATTGGGCGTAAAGAAGGGTGATCGCGTTGTGCTCTTCCTGCAGAATTGTCCGCAGTATCCGATTGCGCATTTCGGTATTCAAAAATTGGGTGCCATCGTTAGTCCCTGTAGCCCCCTATTCAAAAAACATGAACTGGAATACCAGGTCGGTGATCTCGGCGCTGAAGTCATCGTTGCAGCCGACAACCTGTATCCGGTCATTAAACAGGTGCTCGGCACAACAAAACTGCGCCATGTTTTTCTCACGAGCTACGGCGATTTTCTGCCAGACGCGCCGACCATCGATGTACCTGCGGAGATCCGTATCCCAAAGCAGCGTATCGAAGGCACCCTTGATTTTCTCGAGGCCTTGCGCGAGCAGCAAGGGCAGCCGCCACAACCGGTGCTCGACATGGATGACGTGGTGCTGATGACCTATACGTCCGGGACCACCGGCATGCCCAAGGGCGCGATGCTGACGTACCGTAATGCATTGTTCAAGACCGCCGGCGCCACATTTGCCGCTGGCGTCAACAATGAGACCGTCACGCTCGCCATTGCGCCGTTGTATCACATTGCCGGCATGCTGATGGGATTGAACGTGACGATCTATACCGGCGCGACGGCAATCCTGATGGCCCGCTTCGATCCGATGTCGGTACTGCAAGCCATCGATCGCTACCAGGTTAGTCACTGGTACAGCATCGCGCCGATGAACGTGGCCGTCATGCAAGTACCGGACGCACAAAAATTCAACCTGAAATCATTACGGGTCAATCCCTGCACCAGCTTCGGCATCACGTTGACACAGCAACTCGCCGATCAGTGGCGTGATTTCGCAGGGGGGTGCCAGACGTTCGAAGCGGCGTACGGGTTGTCCGAAACCCATACTTGCGATACCTATACACCGCGCGGTGCGATTAAATGGGGAACGCAGGGAAGGCTGATGCCCGGCGTCGAATGCCGCATCATCGATCAGCAGAGCGGGAGGGTGCTTGGACCAGGTGAAATGGGCGAGATCACCCTGCGTAGTCCAGGCAATTTTAAAGGCTATTGGAACAAGCCGGAGGCGACAGCGGCAACGCTGCGCGATGGCTGGGTCTACACCGGCGACATGGGCCTGCTGGACAGCGACAGCTATCTGACCTTTAGTGGACGCTTCAAGGAAATGATCAAGGTTTCGGGCTACAGCGTATTCCCGGAAGAAGTGGAATCCATCCTGATCAAACACCCGGCGGTGCGGCAGGCAGCGGTCATCGGCATACCGGATCCGTCAAAAGGCGAAGTGATCAAGGCGGTCATCGTAGTCAAACCGGATGCGGGCGCGACCACCGCGGATGACATCATCACCTGGAGCCGCGACCAGATGTCGCCCTACAAGGTGCCCAAAGTCGTGGAGTTCCGGTCGGAGCTACCCGCAACCGGTACCGGAAAGGTTCTCCGTCGCTTGCTGAAGGAAGACTGAGGCCCATGGCGTTTTGGGAGCCGCTCATACGACTAACAGAAACGCCGTCCTGACGCTGAGGTCTTGAACAATTGTGGAACCATCACTGTGAGCCCGATGTCTTTTAATCAGATGCCTTCATTGGCACAGCGACTGATTAAATTGTTAAAAGCACCAAAGGCAGCGGAAGATGGATTCGATGATGGATGTAAAGGAAGCGGCGACCAACCTGGTACGTAGGCCGGTCGATGGTTGCGTCATGACGGCAAGCGGGCGTTGCATTCCGCAACCGCCGTGGATCCTTGCCGAGGAACCGGAAACCGCTGTCGCATATGATCAGTGGCTCATCGACCAGGGGCGGGAGGAAGCCATTGCCCTGAATGAAAACTGGATGGTATGCCGGCTGGCAGGGCTCGACGGGAGCCTGATGGACGCATCTTTGCGCCACTTGCTATGTGATTTCCTGTTCGGTCATCCGCATCCGGAATTTGAGGCGCGCGGAGAAGCAGTGGATTTATACCGACTCTGATGCCTCCAGCGCGTCAGCGTCGAAACGCTGGTGGTGTTTGAAGGTTTGAAGTATTCCAGAACCTGAATGAGTTTTCTGCGGTCAGTGCCGCTGGGCTGATGATGGCCTTTAATCCGTATAAAAAAAGGGGAAGCGATGTGCCTCCCCTTTTTTTCTGAGCGGTTAACACTTATCGGTCAAGCCAGCTGCGATGCGTATTGCTCAAGATGCTGATCGGTGCTGCCGAACTGGAGTTCGATGGCCATCAGGCGCTTGAAGTAATGGCTGACGTCGAGTTCGTCGGTCACGCCCATACCGCCGTGCAGTTGCACTGCCTGTTGCCCGACGAAGCGGCATGCCTGGCCCACAACGACCTTGGCTGCCGACATGGCACGGTTGCGTGCTGCCGGGTCTGCATCGGTACAACGTACCGCGGCAAGATAGCTCATCGATCGCGCCTGTTCGATATGCAGCACCATATCGGCCATACGGTGCTGCAATGCCTGAAACTTGCCGATCGGTTGACCGAACTGCTTGCGATTGCGAGCGTATTCAACCGTTGCCGCGAGCAGTTTGTCGAGTGCGCCAACCGCTTCGGCGCACACCGCCGCCAGACCGAAGTCAAGCACGTCCGCCAGTTTCTGTTCGGCTTCGGCTTCGTTCGCACCTTCCGCGCCATTCAGCAGCGCGGTGGCGGGAACGAAGACCTGATTGAGCCAGACTTCACCGGCGCGTACGCCATCGACCGTCGCATATTCAACCTTGCGGACGCCGGGGGCATTGCCTGGAACGCAGAACACGGCGAGCGGACCGTCAGAGTCCGGCTTGCCAAGACGTGCCGTCACGAGCAGTACGTCGGCCGATCCGGCGTGTACGACGACGCTCTTGTGGCCTGTCAGCAGGAAGCCATTGCCGACCGGCCAGGCACGTGTCGCGATGGCCATGCGGTCAAAGCGGGTCTGCTGCTCGTCATGCGCAAGGACGGCAATCTTTTCGCCGCCGGCAAGGGCAGGCAGCCACTCAGCGCGTTGCGCATCATTGCCGAGCGCCGCCAGTGTCCTGGTCGCCAGCACGGCGCTGGCGAGATAGGGTTCCAGCAGCAAGCCTTCGCCCACTGCATTCATGACCAGCATATTGTCGATCGCACTGCCGCCCAGGCCGCCGTCAGCTTCCGGTACGTTGAGCGACAGCAGCCCGATATCAGCAAGACCCTGCCAGATCTGGCGACTGAAGCCATCCGGCGATTTTTCCCTGATCTGGCGACGCGCTTCAAAACCATAATCCTTGGCCACAAAACGTCGCGTGGTGTCGAGCAGCATCTGCTGTTCTTCGGTAAAGGTAAAGTCCATTGCGTGCTCCTACAAGCCAAGGATCATCTGCGAGATGATGTTCTTTTGAATTTCATTCGAGCCGCCGTAGATCGACAGCTTGCGCATGTTCAGGTAGTTCGCGGCAAGCGGCGTGGCATAGAACGGTCCGACCGCATCGCCCTGATAACCGGCCGCCATCGCTTCGCGGCGCAGCGGCAAGGCATACGTGCCGACTGCCTGCACCAGCAGTTCAGTGATGGCTTGCTGGATTTCGGTACCCTTGATCTTCAGGATCGATGCTTCCGGTCCCGGCGCACGACGCTCGGCTTCGGCGGACAGGACGCGCAGATTGGTGATTTCCAGCGCTGTCAGGTCGATCTCGACCTGCGCAATGCGGGAAGCGAACATCGGGTCCTTGATCAACGGCTTGCCGTTCTTGGTTTCCAGCGAGGCGATACGCTTCAGGCGTGAAATTTCGCGCTTGGCGATACCGATGCCGGCAATATTGGTGCGCTCGTGGCCCAGCAGGAACTTGGCATAAGTCCAGCCGGCGTTTTCTTCACCGACGAGGTTTTCAACGGGTACGCGCACGTTCTCGAACCAGACTTCATTGACTTCATGCGAGCCATCCATCGTGATGATCGGACGCACGGTAATGCCGGGCGTTTTCATGTCGATCAGGATGAAGGAAATGCCGCGCTGCGGTTTGACGTCGGGATCGGTACGCACCAGGCAGAAGATCCAGTCGGCATACTGGCCTTGCGTGGTCCATGTCTTCTGGCCGTTGACGACATAGTGATCGCCTTCGCGTACCGCACGGGTCTTGACGGATGCGAGGTCGGAGCCGGAACCCGGTTCCGAATAACCCTGGCACCACCATTCGTCGGCCGACAAAATTTTCGGCAGGAAGCGTTCCTGCTGTGCCGGCGATCCGTATTGCATGATGACCGGCGCAACCATCTTGAGGCCGAAAGGAATGGTTCGCGGTGCGCCGGCTGCTGCGCATTCTTCTTCAAAGATGTATTGCTGCGTCGCGCTCCATCCAGGCCCGCCAAACTCCTTGCGCCATGATGCGCCGCCCCAACCCTTGGCATGGAGGATCTTCTGCCAGCGGATGTAGTCGTCGCTTTGCAGAATCAAACCGTTGAGTACCTTGTGCTGGATATCCGGCGGCAATGAGCCGGCAACGAACTCGCGCACTTCCTGGCGGAAGGCAAGTTCTTCGGGAGTGAAATTGAGATCCATTTGTTCCTCTTGTTACGTTCGGTACCGTTTTTTCGTTCAATGCCGGGTTGTTGCCTAGCGGTCCGCTACAAGCTGGTCACCATGCACCGTTTGATAAGACCTTGATATTCCTTCCCCTTGAAGGGGAAGGGGCCACAGCCTACTTACCGATCGCTTGTAATGATCAACCCTATAAGGGGAGTGGCATGCAAGCATTCAAGCGCAATTAAAACGCCGCAATACCCGTCTGTTCACGACCCAGAATCAGCGCATGGATATCGTGTGTGCCTTCATAGGTATTCACTACTTCGAGATTCACCATGTGACGGATCACGCCAAACTCATCCGAAATACCATTCCCGCCCAGCATGTCGCGCGCCATACGCGCCACATCCAGTGCCTTGCCGCAGGAATTACGCTTCATCATCGACGTAATCGCGACAGCGGCAGTACCTTCATCCTTCATGCGACCCAGACGCAGGCAGCCCTGCAGGCCCATCGTGATTTCAGTCTGCATGTCAGCCAGCTTCTTCTGGATCAGCTGGTTGGCTGCCAGCGGCTTGCCAAACTGCTTGCGGTCCAGCACATACTGGCGGGCCGTGTGCCAGCACGATTCCGCCGCACCCAGTGCACCCCACGCAATGCCGTAACGCGCCGAATTCAGGCAGGTGAACGGTCCCTTCAAGCCACGCACTTCCGGGAACGCATTCTCTTCCGGACAGAACACGTCATCCATCACGATTTCACCAGTGATCGATGCGCGCAAACCAAACTTGCCATGGATCGCCGGCGCCGACAAACCCTTCCAGCCCTTTTCCAGCACGAAACCACGGATGGCGCCTTCATCATCCTTGGCCCACACCACGAAGACATCGGCAATCGGCGAATTGGAAATCCACATCTTGCTGCCGGTCAGGCTGTAGCCGCCGTCCACCTTCTTAGCCCGGGTCACCATCGAACCGGGATCG
>NZ_LMHZ01000021.1 GCF_001428545.1 Noviherbaspirillum sp. Root189
AGCAAAGCAGGATGTGTTCGACTATATCGAGATGTTTTATAACTCAAGGCGCCGGCATGGTTACAACAACCACCTATCACCGGTAGACTACGAGAAGCAGTACTTCGAACGGCTCGCTAGTGTCTAGGATACCGGGGGCGATTCAATTGATTTGGAAGTAGAACATATTCATCGGGGATTATAGAAACAGGATATGGAATATTTGAACGACATTAAAGGTCCATTAAACTTGATGCTTTACCCCGCGCGGTGGAAGGGGTTACGTCGGAACGAAACCGACCGCGTATTGACTTCACTTATTCATCCTTGGATTCATAAGTACCCATCGCATTGGTATCTTGAAAGAATTGTTGGATTATTGCGTTCCAAGACAGATCTTAGTACGTTTATTTTCGAGCGTGAGCCTAGTGAGACTGACGAAGAAATTCGCGGTTTCCTGTCGGATCTTGCTGTGGAAATCGAAAAGGAATATCCCGTCGCCCGCTCTGGTCGGTATGCAACCTTTAGCGGAACATGGATATGTACAACGACCCCAAGTGAATCAGTTCAAATTTCTAAGGGAGAGAGACTTCCACAAATTGGCAATACCGAAGTTGTCTGGATGTTTAAAACCGTTTGCCCGGAAACGGCGGAAGATATTATCCACGAAGAATTCAAGACGTATTATCTGCCTAGGACTATCAAAGGGCGCCCAAAATATATGGGGTCTGAGGAACATGCAGAATATTCTCTGAAAAGGCTATCAGAAAAAATCTCGCCACAGCTATTGCCGTCTGTACTGAATTTGTTAAAAGAGATGGAACGCGACAGGGAGCATGTGCTGACAAAGAAAATCGAAATAGAGACTGGCTGCAACTGGACTAAGGCAGACCGGGAGTGGGTGTGGTACTCGTCACTCCTGTCAAAGATCCGGGAAGGCTGGCAGCATCAGTAGATCAGTAAGCGTGCTGAAGATAAAACAGAAGTCACTTGCAGTTTTCCAGACAAGGCGGCTCCATAACCGATAAGTGGTACGTATGCGGTACACATGGAATGGAATCCCACCGTTCTGAAGCCGAATACCATACTTATGGCATGCATTGACGAGCGAGTTAAGGTTTAATTCTTTAACAGTAATTTAAAGATGCCGTATGCCGCTCGACAAGTACAAATGCATGAAACTAGCCGGTGCTGTCATCGGCTGCGCCGGCATCTTCGCCGCGAAATTTCACCTGACCGAGGGGGCAATGGTGGCCTTGTCGGGCGGGACGTTGTTCCTCCTGTGCGGACTTGTCGGTTCATGGGTGAATGATGAGGTTGCCGCAGATGATTAAATAATCTGCGACGGCCTCATCCGCATCACTGTCAGGCTACGCCCGCCCGGCCCCTTTGTGCCGCACCGGCCTTTGCCTGCCTCGCCAGTATGGTTAGCGGCGAACAATTCCATTCCGGTGCTTCCAGCATCTTCGAGGCCTTCCACAGATAAGCGCCGTCGGCATGCGTATCCAGTTCAAACCCCATGCTGACCATGAGCCTGACCATCGGTTCGTTTTCCGCGAGAACGTCTCCCTGCAATCGCATGATGCCCGCAGCGCGGGCCACGCAGATCAGTGTCTGGATCAGTCTGGTACCGAGGCCGCTGCGATGCCATTCGTCGGCCACTAATACGGCAAATTCGCCGCTTACAGGATAGGGATCGGCGACATACTGCGCCATGCCGATCGCTATTTCCTGACCGTCGCGCTGGATGACGGCCAGCAGGGTCATGGCGCCGGTCGGATCGCTCAATGTAAAGCGTGCCAGCATATCGGGCGGTACTTCCTGCAACGGATAAAAGAAGCGGTGATAACGGCTCTCGAGGGACAAGCCGCGTACCAGTTGCTGGATGCGTTCGGCATCGCCAGCATGGGCGGCGCGCAGGGTGACTGCGGTGCCGTTCTTCAGGCGCAGGATGTCGCGTACTTCGCCGCCGGTTTCCGGTGCATAGGTAGTGTCGGCACCAGTGCCGCTCAGATCGAAAGGAAGATAATCCTTCCAGCTGAGGGAAAAGGGAAATTGGAAGCCCATGGCGCGCTCCGTTTCATGCGATCGACAGGCGGGCGCCGGACTGCAGCGTCGGGGCGACAACGCGACGTGGTTGCGCCGGATTGTGGCAAGTATCGAGCCGTACGCTGATGCGGGCTTTGCCGAATGGCGACAGCAGGGTAGGCACGTTGCGATCGAGTACGACGGTTTGGCCTGCTTCGAGCACGACGTCGCGGATATCGCCGTCCTGCGTGATCCAGACGCTGCCGTCCAGCGCGCGGATAGTCCAGCCTGAAGCGTCCCGCAGATGGGCGGTCTGCGAGGCGTCCAGTGCGATGGTTTCACCGCACGGGTCAAGCGGCGTCATGCCGCCCTGGCTGGCGGCGTCGGTGGCAAAAGTCTTGTGAACTCGGGCATTCATGGTGATCTCCTGTGATCGCGTAAGGAAGGCGGCGGGTATTGCCTCCATGAAGCACATTATCGTTTGTCCTCAGATATTTACAATCCATCAAAATGGAATAAGATTGTTTCTGCATATGGACAATTTGGTGTTCTTGAACAGGGGTGGGGTCAGCTGTCGATGCAAGCCCGGCTAGCCGCTCTACAGGAGGAACTATGGAGCTTTTGGTAGAAATGATGGCGTTTGCCAAGGTCGTGGAGACCCGCAGCTTTTCAGCGGCGGCGCAGAAACTCAATACGTCCAAGTCGCTGGTCAGCAAGCAGGTCAGCAACCTGGAGAGCGCGCTCGGCGTGCGGCTGTTGAATCGCACCACGCGACGCATGAGTCTGACCGAGATTGGCACAGCCTACTATGAGCACTGCGCGCGCATCGCGCAGGAAATCGACGCGGCAAAGGAAACGGTGACGCAGCTGCAGGTCGAGCCACGGGGCGTGCTGAAGCTGACTTCGCCGGTCATCTTTGCCGCGTTGCATCTGGCACCCGCGTTGCAGACCTTCCTGCAGCGCTATGACGAAGTCGAAGTTGAACTTGATGTCACCGACCGGCCAGTCGAGATTGTCGAGGAGGCGTACGACGTGGCCATCCGTATCAGTGACAATCCGCCGCCGAATATGATTGCCCGCAAGATTGCACCGGTACGCTGGGTAACGTGCGCATCGCCAGCCTATCTTGAACGTTACGGCACTCCTCGCACGCCACAGGAACTGACCCAGCATCAGTGTCTGGTATATCTCGGCATGAATACCGCGCGCAGCGGCTGGCGCTACCAGTCCGGCAGCAAGGAAATCACCCCTGCGATCAACGGCAAATGCCGCGTCAATAATTCTTCCGTGCTGCTGCAGATGGCGCTGGAGGGACTCGGCATCGTGCTCTTCCCGACCTACATTCTTAGCAAGTACCTGAAGGACGGGCGCCTGAAGCAGATCCTGCCGGATGTCGTCGCCAGTCCCGGCATGAATATGTATGCCGTGTATATGCCGAACCGTTACATGCAGCCGAAGGTGAGGGCATTCATTGATCATTTGCTGGAGCATTTCGGACCGGATCCGCATTGGGACCAGTTCTGATCCTTGTCGATGGACACCGTTGCCTGCAATGCGATCACATTACGTCTGTCCCGGCAGGAATCATGATTCATTGCATGCTTTGGCCTAAGACAATAACGCAGTAAGAAACAAGTCCACAAAAAATGGCAATGAAACATGCCATAACAAAACTTGTAACTTTTTATGTTTTATTAAGTACATCTTTTTGCGAATGTCTAGACTATTTATATGAAATGCCAATAACAACATCAGTCAACAGACATGAAAGGATAGCCCCATGAGCAAACTGATCGCCATGCTGGTTGCCGGTGTTTTCGCAGGTTCCGCAATTGCTGCGACCCACACTGCCGCGCCGACCGGTTCCACTAGCTCATCCACCATGAGCGGCGACACCAAGGCGGACGCCAAGGCCGAAGAAAAAGCTGCCAAGGCTGAAGCCGAAGCCGACAAGAAGAAGGCCAAAGCCGATGCAAAGGCCACGAAGAAGAAGGCAGATGCGAAAGCTGACCAAGCGTCAGCTGCTGCGGATGCGAAGGCTGACAAGGCCGAAAAGAAGGCGGACAACGCTTCCAAGTAAGCGAATAACAACCCGCACGCCCGCGGTTGCGAGGCAGGCCACGCCTGCCTTTTTTATTGGGTGACGATCCCGCGCGCCGGCGCCATCGAGATTCCGGCGTTGCGGGTCACGGACCGCTATAATCCGCGTGCCGGTCAGAATTGCCATTACACAACATGCAGGACGACCAGCAGCATATCAACGGGAATCAGAGGGATCGGTCGACTACATGAAGGAGCTGGTGAAATCAGGCGTAGCCGCGCAACATGCATTGACAGCGGCGTTTTTCTTCCTGCCGCTGTTCAAGCCGATGCTGTTTTTGTCGCTGCTGGCGGCCATCGTATTGTTCCTTGCCAGTGATCGGTTTGGTGAAGCCTGGCGGCAGGCGCCCCTACAATCCTGGTTGCTGCCGGCATTGATTCTCTCCATCCTGCCGGGCCTGTCGCTGCTGCTGCATGACGACCCAACGCAGACCGAACTCAATCTCAGCTATTACTGGCTGACGGCCTTTCTGGTCTACCTGGCATCCAGCCGCATGCGTATCGTGCCGTGGCTGTGGGCCTTCGTGGCCGGGGTATTCATCGTGTTCTGTTATGTGCAGATCCGCTTTCCCGGGCAGGTGGAACTGGCGACCGGCCTGGGGGCGCTCGGTAATTACATCCTTTATTCACAGCTGCTGGCGATCGCGGTCGTGCTGCTGTCGATTCTCTATAAACATGAAACTCGCCGGATACTGCGCCTGGTATGCGTTGCCGGCATGGCGGTATTTTTCTTCGGGCTGGTGTCCGGGGATGGCCGCAGCGGCTTGCTGTCTCTTCTGTTGCTGCTTCCGCTGGTAGCGGGCAACATGGTCTCGAGAGAGAACAGGCGCCTGGTGCTGGTCGTTTGCCTGGTCGGCCTGCTGGCAACCGGGATGGCGCCGCGCGTGCAAAAGCGGATTAACGCCGGCATCAACGACCTGAAGCTGATGCAGCAGGACCGCAAGGATACCTCGCTCGGTTACCGTCTGGATATGTGGCAGACGGCAGCCGATGTGGTACGCACGCATCCGGTGTTTGGCGCCGGCCAGGCCGGCTTTGAGAAGGCATGGCATGCGCGCCATCCGAAAGGCGAAGCACAAAGTTTCATCGAGCCGCACAATGCTTTCCTGTTTTTCGCTTCCACCTTTGGCCTGATCGGGCTTGCGGCGCTGGTGTGGCTGTATGCGGCAATGTTATGGACCGGCTGGCGTCACCGGCACAGTATGGAAGGCGGCGTGGTGTTTGCCTTTGCCGTGGTCTGTATTGTGGGCAGCGTAACCAATACCATGTTCATGGGCGCGGTCAGTCATACCTGGGTGATGCTGTTCATCGGTCTGCAGGGGAGCCTGCAGCATCCGGTGGTGCGGCGACTGGCTTTGCAGAGCGGGGCAGACTCCGAGCAGCGGCAAAGGCAACCGGCATGAGAGCGCAAATGAAGGTGCTCCTGATCAGTCCGACCGTGGCCGGATATATCGGCGGCACTGAAACCGTCGTCAGCCAGCTCAGCCAGCGCCTGAAGGATAGCGTCGCCTTGACTGTGCTGAGCGCCGTGCCGCCTGGCGGCGAAGTGTTGATCGACACCCGTGGCTATGAACTGCTGACCCTGCCTTTTCTGGGGCGTGATTCCCGCGCCAACCGCTTGCTGAGCAAGCTGCTGATGACTAGTCGCTTCAAGATCGAAAGCTTCAGTTTTTTTCGGTCGCTGCGCAGGAGCGACATCGACCTGACGCGTTTCGATGTCATCGCCACGTTTTACGAAGCCGATGCCCTGCTGTTGCACAAGCAGTATCCGTCACTGCGCAAACGCTGTCGGCACCTGTTGCCGGGCGTCTCGATGCGCGGCTTCTTCCGCCGGGTGCCGGCAGAGGATGTGGTGTTCTTCGGTTATCGCGCCGCGCCACGGGCCAAGCGCAAATGGGGCGTGGATGTGCAGTCGCTTCCGCTGGGCGTTGATGACCAGTTCTTTCCTGCCGCACCGCGCGCTTTTCCGCAGGAAAAGCGGCTGGTATTCGTGGGTCGCCTCGATAAGAGCAAGCATGTCGACTGGCTGGCCGGATTCTTTGCCGGCAGCGGTCTGGGGCAACAGGGTTACCGGCTCGATATCATCGGCGATGGCCCCTTGTTTGCCAGTCTGCAGGCCGCCTGCGGACCCGATTCGGGCATCCGGTTGCTCGGCCGTCAGCGCGCGGACCAGGTGGCAGCCATCCTGCGCGACGCTTTCCTGCTGTTGCATCCCACCGACCTTGAAAGCTTTGGCCTGACTATCCTCGAAGGCATGGCCGCGGGATTGCCTGTGATCACGCACGCGCTTGACAGCGTCACGATCTGGGCCGGCAAGCATCCGCGCTATGCGGCGCATCTCGATGCGGCGTCGTGGCTGCAGGAAATCCGCCGCTTCGAGGAGCGCGACTATTGGGAGCAGGTCAGCGCAGATAACCTGGCATTTGCACGTGGCCTGACGTGGGATCGCATCGCGGAACAGGTGCTGGATATACTGCAGCGCAAAACACCCGCTGGAATCTGACGCTGCCGATACGGATGAGGATGCTGCTGTCGGGATGATCAGCGCCCCGTCTTGTCTTCTGTAGCTGGTGTATGTCTATGATGCGACCCTAACCATGGGATGCATGCCAAGCAGGCAAGCGGCCTTGTCGTGCATAATATTTCCCACAAGCCGTATTTGATAGGATATGCCCAAGTACGCGGTGCGGCGTTTGTCAAGCGAACTATTTTCCGGATGCAAAGCCATCGGGACGATCCATCGCCGGATTCTGGTGTCACAACATGGTTAACTATGATTGATCATCCACGATGTTTCCCATTTTTTCCATTGCACCACGCCACTCCGTCTAAAACACTCAACTCAACTGCTATCAATGCTGACCGGTTATTACGACACTCCGCTGGTACTTGTATCGATACTGGTTGCTATCTTTGCTTCCTATACCGCGCTCAGCATGGCCGGCCGTGTGACGACTTCCCACGGTACGGCCAGGCGCCTGTGGATAGGCGGCGGCGCGCTCGCCATGGGAAGTGGTATCTGGGCAATGCACTTCATCGGCATGCTGGCGTTCCGCCTGCCTATCCCGCTCGGGTACGATTTCTGGATCACGGTTCTCTCCTTGCTGCTGCCGGTGGTCGTGTCCGGTATGGCGCTGCACCAGGTCAGCCGGCCCGAATTGCCGGTGCAGCGACTGTTCGCCGGCGCTGTATTGATGGGCATCGGCATCAATGCGATGCACTACACAGGCATGTTTGCGATGCGCATGGCGCCCGGCATCCGCTACGACCCCTTGCTGTTTGCGGCATCGGTGATCATTGCCATTGTTGCATCGGCGGCTGCGCTCTGGATCGCTTTCCGTCTGCGCGGAAACGTGCCGCAGGTATGGCTGCCACGTGTCGGCGCTTCGGTTCTCATGGGTGCGGCCATCGCCGGCATGCATTACACCGGCATGGCGGCAGCCGGTTTTCCGGAAAACAGTATCTGCATGGCAGCGGGCAATGGTTTCGACCAGGACGAGCTTGCCCTCATGGTCATGTTGGCCAGCTTTGGGGTATTGACTGTGGCTTTGCTGACTTCGGTATTCGATGCCCGCCTGGAATCGCGTTCGCAAGTCCTCGCCACATCGCAGGCTATCGCCGAGGAACGCCAGATCCTGTTACTGGGCGAGCGGGCCGCACGCACGCAGGCCGAACGCATGAGCGCGCTGAAAGATGAATTTCTCGCCACACTGTCGCATGAATTGCGCACGCCGCTCAACGCCATTCTTGGCTGGGCGCAGATCCTGCGCAGCGGCACCAGGGATGAAGCCACCCTTGCCAAGGGGCTGGAGACGATCGAAAGAAACGCACGTGCTCAGGCGCAACTGATCGAGGACCTGCTGGACATGAGCCAGATCATTTCGGGCAAGGTGCGCCTCGATGTGCGGCCAATCGATCCGGCGAACTTTATCGAGGCGGCACTTGAGACGGTGCGGCCCGCCGCCATGGCAAAGAACATTCGCCTCGAAACCACGCTCGATCCGCAGGCCGGCCAGATCGCTGGCGATCCGAACCGGCTGCAGCAGATCATGTGGAACCTGCTATCGAATGCAGTCAAATTCACACCGCATGGCGGGCACATTCATGTGTCGCTCAGCCGGACTGCCGCAGGCATTGTGATCAGGGTAGTGGACTCCGGCATCGGCATCCAGCCCGAATTTCTGCCCTATGTATTCGACCGTTTCCGGCAGGCGGATGCCTCGACGACGCGCCGCTACAGCGGACTCGGCCTGGGCCTGTCGATCGTCAAGCAACTGGTGGAACTGCAGGGCGGAACTGTTGCCGTCGCCAGTCGGGGCGACGGCAATGGCGCGACCTTTACCCTGGATTTTCCCCTGCACAATCCCAACGCCGCAGCCGCGCGCCAGCAGCCGGTGCCGGGGGCTTACCGTCCCTCTATCGGTTCCGATTTCACCCGTACCCACCTGTCCGGCATCAAGGTGTTAATAGTTGATGACGAAGCTGATGCACTCGACCTGATGGAGTGGATACTCAGGGAATGCGGTGCGACGATTTGCCGCGCGGGCAATGCGAGCGAGGCCTTGTCGCTGATGGAACGCGAGCGCCCCGACATCGTGGTTAGCGATATCGGCATGCCGGATGTGGATGGCTTCGAACTGCTTCGCCGCATCAGGTCGCTTGGCGAAGCACGTGGCGGCACGGTGCCGGCGCTGGCATTGACCGCATTCACGCGTGCCGAAGACCAGCAACGTGCGCTGCAGGCAGGATTTAACCTGTATATGACCAAACCTGTGGAGCCGTCCACGTTTGCGGCAAACATTGCCAAGATGGCCGGGGTGCGTGCCAGTATTCAGTAAGAGGATAAAGGCAATGCAGTATCTCGTTTAATGTAACCAGATGGTGTGCCTGTGGTCCGATAGCGATGGGTTCTGTCACGAACCAACAATCGCATCGATCCTGTCTTCCGCTTTCGGATGCGCCGACAACCCGATATCCGCCTGGGTGACGCCGGTTTTCATGCGCTCTTCGACACGCTTGCGGTTTTCCGATTCGGTGGCGCGGGTGTTTTCCCGATGCCAGAGGTGGAAGACCTCGGTGGCGAACGCACCGCCCTTGCGGCGTATTCCGTGACGCGCGAGGCGCAGTACCAAGTCCGCGTCTTCATGTCCCCAGCCGACGAAGCTTTCATCGAAGCCGTTGACTGCCGCATAGTCGTCGCGCCAGATGGCAAGGTTGCAACTCTTGATGCGATTCCATTTGACCGCGCGGTAATGCCGCATCGGCGTATCGGGAAACTGCAGCAAGGGCACGATCTTGTTGGTCTTGCCGGTCAGCCGCTGTTTCAGCCAGTAGGCCAGTCCACGTTGATGGACTGGTAACGGCGATGTATCGTTCAGCAGCTCCGCAGTGAATTGCTCGGACAGCAATACCCGGCTGCCCGACACCATGAACCCTCGTTCCGCCAGTTCGCGATGGCGCTGCACATAGTTGGGCCGTGGAATGCAGTCGCCGTCGAGGAACACGAGATACTCGCCACGCGCCGCATGGACACCCAGGTTCCGCGCCGCCGAAGCGCGGAAGCCGTCATCCGGCTGCCACGCATGCACCAGCCGCTTCAGTCCGGGCGCATGCGGTGTGGAGGCGAAGGATTCAAGCGCATTACGGGTCGGTTGTTTCGATCCATCGTCGGCGATGATGACTTCAAACTCCGGGTCGGTCTGGTCCAGCAGCGCGCGTACCACGGCGCCGAGGGCATCCGGCCGGTTATAGGTGGTGACGATGACCGAAATCAGCATGTTGGTTCTTTGGTAAGGGTGAGCAGAGGTATTCCCGCGAAGCAAATCAGGCAGCCACGCAGTATACCGGAGCGCGGCACAACCCCGGCAGCAGACAGTATTGCCGCCCTGTGCACGCAATAAGTGTTGCCTGCCATGGCATCCTCTATAATCTCAGGCCAGTGACCCGGGATATCCCGGGTTTCCTTTATTCAAGCATTCCGCATGGTCGCCGCAAGGCAATCTGCAAACAAGCATCGAGCTGACTTATTTATGAATTTGCCCCCAAACCTGGTACGACTATTTCGCATGGTAGGGCCGTACAAGGGGCGCCTGTTGCTGGCATTCGTCGGCATGATCATCACCGCCGCGACCGAACCGATGTTTCCCGCAGTGATGAAAGAATTGCTCGACAACGGTTTTACCGGCAAGCCCAGTTTTCAGTTGTGGCTGGTACCGGTCGCCGTGGTCGGCATCTTTGTGCTGCGCGGCCTGTCGACCTTCGCCACCAGTTACCTGATGACCTGGATCACCACGCAATTGCTGAGCCTGCTGCGCGGCCAGATGTTTGCGCGCATGCTGCATGTGCCGGCCAGTTATTACACGACTAACTCGATGGGCAAGATCATCAACTCGATGATGTTCGAAGTGCAGCAGATCGTCGACATGATCCGCAACGTGCTGACGTCGGCCATTCGCGACGCACTGACCGTGGTGGGGCTGATGGCGTTCCTGCTCTGGCTGAACTGGCGGCTCACCATCATTGCGCTGATCCTTCTGCCGCTGACCGCGGTCGTGGTACGGCAGACCGGCAAGCGCCTGCGCCGGCTCACCAAGGAATACCAGGAAGTCAACAATGAACTGACCCAGGTGATTGAAGAGACGACCCGCGCCAACCAGGTGATCAAGATCTTTGGCGGCAGCCAGTATGAACAGGAACGCTTCGAGCGTCGCGCAAGCAAACTGCGCCGCTATTCGATGCGCATGGCCAGCACCTATGCGGCGACCGTGCCGATTACCCAGGTCATGGCGGCCTGCGCGGTGGCCGTGGTGATCGTGATTGCGCTGATCCAGTCCAGCCAGAACCAGACCACGGTCGGCGGTTTCGTGTCGTTCATCACTGCCATGCTGATGCTGCTGGCACCGCTCAAGCGCGTGGCGGAAGTCAACGGTCCGCTGCAGCGCGGGCTGGCCGCCGCCGAAGCGGTGTTCAACCTGATCGATGCGGTACCGGAACGCACCACTGGCAAGCGGCTCGACAAGCGTGCCTCCGGGCGTGTCGATTTTGTCGATGTCGGATTTACCTATCCGGGACAGACGCAGCCGGCGCTGGCCGGGATCAACCTGAGTATCAAGCCGGGTGAGACGGTCGCGTTTGTCGGCATGTCGGGCGGCGGCAAATCGACCCTGGTCAACCTGGTGCCGGAATTCCATCGCGTCACCACTGGCGAGATCCTGCTCGATGGACAGCCGATCGGCGATATTGCGCTCGACAGCCTGCGCGCACAGATCGCGATGGTGAGCCAGAACGTTGTGCTGTTCGACGACACCGTCGCGTCCAATATTGCCTATGGCGAAGTCAATCCCGACCGTGCCCGCATCGAAGCCGCGGTACGCGCCGCCCATCTGTCGGATGTGGTCGCGCGCCTGCCGCAGGGACTTGATACCATGGTGGGCGACAACGGCAGCCGCTTGTCCGGCGGCCAGCGCCAGCGCCTTGCGATTGCACGCGCCATCTACAAGAACGCACCGATCCTGATTCTCGACGAAGCGACTTCCGCACTCGATACCGAATCCGAGCGTGCGGTCCAGGCCGCGCTGGATGAACTGATGAAGGGCAGGACCACACTGGTCATCGCGCACCGCCTGTCCACCATCGAACGCGCCGACCGCATCGTCGTACTGGTCGGCGGGCATATTGTCGAAAGCGGTACACATGCCGGACTGCTGGATAAGAACGGCGTGTATGCCAACCTCTACCACCTGCAATTTGCAAAGGAAACCGCATCATGAGTCAGCCGATCTCCCGCTTTCCTGTCCCTGAACTGAAAGACTTGCCGGACGATATACGCGAAACCATTCTCGCCGTACAGGAGAAGGCTGGCTTCGTGCCCAATGTGTTCATTACACTGGCGCACCGTCCGGCCGAATTCCGCGCCTTCTTTGCGTATCACGATGCGCTGATGCTCAAGGAAACAGGGAGCCTGACCAAGGCCGACCGCGAAATGATCGTCACCGCCACCAGCGCAAAGAACCAATGCCTGTACTGCGTGGTCGCTCATGGGGCCTTGCTGCGTATCTATTCCAAGCAGCCGCTGGTCGCCGACCAGGTCGCGGTCAATCACCTGAAAGCAGATATCACGCCGCGCCAGAAGGCCATGCTGGATTTTGCGATCAAGGTCTGCCTGAATTCGCAAGAGGTCGGCGACGCCGATTACGCGACGCTGCGCAGCCATGGCTTCGACGACGAAGACATCTGGGACATTGCCGCCATCACCGCCTTCTTCGGTTTGTCGAACCGCATCGCGAATGCGATTTCAATGCGCCCGAATGAAGAGTTTTTCCTGATGGGCCGCGTGCCGCGCAAATGACGGCGCCGGTACAGGGCATGCAGGGAGTTATGCGTACGCTCGTCATCTCCCCCAACTGGATCGGCGATGCGGTGATGGCGCAGCCATTGCTGCGTCTGCTGAAAGAAAAAAATCCGCACCGCCCGATCGATGTGCTGGCGCCGAAATGGGTCGCACCCGTGTGGCGGGCGATGGCGGAAGTCGATACCGTGCTCGAAGCGCCGTTCCGTCACGGCGCGCTGCAATGGCGCGAGCGCCGCGAGTATGCGCGCATGTTACGTGAACGCGGGTATGCCGATGCTTATGTGCTGCCCAATACTTTGAAGTTTGCACTGATCCCCTGGCTGGCCCGGATTCCGAAACGGGTAGGGTACAAGGGCGAAATGCGCTACGGCCTGCTCAATGTCCTGCACCACGACAATCGCGATGCGCCCCGGCCCATGGTGTCCTTCTATGCGGCCCTGGCCGACGCTCCGCGCGCCGACGTACCGCCGCCGTCCGCGTTGCCACGTCCGGCACTGCAGGTATCGGTCGAACGCATGCAGCAGGTACTTTCGCGCGTCGGTCTGCGCATGGACAGGCCGCTGGTGCTGTTTGCGCCAGGCGCCGAATTCGGATCGGCCAAGCGCTGGCCGGTATCGCATTTTGCGGAGCTGGCCAGGATCGTGACCAGCAAACGCCCGGAAGTGCAGATTGCGCTGATGGGTTCCGGCAAGGACAAGGAAGTCTGCGACGAGATCGTCGCGCTCGCCCCGGGCGTGTTGAACCTAGCAGGCGTCACCGCGCTTGACGAGGCGGTTGCGCTGATCGGGCGAGCCGATGTCATGGTGAGCAACGATTCCGGCTTGCTGCATATCGCCTCGGCGCTGAACCGGCCCATCGTGGCGGTCTATGGCCCGACTGATCCCAATCATGCACCGCCGTTTTCGGATATCGCACAATCCCTGTTTCTCGGCATTGAATGCGCTCCCTGCAGGCAGCGTGAATGTCCGCTCGGACATCATCGTTGCATGCGTGACATTTCGGCTGACATGGTGTGGCAACCTGTCAATGCCATGCTCACGGCGCCTTGAAATTTCCAGGCGTCGTATGCATTTCTTACTACTGGTCGTGAAAAAACCGGCATATTGCTTTTAGTCTTCTCGGGACTCATACAGCAATATGCATTGCATAGGCGGAAAAGAAACATGCCTGGCGTCGCAGGCGACGGCAGGTTTTAATTTCTCCCTTGCGCCTCAATCACCCTTACTGCCTCTACCGCTTACTACCGGTACCACGTCTACCGCTTCTTCATCACTGCGCAAGGCGCTGCATGGGCTTTCGGCACAGCTTATGCAAGGACATCCTGATTCAAACGCAGGCGCCATGCCTTCCTGCATTAGACAAGGAATCATCATGCTCGAAAAACTTCCTGCCGCCATCGGTCATGCCTTGCATGCGCAACGTGCCGGCCTCGACAATATTCTTTTCAATCAGCTTGAGCTGGGTGCGGGCACCGGCGCGATTACCGTCAGCAGTCCAGCCTTTCGCGATCAGGAAAACATACCAGCCATCTATACCGCGGACGGTGCCGGTATCTCGCCTCCGCTCGCGTGGGGCAATATTTCCACTGAGGCAACCGGCTTGGCGCTGATTGTGGAAGATGCCGACGCGCCTACACCCCAACCGCTGGTCCATTTGATTGTTGTCGATCTCTTGCCGAAGGATGGCGTCTTGCCTGAAGGGGCGATCGGACACAGCGGCAGCAACGAGTTGAATGCCAGGACAGGAAAGAATTCGTATCTGCAGGCGACCTGGTTGCCGCCCGACCCGCCTACAGGTCATGGCGTGCATCGCTATGCATTTCAGGTGTTTGCGCTCGACAGTACGCCGGTTTTTTCCGGCGCGCCCGGGCGTGACGAAGTGATGGCCGCACTGCGCAAAACCGCGATTGCCAGCGGTTGCCTGATTGGCACTTATGAGCGCCCGGAGCGCTGAGATCCCACGCACCAGACGCTGTACACATGAGGCCGCCGTACTCAACGACTTACTTTTGAGGAGTAGAAAATGAACGCTAGCGACTCAAGTTTGCGCGGCATGCGCATTGCCATTCTGGTGACCGAGGGCTTCGAGCAGATCGAACTGACCGGTCCACAGGAAGCGCTGGAAAAGGAGGGCGTCACTACCCGGATCATCTCACAGCAGGCAGGCAAGGTGCAGGGCTACAAGCACCACGACAAGGGCGATCAGTTCGACGCTGATCTAGGCTTTGCCGATGCGGACCCGGATGACTTCGATGGCGTACTGCTGCCGGGCGGAGTCATCAACGGCGACCAGATCCGCATGATTCCGGAAGCGCAGCGCTTCGTGGAACAGATCGATGACGCCGGTAAGCCGGTGTTCGTCATCTGCCACGGCGGATGGCTGCTGGTATCGACAGGGCTGGTCGATGGCCGCACCATGACCAGCTGGCCGACGCTGCGGGATGACATCCGCAATGCCGGCGGCAACTGGGTGGATGAGGAAGTCGTCGTCGACGGCAACTGGGTCAGCAGCCGCAAACCCGACGATATCCCGGCATTCAACCGCAACATCATCGACATGCTGCATGGTCGGCAGGCCGGCCGTGCGCTGTCCGGCAAGGGTGAGCAGCGGGGAATAGGCTTGCCGGGTTGATTTGCGTTGTCGGCAATCAGCCGCGCGTGACCGTTCGCTCCCGCCGAACGCCGCCATTGACCACCCAGCGGCAAGGATTGCCACCGATGCCATAGGCCAGGTCGCCGGGACGATCGATTTGCCACAGCGCGAAATCGGCCCGCTTGCCGACCTCGAGCGACCCGATCTCAGACTGAAGACCCAGGGCCGTGGCCGCATGGCGGGTGACACCGCTGAGCGCTTCGAGCGGTGTCATGCGAAACAGTGTGCATGCCATGTTCATCGCCAGCAGCAGAGAGGTCATTGGCGAGGTGCCGGGATTGCAGTCTGTCGATATGGCAATGGGAACGCCGGCTTCGCGCAGTGCTGCAATCGGCGGGTATTTCGTCTCGCGCAAAAAGTAGAATGCGCCGGGCAGCAGCACTGCCACGGTACCCGCCGCTTTCATTGCATCGATGCCGGATTGCGACAGGTATTCAAGGTGGTCGGCGGACAGGCCGCGATAGCGCGCGGTCAGTTCGGCGCCGCCCTGGTCGGATAATTGTTCCGCATGGAGTTTGACCGGCAAGTTGTGTTTCTGTGCCGCCTGGAACACGCGCTCGGTTTGACCTGCCGAGAAGCCGATCTTTTCGCAGAAGGCATCGACCGCATCGACCAGGCCTTCGCTGACCAGCGCCGGCAGCATGTCATTGCAGACGCTGTCGACATAGCGGTCCGCTGCGTCAGCGTACTCGGGCGGTAACGCATGCGCGCCAAGGAAGGTCTTGCGCACGTGAACCGGCAGTTGGTTGCCGATACGACGGGCGACCGCCAGCATCTTGCGCTCGTTGTCCTTGTCGAGTCCGTAACCGGATTTGATTTCAAGCGTGGTCACGCCTTCGGCGAGCAATGCGAGCACACGCGGCAGGCTGGCCTGATACAGCGCCTCTTCGCTTGCGGCGCGGGTGGCGCGTACCGTCGACATGATACCGCCGCCGCGCCGCGCAATCTCTTCATAATTGGCGCCGTTCAGGCGTGCTTCGAATTCTTCGCTGCGGTTGCCGGCGTACACGATGTGGGTATGGCAATCGATCAGGCCAGGCGTCAGCCAGCACGCTTCGCCATCGTATTCGACCTTGGCCCGGTAACCTGCGGGCAGATCTGTACGTGGGCCCATCCACGCGATGCGCCCGTCCCGTACGGCGATCGCGGCATCGCGGATTTCGCCGTAGCTTTTGGCATCGGTGAGGGTGTCGAGCGTGGCAAGGTGCACATTGCACCACAGTGCATCCCAGTCGGAATTTTCTTTATTGGTCATTACGTTTCGCAGTAAGGCGCGCGATGTAGAGCGTCGCCGTGTCGGAGGCGGACAAGTCGACATGATCGCCGTCGGTCGCGTCGATCAGTACGGCCTCGCCGATCCCGCACTCCAGTTCACGGCCTGCCAGGGTGCGGCAATGCACTGTCGCACCGCGCGTGTTGTAAATAAAAATCTGGTCCGCCTGCATCGCACATTGCATGCTGCCGCTGAACTGCAGCTTTTCCAGGGTATGCGTCCAGCACGCGCGCCGGGTCATGATGTTGAGGTCCTTGACCGGCCCGTCGAGCAGCGACACGTGCACTTGTTGTTCGCCACGAAATGCAAAGGGCTTGTTGTCCCGCGTCAGCATGGTCGCGTGCAGGCTGTCGAGTTCAAGTGCGATGCCGTTGCCTTGCAGGATCGCAATCGAACGGTCATATCCGGCAAACAACGAGAAAGGGCCAGCCGTGGTGATGTCCGCCGCGCTGACCCGCCATTCGAATGAGGCATGGTCGGCGCCGGCAGGATAGGACGCAAACTGAACAGTCGTGCCGCCACCGTTCTTCCAGGGCATCGTAACGAAATCGTCGGACGTGAATTTTTGCATGGGACCTCAGGACTCAATGAATCAGTGGCCCGCGTGCTCCGCGATCCGGGTCAGGAGGCGGGCCGCAACGCGGGCGGTGCGTTGATCGATATCGTAACCGGGGTTGAACTCCGCCACATCGGCAAGGCGCAGCTTGCCGCTGGCGGCAATCTGGTCCAGCACCGGTTCGACGACCTCCAATGGTACGCCACGCGCGGCAGGTGCGCTGACGCCAGGAGCCACTGCTGCCGGCAGGACATCCAGGCAGATTGTGAAATAGACATGATCGACATCCTTCAGGAAGTCCGCGACGAAAGCCTGCACCTGCGGCAGCTGTGCCGGCGGCATTTCTTCATCACGCAGCCAGCGCACGCCGAGCTGCCTTGCACGGTCGAACAAGGCTTGCGTGTTGGCGAAATCGCTGATGCCCAGGCAGCAATAGTGGAACGGCCAGCCGCGTCGTTCGCAATCCTCCGCAATCTGGCGGAAGGGCGTGCCTGAACTGGCGCGCTCCGCCATGCGCAAATCGAAATGCGCATCGAGGTTGATGACGCCGATACGTGGTGCCTGTGGTGCCTGCGGCGCCTGCACCCGTGACGCAAGGTGCTGCGCCAGGCCGCCGAAGGAGCCGTACGCGATCTCATGTCCGCCGCCCATGACGAGCGGGAGGAAGCCACGATCGAGGACAGTTGCGACCGTGTCCGACAATTCCTGTTGCGCACTCTCCAGTGCATCGTCGGTGCAACTGATGTCGCCTGCATCCGTAATCGCGGTGCAGCGCCGTACGGGCATGTTGCCGAGCACGCGACGCAGCGTCGCCGGCCCTTCCTTGGCGCCGGTGCGTCCATGATTGCGTGCGACGCCCGCATCGCAGGCAAAGCCAATCAGGGCGATACCTTTTCCATCGTTGCTGCCTTCACCGGCAAGCGGCGAAAGTGGCTTAACTATCTGGTGCCAGCGGCGTCCGCCCACGCCTTCTTCCGCGTCGACGCGGCCTTGCCAGCGTGTCATGTCCGGGGAGTGGATCATCATGTCTCCTTAATGAACGTAGAGTTCCTCAAACAGATTCTGCAGGCTGGTGCTCAGGTCGCCGCGCAATACCATCTGCTTGGCCGCTTCGATGTCGAGTGCGAAGAAACGATCCTTCTCATAGAAGGCGACACGCTGGCGCAGGCGCTGATGCACATCGGCGAGCAGGGGTGAAGTCGTCAGCGGCTGATGGAAATCGACGCCCTGTGCCGCAGCCAGCAGCTCGATGCCGACGATGGTGGCGGTGTTGTGCGCCATCTCGTGCAGGCGACGGCCGGCGAAGGTCGCCATGCTGACATGGTCTTCCTGGTTGGCCGAGGTCGGCAGGCTGTCGACGCTTGCCGGATGGGCATGCGATTTGTTTTCCGAGGCCAGCGCCGCTGCGGTCACATGCGCGATCATGAAGCCGGAATTCAGGCCGGATGAGGCGACGAGGAAAGGCGGCAGGCCGGACAGTGTGGCATCGATCAGCAGCGCGATACGGCGCTCGGACAATGCACCGATTTCCGCGATGGCGAGCGCGAGCGTGTCGGCGGCGAAGGCGACCGGCTCCGCATGGAAGTTGCCGCCGGAAATCACATCGCCTTCGTCCGCATAGACCAGCGGGTTGTCGGTGACGGCGTTGGCTTCGATCAGCAGCGTGCGTGCCGCATTGACGATCAGGTCGGCACAGGCGCCCATGACTTGAGGCTGGCAGCGCAGGCTGTAGGGGTCTTGCACGCGTTCATCGTTGTCGATGTGGGAGCGGCGGATCTCGCTGCCCTTGAGCAGTTCACGATAGATTTTTGCGGAGGCGATCTGGCCGGGCTGGCCGCGTACGGTATGCACGCGCGGGTCGAACGGTGCGTCGCTGCCTTTGGCGGCGTCGACGGACAGTGCGCCGGCGACGGTGGCGGCTTCCAGCATGCGCTCGGCGAGGAACAGGCCGTTGAGCGTCAGTGCGGTCGATACCTGGGTGCCGTTGATCAGCGCCAGGCCTTCCTTGGCGGCCAGCGTGACGGGGGTGATGCCGGCTTTTTCCAGTGCCTGTTTGGCGGGTACGATGCGGCCGTCAACGCGGACATCGCCTTCGCCCATCAGTGCGAGCGTCATGTGGGCCAGCGGGGCGAGGTCGCCGGATGCGCCGACCGAGCCCTTGCTGGGGATGCAGGGCATGATGCCGGCGTTGTACAGCGCGATCATGGTGTCGATGATCGAGGCGCGGATGCCGGAGTAGCCGCGCGCGAGGCTGCCGATCTTGGTCGCAAGAATCAGGCGGGCGACGCTGTCGTCGATCAGCTCGCCGCTGCCGACGGAGTGGGAGAGGATGAGGTTGCGTTGCAGCTCTTCCAGCTGGTCGTTGGGGATGTGGGTCTTGGCGAGTTTGCCGAAGCCGGTGTTGATGCCGTAGGCGGGGGCGCCGCGTTCGACGATCTTGCTGATCGTGGCGGCGGAGGTGTTGATGGCGGTGTAGGCGGTGGGGGTGAGTTCCAGGCTTACTGTGCCGCGCCAGATTTGGCGGAGGTCGGCCAGGGTCAGGTTGCCGGGAGTAATGGTGAGTTTGGTCATGGTTTTTGCCTTAACTTTTACAGGTGCTTGTTCTGTGTGGGTTTACGATGCGTTGCCCGGTGTCGAATACTTATTACCGATTACCGAATGCGCTATGTGAGTAGCGTCGAATTAACCACCGTCCGGTCCCCTCCCCCTTGCAGGGGGAGGGTTAGGGTGGGGGTAGTGCGGTCGAACCATCACCTAAGTTTGACGCAGAAACCAACGCATTTTCTTCGGTATTTCAACACGTCTGCCTCTCCGATCAACCTGGCCGGGACTGGCCCCGGCGGGCCACTCACTTTCTTTGCTTCGCCAAAGAAAGTAAGCCAAGAAAGGCGACCCCCTACCGCCGCCCTTCGGGTTCCCAAAAGAGCACATACCAAAACGGGAAGCGAAACAAACTCGCCTTCGGCTCAAACAGGTTTCGCTTCTTTTTCCGTTTTGGCATGCACTCTTTTGGCGTCGGCAGAGGGGAACAACCACCACAGCCTCTTTGTGCTTGCTTGGTCAGTTTGCTTCAGGTGATCGCTTTGCTACGGTTGTCTTGTAGGGGGCTGCCTTTGAATGCGCAGCGCCCCTACGTTTTCGCTTACTTCACCATCGGCAACTTCAAGCCATTGCGCTTCGCACACGCCGCAGCACTTTCATACCCAGCATCCGCGTGACGCATCACACCCGATCCGCTGTCATTGACCAGCACGCGTGCCAGGCGCTTCGATGCCGCTTCGCTGCCATCCGCAACAATCACCATACCCGCGTGCTGCGAGTATCCCATGCCGACTCCGCCGCCATGGTGCAACGACACCCAGGTCGCGCCGCCTGCGGTATTCAGCAGCGCATTCAGCAACGGCCAGTCCGAAACCGCATCCGTGCCGTCTTTCATGCTTTCGGTTTCACGGTTCGGACTTGCCACCGAGCCGGTATCAAGGTGGTCACGACCGATGACGATCGGAGCTTTCAGTTCGCCGTTCTTGACCATCTCGTTGAACGCCAGGCCAGCGATGTGGCGCTCGCCCAGACCCAGCCAGCAGATACGTGCCGGCAAGCCCTGGAAGGCGATGCGATCGCGTGCCATGTCGAGCCAGTGATGCACGTGCTTGTTGTCCGGGAACAGTTCCTTGATCTTCGCGTCGGTCTTGTAGATGTCTTCCGGATCGCCGGACAGGGCAGCCCAGCGGAACGGACCCTTGCCTTCACAGAACAACGGACGGATGTACGCCGGGACGAAGCCGGGGAAGTCAAAGGCGTTCTTTACGCCGGTGTCGAAGGCGACCTGGCGGATGTTGTTGCCGTAGTCAACTGTCGGGATGCCCATGGCATGGAAGTCGAGCATGGCCTGTACATGTACCGCACAGGACTTGGCCGCGTCGGCGGTCAGCTTCTGTTGCTGCTCGTGGTCTTGCTGAGCCGCCTTCCATTGTGCGACGGTCCAGCCGATCGGCAGGTAGCCGTTGATCAGGTCGTGCGCCGAAGTCTGGTCGGTAACCAGGTCGGGCTTGATGCCGCCGGCTTTCGCACGCTTCACCAGTTCCGGCAGGATCTCCGCGGCGTTGCCGAGCAGGCCGATCGATACCGCTTCCTTGCGCTCGGTGTGGTACTTCACCAGTGCCAGCGCGTCGTCGATGTCCTTCGCCTGCTTGTCGAGGTAGCGTGTGCGCAGGCGGAAGTCGATGCTGCTCTGCTGGCATTCGATGTTCAGCGATACTGCACCGGCGAGCGTTGCCGCCAGAGGCTGCGCGCCGCCCATGCCGCCGAGGCCGGCGGTAAGGATCCAGCGGCCGGCCCAGTCGTCGTTGTAGTGCTGGCGGCCGGCTTCGACGAAGGTTTCGTAGGTGCCCTGTACAATGCCCTGGCTGCCGATGTAGATCCAGCTGCCGGCAGTCATCTGGCCGTACATGAACAGGCCTTTGCGGTCGAGTTCGTTGAAGTGTTCCCAGTTGCCCCACTTCGGCACCAGGTTGGAATTGGCGATCAGCACGCGCGGTGCATCGGGATGGGTCTGGAAAACGCCGACCGGTTTGCCGGATTGCACCAGCAAGGTCTCGTCATCGTTCAGGTCGCGCAGGGTTTCGAGGATCTTGTCGAAGCATTCCCAGTTGCGCGCCGCGCGGCCGATGCCGCCGTAGACAACGAGGTGCTTCGGATTTTCCGCGACTTCCGGATCGAGGTTGTTCTGCAGCATGCGATAGGCCGCTTCGGTCAGCCAGCTTTTGCAGACTTTCTCGCTGCCGCGCGGCGAGCGGATCACGCGGCTCGCATCCCAGCGTGGATCATTGGCAAGTTCGATATTGTCGGTAACGGTATTCATTCTTGTCTTCCTTCCATTAATGCAAGCCGAGATAGGCTTCCGTGAGTTCAGGGTTGTTGCGGGCGTCGGCGGCCTTGCCTTGCCAGACGGTGCGGCCGGATTCCAGCACGCACACATCCTGCGCGACAGACAGCACGCGCTCCGTGTTTTGTTCCACCAGCAAAATCGTCATGCCGTCGGCCTGCAGCTGCCGCAGCGCGGCGTAGCAGAGGTCGATGACCTTGGGCATCAATCCGAGCGAGAGCTCATCGATCATGATGAGCTTGGGACGCGTCATCAGTGCACGGCCGATGGCCAGCATCTGCTGTTCGCCGCCGGACAGGTTGCCGGCCAGCGAATGTAGGCGTTCGCCGAGTCGCGGGAACAGACCGAGCACGTAATCGCGGTCCTTCGTGAAATGGCTGGCCGGTTGCACCAGTCCGCCGACACGCAGGTTGTCTTCGACCGTCAGGTCCTTGAACAGGCGCCGGCCTTCCGGCGAGATCGCGATGCCGCGACGCACGCGTTCATTCGGCGCGAGTTTGCTGATGTCGTGACCCTCGAAGCGGATGCTGCCGCCTTGCAAGGCGACATGGCCGGCGATGCACATCAGGGTCGACGACTTGCCCGCGCCATTGGCACCGAGCAGGCCGGTGATGGTGCCGGGTTGCAGCGACAGCGACAGGTCGCCAACCGCATGGAAAGCGCCATAGCCACAGGACAGATTATTGAGTTCAAGCATGGACGCCTCCTGCAACGGTGGGTTGTGCATGCTGGTCCGCCACGGTGTCGCCGCCGAGGTAGGCGCTGCGTACCACCGGATCATTCATGACTTCGCGTGGGTCGCCGCTGGCAATCTTGCGGCCATTGTCGAGCACCACGAGACGTTGGCAGATGCGCATCACTTCACCGAGGTTGTGTTCGATCAGGACAATCGTCACGCCCTGGCGATTGATATCGGCAATGGTGCTGGCCAGTGCATGCGCTTCTTTCGAATTGAGACCGGCCAGCGGTTCGTCGAGCAGCAGCAGCTTTGGATTGAGCGCCAGCGCACGTGCCATCTCCAGGCGCTTCAGAATGCCCAGCGGCTGAATGCCGGGCTTCTGGTCGGCATACGCTTCGATGCCGACGCGCTTGAGCAGTTCGCGGCCGATGGCGGCTTCCTTCTCTTGCGATACATGCATCAGTGCGCGCAGGGGCGAACGCGTGTATTGCGCGCCTGCTGCCAGTGCGACGTTGTCGAGCACCGAGATTTCACGGAAGGGTTTGACCAGCTGTTGCGACAGCGATAAACCCTTGCGGATGCGCTTGTGCGTCGGCAGCGCATTGAGGTTTTCACCGGCCAGTTCGACCTTGCCTTCGGTGACGCGTACCACACCGGTAATCGAGCGCAGCATCGTTGTCTTGCCGGCGCCGTTGGGACCGATCAGTCCGAGCAGTTCGCCTTCATGTACCTCGAAAGACACCTTATCGATTGCAGTCAGGCCACCGAAGCGGACTGTCACGCCGTCGACTTTCAACAAGGGATTCATGCCCGTCCTCCTTTGGCCGTACCGATCATTCGGGTCACCAAAGCCGCCATGCCGCCTGGCGAAAAGCGCATCATCAGGAACAGCAGGCCGCCATACACCAGCAGCTTGTAATCGCCGATGAACTGGAACCACGCGGGCAGGGCGCTCAACACTGCTGCGCCGACTGCCACGCCGATGACCGAACCAATACCGCCGACTACAACCATCGAAAGCACAGTGATGGATTCGACAAAGCCAAAGCTGTCCGGCCCGATGAATTTCAGATTTTGTGCATACAGGGCGCCGGCCAGTCCCGCCAGTGCGGTACCGATCGCGAACGCCGCCAGCTTGTAGCGCGGCACGTCAATGCCGAGCACGCGCATGGTATCTTCATCTTCCGCTACGCCATTGAACACCCGGCCCATCCAGGAGCGGCGGATGTACACGCAGAGCAGGGCGGTGGCGATGCACAGTCCCAGCGTCAACAGCATGAAGCCCATCTTCGACAAACCAGAATCGGGAATCGCCGACACGCCCATTTCACCGCCCAGCCAGTCTTGCTGGCGCACGATGCCAACGAACAGGAAGCCCACCCCCATGGTCGTAATGGCCAGAAAATCCGCACGTACGCGCAGGCTGGCCAGACCGACCACGATGCCGATGCATCCTGCCAGCAGCATTGCCAGCGGCAGGGTCGCGAGGAACGGCAGGCCAGCCTTGCACAACAGTGCGGACAGGTAAGCGCCGATCCCGAGGAACGCCGCGTGGCCAAGACTGATCTGGCCGCAGAAGCCGGTAATCAGGTTGAGCGACAAGGCAAACAGCACGCTGATGCACATCGACGTCAGAAGAGAAATTTCGTATTCCATGTCAGTCCTTTCAGCTCCGCGCGAACAAACCCTGCGGGCGCATCATCAGCACCACGATCAGGAAAGCAAAGGCGATCGCATTGCGGTCGAGCAGCTTGCCGAGATAAATCGTGCCGAAGGATTCGACCACGCCCAGTACCAGCGCGGCCATCAGCGTGCCGCGCACCGAACCCATGCCGCCCAGAACGATGATTGCCAGGCCCTTGTAGGAAGGCACGCTGCCCATCGTCGGCTCGACGAGGTTATTGAGCAATGCCACCCAGACGCCGGCAAAGCCAGCCAGCGCGGAACCGACGAAGAAGTTAATGTCGCGTACCTGCTGCAGCTTGATGCCGAAGGATTGGGCCATCTGTGGATCGGACACCGTCGCCTGGCATGCGACGCCGATGCGGGTGCGCGTCTGCAGGTAGAACAGCACGGCAATGATCGCCGCGGTACCGGCCATGACCAGTATTTCCGCCAGTTTGAATTGGAGTCCGCCGAACAGCGCGATCTGTTGCTGCAAGGGTGGGGCGGCATAGGACAAGCCCGATGCGCCGAACACGATGCGAAAGATTTCTTCAAAGGCGATGTACAGGCCGATCGAGGCGATCAATGCGACGAAAGGCGGTTGCTTGAGCATGGGCTCGTAGCAGAGGCGGTACATGGCAACGCCGGTCAGCCCGGAGGCCAGCATGGCGATCAGGAATGCCAGTGCGAGGCTGCCGGTGGCATTGGTGATCATGACGCCGAGATAGCCGCCGAGAGTGAATAGTGCCGCATGGGCGACGTGGAGAATACGCAGCAAACCGTAGACCAGTGTCAGCCCCAGCGCGACGAGCGCGTAGATGCTGCCCTGGACCAGGCCCTGTGCGATCAGCTCGATAATGAGCATGATGGTTCCTTGGTGTGGAAGGTGAAACGGAACAAGTGAGACGAAACGTTTGCAGCTTCGCTGAACTGCTCCTTCCCCCTTGTAGGGGGAAGGCTGGGATGGGGGTGTGAAGGTCGTGCAAGGGATTGCGGTTAATTCAACCTTCACACCCCCACCCTAACCCTCCCCCTACAAGGGGGAGGGGACCGGCCAGCGATGGTAATACCGGATTACTTCGCCTTGCTTGGCGGCGACAGCAACGGACCCGAGATCACCGAGTGACGATGAAACGCCTTGTCCTTCACCACCTGCACCTGCACATCCTTCTTCACTTCATGCAGATCATTGAACGCCAGCTTGCCGATCGGTGTATCGAAGGTGCCGCCCGCCAGTGCATTCTTCAGCGCTTCGCCACCCTTGCCGCCGGTTTTCTGCAAGCCTTCAATCAGCACGCTGGTCGCGGTATAGGTACCGGCAGCCACCATGTCGGCATTGACGCCAGTGGCTTTATGGAATTCGCTCATGAAGTTCTTGGTCGCCGGCGCATCGGAGTCACGGTCCAGTGACGTAGTCAGGTAAGTCCCTTCCGCTGCGGGACCGGCAATCTCGATGAACTTGTCCGAGTCGTAACCTTCCTGGCCGATGATGGGGGCGGTCACACCGGCAGCCCGCAACTGGCTGACCAGCGGCCCGGCGGTGAAGAAGTAGCCGGATGCATAGATGATGTCCGGATTGTCGGACTTGACCTTCGAGACCAGCGCGCCGAACTGGCGGTCCTGCATGCCGTATTCATACTCATTGACGACTTGCAGGCCAAACTTGGCGGCGCCTTCCTTGAAGCCGGCGGCAAGCGCCTGGCCAAAGTCATTCTTCAGGGTGATCATGGCAACGCGCTTCTTGCCAAGGTTGTGCACCAGCATCGAGCCGGCACGCCCCTGTACCTCGCCCATCGCGGCGGTGCGGAACATGTAGTCGCCGGTCAGCGTGATGTCAGGATGGATCGCATAGGCAACCACGTAGGGTACTTTGCCTTGCTGGAAAATCGCTGCAGCGGCACGGGTCGAGCCCGAATACGAGCCGGACACGGCGCCGACCACCTTGTCTTTTTCGACCAGCTTGGTCGCGACAGGTACGGCTTCTTTCGGTGAAGCCTGATCGTCGTAAATCACCAGTTCCACCTTCTGGCCCGCAATGCCGCCTTTGGCATTGGCTTGTGCAACGGCCAGCTTTGCACCTTCCAGCGCCGACTTGCCATCGGCAGCGGCAAAGCCGGTTAAAGGCACATTGAAACCAATCTTGATGTCGGCGAATGCCGGTGCGGAAAAAGCCGACAAAACGAATGCGGCAGTAAGTAGTTGCTTACGTTGGAACGGTGCCATCTAGTGTCTCCTCTGGATGCTGGTGTCTGTACGCGCCGGCTGTGCGGCACGTGTTCAATAGTCGAACTCTGCTTGGCAACCCCTATTCAGTGCTTGGAGTTACCTGCGAATTGAAGTGTAAGTTGTATAGACAACTTAGGCAAGTAGAATGTAAGTTGACAAGACAAATTAAATCCCTAGAATCGGGCGCATCGCAGCAGGCGCGATTAAAAATTGTCATCTATCATGGGTTGTCACAAGGAAAAGGGTGTGCGGGTGCAAGAGGAAGAAAGCGGCGAAGCGGAACGGATCCCGGCTTTCCAGCACATCAAGAATTATTTGCTGGCGGAAATCCATGCCGGGCACTGGAAGGAAGGCGACGCCATTCCGTCCGAACAGGCTTTGGCAAAGCAGTTTGGCGTATCGCGCATGACGGTCAACCGTGCGGTGCGTGCGCTGACCGACGAGCAGGTGTTGAGCCGGATACAGGGCTCAGGCACTTACGTCGCCCAGCAGAAGTACCAGTCGACGCTGGTTGCGATCAAGAGCATTGCCGATGAAGTCAGGATGCGTGGCCATGTGCATCGCAGCGAGTTGCATTTACTGGAACGCAGCAAGGCCTCCGAGCACATGGCGCCGCCTTTTGAAGTCAAGGTCGGCCATCCGCTGTTCCACTCCGTGATCGTGCATTTCGAAAACGATGTCCCAATCCAGGTCGAAGACCGCTGGGTCAACCCGGAGGTCGCACCCGATTACATGCAGCAGGATTTTTCCACGGTCACGCCGAATGAATACCTGATGGCGGCAGCGCCACTGCAAGGCGTGAATTACAGCATCGAGGCGCTGAACCCGCCGCGTGACATTGCCGACATGCTGCACATCCAGAAAGAGCCCTGCCTGGTGCTCAAGCGCCGTACCCTGTCGAAAGGGCAGGTAGCCTCCGTGGTGACGATGTGGCATCCGGGGAACCGGTATCAGTTCGCGGGAAGTTTTTGAGCGGTTGAAGCGATTCCATCAAGGCGTGTCGCCTATCCGGCGTCACGCGGCAGGACGCCGATCCACACTTCTGTGCCACCGGTGCCGCTAGTCGTATCATATTCGGGGCCATATACTTCAAAATCCGGCGTCTGCGCAGACACAAAGCCGCTCGTCGGCAGCCAATCAAAGATCTGCTGCCATGTGTGCCGCAGTGTCGATACATGATCATCATGCACAAACACCGCATAGCGCTGCGCAGGCACGTGCAACTTTCCCATGCCGACGGGCAGTTCCGATAGCGACGCCACTTCGACACCGCACATGTATTCGCAGCCGGTCGCGTCGGCGCCGCAAATCACGCCATAGAAATTTGGTCCGATGCGACCTGAGATGGCGCCGAGCGCATGGAAATCCTGCCATTGCTTCGGTATGCCGGTATCCATGGCACCAAATTCGTGACGTCGACGCAGGCCAGCGAGCAGCATCGGCTGACCGTCAACAAAGCGATTAGGAGCGAAATTATCCATCGGAGTCTTCCTATTGGTTATCGATAATCGATTATTGATTATTGATTGTTGTTGCTGTCGATTTGTCCAAGCAGCCACTGTATGCCGGCCAGATGTTGCTGATCGTGGCTGCACAGGTAATGGGCAAGGCTCTTCACCGTGACATGACCATAGCCTTCAAAGTAACCACACCGGGTCCACTGATGTGCATCGAGGCCTTCCAGAAGCGCGACGGTCTTTTCGCGTGCCCTATGAATGACTTGAAATACGTCGGACGCGCTCGCTTCCGCATACCGTCGTTCGATCGCAAGCTGATAGCCATCGATGGATTCCAGCTCCGGCCTGTCCAGCTCCAGCAGGCGACGGAAACGGACATGATAGCCGTCGATCTCGATATCGCGGACATGGCAAATCTGTTCGATCGCAGTGAAGGTTTCGCTTGGAATGCCTTCCCACGAGGCTGGTGTCCAGTGCACATACTCAGCTGGAACGGCTTCATAAAATTGCTGCAATTGTTGCGGGAATGCGCGTAATGACGATAAGGTGGCTTCTTGCATGTTGAGGCTCCTCCGGTGGTACGCTCAGTGAAGAGCGGGAATGTCCCGACGTGTTTTTATAACACAAACGAGGATGCTCCCTGGTGACGCCTCACGCGGCTTGCGAGCCGTTCTCGCCATTACGCGCCGTCCAGTTCAGTGTGGCAGCAGTGATGCCTTCTTCACCGGTTGCCTGAACCCGATCGCAATCCGGTTCCATGCGTTGATGACCGCAATGGCGAATTCAAGATCGACGATTTCCCGCTCTGAAAAATGCTGCTGCAAGGCTTCGAACAAGACATCGCTCGCATGATTGCCGGCGATCAGAGTGATGGCTTCAGCCCATTGTAGAATTCTGCAAGGCAATGTTGACCCCGGAAAGCGCACGGTACAGCTCAGGGGCAAGGGTTTGATAGGGAAGGCGAAGCGTGGACATGATGGTTTCTCTCTGGTGTTATCGGCAAAAAAGGTACTTCCACCATAAGACGACACAGCCTTCGGGTTTGTGACACCGGGGTGAAAATCAGGATGTCGGCACGCTCAGTATTTGTCTGCCGGTCCAGCTTTCTCCGGGCTGCAGTTTTACCGGCTCGATGACGCAGGCCGCTTCCACGCACAACATGTGCAGCCAGTCCTCGTCCGGGAAATCCGTCAGAGCGGCTGCCTTTTCGGGGCCGGGGTTCCAGACCACGGTATCTTCAAATCCTTCCTGTTCAATCTGCAGTGAAGGTTTGCCGTGTTCGACCAGCGTCAGTTTCTTTGGCGGCGACATATAAACACGGTCGAGTTCCGCCGCAATCCTGATCGCCGGGTCCTGCTGCTCGACCACGACGCAGTTTGCGGTCGCATCCTGATAGCGCACATGCTGCAATCCTTCCAATCCAGTCTGGCGTACATCGTCCACGTGCAGATAGGTATGCAGCGCAGCGGTGAACTGCCATGGCTGGTCGCCGCGGTTGACGGCGGTGAGCGAGACGATCAGGCGGCCGGGTTCAAGCAGTACATTCACCTCGGCATGGAAGGCATGCGGCCAGATGCCGCGTGTCATTGCATCATCATCGATGAACAGGGTTGCGGCTGACTCCGTGCGGCCGTCGGACAGGGACCATGGCAGGCTGCGTACAAAGCCGTGCTTGACGATGGGGCCACGGTCCGAGAATTGCGGAAAGCAGACCGGAATCCCGGCGCGTATCGCCGCCGCGGGCACCGCCGGATTGGTGGCGGTCATGCCACCTGTCATCGATGACAGGTACATACGCTCTTTGCCATCGGCGGTTTTCCACGACACCACCTGCGCGCCCTGGCGCGTGACGAAGGCGCTTTCACCAAGTGGGTTCGACAAGGATAGTCCGGGCAACTGTTGCCGTGTTTCGCTGAAACCGTTGCCGGAAGCAGTCGCCGCGGCGTTGATGCCGAGATCAACGCCGCCCAGGTCCGTCACCTCGCGCAACGAAGTCGTATGTCCAACAAACGGGCTGCGTTCCTGCCATCCGTTGTCGCGCGCAGGCACCAGCCAGTAGCCTTGGTCATCGCGTACGATCCAGTAACGCGGCTGATTCGTGTATTCGTAAATGGTAAGCATGTCTCTTCAGGGCAGATGGGTCATGGAAGTAATGGCATTCAAGACCGGCATTCGCCGTCATGGTTCGCGGACCTTGTGCCCTTACCAGACCTGGCGTGTGATCGCGACTTTCACGATATAGGCAAAAATCACCAGGGCAGCAACAAATGCCGTGGTGCGGATCGCCTTGGTCTTGCCCGTCTTGAGCGCAACGGTACCTACGCCGATATAGGCGACCAGGGCAATGACCTTTGCCGTCAGCCACGATTGCACGAAGGGATATTGTGCGCTCCATACCACCATCACCAATGCGCTGACGAGCAGCAGGGTATCGATGATGTGCGGCGCAATCTTGAAAACGCGTCGTTGCAAAGCCTGCGAGTCGGCCAGCATCAGCATGCCGCGTAATAGAAACAGGCTGCCGCTCAGCGCGACAAAGGTCATATGGAGATGCTTGACTGCGAGATAACTCATGGAAGGCATTCAGAGGTTGAGATGGATGACGAAGGGCAATCTATGTCTGCCCGAGGACTGCCATTCTAGCAAGTCTTCCTGACTCATAAGCTTGCCGTATATCACGCATTCAGCAAGGCATTGACATCCTGAAAATGACGTTCTCATAAGCATGATTTCTCTGCGGCAGATATGTATCTACCGAATGTCTGTTATCTGTACTTCGAATTGGATTTATATCTGGGGCGTCCCTACACTAGTAACGTACTAAGGCACTATTGAGAGGAAAACCATCATGTCCAGCACTACATTTAATCCGTCGGTACAGAATGCCGGCCTCAGCTATACCGAAAACCTTGGCCGCGCAGCGCGCGCTTTCCTGACTGCCCTGCTCGCCATTACACCGGAAGCAAAGCCGGTTGCAGAAGCGGCAAAAGCGAAACGCCATGCCGGTTCTGTTGCAGAACTCTATCGCCTCGCACGCGGCTTTGATTCCATCCAGCCGAACCTGGCGCAAGAGCTGCGCGCCATCGCCGCACGCGACATCGACTAATCCGTCGATGTAGAAGTACAGCATTACCGTAGTACAGCAGCAGCTTAGGCAACATCAGTACCATCGACAACGGCGATGCTTTGTCGATATGGCGTTCTGCAACAGGCACGCCATGCACTACACGGGAGCCCGGATCGTCCTGAATGTCAGGTTGATTCTTGCCTCCCGCGGCGCGCGTTCCTTTGTGATCGTGTGCTGCCATTTTTTCTGCGTCTCGCCTGCCATCAGCAGTAGGCTACCATCGGTCAGTTCTATCGGAACCGGCTTCACTTCCTTGCGCGTCTTGTGACGAAAGCGGAAAGTCCGTGTTTCACCGAGGCTCAATGAAGCAATCACAGGCATGCGGCCGAGCTCCTGCTCGGCGTCGCTGTGCCATCCCACGCTATCGTTTTCATTACGGTACAGGTTCAGCAACACGCTGTTGAACTGGTGTGCCGTTGCACGTTCGATATCGCTCTTGATGGCGAGCAGTGTTGCTGTCCACGGCAGGGGGTGAAATCGCTTTCCGGAATAGGTGTACACGCTCTGCGGATCGCCATACCAGGCTGACAATCGTGGCTGCAAGCGCTCCTGCTCCCACAGCACGATGCTTTCCTGCCGCCACTGCGTTTCTTCAAGCAGCGACTTCAGCAATGCGGTGGACTGTGGAGGCCGGTAAAAGCCATGCATGAATTTCACATCGGCGTCGACCATGGGGATGGTTTCCAGGCCGGATGGCGGGTCGTCAAAGAGAGAATATGTCTGATCCATGCCACAGCGCTACGACGAGCCTTGATTGTGCCTTTGTCATTCAGTGATCCAGCGATTCAGCCAAGCAAGCGAAAACGCGGTATGGTTTTTCCATCAATGGTGACGTTTTCAAAAAACATATCGGCGTTCCGATGTACCAGTTGTGGCCAGTCGGTGTCATACAAGGGCCGGTACACCACGCAAACCTCGTTGGTTTCGGTATTGCGCGACAAGCCAAGCACAAAATATTTCTTGCCCTTGTAATGCTCGTAGATGCCGGGTGTCAGACTGGAAAAGGACATGGATGTTCGCAGCGATGCAGTATGGGAAAGCCTGCATTGTAATCTTGGGACTGGTATTACTTCGGCCACAGGATCATCTGGGTACAACGGAAGGTCGCGATCAGCTTGCCTGTATCGCGATGACGCACCAGCGCGTCCCAGACCTGGGTATTCCGGCCAAGGTGTACTGCCTTGGCTTCACATTCCACGATGCCTTCGCGCGCGGTGCCAAGGAAATTGCTCTTCAGTTCGATGGTAGTGAAGTTCTGTGCGCCATCCGGCAGGTTCGCCACGCAGGCATAACCGCAGGCTGTATCCGCCAGCGTCACCACGCTGCCCGCGTGCAGGTAACCATTGGGTGCCAGGTGCGAGCGCTGGACGGCGAATTCCGCATTCAGAAAGCCCTTTCCGACCGCGGTCACGACTATGCCAAGCAGGCCAGGCAGGTAACCGTCACCGATCTTGTTGTAATGCGCCAAACCCACTGACGGTTCCATGCGTGCTCCTATGCGCGGCGCTCAGGCCGCTTTCTTTACCAGTTGAAATACGGCTCGTGTCAGTGCATCCATATCGACGCCGTCCGCTATGTGAGCAAATTCTTTCTGCACGTTCTTCCAGAGAGGAATGGCTTGCTTCACCCTTTCTTCACCAGCTTCGGTGACCTTCCAGTGACGCTCACGGCGATCCTCGCCCGGGGCCGAAATGATCCAGCCGCTTTCATGGATGATCTTCAGCGTGCGTGTCAGCGTGGTGCTGTCCATCGCCAGCATGTTGGCCATGGCACCGGTCGTCAGGCCGGGATAGGCGAGCAGTACACGCAGGATGCTGAACTGGGTGATCTTCAGTCCGGAAGGCTTTAAGGCCTGGTCGTACATTTGCGTTACGACACGTGACGCCTGTCGGATTGAACCGCAGTAGCAAGGTAGTCGCAGGGGTTCCACGGAATAGGGTTCGGAAGGATGTGAATGCGCCGAATATATATGCATGTACATCTACTGTCAAACCGGCTCGGGCGTTGATGCTGTCGCGAGTCACGCATGGGCCGGCGATTTGGGGCCAAGGCAACATTGAACTTCATGCATCAAGCGCACTTCAAACCAGTTCAATAATTTTTCGGGAGCAAAATAATGCCTCAGACTATGCAGCATATACCGCTTGCCCGTTCCGGCTCTCGCCGCAACACCTGGCTGATCGGCGGTGCCGCCGCCCTTGTCGCCGCCGCCCTGATTGTCCGTCAAAAGGCACGCCAGGCCGAGCACGATAATCCAGCGACGGGTGAATTCGTCCAGGTCGACGGTGTACGCTTGCACTATGTAGAACGGGGCCAGAGCCAAGGGCAGACCGTCGTCCTGCTGCATGGCAACGGCCTGATGATTCAGGATTATGAAACCAGCGGCCTGATTGACCTGGCCTCACGCAACTATCGCGTGATTGCCTTCGACCGTCCAGGCTATGGCTACAGTGAACGTCCGCGCACGACGATCTGGACGCCGCAGGCGCAGGCCCGTTTGATTCATCGGGCCTTGCTGCATATGGGCATCGAGAATCCTATTATCGTCGGTCACTCCTGGGGCACGCTGGTTGCCTTGTCACTGGCGCTCGAACAGCCCGATTACGTCAGGAGCCTGGTGCTGCTGTCCGGCTATTACTATCCGACGGTCCGCATGGATGTGCCGCTGGTATCGCCCCCGGCCATCCCGGTCATCGGCGACCTGATGCGTTTTACCGTATCCCCCTTGATCGGTCGTGCCATCTGGCCAGGGGTACTACGCAGGGTATTCGGACCGGCGCCGGTGTCGGAGCGCTTCAGGATGGAATATCCGACGTGGATGAGCCTGCGTCCTTCGCAATTGCGCGCCAGCGCTGCCGAAGCCGCACTCATGATCCCCGCCGCACTTTCCTTGCGCAAGCGATATCATGAACTGACCATGCCGGTGGTCATCATGGCCGGAGATAGCGACAAAATAGTGGATACCCATGTGCAGTCGGAACAGTTGCATGGCGAGCTGCCGCACAGCACGCTGCATATCACTCGCCAAGGCGGCCACATGATCCATCACCTGGCGCCGGAAGAAGTGGTAGCGGGGATTAACCAGGCGGCAACCGCCGTCGGAGCGGAATTGCGGGGCCAGAGCGGGCATGTGTTCCCGGCACCATCGCAGATCAACTGATATCAAGTGAGCGATTGTTGCAACGCCGGCAGGCGGCTCGGCGCCCCCGGAAAAAGACGCGACGTCATGTTGCGTTATGGTTGGGATTGGTATTACGTCTGCATTCGACTGCCCATCCCGTGTTACAGGTTGCAGAAATACCTTTTTGATCAGATGGCCGGCGATCCAATTTATGCCATCACGCTGCGATATTGCCGGGGAGACGCGCCCACGCTGCTACGGAAGCGATGGCTGAAATGGCTGAGGTCGGCGTAGCCGCAGGCATCGGCGACTTGCTGCAATGGCAATGCACTTGTCCTGAGTAATTGGCGGGCACGGTCGACGCGGCGTGAGGCGATCCATGCGTAAGGCGGCATGCCGAAGGAAATGCGGAACATGCGGGCGAGATGGTATTCCGACAGGCAGGCAATGTCGGCGAGCATGCCAAGCGTAATCTGCTGATCCAGCCGTGCCTCGATGTAATCAGCGAGGCGCCGTCGCACCACCGGTGACAGGCCGCCCTTCAATACCGGATCGCGGCGCAGTGCGCCCTGGGCCTGCAGCAAATGGCTCAGCGCCGCGTGCGCCGTTTCATTGACGCGCAACAGCGCATCCGGACCCTGCCAGGGCATGTGTTCCAGTAACGCGCAGAGCCGGGCGATTTGCTGATGCTCGAAATACGTTCTGTCGGCCAGCGTCAGTTCGCGCGGTTCGCGGTCGAGTTCGAGCACCGCACGTCGCGTGAAATGCTCGGGCAGAAAATAGATGTGCAGGAAGCGCAGCTTGTCACGCACCACCCAGCGTGATTCATGTTCATCGGGCAGTGTGCACAGACGGCCGGGGCTGCCGAAGAGACCAGGCAATTCATTGCGCTCGGTACGATAGCCGCCGCCGAGGTAATACGACAGCGTATGGTGGCCGGGTCGGATGTAGGCGGTCTCTTCCTCCTCGGTCTGCCGGCGCCAGATGGCGATCGCAAGTTCGTCGCCGAGCCAGGCAAAGCGTTCCAGTTCCGCGTTGGTCGCATGCAGCGTCCTGAATACCGCATGGGTGATCCGGCCTGGATCAGGCGACGGGTTTGCCGCGGTGTCGGGAGGAACATGCATGTCGGATACCTGGAAATGTGAAGCCAAATGTATCACTTCCACGCTGTTTGCGTCCTGCCCGCTCGTCGCTGCACAACAAGGTGAGCAAGAATGGACAAGTTCACCGATGGTTTTGTAGCAAATGCCGGAACGCTTGTCGTCACCTTGTCTCCACCGCACACAATGCAGCAATTCCAGACAAGTCACGCCGGCGTCGACAAGACATCCTGCACACAATATTGAAATTCTGACAGGATGCGGCCATGAATGCCTTTCTCTACCTTCTTACCGTGCTGATCTGGGGTTCAACCTGGATCGCCATCAAATGGCAGCTCGGCGTGGTGCCCGCGCCGGTATCCATCGCCGTTCGTTTCTGGATTGCGGCCGTGGTGCTGCTGCTGATCCTCGTCGTCATGCGCAAGCCGGTACGACCGCCGCGCGCCGCATGGCGTTATCTGCTGGCGCAAGGCGCGGCCCTGTTTTGCTGTAATTTTCTATGCTTCTATTACGCCAGCCAATGGGTGCCGAGCGGGCTGGTGGCCGTGGTGTTTTCGACCGCACCGTTGTGGAATTCGATCAATGGAAAGATTTTTCTTGGCAGGACGATCCAGCCGCAAGTCATCCTGGGCGCCTTGTTTGGCCTGACAGGCATCGTGCTGCTGTTTCTGCCGCAAATGCGCGGGCATTGGGGTGATGCGGCGATGCTGCGCGGACTTGGGCTGGCTTTTCTTGGCACGCTGTTTTTTTCCACCGGGAGTTTGCTGTCGAGCCGCATGCAGTCGCTTGGCCTGACACCCTGGCTCACCAATACCTGGGCGATGTTTTTCGGTGCCGCCATCCTTACCGTTATTGGTCTTGTGCTCGGTCTGCCATTTGAGATCGATCCGAGTCCACTCTATATCGGATCCTTGTTGTACCTGGCGATTCCGGGCTCGGTGATCGGCTTTACCGCCTACTTGCTGCTGGTGGGAAAACTTGGCCCCGAGCGCGCCGCCTACTGCACGGTGTTGTTCCCCGTGGTGGCGCTGACAATCTCCACCTTCTACGAAGATTATGTATGGAATCTGCTCGCGGTTGCCGGGCTGGCTTGTGTGTTGGGAGGAAACCTGATCGCGTTCATGCCGGCGCGTCGGAAGTTGAAAGCGGTGGCGGTTTGATGTCGCGGTCAGTTGCGAGGATGCGTTAGTAAGTGTAAGTACAAGTGATCCAATTGAGGTGTTCCGGCCCTGTTGTGATGTATGCAACAACGTATGGAAATCTACTAAACTAATATTCGCCAATAGGGAGAACTGAGAAATCTTCACCCGCGAAAGGGCACATATGATTTCAAGCATTCACGCACCCGGTCTATGCATCTGATTGAGCGCACCCTGTTCGAAAACGAACTTCTGGCAGTTCGCCACGCGATCGCTCGTCCGACTTCGGCTGCGTACAGTGACCTCGCCTATGCGGCCGATGACCTGTTGTTATTGCCGATCTCCGGTGTGTTTGCCCTGCATGAAGCGCCACGGCAGCATTTCATTGCCAATCCGAACCATGGGGTCTTCCTTGGACTTGGGCAGCCGTATCGCATGAGCTTTCCCGGGCGCATCGGCGACGAATGCCTCGTCGTCAGGTTTTCAAAACCCGCGCTGACACGGATGCTGGCCGAAGTGGCTGGCGTCGACGAGTTGATCTCACCCCGCATCGCGTCGCACTGCCTGCTCTCTGCGGCTTGCGTGCTTGACCGACACCTTCTGTGCCTGGAGTTACTGCAAGGCGCACCCTGTGCTCTGGCTATCGAAGAGATCAGTCTCGCCATGATGGAAGCAGCCGTCCGGGCGGCTCGCACCGACAACCGGATGGAAACCCTCGCCAATACCCGGCAGCGCCGGCGCTGCCAGGTCGAGGCGGTGAAGGAAGTCATCACGCTGTTCCCTGAACGGGCATGGACACTCGATGCCCTTGCCCGTCAGGCAAACACATCGCCCTACCATCTGGCTCGCGTATTCAGGGAGGAGGTCGGCATGCCTGTGCACCGCTATCTCATTCGTACACGGCTCGGGAAAGCCCTGGAAGCCATGCAGGCGACGCGCACGCCGCTGACGGCTATCGCGCAAGACACCGGTTTTTCTCATCACAGCCACTTTACGTCGAGCTTCCGCTCCCACTTCGGGGTGGCGCCTGCCGAATGGCGCCGCCGGACAGGCTATCGCTGATTTCCTGTTCGTCCTTCAGTTAGTCTCAGCTTAGTCTCTGTTCACCGCATCACCGCATCCGCTGGCAAACGCAGTTGAGCAAGATCTTGATAGCCATTCCGGCCCGCACTTTCTAAGATGGCGGACAGATCTTGTTCAAAGGATGTCATGCCGGACTTTCCTGTTCCCCAAAAATCGAGGGCCAATGCAGTCGCTTATCTGACTCTGACCGGCCTCGCGCTGCTCCTGCTGCTATTTCCTTTCGTCGCCGCGCAGTTCGGCAACTCCTGGGTCCGCATCGCCGACATGGCGCTGCTCTATATCATGCTCGCCCTTGGCCTGAACATCGTAGTCGGCTACGCCGGCCTCCTGGACCTTGGCTATATCGCGTTCTATGCAGTCGGAGCGTACACGACTGCATTGCTGGCGTCGCCGCAGTTTGCAGTCGTGCTCGAGTCGGTAATCAATACCTACCCGGCTCTCGGTCATGCAATGCTGGATCTGCTGGGACCGGACATCGCCATGCACGGCATCCATTTATCCGTCTGGGCTATCGTCCCGCTCAGTGCCGCGCTGGCCGCGTTCTTCGGCGTGCTGCTGGGTGCTCCGACGCTCAAGCTGCGCGGCGATTACCTGGCCGTCGTGACGCTGGGGTTCGGCGAAATCCTGCGGGTCTTCATCATCAACCTCAATGCGCCTGTCAATATCACGGATGGACCAAAGGGTATCAATATGATCGATCCGATACGCGTCTTCGGCGTATCGCTTGCCGGCGAGCCGGGTTCGCGGGCTACGCTCGACGTTCTGGGGTATGCGATGCCCTCGGTGAATGCTTACTACTTCCTGTTCCTGACGCTGTGTGCCGTCATCGTGGTCGTGTCGGTTCGGCTTGCACACTCGCGCCTGGGACGCGCCTTTATCGCCATCCGTGAAGACGAAGTCGCCGCCGGCGCCATGGGTATTCACACCCGTAATGTGAAGCTGCTGGCGTTCGCGCTTGGCGCGTCCTTTGGAGGGGTTTCCGGCGCCATGTTCGCTGTGTTCCAGGGCTACGTTTCACCCGAGTCCTTCACCCTGAGCGAGTCCATTGCGGTGCTCTCAATGGTCGTTCTTGGCGGCATGGGCCATGTGCCCGGAGTGGTAATAGGCAGTATCACTCTGGCGGCGCTGCCAGAAGTACTGCGCCATGGCGTCGAACCTCTGCAGCGTCATATGTTCGGGCAGGTCGTGATCGAATCGGAAGTGCTGCGCCAGTTGCTGCTCGGACTGGCAATGGTGCTGATCATGCTGACACGTCCTGCCGGGCTGTGGCCCAGCCGACCGCGACAAGGTCCGGTAGTGCTCCGTGCAGGCGCAAAGGGAGATGCTGCTAGGGCCGACATGGATAGTGCACCGTTAGCGGCATGACGATGTCTATCCTCGACAACATCGTCTGGCATACCCTTGTCGGTCCCCATTGTCAGTACACGATTGGCGATCACTTGGTGCGCCGGTACGCCCGGGGATTTCCACCCATCGCGGCTTTCCGCGACACCCGAGATCCGGACTGGCATGCCTTGGGCCGACTGATGGGTTCGGGCGAGCATGTGCATTGCGATGGCCTTGGCGGCAGCGTACCGGAGGGATGGGGCGTCGATGCGGAAGGACTTCTGGTCAAAATGATCTGGCAGGGTTCGGTGGAACTGGAGCATGACCCCGCGCCGGACGCCGTCAAGCTAGATTCACGCAGCGCAGCTGCAGCGGTCGAATTGGCAAGCCTGACCAATCCGGGCCCATTTACCATCCGTACCCTTGAGCTGGGGCACTACTTCGGCATCTTCGATGGGGCGCAGCTGGTGGCAATGGCCGGCAGCCGCGGGTGTGCAGGCGGATTCAGCGAGATTACCGGCGTTTGTACCCATCCCGACTTTACCGGAAGAGGTTTGGCGCGACGCCTCGTTATCAAGATTCTGCGGCATCAAGTTCTACAGGGCCAACGTCCGTTCCTGCGTGTCATGTCGCACAGTGCCGCAGCGCGCCAGCTTTACTTTCGAGTCGGGTTTCGCGTTTACGCGCAGTCAGTTGCACGAACCTTTATACGTTACTGAACCCATGTACCAACCTCTAGCTGGCCACCCGGCTTAATACGACGACCGGTATCGATACCCCTTGTAATTGAGGATCATCCCGCTGGGTGTCATGCGTTCAAGGGTGAGCCCGGGGGCTATTTCGTCGCCATCGCGCAATAAGCGCTTATTGATCAACACGGAGCGGTCGGCCTTGTTTGCCGAATAGATGTAACCACTAATCGTGAATGCGGGGATTTGCTGCTGTATCTGCGGCGGTAAATCGCGCACGCTACCGACTGCCGGCTCGGTGGCTGGAGCAGATGGCGTGGTATTGGTCGCAGCAGCAGGAGAGTCAGCAGGAGCGGCGGGCGCAGTTGCAGGGGCGGGCTTTTTCGACGCATCGGATTCGCGCGCCGGCTTTTTCTCAACTGGCTTGCGCGCAGGTTTTTCTGCGCGTGCCTGCGGTGCTTCGGACGGGCTTTCACGTGTTGCCTTGGGCGGCGCCTCAGGTGCAGGCGGTGTTTCCGCCTTGGTCGGTGCAGGGGACGGTGGTGCGGGCTGCGTAGTTGCCGGTGCTGGCACCTGCGGCGGGATAGGTGTGACCGGCGCTTGCGCAACGACTTGTGGTGTTTCAGGTGAAGGCGCCTGCACCGCCTGATCGGAACGCGTGGCGAACCACGTCGCGCCTGCTATCGTTACCACGGCTGCCGACAGCAGTGCCCATGGCCATGGTTTGTGCCAGACCGAGCCATGTTGCACTCGTCCGTAATAGGTCGAGGGGGCTGGCGTCACCGGCGGCGTGGTGCCGCGCCGTTCGGCTTCCGCTTTTTTCAGTGCGTCGAGAATATAGGACATCGGTATCTCACTTCGTCGTGTCGCGCAGGCGTGGTTCGTCGACACCCACCGCACGATTGATATGCATCACAGTTACGGGGCCGAGGACGCCGTCGACATGCAGGCCATGCGCCTGCTGGAACAGGTCTACCTGTTTCACCATGCGCGGGCCATACGTGGTGCCGGCTACGGGTGCTTCGACTCCGTTCAGCGTCGACACTTGTGTTGCCAGCCAATCCACATGTGTGCCTGAATCGCCAAGCTTGACTGCTCCGGTGAAGCCGGGCGGAGTCCGCCACAAGGTAACAAAGTCGCCCCGGAAATAACGTCCCAGCAGCGCGAGCTTGACCCTTTGTTTAACATCGCCTGCACGTATCGTCGCTTCGGTGTCGCTCAATTCGGTGAGCAGCAGATGGAATACCTGCTTGCGCTGATCCTGCAGCTTGATGGCGACCGGTCGGTCGAGGGCGCGGATTTCACCGAAGCCGCCAGTGCTCCAGTGGCATCGCACGCCGACTTTTTTCGCGGCTTGGCAAGGATCGTCACCCTCCAGCGTTACGCCCCAGAAACGGGCGAGCTGGATGACCGCTGCATTTTCGTCGCGAAGGCCCGCGGTTGAACTGCCATCCTGCTCGGAAAACAAGGTGTGCGAATCAGCGGGGGCAGTGTCCGTACCAGCACCAGCGCTGTCGGCACGCGGCTCGGTCGATGTTGCGAGCGCCGCCTCGCCAACTGGTGATGGCGCCGGCGCGGCCTTCTCTGCAATCGCGGTGTCGGTACTTTCCCGATTTTCCGGCGACGCTGTCGGTGCGCGATCATGCTCACGATCAGCAGCACCGCTGGTCGTGGCCGGCATCATCGCGAGCGATTGCCGCAGGCCCGGCGAGGAAACGGCATAGCCAATCCCGCCAGCGATAACCGCGCCTGCGAGCACGCCAGCCATCGCGCCTCGCCATGCGGGTTTGGGCTTCACGGCCTGCGTGCGGCCTTCATTGATTAGGAGTTCCTCGCCGGCCATCTCGATGATATTACGATCGATCATCTGTATATTGTTGGCGTAAGCGCCCAGCATTGCACGGTCGCAGAGCAGGTTGATCCGGCGTGGAACGCCGCCGGTCAGCCGGTGGATTTGCCTGATCAGCGCCGGCTGAAATGGCGATGTCGTGTTCAGGCCTGCAGTGGCAAGGCGGTGCTGGATATAGCTGGCGGTTTCCTCTTCGGTCAGCGCGGTCAGGTGGTAGTGCGCAATGACGCGCTGGGCCAGTTGTTCCAGGTCCGGGCGCGCCAGCATGATGCGCAATTCAGGCTGACCGATCAGGATGATCTGCAGCAGCTTGCGCTCATTGGTTTCAAGGTTGGTCAGCAAGCGTAACTGCTCCAGCACCTCCGCCGACAGGTTCTGCGCCTCGTCGATGATGAGGACGTTGTTGCGACCCTCTGCGTGTGCTGCCAGAAGGAAGCTGTTCAGGGCATCGATGTAATGCTTGTTACCGTGTACGCCACGCGCATCGTCCGCCAGCGTAATATGGAATTCATCACAGACCGATTGCAGCAACTCGCTGACACTGAGTTTGGGATTGAAGATATAAGCGACATTGCAATTCGGCGGCACCTGCTCAAGGAAACAACGGCATATGGTGGTCTTGCCGGTCCCGATATCGCCGGTCAACACGACGACGCCGCCGCCACTGTCGATGCCATACAGCAGATGCGCAAGGGCCTCGCGGTGCCGGTCACTCATAAAAAGGTAACGCGGATCGGGCGAAATGGAAAACGGTGCCTGGCGCAGCTGGAAGAATTCTGTGTACATAGGCGGTAGGAAAAGCGACCCGCAAGCATATCATGCATGTCGAACCGGCAATTTGCGGGGACACAACGTCGAGCCGTCGGGAGGTGATGACGAAGGCCATCGGTTTGATAGAATGCAACAACGCTGTGCCGACAAACTTTGCGAGGCAGGCCAAAGCAGCACGACACACTAATAATATATACGGAAAGCGTGCATGAATTCCACGACGTTTGTCCCCTTGGGTTGCCGTGAATGCCGCGAAGGCGCGGGCCTCGAATTTGATTTCACCATGGCATTTCAGCCTATCGTGCATATCAAGCGTCGAACGGTTTATGGCTATGAAGCCTTGGTGCGCGGCGTGGATCAGCAGTCGGCAGGCTGGGTGCTCGAGCAGGTAAACGAAAGCAACCGGTATCGTTTCGATCAGGCTTGTCGCGTCAAGGCCATCGAACTTGCGGCCAGGCTGGGCCTGGCCGACAAACCGGATTGCCTTTTGCATATCAATTTTCTGCCTAACGCGGTGTACCGCCCTGAAACATGCATCCGGGCCACGCTGCAAGCCGCGCAGGAATTCAACATACCCACCAGTCGGCTGGTCTTCGAGGTCACCGAAGGCGAACAGGTGCGCGATGAAGCGCATCTGCACGGCATCTTTACGGAATACCGGAAGCAGGGTTTCTCGACTGCGATCGATGATTTCGGCGCCGGCTATTCCGGACTCAATCTGTTGGCCAACTTCCAGCCCGACACCATCAAGCTCGATATGGCGCTCACCCGGAACATCGACAAGGATCGCGTGCGGCGCTCCATCGTTTCGGGTGTCATGCTGGTATGCCAGGATCTCGGTATCCGGGTGATTGCGGAAGGTGTCGAAACTGAAGAGGAGCTTTACACGCTGGAGGATATGGGCATCGAACTGTTCCAGGGTTACCTGCTGGGGCGGCCGGCCTTCGAAGAACTGCGCGAACCGACCTGGCCCGCCTGAACGTTGCGCATTGATGGGCCGCCGTTACCACTATCACGTCTACGTTGTTGAATTGTCCGGCGACGTGCTCTACGAAGCGCGTTTTCGCAAAGCCAATCCCGACTATGTCAGCGGCAAGCCATGTGTCTATGTCGGGATGACGGGCCTGAATCCCGACCTGCGCTTTGACAAGCACAAGGCCGGCATACAGGCCAATCGCTTTGTACAAGAGTACGGTCTGCGATTGCTGCCGCAACTTTATGACATGTATAACCCCATGCCCTACAACGGTGCGCGCGACATGGAAGTCGAGCTGGCGATCGGCTTGCGCGAATCCGGTTATGGCGTCTGGCAAGCCTGACAGCCCTAACACTCCTGACACGTCTCTCAACACTGATTACATTGCTGGACGGCTAAGCGTCGTGCGTTACCGGCAGTCACATCGTCCTCGGCAAGCCCTACACCCTCGACATCGAGGGATGTGAGCGCCAATTCCTACATGTTGTTCATCAACATCCGGGCTGACGCCGGCGCCGACAAAGCGGTGGTGGCGGGCCGTGGAGGCGTAAGGAGGTTGCGCAATCGCAGTCAATTTAATCAAGCTGTACACCCCACCCTAGCCCTCCCCCTATCAGGGAGAGGGGACCTGACGGCGCTTGTTGCAAGGTCGTTTAATCCATCCGTTAGATAGGCTAAAAACCCCCAAGTGACGCCGCGCCTGAGTTGACGTTCAGTCCGGTACTGGTCATGCCGGTACTGGTTCCCGTTCCAGTCAGAGTCGTGTTAAAGCCCGCACTGGTCCCGGTTCCTACGAGGCCGGTCGTCCCTGTGCCAATGCCAGTCGTACCAATGCCAGTCGTACCAATGCCGGTAGTACCTGTACCAATGCCGGTAGTACCAATTCCCGTCGTCCCGACCCCGATAGCTCCGATGCCCAGCCCCCCGGTGCCCGTCGTAAATCCGCTCGGACTGGCACCCAGTCCCGAAGCCCCAATTCCGGTCGCACCCGTTCCCGTTGCAATTCCAGTCGTGCCGCTGCCTATCGCGGTTGCGCCTGTTCCGATGCCGGATGTCCCGAAGCCGCTACCCGTGGGGCCGGTTCCTATTCCCGTAGTGACATTCCCGGTGCCGGTAGGGAAGGTTCCCGTCCCGGCACCGCTCGTGCCGATGGCGCTGGCGGGAACGCTACTCGACGCAAAGCGTGTCTGTGGCAATACCATGCCGCGTATTTCTCCCGCAGGGAAGGACGCGCTGCGCACATTGATAAAGAAATTACCTTGCCGGAGCGCCGCATACTGTGTTTCCGTCAGCGTGCCGCGCGCGGTCCAGACGCCGCTGCCCGCACTCGTTTCGGCAAGCACGATGACCGCTGGTACGGTGAATCCTGTTGGGGTTTCCCGAAGTTCGGCTGCGGTGCTGACCATGCCGGTCGTCAGCACCGCAGCGCTAAATAGCCGGTTCACCGGATTGATGGTGATTGCCGCTGCGCCTTGCGCCGCGGTAACCGTGACCGGTATGGCCTGTGCGCCATTCAGCGCTGCTATAAAACTGACGGTGGAAGGCAGAACGGTCCCGGTAACCGAGGAGGTAATCACGGCACCGGTTGCTTGTGGAATGATCTGGCCGCGTATTTCGCCTTCGGGAAACTGCTGGCTCAGGGCGTTCAGATGCAGGTTGCCGGCGATCAGGTTGCTGTACTGGTCTGCGGTGAGCACCGTGTTGGCGGCCGAGATGCCGCTACCCGGCAAGGCCTCCGCAATCGCAAGGATCACTGGTCCCAGTGTGCCCGGAGGCGCCTGCCCGAGCTGCAGTAAGCTGCCGGCAAGATTGGTCGTGGTGGTCACGATCAGCGCCTGTCGGCTTGAAGCATTAGCGACCACGACCGCCGCACCCTGTGCTGTCGTTGCGCGGGGAGGCACTTCATCCAGGCCGGTCAGGGTCGCCGCGAAAGTTTCCTGCGCTACCTGAACCGCCGGTTGCGTTGCTGCGGGAGTGAGTGCTGCGTTGCCGGTGCCGCTATCGCCGCCGCCACCGCCGCAGGCCGTCACGCCAAACAAGCTTAGTAGCGCAACGCCGCGCATCAGGCGAATGCGGATATCTTGAGGAACGAAGTCGTGTGGCCACATGGCATCTCTCCGAAATCGCCGCCGACACCAGCGGCCTGGGCGGCGATCTATGCCGGCCAGACAAAATCTTCCGTCATCTGCGCACGTTTGCCGCATTCGCGGGGCATGCAGCGTTTGTGCCAGGCCCGCGCCGATGCACGCTATGCCATTGGCTCCTCTATAGCGTACTGCATGCACATGAAACTTTTGCAGCCACTGAATGACATGTCAGGTAAGAACTACGCGCGGCAATGCAAAATCTGGACGATGCGAGCGTCGGCCGGACAATGCGGCTCATGCGGTCCATGTGCTTCTCAACCGGACCGGGTGCATCCACCAGGCTGCACCGGCAAGTACGAGATAGATCAGCAGCAATTGCTGCGCAACGGCAGTGCCGTTATCCGGCTGCTCCAGCAAGCTGTAAACCTGGACACCGCTCATGGCAAGGCCGAGCAGCAGATAGCGTTTGCGGTAATCCCCGGCCAGCGGCAGGCACCAGGCGATGCCCATCCACAGCAGCGCAAGTTCGAGCAGCAAGGCAAAGATCCTGTAATTCCACCAGCCGAGGCCGACCTTGGCGCTGTCAAACCAGAGCGGCAGGTCCGGCATATGGACCAGCAGGTCGAGGAGCCAGTGCGACAGCACGGTCAACCCAACGACCGCCGTTATCCGGCTCCGTGCATTGTTGTTCGGAAGGAGCCGCCAGCAGATGAAGGCAGCCGCCACTGCCCAGGCCAGTGCCGAACTCAGGCTATGGGTGTAGGGCATGAAATACAGATCGAGGCCGTTTGAAGCGTTGAAACCGGGGATGATCCTGAGTTTTTCGACGCCAAGCAAGACCAGCCCACCCCAGAACAAGTCGATCAGCTGGCAGGCGATAAAGAGCGCCGGCAGCGGCAACTCCGGTGCCAGCCTTCTGGCGGCAAACGCTGCCGAATAATGTCCGATGAACATGGTTTTTCTCCTTTTTTGCGGAACGTGGCAACGCTGTTGCGGGCAGTCTGCACGTTCGCTCCCTGCGGCGATTAAACAGGAACACAAAGGTTTAAGCCATAACATATTTATGGCATATTGCTATAGATAAACGATTTCGAGCGCGTTACGCGCCGGTGTTGCCAGATAGAGAAGAGGAACAGGGGATATCCAATGCTATTTTTGAAAAGTACGGCAGCGCCGGTCGCACCGGGTGTGTTTACGGTGGACGTTGCCGCCAAGCCGCCAGGCAAAACCTTCATGATCTATATCGCCGTCGATGCGGCCAACCCGCCAGCCGACTTCATCGGTGCCATCGAAGGCATGGGTTTCAAACAAGTGCTTACCAAGCCCTATACTCACCACGACGGCAAGAAGATCATAGACATCCATTTCCAGAAGGGTGGAACCGATATCTTCGAAGGCTGGAAGGAATCCGAGAAGGAAGCGAATCTCGCGCAGATGCAGGACGTGCTGGGCAAGTTCAATGTGACATTCACGCCGCGAGTGATGTCGCTGGCGGAAGCGTTTCGTTAAGTCAGGGCGAAACGACCCGACCCGATATAAAAAGGAGTGAAGGGCATGATGCCTTCACTCCTTTTTGTTTTAAGCGTGGGATAAGCGTGGGATTCTTCGACAAGCATTGTTCTACACGCCTATAGCCACCGTGAACGTAAGATCCGCGGTATTCCCTGCAACATCGCTGACGCCAGTAAGGGTGATGGTATCGCCCGCTACGATAGTCGGTGCTTCCGCCGCCACTCCTGCGAGAGTCACGGTCAGCTGTGTGCCGTTACTATCCCATACCGCTGTCGCACCGGTTCCAAAAGTGTGCCCGTTGCTAACCACCAGTCCGCCAATAGCGATAGCTTTGTCCGTAGCTTCACTGAAGGACAGCACGAACGTGTCTGATGCGGATATGCCCGCTGCTCCAAGCTCAGCGTAAGTAACTGGTGTCGTGCCCACCGTGGGTATGGCAGTATCCAGATTCACTGTCAACGTTCCGCCGCCGTTGCCAACATTTCCCGCAGCATCGATGACCCGTGCCGTCAGGATTTTGCTGCCGTTGACGCCCCAGATCGCCGCGCCGGGAATCGTGACCATGACACTGTTGGCATCGATATCCGCAGTGGTCAAAGTGGCCGTTGCCGGCACACTGAAAGCCGCACCTCCAAGCAGGATCGATACGCTGTCGCCGGCAGCCGCGCCGGTACCGGTGAGGTCGACAACAACCTCAACGCCGGCATTCTTTTCCGCATTGTTCAAGCCGTTTGCCGCCGCCGCAACAGCGACTGGATACGTCGGCGCAGTCGGCACCGACGTATCCAGAGCCACCGTCAGATTGCCACTCGCAGAGCTGGCATTGCCTGCCGCATCCTTGACTCTTGCGCTCAGTACCTTGCTGCCATCCACGCCCCAGCCCGCATTAGTGCCGATGGTCAGGGTCACGCCATGCGCGGCAATATCGCCGCTGGTCAGCGTACGTGTGACCGGCGTCGTGAATGCTGCGCCATCGATCAGGAGTTCGACAATGTCGCCGACCGCGGCCGTGCTGTCGGTCAAATCGACCGTCACCGCGACGCCGACCGTTTTTTCCGCCGCGTTGATGCCGCCGACAGCAACTGCCGAAGTGATCCCACCCGGCGGCGCGCCGGGCGTCACGGTGTCGAGTACAACCGTCACGCTTTTGCCTTCAGTGCCGGTATTGCCTGCAGCATCCTTGAAGCGCGCGGTAATCACCTTGCTGCCGTCGCCACCCCAGCCCGCGCTGTTGGTAATGGTCACGGTCGCTGACTTGGCCGTGATGTCGGCTGCCGTCAGGGTATAGAGGACCGGTGTGCTGAATGGCACGCCACCGATCAGCACTTCCATCACATCGCCCGCTAGTGCGTTGGTGCCGGTCAATGAAGCGACCACCGCAACGCCGGCCGTTTCCTCTGCCGCGCTGATGCCGTTTGCAGCGGCGGCAATCGCAATGGTCGGTCCGTTCGGGCCGGTCGAGTCCAGGGTCGCCGTCAGGTTGCCGCCGGCCGTGCCGACATTGCCCGCTGCATCCTTGAGCCGGGCGCTGAGTATCTTGTTGCCGTCGACACCCCAGGCGGATGTCGAACCTGCCGTGACCGTTGCACTATTGGCCGTGATGTCGGCGGCGGTCAGGACCTTGGTCACTGCGGTCGAAAAAGCGACGCCACCGATCAGTAGCTCAACGGTGTCGCCGGCGGCCGCATTGGTGCCTGTGAGATCGACCACCACATCGACACCAGCCGCTTTTTCCGCAGCGCTGATGCTATTGGCTGCTGCCGCGACCGACAGTGCCGCCGTCGGTGCCTTTGGTGCTGTCGTATCGAGTACCACCGTAACGCCGCCACCCGCTGGCCCGATGTGGCCGGCCTTATCCTTGAGACGCATGGTCAGCAGCTTTTCGCCGTCGCCGCCCCAGTTGGCGGAAGAGGGAATGGTCACGGAAACGCTCGAAGCCGTAATGTCGGCAGCGGTCAGGGTCTTGGTCAGCGGGGTCGGCAACGACGCGCCATTCATCAACAGTTCGACGATGTTGCCGGCCACCGCATTGGTGCCCGCAAGGCTGATGACGACTGCGACGCCCGCCGATTTTTCGGCCGGGCTGATACCGTTGGCTGCTGCCGCCACGGTCATGGGCGTGGTCGATGCGCGCAGGCCGCCCGAATTGTCATTGTCGATCGCCTCCATCGCCGCGAGCACGCTGGCGGCGGATTCCGTTACGCTGCCGGTAATGATCTTGAGCGTATCGATACCGATTTCCTTGCCTTTGGCCAGTTGCTGTTCAACCGCGTGCTGGGACACCACATAGCGGTTGACGATGAAGTCCTTGCCCGGAGTGCCGTCCGGCGTGTCGAGGCCAGCATTGATCATGTCGAGCACCAGCGAGCTGCGTGACCGGCCGGTACCCAGCTGTTTCATCCAGAACCCCAGACCTTCATCGTCCGGCAGCTTGTTGAAGATGTTGATGTAGATGAGGGTCAGGAACGCATCGTCCGGCATGGAGTCCGGGTAAATCGCCTTGACTACACCAAGCCCGAAAACGATGTCGACCACTTGCGCAAAGGTTTTCCCCGATGCGAGCTGGCCGCTCCAGTAATCGAACCCGCCCTTTTCAGGTGCGCGGTTGAAGCTCGCCATGTACAGTTTGATAAGGTCGAGCTGCGTGCTGTTCAGTGCCATGATGTCCTGGTGATAATAATGCACCCCAACGCCATTGCGGATGGTTGCAGGCAAGGGTGATGTCTCTGATTTTATTAACGGCAGGAAACTTCCGACATGTAGGGTGAGACAGCATCTCTTTGCAGCGCTATTGACAATATGTGCTTAACGCCATGCGTTCCTGACTTCAGGGAATCGCATTTTGGCAACGGCACACCGTCAGGCACAATCCCCTTCATGTCGGATTGGCCACATTGCAGGTTTGTGCTAGTCTACGGCTCCCTTTGTCAACCTGGCCACAGCGCTGGTGCGATGGCGGGGCACGCTGTTTGACCACTTCCCCGATCACGGGAAATACAAGGCGGGACCGCGCTGATATGCGGCACCGGCCTGTCCACGGAACGCCCGGCCTTACCCGGCATGGGGCGCACCCCAAACGATGGCGAAAACGTTTGCACAACATCCCTGGTTGTGTTCCCGGTCTGCTTTACCGATGCGGGTGAGGGAACGCATTCCTTGGCGATGCAATACGCCAGACCAGAATGAAAACTGCTGCGCGGCCGCTTTTTCGGCATGCGCTGAAGGCGTTATACCCGCCGCTTTTTTCATCGGCCGCACCGGAACGCGGCCGGCACGACAACTTATTCTTAGAAAATACAACCATGAACAAGCTGGAACAAGACGCACTTGACTATCACGCCGGCGCACAGCGCGGCAAAATCGCTATCCAGGTCACCAAGCCGGTCGCCAGTCAGGCAGACCTCTCGCTGGCCTATTCGCCGGGCGTCGCCGTGCCCTGCATGGAAATCAACAAGGACCCGGCCAAGGCCTATGAGTACACCGCAAAAGGCAACCTGGTCGGCGTCATCACCAATGGCACCGCGGTGCTGGGCCTGGGCGACATCGGGGCACTGGCCGGCAAGCCGGTCATGGAAGGCAAGGCCGTGTTGTTCAAGAAATTCGCCGGCATCGACTCCTTCGACATCGAGATTGACGAAACCGATCCTGCAAAGCTGGTCGAGATCATCGCCGCCCTGCATCCCACCTTTGGCGGCATCAATTTGGAAGACATCAAGGCGCCGGAATGTTTTTATGTTGAGCGCAAGCTGCGCGAACGCCTGTCCATTCCGGTCTTCCATGACGACCAGCATGGCACTGCAATTGTCGTCGGCACCGGTTTCCTGAATGCCTTGCATCTGACCGGCCGCGACATCTCGCTGGCAAAGGTGGTGTGCTCGGGCGCGGGGGCGGCGGCGATTGCCTGCCTCGATATGCTGGTCGACCTGGGTGTGCGTCGTGAAAACGTGTATGTCTGCGACAGCCGCGGCGTATTGACAACCGACCGCGAACTGACCGAGGAGAAGCGTGCATGGGCGCAGACGACCGATGCGAAGACATTGTCCGACGTGATCGGCATGGCGGATGTATTCCTTGGCTTGTCCGGCCCCGGCTTGCTCAGCCAGCAGGATGTCAAGGAGATGGCGGCCCGGCCCATCGTGTTTGCGCTGGCCAATCCGGAGCCCGAGTTGCGTCCGGAACTGATTCGCGAAGTTGCGCCTGACGCGATCATCGCCACCGGCCGGTCGGACTATCCGAACCAAATTAACAATGCGCTGTGCTTTCCGTACCTGTTCCGTGCCGCGCTTGATACCGGCGCAACGACCATCAACCAGGACATGAAGCGCGCCTGCGTTCTGGCGCTTGCCGAGATGGCTCGCACCGATGAACAGTTCGGACGTCAATATATCGTGCCGACATTGCTGGACAAGCGCTTGCTAACCGGGGTGACACCGCGGATTGCAGCGGCGGCGCAAGAGAGTGGGGTGGCGCGCAAGCCGGTTGATGCAGGGCAGTATCGGTTGCAGCTGGAAGCGTTGGCGCAGACCTTGTTGTAATCATCGTCGCGACAGCGTCCTCATAATAAAAACGCGGAGTGCATGTGATGCACTCCGCGTTTTTATTTTCGGCTTTGTATCGTCTTGCCAGGTTAATCGCTTTTCAGAATCCGCTCATGGAAAGCGAGATGATCGTCGATGAAGGTCGAGATGAAGTAATAGCCGTGGTCATATCCGTCATGCCTGCGTAATGTAAGCGGTTGCTTGGCCTGGGCACAGGCTTGCTCGAATTGTTCAGGCAGCAATTGCTCTTTCAGGAATTTGTCGCCCAAGCCCTGGTCGATCAGGATGCCCTGCGGGAAAGGTGTCTGCCGCTTCTTCATCAACTCCGTTGCGTCGTGCTCCAGCCAGCTTTTCTGATCGTTGCCGAGGTAGCCGGTGAATGCCTTTTGTCCCCAGGGGCAGCGGCTTGGCGCGGCAATCGGGGCGAAGGCGGATACGGATTTGTATTTGTCGGGGTGGCGCAGCGCCAATGTCAGCGCGCCGTGTCCGCCCATCGAATGGCCGAAGATGCCGGTGCGGGTCTGGTCGGCATTGAATTCGCTGAAGATGAGCGAATGCAATTCTTGCGTGACGTAGGTTTCCATACGGAAGTGTTTGCTCCATGGCGCCTGGGTGGCGTCGAGGTAGAAGCCGGCGCCTTGGCCGAAGTCCCAGTCTTTGTCTGCATCGGGTATGCCGGTGTTGCGGGGACTGGTGTCGCAGGTGACGAGCATGATGCCGCGCTGGGCGGCGGCGCGTTGGGCGCCCGCCTTGATCATGAATGTCTCCTCTGTGCAGGTGAGGCCGGCGAGGTAGAAGAGGACGGGGACGAGCTGGTGTTCTTCCGCCGGCGGGTGGAAGACGGAGAATTGCATGGGGAGGCCGGTGGCTTCGGAGTCGTGGCGGTAGAAGGATTGGATGCCGTTGAAGCAGGGGTGTTCGGAGAGGATTTCTAGCATGGGAGTGCCTGTGCTGGTAGTTGTTGCGTTGCTGGGTTTTCTTCTCTTCGGTGCATCGGTGCTGCTTGTTCTTCGATCGAGCTAGCCGGGACTGGCCCCGGCGGGCCACCTACTTTCTTTGCTTCGCCAAAGAAAGTAGGCCAAGAAAGGCGACCCCGGTTCGCCGCCCTTCGGGTACCCAAAAGAGCACGGGCCAAAACGGGAAGCGAAACAAACTCGCCTGCGGCTCAGACAGGTTTCCACAGGGGGGGTTAAACCCATCCCCACCCTAGCCCTCCTCTTGAAGAGGAGGGAACTACGGCTTGCTGCGCATTGCCGGTGGCCTTGCCTTTTCCTCTACGTTAATACATCACCACCGACCGAATCGATTCGCCGCTTTTCATCAGATCAAATCCCTCATTAATCCTGTCCAGCGTGAGTTTGTGTGTAATCAGGTCGTCGATGTTGAGCTTGCCTTCCATGTACCAGTCGACGATCTTCGGCACATCGGTGCGTCCCCGCGCACCGCCAAACGCCGAGCCTTTCCATACGCGTCCGGTAACCAGCTGGAAAGGACGGGTGCTGATCTCCTGGCCCGCGGCGGCGACGCCGATGATGACCGACTGCCCCCAACCTTTATGGCAGCACTCCAGCGCCTGGCGCATTGTGGTGGTGTTGCCGATGCATTCAAAACTGTAGTCGGCGCCGCCATCGGTCAGCTGCACGATGGCATCAACGACGTTGTCCACTTCCTTCGGATTGATGAAGTGGGTCATGCCGAACTGGCGGGCCATGTCTTCACGCGCCGGATTGATGTCGACGCCGATGATCTTGTCAGCGCCGACCATGCGTGCCGCCTGGATCACATTGAGGCCGATGCCGCCAAGGCCGAACACCACGACGTTGGCGCCGGCTTCCACCTTGGCGGTGAAGAGTACCGCACCGACACCCGTGGTGACGCCGCAGCCGATGTAGCAGACCTTGTCGAAAGGCGCGTCCTGGCGAATCTTGGCGACGGCGATTTCAGGGACGACGATGTGGTTGGCAAACGTCGATGTACCCATGTAATGGAATAGCGGTTGGCCGCCGATGGAGAAGCGGCTGGTGCCGTCCGGCATCAATCCTTTGCCCTGGGTGGAACGGATTGCCTGGCAGAGGTTGGTCTTTTGCGACAGACAGAATTTGCACTGCCGGCATTCCGGTGTGTACAGCGGAATGACATGGTCGCCCTTCTTCAGGGAGCGCACATCCGGTCCGACGTCCACCACCACGCCCGCGCCTTCATGGCCGAGAATGGCAGGAAAAATCCCTTCCGGGTCAGCGCCGGACAGCGTGTAGTAATCGGTGTGGCAGATGCCGGTCGCCTTTACTTCAATCAATACCTCGCCGGCGCGTGGGCCTTCCAGATCGACTTCTTCTACGGAAAGCGGTGCGCCTGCTTTCCAGGCAATCGCGGCTTTGGTTTTCATCGACAGCTCCCGGGAATGAATAAACGCTTATTGTATGTCGGCTGACGAAAGAAGTTTGCGCAGGCGGTCGCGAGACTGCATACGCTGCGGTAACCGATTGCAGGCGTATGTGTCAGGACATCAGGTATTGCGTATCGTCACCAGGCGCGACAGGCCGAACAGGTTGACCTTCTTGACCGACTCAACGTGCCAGTCGTATTTCAGGATCTGTTCGTCATAGCAAAAGGTCGAACGAAAGCCGATACGTGCCGCCAGCTTGTGTACCGCGCGCTCCATCGCCCACCAGAATCGGCTGCCGCTGAAATGATTGAGGATCAGGATCGTGCCGCCTTTGCGGCAGACACGGCGGATCTCCGCGACAAGTTTTTCCGGATGCGGCGTCACCGACAGCACATAAGGCATTGCCACACAGTCAAACGAGCCGTCCGGAAAATCCATCATCTCTGCATTCATCGCCATCAACTCGATATGACGGCCGTGCAGTTCCTTGGCGCGTCCGCGTGCGATCTCCAGCATTTCGTTGGATAGATCGATGCCGACCACGGAGGCGGTCGCGGGATAGCGGGCGAGGGTAAGGCCAGTGCCGACGCCGACCTCCAGAATCGAGGAGGGATGGGCCGCGTTAACCGCATCGGTCAGTGCTTGTCGGCCGGGTTCGAATGCGGCGCCGAACAGGCTGTCGTAAAGCGGCGCGTAAAAACGGTAGGTATTGACTACATTGTCGACGGAGATTTGAGCCATACGCGTTGGGAAGTAAGTTGAGCGAAGTGTTCTATGGAAAGACCAGGGAGCTGTCTTGCTATGGTCAAACTGATAATTAAGACATTTGGACGCGAGAAAGTTCATTGCCGCTGTCACGCGGTAAGGACGCGTTCCTGTATAGCAATGCCGCGATAGGTACGGGGCACCAGGTGAGGCTCGTTGACGGACGGACCCTGAATCAGTTCACGTCCGCAGAGAGGACAGGTTTCCATCGCGCTATCGTAGCATTTGCCCTGCGGGCAAGATGCCACGCGATCGATGGCTTGGGGCTGGTCGATAAGGTATGGACCGCCACGAGCATGCAGCCCGTTTATGCTGCCGGATTTCGCTTGACGAAGAAAAGCGTGGCGCCAACCGCCATCAGCACACCGCCAAAAAACATGTTCTGCTTTTTGACCGCAGCGGCGTCACGGAAATAACGTTGCATGGACGAGGCCGCGAATGCGTAGCCGTGCATGACGACCAGGTCGACCGCGCAAGTGGTTACCGCCAGGATCAGCAGTTGCGGCAGCAGCGCCGCATCGCGCGAGATGAATTGCGGCAGTACCGCCACCATGAAGATGATGCCTTTGGGATTGGTCGCGTTCGTCAGGAAGCCGAGAAGCACGCGCCGGCGTGTAGCCGGGGTCGCCGGGTTTGCGTGCGAGCGCAGGTCGGGCTGAACATCCACTCGTGATCGCCACTGGCTGAAACCGAGATAAATCAGGTACAGCGCACCAACGGTCTTGACGACACTGAACGCGAGTTCGGACGCAAGCAGAAGTGAGCCGACACCAGCGCCGGCGATAAACAGGATGAGCAGCAGACCGGCCTGCAAGCCAAGGATGGTGGCGGTCGTTTTCCTGACGCCATAAGAGAGTCCGTGCGACATCGACAACACCGCGCCGGAGCCGGGCGAGACGGCAATCAGGCAGGATGCAAAGAAGAAGGTAATCCAGGTGGTAAAGCTCATGATCAGTTCCTTGGCAAGACGCACATTATGCGTGTTTGTCTGCGAGCGTGCACGACCTGGGTCTTGTCTTTGTTTCCGATCGGGGTAGAAATGACAATGGGATTATCCATGTCCTTCAGCAATGCAAGAACGATGCACACATCATGCGCATGCGCAGTCACTTCACGGTCTTCAGCATCGTCATGCCCCGGCCTGCCTTGCGATGGTCGCCGCAAGCCTATCCCTCCAGGTGTACGACCGCGGGTGTATCGAAAGTGGTTAGCTATTCACGAGTCATGTATGCGCTGCGGCGTGCGCAAAAATAAACACCGTAATCATGTCGATGTGTTTGACACCTTATCAAGACCTTCGACGTTGCGAGACATGACGCGATGTGGCATGTCTCGCATCGAATCGTTCATGGATGCAGGTGGCAAAAGACCTATTCCGTGCCGGATCGCGACCTCGCCCTCCTTTTGTTAACGCGTACGCACCGCGTCGTCGCAGACCTGAGCAGAGCAAGATATCAAGGAATGCAACAGCGGCACTCGACGCACACGCTGCACTCGAAAAAGCGCATCTATCGACTGCATCAAACGACTGTCATTTAGTCCTTCGATACATGCTGTTCTGGTCCCTGTCCCGATGCGATTCAGCTTTGTTGCAACCCCTTCGCGCCGCATGGATTTCCATGCCTGCATGCTCATTGAGCGTGCTCAAGGCATGAGGAAGTCTCCTTGCAAAGCACTAACTCACCAACCAAGATGGTGGGGCAAGTGAGAAGGCAGTCGATAACCGAACCTGTCACGTATTCATGACGGAGCGTGACGCATCACTTGTGTCGACACGCTGTGCATTTACCCAATGCGGCAGGTGGTCGACACCGTACGCCGAATACCAATACCGACCCGTAACGATATGGATGAAATGGATGAATTCCTTTGGCCGGCAAGACGCAGGAGGAGTCAATACAGCCAGAAGAAGACAGACGCGATTTCATGCGGTGTTGTGGAACGGAGCTGGTATTCATGCGTGCGGCATGACGAATCATTGAATACGAACGGCGCAACGTGGCGACAGGCGGACCGCCGACTTCATCGGTGGCACATGCCTGCCCACAGTCGTGGCAATTCAGTGACATTCTTTATTCATCTCACAAGGACTTTTCCATGACGGACTTTCAGCAAAGCTTTTCGGGCGTACCAGGACAGCAATTGATGCCGCAAGGCTTATTCGGTGGACTGCTCGGCGGCCCTCTGGGCGGCTTCATCGGCAAGGGAATAGGCGGACTGTTCGGCAATCCGGGACTGGGTTCGCAGATTGGCCAGATGGCGGGCGGCATTGGCGGCTCGCTGCTGCCTTTCAGCGCGGACCCGATGATGGCTGCCTATGCACAGCAACAGCAACAGCAGCAACTGCAACAACTTCAGCAGCTGCAGCATTTACATCAGCTTCAGCAACTTCAGCAAGCACAACAGGCACCACAGTCGCAGCAACTTGCGCCGCAAGGTTTTTTCGGAAATCTTCTTGGTCAGATCGGACAGCCCCTGGGCGGCGCCATTGGCGGCATCTTCGGCAACGCCGGTCTTGGCAGTACGATTGGTGGCGCGGCAGGACAGCTGGGACGGATGCTGCCGTTCAGCGCTGATCCCATAGCGCAAGCGTATGCAATGCAGCAGGCGCAGCTTGCACCGCAAAGCTTCTTTGGCAATCTGCTGAACAGGCCACTCAATGGCATGATCAGCCCCACCATTGGCTCCCTTCCAATAGGTACGCCCATTCCTGGCAATCCTTTTATGAATCAGATCCAGCATCAGTTACCTTTTGGCGCGCAACAAGGCTTGCAAGGGCAGCTTGCGCCGCAAGGCTTCTTCGGTGACCTCATCGGTCAGATCGGCCAGCCTTTAGGTGGTGCCATCGGCGGCCTGTTCGGCAACGCCGGTCTGGGCAGTACGATTGGCGGCGCGGCCGGTCAGCTTGGACGTCTGCTGCCTTTTGGCGCCGATCCGATATCACAGGCGTATGCAATGCAGCAGGCGCAACAAGCCCAGCTTGCACCGCAAGGCTTTTTCGGTAACTTGCTCGGTCAGATCGGCCAGCCGCTGGGCAACGCCATCGGGGGCATGTTCGGCAACGCGGGACTGGGCGGAACCATCGGTGGTGCCGCCGGCCAGTTCGGGCGCTTGCTGCCATTCGGCGCCGACGGTTTTGGGCAGCCTTTTGGCCAGCAGTTCGGTCAGCAGGGGGCGGGGCAACAGCAAACCGGTCCTTACCCCGGCTTCCAGAATCAACAGTCCGGATTCTTCGGCGGGCAGCCGACGCTGCACTAATCCGGCGCTGAGACATCATCCAACCAGCAATGCGCACGCTCGATTGAGCCAGCGGCGCGCATTGCTTTTCCAAGGAGCGCAGAAATGTCATCCATGTCGAGTGGGAAGGCGACTGGCCGCTACATCGTGCGTGCGGTCGACCCTGCCAGGCTATCCGAATTTGTCCAGAACCTTCGCCCGGATTCCGGCATCGAGTTGCTCGACCTGATCGGTCCGCCGGGTGCTCAACATACGGCAGTGCTTGCCATGGCCTCCGACACGGCAAAAGCGCTTGAACTGCATTTCAGCACGTCAAACCAATTCACTATCGAACCTGACCGCCCCCTGTCGCTGTTCGGCGGGGCTTAACGCATACAGGCAATTAACGGACGCAGGTAATCTGGAAGGAACACTATGGCAAAAACATCAGACCAGGCAAGCTCGAGCGCGCCTGACAATTTCCAATCAAAACCCGCTGGCACATCGTCATCATCGAGCACGGAGCCGAGCGCAGCAGCACGCAGCCCCGGTGCAGCACGCAGCCCCGGTGCAGGACGCAGCGTTGCCGGGCGCAAGGGGCAGTTTCTGATTGCGACACGTCGCCTGCCGGGCCTGCTGCCGATGGGCATGCAGCCCTTGCAGTTTTCTGCGGTCGAACAAAGCCTGCGAGCCAGCCCCGACATCGAGATCCTTGACACCGTGGGGCCAAAGAACATCGTCGGCATGCTGGCTGACGGCATGGCGGAAGCACCCAGTGTGCTTGTCGCCCGCATGACGGAAGAAAAGGCCGGCATCCTGCATCAGCAGGCGCAGGGCCGGCTCATCATCGAACGCGACCAGGCATTGACACTGCATGATGCAGGCAGCATGCAGCCGATGTTTGTCGGTGGCACCTCGATTTCCGCAGGGGCGGTGCTGGCGGTTGTCGTTACCGTTCTCGGCAAGGACGATGCACCGCTCAAGGATGCGGAAGTTTACCTGTTCGGCAGCATGCTTCCGGCTACCGGCGTCACCGATGAGCGCGGCGAAGTAACACTGACTCTGTTCGGCGAGACGCCGCAGTCAATACGCGGCCTGTACGTGAAACCGAAGTGCGATTACTGGAGCTTTTACCAGCAGCAGCCCGACATCAGCACCGACGAAGCCAATATCGTTGGCTTGCGCCCGCTGTCCGACTGGCCGGGACTGGCGGGATTTCCGCAGCAGCAGGTACTCGGCTGGGGTCAGAAAGCGATGCGGCTTGACCAGTTGCCCGGCAATTACCGGGGGCAGGGCGTGAAGGTGGCGATCATTGATTCCGGTGCGGCCACGACGCATGAAGACCTGAAGAAGATTCGTTTCGGCTTCGATATAATCAACAAGAAAACCGATCCCAACGGCTGGACCGACGACAGCATTTCACACGGCTCGCATTGCGCCGGCATTATCGCTGGCGCGGACAATGCGTTTGGCGTACGCGGTTTCGCGCCGGATGCCGAAGTCCACATCTGCAAGCTGTTTCCAGGAGGTCAGGTCAGCCAACTTATCGACGCCCTGGAATATTGCATCGAGAAACAGATTGATGTGGCCAACCTCAGCCTCGGAGGCATTGAACCATCCGAAGCACTCGAGCAGCAGATACAGCGCGCCAAGCGGGCAGGGGTGGCATGCATCGTCGCCGCCGGCAACTCCGGCGGACGGGTCCAGTATCCGGCGTCGTCGCCGAATGTGCTGGCCGTATCGGCTATCGGTCGGCTCAATGAATTTCCACCCGATAGCTATCACACGCAAACCGTCACGCAGGCGATGGATGCTAATGGATTCTTTGCCGCGCGTTTCAGCTGCTTCGGCCCGGAAATCGGCGTTTGCGCACCAGGCGTTGCGATTACCTCGTCGGTCCCGTCCAACAACTTCGCGGTATGGGATGGCACCTCGATGGCGGCGCCCCATGTAACCGGACTGGCGGCACTGGTGCTCGCGCACCATCCGGATTTCCAGTCGGCGTTCAAGACGCGTGGACCCGAGCGGGTGGAGCGCTTGATACAGATCATCAAGGCCAGTGCGCGCCCGGTCAATCTCGGCGATGTATCGCGTACCGGATTCGGCCTGCCGGACGTGATGGTGGCTATTGGCCTGCAGACCGCCGCAGGGCAACCGATTGCCACGGCATCGGCGGGAAGCGCCGCGCAACCGGCGGCATTCCAGGCCGGTACGGCAGCCATCGGCGGCATGACGCCGCAACAGGCGTTTGCCTACGGCACCCAGTATGCGGAGCAGTCGCAACTGTCGCCGCAGGCGTGGGGCGGGAGGAATGGCTGGCCGCAGTCGCTGGGAACGCTCATGGCGCCGGTCGATCCCTATGCGGCCTACTTCGGCCGCCAGTCGTTTGGAAACATGATGCCCGGCGTGGCTTACGGCATGAATCCCGGTCCCGGAGGCTTTCCGCGCCAGGGGTGGTAAATCGCAGAGGGAGGAAGGCGACTAGAGCCGGCCGGTGCGCCTTGAGTGTGCTTAGCGTACGTCACAGTACGTCAGAGTAAGCTCAGGGCAAACCGGCTCCCGGTACCTGCACGCGCATGGCCTGGATGCGTCCGGTTCGTTCCGCGAGTGCTCGCTGCTCCCTGGAGACACGGCCGGTGACCATGAACAGTGTGCGGCGCTCAGGGCCGCCCAGCGTGCAGGCGATCGCCTGGTCGGGTACGACTATCCTGTCCAGGATAGCCCCGCCTTCGCGGACACGCAGGAATTCAGAGGTGGGTGGCGATGCGACCCAGACCGCAGCTTCGGCATCCAGGCAGATGCCGTCTGGCGAGGCGTCGCCCAGCGCTGCCCACACACGCCGGCCGCTTAACGTGCCATCGTCGGCGATGTCGAATGCCGTCAGCCGCTTGCCAAAGGTTTCCGCGACGATCAGCGTTGCATGATCCGGCGTAATCACGCAGCCGTTTGGAAACAGCAGATCATCGGCCACCTGGCGGACGCTGCCGTCGGTATCGACCATCATCAGCACTGTCGATTGCGCCGCTGCCCGGTTAAGCAAGTCGAATCCGAAATTGCCGATGTAGGCGCGGCCGCGATGATCGACCACCATGTCATTGCAATGATGCGGCAAGACAGCGCTGAGATCAGCCACGGTATTGAGCCCGTCGTTGTCCAGGCGCAGCAGACGACGGTCGGTCATCGATACCACCAGCATGCGCCCATCCGGAAGCCATCCGAGGCCAGATGGCTGGCCTGCGACTTCGCACACGGTCTCCGGTTCGCCGCCCATTCGCAGTCGCGTCACCTTGCGCGTATAGAAGTCGGAAAACCATAACATGTCGTCGTGCCAGCGCGGCGCCTCCGCAAAGGCGAGTCCGTCAACGACGGTCTCGATATGTATGCCTGATTGCATGGGTCTCTCCTGGGCCGATTGTGATTATGCTTGTGATTGTGATTGTGCTCGTCATTGTGATTGGCATTCTTTTATCGCCTGTCTTGCTGGCCGGAATGCATGCAGGACATGGTTTGTGCGTACCCATGACGCTTGGCATGTGCGCTATTTCGGCCGAGGGTCCTGCAAGTCGCTGCCCGGCATTGACAAGCGGTGTGCCCGCAGATCACGTACGGCATTGGCGACGGCACGCGCGACATTGCGCGTTTCTTCCTGCACTTTGTCGTCATGATCCAGCGTTTCATGGCTTTGCGCATAGGGCTCGTAATAGCCAATGAAACGATCCAGCCGCGAATGCTTGCCGGCGTCGATCAGGCCCATCCAGTCAAGCCAGTCGGACAGGCCGTGCCGCACGCCCTCGATACCGGCGACATCGCCGTGCACGACCACGCCGTACACTCGTCCCGCCAGGTGCTTTGGATAGGACCAGCCGGCATTTTCCATGGCCTTGGCTTTTTCGGCGTCCTTGCCCGAGGTGCTGGTCGGGTCGGGATTGCCGCCGTCGGCGCAGACCAGCCTGTCCATCATCAGCTTGAGTACGCTGGGCGTCTGGTACCAGTACACCGGTGTGAGGATGATCACCGCATGCGCGGATACCCACTTTTCGTAGATGTCGTTCATCCAGTCGTTCGTCATGCGCAAGCCGTGGTTGGGATAGCAGCTGCAGGGCCAATGGCACAGCGGCATGGCGGTCGATGCGCATCCCTTGCAGGGGTGGATATGCCGGTCATAGTCCGAAATCAGCAGGCTGAGGTCGAGCAAGTCGACTTCCATGCCTTGCCCGGCAAGTACTTCGCTCGCCATTTGGGTCAGGCGGAATGTCTTCGATATTTCACCGGGACAGGAGCCGTCATTGCGTGCCGAGCCGCAGATCAGCAATACACGTGAAGGCGTCGCAGGATCCTTTTGTCGCGCTTCAGCCGCGAGCAGGCGCTCGTGCGCTGCACGCCATTCGACCGACAGATCGTAATCGGGATCGGCAAAGCCTGGTCCGGCCTTGGTCGTGACTGGCGCCTTGTGGCTATGAATATAGTTGTCCCATGCAATTTCTTCGACGCTGCGTAGCGCATCCCTGGCTTTGTCGAATGCGGGGTCCATATAGGAGCGGTAGAAGCGAACACGGAACTCATCGCGTGTCAGTTTGGGCGGAGCTTGCCCGGTGCGCGGTTTGGTCATTGTCGACGGGAAAGGGGGTGATGTGTCGATTCTACGCACCGGCTCCCGTCGCGGACTTGCTGAAGCTCAAGCGGAATCCAAGGGTTCCGCCTGGCTCAGAGATACATGCTTACTGGTGGAAACGTCGCTGCGCGTGCTGGCGATCACCGTCATGACGCAGCTTCTGGAGTCCTGGCGGTTCGCCGCCAAACCACATCCATTGCGGATCGGTCGCTCCCCGATTCAGGCACCAGGTGTGCCAGCGCATGGTCGCGTAGAACCCCAGGGTGATGGCAGTCAGGGCAAGCAGGACCGCAGCGCCTATCCATGCAAATACCGCGACCAGCGATACGTCAGGAATCGTCCTGCGGGAAAAGAAAATGATCATGGCGGAAATCGCGATCACGCAGGTCAGGACGCGAGCGAAAAATCCGAAGCGGGCCTTACGGGTCATCATGCCTCCTTTCGGCGATGCGGCTGTAGCTCAAGAATACCAGATGCGCCGTCGCAATCTGAAACTGATTGCCTGTGCGGTCCCGCCCGACTAAGCAATGGGAAGGGGTTCATACCGGTTGGAGATCACATATCGCTGGATGGTTCAGTTCTCGCTGCGCGCTGGCGCGGGTCAATGGAGATTGATCGATACCAAGCACGCAAACTCGGTTTCTCCCGAGCGGTCATATCGGCTTGATACCAGATTATTAATTATCAGCGCCACGCCGGCTTACCTTCCTCCTCGCCAATGACCAGACTCCTCTTTGCCGGCACCATCTTTACCAGCGCTTTCCTGTTGTTCCTGGTGCAGCCGCTGGTGTCGAAACAGATCCTTCCCTGGTTCGGTGGCTCGGCGGCGGTCTGGGCGACCTGCATGGTGTTTTTTCAGGTCGTGTTGCTAGCCGGGTACGCCTATGCGGACCTGACGACGCGCCATCTTGGTCCGCGCCGCCAGGTGGGTTTGCATATTGTGCTATTGCTGGCCAGCGCCTTGCTGCTGCCCATCGTCGCCGATCCCGGCTTGAAGCCGGCGGGTGGCGACGATCCGGCGTTGCGCATCCTGCTCCTGCTGATACTGACGATGGGCTTGCCGTATTTTCTGCTGTCGACCACCGGGCCACTGGTGCAGGCCTGGCTGACACGCTCGGTTGTCGATGCCCGCGTGTATCGCTTTTATGCCTTGTCGAATTTTGCGTCCTTGCTGGCGCTGGTTGCTTACCCATTTCTGATCGAGCCGCGCGCTACGCTGCTGTCGCAGGCAATGGCATGGTCAGTGCTGTATGGCATGTTTATCGTGTTGTGCGCGTTGTCGGGCCTGATGTTTGCGCGGCATGCGTCGCTGCGCCCTCTCGACCCGCTCCACCCTAGCCACCCTAGCCATCCTCGCCACCATTCAATGGCGGGCGATACCCCCGCACCGCCTGAAGCTGCTGCGGTCCACCCGCCCACTTTAGGCGACCATGCAACCTGGCTTGCCCTGTCGGCAATGGGATCATGGATGCTGCTGGCGGTGACCAATCACATTACTCAAAACATTGCGGCGGTACCTTTCCTGTGGCTGCTACCGTTGACGATTTATCTTCTCAGCTTCATCCTGTGCTTCGAAAGCGACCGCTGGTACCGGCGCAAACTGTTCCTGTTGCCGGTTGCCGCCGCGCTGGCCTTGTGTGCCTATGGCTTGCAGGACGGGGTGTTGGGTTTCAACATCCGTACGGCGATTCCTCTTTATGCAACCGGACTGTTTTTCATGTGCATGTTCTTGCATGGCGAGCTGGCCATGCTGCGACCGTCACCGCGTTATCTGACGCGTTTTTACCTGATGCTGTCGCTGGGTGGTGCGCTCGGCGGCATTGCGGTGGGCCTGCTGGCACCGCGACTCTTGCCCGGTTATTACGAACTCGGCATCGGACTGGCCATCGTGGCCTTGCTGGCAGGCTGGCTGTTTCGAGGGCGGCTGCCGCTGATGATTGGTGCACTGCTGCTGGCCTTGCTGTGCGGCAGCTTTTTTTATAAGCAAGTTGCGGCCGGTCGCAAAGATGCACATACGCTGATGCGCAGCTTTTACGGTAGCCTGCGCATCGCCGATACGCATCATGTCAACGCCATCGACAACGTGCGTGGCTTGTACCATGGGGCGATCCGGCATGGCGAGCAATTCCTCGACCCGGCGCGGCGCAGGGAGCCTACCAGTTACTATGGCCGGGAAACCGGCATAGGCCTTGCGATCAACAATGCGCGTCGGGATATGCGCAAGATTGGCTTGATCGGGCTGGGAAGCGGTACGCTGGCCGCGTATGGACGAGTCGGCGATGTGTATCGCTTTTACGAAATCAACCCCCAAGTAATCGCCCTAGCGCAATCGGAGTTCAGCTTCCTCAAAGACAGTCCGGCGCGCATCGAAACCGTGCTGGGCGATGCGCGTCTGACCCTGGAAAAGGAAGCGCCGCAGGGATTCGATGTCCTGGCGGTCGATGCTTTTTCAGGGGACGCCATACCGGTGCACCTGCTCACGCGTGAAGCAATGGATGTGTATCTGCGTCACATGCGACCGGACGGCATTATCGCCTTTCATGTGACCAACCGTTTTCTGTCGCTGGCGCCGGTGGTGCAACAGATCGCCGCAGCGCGTGGACTCAACGCCTTACTGATCCATGATGACGGAATGCGCACTACGCGGCACAAGACCGACTGGGTGCTGGTGGCGCGCGATGCGCACACACTTGCTGCGGAAGCCTTTCGCAAGGGCAGCACATCGATTCCGGTGATTCCGGGCTTGCGTCCCTGGACCGATGATTTCAACAATCTGTTTGACGTTCTTAAGTGACGGTTGCCAAAGCGCACCGCTGCATGTCCTAGCGCCGCGCATGCGCGATGGCACGGTAGCCGGGAAGCAGTCTTTCGATAATCTCGAACACGACTTGCGTCACCAGCGCCAGTGCTGCCGCCGGCAGCGCACCGGCCAGCAGCATGTTGTTGTCATTGATTGCCAGTCCCGTTGCAATGCGTTCTCCATATCCACCCGCACCAATGAAGGCTGCGATGGTGGCCGTGCCCACACTCATCACTGCGGCGGTCTTGATGCCTGCGAGAATGACCGGCAGCGCAAGCGGCAGGTCGATATGGCGCAAGCGCGCGCCGGTCGTCATGCCGAGCGCGTGTGCTGCCATGCGCAAGCCACCCGGTACCTGTTCCATGCCGATGCTGGTATTGCGCACGATAGGCAGCAAGGCATACAGGAAGAGGGCGATCAATGCCGGCACCATGCCGATGGTTCCCAGCAGCGGGATCAGCATCGCGAGCAGGGCCAGCGACGGCACGGTCTGCAGTACGCCGACGACCGCCATGACAACGTGTCGCAGGCGCGGCATGAAGGCGGCGACGACGCCAAGCGGTACACCAACGACAGTGGCCGTCAGTACCGAGAACATGACCAGCAGCAGATGCTCGCGCGTCAGACGCCAGAGCTGGCCATCGACCAGCCTGGCCCAGAATCCTGTTCCCGGCTCTGCCTGTCGTGCGGTCGCGGATTGGGTGGCCGGCGTCAGGAAGGCACTGGCGATGGATGCGAAAGACTTGCCGTCCAGTTCAGCCGCGGCATTCATCGTCACCATCTGCGATTCTGAAATCTTGCCCTGTAAACCCTGTAATGCGCGCCATGCTTCGGGGAAGCGCTGTGCGATGTCGCGCCGGTACAGCAGCAGGGCGTCATAGCGTGGAAAGTATCCTGCATCGTCTTTCAGTACGCGCAAACCGTACTGGCGGATCTTGGCATCTGTCGCATAGATGTCGATGACATCGACCTGGCCGGCCGCTAAGGCTTCATAGGCAACACCATGATCAAGACCGACAGGTTGTTGCGGCAGGCGGTAGCGCGTCGCCAGACCCGGCCATCCATCTGCGCGACCAATAAATTCGTGCGATAAGCCAAAGCGCAGGCCCGGATGTTGCGCGAGGTCACTGAGTGTAGTGAGTTCAGCACCAGCACTGGTTCCAACACTCGCAGCGCCATCTTTTTCCTTGCCGCGAGTGGCAAGCGAATAACTGTTGTTGAAGCCCAGGGGAATGCCGGCGGCGAGACCGAGCGGCGCAAGTTCGCGGTTGATATCTTCCAGCGACACCGCGGTTGTGTGCTTCAGTATTTCCTGCGAGATGGTGCCGAGATACTCGGGATAAACATCGATGCTGCCAGACTTGAGCGCTTCAAATACGATCGCCGTGTTACCGAGGCCCTGCTTGTGTTCCGCGCTGGCCGAACCTGTGTAAGGTGCCGCAGTTTGTCGAACAACTTCGCCCAGAATGTACGATTCGGTAAACCGCTTGGAGCCGACGCGCAGCGCGTCAGCGGCGTAGGCCTGCGCACCAGCCAGTAATACCAATCCCAACCCATAACGCACCATGAGATCGCGTCTTTTTTCCGGGGGCGCCGAGCCGCCTGCCTGCGTTGCACTCGTCGTCAATAGCCCGCTATTGACTCCTCCTGCGCCTTGCCAGTCAAAAAAATCCATCGCGATGGCGCAGGCAAGCCACGCTCGCCGTGGCTTACGCGACAAGATCGGCAACCGTCGCATGCAGCATGGAATACGAGACCGCACCGCGCAGTACCGAGGCTTCACCAAGCGGGGCCTTGCGGCTGCGCGGTTGTACCGGCAGCAATTGCAGTCGCATGCCAGCGCACGGCGACGCGATAGCCATGGTTTTCCTTTCTCTGTCACGCTGCCCGTATGCGTTCTTTCCATGGGTTTAACGTCGTCGAACCAATCCGTTCGCAGCAGTTATTGACCGGGTTTGCCGGGCAGCGTGCACTGCGCATCGCGAAACGGCCCTGCTACCTGTTCCCACCCCTCGCCCGGCGATACCTGCGCGCAGGTGTCGGTGCGGGTCACCTTGCTGCGCCATTTGTGCCACGCGGCGGGTGCGCCATGCGTTATGACCGCGGCACAACCAAGCACAAGCAGAAGCGCTGCTGTCGCAAGCACCGGTCGATTCCCGATCCGCGTGTGCGGCTTGCTGTCCCGTGCACGCATCAGAAACTGCCCATGAAATCACGCTTGCCGACCTCCACGCCATTGTGGCGCAGGATCGCGTAGGCAGTGGTGACATGGAACAGGAACTGTGGCATGGCGTAATGCAGCAGATAGGCTTGGCCGGTAAATTTTCTTTCACGCGGCGTGCCGGGCTGGATCACGATTTCACGTTCTTCGCTGCCGTCGATCTGCGCGGCGGTGACGCCATCGATCAAGGCCAGTGTCTTGTTGATCCGTGCATGCAATTCTTCAAACGTCTGTTCCGTGTCTTCATAGCCGGGAACCGGTACACCTGCCAGACGCGTGGTGGCCGCCTTGGCAAAGTCGCTGGCCAGCTGTACCTGGCGCGTCAACGCAAACATGTCCGGGAAAAGCCGTGCCTGCAAAAAAACGTCCGGATCGATTTTCTTTGCAGCGGCATGGGCTTCGGCCTTGTTAAGAAGCGCATTTAGGCTAGTCAGCAGCTGGCGGAAAACGGGAACGGATGCGGCGTACATTGATATTGCCATGAGGCTCTCCTGGAAACTGGTTCGCCGAGTATAGCCCTGCCAGCGCGACGCTGCAGGCGATGCGCGGGCTTGATCTGACACAAACGCAGGCCCGTCTGGCGACCTATCGTGAAGCGGGTGCATCTTTGTGATGCGCCATCACCAAGGAGAGCGTCATGAATGAACAGCAAAATACGCAACTGGTCCGTCAGGCTTATGAGTGCTTCCAGGCAGGTGATATTCCAGGATTGATGGACTTGTGCGCAGAAGATATTGAATGGAAACTGGATCCCACTGAAGGCGTGCCTTTCACTGGTGCCAGGCGCGGAAAGGGCGCTGTCATGGAATTTTTCAGCACCCTGGACCAGTCGCAACATCCGCTGCATTTTGAACCGCGCGAGTTTATTGCCCAAGGCGACAAAGTCGTCGCACTGGGACACTATGCATGGAGCGTCAAGTCCACTGATCGCGTGTTTGAAAGCGACTGGGCGGAAATCTTCACGATCCGCGACGGGAAAATTGCAGGCTTCCGCGAGTTCACCGACACCGCTGCTGGCGCTGCCGCTTACCGGCCGCAGTAAGTGCCGTACCGTGCCTGCTTTAACGCCCGCGGTCGATGCTGGCGGTCGATGGAATCTGCTTCAAGGCAAGACAACCATGGATGATTGCGCGAATCATTGCGCAATTGCCAATTTGCTGATCCTGGCGATTGAGAGGGGTCAACCGACAAGAATGCAGGCGACGTATCGTGTCTTTAGAGAGTGCGTCCCTGCCTGTTATCCACTGTCTGCTGTGTATTGGCGGGGGGTTGAGCGAAGAGTAGCCTGATCCAAAGGAGAAGCGAATGGAATTACTGTGGTTTATCCTGATTGGCCTGATAGCAGGTTGGCTGGCCAGCGCCATTGTCGGTGGCGGCTTTGGTCTGGTCGGCGATATCGTCGTCGGTATTGTCGGTTCTTTCCTCGGCGGCTTTCTGTTCCGTACCCTAGGCGTATCGGCCGGCGGTGGAATGTTGGGCAGCATCATTGTGGCAACAGTAGGTGCAATCGTGCTGATACTGCTGCTGCGTCTGGTAAAACGCGCTTAGCTTGACAGGCTGCACATATCCATGGGTTCTTGCCTCGACAGGAAGAATAAAACTGAATCTTTCGCCATGACGGCTTGTCTACGATAGCTCAACGTTTTATTTTTCGACAACTGTCGAGGTATACCATGAACAATGACAATGCAACTCCCCCGAAGAAAGCAGAACCCGTCACCGAGGCTGATGCGAAGTCGATTGATGGCAAGTCCGGTCGCAGCAATCAAACCAGCCATGATGAAAAGAGCCATCACAAAGCCGGCTCCGATCAAGGTGCTGGCGGTGGCAAGAAGCAGGAACGCCACCATTGACAGACATACAGCCAGGCCGGCTTACGGCCTGGCGTTTGTTATCGCGTAGTAAAGTTTATCCAGGGCGCCGTCACGGCGCCTTGTGTCTTTTATGAGCTGTGATTTCATCAGCTTGCCACTTAATCGCGGCTGCTGACCTGTCGCAGCAAGGCTTCGGTGACTTCCACAATGGACTTTCCGGCAAACTCGGATCCCATTGCCTGCGGCAGGTCTTGTGTTGACGCATCGACGTTCTTTCCCGCCCACTTATCCATCAGACGCGACAACACTGTCGCGGCATCCACCATTCCACTGTTTCTACGATCACGCATAGCACCTCCAAAGAAAGCTTGGTTTCCAAAAATCAATTTTGGTTCTGCTATGCAATAAATTTTTTCGGACGAGAGGTGCAAGTAGCAGAAAGTTATTTGACAACGGTCAGAAAATTAATTGCATCATTAATCGTACCCGCCAGCATGGAACACTCGCCAACCTTTCCCATGAACGTGGGAGATACAAGAAATTGGTCTTAAGGTAACCTATGCGCGCTTTTTTACGTCCTGGGAAATCGCATGTCCAACCCCTTTCGCTGTGCCGCTGCGCTGCTTGCCACGCTCTTGCTGTGTGCCGGATGCGCTTCGGTAAGAATGGCCAGCACCGAGCGGGACGCGGACGCCAAGGCGTTCCGGATTGATGGCAAAAATGCCACGATCTACGTTTACCGCCATGAAACCAAGGGCGCAGCGAGCACGCTGCCGGTCATCATGGATGGCAGGAAAATCGGCGATACCGCGGTCAAGACGTTCATACGCCTGGAAGTCACGCCGGGCGAGCATACCCTGGTGTCGCGCGCTGAAAACGATGCCGTGCTGTCGGTCAGGGCCGACGCGGGGAAACACTATTTCATCTGGCAGCAGGTCCACGCCGGCATGTCCGCACCGCGCTCGATGCTATCGCTGGTCGATGAAGCAACCGGCATGAAAGCCGTGCAGGAATGCGCACTAATCGAACAATGGTTCTGACTGCCTTGCAAGGCAGCCAGTGAACAACCGGATAACAGTCTATAAGAAGCAGGGAGAATTCATGTCAGTATCTGCACGCACAACGCTCGCTCTTTGCATGGCGGTCGCCAGCACTGCGGCCAACGCACAATCGCGCGGCCCCGTCGCCCAGTACTGGGTCGATCTCGCAACCACCAGCTTCTCGATTCCCGGCATGCCGGAAGAAGGAAGCATGGGTGGCATCGGTGGTGGGCTGTTAGGCAGCCTCATGGGAAACGCCGGCGGTGCGATGCCGGGCGGCGGTAGTCGCGGCAAGACGCTCGATGCCGAACTGTTCGTCCGCGCAAAGCCGGCGGGTGTGGAAGGGACGCATGCCATTCCTGCCGGCATGAACATGGGGCCGTCGCTGCTGCTCACGCCTTACCGTCCCCAGCAGGGAAGCCGCGATACCACGCGCGAAGACAGGCCGGAGACCATTGAAAAACCCAAGGGCCGTATTCTGATCTATTGGGGTTGCGGCGATGGTATCCGTCCTGGCCAGCCCAAGGTGTTCGATTTCAGCAAGCCGCAACACATGAGCGAATACGCCCAGTTCTTTGGCAGCCATGCGGGTGCCAGTGCCAGCCGGGGTGTGGAAAATCGCCCCGGCCATGCCCTGTGGCCCAATGAAAAGGATCCGAAACGGGTGCCGGACAACGCTTCGCTGCAGGGTGAGCAGGCGATCAGCGGCGACGGCGTGCCGGCCAGCCTGAAGTTCCATGTCGGCGCCGAACATGACTTCCTGCCCAAAGTGCAGATGAGCACACGCGGTATGCCAAAAGATGGCGTCCGGGTAAGCTGGAACACGATGCAGAACGCCAAAGCGTACTTTTTACTGGCACAAGGTGCGGCAAGCGGCCCGGACGGCGCGAAAGACATGGTTTTCTGGAGTTCCAGTGAGAAGCCCGACAACGGCGCGGCGCTGATGAACTACCAGTCTCCGGCACACATTACCAAACTGCTGCAGCAGAAAATCGTGCTGCAGCCATCGGCCGCTGATTGCACGGTACCGAAGGGCATCTTCGATAAGGCCGAAGGGGCGATGGTGAACATGATCGCCTATGGTCCGGAACTCAATGTGTCTTACCCGCAGCGCCCGCTCAAGGCGCCGGCTGACTGGCAACCGGAATGGACCGCGCGGGTCAGGATAAAGTCCACCGGCATGGCGATGCTGGGAATGGAAGACAGTACGGGCGAGCAGCGTGGCGGCAACTTTAGTAACAATGGCAGCAGCAATCACGACTATCAAAGCGGCCAGACGCGCGACGCTTCGCCCGGCATCCCGGTTCCCGACGTGCCGAATCCGGTCAAGCTGCTACGCGGACTGTTCGGCAACTGACCGACGCCCGGCGTTGATTCGGTTCGTGCAGCCAGTGCAGGCTACACTGGCGTTCGATCCGACAACGGTCAAACCATCCCTTGCTATTGGCGGGAGTCAATCAGGCCATTCGGTGTCAAACCGGATTATTTCCCTGAGTTACTCCCGCGGATGAACAAAATCCTTCTACCTGTGCCAGCGCTCATGCTGGCCGCCTCCCTGACGTACAGTCCTGCGCACGCGGATTCGCTACCCAAATGGGAGATCGGCGCCGGATTCGGCACCCTCAGCGTTCCCGATTATCGTGGCGCCGACACGCGCTCCAGCTATGTTTTTCCGAGCCCGTATTTTGTGTATCGCGGCGACATTCTGCATGCTGACCGCAGCGGCATGCGGGCATCCCTGTTCGAAAGCGACCGGGTGGAAATCAACCTCAGCCTGAACGCTTCGCTGCCGGGGCGCGGCAAGGACAATGCCTTACGGCGGGGCATGGAAGATTTGCGTCCTGTCTTGGAGCTTGGGCCGACGGCCGACCTGAGATTATGGAATTCGGCGGATGATCGGGTGCGTGTCGCCTTGCGCTTGCCGATGCGCGCCGGCGTCACCATCGAATCATCGCCGCGCCACATCGGCTGGTTGTTCTCGCCCAACCTGCTGCTGCAACTGCAGGACCCGGCAGGCTTGCGCGGCTGGAAACTGGGCGTGCAGGGCGGACCGCTGTACGCTACCCGCGATTACAACGGCTACCTGTATTCGGTGCGTGCAGCCGATGCCTTGCCCGGTCGTCCCGCCTACGCGGCACCCGGCGGCTACGCCGGCACACAACTGACAACGACCCTGTCACGGCGTTTCAGCCGGTACTGGGTCGGTGCTTTCCTGCGTTACGACCATCTGGGCGGCGCAGTATTCGAGGATAGTCCACTGATGCAGCGAAATAGTGCCGTCACTGGAGGACTGGCCGTCTCATGGGTGTTCGGTACCTCGTCCGAGAGGGTGGATGCGGAAGATTAGCGGATCAAACAGATCAGTTAAGGGCAGGCGCCATTCAGCAAGGTGCGGCTATGAAAACGCAACCAGTACACCGGCACCCATCATGATGCCGCCGGCAACGCAGTCGACCATGGCCTTCTGCGCTGGCGATGTCAGATACTTGCGCGCGGTTTCCGCTGCCATGCCGTAAGAAAGTGCCACTGCCGACATGACGCCGACGATAATCAGGCAAAGTACTGCATAGCTGCTCATGCTCAAGCCACGCAGGTCAATCACGGTCGGCAGCAGGGCGATGTAGAACATCACCGCCATTGGATTGGATAAAGTCATCGCCAGGCCAAGACCGGCATCCGCGACACGGCTGGATTTCGCGCCCGCATTGGGATCGAGTATCCGTCCCGCATTTCGCCAGCGCCGTATGCCCAGCCAGAACAGATACACGGCGCCCAAGATTTTCAGAAGCAGGAAGAAAGGGCCGGGCAGAGCCGCGAGCGCACCCAGGCCGATGGCCGCCGCAGTCATCAGCAACAGTTTGCCGCTGACAATGCCAACCGCCAGCGGGACGCTGGACCACATGCCGCCGGAGAGCGCGCGGCCCAGCAGGGCGGCGACTTCCGGACCCGGTGCTGCGGCCGAGGCGGCGAACGCCAGTGCAAAGACCAGATAGGGGTTCATGGCATCGCCATCGACGACGTGCCCATGCGTTCGCTGGGCGTCAAGTGCTCCGGGCCGCCGTCGCCAAAGGATTTGGCTACTTCCGACATGACGACATGGTATCCGCCATACCAGTGTTTGTACCCGCGTTTTGCTTCCAGGTGCTTGGGATGCGAGGAGAAGCGTTTCAACGCTTCCATGCTGTCCCAGTAGTAGGTGGTGTTGAGCAGTTGGCCATCGGCGGACTGCCGGGATTCTTCACCGAGAAACCCGCCCGTGGCGCGTGCGGCTTCGCTGATCAGTGCATTGAGGCGATCGAACTCTGCGTCGCGTTTTCCCGGCTGAAAAATAAAAGCGGCAGTCAACATGCCCTTCTCCCCGAATGGTGAAGGGCTACCTTAGCGTGCCACATCCGGCATGCCCCGGTACAGTCCATGAAATAAATCCACGACGTGGCATGTCCGGAGCACCGGTACAGTTCCGCTGGCGAGTCCGGGGAACGGAGCGGACGTTGCCGCTGTGGTGCTTGCTTCGGCGTTCTTCGGTGTTACTTGCTGCGGTCGCCGCCACCCATATAGCGCGGGTCCGGCGCGACATAGGCAGTCACGGTGTGATCAAGCAGTCCGGGTGGTGCGACACGATTCAATTCGAACGACGACATGCCGATCGGCAGCAAAAAATTCCAGGTGAAGGTTTTCTCACCTACAACGAATGTCACGATATCGCCGCCGGTAACATTGACGTACCGAGTGCCCGGTGTGATCGCGATGGTGCGTGTTGCCGCAGCGTCCGGCGCGGACATGCCGAGCAGATCGATACGCGGCGCGGCAGCGTAGGCAGGCAAGGCCGCCATCAACACGGCAGCCAATACCGGCGAAACAAGAAGTGAGGTTTTCATGGCGTGAATCAAGACTTGTGGGATACCCGTGGGCAGTAAGAGTAATAGAGTACAGGCGATCCACAAAAATTCAACGCCGCAAGTTATGGATGTTGGCCGCCGACAGGACCTGCGCAGCAGATCACCGAGTCGTGCTGTGCTGACTAGTTGCGGTAGTGCTGAACCCGGACTGCGAATGCAGCGCACCCAATAGACTATTCACAATTGCTTACTCACTCAGCGTTTCGGCGCCTCCTTGTTATGTGCACGCCTGAGATTCTTCAGGGGATAACGTGTGCCGCGCCAGTCTATTCCTTGCCGTGCCAGCGTATCCGCTTCATTGAGTGCCGACACAATGATCGACACACGCGGCAGTGCCTCGCCGTCAGCGGGCGGCATGTCTTTCAAGTGAGCGATCCGTCTCCAGCCGATCCCAACTTCAATGCAGACGGCAGCCACGACAACAAGCGAGACGATCGCAAGCCACAACGGCAGGTCGGAGAGGATCACGTTGAGGTTTTGTGTTGGCGTCTGGCGAGGCCCGGCAACTTGGTCTTCAAAAGTGTAGGCGGGAGTCGCCAGTTAAGCTATACCTGCACGGCTCCCGGTCTTACAGACACACAGACACGCGGCCTTAGCGCGAACCGCCGCTGCTGGTACTGGTTTCGCGTCCTGTCTGTGTGGCGCTTGGCGTCGATTTGGTTGCGGACTGGAAAGCGGCAAGCTGGTCCCGGATCTGTTGCTGGGCGCTCGGCGCATTCAGGTCCGGCCATTTGTTTTTCGGGAAGCCTTTTGCGGTCTCGATTTTGGGCTTGTCGATGTTGATGTAAGCATCGAGATCGGGGCGGCTCGGAAAGGTTAATGCGGCAAAGGGCAGGGCCACCAGTTTTTCCTCCGTGCTCCATGCCTTGTCGGCCTGCATCACCAGATACGATCCGGCATTACCCAAATTGACAACCACGTCGGCAATCTTTCCCGCATCATGCGCGGCGCGGTCGTTGATCTCTTTGCCGATCAGGTCGCTGGCCGACATCATGCGTGCGCCCGCAGGGGCGTGACGAACCGTTTCTTCCTTGAAAAAGTATCGGTCAACTTCACTGCGGTAACTGTCCCGGCTGAAATTGGCGGCCTGCTTTTTATCGAAGGCCGGCGCATTTTTCAGTTGTTCCTTGGTGACATTAAGAATAGGTGCCTCCTTCGCGCTACGTACCTGGATGCTGTTTGCAGGGACAGGCACTTGCCTGTCACCAATGCCGAGTGCGCCGCCAACGGAGAGCACCGCATACATTGCGCGCTCATTGTCGATGTCGAGCACGATGTCTTCAATCTTGCCAAGCTTCTCGCCTTGCGCATTCTCGACCTGCTTGCCGATCAGTTCACTGGCGCGCATATCGCGCGAGGTGCTCTGCCCATAGGAAGAACGGGCGGCAGGGGCGGCCGCAGGAGCAGCGTTACCTTGCGACATGACTGGCAATGCGGTCGCGGCAGTCAGGGTGAGAACAACAATCGTGCTCGCCAGTGTTTTTCCATTGTTCAATTTCATTATCAGACTCCTCGTGGCTTACATAAAGAATTTCTGTTCTTGCGAGGAGAATGAGCAAAATTTGCGCCTGCCCGAGCGCTGCCATGCAGGGTTAGAGAAAAGTAAGGGCTAAGCTTCTTCCTCACCGGCAGTCAGCTGGCGATAACACGCGATGCCATCGGCTCCGCCTTCGAAACATCCTTGTCGCGCAGACTGTGCAGCAGCATCGGAATGACCGCCGGCACGTCGGCTTTCGGGACTGAAGCGGTACCCATGCCGAGTCGCCGATGCAGCCAGCGCTTCACGGCCGCAGCGTCCCTTGTGGCGCTGTCAGCGGCTTGGATGGATAGCTTGCCAGCACCAGCGACGTCGTCACCGATCCCAGACTGGCGAGCGCGTCGATGGTGGCTTCGAGTTTCGGCATATGGGCAAAGCTGGCTTTCACCACGAAGCAATCCTCGCCGGTGACACGATGCGCTTCAAGGATTTCGGGTGTACGTTCGAACGCAGCAAGGCACTGGCTGATCTTTTCGTGCGTGGTGCGCAAGCGGATGATCGCGGTGATCTCATGGCCGAGCGCCCGGGGATTGATGCGGGCACCGTAGCCGGCGATGACGCCCGCTTGTTCGAGTGCGCGAATGCGCGAAGTCACTGCCGGTTGCGACAGGCCGATGATCTTGCCGATCTCGGTATTGCTCATCCTTGCATCGCGCTGCAGCAGTTCGATGATCTTCCAATCGAGCCTGTCGGCTTCAAACTTTGGTTTCATTCGCAAGCACCCCAAGGAAACAGGAATTTCCTTGCATCATACGATTAAAACCATGGCTCCTCCATGTCCGGCGACGATTTTTGTCGTTAGACTTTTTGCAAGTTCAACCGAGTAAGGAATATGCATGGATACGCAGATACTGGTCATGCCGGGGATACATGGTTCCGGGCCCAAACACTGGCAAACGCTGTGGGAAGCGCAACATCCGGACTATCGCCGGATACAGGTCGATGATTGGGATCGTCCATACTGCTCGTCCTGGGTCGCTGCCATTGATGAAGCGGTCGCTTCCGCACCGGTGCCCATGCTGCTGGTTGCGCATAGCCTGGGATGCCTGGCGAGCGTAACGTGGGCATATATGGACTCCCTCCAAAGTACAAGAGACTGACCGACGGGAATGACATTAGGGAGAAGCCTGCAGTCGTATATCCGGCATCTAATGTGGACTCTG
>NZ_LMHZ01000022.1 GCF_001428545.1 Noviherbaspirillum sp. Root189
TTACCTCCACCGCTGCTCCGGTAGCTTCCGGCGGGAGCACTTCGCCGGGCGGGGCTTCCACCCGCTGGAACTACATCGCCTTATCACGGCGCACACCCGCAGCAGCCAATCTTTGCGCGACTACTGATTTGCTGAAAACGCCATCTGCTCGCTCGTCGGCAGATTTTCATCGGGCGCTCGCAAGCAATTTACCGGTGCGCAGACCATTCCAGAAGCATGTCGATCGCTATGGCAAGTTGCCCTGCAGAGCCCCGGTACTCGCCTGAACCCTGTGCTATCCCCTCGCGGGTATACCACTCGAAAAACGCATCGTCTCGCAGCACACGGTCCAGCATTGGGGCAATCTCCTGGTAGGCAGCGGCCGCCTGTCCGTGTGCAACCATCTGTTGAATAATACGGCCGCCGAACCATGGCCAGTCGCCACCGTTCTGGTACACATATTCTGCGCCCATGTAGTCTTTATTCTGAAAGAATCCTGCGGGATAGGATGGATAGAGAGAGACGCCAACGGTCCCCGAGCCGGAGTCGTTCTTGTTTTTGATCATCCGGGTAAAAGCTTGTGTGACTTCCGCTGGCTCAAGCAGGCCAGCCTGGATCGCTACCGCTGTCCCCCCTTGGAAATAAATTCGGGACTCGTCAAAAGCCGACGGAAACGGCGATCCTCGATCAAGATAAATGTGCGGCACAAACTGCTTGCCGTTCCACAGGTGAGTCCGCACCGCGGCGCGTAATTCACGCTCCCTGACAGCCCAGGCGCTGGCGTCGCGTCCCGCTTTACTTAATAGAGTTTGCAGGTCGGCCAGTGCCAGCGTCAGCATTGCGTTGTCATAGATACTCAAGCTTGGATGGCTGGCCGCATTCAGGTAGACACCCGGGGTATCTTCGGGTTGTACGTCGCCCCAATCCGCGCGCGTGCCGCCGAACACTAGACCGTAACCGTCGGCAAAGCGCTGCTTGTACAGGAACATGAGTGCGTGTTCGAGGCGCTCAATCACGGAAACACCGCGAACATCTTCTACCAGAAACGCCGTGTCACCGGTCATTGCGATGTACTTTCCGACCGCCTGGACAAGCGAGCTTTCCTGGTCACTTTCGACCGTGGCTTTGAAGGTTGAACCGTCATGCACGGTGATTCCATCGACGACGTTTCCATCGTCTCCCTGATGCTCCAGGAACTGTTTGAGCTGGGATCGCACTTTTTGTGCTCCCTGCCCTTCGATTGCAATTTCAACAAATGTGTTGAGATCCCGGATAAACACGGCCGGATAACCACTGCCGGCGGTAAGCTCCCTGGCTGCAAGCTGCCGGGCCTTAGCGCGCACAAGAGGAAGTCGCGTATCGTTTCGTATGGAATTGGCGAGCCTTGACTCATCTGATATTTCCTCCCCTCCCCCACACGCAGAAAGTAAGAGCGTAAAAACAAAGGTCAAGAGACGAGGCGAGGCTGGCTTAAAAGAAAACATTGGCTTGAGCATGAGAAACGGCATTAAGAGCGTTTCCATGATGCAAAAGTTCAGTGTTTTATCTGTTTTACTTTTTATAGAACGAGTTGCGTTAATTCTGCCAATAACCTCGCATCCACACGGTGCGTTGAAGTACCTACCTCCAGGTTCTTTTAAAAAGTACGCCTTCTCTCTAATACCGACGATACTGGTAAGCAGGGGCGAGTCCATCGCGGAGGCAATGGCGGCTCGGCCGCATCACTGGGTAGAAGCTCTATTGAGATAGCTGGCAAACGAAGTAAATATTGACGTTGTAAAATGCGCTGATGACCAAGATCGATTCTCTACTTTCGGGCCTGAGAAACAACGGCTACGCTTACGCTGCCGATTACATTGAAGTACTTCAAGCCGAGATTAAGTTTCGCCAGGAGGCGGAAAAAACCTTGGCCGCCAGATATCAAGAAGCACTTGGCGAGCAAGCTGCCCTACAGGAGCAGTTGGCTGTCTTGCAGCACCAGAACGCGGATGCCAGAGCCGCAGTGAACGCACTCATTTCCGCAAAACCGTATGAACGGACGAACGCAAGGCATGCCTTAGAAGATCCTGAGACGGCTCTCTATCACCTTAGGAAACTCCTCGCGGATGAAAATTACGCTGCGTCGTTTGAAGACACGGCATCCTATCGCGAAGCCCTACTGCAATTTATTCCAGATCCGGAATAGGCGTCGAAAGCGCATTATTTCATCGGTATGTTTTTAAACTTGTCATCAGCATCCTCGAAAGTGATCCATGGTGCGCTAATGGACGCACGTGTCGCACCTATATCTACAGGAAGGTCAGATAGCTCAGCCGATCTTTCAAATTTTTTGTTCAAGCCATTCACAGCGGTTCAATTAAGAACCTGCCCGATACATGCTACGACTTGATCGCATTCATTCGCTTGGTCTAGCATTCCTGCTGAAGTCTTTCGGCAAGGGTGCCAATGGCAGCGCATGCGCGAACCTACGCATACCGTCCCGGCTAAGGATCGGCTAGCTTGGTGAAGATTGACGGTTGCATCAAGCAAAATCAGGCGGGGCTTGCACTGGATCGGGCGCATTGTATTTAGCCCGAAGACCCCGCACTGCATCCAAGATCCGATCTCGGCATACGCGTACGTCGTCGCGATCATCCGACCATGAATTGAGGTCCCAATTACAGCCATCTGCATCAGGTTCATGCACATATGCCGAGGCAATTTTTACGTCCCGACATTCCTCGTGCTTCTCCATCTCAGCAGCAATCAAGGCGTTGATTTGCTCGATTGAAACAATCTGACGTGTCATTCCGGCCTCCTTGGTTGGTCACGTTTCTGAGAGCCTCCCAGACAGCGACAACACTGATACGGTGTTCGACAAGGAAGGCAGCGAACCGGTCTGGTCGCGTTACCTCGACGGGCACATGTGACGTTATTCCGGCGGCATGCCAGCTCCACCCACGTACCGGGCGGTCCTTTCGTAAGGCCCGAGAGTGCAGTATTTACTCACTGGGATTAAGGGACTGAAGCTGTGTGTACAAGTGCATTTTGCGGTCATGTACTTCCTCCATATGCTTAGTAGCTTCCATGGCTTGGGCCATACCAAGTTCCGCAGCAGGAATTACCGAATTGATGGCTTCAAGCTCCTCTTCTGTTGCCTTCCTGAATTCTTCCATCAAGGCCTTGAATTGGTCACTAATGATCATCTGTACCTCCAAAAAGAAGGGGAAATCCTAGCATGAAAGAACGCCTATCTTTTTAAGCCATTGAAGTGATCGCCTGGACGGAAAAATACAAATAAGTGAAAGCAAAAGGACTTCAGTAAAAACTTCGCATATCAACATCTTCAACTAAGCAAAGTTGCTGATTAAGGCAGCACTCCTTGTGATTTTCGGTTATTGCCTTATAGAAATACTCAGTTTTATAATATAACGGCTTTGCAATTCGTCAATGACATCCCAGTGATTTGTAAATGCCTGTGCAAATCACTTCACCACAGAACAGGAGTAACAATGGCGCTTACCAGCCAGCAGAATGAATTAGTTAAACTCTACGTCGCCGGATTTCTTCGAGCGCCAGAAAAAGGCGGCTTTGAATACTGGTCATCATTGCTTTCCGCAGGAAAGAGCATGGCGGAGGTGGCTGACATCATTTTCAAGTTACCGATCGTCGAGCAGGTATATCCGGCTGGACTGTCCAACGCCGATTTTGTGACCAAGATTTATCAGAATGTCTTCAATAAAGCCCCTGATGCGGGTGGCTTGGCATACTGGACTGATGGTTTAGATAAAAGCGGACAGCGTGGCCAACTGGTTCTCGACATGATCAATGCCGGGATGAATTCGCCTGAAGGCACGCCTGGAAAAGCCTTTATCGTCAATCGTGTTTCTACTGCCAGCTTTGCTGCGGAAGTACAGATTTTGCAGCAAAAAGAGCTTGCACCTGATACGCTCAAATCCCTTCTCGCCCAAGTGACGGACAGTATTAACTCCGTGCCGGCTGTCAATGCGGCTACGAATACCGAGCTGGCGAATGTGGTTGGCGCCGTTGCTAAAGCTTTCGCAATTGAGTTCATAGATGCCGCGATCCACTGGCAGATCGACAAAAAGTCGTACATCATGGAAGGTTTCGACGGTTTGGAAATACAGCCGGGCACAACACATACGGGATTCGCAGATCTGTTTTCGATGGACCTTCATCCGGATGTGTCACCGACGACGCCGGGATACATCACGGTGCAGTTATACGGCGACAATAACCATAACTGGAAACTGACTGCGAGCGACATGGCGGAGTATGTACAAGTGCTGGAGACTGACGCCTACATCAATCGCTCCATTACCTACCAAGAAACGCAAAATTTTGACGCCTACCTCCAAGATACCTTAGCGTCGGCCAGCGTCTACGATCTGCTTGTCGCACAAGGGCCGCAGTTGCCGGCTTTCTGGTTTTAAAGCCATTTCTTTCTGACCGTACTGTCGTCCCGGACGCATTGTCCGGGACACTAGATCACCGATGCCCGCACGCCGCGTTGAATAGGATTCTTATTGCATTGTTGGTTCTTGGTCCATCAACTAGGCATCGCGGTGCAGATCAGATGGCCGACTCGCGTGGGGGTCTCGGCAAGCAACTCAGCACACGCCGTTTGATTTATTAAGAAATGAAGTGATTACGTCCAAGCAAAGTTTTGCAAAGTTGCAAAAGTGACGATTTGGGCGTAGTGCCAAACAGGAACGCGCGATTTTACGCGGTGTCGTTTCGAACTTAGGCGAATAGAAAAGCCGGAAAGCCTTGAACTTAAATTTAGTGGCTTCACAGCAAACTGCGGGATAAATCGTGAAGCTATTTGGTGCCCAAAAGAGGACTCGAACCTCCACACCTTTCGGCACAGCGACCTCAACGCTGCGTGTCTACCAATTCCACCATCTGGGCATTCCACAGATTGTCATGTCCATGCGCATACAACAAAACCACATAGGACCAATAGAAAGGGATTGAGGAAATATCCACAATCCCTTTCCTGACAAATACTGGTGCGGCTGGCAGGAATCGAACCCACGACCCCTTGGTTCGTAGCCAAGTACTCTATCCAGCTGAGCTACAGCCGCAAAGCGCAGGAGTGTAGCACGCGGGCCGCAAAATCGGAAGCCCAGTCATGGTGGCAATATTCCGAACTTGCCATGTCGTTGTACGAAGTCGAGCCAGCATGGCCGCAATAGCTATTCGTTTATGTAGCATTTAACCGAGCCCTCCAGACATCGCCAGAATTTTGATCGGGACATAAACCGAGTCGCTGGTTGGCAAGCTCCAAGCGTGTTGTATCAGGTTTTTCCTGCAACCAGTTCACCCGGCGTCATCCCCATCTGCTCGCGAAACGCGGCAACGAAAGCAGACATGCTTTCATATCCGCAGGCCAAAGCCACGTCGGTCACGCGCTCACCACGTTCAAGCAACGGTAAGGAACTGAGCAGCCTTGACCGCTGCCGCCAGCGCCGGAAGCTCAAGCCTGTTTCCTGGACAAATAAGCGGCTGAGCGAGCGTTCCGACAGCTGCATTTGCCGGCTGTAGTTGGAGAGACTTTTGCGACTATCCGGTTTTGCCTGCAGTTCCTCACACAACTTTCGGAGACGCCGGTCATTCGGCCACGGTAGAGCGAGGTCGGCTTCCGGTGCCGCAGCTAGCTGATCAAGCAGGACGCGGACGAGCCGTCCATCGCTACCCTCTTCGTCGTATTCAACGCGAAGCTCGCTAAATGTGCGGATCAGTTCGCGCATCAATGGTGTTACCACGAGTACCCGGCACGCAGGATGACAGGCAACCGCATCCGGATCGATGTAAAGGCTTCTGATTTCTGTATCCGGCGCACTGCGCACGGCGTGCGATACGCGCGCGGGTATCCAGATTGCACGATGTGGCGGCGCGACGAAGCGCCCTGTTGCGGTGGATACTTCAATGACGCCACGAATTGCATATGACAGTTGGACCCACTGATGAGTATGCCGGTGTCCGATAGCAACGTTTGGGAGGCCCTGAGCACTCCCAAAGACCGGCCTAGGCAACGCAGTCAATGCTTCAAGCTCGGTCTGAGAAACAACGGGCGTGTCCGATTGGCGATGTTTCATATCAGTTTAGCGATAAACGTTCGCAAAACAACACGGTAATGTATTACTAATGGCCCTGCAAGCAGGTTTTATATTTGATTTTATGGTTCTCATGTCACGTCTGCGTTCCTTGTTTGACAACTTCACCGTGTTACTTATCGTGGTGATCGCTGCCGCCAGTTTCTTCCCGGTTTACGGTAACGGTGCGGTGATCTTTGAAGCCGTAACAAGCTTTGCCGTCGCTCTCCTCTTTTTCATGCATGGAGCCAAACTGTCACGGCAGGCGATTATTGCCGGCGCGATGCATTGGCGGCTGCACGCGCTGGTTTTTGGATTTACATTTGTGCTTTTCCCCGCTATTGGATGGGCTCTTAAGCCTGTTCTGGAACCCTTGCTTGGCGCGGGCCTGTACATGGGGATCCTTTATCTGTGCGCGTTGCCGGGAACCGTTCAGTCCGCAATCGCATTTACCTCACTTGCCCGCGGCAATGTCCCGGCAGCCGTATGCAGTGCGTCCGCATCCAGTCTAATCGGGATTGTCGTTACACCACTTTTGCTGAGCGTCCTTCTTCACACAAACGGCACGGGGCGTTCTACCGTGGACGCCATCCTTCATATCGCGGTTCAGTTGCTGTTGCCTTTTCTGGCTGGTCATCTTCTACGGCCATGGATCGGGCAGTGGATCGAACGGCATCGTTCAACGCTGGCTCGCGTGGACCAGAGTTCAATCCTGCTTGTGGTCTATACCGCTTTCAGTGCATCCGTGATCGGTGGCCTTTGGCAAGTGGTGCCGCCTTTGGCGTTGATCTCATTGACGCTGGTATGCTGTTTTTTGCTTGGCCTACTGCTTTTTGTGACGGCGACCATCTCCCGCTCATTAGGGTTCAGCAAGGAAGACGAGATCACGGCCGTTTTCTGTGGATCGAAAAAGAGCATGGCCACCGGTGTCCCCATGGCACACATGCTGTTTGCGGGTGCTTCGATCGGTCCGCTCCTGTTACCGTTAATGATTTTTCATCAGATCCAATTGATGGCCTGCGCGGTGCTGGCACAGAGATACGCGCGGCGCAATGATGCATCGGATGCCGGAGCGGCATTCGCCAAGTAAGTCGCTAAGTAAGTCCGGGTTGCCGGACAAGCCGCGTGTGCTGGCGACAGTCAGTTGTTTTCTGCGAGGTGAAAAATGAAGCAGCTCCGAAAACGTCTGCCCGGGGAGAGCATTGTGGGAACCATCGAGTCCCCACCGACTGCAAAACATTTTTTACGAACAACGGATGGCAGGGTTCCGTTCAAGCTTCCCGCACAGCACGGAACTACGGTCTCAGAATTCATTATCCGACGAACAGGTAGTACCAATACTGTAGGCAAGTTCCTGCTTGACCGGTACAACGACCGGTTACTATGGACTGCGACGCGCCCCATACTTCTCTGCAGGGCAGATAAACGCACTTACCATCGAAAGATCCTTGTCCCGGTTGATTTTACGGAGAGAGCGAGAATTGCAGCCGAGTTCGCTATCGCCTGTTTTCCTTGCGCCCAAATTGTTTTTCTGAACGCGTTTCAGGGGCCTGAGAATTCCTTGCATGAGACTAGTCATGCATCAGGGGATGTTCGTTCGCAACGTCTGAGTTCTCATGAGCAGGCAATTGCGAAATTAGTGCACTTCACCGATCAACTTCGTCCATTTGACAACCTGGTATCTCACGTTGCACATTTTGGCTCTACTTTTTCTGTGATCGCTAATTACGCCACCAGGATGGACGCGGACCTGATACTTATCGGCCCTCAAGAACAGCTTTGCCTGAAGGATCTACTGTTTAGAAGTGCGGCATCACGTATCGCAAGCTGTACCAACGCGGATGTGCTGGTTGTGCCGCGCCGAATGAGCGAGCAAGGCATCTCTCCGGCGGTTCCCAATGGTACCGCACGCGAGCGCCAACGGATAATGCCCACGCTGTCCTCTTACTAACTCTAACCATCGTCCGCAAAACGCTGATGCAATCCCGGCGCATAATGACATTAGTATCGTGCAGATGCACTGCGACCATGCATTGCAAACATAGCAACTTCACAGAAAGGGTGGCATGGACACGAAGAAGGCATTACTCGACTTGACGCGAGCACTGAGGAGTCTGCACCAGGCATTGGTGAAAGTTGTCCAGAAAGACTATGAGCGTGAATGGGGACAGGTCGACCCCAGCCAGTTGCTACAGCTGTTGACCCGCCATCCGCAGTTCGAATGGCTGCATGGGCTTAGCGAATTTATGGTTGATGTCGATGCCCTGAGCGATGCTGAGATTATCGATGAACCGAGCGTTGTCGCAATCTACGCCCAAGCGCGCCGACTGATATCGTCCGACGATGATAGTCCCCTGGAATTCACCAGGCGCTACCTGGACGTTCTTCAAAACGATCCGGCACTGATAATCGAACATGCAACAGTACGGCGCATTCTTGATAGTCTTTAAGACGGGTCGCCTATCTGATATATCGACGGTCGCACTTTTGCAACTCCGGCAACGCTTTTTGTTTTAGGAAGGTCCTCATATGGCATGATGTACGGGGGTGTCAATTAAAAAATACGTCTTATCAAGCTTTTGGCGGCGGCGTTGTGCCGTAGAATGCAGTAATATTGATGTAAAGCAACTTAGTGGTGTGTCGTCAGCGAATCCAGCAATCCAAGCAGATCCTGTCTACTGACTAACCAATTCACAATCGGCATGACATCACAACCCGACGCAGTCGCCAACACCATATCAGGATTGAAAGTCCTGGTCCTTGAAGACCAATCCTTCCAGCGCAACCTGCTGGTTGGTGTCCTTCATCATCTCGGCATCACCGCCGTCGAAAGCGCGGGTGACGGCTCCGCAGCATTGGATGCGCTGAAACGAACGCAAGGTGAATTTGACGTTGCCATCTGCGACCTCCGCATGGAGGGCATGGATGGCATCGAATTCATCCGCCGTGCGGCCAACTATAGCGTCAAGTCCTTTATTGTTACTTCTGCAATCGATACCGGTTTACTGGCTTCGGCCGAAGCGGTGCTGCGCAGCTATAACACCAGGTTGCTTGGCGTGCTTCCCAAACCGGTAAACATTGATTGTCTAAAAGGCATGCTGGCCGATTGCAAAAAGGCCAAGGTTCAGGAGATGGCGGCCCCTGCGAGTGCCGTCAAGGTGGTGCATACCACCTCAGAGATCCGTGAAGGATTGGCCAACAACCAGTTTATCCCCTACTTTCAACCCAAGTTCTGTCTTGAAACCGGCATGCCTAGTGGGGTCGAAATGTTGGCAAGATGGGCACATCCGGGTTTTGGCATTCTGTCACCTGCTGCCTTTGTGCCGGCGATGGAAGAAGCTGGCCTGATCGATGCGTTAAGCGACAGCCTGTTTTCACATGCCTTAACGTGCGCCAGGGAGTGGTCGCAGATTGGTTGCGATATCGGCATGGCAATCAACCTTTCGCCGTTAACACTGCAAAATACAGATATGCCGAACCAGATCGGCAGCCTCGTACGGCGCTACGGTATTGCTCCCGGCAGGATCACAATCGAAGTCACCGAGACCGCAGTGTCGCAGAACGTGTCAGGCCTGATGGAGTCGCTGACAAGATTGCGCATGCAAGGCTTCGCCATTTCAGTCGATGACTTCGGGACAGGATATTCGTCGCTGCTTCAATTGAGCGAAATGCCCTTTACCGAGATCAAGATCGACCGCAACTTCGTCTCCGGCGCAACCGAAAACCGAAAAACGACGCTCATCGCCGAGTCGATTGTCGACCTGGCGAAAAAACTGGACTTGCACACTGTCGCGGAAGGCGTGGAAACCCGCGCCGAGCTGGACTTCATCCGCAAGCTCGGTTGCGAGACCGGACAGGGTTACTTCCTTGCCAAGCCGATGAATCAGATGGACCTGATGAAGTTCCTCGCTTCGGCCCGGCGGCCTGGCTAGTCGCGGCGGATGACTACGGAATTTCGGGATTCGGGAAGCGGGTCCAGGACTGATTTTTCGGAAAGGGCGATCAAACGCCCTGAACTGGAACAAGCGGTAATCAGACTGGCACTCGGTCTCCTCCTGATTAGTTATTACACCTTCGGCACTTGGGGTTCGCCTCAGCGGCAGGATGCATGGTGGCTGGTCAACGACCTCATCATGGCGCTCTGGCTGGTTGTGTGTATCAGCATTATCGTCGCCATCCGTATCGGCAAGCCCTACAGCACCTTCCGCCGTATCGCCGCGGTCACGACCGATGTCGCCAATACGACTTACTTTATCTACGCGACTCCGGACCTTGCCGCGCCGCTATTCTGTCTTTATCTGTGGTTCATCATCGGGCACGGATTCCGGTTTGGCACGGCTTATCTGTATTACACACTGGCGCTGGCGTTTGCAGGATTTACAACCGTCGTGGCAACGCAGCCTTATTGGGATGACAAGCAGGCAGTCGGATTCGGACTGGCCATCGGCATGGTCGTGATTTCGCTTTACCTCGCTACGCTGGTTCGGAGACTGACGCAGGCACTCGCAACGGCAGAAGCGGCAAACCTGGCTAAACGTCGTTTCGTCTCGTCGGTCAGCCATGAAATGCGCACCCCACTGAATGCCATTATCGGCATGTCGGACCTGCTGCGGAGCACTGAACTGAATCGAGACCAGAAAGAAATGGTGCGTAGCCTGGACAGTGCGTCCAAGCTCTTGTTGGCGTTGGTCGATGATGTGCTGGATTTTTCGAAGATTGAAGCGGGCAAATTGACTGTTGAGGTCACCGCATTTGATCTTGCCACGGTGATCGAAGATACGCGCAGGTTGTTCAGGCATCAGGCAGAAGAAAAGGGTCTCGACCTGCGGATAGAAATACAGAGAGACGTACCATTGCAACTGTTAGGTGATCCGACTCTCCTGCGGCAGGTTCTGACAAATTTTCTGTCAAATGCAATCAAGTTTACAAGCCAGGGATCCGTGACCCTTCGCATTGCCGCACTGGCGGTGCAGGATACGCAAGCGCAGATCCTGTTCGAGGTCGAGGATACCGGTATCGGCATCAATCCCAAGGCTAAGGCCCATATTTTTGAAAGCTTTACACAAGCAGACCCGTCAACGACACGCAAGTACGGTGGGACCGGACTTGGCACCACAATTGCAAAACAGTTAGTCGAGTTGATGGGTGGGCGCATCGGCTTTCGTAGCGTCGAAGGCATGGGAAGCACTTTCTGGTTTGACTTGCGCTTTGGGCGTCATGACGCTACACATGCCCCTGCTTGCATTGCTGAGCCATCGATGACGTCGACCTCGGCGTCGCTGACCAGCTTACGCACGCCTGATTCATTCAAGCGCTGCGCAATCCTGATTGCCGATGATAACGAAACCAACCGCCGCGTGGTCGCTCAGATATTGAAACGCGCGGGACATCATGCAGAGTCGGTTGAGAACGGAGATGAAGTGCTCGAAATACTTGAGCAACGCACGTTCGATCTGGTAATCCTGGACATGAATATGCCGGACATGAACGGCATCGATGTCTTTCGCGCCTATCAGTACACGCGTCCCGCCGGTATTCGCTTACCCTTCATCATGCTGTCCGCCGACGTCAGCAACGAGCTTCAGCAAGAATGCCTGGACGCCGGTTTTGATGCATTCCTTCCCAAACCCATCCAGTCGGATGTCTTGCTCAAGACGATCGGTGCACTTGCCACTGCCATTCCGACCTCAATGCCTGAGCCTGCACTCGAACCGGGCACATCGGTGAGTAACTTTGTCGATTTTTCGACCCTGGATCAGCTTGACCGGATAAGTCACACCCGTGATTTTGTCGACGGCCTGATTGACGATTTTTCAACCGAAGCCGTAGTAATTATTTCGAAGATTGAAAAGGCACTGGCACTGCAGCGCCCCGCCGAAGCAAAACGCATTGCACATGCCCTGAAGGGCACCGCATTGGGTGTGGGCGCAATCGGCCTGTGCGCCGTCTGCGAACGCATAGATAAACTTGCCGTATCCGACCTTGTCGGGAACGCAGGACAGATCGTATCCGAACTGCGCAGTGCGCTCTCACGAACGGACGATTTGCTCGTTCCCTATCGCAGGACACGGCATGCCATGCCTTCATCGACGCGTCTTCATTGAGCGTCCTCTCTGATCAAACCACTCTTATCATCAACAAGAAACAACCGGGAACACCATGTCATTTTTCATTGAACTGATAGAAGCAACCGACACCAGCCGCCGTGAAATGGAAGCATTGCCTAAAGTACAAGACATGCTAAACGGCCGCATGACCGAAGAGGCCTACAAGGCCTTCCTGATGGACCTTTACCATATCGTCTGGCACTTCTGCCCCATCATGGCCACCGCGGCGAGCCGCTGCCCCGACGGGTTCATCGATGTACGTTATCATCTTTACCACAACATCGACGAAGAAAAAGGGCATGAGAATATGGTGCTCAGCGATCTGGGGCATTTCGATGTACCCGCCAGCATTGTAAAAGATGCAATGCCGTCTCCCAGCGTGCAAGCGATGATCGCTTATAACTACTACGTGTCGGAACGGGTCCATCCTTGCTGCGTACTCGGTATGTTGTACGTGCTCGAAATTATCTCGTCCGTATATGGCGGACAGGTCGCATCGTCGATAGCCAATGGTCTGAATAAACCCCTTCCGGATGGCTTTTCATTCCTCGAGTCGCATGCCTCAATGGATCTCGACCATATGGCCCGGCTCCGCGAACTGTTGCAAACCATCGAGGACGAGTCCGTGCAGAAGACGGTCATCAATTCGATTCATATGAATTTCTACCTGTTCAGCCAGTTCCTTTCGCAATAAGGCTTTCAGGTTTTTCGCTCTGCTGCCGGCGCACGGCCATCAACCAGCCGGCAGCACGATGGTAATTTAAACAACTGCATTCATTTAAGGCAAACTTCATTTACATTAGTCCCGCAGCACCAATTCTTAAAAAGGACTAAATAATGAATGCTTTAACTGATGTCAAATTCCTCCAGCCTCATCGTCACACTATCGGCAAACCTTACAAGCAGCTCGTCGTCGAATACGATCGCGAGACGAAGGCTGTGTGGACCTACCTGAACCCCACTGGCACTCCTTGCTTCAATCTGGGCCTGTTGAATGATTTGATCGATAACCATAAGTCATTTAATGCCAATGGCGGCAAGGCCATGTGCGAAGGCTCACTTGAGCCGATTGAGTACTTCGTCGGGGCGTCGAAAACGGAACACATCTTCAACTATGGCGGCGACCTTGCGTTATTCGTCTTACTGATCAAGTCCCGGGATCGCCAGGCACTGCTGCACTACGCCAAGATGTGTATCGACTGCCTGCATGGGCGGCTGACCAGTTACGATACGAACGCGGTGACGATTTCGCTTATACAGGGCGACGCACTCGGCGGCGGGTTTGAATCGGCGTTAAGCAGCAACGTGATCATTGCTGAAGAAAGCAGTCGAATGGGTTTTCCGGAAATCCTGTTCAACCTTTTCCCGGGAATGGGCGCGTATAGCCTGCTTGCGCGTCGCCTCGGCGCAAAAATGGCCGAAGAAATGATCTTGAGCGGGAAAATTTACAGTGCATCCGAATTGCACCAGCTTGGCCTGGTGGACGTGCTGGTACCCGATGGGCAAGGCGAAAACGCAGTGTACGACTTCATTCATACCAACAACCGCAAGAAGAACGGCATGCGCGCAATGTATGAATGTCGCCGGCATACCAATCCTGTTACCTACGATGAGCTCATGAACATCACCGAAGTCTGGGTGGACGCCGCCCTAAGGCTCGAAGACCGGGATCTAAAGATGATGGGACGACTTGTACGGTCGCAGCAACGTCAGCTCGCTTCACGCAAGGAAGGACAAGCTATTAATCCAGCCAACGACTTTGTGGAGTGAAATCCAGAAGATTTCCCCGTGTCGTATGCCTGAATTGGTCGACTGAGAACGCATACCAGTTTCAACCCGTAGCATAACCAGTAATATCGATGGTTCGCGTTATGGGTTGGGATTGGGCTTGGTATTGATATTGGTATTGCGTTCCCTGCAGCACGAGTTCTCGTCCCACCCACTTGCCGCAAGGAGCCGAAAGGCTTCGGCCCTTGCTTACTCATTCTGATCAATTTGACGCGGATCAAGCAAAATCCCTTTTTGCCCACGTCCGTCAACATTCTTAGCCAGCAAGAGAGAGATACTGTTCATTCGTAATCCCCTGTCGTTGTGTACGCCGGAAGAAAACCTATGGACACATCAGCACATGAACCAGGCAAGACGGAACGTCTTGGCAGTGCCTGGCTTGGGACCATTCCGCACGATGATCCCTGGTACCACGGAACTGCGGACAGTCTTGATCGCGCATTCAACGCCTACATGGGACGTCTGACAGCAAATGTTTCACCGGCTTCGCTATGGTTGGCGTACTGCGACTGGATTATTCATTTACAGCTTTCCCCTTCCAAACAGCATCAGTTACTACTCGAAGCATGGAGAAAATATTGGCAGTGGCAGTCGCTCCATGCACACTCTTTCCTCCACCTGGAGGATATGCACCGGCAGCGCGTGGAACCGCTGCCACAGGATAAGCGCTTCGCCGGCGAAGGATGGAAGCAATGGCCGTTTGACGTGTTTTCACAAGGTTTCTTGCTGACGCAGCAGTGGTGGCATCGTGCAACAACCGGCGTGGTCGGTGTGTCTCGTCACCACGAACAGGTCGTGACCTTCGTTGCACGCCAATTACTTGACACACTGTCGCCATCCAATTATCTGCCGACCAATCCAGATGCGATTCAGGAGACCGTGCGCAGCAACGGAGCGAACCTGGTCCGCGGCGCGGTCAAGGAACGGAAAGATATTGAAGCTTTGATCACGGGCATTCCGCCGACCTCTGCGGACGGTCTTCGCGTCGGCAAGTCGCTGGGAATAACTCCCGGCAAGGTGATTTACAGGAACCGCCTCATTGAATTGATCCAGTACGCACCGACGACACCTGCGGTGCAGGCTCGCCCTGTCCTCTTTGTGCCGGCATGGATCATGAAATACTACATCCTCGATCTGTCGCCTGAAAACAGTCTGGTGCGCTACCTGGTCGGCCAGGGTTATACGGTATTCATGATCTCATGGAAAAATCCCGGGGTTAAAGACCGCGATTTGTCCATGGAAGACTATCGTCAGCTAGGCATCATGGCGGCAATCGATGCCATCGCGGAAGTCACTGGCTGTGACAAGCTCAATGCAGTCGGCTACTGCCTGGGCGGAACCCTGCTGTCGATCGCGGCAGCAACCATGGCCCGTGACGGCGACGAGCGCCTGTCGAGTATTTCACTCTTTGCCGCCCAGGTGGACTTCACCGAGCCGGGAGAACTGTCCCTGTTTATCGACGAGAGCCAGATCGCGCAGCTCGAAGCAAGTATGTGGGATCAGGGATTTCTCGATACCAAACAGATGGCGGGTGCTTTTCAGCTATTGCGCTCGAACGACCTGATCTGGTCACGCCGGTTAAACCAATATATTCTCGGGCAGCCGGAACGACGCAACGATCTCGCCGCATGGAACGCCGATGCGACACGCATGCCGTACCGCATGCATTCAGAGTATTTGCGTCGCTTGTTTCTAGGAAACGACTTTGCGGAAGGAAGGTACCGGGTCCACGGAAGAACGGTCGCCATCACGGATATCCGTGTCCCGATTTTCGCGGTCGGTACATTAACCGATCACGTTGCACCGTGGCGATCCGTATTCAAAATCCACTTGCTTGCAGATACCGAGGTGACATTCCTGCTGACCAGCGGTGGCCATAATGCGGGCGTGGTCTCGCCACCCGGGCAACCGAAACGAAGCTACCAAGTGGCCCGGCATCGGCACGACGACGCCTACATCGATCCTGATACGTGGGAAGCGACGGTGCCGACAACGGAAGGCTCGTGGTGGCCAGCGTGGGAGTCGTGGCTGAAAGCGAGTTCGGGTGAGTCCGTGCACCCGCCAGCCATGGGTAAAGCCCTATGCTCCGCACCCGGCACCTACGTGATGGTGACGTAAGCGAAATTGCCTTGACCATGGACTCGTCTGTCACGTCACCGCGAAATGCACAGCGGTCAGAAGCACCCCGATAAACGCGCTGACCGCGATCAATGCGCAGCCGATGACGTAGACGTAATTAAATCCGCCTGCGACATCCTCGTCGAAATCCTTGCGTCGGCGAAGTCCGATGAATGACCACGCAATCGCAATCATCGTGCTCATAAACGATCGGGTACGTGTTGTGTCGTTGTTCCTGTCGGTCATTGTCAATACTCCTTTTAGTGAATGCGCGCTCGGATAACAATCAAACCTCTGAATGCCTGATCGCAGGTCTAATCCGTGGGTATGCCACGAAAAAGCATGACGTCGATCGGGGTGACCATAGGACTGTCATTTCCCCAACTTGTCCGAGTATAAGAAACGACTGCGGCAATCTCGTGATCGTTCAGTGTTGTGCCAAATGGCGGCATGCCATAGGGTCGCGGATTGCCGCGTGTCACAGGCGCGAACCCTCCATTGAGGACGATGCGTATGGCGTTAACCGGAGAAGGCGCGCGCAATGTGGAACTGCCGGCTAACGGGGGGTAGGCAATGCCTGCCCCCTTCCCGTTCGCCTGATGGCATTCGGCGCAGTGACGTTCGTAAAGGCGCCCGCCGTCCCTGAGAACGGCAGTCGCTTCGGGTGATCTTTCGGCCGGAGCACTTCGTGCTACGGGCATGGCGCCGGTCGTTATGGATTTCAGATAGATGGCCATCGCTTCGATGTCCTCGCCCGACAGGTGCTGCAGGCTGGTGCTGACAACGCCCGCCATTGGACCAAAAGCGGCTCCGCGTGCCGACACGCCGGTATGCAGAAAGTCCTTCACATCCTTAACGCGCCAATCGCCAAGGCCTTCCTCGCCGCTTGAAGTCAACGCGGAGGCATACCAGTTCGACACCGGCATCATTCCTCCGGCCAAATCATTTTTCGGCGAGTTGGCACCCAGTGCGTTTCTTGCGGTGTGGCAGGCGCTGCAATGGCCAAGCCCTTTTACCAGATAGGCGCCGCGGTTCCATTGTGCAGTCTGGTGATCGGCCGGCACATATTCGCTTGGACGAAAGTACAGTGCGCGCCATGCGGCTAACAGAATCGGTTGGTTATAGGGAAAACGCAAGGCATGTATCCGATTATCCTGCTGGACGGGAGGAACGGTTTTCAGATAAGCAAACAACGCATCCGAATCCGCGCGCGTGACGTTGGTGTAATTCGTATAAGGGAATGCGGGATACAGCAGACGACCGCTCTTCGATTTGCCATGATGCAGCGCTCTCCAGAAATCATCGGGCGACCAGGTGCCGATCCCGGTCTCTGGGTCCGGGGTAATATTGGACGTATAGATGTCACCAAACGGCGTGCTGATCGCGCGCCCACCGGCGTACGCCATGCCGCCACGCACGGTATGGCATGCCATACAGTTACCTGCACGCGCAAGGTAGCGTCCACGCGAGGCCTCGCCAGCCATTTCGGTCGGCGCGCTGCGTGTGCTTGTGCTCAGCGGGTCGGTAAACATATCTCGCATCAATATGAAGGCCGGAATGGCAACAAGGATGAAAACACCGGCAACTATCGGCAATAAAAATCGTTTCATGTGGGTTCCTAAATTCCTGACTTCCTTGCGTCCTTCATGGATAAGGCACACTGCCGCAATCCAGCGGCAGTTTCATGCTCGCGGACGAAGCAGGCGTCATATCATCCGGAACGGGTTGGGATGCCAGCCATGCGGACACCGCCTGGATATCGGCCGGTTGCAGAACCCGGCTGATCTGTGCCATGCAGTCCGGCGCCGCGGCGTGCCTGGCTCCCGACTTCCATGCGCCGAACTGCGCATTCAGGTAGTCCCTCGGTAGTCCGACAAGGCTGGGAATAGTCGGCGTGGCGCCAGTCAGGTTCTTGCCGTGGCAAGCGATACAGGCCGGGATGTTGCGCGACGCGTCACCGTGGATGACCAGTCCGCGTCCATGCTCAAGCGTCGACCGGGAAAACGCCGATCGCTGTGCTGGCGGATATGGCAGTTGCTGGTCAGCGAAATACTGAGCGATCTCCTTCAGGTAAGCATCCGACATGTGCGCAACCATCGCATTCATTAACGGATACTGGCGCCGCCCTTCCCTGAAGTTGACAAGCTGGTTGTACAGGTAACCCGCCGGCTTGCCGGCAATACGTGGAAAAAATCCGTCCCGCGTTGCGCGTCCCTCCTTGCCGTGGCAAGTCGCGCATGCGGCGACGCGCTCGGCGGTTGTATCAATTTGCCGAACGGTAGGCTCGGAATTCGAGCCGCGTTGGATCAGAACGCTGGTGTCGTTCTCTGCCGCATGGCCAATACCGATCCATAGCAAAGGGAATAGAGTTGCAATAACGGTTGTTTTGGCTGTTGACCTGAGAGCTTGCCAGACATGGCTTTCTGTCCGAATGCAGGACGTCTGAAGGAAATTGCAAAAGGGTATGTGCACTGTGCCGCTCCGCAGATGATGTAACGATCGGGAGCTGTTATGGCTCCCCGATACAGAGCGATTCTGAACCGGTCCAGGCGGAGAAAACAGATTCAGCCGGCGGTTTTTTTTGCAGATCAGATGCGCTCGAAAAGCTGCCTTGCGCAGGGATATCGGTAACCCTGATCACTTTCCTGAGTATCCGGTCTGAGATCCCTGCTCTGTTGCCGGCATAAGAAATTTGCGGAATCCGTCTATCTGCTATGCTGTTTTTGTCCCTGCCTGCATCTGTTCTTTGGGAACGATGTATCGCACACTTTGACGGGGTTTGACGACAGGCTCCGGAATGGTGCGCACCGTACACGCAACCGGTTTGCACACGGCTGCAGGATAAGGGTGATCAGCTTGAGGGAGCGGTCGACATGATTTGGCAAAGAGTCCGCCGCCTGCTGGCCGAAACGGCGTTGCAACCAACTTGAAATAAAGCAATTGATGAAACGTTACGAGGCATTAGCAGAGGAAATCGCGCAATCCATCCGCACCGGCGTGATGAAGCTGGGTGATCGCTTGCCGTCGGTGCGTCATGCCAGTGCAAGCCGCGGCGTCAGTCCGTCCACGGTGTTCGAAGCCTATTATCTGCTGGAGGCACGCGGGCTGATTCGCGCGCGCGAACGTTCCGGCTATTTCGTGACCGCAGGCGGCAAGGTTCTGCCACCCGAACCGGGTATTTCGCGGCCAATCCACGGTGACGCGACAGTCGTCGATGTCAGCAAGCGGGTCTTCGATATCCTGCGCTCGACCAAGCTGCGGGATGTCGTCCCTTTCGGCTCGGCCTTTCCCAGCCCGCATCTGTTTCCTCTTCCGCGTCTGGCACGTGCCATGGCGTCAAGCATTCACCGCATGGACCCATGGAGTACGCTGGACGATCTTACGCCGGGCAATGCGCAGCTACGTCGCCAGATCGCCCTGCGTTATCTGGCGGACGGCCTGCATGTGCATCCTGACGACATCATTATCACGACAGGCGCGCTCGAAGCGCTGAACCTTTGCCTCCAGGCGGTTACGCGTCCCGGCGATGCCGTCATCATTGAATCGCCCACCTTCTATGCCGCGTTGCAGGCACTGGAGCGCATCGGGCTGCGTGCCATCGAGGTGCCAACACATCCACGCGAAGGTGTGGACCTCGATGCGCTCGCGCTGGCAATCGCGCGACACAAGCCAAAGGCTTGCTGGCTGATGACCAATTTTCAAAATCCCCTGGGAAGCCTGATGCCGGACGATAAAAAAAAGGCACTGGTGGCTTTGCTTGCAGAACATAACGTGCCGCTCATCGAAGATGACGTCTATGGCGAACTATATTTCGGCAACAAGCGCCCTGTTCCGGCCAAGGCGTTTGACGCCAAGGGACTGGTAATGCATTGTTCATCGTTTTCCAAATGCCTTGCCCCGGGATACCGTGTCGGCTGGACCACGCCGGGCCGGTATGTCGACGATGTCGTGCGTCTCAAGTTGACTATGACACTTGCAAGCTCTGCGCCTGCACAGGTCGCGCTGTCGGAGTATCTTGCCAAGGGCGGTTATGACAAACATCTGCGCCAGTTGCGGCACGCCCTGGAAGTCAACCAGACCGCAATGATGCAGGCCATCGTCCGGCACTTCCCGCGCGGCACCAAGGCAACGCGCCCGTCAGGCGGATATTTTCTGTGGATAGAACTGCCGGGCAAGCTGGACACGCTGGAAATTCAAAACAAGGCGATTGCGCTCGGCATCAGCGTGGCGCCGGGCCCGTTGTTTTCGGCGCATCGCGACTTCAACAACTGCTTGCGCCTGAATTACGGCCATGAATGGGATGCGCGTGCGGAGCAGGCTGTGGCGACACTGGGACGATTGATTACAACCTCAATGGAGAACGATCGATCGGGTTGATCCCTGCGCTTTCTGATATAGGCGCGGGCAGAGTGCAACGTATGAGTGTCAATCATTGACGCTGCGATGTGCGTGAGCCGTGGTTCAAACCGCTAGAAACGTCAGCAAACGTCAGCGTCAAATTTGAGCGTAAATGGTGACGATGTTTGACAGAAGGTGGTCATAGCCGCCACGCTCATGCACGAACCATTCGTCAAGTTCCGATACGCTGACCACCTCATAGAGTCTGAATTGCTGCCAACCCTTGTCGCGTTCGGCGTTGCCGGTGCCGCTTACCTGATAGCAAATCAGGAGCGCGTCGCCGAGCTTATCCAGGCCGTATACGCAGGGTTCAACAATCCGATCTCCACCGTAATACCTTAGCTTGAGTCGGCGTTTTGCCTCGATCGCTCGCACGATAAGTGGGTTCACTCGCTTCTCCCTGGCTTTGCCCATGTTCTGCAGCATGGGTTTCATCGTATTGAGAATACAACAATTTCATACGGGAATCGATCTATTAATTAAATAAAATAAGACCGCCTTTCTGCTCCGGTGTCAAATTTTACTTGCATATACAACTGTTGCATGTAATATGCTTGCATATGCATCTTTCGATGCACATGCACCGGACTTCGATATGACATCCAAACCAGCCCGACCCGAGGGTTGCACCAACTTCAAGCTGCGCCAGCTGATGCGCAGTGTGGGTCAACATTACGATGCAGCGATGCAACGTGCCGGCCTCAAAAGCACCCAGTATTCCCTGCTTTCACACATCTTGAAGCTCGGCCCAATCCAGCCGAACGTCCTTGCCCGATCCATGCGGATGGATGCGTCGACATTGACCCGTAATCTGCGCCCACTTGCCGATGCAGGCTGGATTGTCATCGGCGCAGGGGCAAACGACAGGAGTCGCAGCATCAGCATTACAGAGTCGGGGCGGCAGAAACGCGAAGAAGCGCAGCATCACTGGAAACAAGCACAGGAAACGCTTAATCGCACCCTGGGCGTGGAACGGGTGCTTGCCCTGCATGCACTGATCGATGATTCCCTCGATCTGCTTTCCACCCTCGATACGAAAACCGAAGAGTAAACACGCCGCATCGCGGCACAGAGACGGAAGCCCAACATGAACGAGACCCCCTCGCTGGATCCCCGCACCCGCCGTTTGCTCGAGGCTCCCATCCTGCCTACGCTGCTGCGCCTGGGGGCACCCAATGTCCTGGTAATGGTGGCCCAGGCATCGGTTGGTCTGATCGAAACCTATTTCGTCGGAAAACTCGGCACCCAAGCCTTGGCTGGCATGGCATTGGTCTTTCCTGTCGTCATGCTGATGCAAATGATGTCTGCTGGCGCCATTGGTGGCGGTATTGCATCCGCAATTGCACGCGCGCTGGGCGCCAAGCGTCGTGATGATGCCAATGATCTTGTTCTGCACTCATTGCTGCTCGCAGTGTTGTTTGGGCTGGCTTTCATGCTGATCGTTCTACCGGGCGGCTACTGGTTATACGGCAAGATGGGCGGCAGCGGCGAGGCACTGGACGCAGCACTGAAGTATTCAAACTGGGTGTTTGCCGGTGCGGTTATCGTATGGATTTTCAATTCTCTGGCGGCGGTAATCCGTGGTACCGGCAACATGGCGGTTCCGGCGATCGTTACCTGCGCCGGGTTGGTCATACTGGTTCCCCTTTCACCACTGTTGATTTTCGGCTGGGGACCAGTTCAGGGCATGGGCATCGCAGGTGGTGCAGCAGCTCTATTGTCGTATTACCTGGTGGGCAGTTTCGCTTTGGCTTGGTACCTGTGGTCGCCACACAGTCTGCTGCGTCCATCGTTCGAGGCAGTCCGGTTTCGCTGGACATTGTTCAAGGATATTCTTCGTGTCGGTCTGGCGGGCGCCATCTCGACCGTCGCCACCAATCTCGCGATCGGTATTACGACCATGCTGGTCGGCGGTTTCGGCACCGCCGCCATTGCCGGTTTTGGCACCGCCTCCCGTCTTGAATATCTTTTGGTACCGCTGGTCTTTGGTTTCGGCGGTCCGCTTGTTGCCATCGTCGGCACCTGCATCGGTGCCGGCAAGCGTGAACGCGCGCTGCATGCAACCTGGATCGGGGCGGGCATGGCAGCAGTCATCACAGAGGCAATCGGTCTGTTGGCAGCGACTTTTCCCCATGCCTGGCTGACCTTGTTCGACAGCGATCCGGCCATGCTCGACGCCGGCACGCAATACCTGCAAGCCGTTGGGCCGGTCTATGGCCTGTTTGGCCTGGGGTTGACACTGTACTTTGCTTCACAAGGTGCAGGACGTCTCAAGTGGCCGGTCGCGGGCAATGCGGCGAGGCTGGCAGTCGCCGCTATCGGCGGCTGGCTCGCCCTGCGGTACGGCGGAACGCTGATGCATATCTTCGCCATGCAGGCGGTAGCGCTGGTGATCTATGGTCTGATTAACGCATGGTCTATCGCGGGTGGAGCCTGGTTCGGTCCGATCGGGTGGCCGAGCAGCACTTCAACCCTGATGAAACGCATGCAGCAAAGCTGAGCGTTCGCGCAAAGCCACGACTCTTCGTTGCCTGCGTACACACAGGCATGTCGCGCCACACATAACTAGAGCGGATTTCATCGTGTGTACTGTCGCCTCGGTCCGCCTTGACGCGCAGGACGGCGTTGCTTGTCGCTTGTGTGGCCCGCCACACGGCACTTTCTCCGTACACCACGATGAAATCCGCTCTAGATGCTTCGGACGCATTCTTCTTCCGTCCACATTTCCAGTGGAAAACTATGTGGATATCTTTAAAGTCCTCTCATCCAGGCCTTGTGTTTAAAGGCTAAGGATACTTTGCTGAAAAATCAGGCAGTGCCATGGACGCCTGTCTCCTGGACTGCAATCGATCGGATTTATGTCCACAAATAGAGAATCCACAAAAACCAGACGGCAAACTGATGTTATTTTTGCCATGTATTCGCTACCGGCATTTTCAGGTTATATCGGTATGGCATCAGTCGCTTGCGTGCACACGCCGTTATTAATCGTCCGGCGTGATGTGCGGCACCGATCCATGATGGTATGTCTGGTCCGCTCAGGAAAGTTAAGCATCGGAGGAAAGCAGTGAGTTCCACTCAGGACAACGGAGAATCATGGACGACATCGAATCAGATCAGGAAGATGCTTTTTCCTGATGTGGTTATTGAACGCGTCGATAAGGAAACCGAGGTAATCGTGGAGGAAGCCATCGCCTTGCTTGGAACGCGTGGCCTCCGTGAGGCGTCCGAGTTCATTAACGCAAGGAAGGTCCCGCTCCATGTTGCCAAGCGTGTGTTGTTGCATCCTGCAGAGCGCCGCCGGGCGAAACCTAGTTAAGTCACCTTCCGCTTTTACTTTTATTTCTCTGCGGCTCTTCTCGTGACTTGAAAATCTGCCTGCATCGCGCTCGAACCCTATCCTGCTGTGGCTGGTCGCGATCGGCTTCTTCATGCAAATTCATCGCTGCTTCGTATCGGCATTTTGAAATTTTTGATGCAGATCATGGTTTTGCAACATCCGAATGCATAGCATCCGCATAGTGCATTAGCGATCCCTTGGCAGGCATGGTGAGCATGCGTTCACCACGGTGCGCTGTCAGCCCTTCAACACATCGAGACAAGTGAGCATCAGTATGCGTTTGCGTTCTTCCCACGCCTCCGTCAGGTCGATACAGGCAGACCATGATCTGCTCAACGCTGTCATACAGGCCATGGTGCATATCGTGCGTGCCATTGACAAAGGGGGTAAAGCGCCGGACCTGAAGGTGTTTCGGGCGATGCTTTTTTACATCCGCGAATATCCGGAGAAAATGCACCATCCCAAGGAAGACTATCTCTTGTTTCCGCTTGTGCGAAAGCGCACGCATGAAGTGGATCAGGCCATCGCGGAACTCGAAGCCCAGCATACACTTGGCGACCGACTGGTGCTGCAACTGGAGCATGCCCTTGCCCGCTACGAACTCGAAGGCAAGCCGGCGTTTGAGCCGTTCTATCTGATGGTCGAACAGTACGCCGGCTTTTACTCGGCGCACATGCGTCTTGAAGAAGACAAGATACTGACGACCGCGATGGAAGTCCTGACCGACGAAGACTGGAAAAAGCTTGATGCCGCCTTTACCAATCATGAAGATCCATTGATCGGCAGCCAGTACAAGGAGAGCATGGAAAAGCTATTCTCACTGATCGTCAATCTCGCCCCCTCTCCGATTGGAGTCGGTCCGGCGCTGTAGCGCTGTAATTAAAAGGCAGGCGAGCGAGCCGCAGAGGTCGTGGCTCGCCTTGCGGCCGTTTAACAAGCGCATGTTGCGTATCTTGCCGCGCACCTTATACCAATCCCGACCTGTAACGTGACAAATGAGATCGATGGATTTTTTTGACTGGCAAGGCGCAGGAGGAGTCAATAGCGAGCTATTGACGACGAGTGCAACGCAGCCAGGCGGCTCGGCGCCCCCGAAAAAAGACGCGATCTTATGTTGCGTTATGGGTTGGGATTGGTATTACGTCCGTTCTAGCAGCGAGGATCGTTATACGTTCCTGATTTTCAGCTCGCTTTTCAGGCGCCACCTGCATCCCCGGCGTCGCTGGTTCCTGACGGTTGGGCAGGGCCTCTCTGCCCTGGGTTAAGCCCCTGATCGCCGGGGTTATGTTGCTTTACAGGGGCTTCACCTGGTGGCGTGGTTTTCTCCCGTTCCGCTGCTTTAGTCGCCGCATCCCTTGTATCGGACTGCGCATCTTGCTGTCGGGTACTTTCTGCCATTACGTTCTCCGAAAATTTGAATCGACTCTATTCTCAATAGAACCATTCGGAGGTAGAAAGTTTGGACGATGAGCACAATTAACGAGGATCGGTGCCGAAGCACAAGCTGCGGTAACGACACCATTACACCGACGGGATCCGGCGCAGCGCTTTCCAGGAAAGAATAATTCTCGATTTCGCTGTCCTCGATAATCCAGGTAACCTTCCCGTGCCGCAGGCCGCACTGCCAGGGGATGTCAACATTTAGAAGTTATAGGCGACGTTGACACCACCGCCCCAGTCAGGGCTGCCATCAGAAAAGCCTTTCGTCGCATAGGCCTGTAATTTGTAGCCGCCGCCAAGCTTGCGCGAATAGAACGCGGTCAGTTCACGTTGTGCGAAACCGGCGTCCGTAGATTTGGTGCGAAAGTCCAGCATCGCGCCAATATTTGCCTGCTGATCGAGCTTGTATGAGAGGCCTGCGTTGGCGCTGATGACATCCTTGAGCTTCAGTACTTCTGATGATCCCAGCATGCCGTAGCCAATGCCGCCGAACCATGTCAGGTCGCCCATCCTGGTGTACGGGTCGATCATGATCCAGTAATCGTTTTCACCGGTCCCAAGGCCTTTGTCGCTGTCGGCAGTACCAAACTTGATCTTTGCCGTGACATCGATACCAGTCTGCGATTTCGGGTCGAGCATGAAAGAATAGATTGCGCTCGTGGTCAGGTCTCCCATGCCGGAGTCCGTACGCGTCGTGGTCGAGGTCTGGCGCACGGCGCCCACGCCGGCGATAACATTGTCAGAACCTGTGATGCGCACGTAGGGAATGGACGCTTTCAATGTCCAGTTGCCGCTCTCGTAGGTGCCGATAAACGGGATGGCTGTAATCTCGGTATGGGTATCGGTACCGTATTTGCCCGTGGTGTAGTCGTATCCCGTTTTGAAAGTGAAATTGCCTTCGGCGAACGCTGCATGGGACAGCAGCGCGGCTGCGAGGAGACTCAGTTTTTTCATGTTGATAACAATCGTTGTTTCAATAAAAAGCCGGGCAACGCTTGTTGCCCGGCTGGATAGAGCTAGTGAGTTTATGGCGGGCTTGACCGGTTAGTTGCGGCGAGTCTTCTCGACTTTTTCGGGGCGCTCGATTTTCTCGACCTTTGCGACTTTCTCCACCTTTTCAAGCTTTTCGACCTTTTCCACTTTTTCTATTTTGTCGACCCTGGCAGGTTTCTCTGCTTTGAACGCGGAGATGGCTTCACGTTTTTCTGCAGCTAAGGCCTTGTTCTCGGCCGCACGCGCTTGACCCGCCTGTGCCGATTCGGGCAGCACAACCGTAGCTCCATGGGTTTTCGCTGTTACGCCGGAGGGCACAGTTGCGCCGGCTTTGTAGACGGTTGCGCCTTTTCTGGCAGTGGTTGTTGCGGGAGCCGTAGTGGTTGTCGTTGTTGCCGTCGTGGTTGTGGTCGGCGCTGTCGTAGCGGTTGCCGTTGTTGTGCCGGTTGCCGAATCGATGCTTGTCGTTGCGGTGACCTGCGTCGTCGTTGGTGTGGTAGTCGCCGTTGCAGGCGTGGTTGCGGTCGTAGTTGTTGTTTCTGTCGCAGATGTTGTCGATGCGGTCTGTGCAAATGCAGTACCGGCAGACAAGAGGGCTGCTGTGAGTGCGGTCAGGATAAGAGCAGGACGTGCAGTCTTAATACTTTTCATAGTGGTCTCCAAAGGCGGATATCAAGTAGGCATTGCCAGATGAATACTAACCATGGAGCGCTGAAACATGATCGCGTAAAGGTGTTTCAGCTGTAAGTGAATGTTAATACCTGGAAATATTATCTGTTCGCCACAATTGACGAATGACCTACGTCGTTCTATTCTGTCAGCTATCGTTTCATCTGACAGAATAATATCCATATGGCAAGCAGGGCTCCTATACAGGTCATGGCCGATGAAGATGGCAGTTCCGACGAACCCGGCGTCGCCGCGGTAAATCGCGCGCTCAGTATTCTCGACGCATTCACTGAAGACGCGCCTATGCTGACACTAGCCCAACTCAGCCAGCGGACTGGTCTCTACAAAAGCACGATCTTGCGCCTGATGCAATCGCTCGAATCCTACGGCTACATCCATAGGCTCGACAGTGGCGTCTACATGCTCGGGCCTTCACCGATCCGGCTCGCCGCTCTCGCCACCAAGGCATTGCATCCTGCAGAGCTGGTCATGCCTGTATTGCGTGAACTGGTGCAGGCCACAAGTGAAAGCGCGTCCTTTTACGTGCGCTCCGGCACGATGCGTCTTTGCTCATTCAGGGTCGATTCTCCTCGTGCCGTACGGGACCACGTTCAAGTCGGTGAACTGCTGCCGCTGGACAAGGGCGCGGCAGGCCATGTACTCGTTGATTTCGAGCGCTTTGCGTCCGATGCCGACACACTCGGCGCCGAGAGCCTGATACGGATTACGCGCGGTGAGCGCGATGTGGAAACCGCTGCAGTTGCTTGCCCCGTATTCGGTGAAAAAAATGCGCTGCAGGGTGCACTCAGTCTGTCCGGACCCATTACAAGGTTTGGCGATGCAGAGGTAGCGGCGATGATTCCAGTCCTGATTGCCGCGGCAAGGACATTGACCATACGCTTCAAAGGCAACCCGTCAGCGTTTTCATTTGCGAATGCGACTTTCGGATGAGATCTTCCATGTTGGATAGCAACACCAGTACAGGATATCAATGACAACGCTACTTTCAGGAATCAAGGTACTTGACCTGACCAATGTCCTTGCCGGTCCCTTTACCGGCTATCAAATGGCACTGCTTGGTGCCGATGTCACCAAGGTGGAAACACCTGGCTCCGGGGATCTGGCGCGACAGCTCGGTGCCGATGCCGGTCTGAACCGGAAGAACATGGGCACCTCCTTCCTTGCCCAAAACGCGGGCAAGCGCTCCATCGCCTTGAACCTTAAATCCGCTGCGGGCAAGAAGGTATTTACCAGGCTGGTGCAGCAGGCGGATGTGGTTCTTGAAAATTTCCGCCCCGGCGTCATGGATCGCCTCGGCCTCGGCTATGACGCCCTAAAACTGATTAACCCCGGCTTGATCTACTGCGCAATTTCAGGATTCGGACAGACCGGCCCACTGGCCAACGCACCTGCCTACGACCAGATCATTCAGGGCCGGTCCGGCGTGATGAGTATTACCGGAGACGAGGCGACAGCGCCACTGCGGGTCGGCTATCCGGTATGCGACACCATTGGCGGCATGACGGCGGCCTTCGCCATTTCATCGGCGCTGGTGCGGCGGGAACGAAGCGGCGAAGGGGCCTTTCTCGACGTATCAATGCTGGACTCGGCCATTGTCACCATGGGATGGATCGTTTCCAATCAGTTGATCGCCGGACAGGCGCCTGTGCCGATGGGGAATAACAATTTCACAGCAAGTCCGTCCGGGACCTTCCGTACCGGGTCCGGGCTGCTCAATATTGCGGCGAACAAGCAGGAGCAGTTTGAAACGCTGTGCCAGGTCATCGGCCGGCCGCAACTCATCGCAGATTCGCGATTCGCAGCACGTGAGTCGCGCAAGCAGCATCGCGCCGCACTGACTCAGGCCATCGAAGACGCGCTGTCGGAAAACACGGCTGCCCACTGGGAAGACGTGCTGACTGCAGCCGGCGTACCCGCCGGACAGGTGCTCAGCGTGGAGCAGGCTTTGAACCAGGAGCAGATTGCCCACCGCGAACTGCTGATGAGCCTGCCCTTCAACGACGGCATCAGAGACAGCATCACGGTAACGCGCAGCGGGTTCAAGGTAGATGGTGATGTAACCCGCGTTGAACAAGGACCACCGCGCCTCGCGGAGCATACGACAACTATTTTGCAGGAAGCCGGCTACACGCCTGAGGAAATCGATCAGTTGCGATCGGAAGGAGCCATATGACTATGACTACCGGAGCGGAAAGCAAGGACTGGCTTGCCAGGGCAAAGGATTGGTGGAGCACCAAAATTATCGATATTCGCCCGGGCATCATCCGCGTCAAGGGCAAGCCTATCGAAGACCTGATCGGCAACATCAGCTATGCGCATATGGTGTGGCTGATGTGTCGCGACGACGAACCGAGTCCGGCGCAGGCCAGACTGCTGGAGGCCGCGCTTGTTTCGGCTGTCGATCATGGTCCGCAGGCTCCTTCGATCGCTATTTCGCGCATGGCGGTGACCTGCGGCCTTCCGCTTAATGGCGCGATGGCATCCGCGATCAACGTGCTGGATGACGTCCATGGCGGCGCGGGTGAACAATGCCTCGCGCTATTCGAGTGCATTCGTTCTTATGCTGCTTCAAAATCAGTGTCGGATGCGACCGAACAGGCACTGGATGAGTACAGCAACACGCATGGAAAAATAATTCCGGGATATGGACACCGTTTTCATCCGGTTGATCCACGTGCGGTCAGGCTGCTTGCCCTCATCGACGAAGCCGCCGACGCCGGCGTTGTGACAGGACATTACGCCGAGATTGGCCGACAGGTAGAAACTTCTCTTGGCAAGCGAAGCGGACGCCACATCCCGATGAATATCGACGGTGCGACCGCCGTCGTCTACGGTGAACTCGGTTTCGAGCCGGAACTCGCGAGGGGCTTGTTTATCCTGTCGCGCTCGGTCGGCATCCTGGCGCACGCGTGGGAACAGAAACAACAGGGCGGACGTATCAAGGGACCGATGCCACCCGATATGGGCTATCGCTATACCGGGAAATAGACGCCCTTTAACAATATCCCAGAATATCCCAAGTATCAGCTTTGCTGTCTCAGCGCTCCTGAAACGACGACTTGAACTTGTTCGCTTAAATACATCAACCTGCTCGCCATGAAATGGAGCGTAGGTGCCGCATATTTCTTGCAACGGCACTCCAATCAGGATAATTTCCTCAGCGACTGTTGCCAAAGAAGTCGTTCGGGCGTTCTTCAACCTGACCCTCTAATACCGATTCCAACCTGTAACGTTACGAATGACACCGATGGATTTGTTTTGGCTGGCAAGGCGCAGGAGGAGTCAATAACGGGCTATTGACGACGAGTGCACCGCCGGCAGGCGGCTCGGCGCCCCCCGGAAAAAGACGCGATGTCATGGTGCGTTATGGGTTGGGAGTGGTATAAGTGCGATTGAATTGCTGCCGCAGATAAGCAAGGAAGGTTTCGTCCACGGACATGGTCTTTCCTTCCGCATCGGCAAGCTTCGCTACCGGCTGTCCATTACACGTGATGAGCTTCATGACGATATTCAGTGTGTCGATACCCATATCATTGGTCAGGTTGGTTCCGATGCCAAAACCCATCTGTACGTAATCGGCAAATTCCCGATGCAATGCCAATGCCTTTGGCAGGTTCAGGCTGTCGGAGTAAACGAGTCTCTTCGTATGCGGATCGATGCGAAGCTTCGCATAATGGGCGAGTGCCTTCCTGGTCCATTCCGCAGGATCGCCGGAGTCGTGACGCAAGCCGTCGAAGAGTTTGGCAAAGTACAAGTCGAAATCATTCAGGAAAGCGTCCATACCAACCACATCGGTCAGTGCGATGCCAAGGTCGCCTCGATACTCCTGCACCCACGCCTCGAGCGAAGCCTTTTGGAACTGCTTGAGCTGCACACCGACTGCCTGGAATGTCTGCAGGTATTCGTGCGCCATCGTGCCGATAGGTACCAGGCCATATTTGCGCGCCAGGTGCACGTTGGAAGTGCCCTTGAAATAGGCAGGGAGCTCACGGCTCAGCGTAGCCACCGCTTCGTCATGCCAGCTCGCAGAAAACCGCCGGCGCGTGCCAAAGTCAAAGAACTGGAATGGATGTACGCGCTCGGCCGTTTCCGGTCCCTTCTGCCGCAGGAGCTCAACCTTTGCCTGCATGCGCCTTCGCCCTTCCGCCATTGCGGCATCCTGGTCCACGCTGCGGAAGTAGAGCTCGTTGACGATTGACAGTACATAGACCTCAAAACCCATTACATGGATTTGCGGCCCTTGCGCAACGATGACAAGATCATCACCGTCTTCCTCAATGCGGATGTAGCGTCGCTGAAAGTGGAAAATCCGCAGGAAATCGATGAAGTCCGATTTGAAGTACGGCCGCATGCGGAGATATTCCAGATCATCATCCGTAAAGCGCATCGCACACAAAGCATCAAGCTGCGCCTCGACATCGTACCGAAGCGAGCTCAAGGGATACGCCGGCTTGTTGCGGCATTTGAAGCGATATTCGGACTGATTGGCCGGGAATGCATGCAGCAGTGACTGCCACATCGTGAATTTGTACAGGTCCGTGTCGAGCAGGCTCTGAATCACCGGCTGAAAGGGTTTTTTCATGTCTATCGTTTTCCGTATCTAGTCCAGTAGTTCAGCGGCCTCATTCGCCGTCAAGCGTTCTACGCCTTGTGCGCCTGCCCGTTCAAAGAATCCACGTTCCGCTGCGTCGAAACCCGTAACCGCACTCATGCAATCCCGCAGCAGAACCATGCGTGGCAGGCGCAGATTTTTACCCCTGGCATAGCCGAGAAGTTGTTCGACGCTCGCCGCCACGCAGTGACTGGACGCTTCGCCGGCGATCAGCAGAAGATCCGTGTTCCTAAGCAGGTCTGTTGCGAGACGCTCATTGAATTTCGTCGCTTCCTCGTCTTCATGGGGCACTTCGGCTTCGAACACGCCATAGTGTTCCGACAGGGGATATTGCCCCTTCAACACCCTGGTAACCGGGCACTGACGGGCAAACTCCCAGGCATTCAGTTGTTGTGACAACGCCGTATGGATATTGTGACCCCATGTCCCGGTTACGCAGTGTACGGGCCAGGCAATCAACTGGTGCCTGCCAAGCTGTTCGAGTTTTTCCAGCATGGCGGTCACAGACGGCAGCAGGCTGCAATCGCGTGGAATATATTCTCCGTTACGTAGGCTGTCGAGGGTGATGATGGTGAACGGCGGGACTTCGCCTCCATCGTGTGCAGCCCAGAAGGTGGTGCGCTCGACCGCGACGCTGGCGTGAGAATCGAGCGTCACCGTGATGGAGGACAGTGCTGATCCATGTCCCGCTATAAAAGCGGCAAGTCGTTTCATGTCTTCATCGGCACCCGTAACAGGCAGGGCGGCACCCAGGATATCGCAGAAATCATTCTGTGGGTCAATGATAAGCAGGTTGACGTTCATGGCAGATGCGTTTAAAAACGGTAAGTCTTTTGCGGAGGAGATCCAGTGTATCCTACTTGGACCGGCTTATATCCGCCAGATCGCCTCCCCAGGATCGCCTTCAGTCATAAAGCGATCCTCAAGACTGCGGTGATACGGGACCTGCTAAACAATCGGTGTGAGCCAGTGGATAGACAGCGAGGCTGCGCTTATCGAACATACTAAAACGAGCACGACACACCTCGCGATGCGCCATTTATCTTCAACAGGCAATGCATGTGAATCGGAAGTGGCATCAGAAGCAGGATTAGTGTTCATGGTTATCTCCATCGTAAAATAAAAGGTAAAAATATTCTTGAAGCTGCTTTCAGGCGTATTGCGCAATGCCGTCGCCAAACGACCAGTTTTCCTTTTTGACCTCGACCAGGTTGATGATGACGTCGGCCATCGCAAAGGCTCCGTTAATTGCGATCAGTTCTGCCATGTGCTGAAAAAGATCTTTTTTCGCCTGAACGCTGCGGCCTTCACTACAGGTGATCTGTACAAAGACGACCCGGGCCGAGTGCGCAATACCTAGATAAGCGGGTGTACAGACCAGGTCATCCGGACCATGCTCACTGATGACCTGAAAACGATCGTCCTCCGGAACCTTGAAGGTCTCGACCAAAGCCTGGTGAATTGCATCAGACACGTGCCGCTTGATCTCCGGCGCACTTCCTTGCGGCAAATAAATACGTACGAATGGCATGATTTACTCCTTTTCAATGTGATTCCGTTTTCGAATAATCGGGTGACAGGAGGACTATAGGCAGCTAATATACATTTGTAAAATTCGAAGTTTTAAAGAAATACTTTAAATTTACTCATATATGAGCAAACATATGAGCAGACTTCTGTTGGACCTGGATTTGCTGAGGACGCTTGTGACCGGCATTAGCATGGGCAGCTTTGCGCGCGCCGCGGACAAGATTGGCCGCTCGCAATCGGCGTTAAGCCTGCAGATGAAAAAACTGGAAGAGCAGCTGGACGTCGAAATTTTCGAAAAGCAGGGTCGCTCGCTTACCCTGACCGCTGCGGGAAGAACCCTGCATGATTATGCCCAGCGCATGCTGGAGCTCAACGAGGAAACGGTCGCCGCAGTGCGTGGCTCGGCCGTTATGGGCAGTGTACGCTTCGGCATGTCGGTGGATTTTGAAAACACCTGGCTGCCCGCCACATTGGCAAGGTTTGCCCGCTCGCATCCCCAAGTTGCCATCGAAATCCGCATGGACCGCAACTCCGCACTGGCCGTCCAGGTGGATCGCGGTGAAATCGATATCGCGCTGATCTTTTCCAATGAAAAAACGGAAGGCGCGGAGCCAATCGCCGAACTCGACATGGTGTGGATAGGTCGGCCGGATTTATCGCTCGCCCCGGATGAGCCGCTGCCGCTTCTACTGCTGGAACAACCCTGCGTATTCCGGCAGGCGGCCATCAAGTCACTGGACGATGCCGGTATCAAATGGCGTATCGCGGTGACCAGCCCCAGCCTCGGAGGGTTGTGGGCAGCAGCGGAAGCCGGCATTGGTGTCACAGTCAGATGCGCCGTAGCGGCGCCACGGGGCCTGACGAACGTTGGCATCGAACGCCGGTTGCCGACGCTGCCTGGCATTGGTCTGGTGATCCGTCACGGACACAAACCGATAACGCCTGCGATTGCACGATTGCGTGAAGTCATATTGGAGGTGTTGCATGAAAATCTTCCGCCTGAGGTCCTCCAGACACCGGCGGACGCGCTGTCTGCCAACTAAGTGAGGTAAGGCTATACGTCAGCTTATTTAGCTGATGGAGTAATGATGGTGCAGTTGAAAAAAGCTTTTCCGCGTACGCCGCCGCACTGACCGAGGCAACTCAGACAGTTCTTTACCGGCTGGAACGTTTACGGTCTAATTGTCATTCTGAAAACCAAGAGGCTCCCATGGCAAAGGCATCCTGCCCCCAATGCAAAGCAAAAACCGCTTCCAGCGCACATGTCTGCCCGGCCTGCGGTTTTCCGCTGACTCCGCCACAGCCTGTGCGCCATCGCCAGTGGCCAACGAAAAAGGAAAATATGAGTGGATTTTCCAAAGCCTTGCTGCTGATCGGTGGCGTGTTCGCAGCGCTCCTTTTCCTGACCGATTAAGCCGCCAAGCATTCAAAATCGCAATTGGCCATACGCCTGGATTACCAAGCCCTTGGTTGCATAAATTTAGCCTGATAGAGTTCACCCATTAAAACGGGGCGCTGCATGCGCCCCGTTTTGTTTACTTTGCAAATTTTGTAGCTGGCACAACTTGCAGCGATATCTTGTCACCCGGACGCAGGTTGAAGAAGGCGGTTCCCGCACTCACCCAGTTCGGGACCTCGGTACCGTCAGCAGTCTTAGTGTGCAGCGCGGCACCAGAGGGAATCGAAACAGGCACCGTAACCGTCAGAGGCGCATTGCATACCGCTGGGTCATAGGTCCCGGTCAGACGCACATAAGCCTGGGTTGACGACTGAAGCAGCACTTCCGCCTTGACCGTATCCCGGCAGAGCCTATAGCGCGACACGTTGGCAAACGTGTCTGTCCACAGCGTAGACGAATACTGCGCCGCATAGGCCAGGTGTTTCTGCAGGAATTCGGTCGTGACCGGGCTCCATCCGTCGCCGTCAATCCCATGTCCTCCGGCGACAAACCATCCTCCCGCCTTAACGACTTCGTCGAGTTGACGGTTCACTGTAACCAAGGTGCCAGCGAGGTCAGTTCCGTGATCCGTGTCAAAGAAAGCAAACTGATAACCTGGATCGCCCAGGTTCATCTTACGGACAGCAACGTGGTTCTGCTGTGCGACTTTCAATGCACGATCGGTATAGAGATGATACGGAAAAGCGAAAGTCTGCGGCCGGATGCCCAACTTTTGCTCAATCAGCCTTTGTGCACCATTGATCTCCGTGTCGAGCTGCTGGTCGCTCATCACCGTGTTCACAAAATCCGGATGGGTCATGGAATGATTTCCGATTTCATGACCCTTGTCCCTCAGTGCCTGCCACATCGACCAGCCATCGGCGGGTATGACGCCAGGGATGATGTAAAAGGTAGCGCGCAATCCGGCCTTTTCAAAGATGGAACCGATGGCGGTGCTGGTCGCATAACCGTCATCGAAGGTATAGGAAGCCGCCGCCCGCTTGTTGTCCTTGTATTTCGCAATACGCAGTGCGGTAAAGTCTACACAGCGACTTAAGTCGGGACACGCTGCGTCGCCCGTGGTGGTTCCTCCATTGGAGCCGCTGCCACTGCTGATGCCGGTATCGGCAGTAGTGCTGGTGCCAGCACCTCCGCTATCTGCAGTTCCGCCGCCTGGAGCTACATTTGTATCCGTAGTTGTGCCTGAATTACCGCCGGTGCTGTTACCGGTACTCGCCCCCGCGTTCGTGCCAAGACTGCTTGCGACACTGGTACCTGTATCTGTTGAGCTTAACCCATCGGCGGCTGGCCCTCCGCTTCCGCCGCCACATCCTGTCAATCCCAAAGCAGCTCCCAACACAACTACCGGCACTACGCTTGCACGCAACATTTACTTTCCCCTGTTTGTTCTGATTGAATTTGGGAGCGGTCCTCCCTTATGCATATGATCGGGGGCATGGACATGGGCTGCCATGATCCATGTCGCCTGGGGAATTGTGACAAATCATGCGATATGCACTTGGTGCCGGACATGCATCAATTGCGGGCGCGCAGGGCATTCTTATATTGATATACCAGCCGATGAAAACTTGTATCCTCGATGACTTGAGTAATTTCAGACAAAAGAAAAAGGTTTAGGCCGTATGCAAAGCCTGCATCTTCTTTCGGTCCACTGCGCCGGACAGAATGCCCCTCCGTGAAACCGGGGCCTCAAAGGTCCATAATACGAAGGTCGCAGTGCAACTTTCGTGCATGCCCTGGCGATCAAACGAATCACACACAGGAAACCGATATGTCTCATCGCGTTGCAGTCGAACTATCCAAAGCCTATCGGCTGCTTAATCATGGTCCTACTGTATTAGTCAGCAGCGCATACGACGGAGCGGTCAATGTCATGGCTGCTGCCTGGTCGATGCCGCTCGACTTTTCGCCGCCCAAGGTGGCTGTTGTCATCGATCGCAACACATGGACGCGCCGTCTGGTGGAAGGATCTGGAGAGTTCGCACTGAATGTGCCGTCAAGGGAGTTGGCCCAGCAAACCTTGGCGGTCGGCTCGCGGTCGGGGCGTGAGGTGAACAAGTTCGACGAATATGGCATTACCGCATTCTCTGCCGAGAAAATTGGCGCACCACTTATCAATGGCTGTCTTGGCTGGCTTGAATGCCGAGTCATCCCGGAGCCGCATATCCAGGAACGCTACGATCTTTTCCTTGCCGAAGTGATTGCTGCATGGGCCGATCCGGCAGCCTTCGTCGAAGGACATTGGTCATTCGATGAAGGTAGCCCTCGCAGCATTCATTACATCGCCGGCGGAAATTTTTTCGAAACCGGGGAGGCTTTCGATGTAAAAAAATAGAGTCACAAGGGGATTGCGCAGCCAGCCGGTCCAGTTTCAATGACGCGCTTTGCTACGCAATCTCCCAGGACTTACTTCGAAATCACGGGCGAGTATTCCAGCGGCACCCAGGCGTACCCTTTCTTTTCCGCACGTACGTGACCTATCCCCGGAAAGGGAAGATGGGCCCCGGCGATCCAGAGCTTATTCTTGGCCGCGTCCGCAAACACCTTCTTGCGAGTTGCGATTGCCTTCTTGTTGTCGACGTCAAACTCGATCGCCACTTCAGGGCGCGCGAACTGTACGGCATGGCTATGCACGATGTCACCCCACACCAGCAGTTGCTGGTCGCCTGACGAAAACATATAGCCCGCGTGGCCGGGTGTATGCCCTGGCGTGGGCACCGATACAACGCCTTCCATCAGCTTGTCGCCGGCAGCGAACTGCTTGAGCTTGCCGTCACGCGCGTAAGGTGCAACCGAGTCGTCGGCCATCTTGAAAAAACCTTGCGCTTCCTTCGGCGCCTTGGCGGCAATATCCTTGTTGAGCCAGAATCCGGCCTCATCTCGCGACACGTAGACAGTCGCATTGGGGAACGCCGGCTTGCCATCTGCGGCGACGAGACCGCAAGCGTGGTCTCCATGCAGATGCGTCAGCAATACGGAATCGATTTGTGCAGGCTCGTATCCCGCCGCCCGGAGATTGTCGCCAATCACACCTAGTGTCGGGCCGAAGCATTTCGCAGCCCCGGTGTCGATCAGAATCAGGTTCTTGCCGGTATTGATCAGGAATGCGTTGACTGCCGTTTGCACCCCTTTGGACGACGCGATGAACATCCTGCCAATTAACTGCTGTATATCGTTGGCGCTGGCACCCTTGAGAAGCTTAGTGTCGAGCGCAACGTAACCGTCATACAGGGCGGTAACTTCAATGTCTCCAACATTCAGGCGGTAATAGCCGGGCACCTGGGTGGTTTGCCTGGCGGGAGGGGCCGCTGATGCCGTCGCGGGCAGGAGTGCGGTAACCGCGGCAGTTGCTGCAATCATGGCAGCGAGCAGAATTTTACGGGCATTTCTTGAATTGTTCTGAGCCATATCTTTCCATATCGTAGTGACGGAGTTTGCGATCATAACGCAAATGGATATGGCATTCAGGCGTAGGGACTCTGCGCTCCGGAGAAAGGGGTGCAGGAAGTGCAGAGAACGCATGGAGATGTGCGTTCTCTGCGCTGGCAGCAAGCCGCCGTTAACCTTACAGCTTTGCGCGCTTATCGACGACGCGTCGCGCCTTGCCGGTCGCCGTGCGCTCGATCGCCTCTGAATTCAGCACCCGAACATCGGTCGTTACGCCGACATAGGTCTTGATCTGGTGTTGCAAGTCGCGTGCGACAGCGTCGACCTCATTGGCCGACAACCGGCCTGACATTTCGGGACGCAACTCGCTCAGCACTTCCAGTTTGTCAAGATGCCCGTCGCGCGTCAGGACAAGCTGGTATTGCGGTGCGAGTTTGGACTGCTTGAGGATCAGTTCTTCGATCTGCGATGGAAAGACATTGACGCCGCGAATAATCAGCATGTCGTCCGAGCGGCCGGTAATCTTGGCAATACGGCGCATCGACCGCGAACTTGGTGGCAACAGGCGCGTCAGGTCGCGCGTCCGGTAGCGAATGATAGGCAAGGCTTCTTTGGTCAGCGAGGTGAACACCAGCTCGCCCTCTTCACCGTCGGCAACCACTTCACCCGTGTCGGGATTGATGATTTCAGGATAGAAGTGATCTTCCCAGATTACCGGGCCGTCCTTGCTTTCTATACATTCACTCGCTACGCCCGGACCCATCACCTCAGACAGGCCATAGATATCCACAGCGTCGATGCCGGCGCGCTGTTCGATTTCCGTACGCATTGCGTCAGTCCATGGCTCCGCCCCGAAGATGCCGACCTGCAGCGAATTCTTCGCCGGATCCAGACCTTGCCGCTGAAACTCTTCAACGATATTCAGCATGTACGACGGCGTCACCATGATGATATCCGGCTTGAAATCCTGGATCAGCTGCACCTGCTTTTCAGTCTGCCCGCCGGACATGGGAATCACCGTGCATCCAAGACGCTCGGCGCCATAGTGCGCTCCCAGGCCACCGGTAAACAACCCGTAACCATAGGCGACATGCACGATGTCGCCGGCACGGCCGCCCGCTGCACGGATCGACCTGGCGACGACATCGGCCCAGGTACCAATGTCCTTCTGCGTATAGCCGACGACGGTCGGCTTGCCGGTGGTACCGCTGGATGCATGGACACGGACAACTTTTTCCCGTGGCACGGCGAACATGCCAAAAGGATAGTTGTCTCGCAAATCCTTCTTGGTTGTGAACGGAAACTTCGCAAGGTCGCCCAAGGTTTTCAAGTCGTCCGGATGTACCCCCACCGCGTCGAACGATGCTCGGTAATGCGGCACATTGTCGTATGCGTGACGGAGCGTCCATTTCATGCGCTCGAGCTGCAACGCCTGAAGTTCGTCCTTGGTGGCGCGCTCTATCGGGTCAAGGTCATTGTCTGTCGGATTGCGCTGTGGCATGGCTGTCTCCTTGTATTCTGTTTTTCCGTATCTCGATGAATCTCTAACACCGCGACTCTCAGGTCTGCCGTTGGACCAGGCCTTCTACCACTTCGCCTTTGATCTGGTGCGATTTGCCGCGGAACAGTGCGATGCGCTCGCCGTTCTGGTTGGTCACGATGACGTCGTACACACCCGACTTTCCGGAGCGTGCCTGCTCAACCGCTTCAGCGGTAAGCACGTCGCCTTCGCGTCCGGGGGCGAGGTATTCGATCGAACATCCGGCCGCCACCGTATTGAGGTTATAGCTGTTACAGGAAAACGCGAACGCGCTATCCGCCAGCGCAAAAATGAAGCCACCGTGACAGGTCTTATGCCCGTTCAGCATGTCACGTCGGATAGGCATGCTGAGGCGTGCATAACCCGGGCCGATGCCGACGATTTGCATGCCAAGCGATTTTGTCGCCTCATCACGTTCGTACATCGCGGCCGATGTGGCTACCGCCACTGCCTGTGCGGGACTTGCCTGATCAGCTTCGTGCATGGACCAGCTCTCCTGTGTGTCAGATTGTTGAGGTGCCGCTGTCACTTTCCCTTGAATTTGGGCGCACGCTTTTCAATGAAAGCATTGACGCCTTCGCGATAATCTTCGCTGCGTCCGAGTTCACGCATGAAATCACGTTCGAGGTCGAGTTGCTGAGGAAGTGTGTTCGCCGGGCTCGCATAGATGGCCTGCTTGGTGCGCGCCAGGCCCAGCGTTGGCGCCGAGGCGAAGTGCTTGGCGAGTTTGTCGGTTTCGGAGACAAGCTGGTCATCGTCGACGCATTTCCAGATAAGGCCCCAGTTTTCGGCCTGCTCGGCGCTCAGCTTGTCACCCAGCATTGCCAGTCCCATTGCACGCGCAGTACCGACAAGGCGTGGCAGGAAGTAGGTGCCGCCGGTGTCGGGGATTAATCCAAGACGGCAAAACGCTTCAACAAACGAGGCCGACCTGCCGGCAATCACGATATCGGCGGCCAATGCGAGGTTCGCACCCGCCCCTGCGGCGACCCCATTGACGGCGCAGATCACCGGCACCGGCAGGCTGCGCAGCGTCAGCACCAGTGGGCCGTAATATTTTTGGATGGACTCACCAAGGTCTACCGCCTCCTGACCAGGCGCGACGGTGCGATCGCTCAGGTCCTGGCCGGCACAGAAGCCGCGGCCGGCCCCGGTCACGACAAGGACGCGCACTGACGGGTCAGACTTGGCCTGTTCCAGTGCCTCGCGCACTTCAACGTGCATGGCGGTCGTGAAGCTATTGAGCTTGTCCGGACGGTTGAAAGTCAGCTTCGCGACGCCTTCGCTGACGCTGAACAGGATATGTTGGAATGCCATTGTCTGCTCCAGAAAGATGATGGTTATTATTGCGTGATTTTGTCAGTCGGTGTCGGCCTGATTTCCGATTCAACGGGATCAACAGATCCAGTATTCAGTGATCCTGATCGAAGTCCATGACAACCTTGTCGCTGACCGGAAAACTCTGGCAGGAGAGCACGAAGCCACGTGCCACCTCATAATCTTCGAGGGCATAGTTGGCATCCATGTCGACCTTTCCATCGACCAGTTTGCAGCGGCAGGTCGAGCAGACCCCGGCCTTGCAAGAATAACGCATATCGATACCCTGCTTCAGTGCGGCATCGAGCACCGATTCCTTATCCTTTTCCATTGTGAAGCTGACCTGATTGCCGTCGATAAGCAGTGTAACTTCGCAATCGTGACTGCCTGGAAGCGGCTGGGCGTGAGGTACGTGCTGCCGCTTCGGCACGCTGGCCGCAAACATTTCGATCTTGATTTTATCTTTGGACAGGCCGTGTTCCTGCAAGGCTTCTGACACTTCGTGCATCATCTGTTCCGGCCCGCAGATAAAGGCCATGTCGACATCATCGAGTGCAATCCAGCTTTGGAAAAAGCGGCTGCATTTTTCCTTGTTGATGCGACCATTGAACAGTTCGATGTCCTGCTGCTCGCGACTCATCACATAGACAAGCTTGAAGCGATCCAGAAAGCGATCCTTCAGGTCGGAAAGCTCATCACGGAAAATCACTGTCGACGACGCTCGATTTCCGTAAAACAAGGTAAAGCGACTCAGCGGTTCGGCAAGCAGCGTCGTCTTGATGATGGAAAGGATGGGCGTAATGCCGCTACCGGCCGCGAAAGCCAGGTAGTGCTTGCGATTATCAGCGGACAGCGGCGCTTGAAAATGCCCCATCGGCGGCATTACATCGATCACCATGCCGGGCTGCAGCGCCTCGTTTGCCCATGTTGAGAACTGGCCATTGGAAGTACGCTTGATCGCAATCCGAAGGCTATCGTCCTGCACGGCGGAACAGATCGAATAGGACCGTCGCACATCCTCGCCGTTGATGCCCGCCCGTAGCGTCAGGTGCTGCCCTTGCGAATACTTGTACGACTCCTTGAGTTCGTCCGGCACTGCGAAGGTCACGACTAGGGTGTCGCGCGCTTCCTTGCGCACGTCTGCTACGGTCAGCGGGTGAAACTTGCTCATGACTAACTGCTCCCATTTCCAGCGATCAACGACTAGCTGCTTTATCGTGCAGCGTGACGGCACATTCGGCATTCCAGTTCGGACGCGGTCCATGCACCCTGCGCTGCAGTATGCGTTTCCGGCGTGCGTCAGAACTTCAGTGGCTCAGTGACTCTTGAAATAATCGAAAGGCTCCAGGCAATCCTCGCAGCGATACAAGGCCTTGCAGGGTGTCGATCCGAACTGGCTGCTCAGCCGCGTATGCGCCGAGCCGCAGTTCGGACATGTCACCTGCAATTCCACCTTGTTCCGGCGGCTGAGGCTGCTGATGTCTATGACCCGCTCATTGACCGCCTGGTGAACCGGCGGAGCAATGCCATATGCCTTGAGCTTTTGCTTGCCGCTCTCGCTCATCCAGTCGGTTGTCCATGGCGGCGACAACTGCGACTCGACGCGAAAGCGTGTGATACCGTGGTTGGACAGGGCTTCGCCGATGGAGTCGGAGATGACTCGCATGGCGGGGCATCCGCTGTAGGTCGGCGTAAGCGTCACGACGCATTCCTCGTCGGCAGTCCAGGCGACATTGCGAACGATGCCGAGATCGACCACCGAAATGACGGGAATTTCCGGATCGGGCACTTCGGACAGCCAGTGCCATACCTCTTCGACGGCAGCAGGCGAAGCGCTTACCATGATGCACCCGGATAGGCGCGTTGCAGGAACTGCATTTCAGCGAGAAGGTAGCCCAGGTGTTCGGTATGTACGCCCTGCTTCCCACCCTTTTGCATCCACGCGTCAGCAGGCGGCATCTTGAGTGTCGCTTCCGAGAAAATATCCCGCATGTGGTTCAGCCAGGGCTCGCGCAGGCTGGCCGGATCGGGTCCCACACCTTGTGCCGCCATGGCGTCATCCACTGCATCGGCACGGAACATTTCGCCGGTGTACATCCACAATTCATCGAGCGCCGTCTGCATCATGGCATGACTCCTTTCGCTGCCGTCGCCAAGGCGAACGACCAGATCGGCGCTGCGGCGTGCGTGATAGCTGACTTCCTTCAGCGATTTTTCGGCAATGCCGGCAATCCGCTCATCGGTCGAGTGTGTCAATTGCTGCAGCAGCAGGAAATGCCAGGCATCGAAATAAAACTGCCGCGCCAGCGTATCGGCATAGCTGCCATTGGGCTGTTCAAGCAGCAACAGGTTGCGGTAATCATGCGCGTCACGCAGGAATGCGATGGCATCTTCGTCACGGCCCTTGCCTTCCAGTTCGCCCGCATAGGTGTACCAGAAGCGCGCCTGCCCGATCAGGTCCAGTCCGACATTGCTTAACGCCATATCTTCTTCGAGCGCTGGCCCCTTGCCGCACCATTCGCACAGTCGCTGACTCAATACCATAGCGTTATCAGCCAGGCGCAGCACATACATGAATTTTTGATCGGACATACTGTCTCCGTTCGCCGCCGTAATACGTGACGCCTTGATGAATGAATTACAGGTTCTTCACTTCTTCCGGCATGGGGAAGAACGTCGGGTGACGATACACCTTGTTGTTCGCCGGTTCGAACAGGGCTTCCTTATCGCCCGGACTGCTGGCGGTGATGTCGGCCGCTTTCACGACCCAGATGCTGACGCCTTCGTTGCGCCGGGTGTAGACGTCGCGCGCATTGTTAACCGCCATCTCGGCGTCGGGGGCATGTAGGCTGCCCACGTGCTTGTGCGCCAGTCCGTGCTGGCTGCGGATAAACACTTCCCAGAGGGGCCATTCCTTGCTCATGTCATTCTCCAATCACGCGATGATTCAGGCAGCCTTGGTTTTACGTTGCGCCTGCTTCTCGGCATGCGCAACCAGTCCGTCACGAAACCATGCGCCATCCTCGTACGCCTTGACGCGGGTACGCAGGCGTTCACGGTTGCACGGTCCATTGCCTTTCAGTACGTTGTAAAACTCTTCCCAGTCGATCTCGCCAAAATCGTAATGCCCGCGTTCTTCGTTCCATTTCAGGTCAGGGTCGGGGACGGTCAGGCCGAGGTACTCCGCCTGCGGCACGGTCTGATCCACCATCTTCTGGCGCAGTTCATCGTTGGAAAACAGCTTGATGCGCCACGCGGACGACTGTGCGCTATTGACGGATTCCGCATCCGAAGGACCGAACATCATCAGCGATGGCCACCACCAGCGGTTGAGCGCATCCTGCGCCATCTGTTTTTGCTCTGGCGTGCCACGGCACAGCGACAGCATGATGTCGTAACCCTGGCGCGCATGGAAAGATTCTTCCTTGCAGACGCGAATCATCGCGCGTGCATAAGGACCGTAAGAGCAGCGGCACAACGGAATCTGGTTGATGATCGCCGAACCGTCGACCAGCCAGCCAATGGCGCCCATGTCAGCCCAGCTTAGCGTCGGATAATTAAAAATGCTCGAATACTTGGCTTTGCCTGAATGCAAATCTGCAAGTAACTGGTCACGCGAAACACCAAGTGTCTCTGCCGCACTGTAGAGGTAAAGTCCGTGGCCGGCTTCGTCCTGAATCTTTGCCAGGAGGATGGACTTGCGCTTGAGTGTCGGTGCGCGCGTAACCCAATTACCTTCCGGTAACTGGCCGACAATCTCCGAGTGGGCATGTTGCGAAATCTGTCGTATCAGGGTCTTGCGGTACGCTTCAGGCATCCAGTCCTTGGCTTCAATCTTTATGCCTTCATCGATGCGTTCCTGAAATGCGCGTTCCTCGGGTCCCAACTCCTCCATGGAGCGGAGCTTTTTGCTTCCGGTGTCGACCAGCTGTGCATACATGGTTAAACCCTCTCATCGCTATGCGGCCTGGCCGAAGTTGGCTACGCCGCATGGTTGAAGCCGCGCAGGTTTGCCGCAGCCTCTTGGATTCTTTCATAATATGATACGTAAATATTAATGTAAATAGCTTTTCTCGTATCATATTAAATTCTTGTATCGCATCTTGAGGTAACATTGCATGAAAGACCACATATTTCCTGTTCGCATCGAACATCCTCTTCATCCACATAATTACCATTGACCGGCTTTACCTATGCCAACAACAAAAAATCCGGCGATCAGAAAATGGATTGACCATTACATGGCGGACAATCCTCCGCGAGCAAAATCCATGGTAATGACCTTGTTTGGCGATGTCATCACGCCCCACGGTGGCCAGGTATGGTTAGGCAGCCTGATTGAATTGCTGGCGCCTTTCGGTATCAGCGACCGCCTGGTCAGGACCAGTGTCTTCCGTCTTGCCGAGGAAGGATGGCTGGAGGCGCAGCGCGAAGGGCGTCGTAGTCAATATGCCCTCAAGCAATCTGCGGCACGCCGCTTCGAGCGTGCGTATCAGCGCGTTTATACGCCGTCTTATCGACCATGGGATGGCAAGTGGACCTTGCTGTTTGCCACGTCCGGCGCCATTACTGCGGAGCAGCGTTCCGGTTTGCGGAAGGAGTTGGTGTGGGAAGGTTTCGGCACGATCGCACCATCGGTGTTTGGCCACCCGGCGGCGGAGCCTGATACCGTAAAGGAAATCCTGGCGCGCGTCGGCGTCGAAGGAAATGTATTTGTCTGCCACGCCCAGGAATCCGGGCTGCCCTTTGCAAAACCGCTCAGCGATCTGGTGGGCCAGTGCTGGGAACTCGGCAACATTGTCAAAAATTATGAGCACTTCATCCAATGCTTCGCCGGTCTGGAAGAACTGCTGGATACCAAACGCCTGCTCGATAACGAACAGGCATTCATCCTGCGTACGCTGCTGATTCACGAGTTTCGCCGGGTGCAGTTGCACGATCCGCAGTTGCCGCTACAGTTGCTGCCGGATAGTTGGCCAGGAAAAACCGCTTACGAGTTATGCCATCGACTCTATGCAGCGACGCATGCCGAGGCGGAGGCCTATATCACTGAGATTTTGCGACGCGAAGATGAAGTTGCGCCGGAGGCAGCTCCCTATTTCTATCAACGCTTCGGTGGTCTCGCTTGATACAAAAGGTGCCTCTGGCTACACCCAGCACGTCGAATCGAATCGCTGCTCCAAACACCAGTTCGAAATCTGCTCCAGGTGCTCTAGGCAACAGAGACGACTTCTACATTGCCGGACCGGCGCATGATATTGATGCCTACGTTATTCGTATAGCGCTGAAGCTGCAGGTCAACGACGGCGTCGCCAACGGCAAGGCGATCAATCGTGGCGGATTCGAGGAATGGTGGCAGCTTTGGATGGCGGAAGCGTATTTCAGATTTCGCGCTGTCAAACGACAGGCCCAGACAGGCTTGCAGCAGGTAGAACACGCTTGCCGCCGCCCACGCCTGCGGAGAACAAGCGACTGGGTACAGCGTGGGCCCCTCGTCCGGGCGCTTTGAAAAGCCGCAGAAGAGCTCCGGCATGCGGTACTGATCCATGTACTGAATGGTGTCCCATAAACCCGCAAATACTTGCATGGCATTGCCGGTCAGTCCATAGCGCGCCATGCCGCTGGCAATGATCGCATTGTCGTGCGGCCATACCGAGCCATTGTGATAGGCCATTGGGTTATAGCGTGCTTCGCCGGTCGGAATGGTGCGCACGCCCCAGCCACAGAAAAATTTTTCACTGACCAGTTGAGCCGCTACCCGGGCTGCGCGCTCCGGCGTAGCAATACCTGACCAGAGCGCATGACCGGCATTGGATGAGGGTACAGCGCATTGCTGTTTCTTACCGTCGAGAGCGAGTGCGTACATATTGATTTCTTCGCACCAGAACGCGTCGTTGAAATGCTTTTTCAGCGCCTGCGCCGCACGTTCCTGATCCTGCTTCAATGCATCGTCGCCTAACAGACCCGCGAGGCGCGCCGCCTGCAATCTCGCGTCATAAACATAACCCTGTACTTCGCATAATGCAATCGGCGCTTCAGCAAATCGGCCATCGCGATGAAAGACCGAGTCCTGGGAATCCTTCCAACCCTGCTGCGCAAGACCTGCTTCGGTGTAGCGCGCATATTCGACAAACCCGTCACCGTCACGGTCGCCGTAGTTGTCGATCCAGTGCAGCGCGCGCAGAATGTTGTCCCAGATGCCACGAATGAATTCGAGATCTCCAGTGCGCTCGTAGTAGGCGCCGGCCAGACCCACGAAGAGTGGCGTGGCATCCACGCTTCCGTAATACCGGCCGAACGGAATTTCATTGAGCTCGGCCAATTCGCCGTTGCGCGCTTCGTGAAGAATCTTTCCCGGCTCCGCGTCGCGCGCGGGATCAAATTCCGCGGCTTGCGTTGAGGCCAGAAAGGTGAGTACTCCTCTTGCCATGCCAGGATCCAGCCACAGGTATTCATATGCCGTCAGGATCCCATCGCGGCCGAAGGTCGTTGAATACCAGGGCAAACCGGCATAGGGATAGGTGCCGTCCTTCATTACGGTTGTCAACATCACCAGATCGGCGGTGGAGCGATCAAGCCATTGGTTAAATCGGTCGTTGGACGTCGAAATCCTGCAGTGATTGGTCAAGCGTTCGGCCATGGCCTCATTATTTTTTGTGAAGGCCGAAAAATAGTCGACTGGGGCAGGCGTCATCTCGTTACCAACTTCACAGCCGATACTGAAGTACAGATGGGTTTCTTCCTTGGGAAGAAGATGCAACTTATAGTCCGCACGTGATGATGAAAGTTTCTGCGGTGGCGGATCGAAGTTAATGCGCGTCTTGCGCACGGTTCCGTCGAGACCGCGGTATCCAAGGAGCAGTTCGCGATCCGTCGACTTTGGAGCAAGGGTGTCGCCACGACGATTGCGCCGGAACCCCCGCACCTCGAAAATATCGGCATAGCTTGCACCGAACTCGATAGATAGCGTGATCTCGACTGGATCGAGTCCAAAATTCGCGACACGTATATGCTCCTGGCACACGTCGTTCCACAACAATTTTGCCCGGAACACATGCAGCGTGCCTTTCGGAACAGAATTCTTCCCTTCAGGATGCAAATCGGGATTCATCAGTTCTACAGTCAACAGCCCATTGTCGTCACGGACTGTCGAATTCAGAAACAGCGGCCGCACGCCCTCGATCAACAATTCCTGTTGCGAAAGAAAGCAGGTATCACCACGATAAATGCCTTCCTCGCTCACCCCGATCGGCTGAATGTCGCCGAAACGATCGAACATGGCGAAGGTGTCGTTTTCCTTGAGGACGCGTCGCCTTTCATCGGGCGACGAAGACGTTGCGAGAATGTACCATTGCTCGCCAAGACGGATTTTCTCAACCATTGGATTCTCCACTCACCTTACAGTGCCGATCTGCTGCGACTCGCAGCCAAGACCATTCACCTCTTCTCTCGCACCATACCTTTTTGTTGCCGTTATCCAGGCGGATGACTTCCATTTCGCAGAAGTCGATGTTGTTCCGCAAGTCCGTGATGCGGCAGACAGTGATGATCACTGGAGTGGACTGAGCCGCGATCTGTATGTTCCTCTGTTGGTTAAAGCAACGCCCAAATTGCGTAAATCGCCTGGAGTGGTCGACGTCACGTCTACGCCGTCAGGCGATGTCCAAAATATTCATAGTTAAAAATTCGGCCTGTTTCACAGCTGCACCTGCTCCGGGTCCAACCTTTGCACATCTCATCAAAGTCCGCCGGTGCTGATTCTCGAAGTTCCCTCGTTCAACTTGGCACGCCTGGGTGCGATCGGAAATAAGTCGCGCCTGCAGTCATGCATCACCATCACTTGCCTATACGCCTGCAGATACCCTGAAGCCATCTGCGAAACGGTAAACCGGCGCTCGAATGATTCCCTGCATTGCTTCCTGTCTATCAGGTGAATGTTTCGGGCAGCTTCGATCGCCTCGTTTTCGTCACTGACCAGGAAGCCGGTAATGCCATGCTCCAACACCTCAGGTGTCGATCCACGCCGATAGGCCACCACCGGTGTACCACAAGCAAGTGCCTCGATCAGGACAAGGCCGAATGGTTCGGGCCAGTCGATCGGGAATAGCAGAGCACGCGCTTTTTGCAACAAGGCCTGTTTTTCCCCATCTCCAACTTCGCCTAAATAAGTGACCAACGGGCAATCCAGAAGCGGTTTGATGACATGATTAAAATATCCCTGGTCGGCCCTGTCCACCTTTGCTGCGATGTAAAGCGGCACACCACACTGCCGCGCAATGGAGATCGCCCGGTCCGGGCGCTTTTCGGGTGAAATGCGCCCTAAAAAAAGAAAATAGCCTCCGTCCCCAGGTCCGTATGAATACAAATCGGGTGGCAGGCCGTGATATACCGTATTAACAAAGTTCGCCCAAGGCAAGGGCACCCGCTGGCTCGCGGAAATGGATACCAAGGGCGTGTCGGCAAAACGCTTGAATATCCACGTCAGTTCTGGCAAGTCAAGGCGTCCATGCATCGTGGTGAGATAAGGAACACGACAAAGGCGAGCGATCGGGAAATGCAGGTAATCCGTGTGGAAATGAATCACGTCGAAGCGGTCGGCCAGCTCTGAAACCATGTCCATTTGTATCGTGTGATAGCCCACCCATGCCTCGGGGTTCAGATTTTCACGTATATTTTTTGGAATGGCTGGTACAAGCTTTGCCGTGGTAATCGAATCGCCTGAGGCAAATAACGTAACGTCATGCCCGCACCGGACAAGCTCTTCGGTTAGATAGGAGACTATGCGTTCAGTGCCGCCATACTTTTTGGGTGGAACGCTCTCGATAAGCGGTGCTACCTGTGCGATTTTCATAGCCTGTCACTCGGAAGTCATGTGGCCACTGGGCGTGATCAATTCATTTTGTTACCTTGAATAAATGCTCCCCCCATCACTTCATTTGAAAATGAAAACAGTTACCGGGTACGGTACATGCCTATTCGAACGCCCAACATAGGCAGTATAGGCGCTCAGCTTGTGTAAGATTGATCTAATCAGGATTCCGTAAGTTTCATCTATCGGATGGTTCTTACCGGTCGCATCAAACGGGCTGGATCAATTAATTGTTATGCAGGCGTCGCGGCTTTTACAATGCCGCAATAGTTGGCATCCCCGGCCCATTGCTGATGTTTTACATCTCGAAAATTGTATTTATATGGAGTATCAGAACAAAAATCCAAGCTCATGTTCTGTCCGAGTATTTTTGGCATGCACTAGAGCGATTTACCAAAGAGTAAATAATTGGTGTGCTGAAAGTAGCAGCGGTGCCGCGGGTCGGGAGTGGGGAGCCTGCGAGCGAATGTGACTGAGTCACGTTCGCTCGCAGTTTGATTGAATGTTTATGACAACTTATACCAATCCCAACCTGTAACGTGACAAATGAGATTGATGGATTTTTTTGACTGGCAAGGCGCAGGAGGAGTCAATAGCGGGCTATTGACGACGAGTGGGTATTAACTTTACGAACGCTTGGCGACGAGCGTCAGGATGTCGTAGCTCGCGACAAGCTCACCATCCTGATTGGTCACGGCAACATCCCATGCGACGACACCCTGCCCCACGCCTTTCGCATCCTTCTTGCGCCGGTCGATCTTGCGTTTCGCGGTGAGGCGGGCCTGTATCGTGTCACCTATCCCGACAGGCTTGACGAAGCGCAGCGTATCGAGGCCGTAGTTCGCCAGAACCGGTCCGGGGGCCGGCGAGACGAACAGGCCCGCGGCGGCGGACAAGACAAAGTAACCATGGGCGATGCGCTTGCCGAACTGCGTTTCCTTTGCCGCGATTTCATCGAAGTGCATGTAGAAGTAGTCGCCAGAAATGCCGCCGAAGTTGACGATGTCCGCTTCGGTCACCGTGCGGCGATGGGTCAACAGCGAGTCGCCGACCTGCAAGTCATCGAAATAACGTCGGAAAGGATGAATCTCGGATTCATTGACGGCCGCACCGCGCAAGTACTCGCCGGTCACCGCGGCGACCATTGTCGGGGAGCCCTGGATTGCGCTGCGCTGCAGGTAATGCTTGACCGCGCGGATACCGCCCAGTTCTTCGCCACCACCGGCGCGCCCCGGGCCGCCGTGCTTGAGCATGGGCAGCGGTGATCCGTGACCGGTTGACTCGACCGCGGCTTCGCGATCCAGCACCAGCATACGGCCATGCTGCATGGCCGCCACCGGAATCATTTTCGCCGCGATTTTCGGGTCGCGCGTAACCAGCGTGCCGACCAGGCTTCCCTTTCCTTTTGCTGCCAGCGCAAGCGCCTCGTCGATGTCTTCGTAAGGCATCAGCGTGCTGACCGGGCCGAAGGCTTCGATGTCATGTACGCGCTCATCACGCATGCCGTCACGGCAGAGCAGCAATGTGGGCGCAAAGAAAGCGCCGCGCTCGACGCCATCACCGACTGGCGAAAAACCATCTCGCTCACCGAACACGACTTCATTGCCTTGCGCAAGCATGGCAACACGTTCGGCAACGTCAGACTGCTGCGCCTTCGAAGCAAGTGCCCCCATCTTGACGCCCTCTCGCGACGGGTCGCCGATGACCGTCTTTGCCAGGCGCTCGCGCAAGCGTTGTGCCACTGCATCGAGATGCTGACGCGGAACAATTGCACGACGTATCGCGGTGCACTTCTGCCCTGCCTTGATGGTCATTTCGCGCGCCACTTCCTTCACGAAAAGGTCAAACTCCTCGTCGTCGGGTGTAACATCCGGCGCCAGAATTGCACAGTTGAGCGAGTCGGCTTCCGCATTAAACGGAATGCCTTTCTGCAGCAGATTGGGATGCGCACGTAATTTGGCAGCCGTGTCGGCCGAGCCTGTGAATGTGACCACATCAAAACCGTCAAGCCGGTCGAGCAGGTCGCCGGTGCCGCCGATCACCAGTTGCAGCGCGCCATCCGGAAGAATGCCGGACTCGTGCACCATGCGCACCATCGCCTCGGTCAGGTAGCTGGTCGCCGTCGCCGGCTTGGCGATACAAGGCATGCCGGCAAGGAAAGTCGGGGCAAACTTTTCGAGCAGACCCCACACCGGGAAATTGAACGCGTTGATATGGATGGCAACGCCGCCGCGTGGAACAAGTATGTGTGAACCGAAAAACTTGCCTTGCTTGCCGAGCTGCACCGGTGGGCCTTCGTGAATGATGTTACCGGATGGGAGTTCGTTCGACCCCATGCTCGCATAGGCGAACAAAGTACCGGTGCCACCTTCGATGTCGATCCAGCTATCCGCGCGGGTCGCGCCGGTATGGTGAGAGATTGCGTAGAGTTGTTCCTTGCGTTCTGCGAGATAGGCGGCGAGCGCTTTGAGTCGCGCGGCGCGTTCCTGGAAATCCATTGCGATCAATGCCTTTCCGCCACGGCGGGCGTAGGCGACCGCTTCACCGAAATCGATCCGGTCTGCGTGCGTATTCGCGACGGCGCGACCGTCGATGGCGCTGGCCAGCATCTGACCGGCTTCGGCGCCGAACCAACGGCCGCCGATAAAGCTTTGCAAGGTGGGTACGGCGCTCATGTGAACTCTCCTGATTACGTGTGGAAACGGGCGCGCATACTTACCCGCGCCAAATAAAAAGCCTAAGGTTGGATCGGTTGGATCGGCAATCTGACTGCGGGAATGCCGCCGAAGAAAAGATCGGCGACGACCGTCGCCATTGCCTCATAGGTTAGTTCGCCATCCGGCTTCAGCCAGGTAAACATCCAGTTGATCATGCCGAATAACAGCATGGTCAGTGGCGTGGCCATGCGTGCATCATCAATCTCGGGCCGGATCTGGCGAATCACTTTTGAAAACGCCGACACCACGCGGCGTTCGCGTTCAAGAATGCGTTCCCGATCGTCGTCGTTGAGAAAACGGATGTCTTCGGTCAGCACGCGGTGGGCGTGCTGCGCGTCCGCGTACTCTTCGACAAAGCAGCGAATCAGCTGACCGAGATGCTCTTGTGCGGGCAATTGTTGGTCGAGGACTTCATCGACCACCGCTTCCAACCGCAACACATGGCCTTCAGCGATATTGACGAGCAACGCATACTTGTCCTTGAAATAGTGATACAGCGCCGGCTTCGATAATCCGCAGGCTTCGGCCACCTCATTCATCGAGGTCCCGGCATAGCCCCGCATGGCAAACAACTCCGCCGCGCGTGCGAGTATCGTTTCCCTTTGGCTGTCATATCCCGGCGCGCGTCCTCTGGCCATGCATAGTCCTTGTTGATTTGCAAATAACCGGGCGGACTCCAGACATTCGGGTTCGCGCTCACGATTTCTGCCGCGCGTTTCCCGTTTACATTCTTGACCGACCGGTCGGACTAAATTATATTGAAACTCGTTTAAATTGCAAGGCGGGCAACGACATGCCCTAGCCAGTCCATTCACCAAGCGCAGCATCTACAGGAGCCCAGCATGCCATGCTATGCCATTGAAGGCGTCGTGCCAGTGGTCGATCCGACCGCGTATGTTCACCCTAGCGCCGTACTGATCGGTGACGTCATTGTCGGACCCGACTGCTATATCGGCCCTTGCGCGTCATTGCGTGGCGATTTCGGCCGGATTGTCCTGCACCGGGGTGCCAATGTTCAGGATACCTGCGTGGTCCATGGCTTCCCATCGGCGGACACCGTTGTCGAAGAAAACGGCCACATCGGCCATGGTGCGGTCCTGCATAGCTGCATGGTGCGACGCGATGCCCTGGTCGGCATGAATGCGGTCGTGATGGACGAGGCGGAAATCGGTGAGAAAGCGATTGTCGCGGCCAGCGCCTTCGTGCGTGCCGGCATGAAGATTCCACCCCGCTCTCTGGTTGCCGGTGTGCCGGCGAAGGTGATCCGCGATCTGAGCGATGAAGAAATCGCCTGGAAGCTTGAAGGGACGCTGACGTATCAGGATCTGACGAAGCGCTGTCTTGCGACCATGCAGGAAGTGCATCCACTCACCGTTGTCGAAGCAGACCGTCCCCGGTTGCGCGCCCCGGATGTGAAGCCTCTGATTGCTACCAAGCGGGATAAATGAATTAGCGCCCCGCAGTTGTTCCACAGGTTGCTAACTGATCCGGATTAATCGCTATACCTGCTGTGCATCAGCACGCGCAATATCCATCGCCTGCTGCAACACCGCGAGGTCGCCTACATGATTTGCCAGCAGCAGGATCAGGGCCACATTCGCAGCCTCGCTCTGCTGCGGCGTCAACTCGCGATGCATATCAATCAGACGTTCATAAAACTCGTCAGGTTGCGTCATGTTCGACGCGGTAATCAATGTGTGACCAGGCATGATTGCTCACTAGGAATCGGTTGGACACTCCGCCTGCCCGTCGCGCGCAAGACCGCCTGCGTGACGCGCGGCACCTCAAATTGACGCCACCTCCCACATACATGCTGGTCCGGACGCAACAGATAAAACGTTCCGGGCCGCGCGTCGTATCGTTTTGCCAGTAAGCCTTCCGTGTCGATGATGGTTTCGATACCATCCAGCTGTTGACCTGCTGCGTCGGCCGGCAGGACAACTATTGTTCGCACGGGTATCTCGGCTGCCACCAGCGAAAGCAGGCCTGATAGGGCGGCCAGTGACGCAGGCGACGCATCGCAAAAATACACCCCTGTGAATTCGTTCCCCAACTGCGTACTGAACCATTGTGGACGGCCCGCAATCTGGATCGGCGCGTCGTCAGCCGGTGCTCCCGGCACCATCGCGCTGTCGAACATATCCTGATCGGGCGTGTTCAATGCGCTTTGCGCAAGGACCGAGGGACGCGACAGGCGGCCGCTGTTGACCAGCTTGCGCGCGAAATCATGGGTTTTAGACAAACGCAGGACAGCGTCCCGGAAGGTACGGCTGATGGCGCTCTTCGGCGTAATGAAATCAGTGGAACGCGTGGAGTTGAGGATGTTTTCATCTGCCGCAAATTCACGCTCATCGCAATAGGATTCAAGCAGCGCCTCCGGTGCTTTTCCTTCGATCACCAGGCGAAGTTTCCACGCCAGGTTGTCGGCGTCCTGCACGCCACTGTTTGCACCGCGTGCTCCGAAAGGCGATACGCCATGCGCTGCATCGCCGGCAAAGAAAATGCGGCCATGCCGGAATTTCTCCATGCGCAGGCATGAGAAGGTATAGACGCTCACCCAGTCCAGCTCGAACTCGGCATCCTTTCCCAGAAGCGCACGTACCCGTGCAGTCACTTTCTCCGGATCCTTTTCCGCAACGGGGTCAGCGTCCCATCCGAGCTGGAAGTCGATGCGCCACACATTGTCAGGCTGGCGATGCAGCAACACCGACTGATTGGGATGAAAAGGCGGATCAAACCAGAACCAGCGCTCGGGCGGGAACTCCGCCTTCATGCGCACATCCGCGATCAGGAAGCGATCATGGAACGTGCGACCCTTGCTTTCGAGCCCACACAATTTTCGTACGGTGCTGCGCGATCCGTCTGCGGCAATCAGATAGTCGCAATCCAGCCGGTACTGGCCGTCCGGTGTTTCGATCATCAGCTCGACCCGAGGGCCATCCTGTGACACGCCGACCACCTTGTTCTTCCAGCGCAGGTCGAGGTTGGACAGTTGCTGCGCACGTTCGAGCAGGTAGCCTTCAACATAATACTGTTGCAGGTTCACGAAGGCGGGACGGCGATGACCGGTTTCCGGCAGCAGGTCGAACGCGTACACCATTTCATCCCGGTAGAATACCTTGCCGACATTCCACGACACGCCCTTCTCCACCATGCGGTCGCCGCAACCGAGCCGGTCGAAAATTTCCAGCGTTCGCTTGGCAAAGCAGATGGCGCGCGAGCCGTTCGACAGTACGCAATCGTCATCCAGCACCACGACCGGAATGCCCTGCTGCGCAAGGTCGATGGCGGCCGACAAGCCGACCGGGCCGGCGCCCACCACCACGACAGGACGGCGAACCGGCGTGGCCGCGACTTCGTCCGGGGAGCGGACGTAGTCGAATTTCAGCTGCTGGTAATTTTTTTCCATGGATACACTCCTGCGGCCTGTCGGTTAACTTTCGAGTGCGTGCCACATTTCCTTGTCACGCTGGGCAGTCCAGATACGCGGGTCCGCATATTGGGTTGCCTCATCGTAGGCCCGGGTTACATCAAACGGCATGCAGTGATCAAAGATGACCCACTGCCCATACTTGGGACGCAGGGTATCCATTGTTTGCTTGTAGGCGCTGTTCAGGTCTTTACCTTCGGTCGCAGCTTTCTGTACCGCCTGGTATAGCTCACTGACAAAGGCGCGCGTTCCGTCGATGCCTTCCTTGACCATTGCCGGCGTGGTCAATGCCGCCCCGCGGCCTGGAACCAGCTTTTCCGGCTTGAGGGCTTCAAGTGCGTCAAGCGTCTTTGGCCAGTCCTTGAAGTAGGCATCGCCCGCATACGGCGTGGCGCCGTATTCCACCAGGTCCCCGGAAAACAGGATCTTTTGCTGTGGCAGCCAGACGATGGTGTCGCCCTTGGTATGGCCTCTGCCAACCTGCATGATCTTCACTTCCAGCTTGCCCAGCCACAAGGTCATTTCGCCGGTAAAGGCCATGGTCGGCCAGGTTAATCCAGGCACTGACTCTACCGAACGGAAAAGTCGCGGAAAGCGTTCGATCTCGCTCTTCATGTCCGCCTCGCCGCGTTCGCAGATCAGGTCATAGGTATCCTTGCTGGCGATGATGTGTTCCGGCTGGTACGCGGTGGCGCCGAGGACGCGCACTGCGTGATAGTGGCTCATGACCACGTATTTGATCGGCTTGTCGGTGACTTCGCGGATGCGGCGAATCACGTCCTGCGCCATTACCGGCGTTGCCTGTGTATCGATCACCATGACCGCATCGTCGCCGATGACGATGCCGGTGTTCGGATCGCCTTCGGCGGTATAGGCATATGCGTTGTCCGACAATTTGTCGAAGCTCACTTTTTTCTCTTCGAGGTCGGCCTGTGATGCGAATTTCTTTTCGGACATGTCTTTTCCTTTGATGAGTGAAAGGAACGGCTTATCGGAGCAGCAAGCTACTGTCGTTGCTGTTCATTCTCGCCGTTGCCAGTCTTAGCCTATGAACGCTGTGTTACCGGATCGCAGCTTTTTGCGAAAAATGGGATTGCTACTTATATTGATGAGCGAAGTTTGTTTTAGGCGAACGCTTCTGTCAATAACTAATTATTAGATTTTTGTTGGACGCTGATAGAATTGCGCAAATAAGGTAATGCATGGCCGGCACAACCGTGCTGCAGCGCAAAATAAAAACAGTGAAAACCGAACGGCGTGTACACCGTGTCGCCGCTCATAAGGGACCTAATGGAAAAGGAAAGACGGGGAATCCAGTCTGTCGAGGTTGGCGGACAACTACTAATCGCACTTGTCGATGAAGGTGCTCCCATGCTGCTGCGCGACCTTGCCCAGAAGGCAGGCATGACTTCCGCGAAGGCTCACCCCTACCTCGTGAGCTTCAGCAACATTGGCCTGATCCAGCAGGATCCCGTGTCCGGCCGCTACGAGCTTGGCCGGTTTGCCCTGCAAATGGGGCTGATTAGCCTGCAGTTGCTCGATCCCGTAAAGATCGCGATACCGGAGGCGTCGGACCTGAGCGACCGCATCGGACATACGGTGGCGCTGGCAGTCCTCGGTTCGCGCGGCCCTACCGTGGTGCACCTGAACGAATCACGGCAAGCGATCCATGTACGCATGCGCACCGGCACGGTGGTCTCGATCGGCAGTACCGCAACCGGCAGGGTGTTCTCGGCCTATCTCCCGCCCAAGCTGGTGGAGAAGCTGAACGCAAACGAAACCAGCGGCGATGGCATTGCCGGCTACACCGGAAAAAAACTGACAAAGAAAGAACTGGAAGCGCTGTTGACGGAAGTCCGGCGGCATGGCGTCGCGCGTGCCGTTGGTGAACCGATTGCCGGTATCAATGCGATGAGCGCCCCTGTATTCGACCATGCAGGCAACATTGTCCTGGCGATCACGGTAATCGGCCCGATGGGCACCCTGGATCCTTCATGGACTGGTGATGTGGCGAGAGAGTTAAAACAGTCCGCGGCACGAGTTTCCGAGCGGCTCGGACATTCGGCGTAGCTTGCACAGTCCGGGGGCGGCAATCAATGTGATACAAGTTTTTTTTAGCAAACAGATAGTGTGAATCATATAAAATTTCTGTATCCTAGCTTGCGTCGAAGCATGCTGAACGGTTTACCCTTGATTGCACGTTGGGGCGCACAGCGTGGCAGCGGTAAAAAGTATCTCAATCAATAAAGGAGACGGCACAGATATCGATTCAACGAGGCAAGCCAGGCAACGAGATGCACGCAGAGGCATCCGGAAAGCGGTACGGCAAGCCGGTAACACCGCAGACCCCGCTGTCGGCGGCGGTCGAAGCAAGAACGAACGAGAGTAAGAATAAGCAGCTCGAAATGTCCACACTGTTGTAGATGCCACTAAATCGAGATTGGAGAAGACTATGAAGACGAAACTCATTCACGCATTGCTGCCCGCTCTGCTGGCCGCCGCCTTTGCCAGCACTGCCCATGCGCAGATCAAAGTCGGTGTAACCGTGTCCGCCACGGGCCCGGCGGCATCGCTCGGCATCCCTGAAAAGAATACCTTTGCGTTGCTGCCCAAGGAAATTGGTGGCAAGACTGTCGAGTACATCGTGCTCGACGACGCTTCCGACACGACGACAGCGGTCAAGAACGCACGCAAACTGATTACGGAAGACAAGGTCGACGTGCTGGTCGGTTCTACCGTCACGCCAAACTCGCTGGCGATGATCGATGTCGCTTCCGAATCGGAGACGCCAATGGTTTCGATGGCAGCCTCTGCCGCCATCGTTTCGCCGGTCGACAATCGCCGCCGCTGGGTATTTAAAACCCCGCAGAACGATTCCCATATGTCCACGGCGATTACCAGCTATATGGCTGACCATGGCGTGAAGAACGTCGCCTTCATCGGCTTCTCCGATGCCTATGGCGAAGGCTGGTTCCGCGAATTCTCGAAGCTCGCCGAAGTGCGCAAGATCAATATCGTCGCCAATGAGCGCTTCGCCCGTACCGACACGTCGGTGACCGGCCAGATCCTCAAGATCATGGGCAGCAATCCGGACGCGATCCTGATCGCCGGCTCGGGCACCCCGGCCGCGTTGCCGCAGAAGACGCTCAAGGAGCGTGGTTACAAAGGCGTGATCTACCAGACCCACGGCATCGCAAATAATGACTTCCTGCGCGTCTGCGGCAAAGACTGCGAAGGAACATTGCTGCCCGCAGGCCCACTGCTGGTCGCAGAGCAACTGCCCGACAGCAATCCGGTCAAGAAGTCAGCCCTGACCTATAAGGCAGCCTATGAGAAGGCCTATGGCGCAGGCAGCGTGTCCACCTTCGGCGGCCATGCGTGGGATACCGGCGTGCTGTTGTCGGCTGCTATTCCGGAAGCACTGAAGAAAGGCCAGCCTGGCACCAAGGAATTCCGCGTCGCCCTGCGTGATGCGCTGGAAAACCTGAAAAACGTCCCGGCATCGCACGGCATCTTCAATATGGGTCCGACCGATCACCTCGGCCTCGACCAGCGTTCACGCGTGATGGTGCAGATCGCCAACGGCAAATGGAAACTGGTCGGCAACGCGAACTGATTGCGGCCGGTACCTGATCAAGGCGCGGCACCGTCCGCGCCTTTTTAAACGACATTCATTGCCGGGATCAACATGGATTTATCGATAGCTGCCATTCTTGCGCAGGATGGCATTACCAGTGGCGCAATCTATGCGCTGCTGGCACTGGCCCTTGTGCTGGTGTTTTCCGTTACGCGCGTCATCTTTATTCCCCAGGGTGAATTTGTTGCTTTCGGCGCCCTCACCCTTGCCGCCATTCAGGCGGACAAATTTCCGCATTCCGCCACCCTGCTGGTCGGACTTGGCATACTCGCTTTTATCCAGGAAGTGTATTTTGTGTTGAGGAATCCGCAGAGCCGGCTCACCGCCCCACGGGCGGTAATGATCAGCCTGGTCAAGTTCGTTCTGCTGCCCGTCGCAATTTACTTCCTGACACGCAGCGTTGCGTCGCCTACCCTGCCGCTTCCGCTTCAGGTCTTGCTGACGCTGCTGATCGTCGTGCCGATGGGACCGATTATCTATCGCCTTGCATTCCAACCGCTGGCGGAAGCCACTACCCTGGTATTGCTCATCGTATCGGTCGGCGTGCATTTCGCCATGATGGGACTCGGCCTGGTGATGTTCGGCGCGGAAGGATCGCGTACCACACCGTTTTCCGATGCCCGCATCGAAATCGGCACCATGACGATTTCCGGCCAGAGCATTGTGATCGTCGGTGTCTCGATCGCGCTGATCGCTGCTCTCTATCTTTATTTCGAACGTACGCTGACCGGCAAGGCCTTGCGCGCGACTGCCGTCAACCGGGTGGGTGCGCAATTGGTCGGCATCGGCACGACGCAGGCCGGCCGTCTCGCATTTACACTGGCTGCCGCGATGGGCGCCCTGTGCGGCGTACTGATTGCACCGCTGACCACCGTGTATTACGACAGCGGATTTCTGATCGGCCTGAAAGGCTTTGTTGGTGCCATCATCGGCGGACTGGGAAGCTACCCGATTGCCGCCGCGGGCGCCGTGCTGGTCGGTTTGCTGGAATCGTTTTCTTCTTTCTGGGCCAGTGCCCTGAAAGAGGTCATCGTATTCACACTGATTATTCCCGTTCTGCTATGGCGCTCCCTGACTTCCAAGCATGTCGACGAGGGAGATGAATAATGCGTAAATCCTTCATCGCCTTCATTGTCGTCGTTGCGCTGCTTCCCATCCTGCCTACGCCGGAATTCTGGATTACGCTGGCCAACTATATCGGCCTCTATTCCATCGTTGCGCTGGGACTGGTTCTCCTCACTGGCGTTGGCGGCCTGACCTCATTCGGCCAGGCGGCGTTTGTCGGCCTCGGAGCCTATGCCACCGGTTACCTGACAACCCAGTTCGGCATATCGCCCTGGATCGGTATGCTGACCGGCATAGTCATTACGGCTGCAGTCGCCTTCCTGATCGGCATGCTGACCATGCGCCTGTCCGGTCATTATCTGCCGCTTGGCACCATCGCATGGGGCTTGTCGCTTTACTACCTTTTCGGCAATCTGGATTTCCTCGGTCGCTATGACGGACTGACCGGTATTCCGTCGATCAATCTGTTCGGCTATACCCTCAACACCGGGCGCGAGATGTATTTCCTGATCTGGCTGGTTGTGCTGCTGGCAGTCATCGCCATTCAGAATTTGCTGAATTCCCGACCCGGGCGGGCAATCCGCGCGCTGAAGGGAGGCGGCGTGATGGCCGAGGCGATGGGCGTCAATACCGCCTGGATGAAGATTGTCATCTTCGTCATGGCCGCCGTACTCGCTTGCGTATCGGGCTGGCTGTATGCGCATCTCCAGCGCACCGTCAACCCGACACCCTTCGGACTCAATGCCGGTATCGAATATCTGTTCATGGCGGTCGTCGGTGGCGCTGGTTACGTCTGGGGTGCAATTCTGGGTGCCACATTAATCACCCTGCTCAAAGACCAGTTGCAATTCATTCTGCCAAAACTGCTGGGTGCCAACGGCAACTTTGAAATCATCGTGTTTGGCGTGATGCTGGTGCTGCTATTACAAAATGCGCGTGAAGGTCTGTGGGCCTTCGTGCGCAAGTTGCTTCCGCAGAAACCACAGGCCATCGCCCCCGACAGCGCCGCCCCGCTGCCGACCCGTGCCAAGCATGCGCGTGGTGAAACCGTGCTGCAGGTCATCAATGCACGAAAGCAGTTTGGCGGACTGGTGGCGGTCAATGATTTGAACTTCGAAGTCAAGGCAGGGGAAATCATTGGCCTGATCGGTCCAAACGGCGCCGGGAAATCGACGATGTTCAATCTTGTCACCGGCGTGCTGCCGGTCACCAGGGGCGAAATCCGCTTCCGTTCCCATGGCGAACTGAAGCGCATCGATAACCTGAGTTCGCGCGAGATCGTCAAACTGGGTATCGCGCGTACCTTCCAGCATGTACGGCTCATGTCTACCATGAGCGTGCTGGAAAACGTTGCCATCGGCGCCCATCTGCGGGGCGCGCATAATGACGTCACCGGTATCGCAACCAGTATCGCGCGCCTCAACCGCGGTGAAGAGCAGGCGCTGCTCTTTGAAGCGAAGAAGCAACTGGAACGCGTTGGTCTGGGCAACATGCTGTATGAAGAAGCCGGCAGTCTCGCCCTTGGGCAGCAGCGTATTCTGGAAATCGCACGCGCGCTGTGCTGCGATCCGACCTTGCTGCTGCTCGACGAACCTGCGGCCGGCCTGCGCTACAAGGAAAAGCAGGCACTGGCCGAGTTGCTCAACAAGCTGCGTGGCGAAGGAATGAGCGTGCTCATCGTGGAACACGACATGGACTTCGTGATGAACCTGACGGACCGCCTGGTGGTGATGGAATTCGGCACCAAGATTGCCGAGGGACTGCCACTTGAGGTGCAGCAGAATGAAGCCGTCCTCGAAGCCTATCTTGGGGGCGTCGAATGATTACGACAGGAAGAGTGCAATGACGACCCCCATACTGGAAATCAAGGACCTGCACGTTGCCTACGGCAAGGTGGAAGCGCTGCACGGCGTCAATCTCAAGGTCGGCAGTGGCCAGATCGTCACCGTCATCGGGCCCAATGGCGCCGGCAAATCCACCATGCTGAACGCCATCGCGGACGCGTTGCCGACGACCGGCACCATGCGCGGCGCGGTGTCATTGATTGGACGCGACATGAACGGCGTGCCGGTTGAAACTCGTGTTGCCCACGGCATGTGCCTTGTGCCTGAAAAACGCGAGCTGTTTTCTTCAATGTCGGTGGAAGACAATCTCCATCTCGGCAGCTACCGTCGCTACAAGGCGCGCGAGAAGGGTTATGCGGACCAGCTTGAGGTGGTCTATGAACTTTTTCCACGGCTGAAAGAAAGGCGCAAGCAGGATGCCGGCACCTTGTCAGGCGGAGAGCGTCAGATGCTCGCACTCGGACGGGCGTTGATGGCCAAGCCGCAGTTGCTGATGCTGGATGAACCCAGCCTTGGCCTTGCGCCATTGATCGTCAAGGAAATCTTCAACATCATTGTGAGGCTGAAGGCAACCGGCGTGGCGATCCTGCTCGTCGAGCAGAATGCACGTGCCGCGCTGCAGACAGCGGATTACGCCTATGTGCTTGAAACGGGCGATATCGTCCTCGAAGGTCCGGCCTCGCAGCTCGCGCATGACCAGAAAGTGATGGATACGTATCTGGGATTGGCGAAGAAGGCGAACTGACCAAGGTCAATTTGCAGTTTTGTATCGATAATGTTCTTCGGTAGGCAGCAACGATAGATAGCATTAAGGACTTCAGGCATTCCTTTCAAGCCATCGGTCACAGCAATCAGAATGTCGTTGCAGCCACGCGTATTCAAGACGTTGAGCACCTTCATCCAGAATTTCGCGCCCTCGGTGTCCTCGATCTTAAGCAGGAAATGCCAGCACTTTGCGTGCCGTCATGTCACGTGCGTACATGGCAATGATCTGGCCGTCAAAGGCGGCAAAGCGCCATTCATGCGTACTGATCAGTTGCGAGCCGAACGATCCCTGGCGGTCACGCGGGATGGCGATGCGCAGCGCGCCTTCTCATGCGGCGCCATGTCAAGCACACCGGCGTTGCGCGCGGCCCGTTGCGCAAGGGGCAAAAACGCAATGAAAAATCCCCGAGCAACTCATGGAAACTCAAGCTCAACCAGAACGCGTACGCTCATTCTCTGACGTTTCCTCTGTTGCCTATAGCTGCGTCTGCCAGGTAATAGGAGCGTCCTTGACAGAAAATTTCAAGACACCGCCACCGGAAGATATATCAATCCACCCCGAGCTTTTCCCAAAAATGACATGGCGAACCCCAGTAAGGAACCACAAACCCTCTTCTAACCACATACCAACATTCGCATACAGGCGGAGCTGCATGCTCCCTGGGTTCTGTCGCGCCACCCGTTTAAGAGGTACTCATGAACTTTTCTCAAATATTTTCACGCTTATGTTCGTGCGTCTCAACTCATCACCTGAATGACTCTGATGGCTCCGTACCAAGGGTGGCTCCGCCAGAAAATCCTGCAAATCCCATCGCCGGGGAATCGTTAACGCCAGCGCTGTCAAGCCGCGCTTCGACCGCGAACCAAATAAATAGACGCATTCAACGCTCACAGCATCAGGTGGACGCGTCGAATACATCATTCAAATCTTTGCAAGCGCCGCTGTCTATTCAATCGCAATCGCAATCGCAATCGACGGACGAAGCGCGCGAGAGCACACCGCCCGTTGTTTTTTGGGACCTTGATCTGCGCTCGGAGTATGAAGATGATGTTGATACGCCACCAGCCAGCCCGCATGCGGCGACATTCGCTAGCGACGCAGGGGCGAGCGAAGGCGAACCGACCCGAGATCAAGCACTAACCGCGCTTTATTTGGGAAACTTTGAGGAAGCGTTCTGGATTGACAACTACCTTGAATCTCCGGCATTAAATATGGAAACTTTCGTCGAGGCAGCGCTCACCGATGACGAACACATCCGCGTTGACAACGATAGCCAAATACCATGGGCGGTGAAGTTGGCGACATACATGCATGATCAAAAATTCTCCCACCAACACATAGGCGAGTTCATTAACGCATTAATTAATTACCATTCAGAAGGAAATCCTCCGCCATCGGAGAAAGTAGATTTAATTAATGCGCTTTTCACGAATATGCGTCCGTTCATGTATGAACACATTGATTTGTTCGCTCTTAACAGGGGCGACAAATTACGATTTCTGCAAACGCATCTTGGCGCCGATCCAGGTAACGAAGAACATCTTTTCACTAAGAAACAGCAATTGCTAGCCGGGTTTGAGTCAGGAAACTTCGAACAGGCGTTCGACATCGAGAGCCAGTTTGACTACCCGATATTACGTATGCGAACTCTCGTGCTGGCGACACTCGCCAAGGACCGGGAACACCGAACATCATGGGCGGCGGGTTTGGCAAAGGCCATGCACGATCAGGATTTCGCCCCCCAACACATAGGCGAACTCATCAACGCATTAATTAACTGCCCGTCAGATTCAGAAGGAAACTTTTCGAACTTGGAGAAGCAAACTTTCATTCAGGCGCTTTTCACGAATATGCGTCCGTTCATGTATGAACACATTGATTTGCTCGCCTTGAGCAGGGAGACCAAATTACAACTTATGCACGCGTATCTTGGGAATGATCAAAGCGAAGAAACACATCTCTCCATCAGCACACAGCAATTGCTATACGACGAAGAGCGACTGCTGTATGACGTCGATGGACATGCCTTCCCTCAACAGCGCCATCGAGATGACACCGAACGCATCGCGTTTGCGAAAAGTGTGGACCTCAATATCAATACGGAAGAAAACCGGTCCTTGTTCTTTCAAGTGCGTGGGAAGCTCGGCGTAGAAGACCGTGGTCTCTTACTGAGTGATTGCGCTCGAGTCTACCTCCATCTCCTTAACAAGGATTCCGACAGCAGAGCCCGAGCAGCATCGTTGTCCGCGCCTGAGATCAGTTTCCCGAGGATAGGGTATGAGGAATATGAAAAAACGCCTTCCGTCCATACTGCGAAAGCATTGCTCCCCAAGATACTCGATCTTAGAGCGACGCCCGAGATTTCTTCTCCCGCGAAGCCGGGAACGCTATTTATGCCAATTGAGCAACGCAATCATCCGGAGTTAGAAACGGCATTCAATCAGATACTCGATGCGATTAACGATAACGATCCAAAGGCAACCCCCAAACGAGAAACGTTGGCGGAGTTTTACCTCTATTGTGTTGCAGCTCTGTCTCTTCGTCAGGACTCCACGGTAACCGAGATAGACGCCATCGACCGTGCAACAGAAATCACGGTGAAGCTACGCCCCTTTCTGGACTCGATTGGCAACATGCATCTTGGTAAGGAACGCTCCAAGTTGACCGGCATTCTGGCGGCCTACGCAATTGGAGAAGACAACACGCTCGCGAAGCATGTTCAAGAGTTGCTTAGCAAAATCCCCAAATTCCCGCCTCTTGTTATCGCGTTGTTGGCCATTTTCCAGGACGAAAAACTGCCCGAACCGCTGATCGGATTACTCGGCAACCAGCGATGGAAGAAAACGGATCACTTCAATGCTGTATTAACAAGCATGCTTGCCATCTCCGCATCCGCAGTCTTTACGCCTGAGCAAAAAGAAAAACTCATGAAGGCAAGTTTTGCGACACATGACAGAATCCCTAATGCCTCCAATACAAGTGCGCAAGATTTTCAGCGTCATATGTACATCATTAAGGCAGCGCTTAGTCTATTTCCCAAGGAGGAAGATGCCCACCGCAATAATGTGGCATTTGACCTGCGAAAGCTGCATTTATTGCTTGTTAGGACCGATAGTCCAGAAAAATTAAAAGCTGTTGAACGTATGCTCATGCGCGAGTTGCTTCAGCTGCATGACATCAGCGACGCTCGATTGGAAAAGGTCCGTTCAGGATTATTGTCGAAATTCCGTCGCCCGGAAGAACTCCTGCTCTATCTCAGCAAGCTGAAACCATATGTGGCAAGTCGCCAGGATCAGCGCCCCCACATAACCTTGGCCAATTGGATAAGTGTTTATTTCAGCCACGACAGCCATGAACAGGCCGAACACGCCTTCGAAGCTTTCCGGAACGATTTCGCACAATCGCCGCAGTTGGCATATCTAGACGAAAAATATCGAAAGACATTTCCAGAGACATTGGATGCATGGCACGAACTTCAATCTCCTGTAGACGTGGAATCACCACACGGGCCCAATGGGACGGTGCAACCACCCAAATACTCTGCCATAGAATCCATCAAGGCAACTGATCTATTCCTGGCAGGGTCAGAGTGCGCGGGCAGTTGCCAAAGCCTGGATGGCGGCGCCGATATGAATGTTGCGCTTCTCGGCTACGCCACGGATGGTAAAACCCGCATGCTTACGATTAAACCTAAAGGTCAGGAGGACGCGCCGATAGTCGCTCGGCGACTGCTACGCATCATGGAAATGGAATCGGACTACTACACAGGTCCGGCAATCATGTTGGAACAACTTTATAAAAATTCCGGATTCGATAAAAAAATGGACGAGGCGTTGATCGCGCTAGCGCGCAACAAGGCCATCCAAATGAAATGTCCCCTAATGAGTGAAGATCCGGATGATACATACAAGTATTTCGATAGCACATTGTTCTCGAAACTGGCTGGCGCGGGTGTCGAGTATGTCGATGCCTTGCGAGATAAGATGGAAGGCAGTTCCTTCTCCATATTAAAATTGTCAATGGTTTGGGGGCCCGATGCGATCACACTCGCTCTGGAAAAAGAAGATGAGAGCGATGATTTGTCAGAATCGCATCAATAACACATTCCCGAAAAGGCTTTGTTTAACAGGTACGAGAAGTTCTTGTTTTCAAAATTCTCATCCTGAAATCCAATAGAAGGAGGATACCTACAAGGAAAAAGCGAGCAGGAGCAGATCGCAAACGCAAGAAAACCTGTGAATCGAATTCCCTGATATAAATGCGAACAAAAACAACGGTTTTTCTCTGCTGGTGATCGCATGACATCGCACAGCGATGCAGTCGTCAAAGTAAAGCAGAAGCTGCAGTTCATAATCGCTCAAGCATCACAGCGCCGCGCTGTGATGTGTCAATCAAGCCGGTGTAAAAAATCGCTCGCTCATTTCTTCAAGACCAAGAGTCTGCATCATCTCGCGTAAGCGCTCGCTCGGGCGGGCGCGCGGCAAATCCTTGAACGTCGCGATGATCAGTTCATTTTTCATTGAATGCTCCCAACCAACCAGTTCGGTGACGTTGACCTGATAACCATGCGCTTCCAGTTGCAGACAGCGCAACACGTTGGTGACCTGACTCCCAAACTCTCTGGTGTGCAGAGGATGTCGCCATATCTCGGTCAGTACGCTCTTGCCGATCGCCTTGCCTTTGTTTCGCTTTAAGACGGATGCCACTTCAGCCTGGCAACAGGGCACAAGCACGATAAACCTGGCCTTCTTTTCAAGTGCGAAACGGATTGCGTCGTCAGTAGCGGTATTACAGGCATGCAGTGCAGTCACCACATCGACGGTTGCTGGAAGTAGTGGCGAAGTAATGGAATCGGCGACGGAAAGGTTCAGGAACGACATGCCAGGAAAGCCGAGCTTCTTTGCTAGCTCTTCGGACTTTTTGACCAGTTCGTCGCGGGTTTCGATACCGTAGATATGAGCATCCTTGTCGAGAGACTTGAAAAACAAGTCATACAAGATAAAGCCCAGATAGGATTTTCCGGCACCGTGATCTACCAGGGTCAGCCGGGGTTGATCTTCGAGAACTTGTTTCAGCAACGGCTCAATGAACTGGTACAGGTGATAAACCTGCTTGAGCTTGCGCCGACTGTCCTGGTTCAGCTTGCCGTCACGCGTCAAAATATGCAGTTCTTTTAACAAGTCGATGGATTGACCCGGCTTGATTTCAGGAATGTTTTGCATGGAAGGAGTCCTCGGTGGCCGCACGAGGAGATTCGATGGAATCGGCGGCCTGCTTCTAGGGGTTGCGACGCCCCCTGATGGAATGGCGCGCCTGGAGAAGCAATGTCAGTAAAGGCGGAATTTTACCTTAGATCCGGAGGGTTCCCGAGAGGCGGTGCAGAAGGCCAAAATGTTTCTGAAGTAGCAAGATGTGGTGCGCGTGGCGACGGTCCAGGCGCACCACACATCAACGCTATCGCTGTCAGAATGCAGGAATGCCCGTCTGCGCACGGCCCAGGATCAGCGCATGGATATCGTGTGTGCCCTCATAGGTATTCACCACTTCGAGATTCACCATGTGACGGATCACGCCAAACTCATCCGAAATACCATTCCCGCCCAGCATGTCGCGTGCCATACGCGCCACATCCAGTGCCTTGCCGCAGGAATTGCGCTTCATCATCGACGTGATTTCCACGGCTGCGGTGCCCTCGTCCCTCATGCGACCCAGACGCAGGCAGCCCTGCAGACCCATCGTGATTTCAGTCTGCATGTCAGCCAGCTTCTTCTGGATCAGCTGGTTGGCTGCCAGCGGCTTGCCAAACTGCTTGCGGTCCAGCACATACTGGCGGGCCGTGTGCCAGCACGATTCCGCCGCACCCAGTGCACCCCNAGCTGGTTGGCTGCCAGCGGCTTGCCAAACTGCTTGCGGTCCAGCACATACTGGCGGGCCGTGTGCCAGCACGATTCCGCCGCACCCAGTGCACCCCAGGCAATGCCGTAGCGTGCCGAATTCAGGCAGGTGAACGGTCCCTTCAAGCCACGCACTTCCGGGAACGCATTCTCTTCCGGACAGAACACGCCATCCATCACGATTTCACCGGTGATCGATGCGCGCAAACCAAACTTGCCATGGATCGCCGGCGCCGACAAACCCTTCCAGCCCTTTTCCAGCACGAAGCCACGGATCGCACCTTCATCATCCTTGGCCCACACCACGAATACATCGGCAATCGGCGAATTGGAAATCCACATCTTGCTGCCGGTCAGGCTGTAGCCGCCGTCCACCTTCTTAGCCCGGGTCACCATCGAACCGGGATC
>NZ_LMHZ01000023.1 GCF_001428545.1 Noviherbaspirillum sp. Root189
CTGCTTGACGGTCGATGTCAGTTCTTCCATCGACGATGCCGTCTCTTCCAGCGAGCTCGCCTGGGACTCGGTACGCGACGAGAGGTCGGCATTGCCGGCGGCGATTTCCCGAGAAGCGACGCCGATGTTTTCCGTACCGTTGCGCACATTACCGACAATCTCGGCGAGGCTGTGGTTCATCTCACGCAATGCCCCAAACAGCTGGCCGATCTCGTCGCGGTTACTTTCGTCGATGCGCGATGTGAGGTCGCCGGTCGCAACACGACTCGCGACCTCAACAGCGTCATTCAAGGGGCGCGTAATGCTGCGGGTAATCACAAAGGCGAGCAGGCTGCCAGCCGCCACCGCGACCGTACCGAGCGCGAACAGCAGAACAAGCAGCTTATTATCGTCCGCGACCGAACCCGAGAGGACTTCGTTGGCAGCCTTCTGCTGCAATGCAACGAGTTTATCCATTTCAACCACGGCTTGCTGGTTGAGCGGGTCAATGCGTCCCGAGATGATTTTGGATGCGCCCTCGGAGTTGAATGCCAATGCCTGGCCAATCGCTTCCTTGAACGGTGCGGCGATCTCCTGGTCGAGACGCGTAATCTCACCGACGATCTTCTTTTCCTCATCGGTCAGGCCCAGTGCGCTCAGTTTGTCACGCGCTTCCGCATAATGTTTGTTTTGCGCCTTGACGCGTGTTTCTTCTTTTTGCATTGCGCTCACATCGGACTGCAGGCCGATATTGCGCATGGCGACGCCGCCTTCCAGCAGCGCGCTTTTCATGGCTGCCGCCAACTGTCCTTTATTGTTGGCCCGCTCGAGCCCTTCGATCAGTGTTTTCTTGTTGTTTGTCGTGAGTACATTGCCGACCGCGATACTCAGGACGAGAATGGCCAGAATGACGCCAAATCCCACTCCCAAACGCGCGCCAATACGCAAGCTACGCAGATTCATGATTCATCCCCTGACAGAAGGTGTTGTATTCGCTAGGCAGCAAAAACAGATCAAAACCGAACGTTATGACCTCGCGAATATATTACCTTGAAGAAATGGTCCGATCCATCACAAACGCCAAAAAAGCCTGTTTTGTACAAATATTGGACACACCTCGCCACAAACCTGCGACTGAACGAACGTACTATTTCTACGAACCTGCAAGGCCCGTACTGATTCAATAACAAAATCAGTCAAAGCGCATACTGATTCGGAATGTAAAAGACGACCGGGAGAATGCCTTCGATGCGTGCTGCTTCCTAGAGCGGATTTCATCGTGGTGTACGGAGAATTGGGTCGACCTGGCGTGCAGGACAAGGCGCGCGAAGTGCCGGAAGTGCCGTGTGGCGGGCCACACAAGCGACAAGCAACGCCGTCCTGCGCGTCAAGGCGGACCGAGGCGACAGTACACACGATGAAATCCGCTCTAGCCAGCGAAGCATGCACTGCGGATCGCTCGGATGCCGAGGCCACCTATGTCCGACGTCAGCTGAAACGCACGCGGCCTGCAGATTCATGAACAAATCTGCAGGCCGCGTTTGTCATCCGGGAATGGAACGACTTGTTGCGCTATTCAGCGCTTCGGTGAGTCAGAACTCTTCCCAGTCCTCGCCGCTGCCGGCCGGGGCTTGTGGCCTGGCGCGCACAATCGGTTGTTGCGAAGTACGAGCTTGCAATGCCTTGCCAGATGCGGTGCGCGTAGCCGGGACCGCAAGCGGCTTTGCTGGCTTTGCTGGCATTGAAGGCGCCGCCACTGTGGAGGGAACTGGAACTGCTACTGCGGGCAGATACGCCGACTGCTCGCTGGCATTCAGCTTGAAGACCGCCACTGCCTGCGCAAGTGTCGATGCCTGCGTCTGCATGCTATCGGCGGCAGCTGCCGCCTGTTCGACCAGAGCGGCGTTCTGCTGCGTCATTTCATCCATCTGCGTGATGGCCTGGTTGACCTGCTCTATGCCTGCGCTTTGTTCGTCGCTGGCTGCAGTGATCTCGTTCATGATGTCGGCAACGTGCTTGACCGACGTGACGATTTCATCCATCGTCTTGCCGGCCTGACCTGCGCTTTGTTCGTCGCTGGCTGCAGTGATCTCGTTCATGATGTCGGCAACGTGCTTGACCGACGTGACGATTTCATCCATCGTCTTGCCGGCCTGATCRACCAGCTTGCTGCCCACATCGACCTTCTCSACCGAGTCGCTGATCAATGCCTTGATTTCCTTGGCCGCACCCGCMGARCGCTGTGCAAGATTRCGYACTTCCGCAGCCACCACCGCGAAGCCCCTGCCCTGCTCGCCGGCACGCGCTGCTTCGACTGCCGCATTCAATGCCAGAATGTTGGTCTGGAATGCAATCCCGTCGATCACACCAATGATGTCGACGATCTTGCGCGAGCTTTCCTTGATCGAGCCCATGGTCTCGACCACTTGTCCGACGACCGAACCGCCGCGCATGGCGACGTCGGATGCCGAGACGACCAGCTGGTTRGCCTGACGTGCATTCTCTGCATTCTGCTTGACGGTCGATGTCAGTTCTTCCATCGACGATGCCGTCTCTTCCAGCGAGCTCGCCTGGGACTCGGTACGCGACGAGAGGTCGGCATTGCCGGGGATGCCGAGACGACCAGCTGGTTGGCCTGACGTGCATTCTCTGCATTCTGCTTGACGGTCGATGTCAGTTCTTCCATCGACGATGCCGTCTCTTCCAGCGAGCTCGCCTGGGACTCGGTACGCGACGAGAGGTCGGCATTGCCGGAAGCAATTTCCCGAGAAGCGACACCGATGGTATCCGTGCCGATACGTACCTGGCCAACGGTATGTGAAAGGCTATCGATCATCAGCTTGAGGGCCGCCAGCAACTGGCCCGTTTCGTCATTGGATTTGATATCGATGTTCTGCGAAAGATCGCCGGCAGAGACGCTGCGTGCAATGCGAACTGCTTCATTGAGCGGATTGGAGATCGCCCGAATCAACCACAGGCCGATCAAGGCAGCCAGCCCGACACCGAACAGCATGGCGGCGATGGAGACGTTGCGCACCATAATATAGAGCGCCTGGGTTTTTTCGAACTCGCTCTTTGCGACGTTTTCCTGCATCTTGATCAAGCCGTCGATGTGCTCCTGGAACACCGCATAGTGCTGGCTCATTGGCCCTTGCATCAACTCCATCGCCTGCTGCACGTTGGCGGCCCGCAGCGCGTCGACCGTCGGCTTCAGGCCTTCCGCCGTATATTTTTTGCGACTCTCCAGCGACTTGGCAGCGAGCACCTTTTCGCCGTCGCTCATATTGGACGCCATGAAAACGGTCCATAGCTTTTCGACCTCGGCCGTTTTCCGATCGACTTCATCCATGCGCTTGACGACCACCGCCGGGTCGCCGTTCATCGATTCAGCGACCGCCATCCGATTTTCGGATGCCATTCGTACGATATGGTTCAACTGGCCAATCGGCACCATCCTGTCGTCATAGATCGTCTTCAGTGAATTGTTCGCCGAATTCAGGCTCGTTATGCCGACGAATCCGCTGCCCACCAGCAGCAACGAAAGAAAGCTGATCACGAATACGAGTCGTGACTTGATTGTGAGGTTACTAAGCATTGTCTCTACCTTATTGTTTGTCTGGGCGCAGCGGTACGTTGCCGTTGCGCCTGCATAGTCTCGCTGGATGAATATTTCCGGCCGTCTTCGCGGCCTTCTATTTTTTATTGCTGAGCGTGTATCTTAGGCGGCGATCTTGTCGATCAGGCCCATTTCTGCGCTGGACATCAGTTTGTCGATATCCACCAGGATCAGCATGCGCTGGTCAATTGTGCCCAGACCGATCAGATAATCGGTATTGAGTGCGGTACCCATTTCCGGTGCCGGCTTGATCTGCTCCGGCGACAGGGTGATGACGTCCGATACACTGTCGACCACCATACCGACGACGCGTCCGCCGATATTCAGGATGATGACAACGGTGAACTGGTCATACGTCGGTTCGCCCAGATGGAACTTGATACGCATGTCGACGATCGGCACGATAATGCCGCGCAGGTTCACCACGCCTTTGATGAAGTCGGGTGCGTTAGCGATACGGGTAACGGTTTCATAACCGCGGATTTCCTGAACCTTGAGAATATCGATGCCGTACTCTTCCTTGCCCAGGGTAAAGGCGAGGTATTCCTGGCCGGCGATATCGTGGTCGGATTTTTCTCCGAGGTTCGGCGTATTCATTTGAACTGCTTGTGTCATGGCTGTGTCCTTCTCAGGAAAAAATAGATTCGTCAGTGAGCTGACGGCTTGATCGAAGCAAGGCTGCGACGTCGATAATCAATGAGACGCCGCCATCACCCAGGATGGTGGCGCCCGAGATGCCGGCAACCTTGCGATAGTTGGATTCGAGATTCTTTACGACTACCTGCTGCTGACCGACCAGTTCGTCAATAAACAGCGCCGCCTTCTTTCCTTCGGATTCAAGGATGACGACGATGCCTTGCGATGGGTCGGTAAAGCGCGGCTCAATGCCAAACATCTGGTAAAGCGGAATCAGCGGCAAATAATCCCCACGCACCTTGACGACGCGTCCCTGACCGCTGATCTCCTTCACATCGACCGGTGCGGGCTGCAGGGACTCGACGACATAACCGAGCGGAAGGATGTAAATTTCTTCGCCCACCCGGATCGACATGCCGTCCAGAATGGCAAGCGTGAGCGGCAAGGAAATTGAAATGGTAGTGCCGAATCCTTTTGCCGAACGGATATCCACTACCCCACCCATGGCAGTGATGTTGCGCTTGACGACATCCATGCCGACGCCACGCCCCGACACATCGGTTACTGCCTCAGCCGTGGAAAAACCGGGCGCAAAGATAAGTTGCCAGACATCCGAGTCGGACATGTTGTCTGACATTGGCAATCCCTGCGAGACTGCCTTGGCAAGGATTTTTTCGCGGTTGAGGCCACCGCCGTCGTCGGTCACCTCGATGACGATATTGCCCCCTTGGTGGCCCGCCGAAAGCGACAATCTTCCGGTCTCGCTCTTGCCGGCCCCCCTGCGGATGTCCGGCATCTCGATCCCATGATCGATACTATTACGCACCAGGTGGGTCAGCGGATCGACAATGCGCTCGATCAAACCCTTGTCCAGCTCGGTGGCGGCACCGTGCGTGACGAAGTCAATGCGCTTGCCCAGCTTGCTGGCGAGGTCGCGCACCATGCGCGGGAAACGGGAAAATACGTAATCCATCGGCATCATGCGGATGGACATCACGGCTTCCTGCAAGTCGCGGGTATTGCGCGTGAGCTGACTGACGCTGTTGAGCAGGCGCTCATGCTGCATGGGGTCGAGCGAACCGGTGCGCTGCTCGATCATTGCTTGCGTGATCACGAGTTCGCCGACGAGATTGATGAGCTGGTCAACCTTTTCGATGCCGACACGGATAGAGGATGTTTCAGCGTTGTGCGCTGCCTTGTCCGCTTCGCGCCTGGATGCGGTTTTCTTATCAGCCGTTGCCTGATTATCCTGATGCGTCGTCGTTACGGTGACGGAAGGTGTCGCAACGGTCTGCTTCAACGCCTCTGCGGCTTCCCTGGCGGCAGGCGGCTCGAAGGGCTCGAAAAAACCATAACCCTGCTTTGCTTCCTGCGCAGCCTTGGCAGCGGCGGCCTGTGCGGAAAAATTTTCGATCGGCTCAAAGAAACCGTAACCCTGCGCATCCTCCTGCGCTGCCTGAGCGGCCCTGGCTTCGGCCTCGGTCATTGCGCGCGGTACCGCCTCCTCGGAAATCTTCAGGTCGTCCGGATCGAGGATAAACGAACAGATTGCAATGATATCGTCGGCGGAACCATTGCCGACCAGCGTAAATACGGTGCGGTTGCCGTCGAGATTCTCGCGGCTGATGTGGCCTAGCAAGCCAAGTTCTGCGAAAAGCGCTTCAACGTCGCGCGTCGCGATTTCGGGTAGCTCGATGCGGAAACGGCGGGCCGAGTCATCAGCCGGCATCGGTATGTCGATGGGTCTCGCCGCGACATCGAGCGATGCGCTCGGTAACGCTTCAGGCATATCACTTTCCGACAGAGATTCGAGCAGCATGCGCGCGTCCGCCACAGCCTCCTGGTCGACCGGCGTATGCAGGCGATGGCCGTCGAGTTGCATCTTGAGCACATCCTTGGCGATCAGAAAAGCATCGACATGTTCGGCTGACAAGGCCATTTCCCCCTTGCGGATCTTGTCGAGCAGGGATTCGAGAACATGCGTCACATCCGTCAGGTCGGTCAGGCCGAACGTACCCGCGCCGCCCTTGATCGAATGGGCGGCACGAAAGATGGCGTTCAGATCTTCTTCGTCCGGAGAGGAGACATCGATCGCCAGGAGCAGCTTTTCCATCTCTGCGAGAAGCTCTTCGGTCTCGTCAAAGAACACCTGGAAGAACTGGCTCATATCAATGGTCATTTTGGAACTCCATCATCTACGCTTTTCTCGATTGCTTATACTGCCTGCCACGACGGCGATGCCTATAGCAGGGCTGCTCGCGCTTAGCCGACCACCCGCTCACCCAATCACTTTTTTCACGACTTCGGTCAGGCGTTGCGGATCGAAAGGTTTGACCAGCCAGCCATTGGCACCCGCTGCACGACCCTTGGATTTCATTTCGTCGCTGGACTCGGTTGTCAGCATGAGGATGGGTACCTTCTGATACGTCGGCAAGCCCCGCAGCGAACGGATCAGGCTGAGGCCGTCCATGCGCGGCATGTTCTGGTCGGTCAGCACGAGGTCGAACACCTGTCCTTTCGCCTTGTCCAGACCATCCTGTCCGTCAATCGCCTCGGTGACCTGATAGCCGGCGGCACGCAGGCTGAAAACAACCATCTGTCGCAAAGAGCCTGAATCATCCACTGCCAAAATCGTTTTTGCCATCTTTGTAACTCCTGCAATTTTCATGTCCGGGAGTACCCGGGGTTCTTCACTTGGTATCGCTTCATTGCTGACGGCGAAGGCACATGCTCTCAAGGCCGATGCGTATCGCGCAGTGTCAAATTATCTTCAAAACAGTTCGATGTCGCCGCTTTCCATGTGCGTCTGGCAGACCGCCTTCCACAGCGCACTTTCGAGCTTCAGGCTCTGTTCCTCCAGGACCTGATTGATGGTGTTCAGGGTCTGGATGATTTCTTCGGCATTGCTCTGGGAAATGGTGGCACTACTCGGTCCGAGTCCGCCGAGTACCTCACGCAATCCGGTGACGCGCTGCACGGTACGACCGAGCAGTTGTCCGGTCATATCCTGGAATTGCAAACCGGTCACGGCAGCGTTGACATGACTGCCGATCTCGGCGTGCCGCGCCTTCAGGTTTTCCGCGATTTCGTGTGTCAGTGTCGAGCCGGAGAGCAACAGGTCGATGGTCTGCTGTTGCGAGGTGATGGCTTCATGGATGGCCATGAAACTCGCACCGAGCTTTTCGATGGCTTCGCCGAGAAGAATGCTGGTTTGCACCAGGTCGGTCTCGACCTCTGTCAGATGCTGCGTGCCGTGATCCGATAAATTGGATAACAGATGCTGTACCTGAGAGCCCAACAATTTTTCTTTAGTCATGAAAACGTCCCGTCCCCAACAGCATTCTTCTGCTTACTCGCGCCGAACATTCTTACTTGACCGGTTCTGGCTTGGTTGCCGCGTTCGTTAAATCCTGCTTGACCGCCACGTCCTGCTTCACCGGAACGTCCTGCTTCACCGGAACGTCCTGCCTGATTTCCGCTGCACCGGTCACTTCGACCGTGCCGCCATCCTTCGACGCATTCTCTTCCGCCTTCTTATTCATCACGATAATGCTGATACGCCTGTTGATAGGGTTGAATGCGTCATCCTTGTCAAACAATACCGCAGAGGACAAGCCCACCACGCGCAAGACCTTGGTCTCGTCCATGCCACCGGCAATCAGCGCGCGACGCGATGCATTGGCCCGGTCTGCGGATAACTCCCAGTTGCTGTAACCCTTTTCGCCGCTGGCATAAGGCGTCGCGTCAGTATGCCCGGAAAGGCTTATTCTGTTGGGCATATCATTCAATGCCCGACCAATTTCATACAGAATGTCTTTTGTATAAGGCTGCAGCTCAGCCTTCGCCAGGGCGAACATCGGCCGGTTCTTTTCGTCGACGATCTGGATACGCAGGCCTTCGGTGGTGATGTCGATGAGCAGCTGGCTCTTGAACTGCTTGAGGCTGGGACGTGCCTCGATCGCGTCTTCAATGCGTGCCTTCAGAGCACGCAGCCTTGCCAGTTCGGCACGCTCGAGTTGTGCTTCCGCTTCTTTCAGATGTGCGGCCTGGAGATTGTAGGTCTTGCGCATCTCCGGGTCGTCGCCTTTCTTGACCTGGCCGTCCTTGCGCGTGAGGTCTTTACCACCGCCCTGCACGATGCTGGAGCTGTCGCCGGAGCCTGATCCGCCCGACATGGCAACCTTGAGCGGCGTCTTAAAGTATTCGGCGATACCCTGCAGGTCGCCCTTTGCGGTCGAACCGAGCAGCCACATCAGCAGGAAGAAAGCCATCATGGCCGTGACGAAGTCGGCGTACGCAATTTTCCATGCGCCGCCATGGTGGCCGCCGCCACCTTTTTTCACCCGCTTTACGATAATCGGGCGTAAGCCTTCGTCGGCCATTTCCTGTTCTGCCTATTCTGTTGTTACTTCGACTTGGACGACTTAATGTGTTCTTCCAGCTCGCTGAAGGAAGGACGCTCGGTCGAGAAGAGCACCTTGCGGCCGAACTCCACTGCCAGGGCCGGCGCATAACCATTCAGGCTCGCCAGCAGCGTGACTTTCACGCACTGGAACATCTTTGACGATTCGTGCAGCTTCTGCTCGAGCAGCGCCGACAACGGGCCGACGAAACCGTAGGCGAGCAGAATGCCGAGGAAGGTACCGACCAGCGCGTGTGCGATCAGCATACCGAGTTCGGATGGTGGAAGACCGACCGATTCCATGGTATGCACGACGCCCATCACCGCGGCGACGATACCGAATGCGGGCAGGCCGTCGCCGAGTTTTGCCACGCAATGGACCGGCACTTCTCCTTCCGCATGATGGGTCTCGATTTCGTTGTCCATCAGGTTTTCGATCTGGAACGCATCCATATTCCCGGATACCATCAGTCGAAGGTAATCCGTCATGAATTCGACGATGTGATGATCGGCCAGGATGCCGGGATACTTGCTGAAAATCGGGCTCTGCTCAGGATTCTCGATGTCACCTTCGATCGACATCAGACCTTCCTTGCGCACCTTGCTGAGGATTTCGAAGAGCAAGGTCATCAGTTCCATGTACAGCGCCTTGGTGTACCTGGAACCCTTGAGCACCGTCGGCAGCGCCTTGAGCGTCGCCTTGATCGCCTTGCCGTTGTTACCCACAAAGAATGCACCCACGGCCGCGCCGCCGATCATCAGGAGTTCAAGCGGCTGGAACAGGGCCGCAAGGTGACCGCCCGCCATGGCGAAGCCGCCGAACACGGATGCGCAAACGATGAGATAACCAACGATAACTAACAAAGGCGGGCTCCGGGTCCTGGGCGACCTGACGACCGGAGCGACATCTTCCCGTGACGGCAATGTCGGATCTGGCTCAGACGCTCCTGATTAAATGTATTTCTCTATGCCAACCATTTTGCCAATTCGACGAGCGCTTCACAACCAGTATGTGTAAAGGTGTGGTCAAACTGGTGCTTGATGACGGCGTTCATAGGGTTTTACGACCTAAAAGCCGCAAACTTGAATCCATAAGCCTGAATCGCAGCGGCGAGCGGAGCGCTTAGCGCAAGTTCGAGCAGATTCGCGCAGATCAGCGGTACCAGCCATATAAGGCGGGCCCGCTGCCGCCCGGATGCAGAATGAGGTCTGGCTTGACGCCCACGACCGGGAATTCCAGACTGAGCAGCAGTGTGCCCTGCCGCATTTCGGCACGCGCCTTTTGCCAGAGCGAGGGCATGGCCGCCGGCGACAGGTAGGCGAAAACGACATCGTAGTCACTTAACGCGAGTCGACCGTAATCTTTACGGATGAAGCAAGCACTGCTGCCGCGAAGGCGTGCACGCAAGACGCTGGCCAGCCATGGAAGAGGCGCCAGCTCAACGCCTTCGATGATTCCATCTGGACGATGTTGGGCAAGATGCATCACGAGTCCGCCAAAACCGCTGCCGATATCGACAACCCGAACACCCGGCTTATGGGGAATGAGGCTTTCCACGGCACGCCAGGTATCAAGGCCCGAGGGGTAATACGGCACTTGTGTGCGGAAAGTGGTCCAGTACAAGGGCAGGAGCAGGAGAAAAGCGCTCAGGAAAATCCAGGACGGAAGGTGAAACGCGAGCAGAACCACCAGCGCAACGGGAAACAGGAACTGGATGGCCAGCCACCATGACGCCATCCGCCGCCAGCGCGACAAGGCGGTCGCCAGGACACCCTGCATGATTGCCGCACTGATGACATTGACTTGTATAGCGGTCATCCGGCCAATCGCCACTGAGCCGGCGACCACGACGACGAAGGAAAGAATCTGGAGCAGCAGCGCCTGGACGGCAGGTGTGTGCAGGAGGGATTTGTGCGGCGAGGCACCGTGGGGCGGGTGCCCGTTTGGCATGATACGAAAAGACGACTGACGCGATTAAGGATTTACCACCGCATCAGGCCTGGAATGCCGCGGAGTCAGCGGCACCGGCCACACCTGCCACATTTGCCGCACCGGCCACATTTGCCGCACCGGCCGCAGCCTCTTCCTTCAGTTTCTTGGTTTTGCCGGCGCGCGACGGCATATGGCACAGGCCGCAGGTGTAATGACTGTTGAGATCGAGCCGGTGTACGACGAAATCACCACCGCATTTGCTGCAGGTCGCGGTTTCCAGCATCTTGCTTTCGAAGAAACGCACCAGTGTCCACGCGCGCGTGAGCGACAGCACCGGGTCACCGGATGCATCCGGTTCGACTTGTTCGAGATAGAGCTTGTACGCCTTCATTACGGCTTCGATGCCGGAAATCTGCGCATGCTCGACCAGGTATTTGTGGATGTTGATGAACAGCGAAGAATGGATATTCGGCTGCCAGGTGATGAACCAGTCGGTCGAAAAAGGCAGCATGCCTTTCGGCGGCGATACCCCCTTGAGCTCTTTGTACAGCTTGAGCAGGCGCTCGCGGGACAGTGTCGTTTCCGACTCCAGCAATTGCAGTCGGGCGCCAAGGTTGATGAGCTCGATAGCGAGCTGAATCTCTTGCGCTTCCGTCACCACGCTTTTCTTTGCCATGTTCGTCCTTGTACCTGCGCCTTTGAACTTGCTACTTTACTTGCTTCTGCCTGAGCCGCGACCGCCGGTCAGGACATTTCTTCGATCTTCTGCCCCGCCATCAGGATGGCCGCATGCGAATGCGCCAGCCCACGATCCTTATGGTAGTTGGTCAGCATGCCAAGAATGGCCCCGTCGTCAAACCGGAAGCGCGCCAACATCATGTTGTTGCTTGCCAGCTTCAGGATCTGTGCGTTGTTCAGGCCTTCCAGAAGGTCGGCGATTTCGCCGCTGATTCCGAGCCGGAAAACTGCGGCGGCTTTGTCGGAACGGATCATTTGCTGCGCCAGCATCAAATAGCTCAGGTTGGCATCGCGAATCTCGGCCAGCATGTCGTTTATGTTCATCATGATCCCCTATCCTTGGAAACTGTTGCCTTGTGGCATGTCAGTGAGATGGATTCTGAACCTGGTGGTTCATGGGGAAAATCGGAGTACGCCCATATTTCATGTCAGACGCAAGGCGACATGATGTGTAGGCGTTTGTCCTACAACGCCCACCAATGGGGAATGCCGCGCTTCTCAAGAAGCCCGGGAGATGGCGTGGCTGCTGGGTTTGCGGCAAAAATAACAACGCTGCGACCTGAGCCTTCACCAAGGGAATTTTTAAAAAACCTAGTGTTACTACGCGTAACCGATATTGTGTTTGAACAAATTCTTTGGCTTTTCTTGAACAAAACCGTCCTGCTCTGTTGTTTAACGGCAGCAAAATCGCGAACTTTAGGGTCTGCACAAAAAAAGTTGGTTTTTCTTCCGGTTATTTTTGTTATCGGCATCACGCGCACTGAATTTAGGGCGTCGCCAGTTTTTTAACCCTCTGCTATGCCCGCACGTAATGAAGTGCCATTGCAAATCATGCAATATGGAAAATATTTCGTGTCTCCTCGGGCACTTTCAAATTTTCCGTAAGTCTGCAGCATGACGTGTGGTGCACCTAGGCATATGCACATGACTGAAGCCCACCACAGGCAGTGATTTTTTTGACAACGCATGCAAGCGGCCCTGAGCGAGTACGGCCTGAACAGTCCGCTGCACCTTCCGGAGGAGACAAGCATGAGCGCAGTTCTTCAACCACATTACGATCAATTCGATCCCGCCGACATCCTGCGCGGCTTGTACGGCGACGGCATTATCGGCCTCAAGGGCGCATTCACCCGACGCTGGGTGCAAGATCTGCGCGAAGACATTGACATGCTGTTCGAAGAGGCCAAAAAGCGGCCAGGCGGCGCTCTGGGACGTGGTCCGAATCGCTTCTATGTGGAAGTTCACCCCGAGCGCATCCGCGGCTTCCGTGACCTTATTTCGCACCCTTGGGTGGTCGCCGTGTGTGAATCAGTCCTCGGCCCGGACTATCGCATCGTCGAAGCCGGCTTCGACGTGCCTGGGCCTGGTGCTGCCAACCAGCCATGGCATCGCGACTTCACGATGCCGGAAGCAACACGCACGGGACGCCGCCTTAACTCACTGGCATTCAACATCACCACGGTCGATGTGGAAGAAGATATGGGACCGTTTGAAATCGCTCCCGGAACACAGTGGGACGAGTTCAGCGGATGTGAAAAAGGCATGTTCCCTCCCCCCTCGCTCTACCACCGCTACGAAGCGCGGGCACAACGCAAATATCCGAAGATGGGCGACATGTCGGCAAGGTCGGCATTGACCATACATCGCGGCACCGCCAACCGCTCCAACAAGTCGCGTCCGGTATTTGTGCTCGGTGTCGATGCGCCGGATGCAACCAATTCACAGCATCATGATTTTCAGGTAACGCGCCAATATTATGAATCGCTCGCTGTGGACCTGCGTTCACATCTGACATGCCGCGTGGTGGATCAGCTTGAGAACATCACGCAGGCACATACTATTGAGGGACTGATCAAGGGCATTGAATAACACCTGCCCTGGTCGTATTTTGGCGGCGGGCGATTGCCGCCGTAAAGGAATGCCGCTGGAATGTGCGGTGCTGAAAGTAAAAAAGCCCCTATCCGGGGCTTTTTTACTTTCAGCATCACAATATCCCCGCAGTATCCGTCAGCAGATCAACGTCAGGAATATTGGCCGTCACCATGCGTGAAACTTGTGTCTGGAAGCAAGTTATTCCAACGATCCGCACAAAAGGAAAAAGCCCTTCAAAAGGGCTTTTTCATATTCTGGCGGAGACGGAGGGATTCGAACCCTCGATACAGGTTTAAGCCCATATGCTTCCTTAGCAGGGAAGTGCCTTCGACCACTCGGCCACGTCTCCACACATCAAGCGGTGTTGCCACACGCTTTAGTGAAGTCCCGCATGATAGCTGCTCACGGGGACTTGGTCAATGGAACAATGCAATCAATGGAGATTGATCAAGCTTTTTCCAGGTCAAATGCCTTGTGCAGGGCACGCACCGCGAGCTCCATGTATTTCTCGTCGATCAGCACGGAAATCTTGATTTCGGAGGTGGAGATCATCTGGATATTGATGCCCTCTTCCGACAGCGTGCGGAACATCTGGGATGCGATACCAACGTGGCTGCGCATGCCGACGCCGACCACCGATACCTTGGACACTTTGGTGTCGCCATTGATGCTGGCAGCAGCGATGTGCTCCTTCACGCTCTTGTTGAGCACGTCCATCGCTTTGGCGTATTCGCCGCGCGGCACTGTGAACGTGAAGTCAGTTTTGCCTTCGACCGACTGATTCTGGATAATCATGTCGACTTCGATATTGGCATCGGCAATCGGACCGAGGATCTGGTAAGCGATGCCCGGCTTGTCGGGTACGCCCAATACGGTGATCTTCGCTTCATCGCGATTGAACGCGATACCGGAAATGACGGCTTGTTCCATGTGTGTATCTTCCTCAAACGAAATCAGGGTGCCGGAGTTGGCTTCTTCTTCCAGCGACATGAGCGGATCGGTCAGCGACGACAGCACGCGCGTCGGGACCCTGTAATTGCCGGCGAATTCCACCGAGCGGATCTGCAGAACCTTGGAGCCCAGCGATGCCAGTTCGAGCATTTCTTCAAATGTCACGGTCTTCAGGCGACGGGCCTCGGAAACCACGCGCGGGTCGGTGGTGTACACGCCATCGACGTCGGTGTAGATCAGGCATTCCTGCGCCTTCAGTGCTGCTGCCACGGCCACGGCCGAGGTATCGGAGCCGCCACGGCCGAGCGTCGTGATGTTGCCGGCATCGTCCATACCCTGGAAGCCGGTGATGATGACCACCTTCCCTGCGTCGAGATCCTTGCGCACGCGCACGTCGTCGATCGACTGGATACGTGCCTTGGTGAATGCAGAGTCGGTCTTGATCGGCACTTGCCAGCCGGCGTACGAGACTGCCTGCTTGCCGATGGACTGCAGTGCCATGGACAACAGAGCAACCGAGACCTGTTCGCCGGTAGATGCAAGCATGTCAAGCTCGCGCGGATCAGGCTGCGGCATGATTTCCTTGGCAAGACCGATCAGGCGGTTGGTTTCGCCGGACATGGCCGATGGCACGACGACGATTTGATGACCAGCGTCATGCCATTTGGCGACGCGCTTGGCGACATTCTTGATGCGCTCGGTCGAGCCCATGGAAGTGCCGCCATATTTGTGGACGATTAAAGCCATAAGGTGGGAAAGGTACGCTGAGAAAAGGAGAAATTTTGATAAAAATCAACCCTTTACTTTACCCGCTAAGAGCTTCAAAGGCAAGAGTACACCGCTGGAATTTCGACGATCCATCGGCATAACAATGCAAATTCCGGTGAAAATTCAGGTGTGGTCGTGTTCCCAGCGCAAGCGTATTGCCTGACCGGCATGAGAAGAATTTGCTTCGACCGATACGTCGCTAATCCAGTGCATGCCAATGCCTGCCGCAAAGACAAGATGCGTGTCCGTTGTCACTACTGGCAGACGCAGCCTTTGCCAATGCGGGATATCCAGTGCCTGGTAGTGATACTTCAGGCTGCGTGTTGAGCGATTGGCCGCAGGCTTGAGCCGTTCGCCACCGCTACGCAGGCGCAATTCCAACGCCTGGGCACGGAGCCATTCGGCATCGACGCCTTCTTCCGCATACTCGAAATGGAGCGTGCCGCGAAACTGCGGAAACCGGATTGCCGCTTCGTTATTCCAACGAAATGGCGCAGGCGGAACATCAAGATCGGTGTCGTCCTGTCGCGGCGTGAGGAATACGCGATCCCTGTGACGCCGGATTTCACAATCGGCATGCGTGACGCGGATCCTGGCGTCTTCCTTGGCGCCGAACAGTTGCTCCCGCATCTCGCTCAGCCACGCTGTCGCCGGCATGCGCACACCGCGCAACGCAAACCAGTACCGCAGCACATTGTCGATACGATCATCGGTCAGTTGGCCCAATTGACTTAGACGAATATTTGCCCCTTCAGCGCAGGCAGCGAGATCCTGCGCCGCGAGTTCATTGAGCAGACGCTGCGCCGATTGCGCGTGCTGCGCCGACCGCGCAAATCGCTGCTGGAAACCGGGAAAATGCGCCTCCAGCACCGGCATTACCTTGTGTCGCAAGGCGTTGCGCGCATACCGTGGATCGCTGTTGGATTCATCGTCGACATGGGCGATGCCGTAATGGGCTGCATAGCCTTCCAGGGCTTGACGCGATATGTCCAGCAGCGGCCTGCCGATCAGCAGCGCATCATCACCCACAAGGCTGGGGGCGGTATTCACCATTTCCATGCCGGACAACCCAGCCACACCGGATCCGCGCAGGAGCTGCAGCAGCACGGTCTCAGCTTGATCATCACGATGATGAGCCGTGAGCAAAACGGGAATCGCCTGCTCTCTACACAACTCACCCAGCGCGGCGTACCTGCTGATACGGGCGGCCTGCTCGGTACCCTGCTTGTGGCGATCGGTAAGTTCAACCCGGCGGACGCTGAAATGTACGCCCGCGCTGGCACACTGTTTTTCGCAGTGAGCGCTCCAGGCGTCGGCATTCGGGCTCAATCCGTGATGGATATGGAAGGCATACAGCACGAGCCCATGGGATTGGGCGTAACCGTGCGCGAGCTGAAGCAGGACGGCGGAATCGAGGCCGCCGCTATAGGCGACTGCGATCGTCCTGCGGTTTGTCAGCGCCGTGTCTTGTTGCGCGCCGTCCGTTGAAACGACAACGCGCGCCAGGATGGCTCCCAGCGCGCGCTCAAACACGTCCTGCAGGCCCGGAGCCCCGGAGGCTGTCCCGGTGTCTGCATTCATTGTCTTATTCCGGCGAATTGATTTCCTTGAATTTGCCGTAACTCAGCAGCTTCTCATGGCGAGCGGCGATCAGATCCTTGGTCTTGACACCCTGGAACTGGCGCAGCGAATCGGCAAGTGCGCGCTTGAGCAGCACGGCCATCTGCTTGGGATCGCGATGCGCGCCGCCCAGCGGTTCGCTGACGATCTTGTCGATCAGGTTCATGGCCTTCAGGCGGTGTGCAGTCAGGCCCAGCGCGTCGGCTGCATCGGAGGCGCGCTCGGACGTCTTCCACAGAATCGAGGCGCAGCCTTCCGGCGAAATCACGGAATACGTTGCGTACTGCAGCATCAGCACGGCGTCGCCTACCGCGATGGCCAGCGCGCCGCCCGAACCACCTTCACCGATGATGGTAGCGATCAACGGCACCTTGAGTTCAGCCATCACATAGAGGTTATGACCGATGGCTTCAGACTGCCCGCGTTCTTCCGCATCGATGCCAGGGAAGGCGCCAGGCGTATCGACAAAAGTAAAGATCGGCAGGCCGAATTTTTCAGCGACTTTCATAAGGCGCATTGCCTTGCGATAGCCTTCCGGCTTGGGCATACCGAAGTTGCGCAAGGCGCGCTCCTTCGTGTCACGGCCCTTCTGGTGACCGATGACCATGCATGATTGCCCGTTGAAGCGCGCCAGGCCACCGACGATCGACAGATCGTCCGCATAGCTGCGGTCGCCATGAAGCTCGTGGAAATCGGTGAAGATTTCATTCACGTAGTCCATTGTGTATGGGCGCTGGGGATGACGTGCAATCTGCGACACCTGCCATGGTGTCAGTTTGGCGTAGATATCCTTGGTGAGCTGCTGGCTCTTCTTGGACAAGCGGTCAATCTCTTCCGAGATGTCGACAGCCGAATCATCCTGCACGAAACGCAGTTCTTCGATTTTTCCTTCAAGTTCGGCAATCGGTTGCTCAAATCCGAGAAAAGTTGTTTTGCTCATCGTGCTTCCTTCTATCAATCAACACGAGGTGGTTGGGTTGTCCGCTTCGCTGTCTTATGCTTATTACGTCACCAGGTCACTAGTGCTTAGATCGCTGGGTTACTTAATTGCTGCCTATTTACCAAGCACCATTTATTCAAATCAGTACACCACCGGCGCAGCATCAAGGCTGCGCCATAAATACCAGGTTGCCACTGTACGCCATGGTTCCCAATTTGCGGCAACTTCCCGCGCGTCGCTGCGCGATACCGGCTCGTTAGAAAAATAGTTGACGCTGATACCTTTCAGCAAGCCAACATCGTCCAACGGCAACACATTTGGCCGAAGCAGATTAAATATCAAAAACATCTCGGCTGTCCAGCGTCCGATTCCACGGATCTGGATCAGTTCCGAGATGACTTCTTCGTCTTCCATCTCTGTCCATTTGTCGGCGTGGACCCGCTTGGCCTTGAAATGGTCGGCGAGATCGATGACGTATTCAGCTTTCCTTTTCGACAAGCCGCAGGATGCGAGCTTTTCCGGGCCGGCTTTCAACACCTGGGCCGGCGTACATTTCGGACAGGATTCGAGGAAGCGCTGCCAGACGGCGTCGGCCGCCTTGACCGAAATCTGCTGGCCGACGATGGAACGCGCGAGCGTCGTGAAGGGTTCTCCACGGCCGATCAGATGCATGTCGCCAAATTGGGGAATGAGCTTGCGCATGATGCGGTCGCGCTTCATCAGCTCTTCCTTTGCATCCTGCCAGTACGCGGGCACACCAATGCCCCCGATGGGCTGTCGGGTTTCGGTCATGCTGCTCAGGCCCTTCGCCACTCGGTCACGCCACCGGGTTTGTCTTCAAGGATGATGCCTGCCGCAAGCAGCTCTGCACGAATACGGTCCGCGTCGGCGAAATTCCTGGCTTTCTTTGCTTCGGCACGTGCCGCAATCTGCGCCGCAATCTGGTCTTCACTCAGGCTGTCGCCCGCCGCATCGGCGGGGCCAGCCTGCAGAAATTCCTGCGGTGTGCGTTGCAGTAGCCCGATAACACCGGCGAGCGCTTTCAGTTGGCGCGCCAGTTCAGGTGACTTGGTCTTGTTGACTTCATTGGCGAGATCGAACAGGACCGAGATAGCAATCGGCGTATTGAAATCATCATTCATCGCCTCGGTGAATCGCACCGCATGAGGCTCGCTCAGGTCGAGCGCATGGCCGTCCGGCTGCACGTCCTTCAATGCGGTGTAGAGGCGCGTCAGTGCGTGGCGCGCATCATCCAGATGCGCATCGGAATAATTGAGCGGACTACGGTAATGCGCGCGCAGGATGAAGAAGCGAACGACCTCCGCGTCATACTTCTTGAGCACATCGCGGATCGTGAAGAAGTTGCCCAGTGACTTGGACATCTTTTCATTGTCGACGCGGATAAAGCCGTTGTGCATCCAGTAATTGACGAAGGTGTGCTGATGCGCACCTTCAGACTGGGCGATCTCGTTTTCGTGATGCGGGAATTGCAGGTCTTCGCCGCCGCCGTGAATATCGAATTGTTCGCCGAGCAGTTCATTGCTCATGGCCGAGCATTCGATATGCCAGCCAGGGCGGCCCTTGCCCCACTTTGAATCCCATTTCACTTCATCGGGCTCGGATTCCTTCGACGCCTTCCAGAGGACGAAATCGAGCGGATCACGCTTGCCGGTATTGAGTTCGACGCGTTCGCCGGCGCGCAAGTCATCGAGCGACTTGCCGGACAGTTTTCCGTAAGTGGGAAAATCGCGCACCGAGTAATTGACGTCGCCATCGCTCGCCTTGTAAGCAAGGCCATGCTGCTCGAGTTTTTCGATCAGGCCGAGCATTTGCGGCACATATTGTGTTGCGCGCGGTTCGTGGTCGGGTTTCTGCACGCCGAGAGCGCCGGCGTCTTCGTCCATCGCCTCGATAAAGCGTTGCGTCAACTGAGAGATGGATTCCTTGTTTTCGACCGCACGCTTGATGATCTTGTCGTCAATATCCGTGATGTTACGGACATAGGTCACATCCAGACCGGACGCGCGCAACCAGCGCTGGACCATGTCGAAGACCACCATGACGCGGGCATGGCCGAGGTGACAATAATCGTATACGGTCATGCCGCATACATACATGCGTACCTTACCGGCTTGCATCGGCACGAAAGCCTGCTTGTCACGCGCCAGCGTGTTATAGATCTTGAGAGCAGTCATGGGCGGTTTTCTGTTTCGGCTATGGACTTGTCACGACTTGTCACGCGATTGGCCTGCTCCTGCACAGCGACATCCGAGGTGTCGGATGACGGAATGCAACAGCGGCGCCGAAACCCTTTTGTCATGCTTATTTTGATAAAATGCACGGTTTCGCCGCAGTATAACATCGAAGCCCCTGCTCGCGATGCGGGTACTGCACTACGGCAAGGGCCATGGAAGATACACAATCGGAAATTCCCTGTAAAGAGAAAAGGAAGCACGCATGTCATCTTCACGTCGACATTTCATCCGGCTGATTGCCGCTCTGTCAATGACGGCCGCCGTCCATGGCGTCCAGGCAGCCGACAATCCGCAGGTTGCACTCAAGACTAACATGGGCAATATCGTTCTTGAGCTGTATCCGGAGAAGGCGCCGAAATCGGTCGCCAACTTCCTGGATTATGTCAGGAAAGGCCACTACAGCGGCACCGTGTTCCATCGCGTCATCAACGGCTTCATGATCCAGGGCGGCGGCTTTGACAAGGACATGAAGCAAAAGCCGACTAACGATCCCGTAGAGAACGAAGCGAAGAACGGTTTGAAGAACGAGCCTTACACCGTTGCCATGGCGCGCACTTCGGACCCGCATTCGGCATCCGCACAGTTCTTCATCAATGTAAAAAGCAACAGCTTCCTCGACTACCCTGGCCAGGACGGCTGGGGCTATGCAGTGTTCGGCAAGGTCGTCAAAGGCACCGACGTCGTCGACAAGATCAAGGCGGTGGAAACAAGCAACAGCGGCATGTTCCAGAATGTTCCGGTCAAACCCGTGATCATCGAATCCGCCAACATCGTCAAGTAAAACCAACTTTCATAAGGGACCATCATCATGGCTGTCATCCTCACCACCAATCACGGCAACATCAAGATCGAACTCGACGCGGAAAAGGCGCCGAAGACCGTAGAAAACTTTCTCGCCTATGTACGCGCCGGTCACTATGACGGCACCATTTTCCATCGCGTGATCGACGGCTTCATGATCCAGGGTGGCGGCTTTGAACCCGGCATGAAGCAGAAGCCGACTAACGAGCCCGTAGAGAACGAAGCAAAGAACGGTTTGAAGAACGAGCCTTACACCTTGGCCATGGCACGCACCTCGGATCCGCATTCGGCATCGGCGCAGTTCTTCATCAACGTAAAGAACAACAGCTTTCTGGACTATCCGGGGCAGGATGGCTGGGGCTATTGCGTGTTCGGCAAGGTTGTCGAAGGCACCGACGTCGTCGACAAGATCAAGTCGGTCAAGACAACCCGCACCGGCATGTTCTCCGACGTACCGGTAGAGAACGTCGTGATCGAAAAAGCGGAAGTGGTCTAAAACTGTTGTCCTTTACTGATCCCGCAATTCGATGACCAAACCATCGCACAAAGCGCAACCTTATCCGGTTGCGCTTTTTGTTTCGGACGTGCATTTGCAGCCGTCACTGCCACGCACGGCCGAGGCTTTCCTGAATTTTCTGCGCCAGCATGCAGTTCACGCCGAGCAACTTTATCTGCTTGGCGACCTTTTTGAATACTGGGCGGGCGATGATGATCTCGACGTGCCCTTTCACCGGCAAATCGTCGACGCTCTGCGAAGCGTGCGTAACGCTGGCGCATCGATCTGCTGGATAGGCGGTAACCGTGACTTCCTGCTGGGATCCGGCTTCGCCGAGGCCGCAGGTCTGACTCTGCTGGATGAGCCATTTACCGCCGAGATCGCCGGACTGCGGCTAGTCTTGCTGCATGGCGATGCGGAATGCACCGATGACCTGCCCTACATGGAATTTCGTCGTATGGTGCGGCAAGCCGAATGGCAGCAGCAGTTTCTTGCGATGCCGCTTGCCCAGCGCAAGGCGATCATCGATGGCATGCGATCCGGCAGCCGCAATGCGCAGAAAAACAAGTCGTACGACATCATGGACGTCAACACTGCCGCGATCGATGCGGTATTTGAGCAGACCCAGGCAACGCATATGATCCACGGACACACGCACCGTCCCGCGGCGCACAAACATGTGGTCAGCGGCCTTCCCAGATGGCGCTACGTGTTACCGGATTGGGATTGTGATGACGAGCCGATGCGCGGAGGCTGGATCGGCATTTATCGGGATGCTTCGGTCAAGCGATTTGGGATCGACGGGAGTGTCGTCGATGAGCGGGCTGATTAAAAAATCTGCGGATACATGTCAGAAGATGCACCAGGCGAGTATAGGCGGCACTTGAAATACCTTGCACTTCACCTTGCTTGCGGGATTTCTGCATCCTAACCCGCGTCCTTGCTCTGCGCCTGATTCAGTTTATTCGAATTGCTTCCGAAATTCTTCAAACTGCGCCTTCAACACATCTATCTCGCCACGCATTTTCAGCACTTCCGCTTCGAGTTGCGCGATCCGGTCCTGTCGCGGTGTTTCAACGCCGGTTGAAAAACTTGCCGCCACTTCCTGACGTTCCAGCACTTCAACACCGGACAACAAATGCGCATAGCGCGTCTCTTTGGTACCTGGTGCCCGTGCAAGCCTGGCAACCACCGGCGGATATTTATCGATCAGGAACTGCAGCGCGGTTTCCACTTCGCCAACCGTCGAAAAATCATGAACCCGTCCGCTGCGTGAGCGAATTTCACCGGCGGTCTGTATCCCTCGAAGCATCAGGATTACCAGCACGGCAAGCTTGTCCTGCTCAAGCGACCACTTCATCCGCATACGGTGTTCATACTTGGCGACACGCGCACCGGCTTGCCGCACCTCGGAGACCAGTTTCTTCTGCACCAGGCGCTCAAGGACATCCTGCACCGTATCCTCGGAAATAGACATCACCGGATCGCGACTGGATAACTGGTTGCAGCCGTTAGTCAGCGCATTGAGAGACAAGGGATAGTTATCAGGTGTCAGCGCTTCTTTCTCGGCCAGGACGGCGAGTACGCGCACTTCAAAGGGATCGAGCACTTCAAGCCCGTCACGACGGGGCTCTGCGGTTTCAGCTGTATCAGTCGTTTCACTCACGACGGTTCTTTCATTCAACGAGCTTGTTGAGTTGGTCGGGGTTGAGACGCGGTGCATCCGGCATCGCTTCGCACCCGACTCCGGCATTCTTTAACGCGGCAAGAATTTTCTGCATTTGCTCATCCTGCGCAGCGGCATGGTCGATGAGTTTATGGAGAGCGGTCGACAGCGGATCTTCGCCACTGCTGAGGGTAACACCGTAAGCGGCAAACACGCGCGCGGTTGCTTCCTCACGTTGCTTGCCCACATCCTTTTGCATGATGTGCGCGGGGTTGCCCACCGCTGTCGCGCCGGGCGGAACTTCCTTGACGACCACGGCGTTGGATCCGACCTTGGCACCCTCGCCTACCGTGAAGCCGCCAAGGACCTTGGCACCTGCGCCGATGATTACCCCGCGTGCAAGGGTAGGATGTCGTTTGGAACCCTTGCTGAGCGAAGTGCCCCCAAGCGTGACCCCCTGATAAATCGTGCAGTCGTCGCCTACTTCCGCCGTCTCGCCAATGACCACCCCAAAACCATGATCGATGAATACCCTGCGTCCGATGGTTGCACCCGGGTGGATTTCAACTGCCGTCAGCCAGCGCGCAATCTGCGATATAAACCGTCCGAGCCACTTGAACCCATGCAGCCAGCACCAGTGCGCCCAGCGATGCATGATGATCGCGTGCAGGCCGGGATAGCAGGTCAACACCTCCCAGCCGGTGCGCGCGGCGGGATCGCGTTCAATAATGCTGGCAATGTCTTCGCGGATGCGGCTGAACATGTGAGCTCGAAATCAAATTGAAATCGTCCTGGCAAGGCGCACGGACCAAAGCGCCCGGCATACCTGCCCTGTCAGGGCGCTGCAAGTCAGGACGCTGCAATACGCTGGCGCCGTGCCTCGTACAGGCAAACGCCTGACGCTACCGAGACATTCAGACTTTCCACCGCCCCATGCATGGGAATACTGACAAGGATATCGCAGTTTTCGCGGGTCAGGCGACGCATGCCCTCGCCTTCGGAGCCCATTACCAAAGCAACCGGACCGGAGAAGTCCCCTTCATACAAATCCTTTTCCGCATCATCGGTCGTGCCGATCAGCCAGATATCGCGCTCCTTGAGCTCTCTCATCGTACGGGCAAGGTTGGTCACCGTGATATACGGTACCGTGTCGGCTGCACCGCTGGCCACCTTGGCGGCAGTCGCGTTCAGGCCCACAGCGCGATCCTTGGGAGCGATTACGGCATGCGCGCCGGCACCATCGGCAACCCGCAGGCAGGCACCGAGATTGTGCGGATCGGTAACGCCGTCCAGAATCAGCAACAGCGGCGGTCCTTCAATGCCATCGAGCAGTTCATCAAGATTGCGTGCCAGGGACAGTTCGCCGGCTTTTGCTACAACGCCCTGATGGCGACGTGTACCCACCATGCCGTCGAGACGCTGATCGTCAGCATGGATGATCCTGACCTTGGCGCCTTCGGCAGCTTTCAGCAGTTCCTGCATGCGCCGGTCGTGACGACTCGCATCAACATAGATTTCTTCAACCGAAGATGCATCATGGCGCAGTCGTGCGGTTACGGCATGGAAACCGAAAATCATTTTACTTTTCATTGCTATCTTTTCTTCTTTCCGGTTTTTGCGCTGGTCTTGGATGTGCGCGAAGACTTGCTTGCCGTGCCGCCCGAACGTGCGCCCTTGGCTTTAGCCGGTGCTGCGGCTTTGCTTTTCTTTGCAGCGGGTTTGGCCTTGGCCTGGTTTTTCTTTTCGCGCGATTGCTGCTCCGCGTCGGCGCGACGCGCCTCGTTCTTGAGTGTCGTACGAATATCCGTTTGGGTAACGAGCCGCAGATCGATCTTGCGCGCGTCGAGGTCAACCCGGCTTACCTGCACTGTGACGCGGTCGGTCAGCTGATAACGGATACCAGTGCGCTCGCCACGTAATTCGTGACGCACTTCGTCGTACTGGAAATAGTCTGCACCGAGTTCGGTCACATGCACCAAGCCTTCGATAAACAGCGCGTCGAGCTGAACGAAGATCCCAAAGGGCGCCACACCCGAAATTGTGCCTGTGAATTCCTCACCCAGCTTGTCGCGTACAAAGTAGCACTTCAGCCAGGCTTCGACGTCACGTGAAGCTTCGTCGGCGCGACGTTCATTGGCGGAACAATGGATACCGAGCGATTCCCAAACGGCAAGATCGCCCTCTTTTTTGGCCTTGCCATTGGCTCTGTCCTCTGCCGCCATGCGGCGCGCCGCGGGCGACAGCATGGTGTTCAGTTCGCTGGTCTCGACACCCTTGGGCTCATACCGTTTGCCTTGCAGGATAGCCTTGATGGCACGATGCGTCAGCAGGTCCGGATAACGGCGGATCGGACTGGTGAAATGTGCATAGGCCTCATAGGCCAGACCGAAGTGCCCCAGGTTGTCGGGGCTGTAAACCGCTTGCTGCATTGAGCGCAGCAGCATTGTCTGCAGCAATACTGCATCGGGACGCAGTTTGATCTTCGGGATCAGTTCTGCATAGTCAGAGGCGGCCGGCGTATCGCCGCCGCCAAGATGCAGGCCCATCTGCTTGAGAAAGGTACGTACCTGAGTGAGCTTTTCCTTGGTTGGCCCCGCATGCACCCGGTACAGGCCGGGATGCTTGTGACGTGCCAGCAGGTCGGCCGCGCAAACGTTTGCAGCCAGCATGCATTCTTCGATCAGGCGGTGCGCATCGTTGCGCGTGCGCGGCAGAATCTTTTCAATTTTGCCGGCAGCATTACAGACGATGTAGGTCTCGGTCGTCTCGAAATCGATTGCGCCGCGCGCTTGCCGTGCTTGCAGCAGAGCATGAAAGACTTCATTGAGGTGCAGCAAATGCGGCACCAGAATCTGGCGCTTTGCTGCTTCCGGCCCTTTGGTATTGGTCAGTATCGCAGCGACCTCGGTATAGGTCAGACGCGCGGCTGAGTGGATGACGGCTGGATAGAACTGATACGCCTTGATATCGCCCTTGGCAGTAATAACCGCGTCACAGACAAGCGTGAGACGGTCAACTGCCGGATTCAGGGAGCACAAGCCATTCGACAGTTTTTCCGGCAGCATCGGAATTACGCGACGGGGAAAATACACCGACGTACTGCGTTCCAGCGCATCCTTGTCAAGCGCGTCATTCGGCTTTACATAGTGGCTGACGTCAGCGATTGCCACGATCAGTCGATAGCCACTGCTGCGGCCGATTTTAACAGGCTCGCAATAGACGGCGTCGTCAAAATCGCGGGCATCCTCACCGTCGATGGTCACGAGTGGCACATCGCGCAAGTCCACGCGATCGGCAAGATCCGCATCGCGCACTTCGCCCGGCAGCTTGGCCGCCATCTTCTTCGCGGCGTCGGAAAATTCATGCGGCACACCATATTTGCGTACGGCGATTTCGATTTCCATGCCGGGGTCGTCGATATCACCCAGCACTTCGACGATCTTGCCGACAGGCTGCGTGTACCGTGAGGGCTGCTCCATCAGTTCTACGCTGACCACCTGTCCGGCCTTCGCTTGTCCTGGTGCGCCGTGCAGCAGGATATCCTGACCAATGCGTTTGTCTTCGGGCGCCACCACCCAGACACCGTTCTCATTGAGCAGGCGTCCTATGACGTAGCGGTTTGCGCGCTCGATGACTTCAACAATGGTGCCTTCCGGACGCCCGCGGCGATCAGTGCCCACGATACGAATTTGTACGCGGTCACCATGCAGCACTTTCTGCATCTCCTTCTCGGGAAGGAAGATGTCCGCGCTGCCGTCTTCCGGTGCGAGAAAGCCGTAACCTTCGCGATGGCCGATGACGCGACCCTCGATAAAATTCGGTTGATGAGCAAGCTGATAATGGCCGTTGCGCCCGGGTTTGATCTGACCGTCGCGTTCCATGGCATTGAGGCGCCGCGTCAGGCCGTCCATTTCATCGGGTTTGACGTTCAGTGCCGTAGCGAGGGATTGCACATCCTGCGGACCAGCCGCGGTGCGCAATATGCCGAGGATTTCCTCCCGGCTGGGAATTGTGTAAGTAAATTGGCTCAACTGGGTGTTTCAGTTCATTGTTAATTTATTTAGGGGTTAGTGTAACGGACTACCGTTGTATTTACCTAACGCCGCGCTTGTGTTCCTGCTTTTCTGTCTTTTCACATGGAATTGACACGATCTGTTTTTCCGCTATAATGTTGGTCTTTCGCAGCCCAGATGGCGGAATTGGTAGACGCACTAGGTTCAGGTCCTAGCGGTGGCAACACTGTGGAGGTTCGAGTCCTCTTCTGGGCACCAGGTTGTTAGAAAAGGTCCGCTTCGGCGGACCTTTTCTTTTGCCCAAACGCTTTTTATCTACCGACCGCTTTATGGCGCGGTCTTCACCGACTCCCATCATTACTCCATTTCCGTAGCAAGTCATTGCTCTACCCACCGTTGGCAAGACATGTTCGTTCAGGCATTACAAATCATCAGCGCCGTTCGCAGCCAAATCGGGCCGCACGTCTGCCTCGTGCGGCGTAGTGGGACGGCCCTAAGGCGAATACTTACAATGCAAAAAGCCCGTTGACGAATCCAACGGGCTTTTTGCATTCCATGCCATTCTGATTCACCGGACTGTTATTCAACAGTTTTTTGAGTATGAAACAGTTGGCAAGTTCAGGCCATGATCCACTTCAGGAAGGCTCGCCTTTTTTGAGCCATGCTGAAAGCTGATGCGGCCTTAGGCTGTCATACTCCTCAAAAGGCTGATGAATCCAGGGATTGTTCGACAAGTACTGCAAATAATAATCCGGACGTACCGCGGAACAAGCCTTGCACCAGATGACGGCTGACTTCACTTCGGTGATTCCAGGGAAGTTTTCCTTCAAATGCGTTTGCACCTTTTCCAGCGTGACGCCCGAATCGACGAGATCATCGATGAGCAACACTTTGCCGGAAAGGCTGCCACGTGTCATGGTGATGTGCTTTGCAATATCAAGTGAGCCTTGCACCGTCCCGACTTCTTCCCGGTAAGAACTGGTCGACAGAATCGCTAGGGGCACATCGAAGATACGCGAAAACACATCGCCAGGGCGCAGACCGCCACGAGCGAGACATAACACCTGATCGAACTGCCAGTTGGACTCGTGAACCATGCGCGCAAGGTCCACGATCGCGTGGTTGTATTCGTCCCAGGAAACCCAAAGATCCTTATCGTTCGACATGACGATTTCGCTTTCTGTAGTTTTTATTTAGTTCATGCAATCATGCAAACGGATGGCGCAAAACGATAGTTTCTTCACGATCCGGTCCGGTCGACACCATGTCGATCGGAACGCCAACCAACTCCTCGATGCGCTTGACATAAGCACGTGCATTTGCCGGCAGCGCCGCCAGAGATTTGGCGCCAACGGTGGACTCGCTCCAGCCCGGCATTTCTTCGTAGATCGGTTCGCACCGTGACGCATCTTCGGCACCAACTGGAAAGATATCAACTTCCCTGCCGTCAAGCTTGTAGCCCGTACACAGCTTGAGCGACTCAAGGCCGTCGAGTACATCCAGTTTGGTCAGGCACATACCGGAAACACCATTGATCTGCACCGAGCGGCGCAGCAAGGCGGCATCAAACCAGCCGCAACGGCGGGCACGGCCAGTGACGGTACCGAACTCGTGGCCAACGCTGGCGAGGTGCTTGCCGATTCCCTGGTCGGTCGGCAATTCCGACGGAAATGGCCCGGAGCCGACACGCGTGGTGTACGCTTTGGTGATGCCAAGGATGTAATGCAGCATGTTGGGGCCAACGCCGGAACCCGCTGCCGCATTGCCTGCGACGCAGTTGCTCGATGTAACGAATGGATAAGTGCCATGGTCGACGTCGAGCAGGCTGCCCTGAGCGCCTTCGAATAGCAGGTGACCACCCGCCTTATACGCCGCATACAACGCGCTGGAGACATCGGTCACCATTGGCGCGAGGCGTGGCACGGTCGCCAGCGCGTCGTCAAGCGTCTTCTGGAAATCGACGGGTTCCGCCTTCAGATACTGCGTAAGAACGAAGTTATGATAATCAAGGTTTTCCTTGAGCTTCTCGGCGAAACGCCCTTCGTTAAGCAGATCGGCAACGCGGATTGCGCGACGGGCGACCTTGTCTTCGTAGGCCGGCCCAATACCCTTACCGGTAGTACCAATCTTTGCCGCGCCGCGCGCCATTTCACGTGCCGCATCGAGAGCGGTGTGATACGGCAGAATGATGGGGCAAGCTTCCGACACTTTGAGGCGCGAGACGACTTCAACACCGCTTGCCTGCAACTTGTCGATTTCACGAAGCAGATCAGGTACCGACAGGACAACACCATTGCCGATATAGCAGGCGACGCCCGGGCGCATGATGCCGGAGGGAATCAGCTGCAGTGCGGTTTTCTGACCACCAATCACCAGGGTATGCCCGGCGTTATGTCCGCCTTGAAAGCGCACAACACCTTGTGCGTGATCGGTCAGCCAGTCAACGATCTTCCCTTTACCTTCATCGCCCCATTGGGTGCCGATGACAACGACATTCTTTGCCATGCTTTTAACCTAGTGTTTTAAGAATCCAGTTTCCGTTTTCAAAAACGACCGCACGGTTGCAGTCGAATTCGTCCTGCTCGTTTTCGTGGCCAGGCAAGGTCTGGATGACGACCTCGCCGGCCTGACGCAATTCTTCAATTTTTTGGCGCAACGCCGGCTCCGTACCCCAGGGCGCACGAATCGCCTGCTTGCGTTCCGCTCCAGGCATCAGGCGTGCAAGTTCACGCAAGTCCATGGAAAAACCCGTGGCCGGGCGTGCCCGCCCGAATGCTTCCCCTACGTGATCATAGCGGCCACCTCGCGCCACTGCGTTCGGCAAACCAGGCACATAGGCCGCAAACATGGCTCCGCTATGGTAGTGGTAGCCACGCAGGTCTGCCAGGTCCACCGTCACGCTAGCATCGCCTGCCTGTTTGACCAGGAGTGCGAGCTCGTCCAGGGCACGTGTAATACCCGCCAGTTTAGGTAGCACTTCGCGAGCGCGCTCAATCACGGTAGCGTCGCCGTACAATCCTGGCAATGCAAGCAATGCTTCGCGGGTCTGGACACTGAAGTCACGCGACAAGGTCATCAGCCCCGGAACATCCTTGGATTCCAGCAGCGCAAATAGTGCCGCGTCCTGATTTCTCGCACTGTCGTCGTCCGCAATAATTGCACGCAGGACACCAACGTGGCAGAGATCGAGGCGAACTTGCGATATACCCGCCAGCGCCAGTGACGCCAGGACGAGCTCCTGGATTTCCGCATCGGCTTCAAGGCCGGCGTGTCCATAGATTTCCGCACCGATCTGTAATGGTTCACGTGTCGCATGCAGGCCGGAGGGGCGCGTATGAAGTACGCTTCCGGCATAACAGAGGCGCGTCACCGAACGTCGGTTCAGCAAATGCGCATCGATACGGGCGACCTGCGTTGTCATGTCAGCCCGCACCCCCATCGTGCGACCGGAAAGCTGGTCGACGAGCTTGAAAATACGCAGATCCATATCCTGACCAGTACCGGTCAACAGGGATTCGAGGTATTCCAGCATCGGCGGCATCACCAGCTCATAACCGTAGGAACGGAAATTATCAAGGAGCTTACGGCGCAAGTCTTCGATCTTGCGTGCTTCAGACGGTAGTACGTCAGCAATATTTTCTGGAAGTAGCCAGTTCGGCATGACAGGAAAGGAACAGCGGTAAGGTAAATTCGGATTGCTTCAGCACTGCAAGCATGTACTCATAAAAAACATGCCTGTCCAATTGACAGGCGAAGCTGCATTCGACGGTTTGGACTCTGTCCAGTAATGATCAAGGGAATGACACCTTTCTTCGAGGCATCATTCCCGTTGGGAGAAACAAAGTGTAGCGCGGATCAGCTTTTATTTCTTGGCTGGCGCCGCTGTCGCTCCTGGACCTGTGTTTTTGAAGTACTTGAAAAATTCGGAATTCGGATCAAGCACCATGATGTCGCTGCGATTTTTAAAGCTCGACCGATAGGCCTCAAGACTGCGATAAAACTTAAAAAACTCAGGATTCTGGCCAAACGCCTGTCCATAGATTTGCGTTGCCTTGGCGTCACCATCGCCTCTGATCCCTTCAGCCTCACGGTAGGCTTCGGCAAGAATCACTGTGCGCTGGCGGTCTGCATCAGCCCGGATTTTTTCAGACTCGGCTGCACCAGTCGAACGTAATTCATTGGCGACGCGGACACGTTCAGCTTTCATTCGGTCGTATACCGAGTTGTTGATCTGCTCAACGTAATCGACGCGCTTGAGCCGCACGTCGACAATCGCGACCCCGATCTGCTTGGCTTCTGCAGCGACCTTTTCCTGAATCGCAGCCATTACCTTGCCACGTTCGCCGGAAATGACTTCACGCACGGTGCGTTTGGTGATTTCCTCGTTCAGTGCAGCCTTGACGATTTGTGACATGCGATCCTGAGCACGGCGCTCATCGCCGGTAAAACTGACGAAGTAAAGACGCGGCTCGATAATGCGCCATTTTATGTAGGCATCGACCAAAATGTTTTTCTTTTCAGCCGTGATAAAACGATCGGCCTCGGGCGTATCCAGAGTCAAAATACGCTTATCAAGGAACAGGACATTCTGGAATGGCGGTGGCAGTTTGAAGTGCAGGCCAGGCTCGTTGATCACTTTTTTGACTTCGCCAAGAGCGAAAACGATTGCATACTGGCGCTGGTCGACCACGAACAAAGTCGACATTAATACCGACAGCAGGATCAGCGCGGCAATTGTATAAGAGACGATGCGATTCATTATCGGGTCTCCCGTTCACGCGAATCACGCCCGTCACGGCTACGTGATTCTCTCTGCCTTTGTGTTTCCATTGATTGCAACGGCTCGGTTGCCGCCGAAGTTCCAGAAGACTGTTGTCCGACTGCCGGAGCGCCGGGCTTGGGGAGTCCGGCATCAGTCGCCGATTGCGAGATCAGCTTGTCCAGTGGCAGGTAAAGGAGATTGTTTCCAGTGCGGCTATCAACCATCACTTTGGTGGTGTTGGTAAAGATTTGCTGCATGGTCTCGATATAGAGGCGATCCCGGGTGACGGCTGGCGCCTTCTGGTATTCACCGAGCACCTGCCTGAAGCGTTCTGAATCACCTTGGGCATTTGCAACGACACGGGAGCGATATGCTTCCGCTTCCTGCAGCAGACGCGATGCCGCACCGCGTGCGCGCGGAATAACATCGTTCGCGTATGCCTGGCCTTCATTCTTTTGGCGCTCACGGTCCTGACCGGCCTTGACCGCGTCGTCAAATGCGGCCTGTACCTGCTCGGGAGGCTGCACGCCCTGCATGGTGACATTGGTGATCTGGACACCGGCATTATAGCGGTCGGTGATTTGCTGCATTACCTGGCTGACATCAAAGGCGACTTTTTCACGTCCTTCATAGAGGACGAAGTCCATCTTGCTGCGGCCCACGATTTCGCGAATCGCCGTCTCGGCAACGTGGCGCACCATCTCTTCCTGGTCGCGATTGTTGAATACCCAGTCCGCAGCACTCTTGAGTTTGTACTGAACCGCGAACTGAATATCAATAATGTTTTCATCATCCGTCAGCATCAGCGATTCTTTTGCCTGCTTGTTACGGACGCTGGAACGATATCCCACCTCAACCGTGCGCACCTGCGAGACGTTGACGATTTCATGACTTTGAATCGGCGTTGGCCAACGCCAGTTAAAGCCGGCAGGAGTCATGTGGCTATACTTGCCAAAGGTCATGACCACGGCGGTTTGACCTTCCTGAACGATGAAGAACCCGCTTACCAGCCAGAGAAACGCCACGATCGCCGCAATGAGACCAAAGCCTATGCCGGCGCCCTTCATATCAGGATTAAATCCACCATCACCGCGACCTCCTCCCCGATTACCAAAAAGACGATTGAGACGCTGGTTAAATTCCCGCCACAATTGGTCGAGGTCGGGCGGGCCGTCATTTGGCCGCTTGCCGTCCTGGTTTTGATTATTGTTTTGACCATTGTCCTGGGAACCACGTCCCCAGCGCGGGTCATTTAAAGAAAACTTGAGGCCGATTTTTTTAATTAGAGGAACAGGCATTCTCTCGCTATCCGGCTTATGTTAATAATTTGCAATGATCGAGGTGAAATTCAGTTTGCACGATTATCGCTTGCTTTACGCGATCTTACGCAAGGCGTAACTTCCCATTTCCGCCTTTTCGCTGTATGGACGTGCGCTTACCGTCTACCTGTCATGCGGTCCAGATACGTGAGAGCCACTTACATAGGAAAGTGGCCCCGCTTCGTCGCGCTGGTCCGGTACGGGAAGACGGTCAACTTGCGATACAGCGTTTTCTTTCGCAAACTCGGTTATTGCCTCTCGCAGAAGATCAAGGCCGGCCCCAGTCTGGGCGCTGATGAAAACACGGCGGATTTTATCATATTCATCACGCTCCAAAGCAGGTTCAAGTCCGGCAGCGTCAATCTTGTTCCAGACAAGTATCTGCGGAATATGATCGGCGCCAATTTCAGTGAGAACGTTGTTGACCTCTTCGATCTGCTCCATCCGTACTGGGCTAGCGGCATCAACCACATGCAGAAGCAAATCTGCATGAACAGTTTCCTCAAGCGTCGCGCGAAATGATGCAACCAGTTGGTGAGGCAGTTCGCGGATAAAACCAACTGTATCGGAGATGACCACGTTACCCGCTTCACCCAGATAAATACGGCGTGATGTGGTGTCGAGAGTCGCGAACAACTGGTTCGCTGCATAGGCCTGGGCCTTCGTCAGCGAGTTGAACAGCGTCGACTTGCCGGCATTGGTATATCCCACGAGTGATACTGAGAAAGTATTGTTGCGGCCGCGGGCACGTCGCTGGGTTTCACGTTGGCGGTGCAGTTTATCAAGACGGACGCGCAAGGCTTTCACACGGTCGCCCAGCAAGCGGCGGTCGGTTTCGAGCTGCGTTTCACCAGGCCCCCGCAAGCCAATACCACCCTTCTGTCGTTCAAGGTGAGTCCACCCACGAATCAGGCGCGTGGCCAAATGTTGCAACTGAGCGAGCTCGACCTGCACCTTGCCTTCATGACTTTGTGCACGCTGAGCAAAGATATCGAGAATGAGGCTGGTACGGTCGATAACGCGCACCTTGAGATGACGCTCCAGATTACGCTGCTGTGCCGGCGAGAGCGCGTGATTGAAAATCACAAGGTCCAGCTTTTCACGTGCAGCTGCATCGCTGATTTCATCAGCCTTGCCTGATCCGACGAATAGTGCGGCGTCAGGACTGGAGCGTTTTCCGGTGATTGTAACAACGGGTTCGGCTCCTGCTGATTTTGACAACAGCGAGAGCTCTTCCAGGCTTGCGGCAAAGTCACCCTTGCCGAAATCGACGCCGACTAATGCGGCGCGAATGAGGTGTGTGGACGAAGTAGCGATCTCTTATTCCGCGTCAGATTCAACGTTGATATTCACTGCACGCGCCGGTACCACAGTGGAAATGGCGTGTTTGTACACCATTTGCGTCACGGTATTGCGGAGCAGTACGACGTACTGGTCAAACGATTCGATATGACCTTGAAGCTTGATGCCATTTACGAGGTAGATAGAGACGGGGACGTGCTCTTTGCGTAAGGCGTTGAGGAAGGGGTCTTGTAACAGTTGCCCTTTATTGCTCATGACAGCTCCGTTGTGTTGTTGTGATATGGAGTTGGAGACAACCTGACGATTTTCAAGTGCCTCTCTGATAATGTTTCTACGACTGTAATCGATTTAGGCGCAGTTTGCCAAGTATGATCCAAGCGCAAATCTTACTTTTCATCCCTGGCAAAAGGATTTTTGCTTGAACGTAGCTCGATACGTAATGGAGTGCCTACCAATGAAAAAGTTTCGCGGAAGTGTTTCTCCAGATAACGCTTGTAACTGTCGTCAATCGCGTCCAGCGCATTACCGTGGATAACAACAATCGGCGGGTTCTGTCCACCCTGGTGCGCATAGCGAAGCTTCGGCCGAATCGATCCTTTGCGACGTGGTTGCTGGTGCTCGACCGCTTCGATCAACGCACGTGTGAGTCGTGGTGTAGACAGCTTGGCCATGGCGGCTGCGTAGGCTGAATCGATGGACTTCATGAGCGGGCCAATACCGCTGCCCTTCAATGCGGAAATGAAGTGGAATTTGGCGAAGAACAGAAAGCTGAGCTTGCGTTCCATGTCCATCTTGATTTCATCGCGTTTGTCGGAAGTCAGCCCATCCCATTTATTGACACCGACAACCAGTGCCCTGCCCGACTCGAGCACAAATCCGGCAATGTGGGCGTCCTGCTCGGAGATATCTTGCTGCGCGTCAAGTAAAAGCAGCACGACATTGGCTTCTGAGATGGACTGCAGGGTTTTGACAACGGAGAATTTCTCGATTGCCTCGAAAACCTTGCCGCGCCGCCGGATACCCGCAGTGTCGATCAGGGTGTACTGCTTCCCTTCGCGCTCGAACGGAATTTCGATGGAGTCGCGGGTGGTACCCGGCATATCGAAAGCAATGACGCGGTCTTCCCCGAGCAGGGTATTGACGAGCGTCGACTTGCCAACATTTGGCCGGCCCACGATCGCGATCTTGATGCCTCGCGCCGTCGGTGATTCCGCTTCCGATTCCGGTGGACGCTGTGCGAAAGCGATATCCAGTGATTCATTGACAAGGTCCACCACGCCGTCGCCGTGCGCAGCGGAAATGACATAGGGATCGCCAAGGCCAAGCTCATAGAAGTCAGCCGCGACCGAGGTGTATTTCATTCCCTCTGACTTGTTCACGACCAGCATGACGGACCTGCCGGACTTGCGCAGGAAGTCGGTGATGGTCTTGTCGTGCGGAGTCAAGCCCTGACGGCCATCCACGATGAAGACCACGACGTCGGCTTCGGCAACCGCCTGCTTCGTCTGTTTGGCCATTTCGTGCATGATGCCTTCCTTGGCCACCGGCTCGAAACCACCGGTGTCAATGACAAGGAATGGACGTTCGCCGACCCGACCTTCGCCGTAATGGCGATCGCGTGTCAATCCAGGGAGGTCCGCGACCAAGGCATCGCGCGACCGGGTCAGCCGGTTGAACAATGTGGATTTGCCGACGTTGGGTCGGCCTACTAATGCAATTACCGGCTTCATTGATTCTTACTCGGCTGCCAGGGCAACCACTGTTCCTGCTTTGGTTTGAAAAATCGCACGCGTCGAGGTCACAGGCACTGCAGCCGTGACCTGACTGCCGTCGGTGCTTATGCGTGCAAGCATTGCACCGTCTTCGCGCGACAGAAAATGGATGTAGCCTTGATTATCGCCCACGGCAACTGCGCGTCCCAGGACGACCGGGGCGGACAGTCCGCGGTTGGCCAGCTTGGCGGTACGCCATGCGCCCGATCCGGAATCGCGAGAGAAAGCCGTGACGGTACCGCGTTCGTCCGCGGCAAAGACATAACGCTCATCCAGCCCGAGACCGACATCGCTCGACAATTCCTTGCCCCAGCGCGGAGCCCCAGTGACTGCATTGAAGCAGGCAACACGCCCCTGATAAGCGACGGCACAGACATCCTGGCCAGCAACGACCGGGGATCCCGATAAATCGGCGATACGTTCAAGTTCAGTCGTGCCACGTGGGTCGCCGACGGCGGCTTCCCAGCGCGGACCGCCATTGGTCAGCGCCAGCGCCAGCAAACGACCACCCGGCATGGCAACATAGGCATTTGATCCGTCGATGGTGATGCCGGGTGCCGTGCGTAATGTCAGAGGTGGCGTGGGGCGTTGCGCAATCCAGCGGCGGCTTCCGCTCTCCGCGTCGAAGGCTGCAATGCGGTTGTCAACACTGCGAACGATAACAAGGTTCTGACCCACCGCTGGCGCCGACAGAATCTCGCTTGAAACCTGCGCTTTCCAGCGCAACTTGCCATCGGCGTTGAACGCCAACAGCACGCCCTTTTCGGCGCCGACTGCGATGGTGGTCCCGTCGCTGCCTACACCGGCGGTAAGCGGTGCGCCGGCATTGATGCGCCAGTCGGTACGTCCGCTGGCCGCATCAATCCGGGCGAGCGTGCCATCTGCTGCAGCGACAAAGGCGCTACCGGAAACGACGGCGGGCGTAAACACGAAATTGGCAGCGCTGCCTACCGATGTCGACCACGCCGTCTGCACGGCCATGGTTTGCTGAAACTGCTCGAGAGCTGCGGGCGGATTGCGCGGTGCCGGCTTGCTGGCGAACGGATTCAGCGACGAACAGCCAGCCAGGACGGCGAGCATTCCCACGGAGGTAAGCTTTACGGCAATACGCATTGTTTCCCCTTGTTCTTGATTTTTGATTTTAGGCTGCCGCTTTGGCTGCGCCGCCGATCGCGTCCAGTTTCAGCTGGATCAACTGGCGTGCCGGGTTTTGCTCATTTGTCTTGTCGAGAGCTGTCTTGTAGGCGGCCCTTGCCTCGTCGATCTTGGATTGTGCGACGAGAATATCTCCCTTGCGGTCGGCGACCGCACCGGCGAACTGCTCAGGGAAGTCTCCGGACAGCAGTTTAAGTCCGTCATCGTAGGCCTTTTCGTCGAGCAGCACGCCGGCGAGGCGGATTTTTGCGATGGCTTTGTACTCGTCGCTGCCGTTATCGATGACCCATTGCAGGTGTGTTTTGGCCGCTTTCAGATCACCTGCTTCGAAGGCGCTTTTGGCGGCAGCAAATGCGCCCATTTGCGCATAGGCGGTTTTGCCGAAGCGAGAAGTGATGTCACCGGCTGCGCGTTGCACTTTTTGATTGTCCTTTGCGGTGACACCCTTTTGCAGTTCTTCGTAAAGTTGCGCGGCTTGCGTAGCCTGATTGCGCTGGTAGGTATTCCAGCCGGTCCATGCGGCATAAGCGGCAAGTGCGATGATGAGCAGCCAGGTGACGAGATTACCGTACTGACTCCACCACGACTTCAGTGACGCCAGCTGTTCTTGTTCTTCGAGATCGTATGCCATGATATTTCTGCTCAGTGATGATGGTGGTGAGTCGGATCGTCGCATCCGTCACCGCAGACGATCTGGTCGAGCACGTGGGCGGCGACCGATTCGAGCGGGACGGTGACTTGATTGTTGTCGGCTTCTTCGGCGCGCAGATTCTTGACCGCGGCAACTCCCTGGGCGACTTCGTCGTCGCCGATGATGACCGCATAGCCAGCGCCGCTGGCGTCGGCACGTTTCATCTGGGATTTGAAGCTGCTTCCGCCGGAGGACGAGGCGCAGTTGAGAATCACATCAAGGCCGGCATCGCGCAAACGCTCCGCTACCACGAAGGCCTGAAGCTGTGCAGCTTCGCCCTGATGCACAACGTAGACGTCGCACTGGTTGGGTACGTATTGCTCGCCATTGGCTTTCAGCAGTTCAAGCAGACGTTCGACACCAATCGCGAAGCCACACGCCGGCGTGGGCTTGCCACCAAACATTTCGATCAGCGGGTCATAGCGTCCGCCGCCGCAAACTGTTCCCTGCGATCCAAGCTGGTCGGTAACCCACTCGAACACGGTACGGTTGTAGTAGTCCATGCCGCGTACAAGGCGCGGATTGATGGTGAACGGAATGTTGTTGTGGCGCAGGATTTTTTGCACACCTTCAAAGTGGGCGCGCGATTCCTCGCCGAGATAATCGAGCAGCTTTGGCGCCGCATTGACCATTTGCTGCATCGTCGGATTCTTGGTATCGAGGATGCGCAGCGGATTGGATTGCAGGCGACGCTGGGCATCGGTATCCAGCAGTTCCTTGTGCTGTTCGAAGTAGGCGACGAGGTCGGCGCGATGACGGCTGCGTTCGTCGGCATTGCCGATGGAATTCAGCTCGAGCCGGATATCTTGCAGGCCGAGATCATCCCACAGGCGCTGACACAGCATGATCAATTCGGCATCGACGTCAGGACCGGTAAATCCGAGCGCTTCGGCTCCTACCTGATGGAACTGGCGATAGCGGCCACGCTGCGGTTTTTCGTGGCGGAACATCGGCCCCATGTACCATAGACGTTTTGGTCCGTCATAGGTCAGGTTGTGTTCGAGCGCGGCACGCACCACGCCGGCGGTACTTTCCGGGCGCAGGGTCAGGTGATCACCATTCATGGAATCGACGAAAGAGTACATCTCTTTCTCAACGATGTCCGTGACGGCGCCCAGGCCGCGTGCGAACAAGGCGGTCGGTTCGACGATAGGCGTACGGATCTGCTGGAAGCCATAGCTCTTGAGGACCGATTGCACGGTATTCTCGAACAGTTCCCACAGCGCTGCATCGCTCGGCAGGATATCGTTCATCCCTTTTACGCCGACGATTTTTTCTGCTTTTTTATTTTCTGACATTCTGTTTCAGTGAACGCTCTCTACGCGGCGCCTCAGGCGGCAGCCGCTTCTTTACCATAACGTGTCTTCACATAGTCCAGGACGATAGCCTGGAATTCTTCGGCGATATGATCGCCGCGCAGTGTGACTTTCTTTTCGCCGTCGACGAATACGGGGGCCGCGGGCGATTCACCGGTACCGGGCAAGCTGATACCAATGTTGGCATGCTTGGATTCGCCTGGACCGTTGACGATGCAACCCATCACGGCGACATTCATGTTCTCGACACCGGGATATTCTTTTTTCCACAGCGGCATCTGATCCCTGAGGTAAGTCTGGATCCGGTCGGCCAACTCCTGGAACACCGTGGAGGTCGTACGTCCGCAGCCAGGGCAGGCAATGACCATGGGTGTAAATTTACGCAGCCCCATGGTCTGGAGGATTTCCTGGCCGACCACGACTTCCCTGGTGCGGTCGCCACCCGGTTCGGGCGTCAGCGAGATGCGGATCGTATCGCCTATGCCCTCCTGCAGGAGGACGGACAAAGCGGCTGTCGAGGCGACGATACCCTTGCTGCCCATGCCGGCTTCGGTCAATCCGAGATGTAGCGGGTAATCGCAGCGGCGTGCGAGTTCGCGATATACGGCAATCAGATCCTGCACGCCGGATACCTTGCACGAAAGGATGATCTTGTCGCCTGCGAGGCCGATCTCTTCGGCGCGCTGCGCATTTTCAATGGCCGAAGTAACCAGCGCTTCGTACATGACAGCTTGTGCCGACCACGGCTCAGCACGCTGAGCATTTTCATCCATGATACGCGCCAGCAGCGACTGGTCAAGGCTGCCCCAGTTGACGCCGATGCGAACTGGCTTGTCGTATTTGCATGCCACTTCGATCATTTGCGCAAACTGCGTATCGCGCTTTGCGCCCTGCCCTACATTACCCGGATTGATGCGGTACTTGGACAATGCCTGTGCACACTCGGGAAAATCGGTAAGCAGCTTATGGCCGTTGTAATGGAAGTCGCCAACCAGAGGCACGTCGATGCCCATCTTGTCGAGCTGCTCGCGAATGGCAATAACCGCGGCGGCGGCTTCGGGATTATTGACCGTGATCCTTACCAGTTCCGAGCCGGCGCGTGCCAGGTCCTTGACCTGAATGGCCGTGCCGATCGCGTCGGCGGTATCGGTATTGGTCATGGATTGCACGACCACCGGTGCATTGCCGCCGACCAGCACTTCCCGAGCGCCATAGCGAATTGCGACGCCACGCCTGACACGCCGCGCAAGCGGACCGGAGGTAATAGGAGAATTGACTATCGACATACGGTTCTTATTTCAGCTTTAGACGGGCGACGTTGCCACTGCCCGGAGCCTTAAGCTCGATTGCAGAGCCACGCAGGGTTGCATCGACCCCCGCGGCATTGCCGATCACAACGGAAACGGGTCCTGTAACTTCGAATGTCTCCGATTCGCCGGCTTTCAGGAGACGCGACACCGCAGGCTTGGCAGCGCCCTCGGGCTTGATTTCAAGCCAGGAATCCTGTCTGGCCTTGATTAACAGTACGTCTTTGCCAGGAGACGCCACGGTTGCACCTGCGGCAGGCATTGATGACTGCACGGCGCCCGACTGACCAGCCTGGCCGGTTGGTGTTGTAGCGGAAGAGCCAGTGATCGCGGGCTGACTTGGTGTAATGGCGTTGCGGTCGGATTGCGCTGTCGCGGGAGCCGCCGCATCGGTCTGCGCATTCTCTGGCGCTACATCGCGTGCCGGTTCTGCAACCGGGTTGCCTGCATCGACCGACGCAGCAGGGGCGGCAGGTTCACTCGTCACTGGCGCCGAAGCTGTGCCCGTGGACTGATGGGCCCCGCCCTGCGACGTCATCTGTGCTATGCCACTCTTGACTTGTGACGTTGCAGCGTCAGACATGTCTGCAAGGTTTTGGTCCTTGAGCAGCGCCCATGCGGCCGCACCGGCCACGACCAGCAGCAAGGCGCCAAGCAGCCAGCGCGACGACGCGCCGTGGCGCTCTGTCATCGACGGCAATCTCGCCTCCGAGAACGGTGTCGACAATGACTGACGAGGCCGGATCGATTCATGCGCCAATACGGTTTCGCCGCCCAGAGATGCCAGCAGCGGTGTAGCGTCAACCTGCAGCAGCTTGGCGTACTGGCGGACGAAACCGCGCACAATGGCCATGCCGGGAAGGGCTGGGTAGTCATCCGCCTCGATTGCCGCCACCTGACGTGGCGCCAGGTTCAGCTGGCTGGCAACCTGTTCGATGGTCCACCCGCGCTCCTGCCGGTAAGCGGCAAGCTGCGCGCCGGGTGAAACAGGGGCAGTATGATCAGTGGGCATATGTTCAGGCATCGCCGGATCATTGACTCCTGGCTCACTCATTGAATGCTCCACGTTGATAAGCCGCGTATTCGGCGGATCCGGCGTGACGACGACGCAATTGGGTAGCCAGGCTTGCTTCCGCTGCGCGGTCGCCGAGTCTGTGTTCGATCTTGATCGCCAGCCACAGTACGTCCGGAGACATGACATCTGCCTTCATCACCCGTCCGATATAGAAGCGGGCGCGCTCATAGTCCTGACGCTCATAATACAGCTGGGCAAGATTGACGTTGGTCGACGGATTGCCCGGGTCGTATTGAAAGGCTTGGGAAAAATAGCGCTCGGCTGCAACCTTGTCTTTCAGCTTCATGCTGCACATACCGGCATTGTTCAATGCCTTGTTCGGCGATTGGTACGACCGATTCTTCAGTGCTGTGTCGAAAAAGCTGATGGATTGCTGCTCACGCCCGGTCTGACAAAGGAACCAGCCGTAATTGTTATTGAAGTCCGGCGAGTTCGGAGCAAGGCGGAGCGCGTGCCGAAAGTTATCTTCTGCCAGCTTGTTCTCGCTCATGTCCATGTAAATCAAACCGCGCATGCTATAGGCATCGGCAAAATCCGGATCGGCCGCAAGAGCTTGCTTGAGCTCGTCCAATGCAACCGCAGGCTGGCGCTGCTCATAATAGCCAACCGCAAGTTGCAGGCGGATACGCGCCCGTTTCTGGTTATCCGTCTGGTCTGAACTTGTAAGCAACTCACCCTGCCCGCTTCCAGCACCGGGCGTGGCGGCACAGCCGCTCAACAGGACCAGGGCGGCGGCTGTCGCTGCATACCACCTTCGCATCGGGATGCGCCTCACCGCGGCACCTCGACGATACGTCCAAAATCCTTACCAAATTTTTTCTGGTACTCAGCCATTTTTTGCATACGCTCCTGCACGCGGGTACGATCCTGCACTTCGCCGGCAAGCTGGCCGCAGGCCGCGTCGATGTCATCGCCGCGTGTCTTGCGAATCGTGGTGACGATGCCGGCATCCATCAGGATTTGCGCAAACGCCTTGATTCGCGGATTGTTCGATCGCTTCAGGCCCGATTCGGGGAAGGGATTGAAAGGAATCAGATTGAACTTGCACGGCACCGGCTCTGCACCATCCTGGACCAGCGCGACGAGTTCACGCGCATGCTGGTCGGTGTCGTTGACGCCGTCGAGCATGCAATATTCAAAGGTAACAAAATCGCGCGGCGCAAATTCCAGGTAGCGGCGGCAAGCCGCCATCAGGTCGGACAGCGGATATTTCTTGTTCAGCGGCACTAGTCCATCGCGCAGCGCATCATTGGACGCGTGCAGCGAGACAGCCAGTGCGACCGGGCATTCCTGTGAGAGCTTGTCCATCATCGGGACCACGCCGCTGGTGGACACGGTCACGCGACGGCGCGACAAGCCATAAGCGTTATCGTCAAGCATCAGCTTGAGCGCTGTCACGGTCGGCTCGAAATTGAGCAGAGGCTCACCCATGCCCATCATCACCACATTGGTGATCTGGCGTTCGCCTTTGGGCCCGGGCTCGATACCCTTGGTGCGACGCAATTCAAATTCGGCCATCCACAACTGGCCGATAATTTCCCCGACTGTCAGATTGCGGTTAAAGCCTTGCTTGCCGGTTGAACAGAAGCGGCAATTGACGGCACAGCCCGCTTGCGTCGAGATGCACAGCGTGCCGCGGTTTTCTTCGGGAATGAATACGGTTTCGACCGCGTTGCCCTGCCCCACATCAAGCAGCCACTTGCGGGTGCCGTCAGCAGAGGTATGATCACTGATAATTGCGGGGGCAGAAATCGTCGCGCGTGTTTTGAGCTTGTCGCGCAAGGACTTCGCGAGGTCGGTCATTGCATCGAAATCGCTGGCGCCGAACTGGTGAATCCAGCGCTGCAATTGCTTGGCGCGAAACGGTTTCTCACCCAACTCGCCGCAGTAGGCAACGAGTTGCGCGGGATCGAGATCCAGCAGGTTGGTGAGGTCCGTCATGGCAAGTCTTCATCATGTTGTTTGCCCCGATCATGAAAGGCGGTCAGGGCAAACGGGGGTTTCAATTAGCGGGAATAAACGTTCAGTGCCGGGAAGAAATACGAGATTTCGACTTTGGCGGTTTCGTCAGCATCGGAGCCGTGCACGGCGTTGGCATCGATGGAGTCGGCGAAGTCAGCTCGGATCGTGCCTTTGTCTGCTTTCTTCGGGTCGGTTGCGCCCATCAGTTCGCGGTTCTTGGCAATCGCGTTTTCGCCTTCGAGTACCTGAATCATGACCGGGCCGGAAACCATGAAGTCGACCAGATCCTTGAAGAAGGGGCGCTCGCGGTGCACTGCATAGAAGCCTTCCGCTTCAGCACGGGACAGTTGCGCCATGCGTGCGGCGATGACCTTCAGGCCAGCGTTCTCAAAACGGGTGTAAATCTGACCGATCACGTTTTTTGCGACTGCGTCCGGTTTGATGATCGACAGGGTGCGCTCGATTGCCATCTGTAAAAACTCCAATAAAATGAAAGGGTTAAGGTTAATAATTGAGAAATCAACTAACCTTCTATTTTAGCACGAAAGCCCTTTCACAAGGGGTTTCCTCAAAGCCAGAGCGGTTTGAGGGGCCGAACTTCGCTTGGTTCCACGTATCCTAGAATTTTGTATTTACCCGCATGCTATGCTGTCAATACTGTTAATATTTTCAGTACTCGTGAATACTCATCAGGACTGTGATTGTTCGGTAACGTAGCAAGTAACTTCACCGGAGGCAATATGGAACGAAACATTCAACACAGCCAACACAGCTATGGCGCAACGACCGACGTACTGGCCGTACGCAACCGTGTGCTGCGCAATACCTACTGGCTGCTTGCCATTTCCATGATCCCCACCGTGATCGGGGCGTGGGTGGGCGTGCAGTTCAGTTTTTCGCTCTTCTCCGGAAGCCCGATGATCGGCTTCGTTGCCTTTCTGGCAATTGCCTTCGGCTTCTTCTATGCAATCGAAAAAACCAAGGATTCAGGGCTGGGGGTTGCCATTCTGCTTGGGTTTACCTTCTTCATGGGGTTGATGCTTTCGCGCCTCATCAGCTATACCCTGGGCTTTTCGAATGGGTCGCAACTGATCATGACTGCGTTCGGCGGCACGGCGGCAATCTTTGCCGGCATGGCGACGATCGCCACTGTCTCCAAGCGCGACTTTTCGGGGCTTGGCAAATGGCTGTTTGCCGGCGTATTGGTGATCCTGGTTGCGGCACTGGCTAATATTTTCCTGCAAATGCCGGCCCTGTACCTGGCAATTTCGGTACTCGCCATTGCCATCTTCTCGGCCTACATCCTTTACGATGTGCAGCAGGTCATTAATGGCGGCGAAACCAATTACATCACTGCGACCCTGGCGATTTATCTCGACGTCTATAACATCTTCACCAACCTGCTGGCTTTGCTGGGCATTGCGGGCGGTAGTCGCGACTAACATTCCCGCTGTCCACAAATAAAAAAGCCGATCATCTGATCGGCTTTTTTATTGCTTCCTGTCCGGTCCAGCCGGTCCGGTCAGACAGACTCTTCCGGCAAATCGAATACGGCAATCGACTCCACGTGGGCCGTGTGCGGGAACATGTTGACGACTCCAGCCTGTGTTAATCGATATCCTCCCTGATGCACCAGGTAGCCAGCGTCCCGTGCGAGTGTCGAAGGACTGCATGACACATAGACAATGCGCTTTGGGCGCATGTCGGCGTGTGACTCGGCCAATCCGACAATTGCCTGACATACATCCATCGCACCTTCGCGCGGCGGATCGATCAGCATACGGTCGAATTTGCCAAGAGCAATAAAGTCTTCAGTCTTTGCTTCAAATAAGTTTCGGCAATGGAAACTGGTTTTCTTGTCGAGACTATTGGTTCTTGCATTGCCGAGCGCACGCTCGGTCAACGCCGTACTGCCTTCAATACCAACCACCTCGCGGGCCTGCGTTGCCAATGGCAAGGTGAAGTTGCCAAGACCGCAAAACAGGTCGGCAACACGGTCTTCAGGCTGTACATCGAGCAGGCGCAATGCGCGAGCCACCAGTACACGGTTGATGTGATGATTGACCTGGGTGAAATCGGTTGGCTTGAACGGCATCTTTACACCGAATTCCGGCAACACGTAGTTCAACTCGATGTCGGTCGGATAGAACGGATAGGCTGTATCCGGCCCCTTTGGCTGCAGCCACCACTGTATCTTGTACTCATCGGCAAAAGAACGCAGCAATGCTTCGTCCTGCACCGTCAGCGGTGCCATGATGCGCAATACCAGAGCGGTGACGCTTTCGCCGACAGCCAATTCAATCTGCGGCATCTGGTCAAAGATCGATAGCGACTGCACCAAATGACGTAATGGCACGAGCATGGCCGATACATGCGGCGGCAGGATTTCACAGGTCTTCATGTCTGCAATAAATGATGACTTGCGCTCATGAAAGCCGACCAGCACGCCACCTTTTTTCTGTACATTGCGAACCGAAAGGCGTGCGCGATAGCGGTATCCCCAGGTCGGCCCATAAATGGGGCGCAACATCCGTTCCGCACGGACCTTGCCAATATGCCAAAGATTATCTTCCAGGACACGCTGCTTCATCGCCACCTGTGCGGAGGGCTCCAGATGCTGCATGGCGCAGCCGCCGCAGGTGCCGAAATACACGCACTTCGGCGTGACCCTCAGCGAGGATTCATTGTGCAACTCGGTCAGTGTGGCAGCTTCCCATTTCGGCTTCTTGCGAAATGACTGAAAGCTCACACGCTCCCCGGGCAATGCTCCTTCGACAAAAATAACCTTGCCAGGCGTGCCATCCTCGTTCTGCAAATGACCGACTCCGCGGCCTTCCATATCGAGGGATTCAATAACAATCGTGCTGTGCTGCATAGAAAAATTTGAAATGCCGGACGGATGCGCCCGACATAAAAGAGAAGATTGAGAAATGTGCGCAGGCGCACAGGTTACCACGCGGCCAGGTATTCCTTCCAGTGAGGCCCATCCAAGTTGGCCAACGAATCGCGCACCAGCGCCATTTCTTCTTCGTAGCTTTCCTTGGTCATGGCACCGCGCATCAGCAGGAAACGGCAATATACCAGGTAGGTATTGACCACGTCGGTTTCGCAATAGTCGCGGATTTCCTTCAGGCGGCCTTCGGCAAACAGTGCCCAGACTTGGGAACCATCCACACCAAGCTTGCCGGGAAAACCGCATAGTTTGGCCAAGTCATCAAGCGGCGCATTCGCGCGGCCGGTGTACAGGGCGAGCAGGTCCATCAGGTCGAGATGACGGGTATGGTAACGGCTCAGGTAGTTGTTCCACTTGAAGTCGCGGTCTTCCTCACCCATTTCCCAATAGCGCGAAGCAGTCACGCCACTGATCATGGCCCGATAGTGCAGGACCGGCATATCAAAACCTGAGCCGTTCCAGGAAATCAGCTGCGGCGTGTACTTGTCGATGATGCGAAAAAAGTCATTCACCAGCTTGGGTTCGGTGTCTTCCAGCGTCCCGAGCGATCGGACGCGAAAACCGTCGTCATCGCGAAAGACGCAGGAGATGGCGGCGACACGATGCAGGTGATGCGGCAGAAAATCGGATTTGGTCTTTTCGCGGCGCGCGGCGAAGGCGGCTTCGGCGACTTCCTCATCCGTCATGGATGACGCATGCCCATGCAAGGTGCGCAAGCCCTCCACATCGGGAATCGTCTCGATGTCAAACACCAAAACCGGAATCACAACAAGGCGTCCTTGCCGACACCGCGGGCGGTCAGCGCGCGCTTGAGTTTGACCAGCGCTTCCTGCTGGATTTGCCGCACACGTTCGCGGGTAACGCTCATTTCGGACGCAAGTTCTTCCAGCGTTGCCGGATCGTCGTTATCGAGGCCAAAGCGACGCACGATGACGATGCGTTGCTTGTCCGGGAGTTTCTTGAGCCAGTCACGCACCAGGACCATCATCTCATGATGCTCCGCACGAGAATCCGGCCCGTCGTCTGCATCGCCTGGCAACATATCCATCAGGCTGGCCTGCGGATCGTTATCGAGCGGCGCATCGAGGGATGTGGCGTGTTCGGACAGTGCCAGGATGTCCTGCACATCTTCGACCGGACGGTCGACCAAATGGGCAATATCCTCGGCAGTGGCATCCTTGCCGTCATGATGCTGCGCTTCAAGGTGATACTTGGCGCGCAGGATCTGGTTGAGTTCGCGCACCATATGCACCGGCAAACGCACGGTACGTGCCTGATTCATGATTGCACGCTCGATGCTCTGGCGGATCCACCACGTCGCATAGGTGGAAAAGCGAAAGCCGCGTTCGGGCTCGAACTTGTCGATGGCGCGCATCAGGCCGAGATTACCCTCTTCAATGAGGTCTAGCAGCACGACGCCGCGATTGATGTAATGCTTTGCAATCGAGACAACCAGGCGCAGGTTGTGTTCGATCATTTTTTGCCGGGCCTCGAAATTACCCTGCTTGGCCAGCGTAGCGTAATGCACTTCCTCTTCCACCTTGAGCAGCGGACGTGCGCCGATCTGGTTCAGATAGTGCTGTGTCGTGTCGGTGGAGAGCTCGGCGGCGAGGACTGTCTTGAGCTCATCGACCGGGTCCGCCACCGGGACGACCACCCCTTCCCCCTGCTCCGCATCCACGTCGTCGATCAGCGGCCCATCACCGTCGCTGCCTCCATGCAGAGACATGCCTTCGGACATGTCATCCGGCGATGCATCATCATCCAGCGGATCGTGAGGGTTGCGGTTCATTTAGCGGCTTGGCAAAAATTTTGAGGGATCTACCGGTTTACCTTGCTGACGTATTTCAAAATGCAGTTTCACCTCATCGGTGTCGGAATTACCCATTTCTGCAATTTTCTGACCTTTGCTGACATTTTGATCTTCTTTAACGAAGATGGTTTTGTTGTGGGCATACGCGGACAAGAGATTGTTGGAGTGTTTCACAATCACCAGATTTCCGTAGCCGCGAATTCCACTGCCAGCATACAGCACTTTACCCGCGCCCGCCGCTACAACAGGCTGCCCCATCTTGCCGGCAATATCAATACCGCGCCTGCCCTCGCTGAAGCCGGAAATGACCCGCCCTTCCGCCGGCCAGATCCATGCAATGTTGTCTTCTTCAGTCCCCTGTGCATGCGGTACTTCCGGCGTTTTCTCCGTCGTTTTTGGCACCTCGGGTTTCGGGATGGCGGCCGTTGCCGGTGCACTTGGGGTGGTGGCGGATTCCGGCTTTTGCATCTCCGCGAGCGCGGCATCGGAATACGGCCGCTTTTCCCCGCGAGGACCCGTCTTGTGGACCGCTGATCCGGCCGTTGCGCCGGGCAGCGGACGCACCTCGGTGCCCGGGCTCACAGTGGCATTGGCCGGCGGTTGAGAACCATCCGGCGGCAGGACGCGCAATTGCTGGTCAACCTTGATGTCGTTCGGATTGGCAAGATTGTTCCAGGTGACCAGATCGCGATAATTCTGACCGAAATCAAGCGCAATCTGCAGCAGCGTATCCCCTTTGCGTACCGTGTAGTAGCCCCGGTTTTCAGTTCTTTGCCCTGTCGCAGCGGCGGGCGGGACGACTGCCGGAGCAGGCGGTTTCGGCGCCTCGGCACCCCGTGGGGCCACCGGCCGGTCATAGACGGGCGCAGGTCCGCGCGCCGTCGTACAGGCGGCTAACAACACGGGCAAGGCAGCGATAAACAGCAAACGTATTTTTCTCATTCTCATACTATTAACATTTTGCGACAGCAGTCGCACTCCAACTGGCGCCAGGTTCACATGACACCCGGGCGCAAGGGGACGAAATGGCAGTCTTCGAGTGTCGTATTGATCCACTCGAATTTGCTGACGCGTTCGATGAGTTGCAGGACCTGATGGCGTGCGCCGACCGGTGCAACCAGCCTGCCGCCGATACTCATCTGGTCCAGTAAAGCCTGTGGCACCTCCATCCCTGCGGCGGCCAGGATGATGCCGTCGAAAGGTGCCGCTTGCGGAAGCCCAAGCATACCATCTCCATACTGCAACCGGATATTAGCAATCCTCAACGGCCGCAGGTTGGATTTGGCAAGTTCATGCAAGGGTTTGATGCGCTCAATGGAATAAACTTCCTTCGCCACCAGGGACAGGACCGCGGCCTGATAGCCGCAGCCGGTGCCGATTTCCAGCACCTTGCCCAGTACGCCGCCATTGCCGTTGGCACGCATGACTTCAATCATGCGTGCGACGATATACGGTTGTGAAATGGTCTGATGATGACCGATGGGCAAGGATGCATCAATGTAAGCCTGACTCCACAGCCCGGGCTCGACGAACATGTGGCGCGGCACGGCGTCCAGCGCGGCGAGTACCTTGCTATCCTTGACACCCTGCCTGGCAACACGCGTCACCATGGCGGTGCGCACGGCGTCGGACACCAGTGCGTTTGCCCTGTTCGACGGGATTGCCTGCGGCGCAGCACGTGGCGGCGCGGCAGGCGGCAGCGCGGAGGACACCGGTGCGCGCTGCATATTGCGGGCGGCATTCTGGGTTGCCGTTTGCGGTGTCGCGACCTTGGCTGATGCGGGGGTCGCTTGCGCGGCCTTGCGGGATTTTTCCACTACGGATGACAGCGGCAAGGGAAAGCGCTTGTCCTTGTCAGTCATGACAATCCTCGCCTGAGCAATTCCAGTTGGGCGCCATGCGTCAGGTCGATCTGGAGCGGCGTTACCGAGACAAATCCGTTGGCGACCGCATGAAAGTCGGTGCCCTCGCCCGCATCCTTTGCCTTGCCGGCAGGCCCGATCCAGAATATTTCGCGGCCGTGCGGATCCTGTGTCTTGATCACAGGTTCGGATTCATGTCGCTTGCCAAGACGCGTGGCCGCAAGTCCCTTGATCTCTTCATAAGGCAGGTTCGGAATGTTCACGTTCAACAGATACGGACCGGCCAGCACACCCGAACGCTGCTCCACGAACTCCCGTGCAATGCGCGCCGCCGAATCCAGATGCGCCCACCCTGGGTTGGCCTGTGAAAATGCTATCGCCGGAATGCCGAACAGGAAGCCTTCGGTGGCAGCAGCGACCGTTCCTGAGTACAGCGTATCATCGCCCATGTTCTGCCCCTGATTGATGCCTGAGACGATCAGGTCCGGCTTGAAGGCAAGCCCGCCTGTGAGCGCAACGTGCACGCAGTCGGAAGGCGTACCATTGACAAAATAGAAGCCATTCTCCGCGCGCTGCACGGAAAGCGGCCGATTCAGCGTCAATGAATTGGAACTGCCTGAACGGTTGCTGTCGGGTGCGACAACGACAATTTCCGCGATCCGGCTCAGTGCTTCGACCAGGGCCACGATACCTGGCGCAAGATATCCGTCGTCGTTACTAACAAGAATTTTCATACGGGAATTTTACCTGATGGATCGCTGCGCTCCGCATCGTAAACAGCCGTGATGTTGACATTTTGCGGCATAAGCCTAGAATAAAACGATCGTTCTTTTTTGAACCATTGACAATGACTGACAATAAGGAGACACAATGAAAGCGATCCTCTGCAAAACATGGGGACTTCCCGATACTTTGGTTGTAGAGGAACTGCCCGATGTGGTTCCCGGCCCGGGGCAGGTGGCCATCGACGTGCAGGCAGCGGGCGTTAATTTTCCTGACGTACTGATCATCCAGAACAAGTACCAATTCAAGCCGGAACTGCCTTTCACCCCGGGAAGCGAACTGGCCGGCGTCATTCGCGCCGTCGGTGACGGCGTCACGAACGTGAAGGTTGGCGACAAGGTGCTGGCCTTTGTCAGCCAGGGCGCATTTGCGCAGCAGATCGCCGTCCCCGCGCAACTCGTCATGCCCATGCCGCCCGGATTGGATTTTGATACCGCCGCTGCGGTCACACTGACTTATGGCACTTCGCATCACGCCGTCGTGGACCGCGCGCAGTTGAAAGCGGGCGAAACCATGCTGGTTCTGGGTGCTGCAGGCGGTGTCGGACTTGCGGCAATCGAAATCGGCAAGGCACTCGGCGCACGCGTCATTGCAGCGGCTTCCACCGATGAGAAACTGGCGGTGTGCAAAGACCACGGTGCGGATGCGACAATCAATTACTCCACACAGGATTTGCGCGAAGCCATCAAGGCGGCGACAGACGGCAAAGGTCCGGACGTGATCTATGATCCGGTCGGCGGCATCTATGCGGAGCCGGCATTCCGTTCGATCGGATGGCGCGGCCGCTACCTCGTGGTCGGATTTGCCAATGGTGAAATTCCGAAGTTGCCACTGAACCTGTCCCTGCTCAAAGGCGCATCGATTGTTGGCGTATTCTGGGGCGAATTTGCGCGCCGCGAGCCGAAGGCGAATCTTGCCGCGATGCGTGAACTGATGACCTGGATGGCGGAAGGAAAAATCCGGCCGCATATCTCCGGCCGATATGCATTGGCGGACACCGCGCAAGCACTCAACGATATGGCGGCACGCAAGGTGACTGGCAAGGTTGTGATTCAGCCGCAGAGGTAAGGCAGTCCGGTTCGGGACAGATGGCGTCCTGGACCGGTGCCCAGAGCCGCTCCGGCCACCCGTGCCGGAGACTTTCCTTTCAATCCCCTTCCGCGAGGGTCTGATGAACAAAGGCCGACAGAATCAGTCGGTCGTGGATGGACACATCCACAAATTCAAAGCCGTGCTTGAAACCTTCACCGTTTTCCGACGGCGCCACTGAACGCAAGACCATCTTGAGGTTCAGGAATTCATCCTGCCCAGCGGCGCGCACCTTGAATTTAATCTGGCCCTCATCGCCTTTCGACCCGATCATTTGCTTGATCGTTGCGGAAGCGCCTCCCATGCTGAGGTCCGTGATGATGGCTGCGCAGGATCGCTCCGGAGACCCAAGTGATACGGCCGCGATAATGTCGACTTCCGCCCTGACGCCCTTGCGAACCACGGTGCAGCGTACTTCCTTCGGATAAGCGAGATGCAGGTACGGATGCGGAGAATGCACCGACTTCACTGCCGCCGTGACAAAGGCATACGCTTTTTTGCCGGAAAAAGCCCTCACGACGAAGGTCTGTCCATCCCGTACAAATTCAAATTTTCCGTCCGTGACCGGCGCCGTAACAAACACAGTCTTGTTCTTCACGAAGCCGATCATGCGCACCGTGTATCGCACGGCCGAATTGTCGATCAGCTGAAGATAGAGGGTCTCGCCGACATACCAGCGCACATCGTCCATGGCGACAACGACTTCCTTGCCGGCGTTGTTTTCTTCTTTCGGCGGCTCGGCCACGACGGGTTTCTTCGACTGTGCCATTGGCATTGATGGGCGCGGTGCCGTCGGGATCACATCCCAGGCTGAATCCTTGATGAATCCGTTATCGATCAGCTCGTCGACCTGCGCCTGATTTTCGAGCACGTATCCCGCAGCAAGCAACATATTGCCATGCCAGTCATAGATGGTTTCACGCAACGGCTTGCCGACAACCAGATCAGCGGAACGCACCGGCATCAGGGAAACGACGGGATCGGACATGAACTCTCTTCAGGCAGACTAACTAACGGGACGTGTGACGTTGTCAGTATAGCGAGGTTTGGTGCCGGTTTACGTATGTTTGCGCATGTTTGCAACCGACTGTATGGCTCACTTCAGGATCCACACGCTTGTCACTCCTGCAGCGCCGGCTCGGCGTCCACCGCCTGCTTGTCGAAGAAAGCCTTTGCCACCTCGGGATCGCGTGTGCGCGTGAACGGCGGCAGGCTTTGCCAGATGCGGCGACCATAAGGCTTGGAGATCAGGCGCGGATCGCAGATCATCAGCACGCCACGATCGCGTTCATCCCGTATCAGGCGACCGGCGCCCTGCTTCAGGTTGATGATCGCCTCGGGCAACTGGTGGTGGACGAATCCGTTCAGGCCCTTCTTTTCCATGGCGTCGATGCGCGCCGCCAGCACCGGGTCATCCGGCGGCGAGAATGGCAGTTTGTCGATAATGACGAGCGACAGCGCCTCACCGCGCACGTCGACACCCTCCCAGAAACTCTGGCTTCCTATCAGGACGGCATTACCGGCGGCGCGGAATCGATCGAGCAATTCAGTACGTCCCGATTCTCCTTGCACCATGAGCGGGAAAGGCAGCTTGCGTTTGTCAAACTCTTCGCGCAGGCGTTCCGCCGCGCGATTGACCGCGCGTATCGTCGTGCACAGCAGGAAGGTCCGCCCACCGGCCGCTTCAATCATTGGCAAGGCGGCGTCAATAACCGCATCGGTGTACTCGTAGGAATTGGGCTGTGGAAGGTTGTCCGGCACATACAGCAAGCCCTGGTTGCCATAGTCGAAAGGACTTGGCCACGACTGCGCAGGTTCGTTCCAGAGGCCCATCTGGGACGTGTAATGATGGAAGTCATTCTTGACCGCCAGGGTCGCGGACGTAAATATCCAGGCTCGCGGCGATCCTTCGCGTTGCTTGTTGAAGATGGGGGCGATCGATAACGGCGTCTGGTGCAACTGCAGGGACGAAGAAAAAGCTTCGACCCAGAGTACCTTGTCGTGCGGATGATCACCGCCGGCTGCAGCGCTTTGCGCGCTATTCCATGCGGCCAGCTTGTTGCCGATCTCGATGGCGCGCGAACGGCACTGTTCTATCGTCTCCGCACGCTCTGCCTGCGTCTCGAGCACATCGGTCATGCCCTGCAATTCCTCGCGCAGCTTGTCCAACGCAGGGAAGAAGGCGCTCGACGGCGCAATCTGGTTAACCGCAAACCTGACGATATCCTGTGGAAAGGCCAACCGCAGATCGCGTGCGGCGCGCTCGACCGTCGCAACTACCTTGGCCCAATCCGCACCATCGCGCGCATGCGCCAAGCCTTCTGCCAGCACATCGCGGCAGAGCTCCAGCACCTGCGAAGTCGAGACTGTCTCGCCAAAGAACAGCGTGGCGGTTTCCGGCAACTGGTGGGCTTCGTCAAAGATGATCGTATTTGCCGACGGCAGCAATTCAGCGACGCCATTGTCCTTCAGCGCGACATCGGCAAAGAACAGATGATGATTGACGACCACCACATCAGCCTGCTGCGCTTCCTTGCGCGCCTTCATGACAAAGCAGTCCTGATAATACTGGCACTCCGCACCCATGCATGTGTCGCGCGTCGAGGTAACAAGGTTCCAGACCGGTGCGGTTTCGGGCACGCGTGACAGCTCAGCCTTATCTCCGGAACTGGTGGTCTTCATGAAGCGCGATATCTCACGCAGGTACCCAACATCGTCGCGCGACGTCAGCCGGCCGTTTTGCAGCGTGCGCTCGAGATGAAAATGGCAAACGTAGTTGGCGCGCCCCTTCAGCAGGGCGACCGACACCGGCGCATTCAAGGCCTTGCGCACAGTCGGAATGTCGCGCAGGTAAAGTTGGTCCTGCAGATTTTTGGTGCCGGTCGACAATATGACCTTGCCGCCCCAGAGAAGGGCCGGCACGAGATAGGCGAAAGTCTTTCCAGTCCCTGTTCCAGCCTCTGCGATCAGCGTCTGGCGACCGGCGATGGCGGCGGCAATTGCCTTGGCCATTTCGGTCTGCGACTGGCGCGGACGAAAACCACCGACAGTCTGGCTGAGCGGGCCAGTAGCGTCGAACAGCCGGGCAATATCAGCGTCGTGGTTTTCCGAGGGCGGATGGGAAGCAGGCGAAGCGGACTGGGAGATCTGGTCGGTCAAAGCGGTCAATCTGGAGAAATTTCTGAGCGTATTTATGCAGGCACGTCAGGAATTAGTTGCATTTTCAACAATGTTATATGATCCTTCAGCTGAAGCTTGCGCTTTTTCAGGCGGCGCACCTGAAGTTCGTCGTGCAGCACGTCACGCGTGAGCAAATCGATCACTGCATCGAGGTCGCGATGCTCAACTTCTAACTCGATTATGCGACGCTGTATGTCTTCAGTTGGAATCATGGCCGATTGGTGGAATGCGATAACCCGTTATTTTAAGAGGGAAAAGGCACAAAGCCTAGCAGTGAAAAGATATGCCCGACAATAAATGAAACGAAGATGCAGTAATGAAACAATCCTGATTGACCACCTGTCTATTCGCTTCCATCGTGACAAGGAGTTGCTATTTGCATAAACAGATGTAACAAAACCCTACAAAGCCATGGACAGCTTTTTATGCATGCAATAATTTTTCCTAAGAAAGTCTAATCTACGTTTCCGTATGAGCCAATACAAGATTGAAGCAGGAACTGCGCAACATATCGGTGACCGCCACGAGCAGCAGGACCGTATCGGCCTGTTTACTGCGCCCAAGGCGCCCGGATACCTGATGGCCGTCGTGGCGGATGGTATGGGCGGTCTCAGTGGCGGAGCTCTCGCCGCAGAACAGGTTCTCCGTACCGCGAAACAGACTTTTGACCTGTTTTCTCCGCAAACGGATGATGTCCCCGGCATGCTTGCCACGATTGCACGGGACGCTCACACGATTATCAAGCTGTCAGCCATTTCCTCCGAAAAGAAACCGCACAGCACTCTGGTAGTTCTTGTCATCACACCGGAGCGCAGTGCGGTATGGGCGCATGTCGGCGATTCGCGGCTCTACCGCTTCGACGGTCCGAACTGCGCCGAACGCACTACCGATCACTCCTATGTCGAAAGCCTGGTCAGGGAGGGCAAGATTTCGAAGGCGGAGGCACGCGATCATCATTTGTCAAATGTACTGCTCAGCGCGCTCGGCTCGCATGACAGTGAGCCGGAAGTGACCGTGCGCCGCTACGACGGCCTGAAACCCGGTGACTCTTTCCTGCTTTGCACGGATGGCCTCTGGCACTATTTCAGCGATGCCGAACTCGGGGCTGCTGTCGCAGTGAATACACCAAGGCAGGCATCGGAACTGCTGATCAACAAGGCACGTGAACGTGCGGCGGGGCAATCCGCCGACAACTGCACACTCGCGATCGTGAAATTTGGAGAGCCGCAGAAAGAGGAGCGCAGTTATACCGTCAGCAAAATGCGCCGGGCGGTTTGAGCAGGTTGCAGCCATGGATGCCGCTGCAATTGCCTGCTTACTGTGCGCTTACTGTGCTTTTCCTGGGGCAGGGGTTGGTGTCGTCGCTGGCGTTGCTGGCGCGGCCGGCGCATTCGGGGCAGTCGGCGATGACGTTGCGGACGGCGATCCAGGCGGCTGAATGGCACCATCCTTCAACTTGCGCTTTTCTTCGATCTTTTGATACTTCTCCGCCTTGCGCCGCGCGATTTCCTGTTGGCGGGCTTCGGCTGCCTTTACCTTCTTTTCATAGTCGACGACATTCTTCGCACGCATGGCCTCTTCCGCACGTTCTTCTTCCGGCGTTCGTGTAACACGTTCTTCATGACGGGCAGCCCGATCGACACCTGCCTTCTTCGGCGGCTTGCGGCCCGCTCGGGCATCGGCGTCAGTCGGCGGCACTGCTTCTGCGCCGAAGGGTGCCGGCGTTGACGACGCGTCACGGTCGATGCCTGCGTCCGCATCCTTCTGCCGACGCTTCTCCAGCGCTTCATCGCGTGACTTGACCCGGGCCGTGCGTTTGAAGGTGTTGGCTTCAATTTCAACGGGGCGAAGCTTGAGCAAGGCATGACGCCGGCGTTCTTTCGCCTCATCGACACAGGAACTTGCAAAAAATTTGGGCATGCATGCCTGCTTTTCCTGCGTGAAACGCGCTTCAATGGCCGAACGTTCTTTCTCGGCGTCGGCCAATGCTATGTCTGCGCTCTCGACAGACTGAATCGAGCCCGGCGGAAAGCGACCGATGACACTATTGGTATCGCCGGCGGTGGTTGCCTCGCTTGCCCGGACTGCGCCCGCTTCGCCCGTAGCCTGTTGCGCCATCGCGACGTGCCCCGCGCACGCAATCAGGCTGGCTACGAGATAAGTGAAAGTAAATCGAATCGCGTTCATTTTGGATACAGCCCTTGGAAAATCAGGTCATGCAATGGAACCGGCCACATCGCGGCGATCGCTTTGCATGTATTCCGACGATTGCATTTCGATAATCCGCGAAACAGTGCGATGGAATTCATTGGCAAGCATGCCCTCAGTGTATAACTGATCTGGCTCCACTTCCGCCGACATCAGCAACTTGACTTTGTGATCGTACAGGACGTCGATCAGCCAGGTAAAGCGCCGCGCTTCCGACGACATGGCAGCCGACATCTGCGGGACGCTCGACAAGATGACAGTATGAAAGCGGCTGGCGATTTCCAGATAATCATTCTGGGAACGCGGCCCGCCGCACAAAGTGGCAAAATCAAACCAGACGACGCTGCCGGCGCGCCTGAGAGCCTTGATCTCACGCGCTTCGATATGAATGCGCGGATCATCGTCGATGGTCTCGGCAATCTCGGCAAAAGCCTTGCGCAGCGCTTCGTCGGCTGCTGCGCCTAGGGGTGTATGATAGGCCTCGACCTGCTCCAGCGCGCGTTTGCGATAATCATTTCCGGCATCCACGTTGAGCACATCCAATCTTTCCTTCAGCAATGCAATGGCGGGCAGGATGCGGTCACGGTGCAAGCCATCCGGATACAAGGCGTCAGGCACGTAGTTAGAAGTCATGATGAAGGAAACACCATGATCAAACAGTGCCTTCAACAAGTTATAGAGAATCATCGCATCGGCGATGTCGGAAACATGAAATTCGTCGAAGCAAATAAGACGATATTTCTTGGCAATACGGCGCGCGACCTCATCGAGAGGATCTGCGACGCCTTTCAGATCGTCCAACTGATGATGCACGCCGCGCATGAATTCATGGAAATGCAAGCGGGTCTTGCGCACCACGGGCACGACTGAATAAAAGCTATCCATCAGGAAGGATTTGCCGCGCCCTACTCCACCCCACATATACACGCCACGCGGCACTTCCGGCCGGTTGATCAGCCGGCGAAAAGTGCTCGAGCGATGGTTCTTGTACGCGACCCACTCATCGTAGGCCTGCTGCAAGCGGTTCACCGCACGCAGTTGGGCCTCATCCGACTTGTAGCCACGCTCCGCCAGCGCGTGCTCGTAAAACTCCCTGACATTCATATCGTTCTTCACTCTTGAACATATTGCGCGCAACACGCACGCTATGCCGCTTACTTTGTACACATCATGAAAATGGGCGAGTCTTGCTCGCCCACTTCACATGCTTTCCGATGATCAGCCCACATAGGACCTGCAGCCGTTTGCAATCTTCGCTGCCTTCGGGTGACCGGCACTGCGCAGATAATGCATAGGCATTGCCCGCCAACGTCCGTCCCCGAATCTACGGCTCACCACTATTGCGGGTTCATGTCGACCGTAACGTGGGATGGATAACTTCCACCGCCGAGGCGAATGGGGAAGCTGAGGCCAACGCCGACACCGACATTTCCGCCGCCGCCACCTGCACCAAGGCCCACGCTGGAGCCCAGGGGATTGGAAGGCTTATAGATGATTTCGGAGGTACGGTAGCCAGGCCTGTTGCAGACCACGCGCAGGTCGCCACTGGGACTGCCTACGCTTAGCGTTGCCGGCGTGACGACATTCCAGCTGCCGGCATTGGTGCTCACCATGCAGTTCGCCCCAGGCAGGCTCTGACCGCCGGCGGCGGTAGCGATCGCGATGCCGCCGCTTCCGCCCGATCCCGTTGAGGCGCATGCAGCAAGTGCAATCGGCAGCAACAAGATCAGGTGGCGCATGTCGGTCGGGTCCTAGAAATTAAGCGAACGTTTGTCGACCGCGAGAGCGGCTTCCTTGGTTGCCTCGGACAAGGACGGATGCGCATGGCAGATACGGGCAATGTCTTCCGACGATGCACGGAATTCCATCGCCACGACAGCTTCGGAAATCAGTTCGGAAGCCATCGGGCCGACGATGTGCACGCCCAGGATTTCATCGCTCTTGGCATCGGCCAGGAATTTCACCATGCCCGAGGTATCTCCCAGTGCGCGGGCGCGACCATTGGCCATGAAGGGGAAAGTGCCCGCCTTGTAAGCGACGCCTTCGGCCTTCAACTGCTGCTCGGTCTTGCCAACCCATGCAATTTCCGGGGATGTATATATGACCCAGGGAATTGTATTGAAGTTCACATGACCATGCTGTCCGGCAATACGCTCGGCGACAGCGACACCCTCTTCTTCCGCTTTGTGAGCAAGCATCGGGCCGCGCACTACGTCACCAACCGCCCAGACATTCGGCAGGTTGGTCTTGCAGTCGGCATCGACGGCAACGAAGCCGCGCTCATCGAGTTGCAGGCCAACGCCTTCGGCATTCAGACCGATGGTGTTCGGTACACGGCCAATCGACACGATCAGCTTGTCGAATACCGCCTTTTGCGGTGCGCCCTTGTCGTCGGTGTACTCGACCGTGACGTCTTTCTTGCCTGACGTAATCGAACCGATCTTCACTCCCAGGCTGATGGATAAGCCTTGCTTGACGAACAGCTTGTGCGCTTCCTTGGCGATCTGTTCATCGACCGCACCGAGGAAAGTTGGCAAGGCTTCGAGCACGCTGACTTCCGCGCCGAGGCGGCGCCAGACGCTACCCATTTCGAGACCGATCACGCCGGCACCGATGACGCCCAGCTTCTTCGGCACGGCATCAATGGACAACGCACCGGAGTTGGAGAGAATGAGTTTTTCATCAAAAGGCGCGTTGCCCAGTGCGCGCGGGTTGGAACCGGTGGCGACGACGATGTGCTTGCCGGTAATGCTTTCTTCCGTAGCGCCTGCCACCTTGATTTCGTAACCGTCCGCACCAGCCTTCACGAAGGAGCCGCGACCGTGGAAGAAGGTAACCTTGTTCTTCTTGAACAGGTAGAGAATGCCGTCGTTGTTCTGCTTGACGACAGTGTCCTTGCGCCCAAGCATACGCTCGAGGTTAAGGCCAAGACCTTTGACTTCAATACCGTGGTCTGCAAATGCATGACCGGCGTGTTCGAAGTGCTCGGACGATTGCAGCAGTGCCTTGGAGGGAATGCAGCCGACGTTGGTGCAAGTGCCGCCGGGCGCAGGGCCGTTCTTGGCATTTTTCCATTCGTCGATACAGGCTGTGCTGAAGCCGAGTTGTGCAGCACGAATTGCAGCGATATAGCCGCCAGGACCGCCGCCGATGACGATCACATCAAAATTTTTTGACATATACCTAACCTATTTTTCCGCAGGATGGACATGCGCGCATGGTGCCGGCAACACTGCCGCGCCATGCGCGCATCGCACTCGTTCTTACAGGTCCAGCAGCAGGCGTGCCGGATCTTCCAGCGCTTCCTTCATCGCGACCAGGCCGAGTACCGCTTCGCGCCCGTCGATGATGCGGTGGTCGTAAGACATGGCGAGGAAGTTGATCGGACGGATCACGATCTGGCCATTCTCGACAACCGGACGTTCCTTGGTTGCATGAACGCCAAGGATTGCGGACTGCGGCGGATTGATGATCGGTGTCGACAGCATCGAACCGAACACGCCGCCATTGGAGATGGAGAACGTACCGCCGGTGAGGTCGTCGAGAGTCAGCTTGCCGTCCTTGGCCTTGGTACCGAACTCGGCGATCTTCTTTTCGATGTCGGCGATGGTCATCTGATCTGCGTTACGCAGGATAGGCACGACCAGGCCGCGCGGCGAACCGACGGCGATACCGATGTCGAAATAGCCGTGGTACACGATGTCATTACCGTCAACCGACGCGTTGATGACCGGGTACTTCTTCAGTGCGGCGACTGCAGCCTTGACGAAGAAGGACATGAAGCCCAGCTTGACGCCGTGCTCTTTTTCAAACTTGTCCTTGTACTTGTTGCGCAGGTCCATGACCGGCTGCATGTTCACCTCATTGAACGTGGTCAGGATCGCATTGGTCGCTTGCGATTGCAGCAGACGCTCGGCGATACGCGCACGCAGACGGCTCATCGGCACGCGCTCTTCCGGACGGTTGCCGAGGTTCGGCGCGACCGGCGGCGCGACTTGCTGCAGGGCCGGCTTGGCCGCTGCGGGCGCTGCTGGTGCAGTCGCAGCAGGCTTCTTGTCGAGCGCGTTAATCACGTCGCCCTTGGTGACGCGGCCATCACGGCCGGTACCGGCAACCTGTGCCGTGTTCGTGTTGTTATCAGCCAGCATCTTGGCGGCTGCAGGCATGGCAACGCCGGCAGCTGCATTCGATGCGAGTGCGGAAATAGCGGCGGTAACAGGATCGCCGGCCGGAGCAGGCGCCGGTGCTGCAGCAGGAGCAGGGGCAGCAGCGGGCGCAGCAACTGCGCCAGCCTTGGCTTCGGTATCCAGGCGCGCGATGACTTCACCGGCCACGACTGTACTGCCGTCAGCCTTCAGGACTTCAACGATCACGCCGCCATCCGGCGCTGGCAATTCAAGCACCACCTTGTCGGTTTCGATATCGATGAGGTTTTCATCGCGGGCGACGGCTTCGCCGACTTTTTTGTGCCAGGCCAGCAGAGTCGCTTCCGCGACGGATTCCGACAGTTGCGGAACTTTGACTTCAATAATTGCCATGTAACTCTCCGTTTCGGTGTGTTCATTCGACGCGCCAGTTTCTAGCGCGTCGACGGGTCTTTATTTTGTAAGGACGAAGCCCTTCAGCTTCGAGAAGGCGGTGTCGATCAATGCCTTCTGCTGCGCATAGTGCTTGTCGTAATAACCGACAGCAGGCGATGCGCTGGCCGGGCGACCGGCATAGGCCAGCTTCTGGCCATCTTCCAGGTTCTCGAAGATGTTGTGCTGGATCTGGAACCACGGTCCCTGGTTCTGCGGCTCATCCTGCGCCCAGACCAGCTCGTTGAAGTTCGGGAACTTCTTGAGCTCGGCTGAGAAGGCCTTGTGCGGGAATGGATAAAGCTGCTCGACACGGACGATGGCCACGTCAGATACGCCACGCTCCTTGCGTGCGTTGACAAGGTCGTAATACACCTTGCCCGAGCAGGCGATGACGCGCTTGACCTTCTTCGGATCGATTTTCTCGTCGACTTCGCCGATGACGGTCTGGAACGTACCCTTGGCCAGGTCGGACAACGGCGAGCCGGCGTCCTTGTTACGCAGCAGCGATTTCGGCGTAGCGATGATCAGGGGCTTGCGGAACAGGCGAATCATCTGACGACGCAGCAGATGGAAAATCTGTGCGGACGTGGTCGGCTGCACAACCTGCATGTTGTTGTCTGCGCACAGCTGCAGATAACGTTCGATACGTGCGGACGAGTGCTCAGGACCCTGCCCTTCGTAACCGTGCGGCAGCATCATGACGAGGCCGGAGGCACGACCCCATTTCACTTCGCCGGAGCTGATGAACTGGTCGATGACAACCTGGGCGCCATTGGCAAAGTCACCGAACTGCGCTTCCCAGATGGTCAGCGTATTGGGTTCCGCAGTCGAGTAACCGTATTCAAAACCGAGAACAGCTTCTTCCGACAGCACGGAGTCGATAACGGTAAACGGAGCCTGCGTCTCGGCGACGTTCTGCAGCGGAATGTAAGTCCCTGCATCCCAACGCTCGCGCTTCTGGTCGTGCAAGACCGCATGACGGTGTACGAAGGTACCACGGCCGGCATCCTGACCGGTCAGGCGCACTGCGTAACCCGAAGCAACCAGGGAAGCGTATGCGAGGTGTTCGCCCATACCCCAGTCGAGGTTGAGTTCACCGTGCCCCATGGATGCGCGATCGGCAAGGACCTTCTCGACCAGCGGGTGCACCTTGAAGTCTTCAGGAACCTTGGTGATACGCTCTGCCAGACGCTTCAGTTCAGCCAGCGGTACTGCGGTATCCGCTGCGTCGGTCCACTTGCGGTTGAGGAAAGGCATCCAGTCAACTGCATACTTGCTCTTGAAGTTGGAGATGACCGGGTCAACCGTATGCTTGCCGGCATCCATCGCATCGCGATAAGCCTTGACCATGGCGTCACCCGCATCGGCGGGGATGGTGCCCTGGGTAATCAGTTTGTCGGCGTATACTTTGCGCGTGCCCGGATGCTGGCCAATCTTCTTGTACATCAGCGGCTGGGTCAGTGCCGGAGTGTCCTGCTCGTTGTGGCCGAGTTTGCGGAAGCAGATGATATCGACAACGATGTCCTTCTTGAACTCAAGGCGGTAATCGAGAGCGATCTGGGTCGCAAATACGACTGCTTCGGGATCATCACCGTTCACGTGCAGCACTGGTGCTTCGATCATCTTCACGACGTCGGAGCAGTACAAGGTCGAGCGCGAGTCGCGCGGGTCGGACGTGGTGAAGCCAATCTGGTTGTTGATGACGATATGGACGGTACCGCCTGTACCATAGCCGCGCGTCTGCGCGAGGTTCAGGGTTTCCATCACAACGCCCTGGCCTGCAAACGCGGCGTCGCCGTGCACCAGGATAGGCATGACCTGCGAGCCGTCCTTGTCGCCACGGCGCTCCATACGTGCCTTGACCGAACCTTCGACGACGGGGTTCACGATTTCCAGGTGGGACGGATTGAAGGCCAGAGACAGGTGGACCGGGCCGCCAGGTGTAGAGATATCGGACGAGAAGCCCTGGTGATACTTGACGTCGCCTGCCGGCAAGTCGTCGGCATGTTTGCCTTCGAATTCTGCGAACAGGTCTTGTGGCATCTTGCCCAACGTGTTGACGAGCACGTTCAGACGACCGCGGTGAGCCATGCCGATCACGATTTCCTGCACGCCCTTTTCGCCCGCGCGCTGGATGGTCTCATCCAGTGAGGCGATGAAGCTTTCGCCGCCTTCGAGCGAGAAGCGCTTCTGACCGACGTAACGGGTATGCAGATAACGCTCGAGGCCTTCCGCTGCGGTCAGGCGGTCGAGGATGTGTTTCTTTTTCTCTGCCGAGAAATTCGGGGTCGAACGGACGGATTCAAGGCGCTCCTGCAGCCAGCGCTTCTGCGCGGGATCGCTGATGTACATGAATTCGGCGCCGATCGAACGGCAATACGTGTCACGCAATGCCTGGAGCAAGTCGCGCAGCGAAGCGGTTTCCGGACCAAAGTAGGTATTGCTGATATTGAACACGATGTCCATATCCGCATCGGTGAAACCGTAGAAACTTGGATCCAGCTCCGGAATGCCAGGGCGTTCCTGACGCTGCAGGGGATCGAGGTTCGCCCAGCGGTTGCCGAGGAAGCGGTAAGCGGCGATCAGTTGCGTCGCGGCGACACGCTTGCGGCCCATTTCGACGTCTTGCGACGCAACCACGGTGCGAATCGGACCCTGCTTGGCACGTTCGGCGAATGAGGCGATGACCGGGGCATGTGCCACGTCGGGCTTGGTCGAGCCATCGACTGCGGGGACATGCTGCATCGCATCAAAATAAGCGCGCCAGTTGTCGGGCACGGAGCCGGGATTGTTGAGGTACGCTTCGTACAATTCTTCGACGTACGGTGCGTTGCCTCCAAACAGGTAGGAGTTGGAGAAGTACTGCTGCATCATCTTGCTCACCTTTCTTCGCGTTTCGCGAGATTAGCGGGTTTATATAACCTTCCGCGACACGGCCTGACCGGTTAGCGGATCGCACATCAAGTTGTGGGGAAGGGCTACGTGACGACCTGAGGTGGTACCAGTATTTTTGGAAACGCTAGCATAGCATAGAACTCTTTCCCCCAAATCGACGAAATGCTCTGCCTCCAAAAGGTGCGGCATTTTGTTCCCACCTGCCCGCTCTGTGCCCTGCCCTGTCTGGTCTGATTGTCATCCATAGCGCTGCGAAAGCGCAGTCCGCTGAACCGCAAAACATTGCGTATTATTCTTTTCCATAAAAAAAAGCGAGTCCGAAGACTCGCTTTTTTTATGTTATCGACTTGCTACCAGGGCCAAACGGCCCATGACAGGATAGGCGATTAACCGCGCTGTGCCATGGTGGGCACGTCGCGACGTGGCGCACCAATGTACAACTGACGCGGACGACCGATCTTTTGCTCGGGATCGGAAATCATTTCGTTCCATTGGGCGATCCAGCCGACGGTACGTGCCATCGCGAAGATACCGGTGAACAGCGAAACCGGGATGCCGAGCGCGGACTGAACGATGCCGGAGTAGAAGTCGACGTTCGGATAGAGTTTGCGGCTGACGAAGTATTCGTCTTCCAGCGCGACCTTCTCCAGAGCCATCGCCAGCTTGAACAGCGGGTCGTCCTGCAGGCCGAGTTCGTTCAGCACTTCGTGGCAGGTTTCGCGCATCAGCTTGGCACGCGGATCGTAGTTCTTGTAGACACGGTGACCAAAGCCCATCAGCTTGACGCCGGAATTCTTATCCTTGACCTGCTTGACGAACTCGCCGATCTTGTCGACCGAACCGATCTCGCGCAGCATGGTCAGCGCAGCTTCATTTGCGCCGCCGTGAGCCGGGCCCCACAGGCATGCGATACCGGCAGCGATACAGGCAAACGGGTTTGCACCCGACGAGCCGGCCAGGCGAACGGTCGATGTCGATGCATTCTGCTCGTGATCCGCGTGCAGAATGAGGATGCGGTCCAGCGCGCGCACCAGCACGTCATTGACCTTATATTCTTCGCATGGGTTCGAGAACATCATGCGCATGAAATTGGCGGAGTACGACAGGTCATTGCGGGGGTACACGAAAGGCTGGCCAACCGAGTACTTGTAAGCCATCGCCACCAGGGTCGGCAGCTTGGCGATCAGACGGATCGCCGACACTTCGCGATGATGCGGGTCATTGATGTCGAGCGAATCGTGATAGAACGAAGACAACGCGCCGACGGTACCGACGAGGACCGACATGGGGTGCGCATCACGGCGGAAACCGCGGAAGAAGAATTGCATCTGCTCGTGGACCATCGTGTGATTGGTCACGGTGGTAACGAATTTTTCTTTTTCAGCTGCGGTTGGCAACTCACCATTCATCAGCAGGTAGCAAGTTTCGAGGAAGTCGCAATTGACTGCGAGCTGCTCAATCGGATAGCCACGATACAGCAGCTCACCCTTGTCACCGTCGATGTACGTAATCGACGAATTACAGGCCGCGGTGGACATGAATCCCGGGTCGTACGTAAACTTGCCGGTAGCGCCATACAGCTTGCGGATGTCGACGACATCCGGACCGATCGTGCCTTTATAGATCGGCAGGTCCAGCGACGAGGAGCCGTCCGAGAACGACAGGGTTGCTTTGGTATCAGAGTTTGTCATGTCTCTTCCTTCTAGTGAGGAGGGGTGAGTCGATTGTAAAAAAAACCGGATAACGGCACCTGTTTTCAGCCTGTGGCCGACTGTTCTCAGGCAGCGCGCAGTCTCGCCAGTAACGCATGGACATGCGGAAGATCCACTTCGCCCATGGGTTCCTTGCGCGCTAAAAGCAAGTCCATCAAATCGTTGTCCGACAACTCCATCAGGCGCGAGAACGCATCGACCTCTTCATCGGTCAAGTTCGCCTCGTGCGCATCAAGAAACCGCGTCACGATCAGGTCGTTTTCAAGCAATCCACGGCGGGCACGCCAGCGCAGGCGGGCACGTTTGATGGGATCGGCTTGATGGTTGCTGGACATAATTTCTCGTTCACTCTATTTCATGAGCTCACTGTCGTAATTGCGCATTTGCGCATACTGGAACAATGAAACATTGCACGCAAACATTGACTCATACTAATTAACGCGCACAGACAGCTCATGAAATAAGGCGGAAGCCTTGTAGCCTCCGCCTTCGACATGCAGTTTATACGGCGCGACGAACCAGCAGATCCTTGATCTTGCCGATGGCGCGCGCAGGGTTCAGACCCTTCGGGCACACGTCGACGCAGTTCATGATCGTATGGCAGCGGAACAGGCGATACGGATCTTCGAGATTGTCGAGACGATCGTTGGTGGCTTCATCGCGGCTGTCGGCAATGAAACGGTAAGCCTGCAGCAGGCCTGCCGGACCAACGAACTTGTCCGGATTCCACCAGAACGACGGGCAGGAGGTCGAGCAGCAGGCGCACAGGATGCACTCGTACAGGCCATCGAGCTCTTCACGCTCTTCCGGCGTCTGCAGACGCTCCTTCTCAGGGGGAATCGTGTCGTTGATCAGGTAAGGCTTGATCGAATTGTACTGCTTGAAGAACTGGGTCATGTCGACGATCAGGTCGCGAATGACCGGCAGGCCGGGCAGCGGACGCAGCACGATCGGCTCGGTCAGTTCGTTCAGGTTGGTCGTGCATGCCAGGCCATTCTTGCCGTTGATGTTCATCGCGTCCGAACCGCAGACACCTTCGCGGCAGGAGCGGCGCAGCGCCAGCGAGTCATCCACGTCGGCCTTGATGCGCTGCAATGCATCGAGCAGCATTTTGTCAGTGTCCTGCAGCGTGACTGTCAGGTCCTGCATGTAAGGCTTCGCATCCTTATCCGGATCGTAGCGATAGATTTGAAATTTCAGGGTACGTGCCATGTTCTTACCTTAAAAAGTACGTGCTTTTGGCTTGAAGGTTTCAACGGTCAGCGGCTTGGTGTTCACCGGCTTGTAATCAAGACGGTTGCCTTCCGAGAAGAACAGGGTGTGCTTCATCCAGTTCTCGTCGTCACGCTTCTCGTAATCGCGATGCGCATGGGCGCCACGTGATTCCTTGCGGGCTGCTGCCGAAGTGATGGTGGCCTTCGCCGTTTCAATGAGGTTATCCAGCTCGAGCGCTTCCACGCGGGCGGTATTGAAGACCTTGGACTTGTCCTTGAACGACACATGCTTGCGGCGCTCGTCGAGTTCCATGATCTCCTTGAGTCCGGTCTGCAGCAGTTCATCGGTACGGAACACACCGCAGTATTGTTGCATGGTGGAGCGGATCGCGTTGGCGACGTCCTGCACGCGCTCGGAACCAGTGCTGGTTTCCAGGCGGGCCAGACGCGACAGCGCGAGATCAGCCGCGCCCGCAGGCAACGGCTTGTGATTTTTGGCCTTGAGGTTGCTGGCGACGATGTGATTACCAGCGGCGCGGCCGAAGACCACGAGGTCAAGCAGCGAATTGGTGCCAAGACGGTTCGCGCCATGCACGGAAACGCAGGCACATTCGCCAATCGCGTACAGACCGTTGACGACGTCGTTCGGAATACCGTTCTTTGGAACGACAACCTGACCATGGATATTGGTCGGAATACCGCCCATCTGGTAGTGGATCGTCGGAACAACAGGAATCGGTTCCTTGGTCGCGTCGACGTTGGCAAACTTGTGACCGATTTCCAGGATCGATGGCAGACGCTTCTTGATGGTGTCGGCGCCGATGTGACGCAGATCCAGCAACACGTGATCCTTGTTCGGACCGCAGCCGCGGCCTTCCTTGATTTCCTGGTCCATCGAGCGGGACACGAAGTCGCGCGGCGCGAGGTCCTTCAGGGTCGGCGCATAACGCTCCATGAAGCGCTCGCCATTGGAGTTGATCAGGATACCGCCTTCGCCACGCACACCTTCGGTGATCAGTACGCCCGCGCCGGATACGCCGGTCGGGTGGAATTGCCAGAACTCCATGTCCTGCAGCGGCAGGCCGGCGCGTGCCGCCATGCCCATGCCGTCGCCGGTGTTGATGAACGCATTGGTCGATGCGGCGAAGATACGCCCTGCTCCACCGGTTGCGAACATCGTGGTCTTGGCTTCCAGAATCATCACTTCGCCAGTTTCCATCTCGAGGGCGACGACGCCGAGCACGTCACCGTCCTCGTCACGGACCAGGTCGATTGCCATCCACTCGACGAAAAAGTGTGTCTTGGCGCGCACGTTACGCTGATACAGCGTGTGCAGCAGCGCATGACCGGTACGGTCGGCCGCTGCGCATGCACGCTGGACCGGCTTTTCACCGAAATTGGCGGTGTGGCCACCGAACGGGCGCTGATAAATCGTGCCGTCGGGGTTGCGGTCGAAAGGCATGCCGAAGTGTTCAAGTTCGTACACGACCTTCGGTGCTTCGCGGCACATGAATTCGATGGCGTCCTGGTCACCCAGGTAGTCCGAGCCCTTGACGGTGTCGAACATGTGCCAGTACCAGTTATCCTCGGACATGTTGCCGAGCGATGCACCGATACCACCCTGCGCAGCAACAGTGTGCGAACGGGTCGGGAATACTTTGGACAATACTGCAACGTTCAGGCCGGCCTCGGCCAGTTGCAGGGAGGCTCGCATGCCGGAACCGCCGGCGCCGACGATCACCGCGTCAAAGCGGCGGGTAGGAATGGATTGTTTGATTGCTGCCACGATTAAGCTCTCCAGATGATCTGCGCCGCCCAGCCGGCACAACCGATCAGCCACACAATTGTGGCCATTTGAAACACGAGTCGCAACGCGACGGATCCTGTGACATAGTCCATCCAGACATCGCGCATGCCGACCCAGGCGTGGTAGAACAGAGAGACAAAAGTGACAAACGTAGCAATCTTGAACCACTGATGGGAAAACAGGCCAGCCCATCCTTCATAGCTGAAGTTGTTGCCAGTGAGGAAAACAACCAGCAGGATGACAGTGTAAATCGCCATGATGATCGCTGTCAGGCGTTGCGCCATCCAGTCACGCAAACCGTAATGCGCGCCGACGACCAGGCGCTTGGAACCGATATTGTTATTTGCCATTTCAGAATGCTCCGAACAGTTTCAGCGCAACAAGTGCAGTCAGTGCAAGGCTGACCACGAGGACCGCGATCGACGTCTTGCGTCCGCTTTCCTTGGTAAGACCATAGTGAAAATCGAGGAACAAGTGACGCACTCCGGCGAAGAAATGGTGCAGATAAGCCCAGACCAGCGCGAGAATAACGAGCTTGACGAACCAGCCGGATGTAAAGCCCTTGAAGTATTCGAAAGAAATTTCCGATAACAGGCTTTGATCAAGCAAGTACAAGATAAAAGGAAGCAGAAAGAAAATCAGCGCGCCGCTGATACGATGCAGGATCGAAACTATCGCCGAGGGCGGTAGTCGGTAATGGACGGTCTGAGCAAAGCTCATCACGCCATATGGTTTCCTCTTCTTCATGGCTTCAGCCATATAAAACACCTCCCTGAGCTTAATAATCCCGTAATTTTCGCCGATTTTTGTGCGGCACACCAATAGGTATCTTCACCTAAGACAATTTTCCGTTCTGCAAGCGACCAAATCTGACCACATCACAAGCTAATTCCATGAGCGTCAACTCACTCTTAACTCAGGTCGTTCTGATAATGGTGACTATCGGTTCGGTATAGTCCGCGCCGAACCTCCACCGGTTTGTCCCCATAGGTATATGAGACCCGCTCGACGCTTAACAAAGGCGTATTGTGCGCGACATTAAGCAATCCTGCAGTGGACTCATCCGCCGCAACGGCACGGATACGCTCGGAAGCGCGAATCATGCGCGTGCCAAACTCGGTTTCGAACAAGCCGTACATAGGGCCTTTGTACTCAACCAGGCGTTCCGCCGTCAGGCCCTTGAAGATCGCACCGGGCAACCACAACTCTTCGACAATGGTGGGCGCGCCGTCGAACGACTGCACGCGCTTGATGAAAATTACGGAATCGCCCGACTTGATATCCAGTTGGCGCGCCACTTCAGCGGGCGCGCGCAGTCTCTTGACTTCAAGGATATTGTTATCGGCGGAGTGCGGCTCGCCGGCATCCGGCATCAACCGCAAGAATCGGAATTGCGCACGCGCTTCATGATGCGTTGCAACGAAGGTGCCCTTGCCCTGTCGGCGCATAACCAGGTTTTCGGCGGATAACTCGTCGATAGCCTTGCGCACCGTACCCTGGCTGACCTTGAAGCGGTTGGCCAGTTCGACCTCGCTGGGGATGAGTTCACCCGGCTTCCACTCACCTGACTGCAGGCTCTGCAGGATGAGGGACTTGATCTGCTGGTAAAGCGGGCTGAAGGTCGGAGATGTTCCGGGAGCAGCGACTCCCGCACCTGTTGCAGGCGCGCCGGGATTGATCGTATTGGACGTGGCGGAACTCATAGCAGGATTTCACCATAAAACCTGCCTTGCAGTCTAGCAAAACATGCTGAGACATATGTCTTATATAAGATATATGATGCTCATTGACAGACCGCAAACAGAAGCCTACACTCGCGGGCAATATTTGCAGGACGCAAGCCGCACAGGAAGCCTGATTGCAGCCTACGCGAATCCGGTGGAGAACCGACGGTCGGCTGTGGTCGATAGCGTTGAAATGCTTTCTTTCGACGGTATTGTATTATTACAGGCTTGCAGAAATTTTTCGGAAATTTTCGCCCGTTTTCATTCCCACTTTGGAGATTCATCATGGCTAAAGCCCCAATGCGCGTTGCCGTTACCGGCGCCGCCGGTCAAATCGGCTACTCCCTGCTTTTCCGCATCGCCAACGGCGACATGCTGGGCAAAGACCAGCCAGTTATTCTGCAGTTGCTCGAGATTCCGGATGAGAAGGCCCAGAAGGCGCTCAAAGGCGTGATGATGGAAATCGACGACTGCGCATTCCCGCTGCTGGCCGGCATGACTGCACACAGCGATCCGATGACCGCATTCAAGGATATCGATGTCGCCCTGCTGGTCGGCGCACGTCCCCGCGGCCCGGGCATGGAGCGCAAGGACCTGCTCGAAGCCAATGCAAAAATCTTCACCGTCCAAGGCAAGGCACTCGACGCTGTTGCATCGCGCAATGTCAAAGTGCTGGTCGTCGGCAACCCTGCCAACACCAACGCCTACATCGCCATGAAGTCGGCACCGAACCTGCCTTCCAAGAACTTCACCGCGATGCTGCGCCTGGACCACAACCGCGCACTCTCGCAACTGGCCGCCAAGGTTGGCAAGCCGATCACATCGATCGAAAAGCTGTGCGTATGGGGCAACCACTCCCCGACCATGTACGCTGACTTCACCCACGCAACCGTCGACGGTCAACCGGCGAAGGCACTGGTGAATGACGAAGCCTGGACCAAGGACGTCTACCTGCCGACAGTCGGCAAGCGCGGCGCAGCGATCATCGAAGCACGCGGCCTGTCCTCGGCAGCGTCCGCAGCCAACGCGGCAATCGACCACGTACGTGACTGGGTCCTCGGCACCAACGGCAAATGGACTACCATGGGTATTCCTTCCGACGGTTCCTACGGCATTCCGGAAGGCACAATGTTCGGCTATCCTGTCACTACCGAAAACGGCGAGTACAAGATCGTCCAGGGTCTGGAAATCGACGCGTTCTCGCAAGAGCGCATCAATCTGACCCTGAAGGAACTGCTCGAAGAGCGCGAGGGCGTCAAGCACCTGGTCGGCTAAGCCCTCCGGCGACGGGACAAGTGATGCGCGCAGGCGCATCCGGCAGCGTCACTTGTCCCTCCGCCCCTTTGACCGTTTGCCGATTTGCCGATTTGCCCTTCGTTCATCGCACAACAACCGACGTCAGCCACGCTGCACATGCACCCTTCCGAGGTCTTATTCCAGGGCACACACCTGCCGGTCTCCATTCCGGTCTGCGATCACTATGCCGGCTCCGAAAAGCTGATGCTCAAGTCGATTGCCCTGCAACAAGAACTTGGACCTGTTTTTGATATCACCTTCGACTGCGAAGACGGCGCCAGCGCCGGCAATGAGGAAGCGCACGCGCGCCTCGTCGCCTCCCTGATCGCCAGCGACGCCAATCGCTTCAACCGCATCGGCGCCCGCGTCCACGACACTACCCATCCCTGCTTCGAACAAGACGTCGAGATCATTTGCCAGGGTGCGGCACCGCGCCTGGCATATCTGGTTCTGCCCAAGGTCAACAGCGCTGCCGAAGTCAAACGCGCCATCACCGTGATCAGGCGTCATGCCAAAAAGGCGGGGCGCGACAAGCTGCCGGTCCATGTTCTGATCGAGACACATGGCGCACTTGCCGAGGCGCATGCCATTGCCGCCCTGCCCGAAGTCGAATGCCTGTCCTTCGGCATCATGGACTTTGTGTCCTCGCATTACGGCGCGATCCCCGGCAGCGCAATGCGCTCGCCCGGCCAGTTTACGCATCCGCTGGTGGTGCGTGCCAAGCTGGAAATGGCGGCGGCCTGCCATGCGCACGGCAAGGTGCCGTCCCACAACGTGACGACAGAGATCAAGGACACGGCCATCGTGGCCAATGATGCAACCCGCGCCGCCGGAGAATTCGGCTATATGCGCATGTGGAGCATCCATCCGGACCAGATTAAGCCCATACTGAAAGCCTTGTCGCCGCGAAGCTCCGAAATCAGCGAAGCAGTCAATATCCTGACCGACGCGCAGGCAGCACAATGGGGCCCTATACAATACAACGGCAAGCTGCACGACCGCGCAAGCTATCGTTACTACTGGACGATATTGCAACGTGCGAAAGCGGGTGGCATGCCGATGCCCGAAGCAGCGGGAAATCTGTTATAGCAAAAAGCACATGCGATGCTTCATAACCACTCGATCAACCTTGGCGCGCTCTAAAGGAAACACCGTCATGAAAACCGTATCAGCAATCGCCCTGCTCATCAGCAGCTTAGGCGTCGCCCTGCCCTCCATGGCAGAAGAAGCCAAGACCAAACCAAACACCAAGACAGTCAAGAAGACCCCGGCAAAGAAGTCCGCCAAGGAAGCGGCTGCCGCAGCCGACGACGAGAAGGAACCGGACGTCGCGGGCCTGACCGGCACGCCCTACGACTGTGAGCTAGGGAACAAGCTGACCATTTACCAACTCTCCGATAAGGACGAGATCGCACTGCACTGGAACAAACGCCTGCACCACATGGCGCGCGTGTCGACCACGACCGGCGCCAATCGCTTTGAGAATTTGAAGAAGGGCCTGGTCTGGATCGGCATCCCTGCCAAGGGCATGCTGCTCGATTCCAAGAAAGGTCAGCAGCTCGCCAACGAGTGCAAGTCCCTGGAGCAGTCGGCACCGAAGGCAGCCAGCAACGGGTGATGCCGGGAAGAATGCAGCAAGCGCAACAGGGCCGGCGATCCGGTCCTGTTGCGTGAATACGGTTTACAGTTCAACTTAATAAGAGCTCCTATCAAAATGACGATGGCAAGGCGCGCCGACGAAGACCGTACAGGCCAGTACAGGCGTACGGCCAGGAGACCTCGGCGGCCCGGGCAACGCGGCAAGCGGCATTTTGATAGGTGCTCTAAATAAACAGTTCAGTACTAACAACTAAGGAGAGGTTATGTCCCGCAATACTCTGAACACGCTGAAGGAATTCAAGATCTCGGATTCCAAGAAAGGCAAGTTCTACTCGCTACCCGCGCTGGAGAAGAAGCTTGGCGTGAACATTTCGCGCCTGCCGGTTTCGATCCGCATCGTGCTCGAATCCGTATTGCGCAACTGCGACGGCAAGAAAGTGACCGAAGAGCACGTTCGCGAACTGGCGAACTGGGCTCCCGCGGCTCCTCGTGTCGACGAAATTCCGTTCGTTGTCGCGCGCGTCGTATTGCAGGACTTCACCGGCGTTCCGCTGCTGGCCGACCTGGCCGCGATGCGTAACGTCGCCTCCAAGCTGGGCAAGAAGCCGAAGAACATCGAGCCGCTGGTGCCGGTTGACCTGGTTGTTGACCACTCCGTGCAGATCGACCACTTCCGCGAAAAGAAAGCGCTCGACCTCAACATGAAACTGGAATTCCAGCGCAACAACGAGCGCTATCAGTTCATGAAGTGGGGCATGCAGGCATTTGACACGTTCGGCGTCGTGCCGCCGGGCTTCGGCATCGTGCACCAGGTTAACCTCGAATACCTGGCTCGCGGTGTTCACAAGAAACAAGACGTTTACTATCCGGACACACTGGTCGGTACCGATTCCCACACCACCATGATCAACGGCATCGGCGTGGTCGGCTGGGGCGTGGGCGGTATCGAAGCCGAAGCCGGCATGCTTGGCCAGCCGGTCTACTTCCTGACTCCAGACGTAGTCGGTGTCAACCTGACTGGCGCGCTGCGGGAAGGCGTCACAGCGACTGACCTGGTCCTGACCATCACCGAATTGCTGCGCAAGCACAAGGTCGTCGGCAAGTTCGTGGAATTTTTCGGCGAAGGCACAGAGTCGCTGACACTGACAGACCGCGCCACCATCGGCAACATGGCACCGGAATACGGCGCCACCATGGGCTTCTTCCCGGTTGACGATGCCACCATTGATTACTTCCGCGGTACCGGCCGCACCAAGGCCGAAATCGACGCCTTCGAAGCCTACTTCAAGGCCCAGAACCTGTTCGGTATTCCGAAAGTCGGCGAAATCGACTACTCCACCGTGGTCGAACTCGACCTCGGCACTGTCGCTCCATCGCTGGCTGGTCCGAAGCGTCCGCAAGACCGTATCGAAATCGGCAACGTCAAGGCGACTTTTGCCGACCTGTTCTCCAAGCCAGTGTCCGAAAACGGCTTCAACAAGAAGCCGGAAGACCTCGAAGCGCAGTACGAGACCACCAACGGCGTCAAGGTCAAGAACGGCGACGTGCTGATTGCTGCGATCACGTCCTGTACCAACACCTCCAACCCGAGCGTGCTGCTGGCCGCCGGCCTGCTGTCCAAGAAAGCTGTTGAAGCCGGCCTGAAGGTCGCTCCGCACATCAAGACTTCGCTCGCGCCCGGATCGCGCGTCGTCACCAAGTACCTGGAAGATGCCGGCCTGCTCCCTTACATGGAAAAACTGGGCTTCGGCGTCACCGCCTACGGCTGCACCACCTGTATCGGTAACGCTGGCGACCTGACCCCTGAACTCAACGAAGCGATCATCAAGAACGACATCGTGGCGTCCGCCGTGCTGTCGGGCAACCGTAACTTCGAAGCACGTATCCACCCGAACATCCGTTCCAACTTCCTGGCTTCGCCGCCACTGGTTGTTGCTTACGCGATTGCCGGCAATGTCACCCGCGACCTGATGACCGAGCCGGTCGGCAAGGGCAAAGGCGGCAAGGACATCTATCTGGGCGACATCTGGCCGACTTCGGAAGAGATCAACAAGCTGCTGAAATACGCGCTCAACGGCAAGACCTTCAAGGAAAACTACGCCGACGTCAAAGGCGCACCCGGCAAGCTGTGGGAGCAGATCAAGGGCGTCGCCAAGGGCGAAGTCTACAACTGGCCGGCGTCGACCTATATTGCCGAACCACCGTTCTTCAACGACTTTGAAATGCAGCCGAAAGCCGCTGCAACCGGCATTTCCGGCGCACGTGCACTGGGCGTCTTCGGCGACTCGATCACCACCGACCACATCTCCCCGGCAGGCTCGATCAAGGAAACCAGCCCGGCCGGCAAGTGGCTGCTCGAAAACGGCGTTCTGAAGGCTGACTTCAATTCCTACGGCTCGCGCCGTGGCAACCATGAAGTCATGATGCGCGGCACCTTCGCCAACGTGCGCATCAAGAACCTGATGATCCCGCCGAAGGAAGACGGCTCCCGCGTTGAAGGCGGCCTGACCGTGCACCAGCCGAGCGGCGAACAAATGTCGATCTATGACGCAGCGATGAAATACGTCGCCGACGGCGTACCGACCATGGTGTTTGCAGGCGAAGAATACGGTACAGGTTCGTCACGCGACTGGGCTGCCAAGGGCACGCAGTTGCTGGGCGTCAAGGCTGTGATTGCACGTTCCTTCGAGCGTATCCACCGTTCCAACCTGGTCGGCATGGGTGTCCTGCCGCTGCAATTCCTGGGCGACGATAGCGTGCAGTCGCTGAACATCACCGGCGAAGAGTCCTACGACCTGAAAGGCATCGAAAACGACATCAAGCCACAGCAGACTGTGACCCTGGTGATCAACCGCGCCGACGGCAGCCAGCAGGAAGTCCCTGTCCTGCTGCGTATCGATACGCCGATCGAAGTCGACTACTACAAGCATGGCGGCATTCTGCCATTCGTGTTGCGTCAGTTGCTGGCTGCGTAAAGAAGCGTAACGCAGCGTAAGGAAGTGGTATGGCGGGCCAGGCTGTCACCGGCGTGGCTCCGTCCGTCTCGCTACTCTTTATGTTAAGACGCGGCGGACGACGGCCGCCCGGCTTGCAAGCCACGTGTAAGAATGCACTGCTATTCTTTAGCCAAAGAAAAACGCCGGAGTTTTCCGGCGTTTTGTTTGTAAAGCTTACGTTTCACCTTTATTACTTTTAAGAACTGTTCTGGAGACTGATCATGTGGAAAATCTTCGTTGCCTTTATCGCCTTCGCCCTGCTTGCCTTATTCGTGATCATGAAAGGCGGCGACAAGATCGATATGCAAGGCGAAGCCGCAGGACATAATCCGACCGAAGTGCCATCTTCGTCCACGCATAGTTCTACTCCTGCGACACCAGCTGCTCCGGCCGCTCCTGCTACCCCTGCTGCTCCGGCAGCATCCGGAACTGAAGCATCCAAGTAAGCACTCCGCTTATCGCCCTAGCCGACACATAAAGCGGCAAAGGCCGCACGTACAACGTAATACGCAAAACGCCGCATATACCTCATGCGGCGTTTTGTTTTCTTGATCGTCGTCCTCCCGCCCGCCGTCTTTTGGTGGCATCCTGTTGAATCAACTACAATACGTTTCCTCTTCGCCTATCCTATCCACCATGCGTCGTCTATCCAAAAGTTCTGCAAATAAGTTGTCAGCGGACAGCCAGCGTCTGGTTTCTCTCGCGCAAGGCGTGGCGCAGTCAGCCAGCCGTCTGGAAGAGCGGAATTGGGAGCATTCACTGGATGCCCTGCTGCACAAAATCCTGAAGGCCAACCATCAGGAACACGTCGATGCAGCCCTCGAACACCTGTTCAAGGCCGACCTGCCCGCGTACGACACCCTGATGGAAGCCGTCGAAGCAGGCAGCGAGTCCTGCTTCATCGAACACGAAGGCGTGCACTACGAGGCCCTGCTGATCGCCATTCCGGTCCTCGCCTGGACGCGCTTCTCGATTGCGTCCGGCCCGGTACCGGACGAGGTCCGCAACGCACTGTGCGCGCATCTGCACGGTCATCTGCTCGCGCCGGATGCCCACGTTGCCATGGCGCCAACCCTGTTTTCCATCGATCAGTTGCCCCGCACCCATGCGGAGACTTTTGCGCTGACACAGCGCATGGCACAGGCAGCTGTCAAGGCGGCAAGCTTGAAGGCGCAAGCCAATGCGCCTGAGACAGCGCCATTCCTTGCCGATACCCGCTATCTGCTCGCCGCCGTGGCGGTCCGCATGGGTTCGCCCATGTTTGCCTGGCAGGCCAGCGCGCACCCCGCCGACCGTGAGAAAGCCCTGGAGCAATGGCGACGCCAGGCCACACCAAACATCGCCCCCCTGCTCCCCGGTTGCGGCATTGAACTCCTGATGCCCGAAGCCTATTACGTCGCATGCCGCGAAGCCGACCGCCAGATCCGTCCCGCGTCGATACGCGCCGCCGTACATTTTCTGACCCATACCCTGGGCGTAGAAACCACCGCCTTGCGCGCCATCATCGGCAGCTTCAGCGAAGAACCCGGCAGCGGACGCGTCGATGAGTACCGTGTCGCCTTCACCCTGCGACAAAGCCCGGAAGTGGTGTACGGGGTGGTCTGGCCGCTCTACGGCGCCGAAGACGAGGACGAATCCGCCGTGACGACATTCGAATCAATCACATCACCGGAAATCCTCGATACCGAAGTGCGTACCCCCGTCGAGCAAATCATCGCTCTGCTACGCGCCTGTGGCGTCACGCATATCAAGCGGCATTCTGAGGAGTTCCCGATGGACTTCTGCGATGACTGTGGCGCACCGCTTTATCCGGATGCGGAAGCGGAGTTGGTACACGCGGAGCTGCCGGACGACGCACCGGCAAGCAACGGCCATCTGCATTGAGGCTGGCAGCGTACGGCGCAAGCAGCTGATCAGTCCGGAAGCAAGCAAGACACAACACCACCAAGCCGCACGCTACAGCGCAGCAGGAAAATCCCTCCGCAACCCACAACCCCTGCTAGCCACACCCTCCGTAAAACCCCTTCCCCCTCGTAGGGGGAAGGTTGGGATGGGGGTGCGGCGGTCGCCCAACGACAATATTTATTAAGCGCTCCACCAAAGCTCAAGCAAACCGCAGCACTCCCAATGTCCTCACCAACTCGAATACGGCCGCCGAATCAAATTCGAATTGAAATACCGTGCATCATCCGTAACCTCATCCCCCACCCACTCCGGCTTCACAAACACCTGATCCTCCGTCAAGAGCTCAATCTCCGCCACTACCAACCCCGCGTTATCCCCCATAAACTCATCTACCTCCCAGGTCATCCCCTCAAACTCAATCCGATAACGCGTCTTCTCAATAATCGGCCGCTCGCATAGCCCGTCCAGAATCTCCTGTGCATCCGCCACCGGAATCGCATACTCCCACTCCCCACGCGTCGCCCCCACCGAACGCCCCTTGATCGTCAGCACCGCCCCATCGCCCTCGATGCGTACCCGGACAACCCGCTCCGGATTCGACGACAAATACCCCTGACGCAGCAATACCCCCTGCCCCAACGCCTTCCAGGCATCGCCCCGCACGAGAAACTTGCGCTCAATCTCGACACTCATGCCTTCATCCTCTCGATGGCATCCAGCATTGGCTGCAACGCCGCCGCACCAAGCCGCGCACTGCGTGCACCATTCCACCCTACCTGCGGATCAGGCAGATCGGCATTGTCCTTGAACGGCATCTCCAGCGTCAGTGAAATGCATTTGAACGAATGCCCGACATACTTGGATGCCAGCTGCAGCATCTCTTCGCGATACTTGCTCGCCTCATAGCCAACCTTGGTCTGGAAATCCGGACTCGCCTTCACGAAGCTATCAATGAACCCTTGCTGCTCCTGCTGCTGACGCTCGGTAAAGCCATCCAGCATTTCGCAACCGGCCACAAAGTTGTACGGCAGGGTCTCGTCCCCATGCACATCCAGAAACAGATCACAGCCAGTCTCATGCATCTTGTTTTTCACAAGATAGACTTCGGGACTGCGCTCCATCGACGGGTTCACCCATTCGCGATTCAAATTGGCTCCCGCCGCATTGGTGCGCAGATTCCCGCGCACCGAGCCATCCGGATTCATGTTCGGCACCACGTAAAAAACCGCCTGCTGCAACAAACGGCGCGCCAGCGGATTCGATCGATCGGCCAACGCATCGAGCATCCCTTCAACAAACCATTCAGACATGGTCTCGCCCGGATGCTGCCGCGCGATCACCCAGATCTTTTTGTCGGCATCCGGATTGCCGAGCACCGCCACATTAAAGTCCCGTCCGTCGAGCGTCGACCCCAGGTCCAGCACACGACCGCCCTCGATGTTTTCAACCTGCGCCAGCAAGCGCAAATGCCGCTCCCAGGAATACGGCTCGAAATACGCGTAGTACACGCTATCTCGCTCAGGGGTATGCGAGATCGTCAGTACCTTGCCGTCATACGAAGTCGGCACGCGAAACCACGTCTCGCGGTCATAGCTGGCAACAGCCTGGTAATTGACCCAGCCGCCCGGAAATGCCGCCTGCGACGCGTTCAGCAGACGCATCGTGCAAGCCTGCCCGCGCGCGCCCTGAACACGAAAATAAAACCACTGAAGGACATCCGCATGCGAATCCTTGCGGAGGTGAAGATCGATAGCGTCCGGAGAGTCCGCACGGACCACCTCGATGGCGCCTGCGTCAAAGTGTTGGCTGATTTTGATTGTCATGCATGAAAGAGAGATAAGTAGTCGACGAATGCCTGCAACGTTTGCAATTCCTGCGCATCCTGATACCTGATAGCCAGCGGTGCAACGATTCCTGCCTCAGCGCTAAGCACGAGACATGGCCGCATCGGGGCTGATACCATTCAGCGGTTTCATTCTATGCCACAAACACGACAATGATCTTTTGCAAGATTCTGGCGCTCCTGGGACTGGCCGCCGCCGCGCTGTCCGCCCATGCCGACAACTGGCCTTCACGCCCCATCCGCTTTGTCGTCGCCGCACCCGGCGGCTCATCGCTGGACATCATTGCCCGCACGCTCGGCGACAAGCTCAAGGACCGTCTCGGCCAACCCATCGTCATCGACAACGTCCCCGGCGCATCAGGCACCATCGCCACCGGCAATGTCGCCCGCGCCGCACCGGACGGCCACACCTGGCTGATTTCTTACAACGGCCCACTCGCCTATACCCAGTTCCTCACGCGCCTGCCCTACGACCCGCAAAAGGACCTGGTGCCCATCATCCAGACGAGCTCCCAGCCCAATGTCCTCGCCGTCAGCGCCGACCTGCCCGTGAAGAATGTCCGCGAGCTGATCGCCTACGCACGCGCCCGTCCCGGCAAGCTGAACTACGCCTCGGTAGGCAATGGCTCGTCGTCGCATTTGACCATGGAATTATTCAAGTCCATGACCGGCAGCTACGTCGTGCACATTCCGTACAACGGCGCACCGCCTGCGGCATTGTCACTGGTATCAGGAGAAACACAGATGCTGTTTTCCGTACCATCGGTAGTGATGCCCCAGGTCAAGAGCGGTAAGGTAAAAGCCCTTGCCGTCAGCAGCGCCAGCCGCTTCCCTCTGTTGTCTGATCTACCCACAGTCGCCGAATCCGGTCTGCCGGATTTTGAGTCGATCACATGGAACGGTGTCCTGGTCCCGAAAGGCACGCCGGTAGAAATCACCCAGCGCCTGAACCGCGAAATGGATTCCATCCTGAAAATGGCGGATGTCCGGCAGCGACTGAATAATGCTGGCCTGGAGCCGATTGGCGGTACTGCGGAGGCCTTTCAGTCATTAATCGCCGCAGAAGCGGCAAAATGGGAACCGATCGTCCGCAAGACCGGTGCCAAGCTTGACTAAGCTCGAATGCCCTGCAGATGCGTGGCGGAAATCATAACGGCTCTGCTATAATGCGTGCTTCGTCGGGGCGTAGCGCAGCCTGGTAGCGTACTTGCATGGGGTGCAAGGGGTCGGAGGTTCGAATCCTCTCGCCCCGACCAATAGATTCAAAGACTTACGAAAAGCCGCCTTGTGCGGCTTTTTTGTTGCCTGGAATTTAGCAAGAAATTTTACAGAGGAGCGTGCTCTTCAGCTGCGTTCGTTATGTTCCACTAGGCACTTGCTGTGAATTAATAAAATACATTGTGCTGCTCCGGCAATCTGTACATTCACGGTAGAACTGCAGCCCATCTTTCCGCAACCGCTCTTTGTGCCCTTCTTTACCGCAATTAAGCTTGATTGGTGTATTCCCGTTGCAGGTGCCACATTTGAAGTAGTATCCAAATTTACCGTACTGGATTGAAATATCTGTGCCGTGGCATTTGCGGCAGTAATGTTCTTGTAGGGGTTGCGTTGACTTTACATGCGCCGCGTCTGGCGTCGAAGAAGCTGAGCGGCCAAATTGTATTGGCATATCGGCGGTTTTGGCAGATGGTGGTACGGGAGTAATTGGTAAAGATGTTACCGGATTCGCAGGTTGGCCGAATTGCGTAGCTCCGGGCGAGCTCGCGTGCGTATGCGAAAGGTCGACCATACCAAATTTAGCAGCATAATCAACGGTAATTGGCCGATGCAGTTGGATAAGCTTATTCGCAAGGTTGCTAATCGAATCAGAAAACGTCGTTTTTGCAAAACCGCCTAGCAGGCCAAGAAAACTAGCATTGTCTAAGTTCTTTTGCATCGCAGTCAAAAATTGATCGGCTTTGACAACCATGTCACTGTTAAACCGCTTCGAGCGATCAATCCTCGCCTGCGGGGAAACCAAAATCATAGACGCGATCTTCGTTTCTCCCATGCCGAGTTTGCTCAGTAGGATGCGCAGCACTGCGGCGTGACGCTCGTTCTGTTCGATCGGCGAAGCCATTCCTTCATAAGTCTTCTTCCAGTCGTTCCAACGTAGGAATTCGCCCTCGTCCGTAATCTTGACACCATGAGAAAAGTGTTTGGTTTCCAGAATATAGAACCGAAGGGTCCGATGGATCAATAAATGGTCAATTTGTGCGACACGACCATCTTCAAGTTGGAGGCGCAGGTCATGGATAACGGCAGTGTTTTGGCTGTCTTTGAGTTGAAAATCAATAAGATAAGCGGCCTCCTGCTCTCCTTTTATACCGGCACGCAACATCCGCAGTTCGCGTTCAACCAATGATTTCTTGTCCGCGGAAGCCTTCACGTGTAGGCGCTCCAATATTGCAATGGCCTCAGCCTTGCTGTCCGCATCTTTGCAAATCACCCTATTACCCTCCAATATCAACCTGCACGTCTTTAACCACAATGTTTCCTTATTGTAACAATGAATACTATGGATAAGATATGATTTGGAGCAGTGCATTAAGCCTAGAGCATAGGGCTTAATGCGCGATTCCTCACGCAAGCACGAATAGAATCAAACAGGTGGCCAAAATTTAGACTGACCATTTTGTCTGCATCTCCAGCATTCTTGAAGATCACCTGTCCAAATCACGACAACGACATTGATACCAACAATCTTAAAGCTATTCGCTTAAATGCTCAGCTAACCAGTTTGAATCATTAAACCGGCGGCACAAGCAGTCAGAATTTTCTGCAGCACAATATTTCCATGTCGCAATAAATACTTAAATTCCTGGCAAAATGATTAGCCTTAATACGCAACCATTAGCTAACGATGGATCGGTCTTATTACAGTGCTTTAGCAAGCGACTTTGCGAATGCTGACGGCAACGCAATACTGGGCATACTTACTTCGAGAACGCCGAAGCTTGAAGAAAATCAACGTGGGGCCTGGGTATTCCAGATTAAGCACCTACGCGACCTTGCGCTGCAAATTCCGAAGGCACATATTTTTTTAGAGTTCACGATTCCTCGAATGGGTCGTCGTGCAGACACAGTTATTGTTTACTGCGGGCTCGTCTTCGTTTTGGAATATAAAGTCGGCAAGCATCAGTACATCCACGAAGATATCAATCAAACTTTAGGATACGCGTTAGATTTAAAAAACTTTCACGAAACTAGCCATCACCGACGCATTATTCCTATTCTTATTGCGACCGAGGCAGTTGACGTTCCAATTTGCGCTGTGTTTTCGCATGACGGTGTATCCGCACCGATATTAGCCAACGCAGCCGGCTTACATAATGTGATTGACGTCTTTGTTAAACGTTATGGCAGCGACAACATCGACGCGATGCATTGGGAAAAAGGGCGCTATAAACCGACGCCTACAATAGTTGAAGCAGCCCAAGCGCTTTATCGTGGCCACAATGTAGAGGAAATATCGCGTAGCGAATCTGGTGCAAAAAACCTTACGACAACAAGTGCATACATTAACAGCGTAATTGAGCTCTCGAAAAGTCAAAATCAAAAAACGATCTGCTTTATCACTGGTGTACCAGGATCAGGAAAAACGCTGGCCGGCTTAAATATTGCCCAATCACGAATGAAAGCACACGCGGACGAGCATGCGGTCTTCTTATCGGGGAACGGCCCTCTTGTCGATGTACTGCGCGATGCTCTTACTATTGATAGGCTGGATCAACTACGATGCGCCGGAGAGCATCGACCATCTCGGAGGGAAGAATATACAAAAGCATGCGCCTTCATACAAAATATTCACCACTTTCGAGACGAAAATTTGCAGTCGGCATTCCCGCCTGTTGAGAAGGTTGTGGTTTTTGATGAGGCCCAGCGCGCGTGGGACGTTGAGCAAACAAGCCGATTCATGCGAGAAAAACGTGAACTCGTTGGCTTCTCAATGTCGGAGCCCGAGTTTCTCCTTTCTGTAATGGACCGTCATCCAGATTGGTGTACCGTGGTTTGCCTTATTGGTGGAGGACAGGAGATCAATACCGGCGAGGCCGGAATTACAGAGTGGCTTCAAGCCCTAAAAAAGAAATTTCCGCATTGGAGAGTTCATATTTCAGACCAGCTAAACGGCCCGAATTATCTACCCATTCAAGAAATGACAGAGTTTTTTTCGGGTGATGCCATATCAATAGCTCCGGCCTTACATCTCGCCGTATCATTGCGTTCCTTCAGGGCTGAACGACTTTCTGAGTTTATCGGTGCTTTAATTGACGGGGACATCTCCCGGGCGAGAGAACTATTTGCGACGCTAAGTGACTATCCAATCCGCGTCACTAGAAATCTTAGTAATGCACGGAGCTGGCTGCGATTAAATCGCCGCGGAATGGAACGAGCGGGATTGGTAGCCTCGTCGAACGCGCTACGGCTCAAACCCGAGGGAATTTTCATGAAGGCCAAGATTGAACCGTCTATGTGGTTCCTTGCCCCTCACTTAGATATTCGGTCCTCGGACGCTTTGGAAGACGCTGGTTCGGAATTCGATGTTCAAGGTCTTGAACTTGATTGGATATGCGTTTGCTGGGATGCCAACTTACGTTGGAAAGAAACCGCATGGAGCATGCATAGATTTCAAGGTACGAAATGGCAAAAGTTAAACGATGTAGCGAAGAGCCGGTACCTACTAAATTCGTATCGCGTGCTGTTGACGCGCGCCCGGCAAGGAATGGTAATTTTTGTCCCTGAAGGGAACAGTGAAGACTCCACTCGTCTGCCGGAATATTACGATCCAATTTATAAGTTCTTAAAATCGATCGGAATTGAAACTGTGTAAAACACACTGTCATTGTCCAACTCGTTTCCGTGATCACCTGTAGTAAGTATCGCGGTCGACATACCTATTGTTTTGAGAAGTGACTTTGACAGGACAATCATGCCAATACGTACAGTAAACAGCTCCGCATCGACACCAACCTAAAAGGTCCTTAAAAGAACCGCGCCTCACTTCCAGACACCCCAACATAAACATGGGATGCTAAGCATTCCTCTTACATGATAAATTGCATTTTTTATAATTCCCTAAGAAGTGCCAATGCCAGATCGATATATTCGAGAGTGGTTTACGCCGCGTGTTCCAAGCTGCGCAAGATCGACCCTAACTCTACGCTTTGATGGACAAGCGCTTCGTGCGCATGGCTCTAGCCAGCTCCATGCCTTCCCCGCCGTTTTGGGACGTCAAAATGGTGGAACGTTCGTTTACTCTGTAGGCCAACAACAGATTCCGGACCAGGGACCTATCCCTGCTGGCGATTATTGGATTCAGCCGTCTGAACTCCAAGAAAACTCCTGGTACAGATTACGCAATCCGCGACCAGCTTGGGGGGATTACTGGATTACGATTCATCCTTATCCAAACACAGTGACATATAAGCGTGGCGGTTTCTTCATACACGGCGGTAGGACACTGGGGAGTGCTGGATGTATTGACCTGTCTGTTTATATGAATCAGTTTGTCGATTCGCTCAAACGTGAACTCAAGGGCCACGTTGATTGCTTCATCCCGCTGACAGTGCGATATGCATCATGAAAAAACATCTTCCGTATGTCAGTCTCTTCCTTTGCGCACTGCTTATCTTGTTTGTGGCGTACGTTAATCTTGATGCGATTACAGGTGCCTTTGGTGAGGGGTCACCGTACTTCGGTCGAACCACAAATATGGACAAATGGGAGAACCCTGTACCAATGCTTGTCGTTGTGGATGTCTTTACGATCGTGCTCAGCGTGGTAGTCGGACGGTGGGCTGTCAAGCAATTCAGGCAGAGCCAATAACTCTTCCCTAAAACCAATGGGTAATGAATTGTGGCATTACGGTTAGGAAATCCCTGATACTTTTATAGTTGTCTCGTAGTCCTCCTCATGACAAATTGAACATTGCCGATATACCCATATCAAACCCGATTTGGAGGACGATATGACAGGACCAACACCAGCAAATAAATCACCGGCAGATAACGCGGGACCGAAACCGGTTCGCACGACTGAAGATGTGATTGCTACGGAAGATATTGGCTTGCCGAGTGGCATTCAGCCTGATGAAGTTTCGAAACTTGATGAAGTGAAACCGGACGAGGGGAAGGTTGAGAAGAAGCATTGAGGTTGATGCTTTTCTTATGCTTGCTTCGGATTGAAGTTAATGAGTGGTGGCTATTTCGAGCGATTGCGTTGGCTTGACCGCACTACCCCCATCCCAACCTTCCCCCTGCAAGGGGGAAGGAGCCGGACCGCTCTTCGTGTTTGAGCCGGGCTGCTCTTCGCGTTTGACATTGGTGCGTTGCTTACGCTATTGGCCGGTGATCCGCAAAACCCCTCCCAAACGCCCTCCCCTAAAAAATGCTACTGTCATTGCTTCGGACAAAAACACCCGTCGGCACCGCAGCTACCAACCACGAGACAACGCGCTGACGTCGACCATAACGACAACACCCGGTAGATTTCAATGCAGGCCAGCAAACCGCGTCACAACGAGACCGTTGATTCACCTTCTATCGTAGTTCCCATCCTGACCGGCATGTTGGTTACTCTCGTCACCGTGGCGCTCGCCCGGCTGGCGTTCGGGTTGATCTTGCCGTTCATGCGTGCCGACCTTGGCATGACGTATCAGCAGGCGGGCAACCTCGGCACGGTTGCTGCGCTGGGCTATCTGTTTCTGGTGATGGTTGCCGGGATGTTTGCGTCAAAGCATGGTGGACGCGCGGCGGTCGTTCTGGGACTGAGCCTGACGACAGTGGGCTTTATCGTGCTGAGCATCAGCTCGCAGCAGAGCATGCTGCTGTTTTCCATGCTGCTGCTCGGCTGCGGCACGGCGTTCGCATACACACCGGTGATTTCCCTTCTTGCAGGCTGCTTTCCCGGTCGTCGCGGGGCGGTGATTGGCATGACCAATAGCGGAATTGGGGTCGGCGTGTTGGGGGCGAGCTTTATGGTGCCCTACCTGAACGAGACCTTGGGTCGTTCGGCATGGCGTTGGTCCTGGGTCGTCTTTGCGGTGTCGAGCGCGTTGGCACTGGTGGCGAGCATTGCGTATCTGCCGCGTACGAAGCAGGTCGCAGGTTCAATGAAATCGGCACCGGCCGTGCCGATGTACCGTAACAGCCGGATCAACATCGTCGCCCTGTTGTATGGCGTGGTTGGCACGACTTACATTGCGCAGACGACTTTCATGTATAGCTTCGCGCTGGATTCCGGCATGTCTCCTGTGATTGCGGGACGCATGTCGGCGCTGCTGGGAATTCTTTCCGTTTTCGCTGCGCCGACCTGGGGGTATATCTCGGATCGGTTCGGGCGGTCGCCGACGCTGATGATTGCCGTTGCACTGAATGCGGTTGGCACAGTGATTCCTGTGGTGTGGCCGACGACCGCCGGTTTTACCATGCATTACATCATGCTTGGTTGCACGGTCTCGGGGATGTTCACGTCGATTCTGACGATTGCCGCAGAATCCGTTGAACCGGCCTTTGCACCACGCGCAACCAGTTACGTGACGCTGTTTTATGCAACCGGGCAGTTTATCGGACCCGCGCTTGCAGGTCTGTTGATCGAGTATGCGGGCGGGTTCAAAACAGCGTTTACGGCGAGCACGATCGTGCTTGTGCTTGGCTTTTTCCTGAGCTGCCGGCTTGCGGTGGTGTCGCGTCGGCATGTAGAGGTTGCTGCAGACGCTTGACCGCATTGATGCTTTTGCCGGCTGTGTCGCGAGACGTGGCCGGGTTTGCGCAGAATCGGCTCGTGTACAATCTCCCCGCCTGTTTGCAGCGTGCAATATCGCTCAGGCATACCTTCCCCAGCGATCGGCAGATTAACCATGAATAGCACCGGCAATGCGCGCCTGAACAATTTTGATTTCCTGCGAATCGGCGCCGCCCTGCTGGTATTGATCAGCCATCAATATGCGTTGAACGGCCTGCCGGAACCAGACTTCCTCAATAGCATGAGCCTCGGTACGCTCGGGGTGTTGATCTTTTTTTCGATCAGCGGATTCCTTGTTTCCCAAAGCTGGCGGCAAGATCCGCATATCGTGCGATTCCTTGCCAAGAGATTTTTGCGTATCTGGCCAGGCCTTGCAGCAGTGACATTGATCGCAGCCTTTGTGCTTGGCCCGCTGGTATCTACCCTGCCGTGGAAAGCCTATTTCGCCCATCCGGAGCTGCCGGATTTTCTGCGCAACCTGAAGGTAGTGACGATCCGGTATTTTCTGCCTGGCGTGTTCGAGCAGAATATCTACCCGCGTGCGGTCAACGGTTCGTTGTGGACGATTCCTCTCGAGGTGCGGTGTTACTTCGGTTTGCTTGTTGGCGGTGTGCTGGGACTCTTGAAGCTGCCCGTACTGGCATTGGCGGGCACGATTGCATTTGCCGGATATTACTTCATCGTCGCGCCTGATCCGAATAACTATCAGTATTACTTTGGACTGTTCTTCTTCGCAGGCGTATGCCTCGACCTGTTCCGCGATCGATGGGCGACACGGCCGGAGTACCTGCTGGGTGGGCTAGGATTGCTGGCAGTTGGCTGTTACTTTGCGGGCATGGGACGAGCGGGGTTTCTTCTGCTGATTCCTGCGGTGACGATTTATATTGGTCGCTTGTCAACGTCGGTTATCCGGCGTGCCGGTCGATTCGGGGACATTTCCTACGGCATTTATATCTATGCGTTTCCGGTGCAGCAAACCGTGTTGTGGGCATGGGGGAAAAATTTGCCGTTCCTGCCGGGCTTGTTGGTGACGGTTGCTATCACTGCGTTATGTGCGTTAGTGTCGTGGCACCTGGTGGAACGACCAGCCCTGTCGCTCAAGAACAGGCTGGGTCGTCGAAAGACGGGAATCATTCAGGTTGCAACAAACCAAGGTTAAGCTACATGCGCTGATGCATCCAGGAACATCCCGGTCCGGAGTTCCTGCCTCTGGAGGAGGAAGTCGTGGGTCACTGTAGCCGATACCTTACCCCGGACAACGTGGAATGGACGCGCTCAGCCTGAACCACCGACCGATCATGCGCGCCCTTCCCTTCGCTCCTTCATTCCTTCACTGGCTACACAAGCTACACGATGCGATCGTTGCTTTCATGAATTCAACTGCGGCCGATCCGGCTCTGATGGATTGGAGATTTCCCCCAGTGTCCGGTCGACCTGCGCCGAATGCTTGGTTGCCATATCGCCCAGGGACACGATACCAATAAGTGCGTCGGAATCGTGATCCAGCACCGGGATGCGACGGATCTGACTATCGGCCATTTGTTCCATCACATCATCGACCGTCTGGTCCTCGTAGCACCAGCGCACCTGGGCTGACATGACGTCTTGGACGTGCGTGCTATCGGGGGACTGTCCGGCTGCCGTTGCACGGACGGTAATGTCACGATCGGTCACCATACCGATCAGCTTGGTGCCATCGCATACTGGCAAGGATCCGACGTTCATTTCATCCATTAACTGGGCGGCACGCCTGATGCTTTCTTGCGGCGATACGCTGCGGACATCGCGGGTCATGATATCGGCGATTGTTTGCATGGCTATTCCTTTCATTGAAGGCAGGCGAGTCAGGTATAAGCAAAGTGAACGACCTGCCGACCTGCCGATTGGCGCTAACGAAATCCAGTGTAGTCCAAACGATTTCAGATTGATGGGTGATATCTGGCAGATGCGCGGATGTTTGGCCGGTATCCAAAAATGGTGCGGAGAGCATGCTTGTTACGGAACTATCGCACTCGTACGAGGCCGAATTGCTTGTTACTGCAGGGGTGTACCATGTCTGATCGTTCAATCATTGAAGCGCTTCAGCGCGAAGCGATTCCCTTGGAGCGGACTGACAGCATTGATCGCATCGTTGCTGACATTGGCGATGCTTCCATCGTGCTGCTCGGGGAAGCCACACACGGCACGCAAGAGTTCTATCGTATCCGGGCGGAAATCACCAAAAAGCTGATCACCGAGAAACGTTTCGATGCGATTGCCGTCGAAGCCGACTGGCCGGACGCCTTGCGCGTCAGCCGTTACCTACGCGACTCAGGAGCGTCACCGTCCGTCGCTGCCGTTCAGAACAAACAGGCGAGCACGACCGCGCAGCAAGCCTTGCAGGGCTTTGAACGATTTCCGCAATGGATGTGGCGCAATACCGAGATCGTTGAGCTGATCAACTGGTTGCGTCAGGAAAATCGGCATCGCAGCGAGCGCGATGGCCGCGTTGGTTTCTATGGCATGGATCTGTACAGTTTGCGCAGCTCGATGCAAGCGGTGGTGCACTACCTGTCGCAGGTCGATCCCGAAGCGGCAAAGCAGGCGCGTGCGCGCTACGGCTGCTTCGACCATCTTGCGGAGAACCCGCAACGCTATGGGTATGCGGCGACCTTCGGCATGAAAAAAGACTGCGAAGAAGAAGTCGTGCGGCAGCTGGTGGCGATGACGACCGAGGCTAGTCATCTGGTTGCCGGCAATAGCCCGGCGGATGTCGACGAACTTTTTTACGCGCAGCAAAACGCAAGGGTGGCACGGAATGCCGAAGCATATTACCGGACCATGTTTCTTGGGCATGATGAATCCTGGAACCTGCGCGACACGCATATGGCCGACACTTTGGATGCCTTGCGTGAACACCTGCAAAACAGCAACAAGCGCGAAGCGAAGGTCGTAGTCTGGGCGCATAATTCCCACCTCGGCGATGCAAGCGCAACGGAAATGGGTGAGCATGGCCAGCATAATCTCGGTCAGCTGATGCGGCAGCGTCTCGGGCGCGACAAGATATTCCTGCTTGGCTTTACGACGCACGACGGTACTGTCACGGCGGCGTCCGAATGGGATGGTCCGGCCGAGAAAAAATCGGTGCGCCCTTCGCATGCGGAAAGTTATGAACGGATCTTGCACGACACGGGCATTGGGAATTTCTACCTTCCTCTGCGCGGTCGTCGTTATGTCTCCGAGCTATTGGAAGTGCGTCGCCTTGAACGTGCCATCGGCGTGCTTTACCTGCCAGCCAGCGAAAGAATGAGTCATTATTTTTATGCTTGTCTGCCGAAGCAGTTTGATGCGGTGATCCATGTGGACACGACTACGGCCTTGCGTCCACTTGAAGCGGTGGTCGAAACGCATCATGATGAAGCACCGGAAACTTATCCGACCGGGATATGACATCGGTAATCCGTTGAAGGTTATTCACATGGCAAAGAAAAAAAGGGTCACGCATGCGTGACCCTTAAAACTGCTGGGGACAAAACAACTACAACCACTACTAAAATCTTCGCTTAAATTGCACAATACCGCGTACCGATCGGCTCAACGCAGCAAGCGTCCATCCTTGCCGATCACCGTAATCTCGACAAACCTTGACCCGATACGGTTGTTCGGCGAGAAACGCACCGTAAAACCGCCGGTGTCAAACGGGTTCAAGGTCTCCAGTGCGCGAATCACTTTCTCGCGACTGGCGCCGGGGCCGGCTCGTTTCAAACCTTCCACCAGTACCTTGGCGCCGACAAATTCTTCAAAGCTGGTGTACGACAGCTCAGTACCGGCGGGCGCATATTTCTTCATGGCCTGCTGGTACTCCTTGACGATGCCGACCGTTGCCGAATACGGGTAAGGCATCACCTGCGCCACACCGATACCACGCGCGCTTTCAGGGCCGATCAGGCGGCTGATTTCCTTCGGATTGACCACAGAAATGTTCACCAGCTGCGCCACGGTAGACGCCGCGCGAATCTGTTTGCTGAACGCTGCCGTGCTCTTGTTCACAGAAATCATGACGACCGCCTGCGGATTCGCTTTTGCGATCTCCTGAACGGCATGGGTCACGTTGTCCGTATTCTTTTCGTAGGGACCCGTGCCGACAATCTCAAGACCGCGCTTTTTAAGTGCGGCCTCGACACCGACCAGTCCCGCTTTGCCGAAGGGATCATCCTGGTACATCACGCCGATGCGCTTCATATTCAGCATGATGAGCTGGTCGACGATGCCTTCCGCTTCATCGGCATAACCGGCCCGAATATGGAAGATGTAGGGATTGAACGGCGTCCGCAGCACCTCGCCGCCGGTGTACGGCGCCACCAGTGCAATATTGGCTTCTTCCAGAACCTTTTGCTTGAGCAGTTCGCCGACGTTTCCGGTACCGGCAAAACCGATCAGCGCCAGTGCGCCGTCCTTGCTGATGACTTCACGCGTGAGCCTGACGGTTTCATCCACCTTGTAGCCGTCATCCTTGACCACGTGCCGGATGCGCTTGCCGTGGACCCCGCCCTGCTCGTTGATATAGTCGAAATAGACCTTTGCTCCCAACACCATGTCTTTCCCGGTGTCGGCCAATACGCCGCTCAATGGAGCCACCTGCCCGATGACGATGTCATCCGCGCCCGAAGCGCTGATTGCAAACATTGCTGCACTAGCTGCTGCTGCCAACCGTACCCAGCGAAGTGGCCCCATGACGTCATCCCTCCATTGTGTTAACCACTGTTGTATGCAGGCGAGCCTGCGATGGTTTGCGTTTCTTCGCAAACTCGACGAGTTCGCCAACGATGCCACGACGGAAAGCCAGCACGCAGACGATGAAGATGAAGCCGGTGACGATGGTTACCGATTCGCCGATCGACCGGAACCATTCGATACCCGACACGCCAGCCAGGAAATTGCCAAGGTCGCCGAGTTTGTTCTCGAGTGCAATGATGACAATGGCGCCGACGATGGGACCGGTCAGCGTGCCGAGGCCGCCGACGAGGGTCATCAGCACGACCAGGCCGGACATCGACCAGTGCACGTCAGTCAGTGTTTCAAAGCCCAGCACGACGGTTTTGGTTGCGCCGGCAAGACCCGCCAACGCACCGGACAGAACAAAGGCCAGCAGCTTGTATTTGTCGACGTCATAGCCGAGTGAAATGGCGCGCGGCTCGTTCTCCTTGATGGCTTTGAGCACCTGGCCGAACGGCGAATGCACGGTACGCACGATCAGCGCATAGCCAGCAATCGCAATGGCCAGTACAACAAAATACATGGTCATGTCGCTGGACAGATCGATAATACCGAGGAGGTGGCCACGTGGCACGCCCTGTAATCCATCTTCGCCACCCGTGAACGGTGCCTGCAGGCAGACGAAGTACAGCATCTGCGCCAGTGCCAGCGTGATCATTGTGAAATAGATGCCCTGGCGGCGAATCGCCAGGCCACCCATGAGCAAACCGATCAGTGCGGCGACAACCACGCCGGCGATCAGGCCGAGTTCGAAGGGCAAACCCATGACCTTCAGCGCATGGCCCGCCACATAGCCTGCCATGCCGAAGAAGGCGGCGTGACCAAAGGACAGCAGGCCGGTAAAACCGATCAGGAGGTTGAAGGCGCAGGCAAACAGCGCAAAGCACAGGACCTTCATCAGGAATACCGGGTAGACGACGAAGGGAGCTGCTACCGCCACCGCCAGCGCAATCGCATATCCGAGTTTCTTGTTCATAGTTACGACCTTTTCAAACCTGTCATTCCGAACAGCACACTATTGCTACGCTTTATTCGCATCGAGGCCGGTTGCCTGTGCGCGCTGCGTTCGGGAAGACAGCGCGTGGCAACCGGATGCGAGAGCTTTACTTTTCCTTGCCGAACAGGCCGGCCGGACGAATCATCAGGACGATCGCCATGATGATGAAGACGACGGTCGCCGACAGTTCGGGATAGAACACGCGGGTCAGGCCTTCGATAATGCCGAGGCCAAGGCCGGTAAGGATGGAGCCCATGATGGAACCCATGCCGCCGATCACGACCACCGCGAACACGACGATGATCAGGTTCGAACCCATCAGCGGCGATACCTGGATCACCGGTGCGGCCAGCACGCCGGCAAATGCGGCGAGTGCAACGCCGAAGCCATAGGTGGCTGTCACCATCAGCGGGACGTTGATACCAAAGGCTTCGACCAGCTTGGGGTTTTCAGTGCCTGCACGCAGATACGCGCCGAGCTTGGTTTTTTCGATCACGAACCAGGTTGCAAAACACACGATGATGGAAGCCGCCACGACCCATGCACGGTAATTCGGCAGGATCATGAAGCCGAGATTGGTCGCACCCATCAGGACGTCCGGTACCGAATACGGCTGGCCGGATACGCCATAGAACGAGCGGAAAATACCTTCCAGCATCAGCGTGATGCCGAAGGTCAGCAGCAGGCCATATAAATGGTCCAGCTTATAAAGCCAGCGCAGCATGGTCTTTTCAATGACGATGCCGAACAGGCCGACCAGGATTGGGGCGGCGATCAGCATCACCCAGTAGTTAAGGCCGAGATAGGTCAAGCCCATCCAGGCAAGGAATGCGCCCATCATGTACAGCGCGCCGTGTGCAAAATTGATCACATTGAGCAAGCCGAAAATGACGGCGAGGCCAAGCGACAACATCGCGTAAAACGAACCGTTGACCAGGCCGAGCAAAAGCTGACTCAACATTGCTTGCAGGGGGATGCCGAAGATTTCCATAGTCGATAAGAAAATTAGCCGAGGCAGAAGATGTCGGGTTTCCTCCTGGTGCAGGGGACGGCTGGTATGGCGAACAAGGCGTCCATACAATCGGCTCAGGAAGGTTCGGCTACCCCGCCCGGCACACCAGCCTCCCCCGCGAGAGGAAACGGACCAACACGACTACATCGAGCGTGATACAGGACCCGGACTTCGCCAGGGTTCGCTAAAAACTGACTAAGCGATCCGCAGGCGATGACCGGGCAACAACGTCAGGGTCTTACTTCCAGAGCGAGCACTTGGATTCCGCCTTGGTGGCGTAGGCCTGGTCGCCAGGAATCGTTTGTACGACCTTGTAGTAATCCCATGGATACTTGGACTCGGACTGCTTCTTGACTTCCATCAGGTACATGTCGTGGACCATGCGGCCGTCCGGACGGATTACGCCGTTCTTGGCGAACACGTCGTTGATCTTGGTGCTCTTCAGCTTTGCCATGACCTTGTCGCTGTCGTCAGTACCAGTGGCCTTGACTGCAGCCAGGTATTGGGAAGTGACCGAGTAGTCGGCGGCGTGCAGCATGGTCGGCATGCGCTTGATCTTGTCGAAGAACTTCTTGGACCATGCGCGGGTGTCGGCATTCTGGTCCCAGTACCAGCCGTCTGTCAGGTACATGCCCTGAGTCAGGTTGAGGCCGAGCGAATGGACGTCGGTGATGAACATCAGCAGGCCAGCCAGCTTGGTGTTCTTGGTCACGCCAAATTCGTTGGCAGCCTTGATGGCGTTGATGGTATCGCCACCGGCATTGGCCAGGCCCAGGATCTGTGCCTTGGATGCTTGCGCCTGCAGCAGGAAGGACGAGAAGTCCGATGCTGACAACGGGTGCTTGACGGCTCCGAGTACCTTGCCGCCCGACGACTTGACGACGTCAGCGGTATCTTTTTCCAGCGAAGCGCCGAAAGCGTAGTCGGCTGTCAGGAAGTACCAGTCCTTGCCGCCCTGCTTGACGAGCGCGCTGCCAGTGCCGCGTGCCAGTGCAATGGTGTCGTACGCGTAATGCACGGTGTAAGGTGTACAGTCTTCATTGGTCAGACGGGCTGTGCCTGCGCCGACGGAGAAGAATACCTTTTTCTTTTCTGCTGCGATCTTGGCCATGGCCAGGTTGGCGCCGGAGTTGGTACCGCCGATCAGCATGTCAACGCCTTGCTGGTCGAACCATTCGCGTGCCTTCGATGCAGCGATGTCAGCCTTGTTTTGGTGGTCGGCAACGACGAACTCAATCTTCTTGCCGTTGATGTTGCCGCCAGCGTCGGCGATGGCCATCTTGACGGCTTCCGCACCTGCCGGGCCGTCGACGTCGGCGTAGACGCCAGACATGTCGGTCAGCAGGCCGATCTTGATGACGTCGCCAGATACCTGCGCGGAAGCGGCGCCGCCGAAGCCGGCGGTGAATGCGGTTGCGACTGCGAGAGTCATCACTTTTGCTTTGAGTTTCATTACTTCTCCTGTGTTGTAGGTAGTGTTGCTACAGCGTTGTTGAGTCTGTGATCAGACGCCCAGCAGCTCATTGAGCACGGACGTCTTCGACTCCAGTTCGGATGCGGCAAAGGACTCGACGATGTGTCCATGCTCCATCACGTAAAACCGGTCCGCCAGCGGCGCAGCGAAGCGGAAATTCTGTTCCACCATCACGATGGTGTAGCCCTTGGCCTTGAGCATGGTGATCATGCGTGCCAGCGCCTGCACGATGACAGGGGCGAGACCTTCGGATATTTCATCGAGCAGCAAGAGCTTGGCGCCGGTACGCAGGATGCGCGCAACGGCCAGCATCTGTTGTTCACCGCCCGACAGGCGTGTGCCCTGGCTAGAACGGCGCTCTTCCAGGTTGGGGAAAATCTCGTAGATTTCCTTGACCGACATGCCCTTCGATGACTTGGTCACCATCGGCGGCAGCAGGAGGTTTTCCTCGGCGGACAGCGACGAAAAAATGCCGCGCTCTTCCGGGCAATAACCAACGCCGAGGTGCGCCACCTTGTGCGTCGCCAGTCCGATCGATTCTTCGCCGTTGATCTTGATCGAACCCTTGCGCGTGCCGGTCAGTCCCATGATCGCGCGCAGCGTCGTGGTGCGGCCTGCGCCGTTACGGCCAAGCAGCGTGACAACCTCGCCCGGTTTCACCTCCAGGTTGACGTCGTGCAGGATGTGCGACTCGCCGTACCATGCTTTCAGGTTGCGGATTTCCAGTGCTGCGGTCGCCATTAGTGCGCTCCTTCCAGTTCGCCCGACGTGGTGCCCATGTAGGCTTCCATCACTTGCGGATTGCTCGATACTTCCTGATATGTGCCTTCCGCCAGCAAGGAACCGCGCTGCAAGACGGAGATCTTGTCGCAGATGCCTGATACCACGCTCATGTTGTGTTCCACCATGAGGATGGTGCGGCCTGCGGATACCTTTTTGATCAGCTCGGTGACACGATGCACGTCTTCATGGCCCATGCCCTGTGTCGGTTCGTCGAGCAGCATCAGTTCCGGCTCCATGGCAAGCGTGGTCGCAATCTCGAGTGCGCGCTTGCGGCCGTATGGCAGGTCGACTGTCATGGTGCTGGCAAATCCTTCCAGGTCGACTTCGGCGAGCAATTGCATCGCACGGTCATTGAGGCGACTCAGCGTCTGCTCGCTCTTCCAGAAATGGAAGGAAGTACCGAGTGCGCGCTGCAGGCCGATACGCACGTTTTCCAGCACGGTCAGGTGTGGGAAAACCGCAGAGATCTGGAATGAGCGGATCACACCGCGATGCGCGATCTGCTCCGGCGCCAGCGACGTGATGTCGTCGCCGTTATACAGGATGGACCCTGCGGTCGGCGTCAGAAATTTTGTCAACAGGTTGAAGAAGGTGGTCTTCCCTGCACCGTTTGGTCCGATCAATGCGTGGATAGAGCCGCGCTTGACCTTGAAATTGACGTCGTTCACCGCGATAAATCCCTTGAACCCCTTGGTCAGGTTTCGCGTTTCGAGTATGACTTCGCTTGCCATCCATTTTCTCCACTGTTGCTGCCGAATTCGTTGTCCCTTAGTCCGCGTTTCGCGGTCCGATGCGGGATCTGCATCAGGATGGCCCCGGCGTGATGCCGGGGCGGTATTGCTGGTATTGCTGGTGCTGCTGATACCGCTGCTTCGATCTATTGAGAGTTCAATAGATACTTGACACACTCAACCCCCATCCCAACCTTCCCCCTGCCAGGGGGAAGGAGCCGGCCCCTGCTCCGGGCAGGGACATCCGGCGTGGATGCGTTCCACTTAGTCCGGCTTATTCCGGAATGGTCGTGGTGTTGTTGGCGAAGGTGATCTGGTTCGCAGCAATCGGCGCAGCCTGGATAGGCGGCACGTTGGCCGCGGTGATCGCCGGCGCCGCACCTGCTGTACCTCCGCGTGGCACGGTACGCACAACCTGGCTAGGCGGCAGTGCAGCACCGGCCTTCAGATGGGCGTACATCATGTTCATCGCCTGGATGTGATATCGGTGGATCGGGATCAAACGTGTGTCGTAACCCGGGAAGCCGAGGAAGGCGTCGAAGTGGTTCGCATTGGTGATCTCGATGTACGACAACTTGCTGGCCGCGCCTTCAGCCGCCTTGTTGGCGGTGAAGTAAGCACGCGAGTTGTGATTCACCGGGATCAGCGCATCGTTGCGGCCATGAACGATAATGGCTGGCTTGCCACGCAGGTTGCCATTGCGCAGAACTTCGGCCATGCCGGCACGAACACGCTGCGAGTTGATCAGCGCCTGACCGGTCAATGGCTGGCCGGTAGTGACATCGGTACCGGTTGCCAGGTTGCGCAGGCAGATTGCGCCATCGATGTTGTAGTCGGCGACATTGGTTGACGGCGACACCGAGAACGAATCAGCGATCGGACCACCGACCGAGTTATTGTTGACCAGGCCAAGCCCACCGCTCGGCGTACCGTTGGCTGTCGCAAACAACTGGGCTTCCTGTGTCGCGGTCAGCGTGGTCAGGGCACCGGTTGCGGTTACAGGCGCAAAGCTGTAGCCGCAGAGGTTGTCCTTGACGCTGAACTTGCCGTACATGTTGGCGTAGAACGGCGCCAGGATCTGGTATGTGCCAAAGTGGCTGGCGTGCAGCAGATCGGCCTCGCTTTCAAAACCGGCTTCACGCAGCTTCTGCAGCGATTCATCGGCCTGTGCCGCGAGTGTCGTGGAAGTCAGCAGGTTCTTGGCCTTGAGCGCTGCGCAGCGGTTGGCAGCCAGGGTCGGGCTGACAGCAGCCAGCAGCGGCGAGGCAGTCAGCGAGGACGACAGCGCCGCGCACGGCTGATACAGGTTGCCGATGGTGATGGTGTCATACAGTCCCAGGCCTGCACGGCTGACTGTGGTGTTGCCACGCTTGATTGTCAACGCTGGGCTCAGTGCCACTTCAGTGACCGGTTCGGATACCGCAACGCCATCGATCAGGCCTTTGGTGTCCTGCTCCGCCGCGAGGATTGCCGCGCCGCCGCCATTCGATGCGCTCGATGCAATGACGAGTGTCTTGGCTGGCGTGATGGTATTGAGCCGGCTCGTGCCGTTGCGTGCAACGTCGCCGAATTTGTCGTTCAGTGCATAGAATGCAAACTCGACCGCCTGCAATGTGTACTTACCCCAATCCTTTTCCGAATTCTGCTGCGAGTGCGCCTGTTTGATCGCAAAGCGGTTCGGCGTTGCGGCGTTGAATGCAGTGAGTTCCGCTGCGGTCAGGTTGGCGGTGAAGCTGGAATTCTTGCCGGCGGCGACAGCATTCGCGCGCTCGCCGTTCAGCATGTTGACGGTGTTGGACTGCAGGTTATGGAAACCCATGCCGCTGCCCTTGTCGCTGTAGGCAACTGCGCAATTCTGCTTGAGACCCCAGTCGCCTGCCGTGCCGATCGCACCATACACGCCGCGCGAACCTGAGGAGGTCGCGGTGACAATACACGGATTGGCCTTGTCGAAGCCGGCCGGGATCTGGACCATTAGCGTGACATTCACCTGTCCTGTGCCGTCATCGGCATAGGCGATGTATTCATCGCCGGCGATCTTGCCTTCGCCGAGCGTGGCGTTGCCGGCATTGTCGATGTTGGGACCGTACAGCGTGCCAAAGCCGCCGTTGGTGCTCGGGTCGATCAGCGCGCGATAGTTCGAATGGATAGCATTGCGACGCAACTCGGCAATCGTCGGATTGGCCGGATCGGCAAACGCCGGCGCTGCGGCCTGCAGACCGGTCCTGCCCAAGCCCGCGGTAAGCAAGTCGTTGCTGACGCCGTCGTAGGTGGCTTTCTGAATAGTGCCGAGATAGCTCGGCTTGAGATTAAGATCCTCGGGAGGATCATCCGAACCGCCGCATCCGGCAAGAAGGCCGGCCGCAATGACTGAGGTTAAACCGAGTGTAGTGCGTGTTGCCATGTGTCTCGCTCCTGGTAGTTATCCGTCCATCTTTGGATGGAAATCATTGTTTTTAGCTGGAACAATCTGCTGCACATCCGCTACTGCTGTTACTGCCATTACTGTTATTACTACTGCTGCTACAAAAATGTTCGGCATTGCTGCCGGTCCTGTTGTGTGTCTTGCGTTTAGTTTTGCCGTCCCGCCTTTTATAAAGTCATGCCGCCGCAGACTTCAATGACCGCGCCATTGATGTAACTGGCTTCATCGGATGCGAGAAAGGCGAAGGTGTTGGCGATCTCTTCCGGCTTGCCGAGACGACCCAGCGGAACGCGTTCTTCCAATGCGCGAATCACCTTCTCCGGCATGGCTTTGAGAATCGTCGTTTCGATAAAGCCGGGGCATACGGCATTGACACGAATGTTGTGCTTGCCCAGTTCGCGGGCCCATGTCTTGGCCATGCCGATCACACCGAACTTGCTTGCCGCATAGTTGGTCTGGCCGAAGTTGCCGTAAATACCGACGATGGACGAGGCATTCAGGACCACGCCGCCCTTACGCTCGATCATCGCGTCGACCACGGCCTTGGTGCAGTTGTAAGTGCCCTTCAGATTGACGTCGATGACCTTGTCGAACTGATCGTCGGTCATCTTCTTGAGTTGAGCGTCGGCGACGATACCGGCATTGTTGACCAGTACATCAATCTGCCCGTAGGTCGTCAGCGCGCCGCTGACCATTGCTTCGATGCTTTCGGCCTTGGTGACGTCGACAGTGAATCCGATTGCCGAGCCGCCCTGCAAACGGATCTGGGCGACGGTTTCAGCGACAGCATCGTCCAGGTCGCAAACCACGACCTTTGCGCCCTCTTTTGCAAACTTCAGGGCAGTCGCTTTGCCGATGCCCCTGCTTGCGCCTGTAATCAGGGCTACCTTATTTATGAGTCGCACTGTGCCTCCATAGCAGCGTCAAAAACAGTGAAGCGATGCTTGTTTTTATTGGCCGCTTCACCGGCGTACAAAGGCATATGGCAATTGTCATGCCATGCGTACTAAGTCATTGATTGTTAATGATATTGTTGAAACCTGGCTTACTCTGGAGGGCGGGATGGCGTTTGCCGGAAGGGAAATGTGTATGAATAACATGCACATTTTTGTTATATCTTGTTATGTCATTGAATTATAAAGGTTTTAAAATGTGTCCACTTCCTGGACAGGTGTCTATTAATCAGACAGCAATTGATAATCCTCAATCTTTTGATACAGCGTGGCGCGTGAAATGCCTAGCATCCGTGCGGCCAAGGCCTTGTTTCCATTGGTATTGGCAAGGGCTGCCTTAATCAGGCTGCGCTCCACCTCTGCCACGGTTTCGGCGAGCGGCCGGATTTCGACTGGAGCTGGAGTTGAAGTTGGAGCCGGCGTCGCTTCTTTTTCAGCTTGCATCGGATGCGTGTCGTCGATCGTCAGAATGGTCGAGAAATCTTCTGCCGACAAGGTGATGCTATCGGTAAGCATGCCGGCTTGCTCAAGAGCGTTACGTAGCTCGCGCACGTTCCCTGGCCAGCGGTAGGACGCGAGGAAAGCGCGCGCATCTGGCGTCAGTTCGCGCTGTGGCATGCCGGTACGGCTGGCAATCTGCTCCAGCAGGTGTTCACACAAGGCGTCGAGATCGGCGACCCGCTCACGTAGCGGGGGCAACACGATGGGTAACACATTGAGACGATAGAACAGGTCGGACCGGAACTTGCCGTCGGCGACCAGTTGTTTCAGGTCGTGACTGGTGGCGGCGATCACGCGCACGTCGACCTTGGTAATGGTGTTGGAGCCGAGCGGTTCGATTTCCTGCTCCTGCAGAACCCTCAGCAGCTTCGCTTGCACCTGCAGCGGCATGTCGCCGACTTCATCGAGGAACAGCGTGCCCCCGTCAGCAATCTTGAATTTGCCTTCGCGTCCTTTCCGGTCAGCGCCCGTGTAGGCTCCCGGCGCCACGCCAAAGAATTCGGCTTCCAGCAGCGATTCGGGGACTGCGGCGATATTGATGCCGACAAAGGGCTTTCCCGCCCTGCCTGAAGCGGCATGGATACCGTGCGCCAGTAACTCCTTGCCGGTGCCGGTCTCTCCCAGCAGCAGAACGGTGGTATCGAGTTGCGCAGCGCGGCGTGCGCGATGCTTGAGCTCCAGCGATACCGGACTGACACCGACAAAGCTGGATATCGAATACTTGGTATGGCGCAGTTGCGCGAGTTCTTTCTGGGTATTGGCCAGTGCCCACTGCAATTCGGCGAACTTGGATACAAGCGGCTTGAGTCGCTGCAGGCGGTCATAGAGCGCAAAGCCAAGCGCGCCGACAATCTTGCCCGAATCGTCCTTCAGGGGAATACGCATCACGACCAGGGGCTGGTCGCGAATCATCATGATGTCGAGCAGGATGGGCTTGCCGGTCGTGACGACCTCGCGCATCCGACTGTTGGGAATCACTTCTTCGACCGGTTTGCCGAGGGCGGATTCGGGAGTTTTCAGGCCGAGGAAGGCAGCGTACTTGTCGTTAATCCACGCGATACGTCCGTGGTCGTCGACTGCCATCGTACCTTCGCAGGAATCATCGAACAAGTCGAGCAGCGACTCCATGCCCACACGCAGGATACTGTCAACGTCCCAGGAAGCGGCAACAGACGTTTTCATTTAATCTCCATCCATGATCCATGAGGTCAACGGCTTGCCAATCCGGGTTTCGGATACGTGACATACCGTCGATTGTCGTGCACTACGCTGGTACACGTACGTACCTGATTATAGAGACATCATGGCTTATTGAGAGTACGCAGTTTTACTAGGTAGAGGTAGATTTGTAACGCGTCGTGCACGCTTTTAATGGCAATAAAAATTTGATTGATGGTGCGGTTTTAAACGTCGTCAAACGAGTTATGCCGCGATTGCCGCTTGAGTACTCCGGCTTAAATTAAACAGACTGTTTAGTTCATCGCTGGCAGGATGTTTAAGCGTTTGGGAAGCCTGACGTGCACCGACGTGAAGTGGAAGTGACAAAAAAGGAGCCGCAATTGCGGCTCCTTAATCAATTCTGACTTGGCTTGGCTTAACTTGAATCGGCAATAGCCAAAACCTAGCGTTTCAACAAAGCAAGAATTTCCGATAATTCGTGGCGTAAACTCACGGTATTCATTTCAAGCGGCGGCAAGCCGGTAGTCAAATCTTCCTCGCCCGCTCCGTTACCACCAACGCTGGCATTCGCCATACGCGTATCGAGCTTGTTACGCGCGCCGCTGATAGTAAAACCCTGCTCATACAACAGCTCACGAATACGCCGGATCAGCAGCACTTCATGATGCTGATAATAACGGCGATTTCCGCGCCGCTTGACCGGCTTGAGCTGCGTAAATTCCTGCTCCCAGTAACGCAGCACATGCGGCTTCACGCCGCATAGGTCGCTGACCTCGCCGATGGTGAAGTAACGCTTTGCCGGAATCGGCGGCAGTACTATGGCATCGGACTTATTCGCACGCTCGTTCATGGGTCAGGAAGCTTGTGTCAGGCTACGCGTGCGAGTGGCTTATGGCTGGCGTCATCCACCATACCTTTAAGCTTCTGACTCGCGTGGAAGGTGACGACCCGTCGTGCCGTGATAGGAATCTCTTCACCGGTCTTCGGGTTGCGCCCCGGGCGTTGCGGTTTGTCCCGCAACTGGAAATTGCCGAAGCCCGACAGCTTGACGGCTTCGCCACGTTCCAGCGCATTGCGAATTTCATCGAAAAAGGTTTCGACCATGTCCTTCGCTTCGCGCTTGTTCAAGCCGACTTGTTCAAACAGCAGTTCGGCAAGCTCGGCCTTGGTCAGCGTCGGCAACTCTTTTTCAGCCTGGGTACGCGCCTTCGCCTCTTGCATAGCGCGATTGAGGTCGGCGGCCAAGACGGATTGAAATTCGGCTGAGTTCACGTCATTCATAATGGTTGTCGTCCCTGCCCTGCTAAGTTCGAACCCGTTCATGTGCGCAATCGTGCGCCATGCATCTTTTCCACAGCGGTGATGAAAGCAGTCATCGCGGCGTCAACTTTGTCGTCCTGCAGGGTAGTTTGAGTATCTTGCAAGGTGAACCGGAAAGCAAGACTTTTTTCGTCATTTTCCAGACCCTTTCCTCGATATTCATCAAATAAAACAATGGCTTGCATGATAGCACATGCAGGGTTGGATTTCTGCTCGGCAATGAAAGTGTCGAGCAGCGCCTGTGCTGGAACCGACTGTTTTACAACGACGGCGATGTCTCGCGTCACCGCCGGGAACCTGGAAATTTCCTCGTATGCCGGGATATCGCGGGTCTGCAATGCAGACGCGTCCACTTCAAAAACGACCGGAGCCAGCGGCAAGTCGTACTTTTGTTGCCAGCGTGGATGCAGTTCACCGATGAAACCAATCACCACACCTTCAAGCAGCACTTGCGCGGAGCGCCCCGGATGCAACGCTGGATGTTCGACTTTCGCAAAGGTCAGCTTTTTGGGCGCAAACAGGGTTTCAAGATCACCCTTGATATCGAAGTAATCGACATTGCGGCCTGGCAGGCCCCACTGCTCTTCAGCCACCTGCCCATAGGCCATCGCAGCGACCCGCTTGGGCTGATCGTAGCCGGCAACAGTCAAGGAGCCGTCCTGTGTGGCGGCGTTGCGCAGGTAGACCGCACCGATCTCGAATACACGAACACGGTTGAGCTTGCGGTTCAGGTTATAGCGGACATTGGCGACCAGGCTGCCTACCAGCGAGGAGCGCATGACGCTCATCTGGCTTGCGATGGGGTTCAGCAGCTTGATTGGATTGGTATTCGCCGCAAAGTCCGCTTCCCAGCTTTCCTCGACAAAGCTGAAGTTGACGACTTCCTGATAGTCCGCATCGGCGAGCTGACGGCGGATCGCAAACAGCGAACGGCGATTTTCCGGCGTGATGCGCATGGTGTTGGCCGCAACCGGCGCCAGTGCAGGAATGTTTTCAAAGCCGTAGACACGTGCGATTTCTTCAATCAGGTCCTCTTCGATTTCGATATCGAAGCGGTATGACGGCGGCGTCACGGTGAACGCACCTGATTCCTGCGTAAACTGCAAATTGAGGCGCGTGAAAATATCGGCGATCTGCTCGTCATTCAGCGGCACGCCGATCACTTTTACCGCACGTGCGGTACGTACGGTTACCGGCTTGCGCTGCGGCAGATTGACGACGTGGTCATCAACCGGGCCGACAACGGTATCCTTGCCACCGCAGATTTCCACGATCAGCGCGGTAATCCGTTCGATGTCTTCCACCGTGGTGGCATAGTCGACGCCGCGTTCGAATCGATGTGCGGCATCGGTGGAAAAGTTGTAGCGGCGTGCACGGCCCTGTATCGCCTGGGGCCACCAGAATGCGGCTTCAAGATAGATATTCCGGGTGTCGAGCGAAACAGCAGTCGAATCGCCGCCCATGATGCCGGCCAGCGATTCGATTTCCTTATCATCGGCAATCACACCGACCCAGCTGTCGACTTCAACGGTATTGCCGTTCAACAGCTTGAGCGATTCACCAGGCTTGCCCCAGCGAACATCGAGGCCACCATGGATCTTGTCGAGGTCGAACACGTGGCTGGGTCGTCCCAGTTCCAGCATGACGTAATTGGAAATGTCGACCAGTGCGGAAATGGGCCGCTGTCCGCTACGTTCCAGGCGGCGCTTCATCCAGTCCGGTGTCTGCGCGCGTGCATTCAGGCCGCGGATGATGCGTCCGCTGAAACGACCACACAGGTCCGGTGCGGAAATCTTGACGGGAAGCTTCTCGTCCGTGTTCGGTTCAACCGCCTTGTAGGTCGGCGCGCGCAGCGGTGCGCCGGTCAGGGCTGACACTTCGCGTGCGACACCGAGCACAGACAGGCAGTCCGCCTTGTTAGGCGTGAGCTTGATGGTGAACTTCAGATCATTGAGCTGATAGTAGTCACGGAAATTCTGGCCTACCGGCGCGTCGTCCGGCAGTTCGAGCAAGCCGGCATTTTCTTCCGAAAGCTTGAGTTCACGCGCCGAGCACAGCATGCCCTGCGACTCGACACCACGCAGCTGTCCAACCTTGATTTCGAAGGACTTGCCATCATCGCCAGGCGGCAGTTTGGCACCCGCCATCGCACAGGCAACCTTCAGCCCGGCGCGCACATTCGGTGCGCCGCAGACAATGTTGAGTAGCGTGCCGGTGCCGGCATCTACCTGACAGACGTTGAGACGGTCGGCATTCGGGTGTTTGGCTACTTCCACGACACGAGCGACAACGACATTGGAAAACGGTGGTGCTACGGGCTCGACCTCTTCCACTTCGAGGCCGGACATGGTCAGCATGTGTGACAACGCGTCCGATGTCATCTGTGGATCAACCAGGGTACGGAGCCAGCTTTCGGAGAATTGCATAGTAAGCCTTCAGGTATTCTGAATTACGGTGTTCGTGTTCCCTTCCATCGTAGGAAGGATCGGGCACTGCACTTGTCGATACGCGACTGATATTGGTGTGCAGCGCCTGAACTCTCCCGCCAGGCGGGAGAGGAAGCTGCATTCTTGTTTTTGATGTGTGCGGCGTTTTTAATTGAACTGCTTCAGGAAACGCAGATCGCCCTCGTAGAACAGGCGCAAATCATTGATTCCGTAACGTAGCATGGTCAGGCGCTCAAGGCCGGAGCCGAACGCAAAACCAATGTACTTGTCCGGGTCAAGACCCATGTTGCGTACCACGGTTGGATGCACTTGTCCCGCGCCCGAGACTTCGAGCCAGCGGCCTTTCAATGGTCCGCTACCGAAGGCAATATCGATTTCGGCGGACGGCTCGGTAAACGGAAAATACGACGGGCGAAAACGCACTTGCAAATCGTCGGTTTCAAAGAAGGCTTTGACGAAGTTGAGATACACGCCCTTGAGATCCGCGAAGCTGATGTCTTCAGCAATCCACAAGCCTTCAACCTGGTGAAACATCGGCGAGTGTGTCGCATCACTGTCGACGCGATAGGTGCGTCCGGGTGCGATGACTTTGATCGGCGGCTTGTTCATGCGCGCGTAGCGAACCTGCATCGGACTGGTATGGGTACGCAGCAGCAGCGGCTTGCCCTGAGTGTCCTTGCCATCGATGTAGAAAGTGTCCTGCATGGAACGCGCCGGATGATTTTCCGGGCTGTTCAGCGCGGTGAAGTTGGTCCAGTCGGTCTCGATCTCCGGGCCATCGGCCACGTCGAATCCGATCGATCCGAAAATCTCTTCAATCCGTTCCCAGGTCCGCATGACCGGATGGATACCGCCCTTGCCGCGACCACGACCGGGCAGTGTGACATCGATGGCCTCGGCGTTCAGGCGCGCTTCCATCTGTGCATTCGCGAGTGCATCGCGGCGTGCAGTCAATGCGGCTTCAATTTTTTCCTTGGCGGCGTTGATCACTGCGCCCTGGATCTTGCGCTCGTCCGGCGCCAGCTTGCCAAGGCCTTTCATCTGCTCCGTGATCTGTCCTGTTTTGCCAAGGTACTTGGCTTTTGCATTCTCCAGCGCGGCTGCGTCTTCCGCAACGGTGAAGTCCGTCTGCGCCTGGGCGACAATTTGTTCTAGGGAATTCATGCGGCTATTTGCCCGTGTCAATAAATCGGATTACGGCTACTGATGCGTCCAGACGACTCTGCAGGATGCGATCTTGCACTGTGCTGCACTGTAATTGCCAATGCCAGACCAGCGCCTCTGCCGATGCTTCTGCAATTGCCAATGATGTGCAGGAGGCAGCCCGCCATTATCATCCAACAACCTGTCTCTGGATTCTGGATGAGTTTCGCTATCAGGCAAACCATTCAATACAACTATAGAAACACGATCGAGGTTTGATGTAAAAATGATAGCGTGGACTCAAAAAAAACGGGGCACAGGTGATGACCTTTGCCCCGCTTTTATGCAGCACCGCCCGCAAAGGCGATACCTGCGATCACAACGTTCAAGCAGCGATGTTGGCCTTCACCTGGTTGACAATCGCGGCAAATGCCGGCTTGTCCATCACAGCCATATCGGCCAGGACCTTACGGTCGAGTTCGATGTTGGCTTTCTTGAGACCGTTCATGAATACGCTGTAAGTCACGCCATGCTCACGCGAAGCAGCGTTGATACGGGTGATCCACAGTGCGCGGAATACGCGCTTCTTGTTGCGGCGATCGCGGTAGGCATACTGGCCTGCACGCATGACCGCCTGCTTGGCGATACGATATACGGTACTGCGACGGCCGCGGTAACCCTTGGCTTGGTCGAGGACTTTCTTATGACGGGCCCGTGCGGTAACCCCACGTTTTACTCGAGGCATGGTAGCTCCTTCTTATGTGAGGTTAAGCGAACGGCATCATTGCGCGAACGGATGTCATGTTTGTATCATGAACGTCCACAGCACCGCGCAACTGGCGTTTGTTCTTGGTGGTTTTCTTGGTCAGGATGTGACGCTTGAAGGCTTGACCGCGCTTGACGGTGCCGCCCGGACGTACGCGGAAGCGCTTTTTAGCGCTGCTCTTCGTCTTCATTTTTGGCATAGCGATATCTGTCCTTCCGGACAGCTCCATTTTTAACATGATTGCAGGTGGCAATACTTCATTGCACTTGGATGCCTGCTTTCACTTGTGTGGCAACGGAATCGAGTCCGCTGCTATTTGCGACGACCATCCCGAAAAGGATAGTCGCTGCGAATTCTCTAGCACTGCCTGAAATGCATTCACCAGCTTGACTGCACCTGGCATGAAGACTGGCACTGCTTGTTGCCCAGCCTTACATTCCGAAGTGCTCGTCCGCCGTTTACTTCTTCTTTTTCGGCCCCAGAACCATCACCATCTGGCGGCCTTCCATCTTGGGAAACTGCTCTACCTGGCCATACGGCTCCAGGTCTGACTTCAAGCGTTCAAGCATACGCATGCCAATATCCTGGTGGGCCATTTCACGACCGCGAAAACGCAGGGTGATCTTGGTCTTATCGCCCTCTTCCAGAAACTTGGTCAGGTTACGCAGCTTGATGTTGTAATCGCCATCGTCGGTACCCGGACGGAATTTGACTTCCTTGACCTGGATAACCTTCTGCTTGAGCTTCGCTTCGTGGGCCTTTTTCTGTTCCTGATACTTGAACTTGCCATAATCCATCAGGCGGGCCACCGGCGGCTGCGCTGTAGGCGCGATTTCCACCAGATCCACGTTGGCTTCTTCCGCAAGGCGGAATGCTTCAGCGAGAGAAACGATGCCAAGCGGCTCGTTGTTAACACCGGATAGACGCAGTTCCGGCACTGTAATTTCGCCGTTAATGCGATGCGACTTGTCAGTAGCTATTGCAGTTTCCTTTTAAAATCAAATGACTAAGCCGTGCTCTAGCGCTCAGGGATATCCCTTAGGCTTTGGTGTCGACCTCATGCTTGAGTCGATCCACCAGTGCATCGACCGGCATTACACCCAAGTCGACGTTGCCCCGCGCACGCACGGCCACTGTGTTTGCATCCCGCTCCTTGTCGCCAATAACGACGATATACGGGAGCTTTTGAACTGAATGCTCGCGTATTTTATAGGTTATTTTCTCATTACGCAAATCGAGGTGCACCCTAAACCCTTGTTTTTTCAGGTTTTGTGCGACGCTTTGAGCGTAATCAGATTGTGCTTCCGAAATGTTAAGAATCGCTATTTGCACCGGCGCAAGCCACAATGGCAGCGCGCCAGCATGATTCTCAATCAGGATGCCGACGAAGCGCTCCATGGAGCCGACGATTGCCCGGTGCAGCATGACGGGCACTTTGCGACTGTTGTCATCCGCGACATATTCAGCACCGAGGCGGCCTGGCATCGAGAAGTCAACCTGCATGGTACCGACCTGCCAGGGGCGGCCAAGCGAATCCTTCAGATGGTATTCGATCTTCGGACCGTAGAACGCCCCCTCACCCGGCAACTCGTCCCAGGTCACGCCGCAGGCACGCAACGCGGACCGCAGCGTCTCTTCGGCACGATCCCAGGTCTCGTCCGAGCCGATACGGCTTTCAGGACGCAGCGCGAGCTTGATCGAAATCTCGGCAAAACCGAAATCTTTATAAACGCTCATGGCCTGCTGGTGGAAGGACGTTACTTCGCCCTCGATCTGTTCTTCGGTACAGAAAATGTGACCGTCATCCTGCGTAAAGCCGCGCACGCGCATGATGCCGTGCAGCGCGCCGGAAGATTCATTACGGTGGCATTGACCGAACTCACCGTAACGCAGTGGCAGGTCGCGGTAGCTTCGCAGATCGGAGTTATAAATCTGTACATGGCCGGGGCAGTTCATCGGCTTGAGCGCATAGTTGCGATTCTCCGATTCCGTCACGAACATATTTTCGCGGTAGTTTTGCCAGTGGCCAGTCTTCTCCCAAAGACTGCGATCAAGGATTTGCGGCGCCTTGACTTCCTGATAACCACTCTCGCGATAAACGTGGCGCATGTATTGCTCGACTTGCTGCCAGACGGTCCATCCCTTCGGATGCCAGAACACCAGGCCCGGCGCCTCTTCCTGAAAGTGGAACAGGTCAAGCGCCTTGCCGATCTTGCGATGGTCACGCTTCTCCGCTTCTTCCAGCATGTGCAGGTAGGCCTCCTGGTCTTCCTTCTTGGCCCACGCAGTGCCGTACACCCGCTGCAGCATTTCATTCTTGGAGTCACCGCGCCAGTAGGCACCGGCCAGCTTCATCAGTTTGAAAACCTTTACCTTGCCTGTTGACGGCACGTGAGGACCACGGCACAGATCGGTGAAGCTGCCTTGAGAATACAAGGAGACATCTTCGCCCGGCGGAATTGACTCAATGATTTCAGCCTTGTAGGCCTCGCCGATGGATTTAAAATACGCAACGGCTTCGTCGCGCGGCAAGACCTTACGGGTAACCGGCTCGTCTTTCTTGGCGAGCTCGGCCATTTTCTTTTCAATGGCCTGCAAGTCTTCGGGCGTAAAAGGACGCTTGTACGAAAAATCGTAATAAAAGCCGTTGTCAATGACCGGACCAATGGTCACCTGCACATCGGGAAACAACTCCTTGACGGCATGGGCGAGCAAGTGGGCCGTAGAGTGACGAATGATGTCGAGGCCGTCCGCGTCCTTGTCAGTGACAATGGCCAGATCGGCATCTTTCTCGATCACATGGGAAGTGTCGACCAGCTTGCCGTCGACCTTGCCGGCCAGTGCGGCCTTGGCCAGGCCAGTGCCGATACTTGCAGCAACCTGGGCGACAGTGACAGGGGCGTCGAATTGACGTTGCGAACCATCTGGAAGTCGGACTGATACCATTTTGCTCTCCATCTCAGCGAAGCCATCTCAGCGAAGAATTGCTACTGACGCTAGACTTAGTGTTAAAAACTGCAGACGAAAAAAAACGCGGACTAGCCGCGCTTTTTCAAACTTGCAAAGACGAAAAAGATCCCGACTAGCGTCGCACTAAAACCTTTGCGGTTGTAGTTCGCGGTGTCATAACCGGGACTGCCTTTCTCACTCTTACAAATGTACTGCTATTCGTTGGTAGGCTCGATTGGACTCGAACCAACGACCCCTACCATGTCAAGGTAGTGCTCTAACCAGCTGAGCTACGAGCCTAAAGAAGCGAAATTATAGCGACTATTTTTTATTTTCGCTAGTGCCTTTATTTAACAATGCATATGGCCAAGATTTAAGGTATTGGCACTGTCACTGTAATTTTGCCTCCATGATTCACTTCTCTTGCGTGCACCCAAGTATTCCCTGCTAGCGAGTCAGACGTTTGATCACGTATCATCAAAGGCATGCAAGATAAACCACACTCTCACTCACCTTCTTCTACGGATCTGCAAGCACATCGTGCCGGTGATGCCTTGCATCATCATGTTTCTGTCAATCGGGACCCCCGCGTACTAGGTTGGTCAGTCGTGTTGACCCTTCTGTTTGCGGCGGTTGAGGCAGCCGCAGGATTCTGGTCCAATTCGCTGGCTCTGATATCGGACGCCGGACATATGCTCACTGATAGTACGGCGCTCGGGCTTGCCTTGCTTGCTCAACACATTGCGCGCCGCCCGCCCTCGGTAAAGCATTCGTTCGGCTTCGGCCGTGCGGAGGCGCTGGCTGCATTTATCAATGCATTGGCAATGCTTGTGCTGGTAGGCTGGATCGCCTTTGAGGCGATCCAGCGTTTCAACGATCCCATGCCAGTGAAAGGCGTGGCAGTGTTTGTTGTCGCAGTGATCGGACTCGCCGTTAACCTTGTTGTAGCCTGGCTGCTTTCGCATGACAAGGAAAGCGTCAATACAAGGGCGGCGCTGGTCCACGTGCTCGGCGACTTGTTGGGGTCGGTTGCGGCCATCATTGCTGGCGCCGTCATATATTTGACTGGCTGGCTGCCAATTGACCCGCTGCTATCGCTGGTAGTTTCGTTACTGATTCTGAAATCGACAGTCTCCGTGCTGCGCGAGTCGTATCACTTCCTGATGGAAGGTGTGCCGCACCATATCGACTACCTGCAGGTCGGCTCCGATCTTTCCGCAATTGCAGGCGTATTGTCAGTGCATGACCTGCACGTATGGGAAATGACGCCAGGCGAACCGGCGCTGATCGGCCATGTGGAAATCCGTGAACTACGCGAATGGCCGCAGGTATTGCAGTCGATCCGGAACATGCTGCGTGAGCGTCATGGAATCGATCATGTCACACTGCAACCGGAACTTTCACGCATGGCCGAAGGCTGCTAAGCCATCACAACGCTGCGCTTCGGAGCTGCTTACCGCTTACCGGTTATTGCCTTTGTACGTCAAGCACGCCGCTCACGTCACGAATAATGCCAAGCGCCTTCTGCAGTTGCGCGGTAGAAGAAATTTCCGCCGTGAACGACATCCGCGCCTGACCTTTTGCGCTCTGTGTGCTGACGCCAATGACGTTGATTTTCTCGCGTGAAAAGATTTCGGAGATGTCCCTCAGCAAACCCTGCCGGTCGCTGGCCAGGATAAAAATATCCACTGGATAAACGGTCTCCCTGCCCGGCTCTCCCCACGTAGTCTGGATCACACGCTCCAGCGCATTCTTGCGTATCTGCGCCAAGTTCTTGCAGTTGGCACGATGAATCGAGATACCTTTGCCACGCGTGACAAAGCCGACGATCTCGTCCGGCGGCGCTGGCTTGCAGCAGCGTGCAAGCTGGGTCAACAGTCCATCCGTACCTACCACCAGGACGCCGGAACGTGCGCCCTTTGCGACACTGGAGGCGCGACTTTTATTGGTGATGACGGCTTCAGGATCAGGGCTACTTTTTAGCGGATGCTTGTGCGGATCATCTGCATGCAAAAGGAGCTCAATGTTGCGCAGACTGAACTCTTCCTTTCCTACAGCAAGGAAAAGCTCATCGACCTTGGCAAACCCAAGCTTGTGTGCGAGCTCTTCATGATTGACCGCCGTGCGCCCCTCTCGCTGCAGCGTCTTTTCAACGAGCACCCTGCCATGCGCCAGGGTTTCCGCCTGTTCAATCGCGTTGAACCATGCACGCACCTTGGCGCGTGTACGTGGGCTGACAACGTAGCCCGGACTCAGCCAGTCGCGCGACGGTCCTGTCGCGGTACTGCCGCGCGCGGTAATAATTTCCACGGTCTGACCATTCTTGAGCGGCGTATTGAGCGGCACCATGGCGCCATCGACGCGCGCACCCCGGCAACGATGTCCGACATCGGTATGCAAGTGGTAGGCAAAGTCGATCGGCGTTGCGCCGCTCGGCAACTCGATGACCCGCGCCTGCGGTGTCAGCACGTAAATGCGGTCATCAAGCGAAGCCGATTTCAGCTTTTCGACCCATTCGCGCTGGATATCCTCCTGCTCGACGACGGCATCCGTGACCTCGCTTTTCCAGGCAAGCAACTGGCGCAGCCACGCGATCTTTTCATCGTACTTTTGTGCCGAAAACCCCGAGCCGCCACTTTCCTTATAGCGCCAGTGGGCGGCAACGCCGTATTCCGCAAAGTGATGCATTTCATGGGTGCGGATCTGCACCTCGATCGCCTTGCCGTCCTCGGCTTCGACAACGGTATGCAGCGACTGGTAACCGTTCGATTTCGGACGTGAGATATAGTCGTCAAACTCTGCCGGGATCGGCGCCCAGATGTTGTGAACGAGTCCGAGCACTGCGTAACAAGTCTTGACGTCATCAACGATAACGCGAAAAGCACGCACATCGTACAACTCTGAAAAATCGAGCGACTTGCCGCGCATCTTGTTCCAGATGCTATAAATGTGTTTCGGTCGACCGAATACTTCCGCCTTGATGCCGGCTGCAGCCAGCTCTGACGACAGACGAGCGATTGCAGCCGCGACAAAACTTTCACGTTCAAGGCGTTTCTCTTCGAGCATCTTGGCGATACGCTTATAGGCGGCCGGCTCAAGGAAGCGGAATGCCAGGTCTTCGAGTTCCCATTTCAGCTGCCACACGCCTAGACGGTTTGCGAGAGGCGCGTAGAGATCCATCGTCTCACGCGCATAATCATGCGTCTTTTCATCTTCAAGACGGATATCCGCAAAATAACGCAATGTCGTGACACGCGACGCCAGGCGTACGAGAACGACACGCATGTCGGAGGCCATCGCCAGCAGCATCTTGCGCAAGGTTTCCAACTGCTCGGCCGCATGCTGAGACGCATTCTTGCCGCGTGCATTCTCCTTGAGGCCGAAGGTTTGTCCATGCAGCTTCATCAGCTGCCGGATACCGATCACAAAATCCGCAATCTCGGTGCCGAATCTTTCGTCGATGGTCGATGCCGCGGAAGGGTCCAGTTCGGTCAATGCGAACAGCAAGGCGGCGATACGCGAGTCGGTATCCGTGTTCAACAAGGCTAATGTTGTCGCGACACCCTTGGCGAATGCGTAGGCATCCTGACCGGTGACCACCGTTTTACCGCGATAGAGTGGCTCGACAAACGCCAGCGCGTCGAGCACGCGAGCGCTATCCTCGGCGTTGAGGCCGACACACAGTTGTACATGTGTTTCGCTGGGAGACGCGACGATAGAGACCATGGGTGCTACCTGAAATCTATGTCAGCGCGGCAGTCACCACCATCTCGACCAGCCATTCGGGTTTGGCAAGCTTCGCCTGCACGGTCGCACGCGGCGGCGAATTGCCGTCGGCGACCCAGGCATTCCATGCCGAATTCATGCCTTCGAAATCCTTGATATCCGCGATATAGATCTGGCACATCAGGATGCGCGACTTGTCGCTGCCCGCCTCGGCGAGCAGACGGTCGATGTGGCCGAGCACTTCGCGGGTCTGGCCTTCGATGTTCTGGGTCAGGTCTTCCGCGATCTGGCCAGCAAGATAAACGGTGCCGTTATGAATCGCGACTTCCGAAAGGGTCTTTCCTACATGCAGACGTTTGATATCCATGTTGTACTTGCTTACGTATCTATACAAACTTCAAATTATTCAGACGGACAAAAATTCCCGGATGACAGCAATCTGGTCATCATGCATCAGCGTCGGCGCATGGCCGACTCCGGAAAATTCGACCAGCCCAGCTTTGGGACCGCGCCGCGTCATTTCAATGGCGACTTCCTTCGAAACCAAATCCGAGTCGGCACCACGCAACAGCAAAGTCGGACAGGTGATCGCATCATAGCTCATCCACATCAGCGCCTCGCCCTGCTTCGCACTTTCCGGCGTCACGCTCTTGAAAGGTACCGAAATATTCATGTCGTAATGACGTATCCACTGGCCGTCTTCGTCTTGCTTCAGCACATCCGATGCCAGCTTGCGCCACTCCTCTTCACTATGAGGACCAAATGGCAGCGAAATATCCCGGATATAGCGCGCTGCGTCATCAAATGTCGAAAAACGAACATCCTGGCCGATATAGTCGCCGATGCGCGCAATCGCTGCCGGGTTCAGCGTGGGACCAATGTCATTGAGTACCAGCTTTTTCACAGGATTACCCTTCAGCGCCGACAGCCCCATGCCGATCAGTCCCCCCATCGAGGTGCCGACCCAGTGCACAGTGTCCGCGTTCAGACGGGCCAGCAAGGTCACCATGTCACTGACATATTGCGGAAGCTGGTAATGCTGCGGATTACTCAGCCAATCCGAGCGCCCGCGTCCGGCCACGTCCGGACATACCACGCGATAGTCGTTGCACAATGCCTGTGCAAGCCGGTCGAAGTCATCTGCCACACGCGTAACGCCGTGCACGCACACAAGGACTTTCGGATTGGAAGCATCGCCCCACTCCTTGTAGGCCATTCTGTGGAGGCCGGCTGGCGACAGGCATTGCACCGTTTTGATCTGTGCTTGAGTCATTTTTTTGTGGGTAATCAGCGAATCCGATTGCCATTCTCACATTTTAACGAGCGTTCCGCTTAAAATTCTATTTAACTTTCGGCTCAGATCCAAAATACATTCGCAGGAGAAATCATGCAGGGCACCATGCTTAAAGGGAAAACCGCGCTGGTCACCGGATCGACGTCCGGGATTGGTCTGGGTATTGCAAGGACATTTGCGGCTCAAGGCGCAAACATCGTCTTGAACGGCTTCGGCGATGCGCACGAAATCGAAACGCTGCAGGCCAACCTGCGCAGTGAATTCGGCATAGACGTTGTCTACCACGGCGCCGACATGTCCAAACCTGCCGACATCGAAGCAATGATGAAGTTCGCAGCCGAGAAGTTTGGCGCTGTCGACGTGCTGGTCAATAATGCCGGCATTCAGCACGTTGCCAACATTGAAGATTTTCCGGTGGAAAAATGGGATTCGATCATTGCGATCAATCTGAGCTCCGCCTTTCATACGACACGCCTGGCACTGCCATCGATGAAAGCCCGCAACTGGGGCCGTATCATCAATATCGCGTCAGTACATGGACTGGTGGGTTCAGCGCAAAAGTCGGCCTATGTCGCCGCCAAGCATGGCATCGTCGGTTTTACCAAGGTTACCGCACTGGAGACAGCGCATTCCGGCGTAACCTGCAATGCCATTTGCCCGGGCTGGGTACTGACCCCCCTGGTACAGAAGCAGGTCGATGCCCGCGCTTCCGAAAAAGGCTTGTCCAATGACGAGGCCAAGAAAAGCCTGCTGTCGGAGAAGCAGCCTTCCGGCGACTTTGTAACGCCAGAGCAGCTCGGCGAGCTCGCGGTTTTCCTGTCAAGCGATGCGGCCAGCCAGGTTCGCGGCGTCGCATGGAATATGGACGGTGGCTGGGTCGCGCAGTAAATCGGTCCGGATCCGGTGAGCCTTGCGCCAATGCGGTGCGAGGCAAGCGTGATAAGCGACTGCGTTTGACTGTAGTTATCAATAAAAACGGCGCCCGAAAGCGCCGTTTTTATTGGCTTGCAAATGTACACCAAACATTCTTACCGAAGCGTCTGACCGACGTTTCGGACAGACTCTACCAACTGTTTAGCGTACTGCCGAGGTATCGAGCTCAGCACCGGTTTTTTCAACAATCTCTTCCACCGTGACGCCAGGTGCCAGTTCAACCAGTTTGAGTCCCTTATCGGTCACATCTATCACACCCAGGTCTGTGATGATGCGGTCGACAACACCGACGCCTGTCAGTGGAAGATCGCATTTTTTGAGAAGCTTGTGCGAAGTCGTTCCATCCTTGGCCTTGGCGACATGCTCCATCAGGACAACTACGCGACCTACACCGGCGACCAGGTCCATCGCGCCGCCCATCCCTTTGACCATCTTGCCAGGAATCATCCAGTTGGCGAGGTCGCCCGTTTCGCTTACCTGCATCGCTCCCAGAATGGCGATGTTGATTTTGCCGCCGCGGATCATCGCAAACGAATCCGCCGAACTGAAGAACGATGAGCCGCGCAGCGATGTGACCGTCTGCTTGCCGGCGTTGATCAGGTCCGCATCCACCGCGTCGTCAGTCGGAAACGGGCCGATGCCGAGCAGGCCGTTTTCCGACTGCAGCCAGACTTCCATATCGTTAGGCACATAGTTCGCCACCAGTGTCGGCAAGCCGATACCGAGGTTCACATAAAAGCCGTCCTGCAGTTCCTTCGCCGCGCGCGCGGCCATTTCATCACGTGTCCATGCCATGTTCGTTCTCCGAATTACTTTGCACGCACGGTGCGTTGTTCGATACGCTTTTCCGGCGTCGCATTGACAACGATGCGGTGCACGAAAATACCCGGTGTATGGATCTGGTCGGGATCGAGTTCGCCGGTTTCGACCAGCTTTTCGACTTCGACCACGGTGATCTTGCCGGCCATGGCGACATTCGGATTGAAGTTGCGCGCTGTCTTGCGGAACACCAGGTTGCCGACCTTATCAGCCATGTAAGCTTTGACCAGCGATACGTCAGCGACCAGCGAGCGCTCCATCACGTATTGTTCGCCATCGAACTCGCGCACTTCCTTGCCATCGGCAACGATCGTTCCCACACCGGTCTTGGTAAAGAAGGCCGGGATACCCGAACCGCCTGCACGCAGCTTTTCAGCGAGCGTACCCTGCGGGGTGAATTCCAGTTCGAGTTCGCCTGCCAGATACTGACGCTCGAACTCCTTGTTTTCACCAACGTAGGACGCGATCATTTTCTTGATCTGGCGTGTGGTCAGCAACTGGCCGAGGCCAAAGCCGTCGACACCGGCGTTGTTCGAAATCGCGGTCAGGTTCTGCACGCCCGAATCACGCAGCGCTGCAATCAGCGCTTCGGGGATACCGCACAGGCCGAAGCCACCTACCGCGATCGTCTGCCCGTCCTTGACGATACCCGCCAGCGCGCTGGCGGCATCAGGATAAACTTTATTCATTCCGACCCTCTTCTTGTGTTGTGTAAAGTACCCGTAGGCTGCCCGTCAGCATAAGATGGTGGACTTGCCCGTGCAATACCGTAAAAATACCAATTTTCAGCACACTATAAGCGCCCCACTCCTCATGAGCGCATTACCGACAATAGATTACGAGACTATATTCCAGAACGCTCCGGTGGGCATGTGCGTTTCCCACCATCGGGTGATCCAGGCCTGCAATGAAGCGCTGGCAAGGATGTTCGGCTACCAGGCGCGAGAACTCATCGGCGAATCCTTTCTCGTGCTGTACCCGACGCTGGACGAATTCGAACGCACTGGCGCCCGCATCGTACCCATCATGAGCGCCAAAGGACACTATTCCGACGAGCGCATCATGAAGCGTGCCAACCAGGAGCTATTCTGGTGCCATGTGAGCGGGCGCTCTTTGACGCATGACGACCCGCATGCGGCAGGCATCTGGACTTTTGAAGACCTGAGCGCCAAGCGCCCGGTAACGGCGGAACTGACACCACGCGAACGTGAAATCGCGGCACTGCTGGTGGAAGGAAAAACCAGCAAGCTGATTGCCCGTCAGGTCGGACTCAGCCCGCGCACGGTGGAAATGCACCGTGCCAAGCTGATGCGCAAGTTTTCGGCATCAACGTCCAGCGAACTGGTTCACCGGCTGGTCGGTGTCACCAGCTGACAGAATCTTGTGACTGTAAAACTGGGCTACCCTTGATGTCGGCGGTGGCGCAGTCGGTTCATTCCGGATCGGCGAGCAGTGCACGGATACGATCCGGAAGTGGCATTGATTTTTCCTGGGGGAAATTTACCCATACCACTTTGGCACCGCCCTCTGCCGACAAGACTTCCGGTTGATCGACACGGCGAATTTCATGGTAGGTCTCAAAACTCGAACGCCCCGGTCCACCGACAAAGGTCGCTACCTCAATATCGCCGGGATACTTCAGTTGCTTGATGAAGGTGCAGCGCGCATTGACGATGACTGGTCCGCCGCCGGTCAGGTCCGGTTCGCAGCCGATTTCCGTGAACCATTGAATCCGCGCCGATTCGAGATAGCGGAAATAAACCGTATTGTTCACATGCCCCATCGCATCCATATCGCCCCAGCGAATCGGCATGCGCATGGTATGTACGAGCTTTTTCTGAGTCATTGTCTTCGTAAGGAAAAGTGTATTTCAGGAGAAGTGCCCCACCATGGCGACCTTGTCGTCCGCCACGATTGAGGCGTCAGAGAGGATATTTACTGGGCAGCCATGCCGTCGTCGGCAGCAACGATTGCGCCGTTCATGAAGCGCGCTTCCTCGCCCGCCAGCAACAGCAACAAGCCATCGAGGTCTTCCGGTCGGCCAAGACGTTTGCGGGGCAGCATGTTGATCAGGTTCTGGCCCTGTTCAGTCGCAAAGTAATCCTCATTGATTTCCGTGCTGATGTATCCGGGGCAAATCGCGTTGACATTGATGCCGTACCGCCCCCACTCGACCGCCATGGATTTGGTCATGTGGACCACTGCGGCCTTGCTCATGCAGTAGATGCCGATTTGCGGCAGGACACGCAGGCCCGCTACGGACGCGATATTGATGATGCGGTGCTGTTTCTTGGGATCGCCCTTGGCACGTGCAATCATGCGCTTGGCGGTCTCTTGCGCGACAAAGAAGGCCCCGCGCTGATTGGTATCCATCACGAAGGCATAGTCTTCCGGGGTAACATCCACCAGGCGCTGCGTCGTGGAAACGCCGGAGTTGTTAACGAGGATATCGATTGGCCCAGCTTCCGTTTCGGCATGGGCAATTGCCGACTTGATGCTGGCGTAATCGGTCACATCCAAAGCAACAACATGTGCTGCCCCGCCACTGGCTTCAATTTCGGCGCGCAGTTCCTTCAGGCGCTCAACGCGGCGCGATGCCAGGACGACCTGTGCGCCTGCCTGGGCAAGGACTTTGGCGAACCGCGCACCAAGACCACTCGATGCTCCAGTGATCAGCGCAATTTTTCCTTCAAAATTTACTTCGATCCCCACAACTTTCTCCTGTTTTTGTCGGTCGATTGACTATGTAGCAAGGCACAAGACGCTATCATTACATGAAAGAGCGGCAATTAGAGTGTGGCGTCTAGCGTTCTCACGCAAAATCCACGACAATTAGCACGTTCGTTCGATAATTTTAAACTACCTTGGTGAGACCCATGACGCAGACCCAGAACCTGATAGAACAATACGGCCCGCGCGAAGCGATGGAATACGATGTGGTCATCGTCGGCGGCGGCCCGGCTGGCCTGTCGGCTGCGATCCGCCTCAAGCAGCTGGCAGCGGAAAAAGGCAATGAGGTTTCCGTCTGCGTGCTGGAAAAAGGCAGCGAAGTCGGCGCGCATATCCTGTCCGGCGCGGTGATGGATCCCATCGCCATGAATGAACTGTTCCCGAACTGGAAAGAACTGGGCGCGCCGCTCAACACCCCGGTCACCGAAGACCAGTTCCTGTTCCTGACGGAAAAGAAAGCCACCAGGACACCCGGCTGGATGCTGCCGGCCTGCTTCCAGAACCATGGCAACTATGTGATTTCGCTGGCCAATGTGGTGCGCTGGCTGGGTCAGCAGGCCGAAGCGCTGGGCGTGGAAATCTTCCCCGGCTTCCCTGCGGCCGAAGTGCTGTACAACGAAGACGGCTCGGTGAAGGGTGTCGCTACCGGCAACATGGGCGTCGACCGCCATGGCAATCCGACCGATGCCTTCCAGCTCGGCATGGAGCTGCATGCGAAGTACACCTTCTTTGCAGAAGGCGCACGTGGCCATCTGGGCAGGCAGCTGATGTCCAAGTACCACCTGAACAAGGATGCCGATCCGCAGACCTACGCGATCGGTATCAAGGAATTGTGGGAAATCGATCCGAAGATGCACAAGCCGGGCCTGGTGATCCATACCGCTGGCTGGCCGCTCGATGCCGACACCTATGGCGGCTCCTTCCTGTACCACCTGGAAAATAACCAGGTCGCGGTGGGCTACGTGGTGGGTCTGGCCTACCAGAACCCCTACCTGTCGCCGTACGAGGAATTCCAGCGTTACAAGACCCATCCGGAAATCCGCAAGTACTTCGAAGGCGGCAAGCGCATTTCCTATGGCGCGCGGGCGCTGGTGGCCGGCGGCCTGCAATCCCTGCCCAAGCTGACCTTCCCCGGCGGCGTATTGATCGGCTGTGACGCGGGCTTCCTGAACGCTTCTCGCATCAAGGGCAGCCATTCAGCGATGAAGACCGGCATGATGGCTGCCGAAGCGGCGTTCGAGGCCTTAGGCAATGGCCGTGCGCAGGATGAGCTGACCGCCTTCCCCGAAGCATTTAACAAGTCCTGGCTCTACGAAGAGTTGTACAAGGGGCGAAACTTCAAGCCGTTCATGTCCCAGGGACTGTACAAGGGAACGCTGATGGTCGGCATCGACCAGGTCCTGTTCCGTGGCAAGGCGCCGTGGACGCTCAAGCATAAGCATGCGGATCACGAATGCCTGCGCCCTGCTTCGGACTTCAAGCCGATCGACTATCCGAAGCCAGATGGCAAGCTGACGTTCGACCGCCTGTCATCGGTGTTCATCTCCAACACCAACCATGCGGAAGAGCAGCCGGTGCACCTGACACTGAAGGATCCGAGCGTGCCGGTCAACATCAACCTGGCGAGATACGCGGGACCGGAGCAGCGTTACTGCCCTGCCGGCGTGTATGAATTCGTGAAGAATGACGCGGGCGATGAAAGACTGCAGATCAATGCGCAGAACTGCGTGCACTGCAAGACGTGCGACATCAAGGATCCGACGCAGAACATTGTCTGGGTCACGCCGGAAGGCGGCGGCGGACCGAACTATCCGAATATGTAAGATCGGGATAGCGTAAAAAAGAGCCGCATTTGCGGCTCTTTCTTTTTACAGGGTTCGACTACACAAAAACCTGACGATCCTTTTCACAACGCGATGACATACATGTTTTACGCGTTGCGGAGCGCGCGCCGTATGGACGCCAATCAGAGCTTCCACTGGCCGTTCAAAATCCTTTCGAGCCAGAACGTCCCGATTACTGTCTTTACGTCGGTAATTTTGCCTTCCTTTACCCACGCCAGCATTTCCGGGACTGTCGCGGTAAAGGTATCAAGGAACTCTCCGTCATCCAGCTTTGCTTGCCCAGCCGTCAATCCACGCGCCAGGAAGATATCAAGATGCTCATCGGAATACGCGATTGCGTTGTGAATGGTGCAGACGAAATGCCATTCGCTGGCGGTATAGCCTGTCTCCTCCTGCAGTTCACGCTTGGCGCAATCTAGCGGGTCTTCATTGGGATCGATTTTCCCGGCGGGGAATTCGATAAACACATTGTGCAAGGGATAGCGAAACTGACGCTCCAGCAGGATGCTGCCGTCATCAAGTACAGGCAGGATAACTACCGCGCCCGGATGCTTGATGTACTCGCGCTTGGAGCGTTTGCCGTCGGGCAGTTCGATCGTGTCGCGCTGGACCTTGAGGAAATGCCCCTCATAAGCCACTTCGCTGTCGATCTGGGTTTCCTTCAAATGCAAGTCCACGTAAAACTCCGTACAGGCAATAAAAGCGCCTATTGTACTGCCCGTTGCCACGCAGGCATTACAGGAGATCAACCGTGACGCTTGCGAAGGTAACGAAAGACGAAACCGGGAAAGGCGAGAACAAGGAAGAAGCAGCCGGTGATTGCATAGAATTCCCAGTTCTGCCGAAAGACGTTGCCGATACGTGACTCAAGGAGGTAAGCAAGGCCGCCAACGACGAAATAAAGGACGATCAGCTCAAGCAAACGCAGCCACAAGGATTTCACCGGCCGCCCGAAAGGCAGCGCGGCGAACAGACGCTCATTGATGAAAGGCAGGTTGGCGGCAACCACCGCCAACAGGATCACAAACCAGCTGGAAAGCGAAACATCCACTTTTATCAGCCGTTTCTCAGGACGTCAACGTCTTGACGATGGCGGTTGCACAGATTGCCATCAACGGACCCGGCAGGATACCGAGAAGAAGTACTGCCAGGCCATTGGCACTGAGGGTGACCCGCATATCGTTTGGCACGAGAATCTTTGCCGTGTCGACCGGGTCCTCAAAATACATGGCCTTGACGATGCGCAGGTAGTAGAAGGCGCCAATCAGCGACAGCAGCACCGACACAACAGCCAACCATACCTGGCCCGTCGCCAGCACGGCCTGGAGCACGGCGAGCTTGGCGTAGAAGCCTACTGTCGGCGGAATACCGGTCAGTGAAAACATCAGAATCAGCATGACAAATGCAAACCATGGGCTGCGCTGATTCAGGCCCTTGAAATCGTCAATGCTTTCTGCTTCAAAACCGGAGCGCGCCAGCAGCATGACCAGGCCGAAGGTGCCAAGAGTTGTCAATACATAGGCAACCGAATAAAACATTGCGGAGCTGTACGCGTTGGCAGCGGACGACACGTTCCCGTCCACCACGCCAGCCAGCAGGCCCAGCAGCATGAAGCCCATTTGTGCGATTGTGGAATATGCGAGCATCCGCTTGATGTTGGTCTGCACAATCGCCGTGATGTTACCAACGGCCATCGACAGCACTGCAAGGACAGTCAGCATCTGCTGCCAGTCAATCGCCAACGGGAAAAGGCCTTCCACCAAAAGGCGGATGCAGATTGCAAACGCGGCAAGCTTTGGTGCGCCACCCAGCAGTAGCGTCACGGAAGTCGGCGCGCCCTGGTAGACGTCAGGCACCCACATGTGGAACGGCACCACACCAAGCTTGAATGCCAGGCCAGAGACGAGAAAGACCAGGCCAAACACCAGAACGGTCTTGTTCGCGGTACCGGACGCGGTCGCTTTCGCCACTTCGGTCAGGTCAAGCGAACCGGTGGCACCGTACAACATGGACATGCCGTACAACAGGAAGCCGGATGACAATGCACCCAGGATGAAATATTTCATCGCTGCTTCAGTGGACACAGCATTGCCGCGGCGCAGAGCAACCATGGCGTAAGTCGCCAGGGACATCAGTTCAACACCGAGATAGATGATCAGGAAGTTGTTACCCGAGATCATAACCATCTGGCCGAGCAGCGAGAACAATGCCAGTGCATACAGTTCACCACCGACGTTGGTCCCAAGCATGCCACGCTCGGTCGTATATTGGCGCGAGTAGATCAGCGTCACGCCGACTGCGATATACGAAAAGATCTTCAGCAGGTTCGACATCGCGTCGGACACGAACATGTTGTTGAAGGTGTAGACGGTCGGGTTAGCGTAATCGGCCGCGTTCATGGCAATGCACACCGCCAATGTGACAAGCGTCAGCGCATAGGTGACATTGCGCCTGGCATCCGCCATGAACATATCGATCAGCAGGATTGCCGACGTCGCGATCAGCAGGAAAATTTCCGGGTAAGCCGGTACGAGATTTACGGTATTCATCTTGTCGTCGCTATTATGCGTTCACGTAGTCATTCGCCAACAAAGCTTAAGGCAGCTTGGAAACGGCGACATGCTTGAGCAGGTCGTCGACGGAAATTTGCATGACGTCGGTGAACGGCGCCGGATACAGGCCCATCGCCAATACGGCAATCGCCAGTACGCCAAGCATCAGGAATTCACGGCCGTTCAGGTCTTTTAGTGCGGCCACATGCTCATTGCCGACTTCACCAAACACCACCCGCTTCACCATCCACAACGAATAGGCGGCACCAAAGATCAGTGCAGTGGCTGCGAGCAAACCGATCCAGAAATTGAACTGGACCGCGCCAAGGATCACCATGAACTCGCCGACAAAGCCGGATGTCGCTGGCAAACCGCTGTTGGCTAGCGAGAACAGGACAAAGAAGGCGGCAAAGCGCGGCATGGTATTGATCACGCCGCCGTAGTCGGCGATCTGGCGGGAATGCATACGGTCGTACAACACACCAATGCAAAGGAACATCGCGCCGGAAACGAAACCGTGAGAAATCATTTGCACGATGCCGCCCTGCACCGCCATCGGGTTGAACATGAAGAAACCGAGAGTGACGAAGCCCATGTGCGCAATCGATGAGTAGGCAACCAGCTTTTTCATGTCGGTCTGCACCAGCGCAACCAGGCCGATATAGATAACGGCGATCAGCGACAGCGTGATGATAAAGCCGGACAGGTAGTGGCTGGCGTCCGGTGCGATAGGCAGCGAAAACCGCAGGAAGCCGTACGCACCAAGTTTCAGCATGATTGCAGCCAGTACGACAGAGCCGCCGGTCGGTGCTTCCACGTGGGCGTCAGGCAGCCAGGTATGCACCGGCCACATCGGCACCTTGACTGCAAAGGCCATCAGGAAAGCCAGGAAGATCAGGACCTGAACGTTCATTGGCAACGCCAGCTTGTGCCAGGTCAGAATTTCAAAGCTGCCGCCGGAAGTAAAGTACAGGTACAGGATGGCAACCAGCGTCAGCAGTGAGCCGAGCAGCGTGTACAGGAAGAACTTGATCGCCGCATACACGCGATTTGCGCCGCCCCACACGCCGATGATGATGAACATCGGGATCAGGGTCGCTTCGAAGAACACATAGAACAGCAAACCGTCGAGGGCGCAGAAGACGCCGATCATGAGGCCCGACAGAATCAGAAACGCGCCCATGTACTGGGCGACCCGCTTTTCAATGACTTCCCAGCCTGCGATGACCACGATCACCGTGATGAATGCGGTGAGCAGGACAAACCAGACGGAAATGCCGTCGACGCCGAGCAGGTATTGAACGTTGAAGCGTTCGATCCAGCTTGCCTTTTCGACGAACTGCATGCCGTGAGCGGCCTTGTCGAACTGGTTATACAAGGGCAAGGTGACGAGGAAGCTGACAATCGAACCGATCAGCGACACACCGCGCACCAGGCCGGGGTTTTCGTCCCGGCCGAATGCCAGTACGAACAGACCAAACGCGATCGGACACCAGATCGCGAGGCTCAGAAGAGGAAAAGTTGACTGCATCATGGTTTTTATTTGCTTTACTTCGCCAACTTATTTGGCAAACGACGGGAACGGCATGAAATAAATCAGGAAACCCAGCACACCGAGAATCATCACAAAAGCGTAGTGATAGATATAACCGGACTGCAGGTGGCGGATCATCCCGGAGAACCAGCCCACTGCCTTCGCGCTTCCATTCACGAACAGTCCATCAATGATCGCGCGATCACCCACCTTCCACAGCCCGCCTCCCAGCAGGCGTGCGCCGGAGGCAAACACGACTTCGTTGATCTTGTCCATGTAGTACTTGTTATCCAGGATCGTAAAGATGCCATGGAAATGCTTGTAGAACCAGGCAGGCACCTTGCGATTTACCATGTAGCAGTAATAGGCGGACACTACGCCAGCCAATGCCAGCCAGAATGGCGCTGTACTCAATCCATGGATGCCCATTGCGACAGCGCCATGGAATCCTTCAGTCAATGCACGCATCGCATGATGAGATTCACCAACGAAGATGACATTCTTGAAGAAATCACCATGCAGCATCGGACCAATGGCGATCGCGCCGATCACAACTGAAGGAATGGCCAGCAGAATCAGGGGCAAGGTCACTACAGCGGGCGCCTCATGCGGCTTCTCGCCCGGAGCGAGGCCATGGTGGTGATGCGCATCGTGAGCATTATCATGCTCTTCGTGGGCGTCATGATGATGGTTGTGCGCCTTGCCGAAACGCTCTTCCCCGTGGAACACCAGGAAGTACATCCGGAACGAATAGAAAGCCGTGACGAATACGCCGGCCAGGACAGCGAAGTTGGCGAAGCCCGAACCAAAGATGTGGGTGTCGTGCACCGCTTCGATGATGCTGTCCTTCGAATAGAAGCCAGAGAAGAACGGGGTACCGATCAGTGCGAGCGAACCCAGCAGCGAAGTAATCCAGGTGATCGGCATATATTTGCGCAGACCGCCCATGTTGCGGATGTCCTGATCGTGGTGCATGCCGATGATCACCGCGCCGGCGCCCAGGAACAGCAGTGCCTTGAAGAAAGCGTGGGTCATCAGGTGGAACACCGCAACCGAGTAGGCCGATGCGCCGAGCGCCACGGTCATGTAGCCGAGCTGGGACAGCGTTGAATACGCCACCACGCGCTTGATATCGTTCTGGATAATGCCCAGGAAACCCATGAACAGCGCGGTGATCGAACCGATAATGAGGATGAAGGACAACGCGGTATCGGACAGTTCGAACAGCGGAGACATGCGCGCCACCATGAAGATGCCGGCGGTCACCATCGTCGCCGCGTGAATCAGCGCGGAAATCGGCGTCGGGCCTTCCATCGAATCCGGCAGCCAGACGTGCAACGGGAACTGCGCCGACTTACCCATCGCGCCGATGAACAGGCAGATACAGGCAACCGTGATCAGCATCCAGTCGGTGCCTGGCAACAGCAATTTGGCAAGTTCTTCGCGCTTGGCAAACACTTCCGTGTAGTTCATGGAGCCGGCATAGGCGAGCAGCAAGCCGATGCCGAGGATGAAGCCGAAGTCACCGACGCGGTTGACCAGAAAGGCTTTCATGTTCGCGTAGATCGCCGTCGGACGGGTGTACCAGAAGCCGATCAGCAGGTAGGACACCAGACCCACGGCTTCCCAGCCGAAGAACAGTTGCAGGAAGTTGTTGCTCATGACGAGCATCAGCATCGAGAACGTGAACAGGGAAATGTAGGAGAAGAAGCGGTTATAACCTTCGTCGTCCGCCATGTAGCCGATTGTGTAGATATGCACCATCAGTGACACGAAGGTCACCACGCACATCATCATCGCGGTCAGGCTGTCGACCATGAAGCCGATCTCCAGCTTGAGGCCGTTGACTGTCATCCAGTTATAGATGGTGCCGTTGAACGTCGCACCTTCCATGACCGCCATCAGCGTCTGGATGGAAATGATGAGCGCGACCAGCACGCCCAGGATCGTCACTGAGTGTGACGCTGTGCGGCCGATCTTGTTGCCGAAAAACTTGGTTCCGAACAGGCCTGCAATTACAGAACCTGCGAGGGGTGCCAGCGGCACAGCCAAGAGTACGTGTGGGTTAAGTTGCCCCGCCATGATGGACCTTATCCGTTATTTTTGTGATTAACCTTTGAGGCTGTCGAGATCTTCCACATTGATGGTGTCCAGGTTACGGAACAGCACCACCAGAATGGCAAGACCAATCGCGGATTCCGCGGCAGCCACAGTCAGGATGAAGAAAACGAAAATCTGCCCGGCCGCATCGCCCAGGTAATACGAGAAGGCGATGAAGTTCATGTTCACCGCCAGCAGCATCAGTTCGATTGCCATCAGCAACACGATGATGTTCTTGCGGTTCAGAAAAATACCCACGATCGAGATCGCAAAGAGGATCGCGCCGAGAATCAGATAATGAGCGAGCGATATTGCCACGGTGGTTTCCCCTTATTGTTTTTCTGCGGCCGGTGCAGCCGGCTGCACACCGCCGATACTGCCGCCGCCGTTGGCACGCTCGGACTCAGCCTTCATGCTGACGATACGGATACGGTCGTTACGCTTGACCTTGACCGCATCTGCCGGATTGAAATACTTGCTGTCCTTGCGACGGCGCAGAGTCAACGCAACGGCTGCGACGATAGCGACCAGCAACACCACGGCAGCGATTTCAAACGCGTAGATGTACTGCGTATAGATGAGCTTGCCGAGTTCCTTGGTATCACCAAGGTGGGCCGATACCGCCGGCACCTGTGTTTCGGGAGCCCAGAAGCCATGCAGCAGGACGGCTGCCATCTGCAGCACGATCAGGACACCAACAAGAGCGGCGAGCGGGAGATATCCCCAGAAGCCTTCCCGCATTTTACCGATATCGATATCCAGCATCATCACCACAAAGAGGAATAGCACCATCACCGCGCCCACATAGACGAGGACGAGAACAATGGCAAGGAATTCCGCTTTCAACAGCAGCCAGACCGCGGCGGCAGAGAAGAACGACAGGACCAGGAAGAGTGCGGCATGTACCGGGTTCCGGGCGGTGATGACGCGGATCGCGGCGAAAATCAGAATCGCCGAGAACGCGTAGAACAAAGCAGTTTTAAATTCCATAATCGACCAAGTGAGTCAGCTTTACGCAGGCCAGGACAGCCTAAATCAACGGTATGCAGCATCGGCTGCGCGGGCAGCTGCGATATCCTTTTCATAACGATCGCCAACCGCGAGCAACATCTCCTTGGTGAAGTAGAGGTCGCCACGCTTTTCGCCGTGGTATTCGAGGATATCGGTTTCGACAATCGAGTCGACCGGGCAGGATTCTTCGCAGAAGCCGCAGAAAATGCACTTGGTCAGATCGATGTCGTAACGCGTGGTACGGCGTGTACCGTCGTCGCGCTCCGTCGATTCGATCGTAATGGCCATTGCCGGGCAGACTGCCTCACACAGTTTGCACGCGATGCAGCGCTCTTCGCCGTTAGGATAACGACGCAGTGCATGCAAGCCACGAAAACGTGGCGACAAGGGGGTCTTCTCTTCCGGGAACTGCACGGTAATCTTACGGGCGAACATATAACGCCCGGTCAGAGCCAGTCCTTTGAGCAGTTCTCGCAGCATCAAGCTGCCGAAAAAATCTTTGATGGCTTCCATAGCGATCAGCCTCTTTCTTTACTTCCAAATGTTCCAGGGTGACTGTATCCAGGCCGCCACGATCACCAGATAAGCCAGCGTCAGCGGAATAAACACTTTCCAGCCGAGACGCATGATTTGATCGTAGCGGTAACGTGGGAACGAAGCACGTGCCCAGATGAACAGCGATACAACGAAGAATGTCTTGATGCCGAGCCATATCCAGCCCGGGATGAAATCAAGGAAGGACACCGGCGCAGCCCAGCCGCCGAGGAACATCAGCGATGCGAGCATGGAAATCAGGATCATGTTCGCGTATTCGGCGAGGAAAAACATCGCGAACGACATGCCCGAATATTCCACCATGTGTCCGGCGACGATCTCTGATTCGCCTTCGACGACGTCAAACGGATGGCGGTTGGTTTCCGCGATGCCCGAGATCACGTAGATCACGAAAATCGGCAGCAACGGCAGCCAGTTCCAGGACAGGAAGGTCAGACCCTTGTCAGCGAAAAAGCCCCTGCTCTGTACCATGACGATCTCGGTCATGTTCAGGCTGCCGGAAACCATCAGGACGATAACCAGGGCAAAACCCATCGCGATTTCATAGGACACCATCTGTGCCGATGCGCGCATGGCGCCAAGGAAAGCGTACTTCGAGTTGGATGCCCAGCCGGCGATGATCACGCCGTAGACTTCCATCGAAGTAATTGCCATCACAAACAGCAGACCGGCATTGACGTTGGCCAGTACGGTCTCGGGTCCGAATGGAATCACTGCCCATGCCGCCAGTGCAGGCATGATGGTCATGATCGGGGCGATCACGAACAATGCCTTGTTGGCGCGCGCAGGAACGACGATTTCCTTGAGCAGCAGCTTCAGTGCGTCCGCGATAGGCTGCAGCAAGCCGGCCGGACCGACACGGTTCGGGCCAAGGCGGATGTGCATCCATCCGATCATCTTGCGTTCCCACAGCGTCAGGTAGGCAACACAACCCATCAGCGGCAAGACAATCACGACGATCTTGACCATGGTCCAGATCAGCGGCCACACCATCCCGAAGAGGTTCTGGCCGGTGCTGTTAATGTTCAGGAACAGCTGATCCATTACGCTTTCTCCACACTGATGGGGCCGAACATGCCACCGAGACCGATGGTGCTCGGGTGTGCGGCTGAGACACGGACCACGTTGGCGGGCAAGGTGACATCGATAGCGACCGGCAATACGGCGCTGCCCTGCCCTTGCATGATCTTGAGTTGCGCGCCTTCTGCAAGGCCAAGCTGCTCCGCGAGAATTACTGAAACCGACGCTTTCGGTGCCTTGGCATCGGTCGTCAATTGCAGCGACTCGGCGCGACGCACGATGGCGTCTGTAAAGTAGATCGGCACATCGGCAATACGCTCAAGTTCCGTAGCCTCGCTCGGCTTTGCCGCCTGCAGCGTTGTGTTGACCACATTGTTTAACTTGCTGCCGAGATCGGCTTCCTCTGCCATCTTGGTACCGAGCACCTCGACGCGGATCTGTTCGGAAGTATCGTAGTTGAAGCCCCCGATATCGAGCAGGTTGCCGAGGACACGCAGGACCTTCCATGCCGGGCGTGTTTCGCCGAGTGGCTTGGTGGTGCCGTTGAAGCCCTGGGCACGGCCTTCACAGTTAACGAAGGTGCCGGCAGTTTCAGCGAACGGCGCAATCGGAAGCAGTACGTCGGCATACTCGGCGCCGTGCTTGTACGGCGACATGACGACAACCATTTCAGCCTGATTCAGTGCGGCGCGTGCCGCCTGCGGATCGTAGCAATCGTACTCCGGCTCGGCGTGCATCACGACATAGGCCTTACGCGGCTGTGCAAACATTTGCAGTGCGTTGGCACCTTTGCCGGGAATTGCGTTGGCGATATAACCGCCGACCGTATTGGCTGCTTCGGTCAGGTAACCGAATTTGGCATCCGTGTTCTGCGCAATCCATTGGGCTGCAGCGTGTAGCTGCGACGCTTGCGGATGCTGGGCAGCGGCATTGCCGAGAACGACTACTTTTCGTTCGCCGGACAACAGGCTGGCCGCGATGCCCTTGGCGACTTCACCCGGTTCGATACCGGCAAAGCCGGCCGGTGCCGCGATTCCCTTGGCGGCAGCGATGGCGACCACAACTTCACTCAATCCGGACAGCCATTCGGACGGTGCCTTGATCATGCGATTGGCGATCGGCAACAGCAGCTCGTCGTCGGTTGCGTTCAGAATGCTGACCTTGGCACCACGCTTGGCGGCATGGCGCAGACGAGCGGCCAGCAAGGGATGATCTTTGCGCAGGAAGGAGCCGATCACGAACGCGCGTTGTGCCTGGCCGAATTCGTCGATCGACATACCAAGCCAGGGAGTGACTTTGCCGTCAAGGCTGAAGTCGGACTGGCGCAGTCGGAAGTCCACGTTGTCGGAGCCGAGGCCACGTACCAGCTTCTGCAGCAGGGTCAGTTCTTCCAGTGTCGAATAGGGTGCGGCCAGTGCAGCAATCGCATCGGCGCCATGCTCGTGGCGAATGTTACGCAAACCATGGGCAACATACTCAAGCGCAGTCTGCCAGTCGGTTTCCAGCCACTTGCCGTCCTGCTTGATCATTGGAACGGTCAGACGGTCGGCGCTGTACAGGCCTTCATAGGAAAAGCGATCCTTGTCCGACAACCAGCATTCGTTGACTGCTTCATTCTCGAGCGGCAGAACGCGCATGACTTTACCACCCTTGACCTGCACCATGAGGTTCGAGCCCAAGCCGTCGTGCGGACTGACCGAACGGCGACGGGACAACTCCCAGGTACGGGCGCTGTAGCGGAATGGCTTGGACGTCAACGCGCCGACCGGGCACAGGTCAATCATGTTGCCCGACAATTCGGAGTCGACACTATTGCCGACGAAAGTCGTGATTTCGGAATGTTCGCCGCGGTTCAGCATGCCGAACTCCATGACGCCGGCGACTTCCTGGCCAAAACGAACGCAGCGTGTGCAATGAATGCAGCGCGCCATTTCACGCATGGAAATCAGAGGACCGGCATCCTTGGGGACGACGACGCGCTTCTCTTCCTCGTAGCGGGACGCGGACGGACCGTAACCAACAGCCAGATCCTGCAACTGGCACTCGCCACCCTGATCGCAGATCGGGCAATCCAGCGGGTGATTGATCAGCAGGAACTCCATGACGCTCTTCTGCGCCTTGACCGCCTTTTCGCTGTTGGAGCGAACGATCATGCCGTTGGTGACCGGTGTCGCGCACGCGGGCAAGGGTTTGGGTGCCTTCTCGACTTCGACAAGGCACATGCGGCAGTTAGCCGCAATCGACAGTTTTTTGTGATAGCAAAAGTGCGGAATATAGGTGCCGAGCTTGTTGGCAGCGTCCATCACCATGCTGCCCTCTTGCACCTCTACTTTTTTGCCGTCAATTTCAATTTCAACCATGGCTATTTGCCTAAGTATTTGTAGGGTACGTTATACGTACCGCTTGTAATCGAATTCGGGAACGCAACGCGCTGCGTACCGGGTATTGCGTACTTCCGTCAGACGTAAGCCGGAACGATGCAGCGCTTGTGCTCGATGTGGTACTCAAACTCGTCGCGGAAAACCTTGACCATCGCACGAACCGGCATCGCCGCCGCATCGCCGAGTGCACAAATCGTGCGCCCCTGAATGTTGTCGGCAATGGAGTTCAGCATGTCAAGGTCGTCCGCACGGCCCTGGCCGTGTTCGATACGATGCACCATGCGGTAAAGCCAGCCGGTACCTTCACGGCATGGCGTGCACTGACCACAGGATTCTTCGTAATAGAAGTACGACAGGCGCAACAGCGACTTGACCATGCAGCGCGTCTCGTCCATGACGATCACCGCGCCGGAGCCGAGCATCGACCCTGCTTTGGCGATCGAGTCGTAATCCATGTCGGTCGCCATCATCACATCACCAGCCAGCACAGGCATCGACGAGCCGCCTGGAATCACGGCCTTGATCTTCTTGCCGTCTCGCATGCCACCGGCCAGTTCCAGCAACTTGGCAAACGGCGTGCCGAGCGGAACCTCGTAATTGCCAGGACGGGCCACGTCGCCGGACATCGAGAAAATCTTGGTGCCACCGTTATTGGGCTTGCCCAGTGCCGCGTAGGCTTCGCCGCCCATGCGCAGGACGAACGGCACCGCCGCGAAGGTTTCGGTGTTGTTGATCGTGGTCGGTTTGCCATACAGGCCAAAACTTGCCGGGAAAGGCGGCTTGAAACGTGGCTGGCCCTTCTTGCCTTCCAGTGATTCGAGCAGCGCGGTTTCTTCGCCGCAGATATAAGCGCCATACCCATGGAAAGCATGCAACTGGAAGTTGAAATCGCTGCCCATGATCTTGTCACCGAGGTAGCCCGCGGCGCGTGCTTCCTCAATGGCTTCCTCAAAGCGTGCGTATTCGGCCCAGACTTCACCGTGGATATAGTTGTAGCCAACCGTGATGCCCATTGCATACGCGCCGATGGCCATGCCTTCGATGAGGGCATGCGGATTGTAGCGAATGATGTCGCGATCCTTGAACGTGCCCGGTTCGCCTTCGTCGGTGTTGCAGACCAGGTATTTCTGGCCCGGGAACTGGCGCGGCATGAAGCTCCACTTCAGGCCCGTCGGAAAGCCGGCACCACCGCGGCCACGCAAAGATGACGCCTTGAGTTCGGCGATGACCTGTTCCGGCGCGATCTTTTCGTTCAGGATGCGCTTGAGCGCTTCATAGCCACCGCGCTTGACGTAATCAGCGAGGTGCCAGTTATTGCCATCGAGGTCGGCCAGGATCAGCGGATTGATATGGCGGTTATGCAGGCTGGTCATTTCTTCAATTCCTCTACCAGCGCATCAATTTTGTCATTCGACATGAAGCTGCACATGCGCTTGTTGTTCACCAGCATGACGGGTGCGTCGCCGCAAGCGCCCATGCATTCGCCTTCGACCAGTGTGAACTGGCCGTCAGCGGTGGTTTCCCTGTAGTCGATTCCGAGACGCTCTTTGAGGTGGTGAGCAGCTTTTTCACCGCCCGAGAGCTGGCACGGCAGGTTGGTACAGACCGAGATCTTGTACTTGCCTACCGGCTTGGTGTTGTACATGTTGTAAAACGTGGCGACTTCCTGCACCGCGATCGGCGCCATGCCGATGTATTTGGCAACGTCGAGCAGCACTTCCGGCGGGAGCCAGCCTTTTTCATCCTGCGCGATCGCCAGCGCCGCCATGACGGCGGACTGCCTTTGATCAGCAGGGAATTTCGCGAGTTCGCGATCGATTTTTTTGTACGCTTCTTGACTTAACAGCATATCGTCAGCCATCCGTGCGCAATGTATGCGCGGTTATCGGTCAATCTCACCGAACACGATGTCTTGCGTGCCGATGATCGTTACTGCGTCTGCAATCATGTGGCCCTTGGCCATCTCGTCCAGTGCTTGCAGGTGTGGGAAACCCGGAGCACGGATCTTCATGCGGTAGGGTTTGTTCGCGCCGTCCGAAATCAAGTAGATGCCGAACTCGCCTTTCGGATGTTCCACCGCGGCATACGCTTCGCCTTCCGGAACATGAAAGCCTTCCGTGAACAATTTGAAGTGATGGATCAACTCTTCCATGTTCGACTTCATGTTCACGCGGGACGGCGGTGCGACCTTGTGGTTGTCGATCATGACCGGGCCCGGGTTATTGCGCAGCCACTCAATGCATTGCTTGATGATACGGTTGGACTGGCGCATTTCTTCAACACGCACCAGGTAACGGTCATAGCAGTCGCCATTCACGCCAACCGGAATATCGAAGTCGAGCAAGTCATACACTTCGTACGGCTGCTTCTTGCGCAAATCCCATGCAATTCCGGAACCACGCAACATCGGCCCGGTAAAACCCATGGCCTTCGCACGCTCGGGCGTTACAACGCCGATACCGACGAGGCGCTGTTTCCAGATGCGGTTATCGGTCAGCAATGTCTCGTATTCATCGACGTAACCCGGGAAGCGATTGGTAAAGTCTTCGATGAAATCCAGCAGCGAACCCTGGCGGTTTTCGTTGAGCTGGCGAATGGCCTTTTCATTACGGACTACCGACGCCTTGTACTGCGGCATGGTATCAGGCAGATCGCGATAAACGCCGCCCGGACGGTAATACGCCGCATGCATGCGTGCACCTGACACGGCTTCGTAGCAATCCATCAAGTCTTCGCGCTCACGGAACGCGTAGAGAAAGACCGCCATGGCACCAACGTCGAGACCGTGCGCGCCGATCCACAGCAAGTGGTTCAGGATGCGCGTGATCTCATCGAACATGACGCGGATGTACTGCGCGCGCAGCGGGACTTCGATACCCAGCAGCTTTTCGATGGCGAGCACATAGCCGTGCTCATTGCACATCATCGACACGTAGTCCAGGCGGTCCATGTAGGGCACGGACTGCAGGAAGGTCTTCTGCTCGGCCAGCTTCTCCGTCGCGCGATGCAGCAAGCCGATATGCGGGTCGGCTCGCTGAATCACTTCACCGTCCAGTTCCAGCACGAGACGCAGCACGCCGTGCGCTGCCGGGTGCTGCGGACCAAAGTTCAGGGTGTAATTCTTAATCTCAGCCATTATTTCATCCCGTACTTCTCTTCACGAATCACACGCGGAACGATTTCACGCGGCTCAATCGTTACGGGTTGGTAAATTACGCGCTTCTGTTCGGGGTCGTAGCGCATTTCGACGTAACCCGATACCGGGAAGTCCTTGCGGAACGGATGACCGATGAAGCCGTAGTCGGTGAGGATGCGGCGCAAGTCGTTGTGGCCTTCGAACAGGATGCCGAAGAAGTCGAACGCTTCACGCTCATACCAGTTTGCGGCGGACCAGATATCGACCAACGAGGCCACCACAGGCATTTCGTCATCTGGTGCAAATACGCGTACGCGCAGACGCCAGTTGTGAGTGACCGACAGCAGGTGGCTGACGGCGGCAAAACGCGGACCGTCCCAGGCGCCATCGCCATAGGTCGAGTAGTCCACGCCGCACAGGTCGATCAACTCTTCAAAGCGCAGATCGGCATGATCACGCAGTACACGCATCGCGGACAGATAATCGGAAGCACCGACAACCACCGTCACTTCGCCCAGTGCCACCTTCAGGTCCTGGATCTGGCTACCAAGCGCGTTACGCAAGGCAGCTTCGAGGGTTTCAATTTTCGTCGTCATATCACTTTTCTAAGCGGCCCTCTTATCGCGCGATGGTGTTGGTACGCTTAATCTTGTTTTGCAACTGGAGAATGCCGTACAGGAGCGCCTCGGCGGTCGGCGGGCATCCGGGCACATACACGTCAACTGGAACAATGCGATCGCAGCCACGCACAACAGAGTACGAGTAGTGGTAATAGCCGCCGCCGTTTGCACAGGTGCCCATGGAGATCACCCAACGGGGCTCGGCCATCTGGTCGTACACCTTGCGTAGCGCCGGCGCCATCTTGTTGCACAGTGTGCCGGCAACAATCATCACATCGGACTGACGCGGCGACGGACGGAATACGATCCCGAAACGGTCGAGGTCATAACGCGAAGCGCCCGCATGCATCATCTCAACAGCACAGCAGGCCAGACCAAAAGTCATCGGCCACAGCGAGCCGGTGCGAGTCCAGTTAATCAGCTTGTCAGCAGTGGTGGTGACAAAGCCTTCGTTCAATACGCCTTCAATAGACATGTCTTACTCCCAATCCAGGGCACCTTTCTTCCAGATGTACCAGAAGCCCACAATGAATTCGACGATAAACACCATCATCGTGATGAAGCCCTGCCATCCGAGGTCTCGCATTGCGACGCCCCATGGGAAGAAAAACGCGGTTTCCAGATCGAACAAAATGAACAGGATGGCAACGAGGTAGTAGCGCACGTCAAACTTCATGCGTGCATCTTCAAATGCCTCAAAGCCGCATTCGTACGGCGACAGTTTCTGCGCGTCAGGCTTATGCGGAGCCAGTACGCGACCTAGCACCTGCGGTACGACACCAACGCCGATTCCGACAAGAATGAAAAGAAGTATGGGGAAGTAGTTTTCGAGGTTCACGATGGGAGCGGATGTTGGTTAGTTGAATGATTGGCAAATCAAACCAAGATTCCTCGTTAAAAAGCCAGCTTGGGCAAATCCCTTGCTGGCTTCAAATTATTGGTGCCGACGGCGAGACTCGAACTCGCACAGCTTTCGCCACTACCCCCTCAAGATAGCGTGTCTACCAATTTCACCACGTCGGCTCAAAGACTGCTATTTTAACCTGTTTTGGAGCGTTTGTTCAATGCACAATTGCTCACTACCAAGCTGTACCGAGATTTATTTTGGAATCTGGTTTGCCTGACCTGCATTGCCAGCTGGTGCAGCAGGAACCGGTGCCGGTGCCGCATTACCTTGGGCCGCCGGTGCATTGGCAGGCGCGGGAGTCGTTGCCGGCGCGTTCGGCACGGCAGGTGCGACAGGCAGGTTTTCCATCACACCACCACTAACAGGTGCGCGGTTATTTCCAATAAAGGCAAGGGCCAGCGTGGCACCAAAGAAGACTGCAGCTGCAACTCCGGTCGACTTGGACAGGAAGTTGGATGACCCGGTCGCGCCAAACAGGCTGCCGGAAGCTCCGGAGCCGAATGCGGCGCCCATGTCGGCACCCTTGCCATGCTGTAGTAAGACCAGGCCGATAATCGTCAAAGCGGAAATGACCTGTACTACGACGATGACTGTGAACAAAGCGTTCATTTGTTACTTTCCAATAAGGTAAAAATTCTGCCGTGCTGTTTATGCAGCGCGGATAATGGCAAGGAAATCGGCAGCCTTCAATGATGCACCACCAATCAATCCACCATCGATGTCGGCCATCGCCAGCAACTCGCCGGCGTTGTCCGGCTTCATGCTGCCGCCGTACAGAATCTGCACGTTTTCAGCAGCCGCGGAATTCCTGGCCGCTATACGGGAGCGCAACATTGCATGCACGTCCTGCGCCATTTGCGGCGTTGCCGTCCTGCCCGTACCAATGGCCCACACAGGCTCATAGGCAATGACGATTTTCGCCAGATCCGCTGGCCCAAGCAACGCCAGTACCGCATCGATCTGCTCGCCGACCACAGCGTCGGTGCGACCTGCTTCGCGATCTTCAAGCGACTCCCCTACGCACACGATAGGCGTCAGGCCCGACTTGATCGCACGTTCGGTCTTCTTTGCCACGACTTCACTGGTTTCACCGTGATAGGAACGGCGCTCCGAATGGCCTACGATGGCATAAGTGCACGCAAAATCGGCAAGCATGGCACCGGAAATTTCACCGGTGTAGGCACCCGACTCATGCACGGAAACATCCTGCGCTCCCCAGGCGATCGCAGTGCCCGCCAATGCAGCCTGGCACTGCGCGAGATAAGGAGCGGGAACGCAGACCGCGACGGAACTCTTCGTTTCGCGAATTTCGTCCTTAAGTCCATTGAGCAGAACGGCATTGGCAGCAAGACTGCCATTCATTTTCCAGTTTCCGGCAATTAGTTTGCGACGCATAAGGGCCTAAAAATTCAATAACCCTTGATTTTAGCGCGGCGCAACAGGGATGGTCAAACGCAAGCAACTGACTATGACCGCATTCAGGCCTTTGATGTTCCGCAAACAGCGACCGGAGACCAGAAAATTTACTGCAGTTGAAGCACGATCTTACCTACATGCGTACTGCTTTCCATTAATGTGTGGGCAGCGACCGCTTCTTCCAGAGGAAAAACCCGGTAAATCACAGGCTTGATCTGTCCCGCTTCGATGAGCGGCCATACGCGGGTCTGCAGATTACGTGCAATGGCTTCCTTGAATTCGACTGAGCGCGGACGCAGCGTCGAACCGGTAATGCTGAGGCGCCGTCGCAATACCTGCCCGAAGTCAATATTGCCTTTTGCGCCACCCAAAATAGCGATCACGACGATACGGCCGTCGTCTGCGAGGCAATTGATTTCCCGCCCCACATAGTCACCAGCCACCATATCGAGAATGACGTTGACACCTTTGCCTTGCGTTTCCGTCTTGATTACTTCGACAAAATCTTCGTCACGGTAATTGATGCCGCGTACCGCACCGAGTTCTTCACAGGCGCGTCGCTTGTCTTCGCTTCCGGCGGTGGCGAACACCTTATGGCCCAGTGCAGTGGCAACCTGAATCGCAGTGACACCGATTCCGGACGTGCCGCCCTGTACCAGCAGTGTCTCATTGGCGGAAAGATTTGCGCGATCGAAAACATTACTCCACACCGTAAAGAAGGTTTCAGGCAGTGATGCCGCTTCGGCCGCACTCAATCCCTTGGGAATGGGTAGGCACTGCCTGAGAGGAGCCGCGCAATACTCTGCATAGCCACCGCCCTGAACAAGCGCACATACGAGGTCGCCTTTTTTGAATGGCCCGACGCTGAGATCACCATCCACGATTTCTCCCGCGACCTCCAGCCCTGGCAAATCCGACGCACCGGGCGGCACCGGGTAGTGACCGAGCCGCTGAATGACATCCGGGCGGTTGATTCCTGCGGCGTGTACCTTGATCAGCACTTCGCCTTCTTTTAGCGAAGGGATAGGACGCTCGCAAAGTTGCAAAACGTCCGGAGGGCCGGGACGTGTGATTTCGATAGCTCTCATGGTCGGAATAAAAGTTGAATGGTCAGAAATGCATTCTACGTCAGACGCGAAATTCAGTTTTATCGCCCATAGACCGATGTTTGCGCCAAGGCGCAATTTCGCCTGCATTTAGTTGACTACACGCAACAATGCAGAAGATCAGAGCCCGGACAATCTTAATTGCTCCATGCCAATTCGCATGCCAAACACTAAAGATAAAGTTGTAACGAAAATGCCTGAAACAGTTACAAAAACATTGGGAACTATTCAACCGGATTTTATTTCCAAATGGCAATACAGTTTCGTGCAGGCAAACCTTATGCAGTGCCTTTCCCCTTCAGTGTCGGTCACTAGCAATACGCTGCGTGCAGGCTCCCCCCTCCTGCTTGATGAAAGTATCAGCCTCGCGCTTGCCGCTGCCAGCCAGATCGCATTTGATTGGCAAATAGCTGATGATCGCTTGTATTTGAACGGCCGCGTCACTGAAGAACTCAAGTCGCTCATCCCGGGAAATGGCACAGTGTGGCGCACCGCTACGCTGGCAACGTTGATCCATGATTCTGACAAGCCGACGTTTTACAGAAAACTCCATGAAGCATTGCGCGGCGGAGTGGACAATGACGGAGCGATGCACCGCATCAGGCTACGCCTGCAAGACAGTCAATTGGGGTGGCGCCATATCGAGATCAGCGGCAAGGTCATCGAACGCGGCGAATGCGGACGCGCCCTGCGTATGGCCGGCATTTTTGCCGACCTGGAGCACGTCGCTTCCCGTGAATCGAAAGACAACGTCAACGCACAAGAGAAAATCAATGGCGCCATTCTCACTGCCGCCTTGGATTGCATCGTATCGATCAACCATCTTGGTGAAATCATTAGCTTCAACCAGTCTGCGGAACAGACGTTTGGCTACGCCAGCACCGATGTCATCGGCAAAAAGCTGGCAGATGTCATCATTCCAGCCGAGTGGCGGGAGCATCACCAACAAGGCCTGAAACGTTATCTTGCTACCGGCGAAAGTACCCTTCTTAATCGCCGGATCGAAGTGACGGCTCAGCACGCAGACGGCTCGCTTTTTCCAGTCGAGATGGCGGTGGTGCCGGTGACTGTGGACAACAAGCCTGTGTTCACAGCGTTTATCCGCGACATCTCCGAACTCAAGCAGACACAGGCGATGTTGAAGGACAGCGCGCGACGTTACCGCCAGCTAGTGGACTTGTCGCCGGAAGCCATCCTGGTGGTCCAGCATGATGCTCTGGCGCTGCTGAATCGTGCTGCACTTCGGTTGTTCGGCGTAAGCAAATCCGACGAACTGCTTGGCAGGAACATCTTCAATTTTATTGATGCCGACTTCCATGCCCTGTTTCGGGAATGCGCGTACCACGGTCGATCCGATGTGCCGCCGCCCTCTTTTGTCGAGCAGCGCTGGACCCGTCCGGACGGTGCGACGCTGAATGTCGAAATCGGTATCAGTAAAGTGATTTTTGACGATGCGCCTGCTCTTCAGGTTGTCGTGCGGGACATCACGGAACGCAAACGGGCTGAAGCCATACAACTTGGACAAAACCGCATCCTCAACATGGTAGCGACCGGCGTCGCGCTACCGGAAATCCTGACGGAAATCGCACGCTTCGTAGAGGGTCAGTCGGAGCGCGGGCTGTGCGCCATTATGCAGTTGGATGCGGAGCGCAACGTGCTTGGCGCACCCATCGCGCCAAGCTTGCCGCCAAGCTATCTCAGTGGCATAGGCGAACTCCCGGCGACCCCCGGCAAAGGGTCTTGCGGGACGGCCGCATATCGTGGCGAACCCGTGATCGTAAAGAATATCGAGACCGATCCGTTGTGGGCAGAACACCGTACAGTGGCCCTGACGCACGGCCTGAAGGCATGCGCCTCATGGCCAATCTTTGGTCGTAACCGGAAAGTGCTGGGCACCTTCGCCTTGTACATGCGTGAAGCTACGTCACCGACCCTGGAAGATCTCCAACTGTTTAGCATCTGCACTGACCTCGCCGGCATCGCCATCGAAAGCCGTGCCTCGGAAGAACGGATTCGCTATCTTGCACATTACGACGGCCTGACCGGCCTGCCCAACCGCTTTCTGTTCAAGGAATATCTGGATCTCGCGCTGCGCAATGCGCAGCGCCATGGCAACAGGTTTGCGGTACTGTTTCTGGATCTCGACAAATTCAAGGAAATCAACGATACCTTGGGCCATGATGCGGGTGACCATGTGTTGCGCGAAATTGCCAAACGTATGCGCAACTGCCTTCGAGAGACGGACAAGATCGCGCGCATGGGTGGCGATGAATTCTATGTACTGATCGAAGAGCTGGGGCATGGCCGTTATGCCGCCGAAGTCGCACAGAAGCTGCTGCATGAAGCGGCACGACCGATCATGATCAACGGAACGGAATGCCGCTTAAGCGTCAGCATCGGTATCGGCATTTATCCTGAAGACGGCACCACGTCAACCGCTCTGCTGAAGAATGCTGACAACGCGATGTATGGCGCGAAGGAACGCGGCAAGAATGCCTTTCAATTCTTTTCAACCCCGGCGGCGAACGACTATGATGCAGCGACATCGTTCCAATGTACGTCGGCACCCCACTGGCTCGATGGCAAACGGATTGGCGTGAGCTGACGTGCTTTGCACGCGGGGCGCACGCGTCGCCGTTCAAATGTACCGTCAATAAAAAACCGCCCGGGATTGCTCCGTGGGCGGTTTTTATCAAGCGCGGTTTGCCTGGTAGACGGCAAACCCTTTTGCTTGTCGTATTACTGCTGTTGCTGTTGCTGCTGTGCTGCACCGGCTTCTTCAGCGGCGACAGCTTTCATCGACAGCTTCAGGCGCCCGCGGTCATCGGTTTCGAGGACCTTGACGCGAACCTGCTGACCTTCCTTCAGGTAATCAGCAACGGCGTTCACACGTTCATTGGCGATCTGGCTGATGTGCAACAGACCGTCCTTGCCCGGCATGACCTGAACGATCGCACCGAAGTCGAGGAGTTTGAGCACGACACCGTCGTAGCTCTTGCCCACTTCGACTGACGCGGTCAGTTCTTCAATGCGGCGCTTGGCTTCCTGCCCCGCAGCGGCGTCAACGGAAGCGATGGTGACCACGCCTTCATCGCTGATGTCGATCTGGGTACCGGTTTCTTCAGTCAGTGCACGGATTACCGCTCCACCCTTGCCGATCACGTCACGGATTTTTTCCGGATTGATCTTGATGGTGATGAGACGCGGCGCAAAATCGGAAAGCTCTACTTTGCCGTTCGGCATGGCTTCCTGCATCTTTGCGAGGATATGCATACGGCCTTCTTTCGCCTGTGCGAGAGCGACTTGCATGATTTCCTTGGTGATCCCCTGGATCTTGATGTCCATCTGCAGTGCGGTAATGCCATTGGCAGTACCGGCAACCTTGAAGTCCATGTCGCCGAGGTGATCTTCGTCGCCCAGAATGTCGGTCAGAACCGCAAACTTGCTGCCATCCTTGATCAGGCCCATTGCGATGCCGGCGACATGCGCCTTCATCGGCACGCCGGCATCCATCAGCGCGAGACAGCCACCGCACACCGAGGCCATCGATGACGAACCATTCGACTCGGTGATTTCGGACACCAGGCGAACCGAATAGCTGAACTCTTCTGGCGACGGCAGCGCTGCTTGCAGGGCGCGCTTGGCCAAACGACCGTGGCCGATTTCGCGGCGCTTCGGTGTACCTACGCGGCCGGTTTCGCCGGTGGCGAACGGAGGCATGTTGTAGTGAAGCATGAAGCGGTCGGAGTATTCACCCATCAGGGCGTCGATCTTTTGTTCGTCACGTGCAGTACCGAGGGTGGCGACGACCAGTGCCTGGGTTTCGCCACGGGTGAACAGTGCGGAGCCGTGTGTACGCGGCAACACGCTGTTACGGATCGAAATCGGGCGCACGGTGCGCGTATCACGACCGTCGATACGTGGTTCGCCTTCAAGAATCTGCGAACGAACGATCCTGGCTTCCAGATCGAACATCACGCTGCCGACTTCGGCGGCATCCGGCGGGTTCATGCCAGCTTCGGCAGCCTGGGCTGCCAGCGCGGCGTTGACTTCCGCTGAAACAGTATTCAGCTTGGCAGTACGCGCCTGCTTGTCCTTGATCTGGTATGCCTCGCGCAGCTTGCCTTCGGCCAACTCGGTGACGCGGGAAATCAGCGCTTCATTCTTTGCAGCCGGAGCCCACTGGACTTCCGGCTTGCCGCCGTCGCGCACCAGTTCATGGATGGCGTCGATGACCGCCTTCATTTGCTCATGGCCGAATACGACTGCGCCGAGCATGATTTCTTCAGACAACTGGTTGGCTTCGGATTCCACCATCAACACTGCCTGCTCGGTACCGGCAACCACCAGATCCATTTGCGACTGCGGCAATTGCGTTGCGGTCGGATTGAGAACGTACTGGCCATCGATATAGCCGACGCGAGCAGCACCCAGCGGACCACTGAAAGGAATACCGGCAACGCTGATCGCAGCGGAAGCACCGATCATTGCGGGAATGTCTGGATCGATTTCCGGGTTGACGGACAGGACGTGGATGATGACCTGAACTTCATTCAGGTAGCCTTCGGGGAACAGCGGACGAATCGGACGATCGATCAGGCGGGATGTCAGCGTCTCCTTTTCGGATGGACGGCCTTCGCGCTTGAAGAAGCCACCGGGAATACGGCCCGCGGCATAGCTCTTCTCGACGTAGTCAACGGTCAGGGGAAAGAAGTCCTGGCCTGGCTTGGCATCCTTGCGGGCAACGACGGTTGCGAGCACGACGGTATCTTCGATCGATACCACGACGGCGCCGGACGCCTGACGGGCGATTTCACCTGTTTCTAGCGTAACGGTATGCTGCCCGTACTGGAAGGTCTTGGTAACTTTGTTGAACACGGTGTTTCCTTTCTATTTTTGCCGACAGATTTTCAGGCGCTGTCGTTCGCCTCACCACAGATAGCCTGCCACGCATGGCCAGCCATCTTTCATTTTCGTACGCTTTGATTCAAACGCTGACTGAAACTGAATTCAACGACACACACGACAAACTCTACAAATCGCCAAATGACAAAATGCCCGCATCAGGAAACTGACGCAGGCATTTCTTCTATAAATCTGGCGAGTGCCGCAACAGATTACTTACGCAGACCGAGCTTCTCGATGAGGGCGCGATAACGGGTTGCATCTTTGCCCTTCAGGTAGGAGAGCAGGCTCTTGCGGCGGTTAACCATCATGATCAGGCCACGGCGGGAGTGGTGATCCTTTGCGTGTGCCTTGAAGTGGCCGTTGAGCTCGTTGATACGGGCGGTCAGGAGTGCAACCTGCACTTCCGGTGAGCCGGTATCATTGGTACCGCGAGCGTTGTCCGCAATGATTGCGGCCTTGTTGATATTTTCTACTGACATGACTTACCTTTCACATGCGGTGTACGGAGTCGCAACCCACAACACACCGTGAACAATTAACAAAAAAATTTGGTCAAACGACCAAGACGCGCAGTATATAGGAATTGGCCCGTTTATTCAAATACTTAGGCATTTCGGGGCACAGCGAATACTCCGCTCCCGGCGAAGGAATAAAAATGAAAAAATCCGGATATCTCTCTGTTCTTGCCATTTTGTTCATGCTTGGCGGCTGTGCAGCCATCATGCCGGCCCCGGTCAATGTCGGTGACAGCGCTGCTGACGTGATAGCCAAACGCGGGGAACCAACGCATCGCATCAAGGACATCGGGGGCGGCGAAATTTTTGAATATGGCGCTGGTGCGTGGGGGCAAAAGGCGTATCTGGCGCGAATCGATACTGCCGGGCGCGTTATGTCCTTTGAACAGGTCCTGACCAATGAAAAATTCGCCTCGATCAAGGTGGACGAAGCAACCAAGGATTCCGTGCTGCGGACCATCGGCTATCCGATTGAAACCAGTTACCTGCCCCTTCGCGACCTTGAAGTCTGGACCTACCCTTACAAGGAAAGCAACGTCTGGAACTCCATGATGCACGTGCATTTCGACCACTCCGGCGTGGTCAGGCAAATGATGAATGGTCCTGATCCACGATTTGATCCCGACCTGCGTTTTCCATTCGCACGCGGCCTGCGCTAAAAGAAAAAAGCGCCTCGCTGAGGCGCTTGTTTGTTGAGCTATCTATCGGTTGAGAAAACGGTGCAAACTGTTCACAACTGCGGATTGACGCGCTCCGCCTTGGATTGCAGCTTGTTCAATGCCGACAGGTAAGCTTTTGCCGAGGCCACAACGATGTCCGGATCGGCGCCGACGCCGTTGACGATACGCCCTGACTTCGACAGACGCATTGTCACTTCGCCTTGCGACTCGGTACCGGTGGTAATGGCATTCACCGAGAACAGCAGCAACTCGGCACCGCTCCTGGCCTCCGATTCGATCGCATGCACAGTCGCATCGACCGGACCATTTCCCTGGCCGGCGCAGGTCAGTTCCTTACCGTCCATGGTAAATACCACTTTGGCTGTCGGCCGCTCGCCGGTTTCAGAATGCTGTGCCAGCGAGACAAAGCGGTAGAATTCTTTATCATGTGAGTGCTGCTCATCGGCCACAACGGCAATGATGTCCTCATCAAAGATTTCGGCCTTGCGATCAGCAAGTTCCTTGAAGCGTGCGAAGGCCGCATTCACCTCGGTTTCTGACTCCAGTTCGATCCCGAGCTCCTCAAGGCGTTGCTTGAAAGCATTGCGGCCGGAGAGCTTGCCGAGGACGATTTTATTGGCGGTCCAGCCCACGTCTTCCGCACGCATGATTTCATAGGTGTCGCGTGCCTTGAGCACACCGTCCTGGTGAATACCAGACGCATGGGCAAAGGCATTTGCGCCCACCACCGCCTTATTCGGCTGAACGGCGAATCCGGTGATCTGCGACACCAGCTTGGATGCCGGGACGATTTGCGCGGCGTCGATCGACAGGTCGAGATTAAAATGGTCCTTGCGGGTACGCACCGCCATGACGATTTCTTCGAGTGCGGTATTGCCAGCACGTTCGCCCAAGCCGTTGATGGTGCACTCGACCTGACGCGCGCCGCCGATCATTACGCCGGCCAGCGAATTTGCCACGGCCATGCCCAGATCGTTATGGCAATGGACCGACCAGATTGCCTTGTCCGAATTGGGGATGCGTTCGCGCAGGGTCTTGATCATATTGCCGTACAGCTCGGGGACACCGTAACCGACAGTATCCGCAAAGTTGATGGTACTGGCACCTTCGGCGATAACGGCTTCAATCACGCGGCACAGGAAATCCATATCCGAACGGCTGCCGTCTTCCGGGCTGAACTCCACATCGTCGGTGAACTGGCGCGCAAAGCGAACCGCCTGTTTAGCCTGCTCAAACACCTGGTCGGGCGTCATCCGCAGCTTCTTTTCCATATGCAGCGGCGAGGTCGCAATGAAGGTATGGATGCGCTTGCGCTCGGCACCGGCAAGGGCTTCCGCCGCGCGGGAAATATCGCGGTCGTTCGCACGGGAGAGCGAGCAGACTGTGGATTCCTTGATAATGCCGGCGATGGCCTTGATCGATTCGAAATCGCCAGGTGACGCCGCTGCGAATCCGGCTTCAATGACGTCGACACGCAGTCGTTCCAGCTGCTTCGCAATCCGGATTTTTTCATCCTTGGTCATCGAGGCGCCAGGCGACTGTTCGCCGTCTCGCAAGGTGGTATCGAAAATAATCAGTTTGTCGGCCATGCTGCACTCCTGTCAGGAAAATTCGGAAATCGGATCGTCGTCAATGGGTTTTCGCCTGCCCTTGCCGTGAATGGCAGGAGCCAGAAACTACGCGAATTGTGGGGGTATGGGATTTAGCGCGCGTTAACGCACTAGTAGCAGCAGGCCTAGCAGGAGGCCGCCGAAAAAAGCGGATGCGGAAATGTGGATTTCGCGGAACATGCGAAAAACTATAAGCGGATTCATGGAAAAGTGCAATGCTTTGATGTATCCATGGCCCAAGGGTATTTCGTGGCATCGTTGAAAACGAAGGCGCCGGCATGGCCGGCGCCTTGCATCTTGACTATCTATCCATCAATCCTTGTGGTCCATTACGTCATGCTCACTGGTATCCACAATGCTGACCGGCTTCCCCTTGAACAGCCGCCAGAAATAAATCACATAGCCGGAAAGCCCGTACAGTACGAACATGCCGAACAGGACCTTCGGCGGATCACTGGATATCAGTACAAATATCAGGACGATGACAAAGATGGCAATAAACGGTACCGACTTGCGAAAATTGATTTCTTTGAAACTATAGAACGGGACGTTAGTCACCATCGTCAGTCCGGCATACAAGGTAATCGTCCAGGCGAACCAGGTCAGGTCAGTGCCGACGAAGCGCAGGTCATCCATCAGCCAGATAAACCCAGTCACCAACGCTGCGGCGGCCGGGCTAGGCAAACCCTGGAAATACCGTTTATCAACAACAGTAATATTGGTATTGAAGCGTGCAAGACGCAGTGCCGCCCCCGCACAATACACAAATGCAGCCAGCCAGCCGAGTTTACCCATGCCGCGCAGCGACCATTCATACACGATCAGCGCCGGTGCCGCGCCGAACGACAACATATCCGACAGACTGTCATATTGCGCGCCGAATTCGCTCTGGGTGTTCGTAAGCCGGGCTACGCGTCCGTCCACGCTATCAAGAAGCATGGCAGCAAAGATGGCGACCGAAGCCTGATCGAACTTCAGGTTCATGGCCATGACAATGGCAAAGAAGCCGCAGAACAGATTGGCTGTCGTGAATGCATTGGGTAACAGGTAGATACCGCGACGACGCGGCGCCTGTGTGACGGCAAGATTGTCATCGTCGACGCCGTCACGCTGCGCAGCATGAATGGAAGCCCGCCTGCCAAAACGCGACGCCTTGGGGAATAACCCGGCGCTGCTTTTCGCCTTGCGACGATTGAAGGTTGCCATGCTGATTCCGTCTAAATAAAAGTAGAAATAATTAAGCTAATTGTTGACCGGCACCGCCTTGCGATGAGGTTTCCATTTCGCCATGAACCGCCGCGCGTTTTTGATGCATTCTGTCAATGAAAATTCAAAGCGTGGCTATTCTAGACGACTGGGCATTAAATGTAACCTGCAAAATAAGTGTGCATCCTCATCGTGAAGCTAATCGTATAGGCGTATGAGGGATATCACTATCCTCGACATGGAAATCGATGTTTATCGAAAACGCACTTTGCCAACCACGCGCATGTTGAGTGTCGTTTCACCCGGCTCAAAGCTCGGCTCTTCCACTGGGGCAGCCTCCATGGCGGAAGCACGCATATTTTTCGCCATCATCGCATCCTGCGGGGCATAAGCACCCGATGCCTCAAAATCTACCGTCTCCATCATTGCATCGGCGACGTTGCGCCCCATGGCCTTGGCAACCGCAGCAACCCGCTCAGTCAGGTTCTGATATGCGGCGGCGATACGTTGCTCTTCAAGCTTCCGATTGCTTCCCGGTGACAGACCAAAGGAAAGGCCATTCAACGCAAGCAACTTTTGTGCAGCCGCGACCGTCTTCGGCAATCCCGCCAGATTCATTGTCGTCACATCAAGGTATTGGCCGACACGCCAGCCGACTGGCTGCCGTGCCTTGCTGGTCGTTCGCGGCTGTGCCTCGTCGGCATACACCGGGTAAGTGTAATAACCACGTGTTTTCAACTGTGCCTGAGGGTCTTCCTTGCGCACGATTTCCGTACCCTGCTTCATTTTTTGGTTGACGCGGGAAGCAGCGGCCGACTTGTCCTTGTCTTGCTCCTCGATCATGAATGTCGCACGCGCCTCATCGTTTGGATAACGCACTTCGCCATAGGCGGGAATAATGACCAACGTCCCTGTCATCTGTGCAGGGGCTTGGGGAGATACCGGGGTGGATGGCGTAGCATGCTGCGCATAGGCACTATTCAGGCTGGCTGAAAGCAGGCAAATCAGAAAACCAATCTGGGCACGTCGCATAAACACCTCCAAAAAAATGGGGCCGCACATTGCGGCCCCATGCATTTTACGCAATCACAGCGAACTGAATGTTTGCTGGATGGTAATGATTATCTGACGCTGTTACAAGAACGTGAGCGTCGACCTGGCTTTCTTAGTTCTTGGACTGGTCGACCAGTTTGTTCTTTTTGATCCAGGGCATCATTGCGCGCAGCTTTTCACCAACCTGCTCGATCTGGTGCTCGGAATTCAGACGGCGGCGGGAAATCAGCGTCGGTGCGCCAGCCTTGTTTTCAAGGATGAAGCTCTTTGCGTATTCGCCGGTCTGGATGTCCTTCAGGCACTGACGCATGGCGTTCTTGGTGTCCTCGGTGACGACACGCGGACCGGTCACATACTCGCCGTACTCCGCGTTGTTGGAGATCGAGTAATTCATGTTGGCGATACCGCCTTCATAGATCAGGTCGACGATCAGCTTGAGTTCGTGCAGGCACTCGAAGTAAGCCATTTCCGGCGCATAGCCGGCTTCAACGAGGGTCTCGAAACCAGCCTTGATCAGTTCAACGGCACCGCCGCACAGCACAGCCTGCTCGCCGAAGAGGTCGGTCTCGGTCTCTTCACGGAAGTTGGTTTCGATGATGCCGGCACGGCCGCCGCCATTGGCCATTGCGTACGACAGAGCGACGTCACGGGCGCTGCCGGACTGGTCCTGGTATACGGCGATCAGGTGCGGCACGCCGCCGCCCTGGGTGTAGGTGCCACGAACAGTGTGACCCGGGGCTTTCGGTGCAATCATGATGACGTCGAGGTCGGCACGCGGCACAACCTGGCCGTAATGCACGTTGAAGCCGTGAGCGAATGCGAGCACAGCGCCCTGCTTTGCGTTCGGTGCGACGTTTTCGTTATAAACCTGGGCAATGTTCTCATCCGGCAGCAGGATCATGATGACGTCGGCAACCTTGACCGCCTCGTTGACTTCCATCACGTTCAAGCCGGCGTTCTTTGCTTTTTCCCACGAAGCACCACCCTTGCGCAGTGCAACGGTGACCTTGCAGCCGGAATCGTTCAGGTTCTGCGCGTGTGCGTGACCCTGGGAGCCGTAACCGATGATCGTAACGTTCTTGCCTTTGATGAGGGACAGGTCGCAGTCTTTATCGTAGAAAACTTTCATGTATCTTCCTAACAGGTAATGATGGTGTTATTGGTTGCAGTATCAGACTTTGAGAATGCGCTCGCCGCGGCCGATGCCCGAGCCGCCGGTACGGACGGTTTCGAGGATGGCGGTACGGTCGATCGATTCAATGAAGGCATCGAGCTTTGATTTGTTACCCGTCAGTTCGATGGTGTAAGTCTTCTCGGTGACATCGATGATGCGGCCGCGGAAGATATCCGCAGTACGCTTCATTTCTTCGCGCTCCTTGCCGACGGCACGGACCTTGATGAGCATGAGTTCACGCTCGATATGTGCGCCTTCCGTCAGGTCGACCACCTTGATCACTTCAATCAGGCGGTTCAGGTGCTTGGTGATCTGTTCGATCACGTCGTCCGAACCGCTGGTGACAATGGTCATGCGCGACAAGGTCGCATCTTCGGTCGGTGCAACGGTCAGGGTTTCGATGTTGTATCCGCGGGCCGAAAACAGGCCCACCACGCGCGACAGGGCGCCCGCTTCATTCTCGAGCAGTACAGAAATGATGTGACGCATTACAGATCCTCCGAACCCAGAAGCATTTCAGTCAAGCCCTTGCCGGCTTTCACCATCGGCCAGACGTTTTCTGTTTGATCCGTAATGAAGTTCATGAACACCAACCGGTCTTTCATGCCGAATGCCTCTTTCAGCGCACCTTCGACATCGCCCGGGTTTTCGATTTTCATGCCGACGTGGCCGAAAGATTCCGCAAGCTTGTTGAAGTCCGGCAGGGAATCCATGTACGACTCGGAATAACGCGAGCCGTAATCGATCTGCTGCCACTGGCGCACCATGCCGAGGAAGCGGTTGTTCAACAGGATGATCTTTGGCGTCAGGTGATACTGCTTGCAGGTCGCCAGTTCCTGGATGCACATCTGGATCGATGCTTCACCAGTGACACAGGCCACTGTCGAATCCGGGTTGGCCATCTGCACGCCCATTGCGTATGGCAGGCCGACACCCATGGTGCCCAGGCCGCCGGAATTGATCCAGCGACGCGGCTTGTCGAAGTTGTAGTACTGCGCTGCCCACATCTGGTGCTGACCAACGTCAGAAGTAATAAAGGCATCGCCCTTGGTCACTTCCCACAGCTTCTGCACCACGGCCTGCGGCTTGATCACGGTATCGGAAGTCTCAAACTTCAGGCACTCGCGGCCGCGCCATTCATTGATCTGGCGCCACCAGGCAGAGAGTGCATTCGCATTCGGCCTGGTTTCGGCAGCATCAAGTTGCGACAGCAATTCGACCAGCACGTCCTTGACGTTGCCGACGATGGGGATATCTACCTTGACGCGCTTGGAAATCGACGACGGGTCGATGTCGATGTGAATGATCTTGCGCGGATGCGATGCGAAATGTTTCGGGTTGCCGATCACACGGTCATCGAAGCGCGCGCCGATGGCGATCAGCACGTCGCAGTGCTGCATGGCCATGTTGGCTTCATAAGTGCCGTGCATACCCGGCATGCCGACGAACTTGTCGCTCGACGCCCTGTAGCCGCCCAGACCCATCAAGGTGTTGGTGCAGGGATAGCCAAGCTTGTCGACCAGCTTGTTGAGTTCGCCGGAAGCGTGCGCAAGAATCACGCCGCCGCCGGTGTAGATCATCGGGCGCTCGGCGTTCAGCAGCAGCTGCACAGCCTTGCGGATCTGGCCCGCGTGTCCCTTGTCGACCGGCTTGTAAGAACGCATTTCGAGTTCCTTCGGATACTCGAATGCAGCCTTATGCATGCTGATGTCTTTGGGAATATCGACCAGCACCGGGCCGGGACGGCCGGTAGTGGCGATATAGAATGCTTTCTTCATCGTCGAGGCGAGGTCCTTGACATCCTTGACGAGAAAGTTGTGCTTGACGCACGGACGGGTAATGCCGACCGTGTCGCATTCCTGGAATGCATCCTGGCCGATGGCGCTGGACGGCACCTGACCGGAAATGATCACCATCGGGATCGAATCCATGTAGGCCGTGGCCAGACCGGTCACCGCATTGGTGACACCCGGGCCGGACGTAACGATGGCGACGCCGACCTTTTGCGAACTGCGCGAATAGGCGTCAGCCGCGTGGATCGCCGCCTGCTCGTGGCGTACCAGGATATGCTGGAATTTGTCTTGATTGAAGATTGCGTCGTAGATGTAGAGGACTGCGCCGCCCGGATAACCGAATACGTGCTCAACACCCTCTTCTGCGAGGCAGCGGACGACGATCTCCGCGCCGGTGATTTCATTGCTACTCATTGCCTGGTTCCTTTCAAGGTCCATTGGAGATTGATCGGATGCTCTTTCCTTGCGAAGTCGCATGGGATGACAGGGCCGGGGCTTCCCTTCTTTGTGCGGTCACGCCACCTCGTTGCGCATCCGTAGATGCGATTCAAAATGACGCTTAACGCGACTCGTTCAGCCGGGGTATCTGAAATACCGTTACGAATTTCTCACGCTTGTGGCGTGGGTTAGAGCAAACAGCTTTTTAGGTAAAGCGCGTCTTGCCGTAAAGCGGCATCATGCGCCGCGGGACAAGACAATTCCTTCAAGGTGAGAAGGGAGTGATACGTTAATAGCTCACACCCTTTTGGTCAAGCTAAATTCCGGCAAACCCGTTAGAAATCAAGCGGTTTCCGCAAAAACTATGCACAATACGGGTCTTTTTTGCTAGCATGCGCACTGTTTTACGGGTAGCCCGCCTGTAAAGCAACCCACCTATTTCAACGCGCCCTCCGCGGCCGCACAGCTTCCAGACATATGGAGTCCGCCACATCGAATGGCAACCGACAAAGAACTCTCCGACTTCCTCGAAAACGTGGAACGCCGGGCCTTCAAACAAGCCGTGTACGCGGTCAGGAAGGATGAGTCGGCGCTGGATATTGTCCAAGATGCAATGATCAAGCTGGCCGAGAAGTATGGCGACAAGCCGGTAGCCGAATTACCGCTGCTTTTCCAGCGCATCCTCCAGAACACTATCCACGACTACTTCCGGCGCGAGAAGGTACGCAGCACCTGGGTCAGCCTGTTTTCCTCGCTAGGGAGCGATAGCGAGGATGCCGACAACTATGACGTTCTGGAAACCTATGAGGCCGAAGAAGGTTCGCAAGCCGCCGAATCCAGCGCCGACAAGGTCGAGCGAGATCAGGTGCTGGCAATTATCGAACAAGAAATACAGAAGCTGCCGGGGCGTCAACGGGAAGCTTTCCTGATGCGTTATTGGCAGGATATGGATGTAGCCGAGACCGCCGCCGCAATGGGGTGCTCGGAAGGCAGCGTCAAAACGCACTGTTCTCGTGCGACGCATACGCTGGCCCAGGCGTTGCGAGCCAAAGGAATCACCTTATGAATACCAGAGAAATCAATTTCGCGTACAAGGTACGCCACGCACTGAACGAGAACCTTGACAATCTGCCATCGTCGACGACCGACCGGCTTGCCAGTGCGCGCAAGTTGGCACTGTCCCGCAAGAAGAATGCCGTCGCCCCGTTGCGCGCCTTCATCCCCCAAGCGATCCTGTCCGGCCAGGCGGGAGCGGGCTTCCCAGGCAGCCGGCTTTCCTGGCTGGCACGAATGGGCGTCGCCGTGCCGCTGGTAGTGCTGGTTGTTGGCCTGACCGGCATGTATCAATATGAGCAAAAGCGCCGCATTGCCGATACAGCGGAAATCGACGCTGAAGTGCTGTCGGATGAACTTCCCTTATCAGCCTATCTCGATCATGGATTCAATGCGTTCCTCGCGAAGCGAGGCGATTGAGATGACCGGTAAGACATCGTCTCACGCTGCCCGCACCTTGCGGGCAGCGGTCATTTCAGTGGCTGCAGTTGCGGCAACGGCGCTCGGCGCAATCGCAGCGCCCACCGACACGCTGAAGGAAGCCGCTGCCCCTGGTCCTGTGCAAGCGACGACTGCGCACGGAGTGGACGGCGCGCAGATATCCCCACCCACAAAATCTCAGGTTGCCATCAAGCCGCTGTGGGCAGAGCTCAACCCTGCGCAACAACAGGCTCTCGCGCCCCTGGCTGGTGAATGGGACAAGATGGACGGCTTTCGCAAGAAAAAGTGGCTTGCCATCGGCAATAAATACGCTTCCATGAAGCCGGATGAACAGCAGCGCGTACAGGAACGCATGCGCGACTGGGTCAAGTTGACCCCCGAGCAGCGACGCATCGCGCGTGAAAGCTATGCTCGTGCCAAGAAACTTGGACCGGACAAGAAGAGCGAGGAGTGGGAGCGTTATCAGCAGTTGCCGGATGAGCAGAAAAAGAAGCTTGCTGAAGCTGCTGCTTCAAGGAAGAAAGTGACTACCCTGCCCTCACCCAGCGCCCAGAGTGCAACAAGTAAAACCATTCCTCCGATCAAATCGGCGCACAAGCCCGTGCTGGAACAATCCGTGACGCCTCAGGCGACCACGCAATCCGCGATTCCGGCCGCTACTCAACCCTCCAAATAAGTACAAAGTTGAACACTACCGCAATACCGTCACTGAGGCGCCGGCTCGCCAGCATGTTGTATGAATCCATGCTGCTGTTCGGTGTCGTCTTCGTTTCCGAATGGCTCTTTTCCACCATGCTTGAGCAACGGCACGCACTCTATCTGCGCAACATATCGCAGGTTTGGCTGTTCCTGGTGATCGGCGTGTATTTCGTCTGGTTCTGGACGCACGGCGGCCAGACGCTGGCCATGAAAACCTGGCGTATTAAACTGGTCACGGCCGACGGCAATGCAATCGGCTTCAAGCGTGCTGTGGGACGCCACCTTCTGGCATGGATGTGGATATTGCCGGGATTTGCTGCAGCATGGGCTACCGGCGCCAAAGGCTGGATGCTGATTCTGATCCCGGCTGCCAATGTTCTCTTGTGGACCCTAACGGTCTTGCTTGATCCGAACCGCCAGTTTTTGCATGACCGCATCGCAGGTACACGCGTAATCGGCGTGTCCGATCAAGCGGTGAAATCCAAGGCTGCAGCTTAGGTCGGACTCGACCTTGTACCGCAAGAAAACTCCTTTGGGGGCATGAAGCTTCAATCTAGAGTCTGGCCTCTAGATTGTCTAAAAAACTCGTGCTTTCATTGGAGTACACTCGATCAAACCCATTTCCGATCGAGACATGGCAGGCACTTTTCCTCATCCATCCCGTCGCAGCTTCCTCAAGACCGGCCTGATCGGCACACTGGCGCTCGCGACCGCCGGCGGCATTTACCGCGCATTGCAGCCATCTGCCCCACCGGCGCGTTTCACTCTGGATGAAAAAGCGCGATCCGCGCTGACGGCTATTGCACCGGTCATGGTCGGCAACATCGACGCTGCCCCTGCGGAAAGAGATCGTGCCGTTTCCCTGGTGGGAGATGCCATTGCCGGCTTGCCACTCACCACGCAAAAAGAAATTCAGGATTTGTTTGCATTGCTGACCCTCGGCCCCACGCGCCGCTTTCTCGCCGGCGTGCCGGATGAATGGGAGAAAGCACGTCCCGAAGACGTGACAGCCTTTCTGCAAAGCTGGCGTCACAGCCGCATCGGCTTACTGCAGACCGCTTACCACGCATTACACGACCTGATCATCGGGCCCTGGTATGCCGACGCGTCCAACTGGGCATCGATCGGTTATCCAGGCCCATTGAAAGAGTTGCGCTGAATTGTTTGAATCGCGTCCGGGGCCTGCATGACATCAAATGTTTCCTCACCTGTTATTCCCGATCCGATCCAGGCAGGACTTGCCGCCGGCTGGAACGTGATCGATGCCTCGACACTGACAGCTGATCGCACGTTCGACGCGGATGTTGCGATCGTCGGCACGGGTGCAGGCGGCGGCGTGACGGCTGAAATTCTCACGCTTGCCGGGCTCAAGGTGGTGCTGATTGAAGAAGGTCCGCTCAAATCGTCGCGCGACTTCAAAATGCGTGAAGCCGATGCGTATCCAACGCTGTACCAGGAATCCGCCGCACGCAAGACAAAAGACAAAGCGATCAATATCCTGCAGGGACGCAGCGTGGGCGGTTCGACGACGGTTAACTGGACGTCGAGTTTTCGAACACCGCCGGCCACGCTCGCCTATTGGCAAAAAACATTCGGCTTGCACGCGTATTCCGCGGAGGCACTGGCGCCTTGGTTTGCAATGATGGAACGCCGCCTTCACATTGGTACGTGGACGGCGCCGCCAAATGAAAACAATGATTTGCTCCGCCGAGGCGCGGTGCAACTCGGCATTCCTGTCGGCGCTATCCTGCGCAACGTCAAAGGCTGCTGGAACCTCGGTTACTGTGGCATGGGCTGTCCGACCAATGCCAAGCAGTCGATGCTGGTCACGACGATTCCCTCCGCACTGTCACACGGTGCAACCTTGTTGGCCCGTACGCGTGCGGATAGACTTCAGTTCAGCGGCGATAAGGTCAGCGGCTTGTCCTGCGTGGCAATGGACGCGAGCGGTCTGGCGGCCACCGGGCGAACCATTCAGGTCCGCGCCAAACACTATGTGGTTGCCGGGGGTGCCATCAATTCGCCGGCACTGCTGATGCGCTCAAAAGCGCCTGACCCGAACGGATTGCTGGGTAAGCGCACGTTCCTGCATCCCACGCTTATCTCAGCCGCATTGCACGATCACCAGGTCGACGGCTTTGCCGGCGCACCGCAGACCATTTACTCTGACCACTTTCTGGAGACGCAGCCGATCGATGGACCGATAGGCTACAAGCTTGAAGCACCACCGCTCCACCCGTTATTGTTTGCGTCCACAATGAGCGGGTTTGGGAAACAACATGCTGCCATGATGAAAGAGTTTGCCCGCACGCATGCCTTGCTGGCCCTGTTGCGCGATGGCTTCCATACGGATTCCCCTGGAGGCTCCATCGCATTGCGTAACGACGGTTCGCCTGTACTGGATTATCCGATCTCGGATTTTGTCTGGGATGGCGTCCGGCGAGCCATGCTGAGCATGGCAGAGATACAGTTTGCGGCCGGGGCCAGAACCGTCTACCCGGTCCACGAGCAAGCGGAAGGCTATTCGAGCTGGAGCAGCGCTCGCAAGGCGATTCAAGACCTGGCCTATACGCCGCTGAAAACGCGTGTCGCATCGGCGCACGTCATGGGTGGCTGCATCATGTCCGACGACCGCAAGCTGGGGATTGTCTCCTCAGAGGGTCGCTATCACAATGTCGCCAACCTGTCGGTTCACGACGGATCCTTGTTCCCCACATCGATTGGCGCAAATCCCCAGTTGTCGATCTACGGAATCACCGCTAAGCTGGCAAGCGGACTGGCTACCGAACTGACAGGAAAGCCGGCATCGCCGTTGCCTACACTCTGACGCATGGTTTCACGGATTACACGATTCTTATTGGCATTGCAGTTGCTGGCAGCCATTGCTCTCTATTTTCTGTTCCGCCACGTTTGGTCAGGCGCAGGGATAACGAGCGCAGTGGTTTCAAGTGCACTGTCGGTCGTCCTGGTACGCATGGCAATCTCGATCAACAACTTTGTGATGGCCTCGCGTACACGCAGTCAATTGCCTGCGCAATATCGGATTGGCTTATGGGACACAGTCCACCTGTTCATGGGCGAGTTCAGCGCGTCCATGATCACCTCATCCTGGACCATGCCCTTCCGTAGCTTCTCGACGCGCGTACCAGACCACCCGCAAGGGCTACCGGTTTTACTGGTGCATGGATACGGTTGCAACAGCGGCTACTGGCATTCCATGAGCAAAGCCTTATCAAATGCGCATGTCATTCATCATGCAATCGATATGGAACCGGTGATTGGCAGTATCGACGACTATGCCGTACAGATTCATGAAGCGGTGGAGGTCTTATGCCAAAAGACCGGCCAGCAACAACTGGTCATCGTGGCGCACAGCATGGGCGGCCTGGCGACGCGTGCTTATCTGCGCGATTATGGCAGCGCACATATTGCAAAGGTCATTACCCTCGGCACCCCGCACCATGGCACAGCGCTGGCCCACTTTGGCGTCGGCATCAATACACAGCAGATGCGCTGGACGGCCACCGAAGAGGAAGGCCTTGCCAGCGACTGGTTGCGTCAGTTGACCAATGACGAAGATGCGCAGGTATATCGCCTTTTCGTATCGCTCTATTCGCATCACGACAATATCATTTCACCGCAAACTTCATCCCATCTTGATGGGGCGAAGAACATCGAATTCCATGCGATCGGTCACGTCGCCTTGGGAATGCATCCGGTGATCCAGGCTGCGGTCATACGGGAGATTCGCGACGCATCGCGTCATCTGCTTGGAGCACCCGGTTGCCACGCATCCGCGTAGGCCAGGTGTTGGATTGACATTGCCTTGATATCTGCTGGTCGATCCGCTATAACCATCCTGCCTTGCGGAAACGATAGTACAGATAAGCGCATAGCAGCGTGATGAAGCCGACTGCTGCGGGATAACCGTATTTCCAGTGCAGTTCCGGCATGACCTCGAAGTTCATCCCCCATATGCCGACGAAAGCGGTCGCGACGGCAAAGATTGCAGCCCATGCTGCGAGCCGCTTATTGATTTCGCTGTCGTTGATTGCCACCATGGAAAGATTGACCTGAATTGCGGTGCCTATCGTATCGCGGATGGTATCGATCGATGCATTGATGCGATACAGATGGTCATACACATCGCGGAAGTATTCCTGCGTATTGACGCAGATGTGCGGGACACGTCCGCCATACAGCTTGCCGACCGCTTCCATCAGCGGCGTGACCGCGTGCTTGAGTGTCGTCACCTTGCTTTTGAGCTGATAGAGCCGCTCTATATTGGCGCGTTCGGTACCGCTGGCGAAGATATTTTCTTCGATCAATTCCAGCTCGGATTCAATGGCATCAAGGACGGGAAAATAGCGATCGACTACGGCATCCATCAGCGCATAGAACACAAATGCGGATCCCTGCTTCAGCAGTTGCGGCTCGCGCTCGCAACGTGCCCGCACACCCAGAAATCCCTGGGTGCTGTGATTGCGTACCGACACGACATAGTTTTCCTCGACAAACACGTCCAGTTCGCCAACAACGAGTTCGCCGCCGACCATTTCCACCGTGTGCATGACACCGAACAACGATTCGCCATACTCTTCAATCTTGGGTCGCTGGTTGCCATGCAACGCATCCTCCACAGCCAGCTCATGCAATGAAAACTGATCCTGCATGTACTTGAGTTCATCGGGCTCCGCATCCTTCAAGGCGACCCAGACAAAGCAATCTGGGCGGTGAAGATAAGTGCTGATTTCGCCCATGGCAACATCGGCCAGACGCGTTCCGTGCTGATATGCAACGCAGTTGATAAGCATGGATGAACTCCGAAAATGTTTGTTAAACCGCGATACCTGAGCGCATGCCGGTCAGCAGATACGGATTAATCTACTTACCCTATCGAAGAAAATCCAAGTTTCTGAAGGGTACGTACACTGCTTCTTCGGCGTGTTTACCGAAGCTTACCTTTAAACAAACTAAATTTTCCGAGAGAAATCAAATCCTGAGAGTTCATGATTACGTGTAACGCATGGTCGCATTGCATGCATTTCTGAAAATCCAATGTATCAACATCTTTGTATGACCAAAATGGAACTTTATCGGACAAATGCAAACTGACTTGCATGACGCGATACGCCGCCAGAGTTGCGGCTCCATCGATGCCGCGCATAGCCCTTTTATTTCTTCACTACAAGGAGCCAACATGAAGCGAATTATCGCTGCGATCGCATCGACCGTTGCCTTGTCGCTTGCCAGCTCTGCCAGCTGGGCGGCCGACCTGATCGAAACTGCTTCCACGGCAGCCACGTTCAAGACTTTTATCTCTGCAGCCCAGGAATCTGGCGTAGCCGACAAACTCAAGAACTCGGGACCCTACACGGTGTTTGCCCCAACCGATTCCGCGTTCAAGAAACTTCCCCCTGGCACCATGGACGACCTGATGAAAGATAAGGAAAAACTGGCCGAAGTCGTGACCCATCACGTGGTGCCTGGAAAGATCGCCGTAGCGGATGTCAAACCCGGCAAGGTGAAAACCATACAGGGAGATGAAGTCACTCTCACGTCGGACAACGGCAAAGTTACTGTCGAAAACGCAAATGTCATCCAGAGCGACGTCATGGCGGATAACGGCGTCATTCATGAAATCGACACCGTCATCCTGCCGCAAAAGTAAGCTCCTGCCCTAAGGAACAATGCCTGCGTCAGAAGCGCAGGCATTCCCCCTTCTGACCACGCCCGCAGCGAGTAGTGACCATAGCTTGCGGTCCACGCGGCTCCTTGCCTCTTTACCGTCGTACTGGAAAACTACAACGGTGTACCTCCGGTACGCCATTCAGTCCGACTTCAGTCCAACTCAAGACATCATGCCGTATTTTCGGACGCGTGAAGCTTCCCGCACCGGACATCATTTCCAGCGCTCCCCGCCGAGCTTTTTTATTTCCATTAACTATCATTGCCAGCTGTATTGCCACCATGCACAATAGGCGGGATTAGAACGACGATTCGATTTGCCATCACGGAGAACCTCATCAGCGGCAAAGAAAGCCGTAAAAAAGGCATCACGTGTTGCGACTCAATCCAGGCCTGCTACAAAGCCCGCTGCAAGGAAGTCAGCAAAACAAAAGGCCGGATAATCTCATGATGGCGAAATGAGCAGTCGCCACTTCTCAAGCCCGATACAAATGGCTACCATCCAAAGCCCGCGACTGCATCTTGTCCGATTTATCAATGATATCCTTGCCGGAGAACGAGAATAGAAATGGGAGGCAGCCAGCATGCAACATAAAGCCCCTCGGCGTACACGGGAGCGTATCCTCGAACTGTCGCTCCGACTGTTCAACGAGTTTGGCGAGCCCAATATCACGACCACGGTCATTGCTGAAGAGATGAACATCTCCCCCGGCAACCTGTACTATCACTTCCGCAACAAGGACGATATCGTCAACTCGCTGTTTGCCCAGTTCGAGGCGGAGATCGGCCGCATGCTCGCCGTACCTGCCGATCGCCGGCCAAACATCGAGGACGTCTGGCTTTACCTGCACCTGATGTTTGAACTGGTATGGCGTTACCGCTTCTTTTACCGCGACCTGAGCGACCTGCTCTCCCGTAACCGCAAGCTGGAACTGCACTTCAAGCAGATCCTTGCGCACAAGATCAAGGTGGCGCAGCAACTGTGCCTCGGTTTGCGTGCCGACCAGGCGCTGGAAGCCAATGACCTCGAGATCGATGCGCTGGCGACTAACATGGTGGTCGTGGCAACCTACTGGCTGTCGTATGAGTATGTGCGCAATCCGCGAAAATACAGCGAGCAGGAAGCGATGGCCGAAGCGCTGGCGCGCGGTTGTTACCAGGTGCTTTCCCAGATCGGGCCTTATTTGCGGGGCGAGACACGACTCCTGTTTGAGAAGCTGGCGGAAGAGTATCTGAAGAAGCTTAAATAACCGCTGGTTCCTCTTTCGTCAATCCGCATTCCTTACATTGGTCATGATCGTTATAAGCTTGTTCCTGCGCCCATTCCGCTGCTCGCGATGACGCTTATCGCTATACTTCAGAACACGACGCCGTACGGTACGGCGCATCTTTTTCAAAGCTAAAATGAAATCTCTCTGTGTTTATTGCGGGTCTTCCGCCGGCGCCTCTCCGGTCTATGCGGAGGCGGCGCGCCGACTGGCCAAAGTCATGGTCGATGACAATATTGCGCTGGTCTACGGCGGTGGAAACGTTGGCCTGATGGGTGTGATCGCCGATGAAGTGCTTCGCCTTGGCGGCGACGCAACCGGGATCATTCCGAAAGCATTGATGGACAAGGAAGTGGGCCACCGCGGCCTCACCCGCCTGCATATCGTCAAGGATATGCATGAGCGGAAAGCCATGATGGCGGAGCTGTCGGAAGGATTTGTTGCCATGCCGGGCGGGATCGGCACGCTGGAAGAACTGTTTGAGGTATTCACCTGGTCACAGCTCGGTTTTCATGAGAAGCCGATCGGACTGTTGAACGTCAATGGGTTTTACGATGGCTTGATCCGCTTCCTCGATCACGTCATTCAGGAGCGTTTCCTGCGTGCCGAGCAGGCGAGCTTGCTGGTGCATGCGCCGGAGCCCGATGCGCTGGTCGAGCTACTGAAGAATTATCGTCCGCGGCGATATGAGAAAACATTCGATCGAGTAACGGCAGGTAAGATTATCTAATACCAATCCCAAGCTATAACGTGACAAATGAGATCGATGGATTTTTTTGACTGGCAAGGCGCAGGAGGAGTCAATAGCGGGCTATTGACGACGAGTGGAAAAAAGACGCGATCTCATGTTGCGTTATGGGTTGGGATTGGTATAAGGCGAACCGCCGGAAGCGCGGCCTGCGATGCGATCGCAGGCTAGTTCAGCGCTGCTGAAGTTGCGCCAATCTCGCATCGACAAAAGAGAGTAATTCGGGGGATAGTCCGTTACTGGATTTCGCCCGGCGGAAAGCCTCCTGCGCATCGGCATTACGCTGTTCTGCCTGCAGCGAAATACCCAGGCCCATCCACCAGACGCCATTCTGTGGCGACTTCTGGAGCGCCACTAGATATTGATCGGCAGCCCTCTTGTGCTGGCCATCCCGTTGCAGTAAAGCTGCCAGGAAGGCCAAATAGTCGGCCCGTTCCCTGGCATGCGCAAGTCCGCGATCCAGGGTTTCGATGGCCGAGCGCAATTCACCTTTTTCCAGCTGAAGACGGGCAAGGATCATTGCCAGGCCGGGCTGAGCGGGGTCGAGGGCGATGCCCTCACGGGCAATGTGCAAGGCGTCCTCAGTGCGCCTGTTATCGATCAGCACACCGAGCAGTGTCTGCCGGGCCGCCGCATGCCTGGGGTCCAGTTGCAAAGCATTATCCAGACCTGCGACCGCTTCTGTCGTCCTCCCCTGCTGGAGTAAATCAACCGACTTCCGGTATTCGTTTTCGGCACGTTGCTGCGCGGTGAACTCCTTGATCTGCTTGCCGGCGTTCGGCTGTGAGGGCGCCTCAGCTGACATAGCGGGGGTATTGACAGCAGGTCGTCCGGCGGAGACAGGTTTTACCCGTTCTGGCTCAGGTATTTCTACCCGTTTCTCTCGCCTATCGCGTACAGCTTCCGGGGGCTGCGCTTCCGCCGCCTTCGAAACCACAACATTGGAAGGACTTGTCACTGGCTTTGAATCAGGGCCTTGATTGCCCCTGGAATTTTCGGTGACTTCAGCAGCGGCTGACGCCGAAGGCTTCGAAGGAACGGTCACCCCTTGCGGAACCGCTTGTGCCCGCACCACCGCAGGATCAGGTGCCAACGCCTGAGTCGCTGAGCTGTCAATCGCCGGAGGTGCCGACGCGCTTTTCGCCTCGTCAGCCGACAGGGCTACAGGAGCAGTTGCGTTCGTTGTCGCATCCAGCTTGAGGGACAATTTTGCCTCCGACACGGGACCAGCAAGAGGCGGACGCGACAGTACCCACACCAGAAGGCCGGACGATACTACTGCCAGTGATCCCGCCACCCACCAGGCCGGATGCACGCCTTTGCGGTCTGGCACGGCACGGATTTGCTGGCCGTACGAATCGGATCCTGTCACTTCCGAGCGCCGCGCGTCCAGATCTTTGAGCATTTGATTGATCAGGCTCATTGGAAATACACCCATCCCATTCCTGTGCCAGCCACGACCAGCGCAGCGGCGCCAAGCCATATCCATGACGACAACCGCTTTCGAGCCGATCCTGTATCGTTTGCAGCAGCCTTGACATGGCGAGCATTCACCTGCTGCTTGCCCTCCCCGTATGTCAGCATCAAGGCCTTGTGCGAGAGAATATTGACAAGGCGCGGTATGCCTCCGCTCGCGACAAACATTCTCTTGACAGCACCGCGGTCGAACAGGCGACTGCCGGCATATCCGGCGACACTTAGCCGATGCGACACATAAAATTCCGTGTCTTCCTGTGACAGTGGGCCGAGGTGGTAATGAAACGTAATGCGCTGATTCAACTGGCGTATCGCTTCCTGGTTCAGTTTCTTGTCAAGCTCAGGCTGACCGAACATGACAATCTGAAGCAGCTTGCGCTTTTCCGTCTCCAGATTGGTCAGCAGACGTAGCGCCTCGAAGGTTTCCAGCGGCATCGCCTGTGCCTCGTCCAGGCACAGCACGGTACGCTTGCCCTCGCGCGCCAGTATCAGCAAACGATGATTGAGTGACTTGAGCAGCTGATGCTGATCCACATCCTTTTCCTGCGGGATTTCGAGCTCTTCGGCCAGTGCCAGCATCAAGGTACGCGGCTCAAGATAGGGATTAGGGATGTAGGCCGTCACGAAGCTCTGGTCAAGCGTCGCCATGAACTTACGGCAAAGCAGCGTCTTGCCAACGCCGACCTCGCCTGTAATCTTGATGAAGCCTTCACCATTCTTGATAGCGACCAGCAGCGTGTTAAGTGCTGCCTGGTAATTGGTACAGGCGAAGAAAAAACTCGTGTCCGGCGTAATGCCGAACGGTAGTTCGCGGAGGCCGAAATGGGACGTGTACATACTGATTACTGCGAGGCCTGATTTTTTGGAGCCATTCCCTGCACTCGTTGTTGGGTCTCCATCACGTCCTGCGCCCACGTTGCGCTTCCCTGGACAATGGTGGGTTTGAGGAGAATGACAAGTTCCCGTTTCTGTGTCGCCTGGCTGGTATTGCGAAACAGTGCACCGACGCCAGGCGCGTTTCCCGCACCGGGCAACTGAGATCGGTCGGATGAAGTGGCCTGTCGCATCAAGCCGCCAATGGCGACGATCTGTCCATCCTGGCCACGAACGACGCTATCGGTTTCAGAAATCGTGCTGGAGGCGAGCGGCAAACTGAAGGAACCGGCAGCGCCCAGGTTCAACGGTTTATCAACGGTTGTCACATTGCTGACGGAAGGATGAATATGCAACGTGATATTTCCACTGTCGTCAATCTGTGGCGTTACGTCGAGCGCGACGCCCGAGAAGAATGGTTGAACGGTGACCGTGGGACTGGTCGTACTGCTGGTGCCTACCGCCGTTGTCGTCGTACTTACGTTGGTCACGAAGAATTCGTCGCGACCGACCTTGAGCACCGCCTTCTGGTTGTTGAGCGTCGCGATGCGCGGACTGGACAACACATGCACGTTCCCCTGGGTCTCAAGGAAGGATATCAACGCAGCAAAATTAGCCGTCTGAAAGGCAAGCCCGAACAAAGAGCCGGCAGCTGCTGCGGGTGCAGCAAGGGTAAATCCGGGAATGCCATTGACTGAATTAGCGTTGCCACCAGTGAGCGCAGGCGAAGTGCTGCCGTCGCGCGGACGCGGCGACAGGGTGGCGCCCGGAGAAACCATGCCCAGCGAAGACCGGCTGTTGCTCGACGCGTTGATGGATGCAAAGGAGGCCCAGTTGATACCGGACTGGAATCCGTCGTTCAACTCGACTTCCAGAATTTTGGCATCGATAATGACCTGGCGGTCGACCGCGAGCTGGGTCGCTTTCAGATAAGCTGACACATTGCGCAACTCGTCCCACATTCCCCTGACCAGCACGATGCCGGACTGCGGGCTGACGACGACGCTGCGTCCTTCCTTGTTGCCAATGATCGCCTCAAGCGACTGACGAAGCTCGCCCCAGAAGTCGTTGGTCGACGTAGTGCTGATCTTGCTCGAATTAAGCGTCGTGGACGTCACGCCGGCCGGCTGTCCCCCTATGGGTGAAGTTCCGGTGTTGTTGCTTGCGTTAGTGCCAGTGCCTGTGCCGGCGGACGAAATATCGCTGACTGAGCCGGAGGTAACGCGAATATCGGACGTACCCCTGCGGCTCCCCGTCAGGTAATTGACCTGGAAGACCTTGGTTTGCAGCGTCAGAGGCTTGACATAAATCCGGTTGCCTTCGACCTTGTAGTCATAGCCATACAGTTCCCGAATCGCATCGAGCGCTTCGAGAACCGTCACATCCTTCAGGTTGACCGAGATATTGCCCGTCACATCCGGATGGACCAGCATGCTGTACTGCGTACCAGAGACGATCCCCATGAAAAACTGGGCAGCCGGCACATTGTTGAACGTGACGCCGAAACGCTCTTCCAGCGGCTGCCGGGTTCTGGGCACTTCAATCTGGATAGGAGGAAGCAAGGCCGCGGCGACCGCATCAGGCTGGGCAACCTGCGCCGAAGGCTGGGTGGACGCCCTGGACAATTCGGCATTGATCAGATCGAAGGTTTCGTGTTTTGGAGGTGCGGATGTACATCCGGCCAATCCCAGAATCACTATGGCTGACGTAATTTTTTGCACGCTGTACCTTACCATCATTGAGGCCCGCTGCCTGTTCTTGAGCTGTTGCGGTCCTGCCCGGACCGTCTTTGGACCTGAGGCAAGAGCTTCAAAGTCCTTGATTCCTTTCCATTGCGCAGAACGACCTCGTTTTCCGTTATTTTCACAACTTGTGCCTCACCGACCTTGTCCCCCACATGAACAATCTGACCATTGATTGTAGCGACGCGTCGCTTGGGCGAAATCAGCACGGATTGCAATTCTGGCGCGGCCGGCACGTTTTCCGTTTCCCGCTCATCCTTCTGCAAAGCCGCGGGCGGTCGCGTCGGATCCGGCAATGCCTGCGCTCCAGCATTCATCGCTTGAGTTGCCATCAAATAAATTGCGGCCATTGTGACTGTTTTAATTTTTTTACTCAAATGTTGAGCCATTTTTTATCCAGACTCAGCGTAAAGAGAGTCAGCGTCAGACTCGAATCGGGATAGGCGTCGACATTCAACCTGGCTTTTGCCCAAAAAAGCTGCCATGGCATGCGCTCAAGCTGCTCAAGGTAATGTGTGATATCCGCATAGCTGCCTACAACGACAATCTCGACGCCATGCTTGTAGACGGCGCCCTTGGGCTCCGCCTGATCGGCCTTGTCCGTCTTTTCCTTTTGCGCTGGCCTGCTTGCCGGGGCGCTGCCCTGAGCAGGAACAGCCTCCAGGGGCTCGTTCAGCAGTGAGACCGACAGTGTCTTCAACGATTTGAGGCGGAGGCGTCCATCGCGCCTGAGCAAATCCTCCAGCAGCATGGGCATCTTGTCGGGAGAAACGAGGCCATTTTGCATGCCTGCCAGCTCATCTTTCATTTTCGCCGACTGCTGCAGCAATTGCTGCAGCCGCAGCCGGGTTGATGCATCCGGGTCTACGTCATGCGACATCACACGCTGCCGGATTTCGGCCTGCATTGCGGCAATCTGCTGCTGGTCTTCGTTGACCTTCTGGGCCAGTTTCTTTTGTTGCGAAAACTGCGGATCAACCAGAAAGCTGTTGACCAACGATACCAGCACCAGCGCCGCAATACCGAACGCCATTGCGCGCTCGCGCAAGCTCAGTGCATCTATCCTGGACGCGAGTTTTTCCCAGTATTCCTTCATTGCGCTACCGCTCCCGAATCGACCTGCTTGTTGGCATCCGAGGTCGCCCCCGAAGACTTCAGTACGAACTCGACATAGCGCGCTGGCACCGGCTTGGCCGCAGCGGCTTCCGGTGCGTTCGCAGCGGCGCCGGGCGGTGCGTCCACCTCCGGGTTCACCATCATCAGTTGCGAAAATGATTTGCCCTGCATGACCGTCTCTTTCTTGAGACGGCTGATATACGCGGGCACAAGCTCAGGCTGAAGAGCGCGTCCGCGTAACTCGAATTCGTTGGCGACGCCGTCGATTCCGAAACTGGTCAGCCACAGTCCATCGACAATCTGGCGCGAAAACGCGCGCAGGTACGCGGAATAGCCATTCGTATTCCCTACGCCACCGCCGCGTACGAAATCGTATGCCTGGGTTTGTGACCGCAATTCCGCCTCCACATGGTGCAATTGCGCTTCAATCTCCTTGCTTTTCTGCCGGGGAGGATAATCTGCGCTGACCTTTGCCAGCTGGGCCTTGGTAGCGCCAAGCTGATTTGCCGTGGCGGCGGCCTGTTCCTGCATCGCGCCCAGTTGCATCTGCGCATAACCGGCGACGACAAATGAGCCAAGCAGGATTGCGCCCAGACCCTGGGCCATCGTAATCGCTGAGAAGTGCTTTTTCTGTTTAAGAAAGATCGGATTGAAGAGATTGATCTGCTGACTCACAGCGTCTTCTCCTTGTGCCGCAAGGCCGCGCCCAGTGTCATGAAATAACGCTGCTGCGACTGTACTGATCCCAGGTCGGGGATTTTTGTGATATCGACTATCGATCCCAGATCGACGTTTTCTACGGGAATATACAGGTTCGACGAAAGGTAATTCCGCAAGGACTCGCCCCCCTCGCCAAGCGGCGCGAGAAAAAGCCTTGATACCGTGACAAACTGGTATTGCCGTTCAAAGTGATCCAGCGAGCGCTGCAGTTCGAGCGTGATTCTCTCGTGGCAGGCAACGCGGTCATCGCCATAGGTCTGCTGCAACTGGGATAACGGCACATCAATCCGCCGCGTCAGATAGAGTTCCCCCGCATACGTGACCGTCAACAAGCCTCCTTCTGCATCAAAGGAAAGGAATGCCACACCGCGTCCTTCCGGCTCCAGCAAAGCCGAGATATTGCGTTGTGCCATGTCGGGAATATCGATGACCGACAAGGGGATCTTGACGCTTCCCAGCAATTCCTGCCGCGTCTGGATCACGTTATTACGTGCAGCCACTGCATACATGGTGTGCGTGCGGCTTGACGAATTTTTATCCGCGGGAACGTCAAGCACATCAATGGTGGCATCATCGATGTGAAAGTCCAGCATATCCTTGATACGCCAGCGGATCGCCGCTTTGAGTTCTTCGGGCGGTACGGAGGGTGCCTCGACTGACAGCATCTGATATTCGCGCGGACCCAGCAGCGTGGAACAGTGGTAACGCGACAGGTTGAGCCCTTTGCCAAGCTTGTCCAATGCATCACCGACAGGGAGATTTTCCAGTGGCTGGAAGACCGCAGACTCGACGCTGGGCCTGGCATTCGGCGGTCGAACAACATGGACTGCGCAAATGCCGTCTGCGTGCAAACTAACGGCCATCCATCCCGGATTTTTTTTAGTTTTTGCAAAGGAAAACATGCTGTCGAAGTAAGGATGAGAAACCACCTGAACTTATGGGAATAAACCCTTGCTGTCAATCAATTTCCCTATGCCAATCAGCAAACCAACAGACTTGTTTTAATCTATTTCCATATAGAAACTAAAGTGGATGATAGTGGAATTCCCTTATGGGCAATCACCTGGATTTGTGCCTCTCGGACAAAAGGCAATTACCTGTCGCGCACGCTCAACGTAGCTCGCTGTGGTGGCGGCATTGTTATCCGGACAGACTGAGGAATTGCATGCTATCGCCTCAACCCGATAACCGCGTACTGATTGTGGCGTACCCGCCGCCGTTTCACCCTCAACAAAATTATTCGTTGCCGTGCAGCGCACGGTAACGCGGAAGCCATTTGCCGCAGTCAGGTCTAAAGTTTGTACCGCCGCATTGCAGTTGCCCGCAGTGCGCCAGATACCCGCTGGCTGGAAGATTTGAAAAAGCCCCCAATCCGTCCCGGCCTTCGCCGCCTGCCAGGCGCGGGCCGATTCAATGTCCTGGGCCGAACCAAGCTGCTGCGCCGTCCCGAATTTGACGATTGCCCCCGCAAGCGCGGCGAGAATAACAAGCACGACGATTGCTGCGATGGCACCGAAGCCTTTTTGCGCTTGCTGTCTTCTCATGGCACATTATCTACATGAGCCCCAAACGACAACGATACGGTTTCGTTGCTGTCGCTCAGGTCGAGTTGCATCCAGACGAATCCGCGTTGCTGCGTAGTGCCGATAGCGGGGCTATAAACAAAATTGCAGCTTCTGACATTCCTGGTCACCACGGCAGCATCCGCTGTCGTCGGACAGACTGTCGGATAAGCCGGCGTAAAGCCACGATGCAGCCGATACAGCGTGCCCTTTCCGTTGCCTTGCGCATCGACGGTGCCGTCCGCTCCGTCACAGACATAAAAGACTGCGGGCGCATTGCCATTATTGGCAACGATGCTGAATCGTCCGCCTGCATAACCGAGCGGGAACTGATGGGTGTTGAACGAGAGCCGCTGCTGCCCGAACGTCGCCTGCGGCGAACTGGCAATCGCTGTAATTGCGGCCCTGGTTGTACCCGCGTAGACGTCATTCGGATTCTGATTGCCGACCACAACCCAGTCGCCGACCGCAGGCAAGGTCGACATTGGCGACAACACGTCGAAACCGGTCGATGGCTGCGATGTGTCGAGCGGCATGCTGCAGGTGGCAGTCGTACAGGTGGCGGCGTCGTTGGTGACATCCGGCGCCAGGCGATAGCGCCCTCCGGTGGTCGTTGGCAGCAACTCAAAGCAATGGTCGCTAGGGCTGCGGATCGAATTCGGCACGGCCATCCGGATATCGCGCGCCATGCGCCGCAGTGCGGTATCGGCATTATCGGTCAGGCCCGCCCTGCGCCGCGCATCGAAATAGCTGTTTGTTGCCGGAATGAAGAAGACCATCAGCCCCGCCGCAATAACACCGGTAAGGGCAATAACGATCACCAGTTCGACCAGAGTGAAGCCGCGAACGCACATGCGGAAGCTTGCCCTCCTGTGCTCATGTACTTCTACTCTCGTATGCATGGCAGGATTCTTCATGGTTCGCCAGGCGGCAGTCCCGCTGCATAATTGGTACGCCAGCCGGCCAGTGCCAAGGATTCAGTACCGTGCGTCACCGTCACCGTAATCTGATACACGTTGCTGCCTGCAAGATTGCCATTGCCCGAGACCGTATTCAGAATGCCTGCCTGATCTACCACTACAGCGACGTTATAACCGGACAGCGCCGGAATCAGCGTGCCAGTCGTATCACAAAAACCGCCTGTGGTTTGCAGACCGTTATAGTCGAGAATGTCATTGAACGCCATCCTCGCCGGACAAGGTCCCGGCGCGTTGGCCTGCGCAGGCGCGGCGGCTGCAAAGGGCTGCAAGGTAATTTCTTCCATCATTCCTTCGGCAATCGCCAGCATCTGCTTGCGGATCATCGGATCGGCGCTGCTCCTGACCACGGTCGTAAAAGCGCTCATCACTCCCGCGATGCCCACACCAAGGATAACGATCGCCATCACCAGCTCGATCATCGTCATGCCGGTTTGCCGTCTAATTGACATAACCGGTTGCCCCCACCACGGTGATTGATGTGAGGCCAGTGATGCCGATCGAGTAATCGGTAATGACCCCCTCGCTTGACGTGACCACGCCGGAAGGCTGGAAGTAGATTGGTCCCCTGCCGGACGAAATCCGGTCGCCTGAAGTTTTTGCATAGACACTTTGCCCGTCTGGCGCATTCAGGGTCTTATCCGTACAGCTTGTGGCAGGGTTGGCGGATGCAATATGCAAGGTAATGCTGTCGGCGGCGACATCCGCGCACACCAGCCTGCGGTGGCTGACCGCGGATTTTTGCGCGTAGCGCAGCGCGGCGACCGCTTCATCACGAAACGCCGTCGCCCTGAAGTCATCGGTATTTGACATGCGCGGCAAGGCGACCACCGCGAGAATGCCGATCAGCACCATGATCATCACCAGTTCGACAAGAGTGAACCCGGTCTGGCGATGGGCTGACCAGCTGCAGGCCGGCCACCGGCGCATTTGAATCTGATGCTGGCTGCGTCGGCCATGCGGAATAATGCAGCCCATCAGAACAGCTCCCGGATGTGGACTGCTCTTCTTGTCTCGGGCGTATAGATGCCAAAGGTAGCGCTTGCCGCCGGATCGTTTTGAAAAGTGGCTCCCGGCGCCCATTTTCCCTTAAGATAATCGTGGTTCCCGGCGGTTGCCGCGCATGCGACACCGTCGCTCGGATCCGCGCCTAGGTCAGCGCAGATATCGACGGTGCCGGTGTAGCCCGTACCGGGTTTGGTCAATGTGATCGCTCCCAGGCCATTGGTAATCTGAACATCGCCTCCCAGCGTCACCGGCCATGCCGACATCGTGTTGCTCTTGGCATCCCGGTAGTTCGCCGCGCGCAACGCGCCGGCAGCAATGCGCGTGCAACTGTCGGCGTTGTTGAGTATCCACGACTTTCCACTCCAGTACTGTGCTTGCACGGGCAGCGTGACGTTTGTCTGCCCCTGTGCGGACGCGCTGAACAGTGCGAGACGGCCAAAGCGAAGATTGTTGTTGGCCAGCGCAACCCGATTGGCATTCAGGTTCAGATCGCTTGCTTTGACCGTAATGCCATCGGTGTCGCGGGGTACGATACCCAGCGCCAGGGTTGCGAACGGACCGTCCTGCACCGCAACTCTCTCGAATCTCACATCCCCGCTGATCGTGGTGGCGCCATTGACCCAGCCACCGGCAGCCGCTGAAACAGCCCTCATGCGGGTCGAATAATCCGTTGAATTCTGGACAGCGGCGAGACCAAAGGAACCATCGGTTCCAGCCGACGTAGACGCCCACTGCGTAGCGAATCTGGCATTCCGGTCTGCTACCGACATGGAAGACCACTTTGCATCGTTGGGATCAAACAGATTGAGGAAAGCGTAGCTGTTGCGGTAATTTTGTGTCACGTCGCCGCTTGTGTTGCGTGCCGTCAGCGTAAAACCTAGACGGAAGGTTTCATCCATGTAAGTGAAGGTTGAATCGGGCAAATCAGGCAAACATATCGGCCGCCGGATAATGCTTGGTGCCGCCACCGTGAAATGGTCGGGCGTGATCCGGCCGACCACGTCGCTGAGAATCGGTACATTGAGCTCTGCTGCGCCCAGATAATTCGTCACCGCATAGGCGCTGCCACCACTACCCCCGATCTTGAAGTTGCCGACTTCGCTATAACTGATCGCATTTGTTAGTGCCGCCGCGCCGGACGCCAGCGTTACCGTAGTGGGCGACAGCGTACCAAGAGTGTAGGTAGTCGTATCCGTGGGAGCGTTCGCAGGAGGTGCCAGCACAGGCGCCAGGCTGACCACTCCTGCGTTATTGGTCGTGCCATTGAAACGCGCGGTCAGTCCGGGATTGGCCGTGGCGATGGTTGCGGTAGTAATACCTGTATCCGGTATCCCGTCGCCGCGTTGCGCACTCGTACCATCGGTATTTTGGGTATCAGCACTTGCCACCCAGCGCCATGCGCTTAAGGTCCCGCTGAATGGCGCTCCGGCTTTGGCGAAGGCACTCGCTCCAGCAGAGTTAGTGATTGAGCCGGAAGCGAATCCCGTTGCGGTAATGACAAAAGGACGCACTGTGAAATTGGAAGAAATTCCCGTCACCGTACTGGTTCCGCTAGGCATACCGTTCAAGCTCAGACGCAGCGCATATTGTCCGACATCGGTTGAGCACAGATAGAACGTCGCCTGACCTGCCGAGAAATTAAGCGTGATCGGCGTGCCGCCGGTCGTCAATGGCGGAACTACGGAACCGGGGCAGGACGCCGAACTGGTATTGATTGTCGGGCCTGTGGCCCCGGCGGGATGGTTCAATCCGGGAACGTAATAGATGGTTCCGCTGTACTGGCCCGTCGTCGTCGCAGTGCTCCCACAAGTCGAGACGGTGGCTCTTACGGTATGCGGCCTGCCAGCGACCGCGCCATACGCCGGCGTCAGCATATCGACGTCGGTGAGCGTCACTCCAGTCGAATTGTCTGTGAACGTGATATTGCCTGACGACCCCTGCATCACATTAGGTGATGCATACACGGCGTCGACCGCCGAGACCGTGAAGGTTTCCTCAACGGTGTCGCCGAGGTACAAAGTCACCGAGCCATTCGTCAATGTCACCGTATTGCCGGACAAGCGGACGCCGGCTGTGTTATACCACCGTGGATTAGGCGTTGACGCAGTCAGGGTAACGGTGCCGTTGTAGCTGGTCAAAGGCGTACCGGTGCCGTTGGCGGCACTCATTGCAGTGATCGTTACCTTGGGTCCGAGTAGCGCCGGCGTACAGGTCGTGGATGTCGCCGGACTGACGCTGATGGCAAAACTGGGCGTATTCGGAGACCCGATGGTGACGTTGGCAAAATCCGTCTGGTTATTAGTAAGTCCCGCCGTCGTCTGGGCCGTATTGACATAGGTGTGCCCTACCGTCGCATCGGCCGGAACCTGCATCTTGATATTCAGCTTGGAGACGGTTCCGGCAGTGACCGTGGCAGGAGACCAGGTAATTGTAGTCGCTGTGCTGGAAGCCCCGGTATTGGGATCTGTCGCTGTATAGGTGCCCGTGGTGATCGGAGGATCAAGCGCATTGGACGGCGTGGATGAAATATAGGTCAATACCGGCGGCAGGAAGTCGGTGATCTTGACGCCTGACATTGTGGAGTCGCCCGTATTGGCAAAATTAAGTGTAAATGTGACCGTACTGCCCGGCGTAGGTGTGGCATTGTCGACGGTTTTGGTGAAGTTGGCGTTGTTGCTCACGCACTGCGTATATGTCGTCCCAGAGCCGGTGTTACTCGTCAGGTCCCATTTGGATCCGCCATCGGGGTCGCGCGCCATATCCTTATTGCCGTAGTTATTCAGCACCAGCATGTTGAACTGCTTGGGCGTGGAGGCGGAGGCTCCTGCCTGGGACGTCAGCGATGTCGCGAGCGCGGGACAGCCTGTCGTGCTATTGGCAAGGCCTGGAAACCAGCTGCTCGCCGCCGACCCCGGCCATGGTTCGGGCGGCGATGAATTATCGAACACAAAGGCATCGACATAAGCGCCGTCTTCATCCTTGAGCAGCACGAGCGCATTTTGCTGGCGCAAGCCACCAGGCACGTTCGATGTAAGCCAGGTCTTGTTGCTGACGGTGCAGGCGGTTGCCGTCGATGTATTGAGCGGATACGTGGTCTTGGTATTGATACCGGTATAGACGTCAATACTCCAGTTTTGCCAGCTCGCCGGGAAGGCGTTACTGGTGGAATAGACTTCAAGGAAGTTGGGTGGCGCGCTTCCGCCGGAGCCGAAGAAGTATTCGTTGAACCAGGCTTTTTGGGGGGAACGCCAGCTGGAGCAGGCGGCGTGGGCGGAGCTGCTAATAAAAACAAGAGATATGAGAAATGCCCATAGAAACTGTCCGCATAAAAACTTGTAGCGGAATCGGCCAACAAAAAATGTCGACTTGAAACTCATCAGCCTAGATGTCATATGCCAAAAGTTCTTGTTTATATATGCAAAGCCCGCCGAAGCGGGCTTTGGAGACATCATGCCATTACGTCGCATGGTCTACTATGCGACGTTCTTGTTATCGCTATTAAGATCCTGAACCGCCGGCTGGAGGAGTTGCAGCACCTGCCACATAGTGGCCGGTAAACGTAGCAGTCGCACTATCAGCCGTAGTCACGGTACATGTACCGCTACCAGTAGTAGAATCAATTGTCCCGCTAATCGAAAACCCAGCAGGCAAACCTCCTTCGAGCAAAGGACCAAGGTCGGCACATGCAGCAACAGGAGTTTTTGCATTTGAACCTGCTTTGCTCGCCGCTAAATTCATAGCAGACGCCGATGCTAGGGCACCAGCAAAGCCTTTAGCGGATGCAGTTGCCGCATCCGATTTAAGATCGATAAATTTTGGCAATGCCGTCGCTGCCAAAATCCCCAAAATAACGATAACCATCACCAGTTCAATCAGGGTAAATCCCGACTGGGCATTTTGCTTAATTTTCATTTTATTTCCTTTAATCAAGTAAAGGCCGCAGCCTTGTGAAGTTGGAGCCGCAGCTCCATCCGGGGAATTTCCCAGTGAAAAGATGTTTGCAGCTTTTTTTCCTAGTGTCAATTAAGTGTAATGCGAACAATGCAGATTTCGACGATTCAGAGCTTCCAATCGCCTTTCAGCAACACTATTCCTAAACGGACAGACACATATAGGCCACAGCCTATAAGAACAAACGCCGAAAACTTTCTTCGTTGAAAGATATATGCATCTATACAAAAGTACAGACCGTTGCATCTCTCAAATAAATTCTTTGAAGAAATAGATTTATTCAATGCAACTTCCAGGTCGCGCAAGATACTCGGCTTGAAAGCGATGACGGCACCAAAGAAGGCACTTAGAACCCCGGCAATCACAAAAAACACCCACACCGCGTCAACAAGACCAAACGGATCCATGCTGGCCAGACGCTCGATCTTCAATCTTCCCGTCCGCAGCAGGAAAGCATTCAACACATACAGTGAACCGAACAGGATCAAACCGCCGACAATCCGATGATGCCGGTAGACCCATCGTTCAAGCTGCTGCGGTTTGCCGATCGTCCTCGTCATTCGGCTGACATCAACCCAACGGCTCCAATACCGGTTGATTTTTTCTGTTTGTGCCGGCGCGATCAGCAGTCCTATCCCAAGCAGTACCGCAATCACGCTGCCGCCCCATAACAGGAGCAAAAACGAGCGCCAGACAATATCGTTGAACAGGTCCATATCCAAAGTGGGCAGCATCGCTTTACCTGATCTCCCATGTATAGGGCTGGACTACACGGAACGTGACACCGCCGACATCCTTCGATCTGTCGCCCTGCTCTCCCGGCAAAGGGCTGTTGTAGACCAGCTCCGTTTTAAAACGGATCGCTTTGCCGCCACCAGAAGAGGAAAAATGATCGCTGCGCTGGACCAGATACACAACCTGCCGCGCCTTCAGGTCGTAGTACCAGCTTCCAGTCGATATGCTGTCCGCCTGCACGTCGTAATGTTCACCGGCATAGTTCTTCTGCTGCTCGTTCAGCAAGGTGAACGGATTGATTTCAAGCAGTTTGCCAGCGTCCTCGCTGCGTCCCCTTGCCACGAGCGCCGCGATCCGGATATTGAGCGCGCTGCGGATCGAACCGACGGTTTGTTCCATGGCGGCCTTTTCTGCCTGTTCCTGATAATCCACGAAACGCTCGGCCAGCTTCCCTGCAAACAGGGACACGACCATCAGGGAAAGAATCAATTCGAAAAGGGTAAAGCCCAGAGCGCGCGCTCTGGAACGGACTGCCGTCGTTGCCTTCCCTTTTTCAGTTTGCATAAGGTTTATTTGTTCAACGCTGCCTTGCCAAGATCCCAGATCGGCAGGAAGATGCCAAGCGCCAGAATCAGCATCAGTATGCCTAGGCCAATCAGCAGGATAGGTTCGATCTTTGCGCTCAGGGCTTTAACTTCGTAGTCCACTTCACGTTCGTACATGGCGGCGATTTCCTCCATCAGTTCGTCGATCTCGCCGGTTTCTTCGCCGACTGCAATCATCTGAAGAACAATGGGCGTAAAGACACCGGTCGTGGTTGCGGTTCGAAGTACGCTTTCGCCGCGTTCGACGCCGTCACGCATCTGCTCGATGCGTCCGGCGATGTAGGCATTATCGACGACCTGCGACACAACACTCAAGCTCTGTACGATAGGAACGCCGCTACGCGAAGCCAGCGCAAAACTGCGTGCAAAGCGCGCCAGCGTGCCTTTATGAATAATGACGCCAGCGAGAGGAATCCGCAGCTTCAACCGGTCCCACTTGTATCTTCCTGCTGGCGTACCGATGTACATTTTGAAGCCGATGGCGGCAGCCGTTATCAAGGCAAGCAGAAGCGGCCACTGATTGACCATGAAGTTGGAACTGCCGATCAGGATCTTGGTCATGATCGGCAGCTCTGCCTTGAAGCCTGCATACACGCGTGAAAACGCCGGTATGACGAAAATATTGACGACGACGATCGCAATGCCAAGCGCGATGACGACAAACGATGGATACCGCGTCGCCGATCGGATTCGCTCGCGCATGTCGCGCTCAAATTCCATATGGTTGAACAAGCGTAGGAAGATTTCGTCGAGCCGCCCCGTCATCTCCCCGACTCTTACCATGCTGACGTAATAAGAGCTGAAGATATTGGTATGTCTTCGCATCGCAGCCGACAACTCACGGCCCGCATCAAGGCTTTCTCGCAGGTCTTTGAGCACCTTGGCAAAGCTTTTGTTGATCGCCGATTCCTGCAGCCCGGCCAGCCCGCGAAAGATGGGCACACCGGATTTGAGCAGTGTGTACATCTGCCGGCTAAACAGTTGCACATCGATGGGACGAATCTTTGGCTCGAAAAGCTTTGCAAGCGCATTGCTTTCGGACGCCGAAGCGGGCTTTCTGGTGACGACAATCTCAACCGGCGTCACACCGGTATTGAGCAGCTGTTCTGCAACGGCATTGCTGTCGATGCTTTCGAGTACGCCCTTGAGTAGCTCTCCCCTGGAATTGCGCGCTTTATATGAGAAATACGGCACGTCACTCCTCGAACTGGTTACTGACGCGCATTGCTTCCGAAACCGTGGTGCGACCGGCAATGACGAGTGCGACCGCGTGCCTGCGAAGGGTCTCGCCGCCCATTGCGGCTTGCGCCACCTTCATGAAACGCGCGGGGTCTTCCTGACCTGCGGCGTCGGCGACTGCTTCGGTCATTTCGAGCATTTCATAGACGCCGGTACGTCCGCGATAACCGGTGCCATTGCAGTGCGAACACCCGCGACCATGGACATATTTTCGTGCAGCGACCGTATCGCCCAGCTCAAATTTTAGCCACTCGGCTTCGTTCGGCTTGAGTTCATAAGGCGTCGCGCAGCTTTCACACACGACACGCACCAGGCGTTGTGCCAGTACCGCCTGCAAGGAGGTCGACACCATATACCGTGGCACGCCCATGTCCATCAAGCGCACAGGTGTACTGACAGCGTCATTGGTGTGCAATGTCGACAGCACCAGGTGGCCGGTCAATGCGGCACGCATGCCGATCTGCGCGGTTTCCTGGTCGCGCATCTCGCCGACGAGAATGACGTCGGGGTCTTGCCGCAATGCCGAGCGAAGCACGCGTGCGAAAGTAAGCTCGATCTTTTCGTTGACCTGCACCTGGTTGATGCCGGGAAGACGGTATTCGACCGGATCTTCAACGGTGATCAGTTTTCTTTCAGGCGAGTTCAGTTCGGCAAGAGCACCGTAGAGCGTTGTGGTTTTGCCGCTACCTGTGGGCCCTGTTACAAGCACCAGACCGTTGGGCCGCTCCAGGATGGTGCGCAGCCTCTTGACCATTTTCGGCGGCATGCCGATCGAATCGAGCTTGAGTGTCCCGCTTCCCTGATTGAGCAGACGCATGACGATGGATTCGCCGAACTGCGTGGGCATGGTCGAGATACGTACATCGATCGGCTGCTGCTTTACTTTTACCGCGAAGCGGCCGTCCTGCGGCAGACGCTTTTCCGAGATGTCGAGGTCGGACATCAGCTTCAGGCGCAAGGCCAGTGATGGAGCGATCTTGATATCGGCTTCGGTCTGCAGGTGCATGACACCGTCGATACGAAACCGGATCTGCAGTCGTTCCGCCTGCGGCTCGATATGGATATCGGAAGCGCGTACCTGGGTAGCATCATCAAACACCGACTGCAGCAGCTTGACGACCGGCGCCTCCTCCGCACCGGTTGTTGCACCGGCGAGTGCGCCGAAATCCACGTAGCTGTCGCCGAGTTCCTGTTCCAGCTCGCGTGCCAGATCGGTAATTTCTTCCGTACGGCGATAGATGCGGTCGACGACCTGCAGCAGTTCGCCTTCATTGACCACGGCAAGCTCAATGTTGCGCCTGACCGAACGTGCGATTTCATCGTACGCAAAGAGATCCGTCGGATCGGCCATGCCGATTACAAGAGAACTGCCCCGGTCCTCCAGCGCGATCGCCCGGAATCGGCGTGCCTGAGTCTCAGGCAACAGCCGCACGACCTCGGAACGAACGTTAAAAAACTTGAGATTGATGTAGGGGATGTTGAGCTGCTTGGCGAGCGCGCCCGAGATCTGCTCTTCGGTGACGAAGCCATTTTCGATGAAAACACGTCCGAGTTTGCGTCCGGTCCGCTTTTGCTCACCCAGCGAAAACTGTAGCTGCTCTTCTGAGAGCAGCTTTTGTTGCACCAGAATTTCACCGAGGCGGACCTTTTCCGGCCGTGCCATACGCGCTCCTTACCATGGACTTTACACGCGTATTTTAGCCAGATTCCCTTTGCCTTAGTGAATTGTTTTTATTGGGAAAATCCGCAATTGTGCCTTTGTAATGCCATCCCGATATGGTCCACGGTCATATGACCTGCATGGGCCATATGACTCGCATGACCCGATCGGGTCATCAGCCGCTGAGAGCGTCGCGGAAGTCTGCTAACAGATCGTCCGTATCCTCGATGCCAACAGAAACCCGGATCAACGATTCGGCGATCCCCATTTCAGCACGGCGCTCTGGACCCATCTCATAGAAGATCGTATGTGCGACCGGGATAACCAGTGTCCTGGTGTCGCCGAGATTACTGGCCGGGATAGCAAGCTTCAGACGGTTAAGGTAATCGAAACAATCGATATCTTTTCTTAACTCGAAGCTAAACAAACTGCCGTAGCGTGAAAACAACTCGCTGGCAATGGCATGCTGGGGATGTGACTCGAGACCGGGGTAATACACGGCGGCGACACGGTCGTCAGCTTCGAGCATACGCGCGAGGGCAAGCGCGTTGGCGCACTCGCGGTCGAGACGCAAGGCCATGGTTTCGGAGCCGACCGAGATATGGTGGGCCGCTTCCGGCCCGAGGGTACCGCCGAAGTCACGCAAGCTTTTGGCGCGGATCTGGGCCATGCCCCATTGGGCCGGCGCATACTTTTTGTACGAATCGAAAATATTCGGAAACTTAGTCCAGTCATACAGGCCGGTGTCGGTCAGGCTGCCGCCCAGGGCGTTGCCGTGTCCGCCAATGGATTTGGTTAGTGCATTGACAACCAGGCCTGCCCCGACCATCTTCGGACGGAAGAGATACGGTGAGGTCATCGTGTTGTCGACCACATACAGAATGCCGCGGTCGCGGCATAACTGGCCTATACGTTTGAGGTCGGCGATCTGTGTACGCGGATTGGCGATCGTCTCGACAAAGACGATGCGCGTCGCCGGGGTGATGGCGGCCTCGACGTTCTTGACGTCGGTGGCGTCAACCATTGACACCTTGGCGCCCTGCCCGTTGACTGTTTGCCAGAGGCTATTGGTATTGCCAAAAAGGAAAGCGGAAGAGACGACGTGATCACCTTCACGGAGCAGCGCCTGCGCCACGGCACCGATCGCAGCCATGCCAGTTGAAAAACAGATGGTCGCCAGCCCCTGTTCCATCTTGGTGATCTTGTCTTCTAACGCGGACACTGTCGGATTACCTTGACGGCCATAACGGTAACCAGGCTGTTTACCCTGAAAGACTTCGGCGAGCTGGCGTGCATCGCGATACCCGAAGGCCACCGAGGTATGAATCGGCTTGTGCAAGGATCCATGCTCGATCGGCTTCTGGCGATCGCTATGCAGGATGGTGGTGGTGAATCCGTATTTTTTTATCTCGGTCATGGCAATAAAAAACCCGTTTGGCCTGCGCTAAACGGGTCGTAGGAAATTTAGGGCCGTTTTAGCAGAATTTGTTATGGGACTTTACCCTGGCGCCCGCAATCAGTTACAAATCGGCGCGAGCCTCCATCGTATCGTAAAAATGAATGAACGCAAACTGTCAAGTTTTCAGCACTTTGGGGGACCAAGTATGCACTTCGTGGTCCTGCGAAGACGTAAATATTTTGCACTAAATCCTGAGCTAGTGATCCTAATCAAATAACAGCACCCCTTTTATGTGCATCTGGCAATCAGGCGAAATTTGCATCGAAGACATGGGATACAGCAACGGGATTTGTAACATTCATGCCAATCGATTTTAACCAGCTCGTTCTTCAGGAAACGCCGGACGCGATTATCGTAATGGCGCCAGACGGGAAGGTTGTACATTGGACAAGGGGCGCGGAGTTCGTGTTTGGATATACCGCAGCGGAGGCGGCAGGCCGCTCCCTGATGGAATTGCTGGTGCCCGCGGATCGCCTCGGTGAGGAACGCCGTTATATGGAACTAGCGCGTACCGCGGGACTGTGCAGCTATGAATCGATCCGCCGCAGGAAAGACGGCTCATTGGTACATGTCGCTATCTCGATCAAGCTCATCCACGATCCGCAGCACGAAACGACTTACTTTCTGACGACGCAAAAAGACGTCACTTCACTCAAGGTGCTCCGTGATGCGAAGCTGCTGGAGGCAAAGTTCCGTGATCTGCTTGAATCGACACCGGATGGCATCGTGATGTCGAACTCGACCGGCCACATTGTGCTGGCCAATAGCCAGGCCGAGCGGCTGTTCGCCTATGAGTCTGGTGAAATGCGGGGACGTCCCGTTGAGAGCCTCCTGCCTGCGCGCTTGCGCGCCGGGGATGTCGGCCAGCGATCAAGTTATTTCGCGCAATCGCGTCCGCGCGCGATGGAAGACGGCCTGGAGCTTTACGGCTTGCGCAAGGATGGCACCGAGTTCCCCGTCGAGATCAGTCTAAGTCCGCTCGAAACGGAAGAAGGCGTATTGATATCGATCGCAATCCGGGACATCACGGAGCGCAAGCGCTTTGAGCGGGCCTTGTACGAAAAAAATCTTGAACTGGAAAAAGCGAACCAGGCGAAGGACCGGTTCCTTGCCAGCATATCGCACGAATTGCGCACGCCGCTCAACGCCATTATTGGCTTCACCGGCACCCTGCTCATGCGCTTGCCCGGCCCCCTCACCAAGGACCAGGAGAAGCAACTAAGGACTGTGCAGCTCAGCGCCAAGCATCTTCTTTCGCTGATCAATGATTTGCTGGATCTGGCGAAGATTGAATCCGGAAAGGTGGAACTGCTGGAGGAACCTGTGTCTTGCACCATGCTTCTACACAGTCTGGCTGACACCCTGATGCCGCTCGCACAGCAGAAAGGACTGCAGTTCCGCCTGGAGATGCCGGACAAGGAGATTCAGCTCAACAGTGACCGGCGAGCGATCAACCAAATCCTCATTAACCTTGTCAATAATGCCATTAAGTTTACCGAGACGGGAGAAGTCAGTGTTCATCTTGATGAAGTGACACATGAAGAATCCTCACTTGTCACCATCCGCGTCTGCGACAGCGGAATGGGAATACCCGAGTCGGACCAGGAGAAACTCTTCGAGGCTTTTTCACAGATTGACTCGAGTTCGACCCGGCGATTCGAAGGAACCGGACTCGGGTTATACCTGAGTCAAAAGCTTGCAACCCTACTTCGAGGAAAATTGACTTTTAGCAGCGAGTTCGGCAAGGGCAGCATCTTTACGTTGACCATACCCAGAGACATGCAATGAAGGCATATCCATCCACATTAACTGTCTCGATCAACTCAATCGGGGTCCGGCGCTGCGCTTCGGGAGGTGTGCGTTGACAGCAAGGATTTTGCTCATTGAAGACCATCCCGCCAATTTGGAGCTGATGGCGTATTTACTTCATGCTTTTGGCCATACCTGTTTATGTGCGCCGAATGGCACGGCCGGATTGGAACTGGCATTGAAAGAGTCGCCGGATCTGGTCATCTGCGACGTGCATTTACCCGTGCTTGACGGGTACGGTGTGATCCGGAAGATCCGCAGCGATCCACACCTGCAGCATCTCCCGGTGGTAGCGGTGACCGCGCTGGCCATGGTTGGTGACCGCGAAAAGTTGCTTGCCGCGGGCTTCGATGGTTATATCAGCAAGCCTATCGAACCAGAGACTTTTGTCGGGACGATTGAAGAATTCTTACCGATTCCCTTGCCTGCTCCTGCCTCATGGAACGGTCCACACGACGAAGGCCTTGCCAAGGCGCAAACCGAGGAGCAGCGCGCAACGCAAGCTGCGGAAAAAAACAGGAGTCCAGATGGCGACCATATTGATCGTTGACGATCACGTCCTCAATCGACAATTCCTCATGGCCCTGCTTGGGTATAGCGGCCACGATCTTATCGAGGCGGCAAACGGCGCGGATGGCCTCATGATGGCGAGCGCACGCCGACCGGACCTGATCATTGCCGACATCCTGATGCCGAATATGGATGGCTACGAATTTGTTACCCGCTTGCGCGCCCTGCCCACGATCGCCAATACGCCCGTGATTTTTTACACGGCGACCTATCATGAGCGAGAGGCAAGCATCATGGCAATGGCTTGCGGCGTGCGCTGGATACTTCCCAAGCCATCCGACCCCGAACTCATTCTAAAAACCGTACATGAAGCGCTCGGCCAGCCGAATCCCGTCGTCGCACCGCTGGACACGCAACCGGCATTATCGGATGCGGGACCTCGCACCGGACTCGACAACCAGCTCAATGAGTACCTGGTCGAACTCGAAACCAGCAGCAATCTCGTCTCTGAATTTGCGGAGAAGCAGGGAGGTGCCGCCGGTGATGTGCAAGGGTTGCAACATGTGGTGCAACGTTTGTCGAATGCCTTGTCGAGCCTGCAGGCTGTCAGCCTTCGACTGACGGCACTGATCGAGTTGGGTATCGAGCTGACCGCCGAACGTGAACCCAAGCGGCTGCTGGCTAGCTGCTGCCGCGTGGTCCAGGATATCTGTGTGGCGCGTTACTCGGCGATCGGCATCCTCAGCGAAGACGGAACGCGCGTCGATCAATACGTCACGCGTGGAATGGACGATGCTACTGTGGCACAACTGCTGCCGCCCGCACCGGATGCAGGTATCTTTCGTGACGTGCTTTCCGGGCGAGTACCGTGCCGGCTGACCGTGCTCGATGGCAGTCCGGAACGCGTCGGATTGCCGCGCAAGCATCCGGCGGTGCATTCCATCCTCGTGGTACCCATTACGTCGCAGGACAAAGTGTTCGGCTGGCTTTATCTGGCCGACAAGCTGGAAGCGGGAGAATTCAGCGAAGTCGACGAACGCGCCGCGTCCACTGTCGCGGCTCAGCTTGCGGTGGTCTATGAAAACCTGCTGCTGTACGGTGAAATCCAGCGCCAGCACAAGCAGCTCACGACGGAAGTCAATGACCGCAAGCAGGTACAGGATGCCTTGCGTCGAACACTGCGTGCCCGTACGGTAATGGCGGAATGCAATCACGTGATGGTGCATGCAACCAGTGAAAAAGGTCTGCTGGACGACATGTGCCGCACCGTCGTGGAATCCGGCGGTTATCAGATGGCCTGGATCGGCTATACCAACCCGGATGGCAGCCTGACCTCCATGGCGCGCTGTGGTTCCTTGCCAGGCCGGGATCATCAGATGGCGCAGAAGATACCCGGCGCGTCGATCGTGGCGCGTGAGCATGTAAGCAGTCCGGACATGTCCCGCTCGTGGGTGGTGATTGACGTCCCTCCCGACAGTTATGCACGTGATTCCGCTTCATTGGCTTCATTGGCTTCCTCGGCTTCATCAACGTCTTCACCGACGACTGCTTCTGCGAGTGAACGAACGGACGAAACCGAGTTCGCGGTATCCCTCCCGCTGAAGTACGATGGTGAAGTCTTCGGTGTCCTGACCATTCACGAAGCCGACTCTGGCGCGTTCGATGCCGAGCAGATCGCCATGCTGGAAGAGCTGGCCGATGATATTTCATACGGCGTCAATAGCCTGCGTACGCGCGCCGCACGCGAAAAGGCGGAACGCGATTTGCGAGCGACGGAAGAGAAGTTGTCGAGCATTCTCGATTCGATTGACAATGTGGTCTGGTCAGCCAGTGACAAGGGCTTCATCTACCTCAACTCGATTGCGGAGAAATTGTACGGCCGGCCACTGGAACAATTCTTTGACAATCGCAATACATGGTTCGAGGTGATTCATCCGGAAGACCGCGAACGCATTCGCGACGCCCATCACCGGCTTGCCGTGACCGCAACCTTTACCGGGGAATACCGGATCGTGCGGCCAGACGATTCCGTGCGCTGGGTTGAGGAGCGCGCCAGGGCGATTCGCAGCAGCGACGGCAAACTCCTGCGCTATGACGGCATCGTGATCGATATCAGCAAGCGCAAGGAATACGAGGCGCGTATTGAATACCTTGCCGATCACGATGCATTGACGTCGCTCGCCAATCGTAATCTCCTCGCTGACCGTATCATGCAGGCGATGGCCCATGCGCGGCGCAGCGGCGACATGCTGGCCCTGTTGTTTCTTGACCTCGACCGCTTCAAGAGCGTCAACGACAGCTTTGGCCATAGCCTGGGTGACAGTCTCCTGCTCGAAGTCGCGGGGCGTCTCAAACATGTCGTGCGCGAAGGCGATACCGTCGCACGGCAAGGCGGCGATGAATTCATCATCTTGCTGACCGACGTGCAAAGGCCGCAAGACGTGACCGCGGTAGCGCAGAAAATATTCGAGGCGTTTTCGACACCCTTCCATGTACAGGGTCATGAGCTGTTTATCTCGACGAGCATCGGCGCCACCATGTTCCCGGATGATGGCGACGACATTCAAGCCCTGCTGCGCAACGCCGATACCGCGATGTACCGGGCGAAGGACGAGCATGGCAACGCTTTCCAGTTCTATTCCCGCGAAATGAGCGAGCGCGCGTTGGAGCGTGCGGAACTGGAAAGCGCTTTGCGCCGTGCGCTTGACCGCAATGAATTTGAGCTGTTCTATCAGCCCAAGGTTGATGGCATGTCGGGTCGCATCATTGGCGCGGAGGCGCTGATACGCTGGCATCATCCGGTGCTCGGCATGGTGTCGCCTACCCGCTTCATCCCCATGGCCGAGGAGATCGGGCTGATTGTCCCCATCGGGGATTGGGTCATCCATACTGCCTGCGCGCAAAACAAGGCCTGGCAGGATGCCGGACTGCGGCCGATCAGCGTGTCGGTCAACCTGTCGGCGCGCCAGTTCAATCAGGAAGGGCTGGTCGACTCGATAGCGGAGGCACTCTGTTCCATGGGGCTGGATGCCAAACACCTGCAGCTGGAGCTCACGGAAAGCATGGTAATGAACAGCGCGGAACTATTCATTACCAAATTGCAGGAACTTAAAGACCTGGGCGTCCAATTGTCGATCGATGACTTTGGGACCGGCTATTCCAGCCTGAGCTACCTGAAGCGCTTTCCGCTGCACCAACTGAAAATTGACCAATCCTTTGTGCGGGATATTGCGACCGATGCTGACGACGCAGCGATTACCAGCACCGTGATATCGCTCGGGCACAGCCTGAATTTGAAGGTGATTGCGGAAGGTGTCGAGACCGAGGAACAGGTAGCGTTCTTACGCGAACATCAGTGCGACGAAATGCAGGGGTACTTTTTTAGCAAGCCGTTGCCGGCTCATGATTTTGCGTCGCTGTTGCGGACGCATTGATGGTGTAAGTGTTACTGCGCATTCAGAATGAATGAATGGCACGCGGCTCCTTCCCCCTGGCAGGGGGAAGGTTGGGATGGGGGTTGAGTGTCTCAAGTAATTACCGAGCTCTCAACTGCCGACGAAAGTTAATCCACCCTTGCCAGATTCAGATTCAGCTGCGAACGAACTGCATCTTCCACTTCAGGCTTCGGGTTGTTGCGCACCACTTCGATACGATCGAGGTAATCGCGCGAAATGTCGCCGGTGACATAGACGCCATCGAAGCACGATGCCTCGAAGTTCTTCAGCAGCGGGTTCACGTCGGCGATCGAACGCTTCAGCGATTCCACGTCCTGGTACACCAGCGCATCTGCCGTGATTTCGCGGCAGACCTCTTCTTCGGTACGACCATAGGCGATCAGCTCGTTGCGTGTCGGCATATCGATGCCATACACGTTGGGGAACATGACCGGCGGCGCTGCGGAGGCAAAGATCACGCGCTTGGCGCCGGAGTCACGCGCCATCTGCACGATTTCACGACTGGTCGTGCCGCGAACGATGGAGTCATCGACCAGCAGAACGCTCTTGCCCTTGAATTCGCTGCCAATCGCATTGAGCTTCTGTCTCACGGATTTCCTGCGCAGACCCTGGCCCGGCATGATGAAGGTGCGGCCAATGTAACGGTTCTTGATGAAACCTTCGCGGTAGTTCAGGTTCAGCTTGAGCGCGAGTTCCATTGCGGCGGGGCGCGATGAATCGGGAATCGGCATCACCACATCGATATCGCCGGAAGAAAACTGGCGGCGGATCTTCTCGGCCAGATATTCGCCCATCTTCAGGCGGGACGCGTAGACCGATGCGCCATCAATGATGGAATCAGGGCGGGCAAGGTAGACGAACTCGAACGCGCAAGGATTGAGTTCGGGATTTTCAGCGCACTGCTGGTTGTACAGTCGGCCATCCATATCGATGAAGATTGCCTCACCAGGGAGCACGTCGCGCAGGAAACGGAAACCCAAACCTTCGAGCGCAACCGATTCGCTGGCGACGATGTATTCCGGTCCCTTTTCGGTGTCGTTGAAACCAATGCACAGAGGGCGGATACCGAAAGGATCGCGGAAGGCCAGCAAACCATAGCCGGCAATCTGCGACACGACTGCATAGGAACCGCGCACACGCTTGTGCAAAGCGGAAACGGCCTTGAACAATGCGGACGGATCGAGCGAATAGCCGGTTGTTGCCTGCTGGATTTCATGTGCCAGGACGTTCAGCAGGACTTCCGAGTCGGAATCCGTGTTGACGTGCCGACGGTCGTTCTTGAACATCTCGATCTTGAGTTGTTCCCAGTTGGTCAGATTACCGTTGTGGGCAAGAATGATGCCGAAGGGCGCATTCACATAGAACGGCTGGGCTTCTTCTTCACTGGAAGAGCCGGCTGTGGGATAGCGGACCTGGCCGATACCGGCATTGCCGGGCAGAGAGCGCATGTTGCGGGTGCGAAACACGTCACGTACCAGGCCGTTGGCCTTGTACATGGAAAACGTATTGCCGTGATTGGTTGCGATACCCGCCGCATCCTGACCGCGATGCTGGAGCAAGAGCAGCGCATCGTAGATCAGCTGGTTTACCGGGCCGTGAGATACAACGCCAACAATGCCACACATGGTGGACTCCTCAACTAAGACAATTCAAAAGCTTACGTGCCGGGACATATCGCCCGGGAGAAATGGCTTGACGGTGCGCGCGGCGGTTTCCGCCAGCGGGCTGAATAACGCTTCTTTCCAGAACGGCTGTTGCGGGATCGCTGTCATGCCGCACACCAACACGACGGCAAGCACAATGACCAATCCGCGTGCCAAACCGAACAAGCCGCCCAGACCACGATCCGCCACGCTCAGGCCACTGGCCTTGATGACAGCGTCCATTGCCATGGTGAGCAGCATCATCAGCAACCTTACCCCTAAAAACAGGGCAATGAAGGCCACGATCAGCCGTGTTGTGCCGCCTGGAATCATCTCCGGCAACAGCACCGCAAGATCTTGACCGTAGGCATTGGCAACGACGAGAGCGATGATCCAGCTCAGCAACGATAATATTTCCTTGACTAGTCCACGCAGGGTGCTGATGACAATCGAGCACACCAGCACAAAGATCACCAAATAATCAAATGCGGTCACAGGCGGCAATAATCAAGCCGGCACAAGTGTGCCATTGAGACCCAATTTAACGATTTTTGCGCGGATTCTTTCTGCCTCATCCTTGTTGGCAAAAGGTCCGACTCGGATTCGCGTGCGATCGCCAGCTTCCGTGGCAACTTTTTGCGTGTATGAATGGATACCTGCGTCCTTCAATCTGGTCTGCAGCTCATTAACCTTTTCCTTGGTCGCAAGGGCCGCGACCTGGATTACAAATTTACTGGATTTTTTTTCGGCGGCAGTCGGATCCGGCTTCCCTTCCAGCAGCGCCTTCGCGCGCGCGGCTTCGGCGGCCTTGTCCGCATTCTTATCCGCGGGTTTGTCAGTGAGTTTCTCGACCGGCTTGGGTTGTTGTTTTGGCTCCGGCTTGATGTCAGCCTTAGTATCTAATTTAGTATCCGCTTTCGCCAGCGCTGGCGCATGCGGCTTGTCTTGCGCCGGCTTGTTGCTGTCCGCAACGGGTTTTTCGTCGGCGGTTTTTTTCGCCGGCGTTGACGGCGTGGCAAGTGCCACGCGTGGCGATTCGGCTTTCGGCGATGCCGGTTTGGCATTGGCGCCGGAGTCGGTCGACTCTATCACTTCTTCCTTCGGATCGAGAGAAGATGTGGCACTTACCGTGGAATCGGTACCGGAACCCGCTGGGGGGCTGGCTGGCGCAGCAACCGGCTTGTCCTTCGATGGAATCTGAATCGTGATGTCATCGGCGACCGTTTTAGGCTCCGAATCCAGGATCATCGGCAACCCAATAATGGCGGCAAGAACCAGTGCAATTGCACCGATCAGGCGACGGCGCGCGCGTTTTTTCTCGGGCAAAACCGGATCGACCGGCGCATCGCCTTTGGCACCCTGCGCGGTCGCGCGGCGCTTGCGGCTGCGGACGGCCTTGGATTCCTCCTCGGCGCGCGAATAGAACGCGCTGTCATCCGAAGCGGATTCCTGCTTGTTTTTACGAAGGAACGATAACAAGCTCATGCGATAAAAATGACTCGGTCGGTAAAATTCAACGGCAGCCCTAAAAGAATAGTTAAAAGATTATCTTTTTACGACTGTCCTTCGGTTTTCCTGGCCTCGATGACGCCTGCAACAGTGAGGAAGGATCCGAAAACCGCAATTCTATCATTCTCCCCTGCTCTCTTTCGCGCATTCGCGAAAGCTGAGGCAGGACTGTCGAATAGTTCGATGGAACGCTCGCTGCCGGCGTCGCCGCGCGGCGTCACACCGGCGTCAATCAGCTTCTGCCGAAGATATTCTGCACTTGCCGCTCTTGGCAGAGGCAGGCTGGTCAGGCACCAATGGTCAATCGTGTCCTTGAGCTGCGCGATAACGCCATCGATATCCTTGTCCTGCATCGCGCCGAACACCGCATAGGTGTAAGGATGAAAACCCATATTGCCAAGATTTTGGGCCAGCGTGGCGGCGGCGTGCGGATTGTGGGCGACGTCGAGCACAATCGTCGGGCGCCCCGGCAGCACCTGAAAGCGGCCTGGCAGATCGACCAGGGCGAGGCCGGTACGCACTTCCTGGGCACCGACCGGCAGGCGATCACGCAGCGCTTCCAGCGCGGCCAGTGCGGCAGACGCATTGAGCAACTGGTTTGCACCGCGCAGCGCGGGGTAGCCGAGCGAGCTGCGGCGCTGGCTGCGGCCGCCATAGTTCCACTGCTGCTTATCGCCGGAGTAATTGAAATCGCGTCCGAACAGCCATAAATCGGCACCGATGGCTTGCGCATGATCGATCAGCGATTGTGGCGGCACCGGGTCGCCGCAAATCGCTGCACGTCCCGCCCGGAAAATGCCCGCCTTTTCAAAGCCGATTTTTTCGCGGGTATCGCCGAGATATTCGGTATGGTCGATATCGACGCTGGTGACGATGGCAACGTCGGCATCGATCACGTTGACGGCGTCGAGCCGGCCACCCAGCCCAACTTCGAGGATGACGGCATCCAGACCGGCTTCGGCGAACAGCTTCAGGATGGCCAGTGTCGTAAATTCAAAATAGGTCAGCGAGACATCGCCACGCTGCGCCTCCACCGCCGCAAACTGACTGACCAGCGCTTCATCGGAAACCTGTTCGCCATGGAGACGCGCACGCTCGTTAAAGTCGATCAGGTGCGGCGAGGTATAAACACCGACGCGGTAACCGGCCTGCATCAGGATGGCTTCCAGCATCGCACAGGTCGAACCCTTGCCATTGGTGCCGCCAACGATGATGACCGGACAATCGAAACGGATGCCCAGCCTGTCCTTGACCTGAGAAACGCGTTCCAATCCCATGTCGATGGCTTTGGGATGCATGGTTTCAAGCAGGGCCAGCCAGTCTGGCAATGTAGTGGGAAGGCTTTGCATGAGTTGAGAAGTATTGAAAAGTAAAAAGCCCGGACCATGCTGCGGTCCGGGCTGTCTGGTTTGGTGCGCGCTCAGGCCAGCACTTCGGCCGGCTGGTTCTGTAACAAGGCCAACAGGCGAGCAATTTCTTCGCGCATCTTGCGACGGTCAATAATCATGTCGACAGCGCCCTTCTGCAACAGGAATTCGGCGCGCTGGAAACCTTCGGGCAGTTTTTCGCGTACCGTATTTTCGATCACGCGCGGACCGGCAAAGCCGATCAGCGCCTTGGGTTCCGCAATCACCACATCGCCCATGAACGCGAACGATGCAGACACGCCGCCCATGGTCGGATCGGTGAGCACAGAGATAAACGGCAGCTTTTTCTCGGCCAACTTGGTCAGCATCGAAGTCGTCTTTGCCATCTGCATCAACGACAGCAAGCCTTCCTGCATACGTGCGCCGCCCGTGGCGGTAATGCAGATGAACGGCACCTTTTGTTCGAGCGCGACTTGCGCGCCACGGACGAAACGCTCGCCGACAACCGAACCCATGGAGCCGCCCATGAATTCGAATTCGAAGCAGGCGACCACGACCGGCAGTGTCATGATCGCACCGCCCATGACGATCATTGCGTCGGTTTCGCCAGTCGCTTCCATCGCGTCTTTCAGGCGGTCCGGGTATTTTTTGCTGTCCTTGAATTTCAGGGAATCGACCGGCAGTGCTTCCTGGCCGATTTCATAACGGCCACCCGCATCGAGCAGCGCGTCCAGGCGTTCACGGGCACGAATGCGCATGTGGTGATTGCACTTCGGGCAGACATGGATATTCGATTCCAGGTCGGTGCGATACAACACGGCTTCACAGGACGGGCACTTGACCCACAGTCCTTCCGGAACCGACTTGCGCGTCGCGGAATCGGAACGCTGGATACGCGGGGGTAGCAGTTTTTCAAGCCAGCTCATCGTGACCTCATCATAATTTTTGGTTGCCGCATTGTACCGCTCGGCTTGCCTTCCGCCAATATCGGCATGGGCAAGGTCGAGTTCCAGCGTGCATCTTTCAAAATGGCAAAAATATCAGCGTATTTCGTCGAGAGCGCTACGGATACCGGTAATAAATGTCTGCACCGCCTGCACGGCATTCTCGCGCGGCGTATTTTCCAGTTCCTGAATGATACGACTACCGATGACTACGGCATCCGATACGGAGCCAATCGCTTTTGCGGTAGCGCCATCGCGTATGCCAAAACCAACACCGACTGGCACTTTTACATGTTTCTTGATAGCGGGAATCTTTTCGGCGACAGCATCAAGATCGAGATGCCCCGAACCGGTAACACCCTTCAACGACACATAATACACGTAGCCGCTTGCAACTTTGCCAACCTGCTCGATACGTTCATCGGTGGAAGTCGGCGCCAGCAGGAAAATCGGGTCGAGTCCGTTTTCCTTCATCAGCATCGCGAAATCCTCGCATTCCTCGGGCGGATAATCCACAACGAGGACGCCATCAACGCCGGCCTGCTTCGCAGCTTCAACAAAGACACCGGCACCCATGCGCTCGATCGGATTGGCATAACCCATCAATACAACGGGCGTGGACTGGTTAGTACGACGAAACTCCGTGACGAACTGCAGCACATCGCGCATGCCGACGCCTTGTGCCAGCGCGCGCTCCGATGCGCGCTGAATGACCGGACCATCTGCCATTGGATCGGAAAACGGCACGCCAAGTTCGATAATGTCGGCGCCGCCGGCAACCAGCGCGTGCATTAATGGCACGGTCAGATCCGGGGCCGGGTCACCGGCGGTGATGAAAGGAATCAGGCCTTTCTTTTTCTGTTCTGCAAGTGTGTTCAGGACGACTTTTATTCTGGACATGGTATTGACTCTTTGGCTCTTGGCTCATCAGGTGCCGGAGCGCCGCCTTGTCGGGCGATGTTCCGGCAGGACATCGTTCGGATCACTGAAAATGCGGCGCGGATGTTGCTGCTGAAATCAGAAGTGCTTTTTCATCCGCTCTGCAACCGTATGCATGTCCTTGTCACCTCGTCCCGACAGGTTGGCCAGCACGATCTTGTCTTTGGGCAGCGTTGCGGCAAACTTGGCCGCGTAGGCGAGAGCATGGCTGGATTCGAGTGCGGGGATGATGCCTTCGATGCGGCAGCAGCTGTGGAATGCCGCAACGGCTTCTTCGTCGGTAACCGATACATACTGGGCACGCCCTGCATCCTTGAGCCATGCGTGCTCGGGGCCGACACCGGGATAGTCAAGTCCGGCGGAGACTGAATGGGTTTCGATAATCTGGCCGTTTTCATCCTGCAGCAGATAGGTCCGATTACCATGCAGGACGCCCGGCGAACCAGCGATCAGGGATGCCGAATGCCTGCCCGTTTCAAGCCCCTCACCCGCTGCTTCAACGCCAATGAGCTGCACGTCCTTGTGGTCGATATATGGATAGAAGATGCCCATGGCATTGGAGCCGCCACCGATGCACGCAACCACATAATCGGGTTGGCGACCGGTCATTTCAGGCATCTGTACCAGGCATTCCTTGCCAATCACGGACTGGAAATCACGCACCATCATCGGATACGGGTGAGGACCCGCCACGGTACCGATGATGTAGAAAGTGTTTTCGACGTTGGTCACCCAGTCGCGCATCGCCTCGTTCAGCGCGTCCTTGAGTGTCTTCGAGCCCGATTCCACCGGAACGACTTTGGCGCCGAGCAGTTCCATCCGATAGACGTTTTGCACCTGGCGCTTGACGTCTTCGCTTCCCATGTAGATCACGCACTCGAGGCCAAAACGCGCGCAGATCGTCGCAGTCGCCACGCCATGCTGCCCTGCGCCGGTTTCCGCAATGACGCGCGGCTTACCCATGCGCTTGGCCAGCAATGCCTGTCCGATCACGTTGTTGATCTTATGCGCGCCGGTGTGGTTCAAGTCTTCGCGCTTGAAGTAAATCTGTGCGCCACCCATCATTTCCGACCAGCGGCGTGCATGGTAAATGGGGCTGGGGCGCCCGACGAAATGCTTGAGTTCACGCTCAAACTCTTCGAGAAATCCGGGGTCGTTCTGGTAATGCGCATAGCCTTGCTTCAGCTCGGTCAAGGCATGGGTCAGCGTCTCGGAAACAAACGTGCCGCCGTAGGGACCGAAATGGCCGCGCGAGTCCGGGAGGTTGTACTGTGCCGTCTGGTGAATTGCGGTGGTCGATGTTGCCTGGCGCTCGGCATAGTTTTCAAGCGCGTTCAGTTCTTTCATGGTGTTCTCTTTCATTCGCTAAGGAAGACACATCGCGAAGACGTCATCTTCCATTCGACACCCTTACCGCGCAGGTAAGGGACTGGCATATCGCAGGATCTGGTCAGCGCAGAAGTGTTCGGCAATCGCTGGACTGGAATCGTTAGATGCCAGCACGAAGTGCATTTTTACCCGCACAATTTCTGCAGTCGCTTATCTGGTCGACTGTGAACCTTGACTATCGACCTTCAGATGGCGCGATCGGCACGGCGTACCGCATCAATGAATTCACGAATTTTGGCGGGATCCTTGATGCCTTTCGCCTGCTCGACGCCACTGCTGACATCGACGGCATGCGGCCTGACCTGAAGCACTGCTTCAGTGGCGTTTTGTACGCTCAAGCCACCACTTAAAACGACCCGAGGCGCGAGCTCTTTTGGAATGAGAGACCAATCGAAAACCTTTCCACCGCCGCCATAGCCTTCGACAAAGGCGTCGAGCAAGATACCCGCAAAGAGTTTGCTGGCAGCACGGTAACTATGTTCATATTCTAGCAAATCGGCGCCCGTCATATCGGGTTTCATACGGACGGCACGCAGGAATGGACGATTGACGATTTCAGCGGCCGCACAGCACTGCTCCATCGATTCATCGCCATGAAATTGCAATAAGGAAACGGGAGCTGTCCGAACCGTTGCGGCGACTTCTTCCGGGCTGGCATTCACGAACAATCCCACCGAGGTAACAAACGGTGGTACAGCCGATAACAGCGATGCGGCGTCTTCGGCCGTCACATGGCGCGGACTTTTGGCATAGAAGACCAGGCCGATGGCGTCGGCACCCGAAGCAATAGCTGCGCGCAGATCTTCCGGCCGGGTGATTCCACAGATTTTTATACGTGTGCGCTGTGTCATGAACTGATGAAAATAGACTAATGAAGAGGCCCGGACGAAGGTCGATATCGCCTCAAAACAGCTATTATGCGCCTGACGATGGCGGGTTGCAGGCGCGTTCTAAAGCCACGGAATCGCTCCCGTCGATTCCTGCGGCAGCTTCCATTTTTCATCGTAGGCAATTTTTGCCAGATACAAACCATCAGGCATGAAGGTCGGTGCGGCACGGCTGCGGTCACGATCCGCAAGGATGCGGCCCAGCCACGGCGGTGCCTGGTTTCCATTGCCGACGACGATCAGGGAGCCGACGATATTGCGCACCATGTGATGCAGGAACGCGCTGGCGGTAAGCGTGAAGACAATCAGGTCGCCACGTCGTTCGATACGGATATCGTGCATGGTTTTGACCGGCGATTTTGCCTGGCATTCCGCGGCGCGGAATGCAGAAAAGTCGTGTTCGCCGATCAAGTAGCGTGCAGCTTCCCGCATGGGTTCAATTTCCAGTGGCCGAAAAACCCAGCCGGCCTTGCCTGCCAGGAGAGGCGAGCGCACCGGATGGTTGTACAGCACGTAATAGTAAGTCCGGGCGGTCGCGCTGAAGCGCGCGTGAAACGCGTCCTGTCCTTCGGCGGACACTTCGGTTGCCCAGCGCACTGCGACAGAAGGCGGCAAAAACGCATTGACGCCCCGCACCCACGAAAAGGTGTCACGTGTGAGGTCGGTATCGAAGTGCACTACCTGCTCCAGCGCATGGACGCCGGTATCGGTGCGTCCGGCACAGGTAGTCTTGATGTCACGCAGCGAGAAGCGCTTGATTGCCGCCTCCAGCGTATCCTGTACGGTGCCGCCGGATGGCTGGGTCTGCCAGCCATGCCAGGGTGCGCCGTCGTATTGGACGCCAAGCACAATCCGTTTTAATTCCACGCCAGATCCTGATTCATTCACAATGAGCCAAAAAACAAAACGGGCGCCAGCAAATGCTGCGCCCGTTTTTCGGTCGCCTTCTTACTCAGGCGAGTTCAAGCAATAACGACTTCGCGCGTTCGCTCTGTTCGGGCGATCCGCCTTTCAGTACCTCGTCCAGCAGTTCGCGGGCACCTTCCTTGTCGCCGATTTCCTGGTAGGCGATGGCGAGATCCAGCTTGGTTGCCATTTCTGCGCTACTGAAACCGGATTCCTCATCAGCGCCGGTCAGCGAATCAAGGCTGCCCAGCGACTCGATCGATGTATCGAAATCAAGGCTGGACTTGCCGCCCTGCTCGGACGGATTGAGTTCAAGACTGATTCCAGACAGATCAAAGTCGAGTGGATCGTTTTCCGTCGTTTCAGCCTTCGCGTCCGCCTTCGCTTCCGGTACGGCCGGCACCTCGTCCAGTTCAGGAATTTCCAGGTCGAAGCTTCCGACGCCGGTATCCGCTGTTGCCGACGGCTTGTCGCTAACTACCGGCTCGGCATTCAGTTCAAGTGCCGGTTCCGCAGTATTGAGTGTGAAGTCGAAGTCCTTGATTGCAGGAATATCGATAACCTCCGGCTGCAACGGCGCCTCGGATGGCAGGTCGATACTGAAATCGCCAATCTGCTCCGCCTTGGCTTCCGCTTCCGCTTTCGGCTCAGCCGGCGTATCGAGGAAGTCAAAATCGATCGATGCGAGTGCTGCCGGCGGCTCGACAGATGCCGGACGCGGGATCGTATTCGGCACGACCATGTCGGGCATGTTCATGCCGTCGAGATCGAAGTCGAGGTCATTGGACGACGGCTTCGCGGCAATCGGCTCCTCCGACTTCTGTTCCTCAGGTTTGATTTCCGGCTCGGACTCCAGCTCAGACATCGGCTCGAAGTCCAGGTCGTTCGATGTCACGGCTGTCTTTTCCGCCGCGATATCCAGCGGTGCCTCGGACGTCAGTGCGCTATTGCTGAAATACGAGGTGTCGGTTTCCAGCGAGCTGATGGTGTCGAGCGACGTGGTGTCCGACTGGGTAGCCGACAGCAAGGTTGCAAGACCTTGCTCCTCCAGGGGCTGTGTTGGTGCGACCAGACCACCGGCTGCGCCTGCGGCCGTATTTTCCTTGCTGGCCTTGTCGTTTTTTGCACCGGCGTACAGCGGATTGTTCGGATCGATGCCCACACCGAGCGCAACGGCCTGCGCCCATTCTTCGCCTTCGCCCTTGGTCAGGCCATACAGCTCCGTCGCCAGCACTTCAAAGGCGCGCAGGTCTTTGCGATTGGAATAGATTTCAAGCAGCTTCACGCGGACAGCATGGCGCTCGGGCTGTGTGCGCAGGGCTTCTTTCAGGATTTCCTCGGCCTGAGCATCGCGGCCATACGCGATGTAGACATCCGCTTCGGCCACCGGATCAACCTCATTGGTATCCAGCTGGCTAGCCGACGGCGAGAAGCTGGAGTTGAACACGCTGTTGTTTGTATCGACGCTCTGACCACCGGTCGAGCCGAACAGCGAATTCGCTTTCAGGCTGGAATCGGTAATGATGCTGTCTTCAAACTGCTTGTTCTGCTTCTGGCGGCGGGCACGGTAGATACCAAGCGCACCAAGTGCAACCAGCAAAGCGCCCACACCGGGCAGGACCATTGGATTTTCAGTGAGCGACTCAAAGAAGCTCGGCTCCGGCGGTGGTGGCGGTACGACCGGCTTCGGTTTCGCGACCGCTGGAGCAGCCGGTTTTTCAGCTTGTGCTTCTGCTGTTTTTTCCGGTACGGATGGAGCAGAGGCTGCTGTTTCGGCAGAAGCGGCTGGTGCAGATACTGCCGGTGACGTTGCTGCAGGATTTGCGGTCTGCGCGGTCGGTGATGGTGCTGGTGCCGTTGTCGCGGTGGCAGGCGCTGGCGTTGGAGCCTGAGCGTCCGCCTTGGACGCGTCAGCCTGCTTCTGCTGTTCGGCCAGGCTTTGGTTCTTTACTTCCAACAGCTTTTGCAGATCAGTGACGTTCTTTTCCAGTTCCCTGACGCGGGTATTGGCTTCGGCAAGCGCCTTTTCCTTTGCAATGCGGTCTTCTGCCGAGGCTGTCCCGGCGGCCTTGTCGGCGTTGGCGCCAGCAGCAGGAAGCGCGTTGGACAACTTGAGTTTATCCCTGGATTCTGAAGCAGGCGTAGATTGTTCTTCCACCTTCGCCGTGATTTTTCCGCCAGCGCTCTGGCGACTTTCAGTGGATTTCTGCGCTGCGGATGCCGCGACCTGGCCGGCAAGTTTGCTGCGATAATTCTGAAAATCGGCGGCCTGGGCAACGACGATGTTGCGCGCTTCCGTATTGCTGATGCCGCGCGCCGTTTCAGCGCTGGGTACGGAAAGGATCTGGCCCGCTTTCAGGCGGTTCATGTTCTGACCGGAGAATGCATCGGGATTCGCCTGGTACAGTGCTACCAGCATCTGGTCCAGAGATACGCCACCCTGTTTGACCTGTCCCGCAATCTGGGCAAGCGTATCGCCGTTGCGCACTTTGTAATCGGTTGCGGCTTCCCGCGTGGTCTCAACCGGACGCGGTGTTTCCGGACGCGCCGCGCGTGGTGCGGACTCTATTGATGGAGAGCGACGCGGCGCCGCTTCCGATTGTGTAACAGACTGTGACGGCCGCGCGCTTTGTGGTGCGCGCGAGACGGTTGTATCTGGAATGGCAACCGGTGTTGGCGCAACTTGTGCTGCTTGCGTGCTGCGCAGGTCGGCAGGGTCGAGCAGGAAAGTGTACTCGCGAACCAGACGCCCGTTCGGGCCGGACAGCTCGAGCAGCATGTCGACGAACGGTTCATTCAATGGCTGCGCCGACGTCACGCGAATGACTTGACGCTCACCCCGCTGTTCGATCGCGAAACGCAAGGTAGTCAGTGCCGGACTGTAATCAATACTGGCTTGACGGAAGGTGTCGGCGGACGCCAGCTTGGCAGTGAGCGCACCTGCTTCATTGCGCGCGACGGAAGTCAGCTCAATCTCTGCACGTAAGGGTTGCCCGAGTGACGAAAGAACCGTCAGTTTGCCCAGGCCGGCAGCGTGCGCATTTGAAAACAGAAGCGCAGTCGCAACAGCGGCGCTGAGCGTTTTCAAAGTAAACAAGCCCGCTGTCGAGCGTTTATTTGAATGCATGTTTGATGGCATAGGGGGCAATCCGTTTGCGTATCTGGTAGGGGTACTATCACCGCGCCAATTTAACATTGTTCGGGGGAACTTTCACCATATCATCATGGACTTAGGCACGCAAGTGTAACTAAGTTGCTAACTAGGATGGAAATACCATGCTGCTATATACACTCTGGCATGGCGTGCTGTTGTTGAATGGCAACGCAACTGGGGCCTGTCGAATCCGGCTTGCGTCGCCAGCTTCAACAGGCCCCAGCATTTTCAGAGCAGCAGTCGCTTAGTTATCGAGGACGATGCGGAGCATGCGGCGCAGCGGCTCAGCCGCACCCCACAACAGCTGGTCGCCGACCGTGAACGCGGACAGGTACTCACCACCCATCTGCATCTTGCGCAGGCGGCCAACCGGGATGGTCAGGCTGCCGGTCACGGCTGCAGGGGTCAGGTCCTTCATCGAGGCTTCACGGTTGTTCGGAACAACCTTTGCCCACTGATTGCTGTCGGCGAGGATGCCTTCGATTTCATCGAGCGGTACGTCTTTCTTCAGCTTGATGGTCAATGCCTGCGAATGGCAACGCATGGCGCCGATGCGCACGCACAGGCCGTCGACCGGAATCGCTGCCTTGGCAGAAGCGCCGAAGCCCTCGCCGCGCCCGAGGATCTTGTTGGTCTCGGCGCCGCCCTTCCACTCTTCGCGCGATACGCCATTACCGAGATCCTTGTCGATCCAGGGAATCAGGTTGCCGCCGAGGGGAACGCCGAATTGCTTGGTCTCGTCAGCGGACATCGAGTGCTGCTTTGCCAGTACCTTGCGGTCGATTTCGAGGATGGCCGAAGCCGGATCGTCGAGCAGCGATTTGACTTCGGCATTGATGGAGCCGAACTGGGTCAGCAATTCGCGCATGTGCTGCGCGCCGCCACCGGAAGCCGCCTGGTAAGTCATGGATGTCATCCACTCGACCAGATCCTTGTCGAACAGTCCGCCCAGGCCCATCAGCATGCACGAGACGGTGCAGTTGCCGCCGATGTAGTTTTTCACGCCACGCTGGAGCGCATCCTTGATGACGTCGAGGTTGACCGGGTCCAGGATGATGATGGAGTCGTCTTTCATGCGCAGCGTGGATGCCGCGTCGATCCAGTAACCGTTCCATCCGGCGCTACGCAGCTGCGGGAAAATCTCGGTCGTGTAGTCACCGCCCTGGCAGGTAATAATGATGTCGCATTTTTTCAGCTCATCAATATTGTTTGCGTCTTTGAGTGTGGTTTCATTTTTCGCCGTTGCCGGGGCTTTGCCGCCTGCATTGGATGTCGAAAAGAATACCGGCTCGATATGAGCGAAATCGCCCTCTTCCTGCATGCGCTGCATCAGGACCGAGCCCACCATACCACGCCAACCCACCAGGCCTACTAACTTCACAATTTTCTCCCTCAAGTGCCCATCAATAAAAATACCGCATTACTTACTACCCCAGGGCCTTCACCACTGCATCGCCCATCTCGCGGGTACCGACCTTGGTCGTGCCATCCTCGTAGATGTCCGGCGTACGCAAGCCCTGCGCCAATACCTTCTTGACCGCGTTTTCAATGCGGTCCGCCTGCTCAGCCTTGTTCAGCGAGAAGCGCAGCATCATCGCCGCGGACAGGATGGTTGCCAGTGGATTGGCGACGCCCTTGCCGGCGATGTCGGGTGCCGAACCATGCGATGGTTCGTACAGACCCTTGTTGTTGGCATCCAGCGAGGCCGACGGCAGCATGCCGATCGAACCGGTCAGCATGGCTGCTGCATCGGACAGGATATCGCCGAACATGTTGCCGGTGACGATCACGTCAAACTTTTTCGGCGCGCGGACCAGTTGCATTGCCGCATTGTCCACATACATGTGATCCAGCGCGACGTCCTGGTATTCCTTGTGCACATCGGTCACGATGTCTTTCCAGAACTGGAAGGTCTCCAGCACGTTGGCCTTGTCAACGCTGGTCAAGCGCTTATCGCGCTTGCGCGCTGCCTGGAAAGCGACATGGGCGATACGCCGGATTTCGGATTCGGCATAGCGCATGGTGTCAAAACCTTCACGCTCGCCCTTGAACGCACCGTCCGGTGCGGTACGCACGCCGCGCGGCTGACCAAAATAGATGTCGCCTGTCAGTTCGCGAATGATAAGGATGTCGAGCCCGGATACGACCTCGGGTTTGAGTGTCGATGCGCCAGCCAGTTCCGGATAAAGGATCGCCGGACGCAGATTGGCAAACAGGTTCAGGTTCTTGCGCAGGCCAAGGATCGCCTGCTCGGGACGCAATGGGCGATCGAGCGTATCGTATTTCCAGTCGCCGACGGCACCGAACAGCACGGCATCCGCCTGCTGCGCCAGCTTCAGCGTGCCTTCGGGCAGCGGATGGCCGTGCGCTTCGTAACCCGCACCGCCAACCGGCGCGGTTTCCATTTCAAATTTTTCATCGAGCGCGTTCAGGACGCGGACCGCCTGGTCAATGATCTCGGGGCCAATGCCGTCACCCGGCAAAATTGCAATTTTCATTTGTGTTCTTGGTTAATTGCCTGGATTCAGATGGTGTTCGCAAGCCAGGGATTCGCCGCGACGTGACGTTCTTCAAAAGCACGAATCTTGTCCGCCTGGCGCAGCGTGAGGCCGATGTCATCGAGGCCGTTCAGCAGGCAGTACTTGCGGAAGCCGTCCACTTCAAACGGATAGCTTGCACTGCCATTGGCGGTACGTACTACCTGATTCTCCAGATCCACCACCAGGCGGAAGCCGGGGAAAGCTTTGACTTCGTTGAAAAGCTGATCCACCTGGACTTCGCTCAGCACGATCGGCAGCACACCGTTCTTGAAGCAGTTATTGAAGAAAATGTCCGCAAAGCTTGGCGCGATCACTGCACGAAAACCATATTGCTGCAGGGCCCACGGTGCATGCTCGCGCGAGGAACCGCAACCGAAATTCTTGCGCGTCAACAGGATGGAAGCGCCCTGATAGCGTGGCTGATTCAGCACGAAATCCGGGTTGACCGGACGCTTGCTGTTGTCCATGCCTGGCTCGCCATGGTCCAGGTAACGCCATTCGTCAAACAGGTTGGGGCCGAAGCCGCTACGCTTGATCGATTTCAGGAACTGCTTGGGAATGATGGCATCGGTGTCGACATTGGCACGGTCCAGCGGCGCAACCAATCCATCGTGTACGGTAAATTTATCCATGATCTCTGACTCTGATCTGCGGGCTACTGCCAGCATGGCAACGGCCCGACTTTCGTTTGCTCGACGCGCTTATTTCTTCGCTGCGCTTTCCACCACTTCGCCCACTTTCCTGACATCCTTGCCAACGCCCTGAACGGTGTTGCATCCCATCAGGACCAATGTCGACAACACCGCAGCGACAAGTGCGACTTGTTTTTTTGTATTTTTCATAGGGCCTCCCTGTAAGCCTGATCACTCAACAAACTGTACGGCAGACGCGGTGCATGGGTACTTTTAACATCGACCCGATCACAAAACGCAGCTGCCGGATTACTGCTGTGAAGCATTCGGTCTGTCGCTCACTCCCGTTCAGCGCAGCGCGCGTACATCGACAAAATGTCCGGCGATACCCGCCGCTGCTGCCATGGCAGGCGATACCAGGTGAGTACGTCCCCCCTGTCCCTGACGGCCTTCGAAGTTGCGGTTCGAGGTCGATGCACAACGCTCCCCCGGCTCCAGGCGATCAGCATTCATCGCCAGACACATCGAGCAGCCCGGTTCACGCCATTCAAAGCCCGCGTCACGGAAAATCTTGTCGAGACCTTCGCGCTCGGCCTGGTCTTTCACCAGTCCGGATCCTGGGACCACCATCGCCAGCTTGACGTTGGAAGCACGTTGCTTGCCTCGCACGACCGCTGCCGCTGCGCGCAAGTCTTCAATGCGCGAGTTGGTGCAGGATCCGATGAACACCTTGTCGATACGGATATCCGACATCGCGGTATTCGGCTTCAGGTTCATGTAGACCAGCGCCTTTTCCATGGCGTCACGCTTGACGGCATCCTTTTCCTTTTCAGGGTCCGGCACGCGGTCGTCAATCGATACCACCATCTCCGGGGAGGTACCCCAGGTGACTTGCGGCTTGATCTCGGCAGCGTTCAGAGTCACCACCAGGTCGAACTTCGCCCCTGGATCGGAATGCAGATTGCGCCATGCATCCACCGCGCGGTCCCAGTGTGGGCCAACCGGTGAGAAAGGACGTCCCTTGACATAGTTGATCGTCGTATCGTCCACCGCCACCATACCGGCGCGGGCGCCCGCTTCAATCGCCATGTTGCAGATGGTCATGCGGCCTTCCATCGACAGCGAACGGATGGTCGAACCGGCAAATTCGATCGCGTAACCGGTGCCGCCGGCCGTACCGATCTTGCCGATCACCGCCAGCACAATGTCCTTGGCAGTGACGCCGAACGGCAAGGCGCCGTCGACTTGCACGAGCATGGCCTTCGACTTCTTGGCAAGCAGCGTCTGGGTGGCGAGCACGTGTTCGACTTCAGACGTGCCGATGCCATGCGCGAGGCAGCCAAACGCGCCGTGCGTGGAAGTATGCGAATCGCCGCACACCACGGTCATGCCCGGCAAGGTCGCGCCCTGCTCAGGGCCGATGACGTGGACAATACCCTGGCGTTTGTCCTGCATGCCGAAATAAGTCAGCCCATATTCCTTTGCGTTGGCATCCAGGGTTTCGACCTGCAGGCGCGAAATCGGATCGGCAATGCCGTTGGCACGGTCGGTGGTCGGCACATTGTGGTCGGCCACGACCAAGTTGGCCGAGACGCGCCACGGCTGTCGGTTGGCCAGCTTGAGGCCTTCGAAAGCCTGTGGACTGGTGACTTCATGCAGCAGGTGGCGGTCGATGTAAAGGATGGCAGTACCGTCCTCTTCCGTATGGACGACGTGCGATTCCCAGAGTTTGTCGTAGAGCGTTTGGGCCATGTTGAAAAGCGTGCGAAGCAGCGCAAAACGGAGAAAATAGTCTTCGATTATGCCATAGTTGTGCAGTGCAAACCCGCGTCACGCCGCGCTCCGCACAATGAAAAACGCCCGTGGAAGAAGCCGCGGGCGTTCATTGCATCTTTTATTGCCAATTCTGTTAATAATGTGGCAATCCTCCGGTCAGCGCGTCTTTCTTGCCTGTTCGTACAGCGGCATGACCCGCTGTGAGTAAGCGGTGAGGTCGCTGAGGCGATCGGACTGGGAGGGATGGGTTGACAGAAATTTTGGAGGCGAACTGCCACCAACCTGACCCATCTTTTGCCAGAGCGTTATCGCGGCACGCGGGTCGTAGCCGGCACGAGCGGCCAGTTCAATGCCTACACGATCGGCTTCAGTTTCGTGCGCACGGGAGTTGGGCAGGCCAACCAGGCCCATGTAGGCATATTGAGCGCCCTGCTGTCCGATCTCGCCCAGTCCCAGCAATGCGCTTCCAACGGAAATGACGCCGCCGGCAATCATTTGTTCGGATGCGCGCTCCCGCGCGTGCTCGCGCAGGGCATGGGCAATTTCATGCCCCATGACGGCGGCAAGCTCATCGTCGGTAATTTGCAGCTTTTCCATCAGTCCCGTATAGACAGCCATCTTTCCACCAGGCATGCACCATGCGTTCACTTCGGGTGAAGTCAGTACGTTGACTTCCCAAGACCATGCGCGTGCGTCGGGGCGGAAGGCGACGACCTGTGGGATGATCCTGCCGGCAACGGCGCGGACACGGGCCACCTGAGCAGAATTGCGGTTCAAGGTGCCCTTTTGCCCTTCTTGCGCGATCAGCTTGCTGTATTCTTCACGCGCTGCCTGCTCAATAGCTTCAGGCGCCACGGCCATTCTTTGTTGACGGTTGACGCCAACCACACCGCTTTGTGTAGTCTGGACGGTTTCACAGGCGACCAGCGTCAGCATGCTAACGCCAAGCAGGGCACTCTTCACGCCCGTCATCACTGATGGTTTAAAACGAACGACAGATTTCATTGTCTCTCCTCAATGTTTTGCCAGCGGTACGACAACATCGCGGCAACCGCGCCGCCCAGAGAAAATATTGCTGCTACCAAATAGACTGCGTGTGAGCCGAATCTATCCCAGAACCCACTCAGTATCAGTCCACCAAGCGTGCCGCCCAAGCCATAGGAAATACTTGTATAAAAAGCTTGGCCGCTGGCTTGCAAAGGCCCGGCGAACCAGCGCTGCATGGTGACCACCGAAGCTGAATGATGCACGCCGAACGTCGCCGCATTCAGCACTTGCGCGACAAGAAGCAGGATCAGCGATTCCGCACCGAAACCAATCAGCAGAAAGCGCACGACCGCAAGCAAAAGGCTGGCAATCATGAGCTTGCGGACACCAAAGCGGCGAAACAGCGGCGTCTGGTAGAAAAAGAAAACGATTTCCACGACAACACCGAGCGACCACATCAAGCCTATCACTGTATTGCTGTAGCCGATTTGCGCCAGGTACAGGGAATAGAAGACATACAGCGAAGCGTGCGCGGCAATCATCAGGAAAGTCGACGTGAAGAACGCCAGCACCTCCCGCTTGCGCAATAAAGCCAGCACCGAGGACGCCTGCGCACGATGATCGCCGTGCGCGCTTTCCTGCATGCGAAGGCTGGCTCCCAGCACCATGAGCAGCAAGGCCAGCGCGATCCAGGGCAGCAGCCCGATGCCCCACCAGTCCAGAAACGGTCCGGCGATCGTGACGCTCAGGATAAAACCTACCGAACCCCACAACCGCAGCCGGCCATAGTGCGTCAGGTCGCCACGCATCTCGGACAGCATCAGCGCTTCCGACAAGGGACTCTGCGCGCTGGTGAAAAAATTCACGAGGACCATGACGATGAACAACTGCACGAAGGTCTGGCCGAAAAACATGCCAACGAATGCAGTCGCGGAGGCCACGGCGGTGATGCGCAGCACCGTGACGCGCTGCTGGTGGCGATCGGCGACCCATCCCCAGAGATTGGGCCCGAAGATGCGCATGACCTGCATCAGCGACATGAGGATGCCGATCTGCGCGGCGCTCAGGCCTTTTTCAGAAAAGTAGAGACTGGCATAGGGCGAGAACACGCCGATGTAGCCGTAATAGGCAAAAAAGAACAGAGCAAAGCTGATCGACTGCTTTGGCCAGGAAGTAGGCTGCACGTAGGGTTGTTCAGACGGTAGGCAAAGGAAAACGGAAAGCGGAAACAGGGTTCCCGCCGGGCTGTGCCGGGACGATGACCGGCGATTCTTACCCTATCCTTGCCGCAATCGGAGGCGTTCCGACGCGGACATCGCCGCATTGGGCGCGATGCCGCAACGCGTGGTCCATCAGCACCAGGGCAAGCATCGCCTCGGCGATCGGCGTGGCGCGAATACCGACACAGGGATCGTGACGACCGAAAGTTTCCACGTTGATCGGGTTGCCGGCCTTGTCGATCGAATGGCGCGGCGTGCGGATGCTGGACGTTGGCTTGATGGCGATCGATGCGGTGATGTCCTGGCCGGTCGAGATGCCGCCCAGCACGCCGCCCGCGTTATTGGAGGCAAAGCCGCCGGGTGTCAGTTCGTCGCCATGTTCCGTGCCTTTTTGCGAAACTGAGCGGAAGCCGGCGCCGATCTCCACGCCCTTGACCGCGTTGATGCCCATCAGCGCGAAGGCAATGTCGGCGTCCAGCTTGTCATAGATCGGTTCGCCGAGACCTATCGGCACGTTCTGGGCCACGACGTCGATGCGCGCGCCGCAGGAGTCGCCATCCTTGCGCAACTGGTCCATATAGTCTTCCAGCTGCGGAATCACCGTGGCGTTGGCAGCGAAAAACGGATTATCCGGCACGTGGTCCCAGGATTCGAAAGGAATCGCAATATCCCCAAGCTGGCTCATGCAGCCTTTGAACACCGTTCCGTACTGCTGCTTCAGCCACTTGCGCGCAATCGCGGCGGCGCCGACCACTGGTGCGGTCAGTCTTGCCGACGAGCGGCCACCGCCGCGCGGATCGCGGATACCGTACTTGTGCCAGTAGGTGTAGTCGGCATGGCCGGGACGAAAAGTATCGAGAATGTTGCCGTAGTCCTTGCTGCGCTGGTCCTGGTTGCGGATCAGCAGAGCGATCGGCGTACCGGTCGTTTTACCTTCATAGACACCGGACAGGATTTCGACGGTATCGGGTTCCTGGCGCTGCGTCACGTGACGGGAAGTGCCTGGCTTGCGACGATCGAGCTCCGGCTGGATGTCGGCCTCGGAAAGCTCCATGCCGGGCGGGCAGCCATCCACCACGCAGCCGATGGCGGGGCCATGCGACTCGCCAAACGTGGTGACAGTGAAGAGCGTGCCAAAAGTATTGCCGGACATGATAAGTAGCCAAGTAATCTGGAAAGCATAGATTCTAGCTTATCGACGCAAGCGTTCGTTGAAAAACGGCATCGCTCAGCAAAACTTCGCAAGCCGCGTCATATCGCTTTCATTGGCGCTTTGGCATCACCTTGCCATGGCATCGCCGTGAAATTGCGACATTCAGGCCTTTTTCTTCGGCTTGCCCTGTGGCTTGTGGCATCTGCTGATTGCACACGACGGAAATCTGGTGCAACATCCATGAGAAGTTGAATAACAGCAAGTTCATTTTAATCAGAAACGAAAGCAGCGCCGTCGTCGACAAGGCAGACCATCGTGCCGTTTGTCGTGCCTTTTGAACAATCATCTTTGTCCATGGAATTATCGATATATTGTTTCCAGGCAAGAATATCTGGAATCCGGAGAGGACAATGAGCAAAGCGAGCACGTCATCGGACGACGATCTCGTCTTTCTGGATGAAAGTCCAGTAACGCCCTCTGGCATCGGTGCGCGACACACCAAGGATGTATGGCGCGTAATGATCGTTGACGACGATGCCGACGTGCATTCGGCGACAACCTTTGCGCTCAGCAATCTGGACATTCAGCAGCGTCCGCTGGAATTTGTGCATGCCTATTCTGCTGGTGAAGCGCGGGAACTGTTGGCGACGGAAACTGACATTGCCGTCATCCTGCTGGATGTCGTGATGGAGCAGGAAGACGCCGGGCTGCAATTGGTACGTCACATTCGCGAAGTGCTCAAGCTGTGTGAAGTCCGCATTATTTTGCGCACCGGCCAGCCCGGTTATGCACCGGAAATCGATGCAATCCGCGATTTCGACATCAACGACTACAAGACCAAATCCGAACTCACCCGTATCAAGCTGTACACCACCGTGACGGCGGCGATTCGCTCGTACGAACAGATTTGCGCCATCAATGCGAGCCGGCGCGGGCTGGACTGCATCGTTCGGGCCAGCACAGAACTGATGGCGCTCCATGGGCTCGATGACTTCACCTCCGGTGTGCTCGCCCAGGCCGCGAAGCTTCTGAATCAGGAAACCAATGGCGTAGTCTGCGTGCAGGAGCATGGCGCCGATCTGAACCGCGAATTGTTCATCATCGCGGCGGCCGGAACCTATTCCAGCCTGACAAAAGGCGCGACAGGATCGATACGCGATGCGCGGGTTGCCGATGTGCTGAAACGCGCGCTTGGCCAACGTCGCAATATTTACGGCACCGATAGCATTGCGCTGTACCTTGGCAGCAGCGCCAATCGGGATTTCGCCGCGATGCTGGATGTACGATCGCCGCTCAATGAGATCGATCAGCGCCTGCTCGAGGTCTTTTGCCGCAACATCGCGGTTGGGCTGGATAATGTCCTCCTGGTGACGCGACTGGAAAACCAGGCGTTCTATGACCCGCTGACCAAGCTGCCGAACCGCACCCGGCTGCGTGAGTTGATCGATGATGCGCTGAACACGGCATCCCGCCGCGACACGACCCTGGCGCTGGTGGACATCGACCATTTCTCTGAAACCAACGACGCCCTTGGACATCAGTTTGGCGACCTCCTGTTGCTGGGTGTCGCCGCCCGCCTGCAGGCGCAACTTGGCAGCCAGCTGGTGGTCAGCCGTGTCGGTGGCGACACCTTCGGCGTGCTTGGCGAAGCGGCGCTCGTCAATCCCGGTGTCCTGCTCGACCTGTTCGCCAGCCCGTTCAATATCGACAGCCAGGAAATACAGCTGTCGGCCACTGCCGGCCTGGTCCGTTTGTCGGAATATGAAGGCATCGGTGCCGATGCGCTGAAAGATGCCGATATCGCGCTGAAACGCGCCAAACTGATGCAACGCGCAGGCCATCTGTTTTTTACCCGCAGCATGGGCGTCGATATCCGCGAACGTGTTCGCATGATGCATGCGCTGCGGACCGCTTTTGACGACAAGGAATTGTTTGTCGTCTACCAGCCGCAAATCGACCTTGCCACCCGCCGTCCGGTCGGTGCTGAAGCGCTTTTGCGCTGGAAAACCCGGGATGGCAGCTTCGTGCCGCCCGACCGCTTTATCCCGATTGCGGAATTCTCCGGCATGATCATCGAGATCGGTGAGCAGGTTTTGCGCCAGGCTTGCCTGGAACTGGTTCGCCTGCAGAGCCTCGGTTTCAGCGAGTTCACGATGTCGGTCAACGTATCGCAGGTCCAGTTCCGTCATCCGCTATTTCTTAATATGCTGCGACAGGTACTGAAAGAAACCGGCGCGCCGGCCTCGCGCGTCGAGCTGGAAATCACCGAATCCATTGCAATGGAAGAGCCCGATGTATTGATCGAACTGCTGAGCCAGATCAAGCAGACCGGTGTCAGCATCGCCATCGACGATTTCGGCACCGGCTTTTCCTCATTGAGCTATTTGCAGCGGCTGCAAGCCGATCGTCTCAAGATCGATCGCGGTTTCGTCACAGAGATCACAAGCGCATCGCGCGGCAGCAGCATCGCCGAAATGGTCATTCAGCTGGGCCGCAATCTCGGCATGTCGGTAGTCGCCGAAGGTGTCGAAGATGAGCGCCAGGCCAGCATCCTGGAAGCCCTGGGCTGCCCGCTCGCACAAGGTTACCTGTTTGCGCGCCCGATGACGGTGGACCAGTTGACCAGCTGGCTGAAGGACAACGGCGCCCGCTGAATTTCAACCGGAGCAGGCCGGCGCGCAACACGGCAGGGGAGCGCCTGCCCGACAAACCATTTCTTCACTGGATATCGAGAATGATGAGCGGACGCACTTTGACCCTCCGGCGTGCGATCGTGCTGACCGTGGTGCTTGGTCTGCTGGTCCCTGCCCTGCTGATTAGCGGCTATTCCTGGTTCAGGCAATATACTGACGGCATCAGGAAGCAGACCGAATACCTTCTGCAGCAGAACGCCGACATCTTGTCCAATGGTATGCAGGAACCGCTCTGGAACATCAACCAGGAAAGCGGCAAGGCCTTGATGGACGCCATGATGGCGCGTAACGAAGACATCGTTCGCATCGAGGTGCGTGACAATGCCCTGGGTGTGTTCGTCTCCGGCGAGCAAGCGGAGCGCCGGGCCGGTTTCACGACGTTGACGGAAAAGCCGGTCGTCTATCGCGGCAGTACAATCGGTTCGGTCAAGATTGAAGTCGGCAGTACGCGCTTGCGCAGCATCATGGTCCAGGGCCTGCTGGAATCCATGACAGCCGTGCTGGCACAGGCGATATTATCGATCGCACTGATTCTCATCTTGCTTGACCGCCGCCTCGTCCGTCCGCTGCAAAAACTCGGCATCGGTGCGGAACGGCTTGCCAACCGCGAACTCGATGTACCGTTCACCTGGCAACGCCTGGACGAAATCGGCCTGCTGAGCCGGCGTATGGAAGACACCCGGATCAGCCTGCGCAAGCTGTTCGAAGAACTGGATCAAAAAAACCAGGAACTGGAAAGCGATATCGACAAGCGCAAGCGTGTCGAACAGGAACTGCATGAACGGGAGGAGCGTTATCGCGCGCTGGTTGAGCAAAGCCCGATTGCCATCATCGAATGGGACAACCAGTTCAAGATCGTTGAATGGAATGCCGCTGCCGAACGCATCTTCGGCTATCCGCGCCAGTATGCCGTTGGCCGTAATGCGTCCTTCATTATTCCCGACGCGACACGTCAATCAGTCGACTCGCTGTTCAGCCGCATCACCGATGGCCGCGGCAACAGCCGCAATATCAGCCTGAATCGTCGATCGGACGGACAAATCATTACCTGCCAGTGGAACCATGCGCATATCTCGCATGAAGACGGCAAGGCTGACCGCCTGCTGTCTATTGCCGAGGACATTACCGAGAAACGCCGCGCAGAACAGGCGCTGATGCTATCGGAAGCCAAGTTTGCAGGCGCTTTCCAGGGCAACCCCGACTCGGTATCGATCGCCCGCCTGAGCGATGGCATCCTGATCGACGTCAACCAGAGCTTCGCCGAATTGAGCGGCTATACACGCGAGGAATCGGTGGGCAAGACCGCCGGTGACTTGCGTATCTGGGTCCATCCGCATCAGCGCAAGGCGCTGATGGCAGAGATCGGTTCGAGCCGCATGGTGCGCAATTTTGAGTGGGAGATGCGAACCAAGTTCGGTGAACTGCGCCGTGCCGTGACCAATGCCACGGTTTTCAGTACCGGCAACGAGCGCTACGTGCTGGCCGTTATTCGTGACGTCACCGATCAGCGCCTGCTGGAAGAACGCAAGGCCGAAGCAGACCGCGCCCTGCTACGCCTGGCACAAGGAACGCGCGACATCGCCGGAGAATCCTTTTTTGAACTGCTGGTAGCCGATCTGGCGTCGGCCTTGCGCACCGACTGTGCGTTCATCGGCCTGCGCGTACCGAACGAGCAAGGCAGGATCCACACGATGGCGACGCATATCCGTGGATTTGCGGTAGAAAGTTTTGATTATGCCAGCGCCGGCACACCTTGCGAACGCACACTGGAAGGCGAGCTCTACGTCCTGCCGTCCGGTGTACGGAGCGTCTATCCGAATGACGAGGTTCTGGTTCGCGAGCGTTGGGAAAGCTATGCGGGCGCACCGCTGCGCGACGCTGCCGGCAATACCATTGGTGTGCTCGTCGTGATGCATTCCGAAGCCCTCGGCAATCCCGACCTGGTGAAATCCCTACTGCAGGTGTTCAGCGAACGCGCCTCGGCGGAAATGGAACGCAAGCGTGCCGAAGAAGAACTGCGCAATAGCGAGCGGCGCTTCTCCGCGATTTTCCAGTCATCGCCAATTGCCATGTTTGTCACGCAGGTGCGCGGCAACTACCTTGTCAAGGACGTCAATCGTGCGTTCGAAGAACTCTTCCTGCGATCACGCCATCAGGTCCTCGGCCACAATACGGTCGAGTTGAACCTGTATTGCGATCCTGCCGACCGCAGTGGCCTGATTGCCGAACTCAAGGAAAAAGGATCCACCAAAACCCACCGCGAAAGCTGGATGTATCGTGGTGACGGCAGTAAGGTCCTGGTCCAGTTTTCCGGACATACCTTTACGCTTGCCGGCGAACGCTTCGGCATTATTGCATGCGCGGATGTGACCGATAAACGCCGCATCGAAAACGAAATACGCGAACTGAATGCGACGCTTGAGCAGCGTGTCATTGAACGTACGGAGGAACTGCAGCAGGCCAACCAGGAGCTGGCGGATACGCTCGAAACCCTGAACAAGGCACAGGAAGAACTGGTACGCAGCGAAAAGCTTGCCGCCCTGGGTTCTCTGGTAGCCGGCGTTGCGCATGAACTCAATACACCGATCGGCAACAGCCTGATGGTGGCAAGCACACTCGCCGACCAGACCCGTAGCTTGAACGGCAGCTACCGTGAGCACGGTCTCAAGCGCTCCATGCTGGAATCCTATATTGCCGACGCCGGTACGGCGGGCGACATCCTGGTGCGTAACCTGCAACGCGCGGCCGACCTGGTCACCAGCTTCAAACAGGTCGCCGTCGACCAGACCAGTTCACAGCGCCGCCGATTCTCCGTGTCTGAAGTTGTGTCCGAAATCATGCTGACCCTGTGGCCGACGCTGAAGAAATCGGCGTTCACGGTCCAGCAAAGCATTGCCGATTCGCTGCTGATGGACAGCTATCCCGGACCGCTGGGACAAGTGATTACCAATCTCGTCAATAATGCCCTGCTGCACGGTTTTGAAGGCCGCCAAACCGGCAATGTGCGGATTACAGCCCATCTGTCAGGCGAAGGCTGGATGGAGCTGACAGTGCATGATGACGGCGTGGGTATTCCATCAGCCAATCTAGGCCGCATCTTCGATCCGTTCTTCACCACCAAGCTGGGCGCGGGCGGATCCGGGCTCGGCCTCAATATCACCCATAACATCGTGACCGGGGTGTTGGGTGGGCGGATACGCGTGCAAAGCGAAGTCGGCGTCGGCAGTACATTTATTCTTTCATTGCCGCTGGCGGCACCACACCGGCAAAACGTGGAAGACGCAATGCGCCAGCAGGCGACGGTTCCAGCCCTGGATAACACGCAATAAGCGGACGAGAAAGAAACACGAAAACAAACACCGAAACAAAAGCGGGAGCATGCTCCCGCTTACTCGTTCTGTTTAATCCCTTCTTGCCTATCGCCACTCCCCGCGCAGGTTCAGCACCTGCTGGTAAAGCGATTCAGGCGTTGCCACGGCCGGCTCCATCGGCTGACCGACCACCAGTGACAAGCGGGAAAAGGGACCGCGGCGGAAGGAACGTTCAAAGGGATTACCCGGACTGCGCGTCAGCAAACTGCCCCACAAACCACGCAAGGCCATCGGAATGACCGGCACCGGCGTGCGATCGATGATCCTGCGGATGCCACCCTTGAACGCATTCATTTCGCCCGTTGAGGTCAGCTTGCCTTCCGGGAAGATGCAAACCAGTTCGCCCTCGTGCAATGCCTGGGCAATATCGACAAATGCCTTTTCCATCAGCCACGGATCCTCTTTTGCCGATGAGATCGGAATCGCCCTGGCGGTGCGGAAAATCCAGGACAGGATCGGGAACTTGAAGATACGGTGATCCATGACAAAGCGGATCGGGCGCGGGCTCGCCGCCATGATCACGATCGCATCCACATAGCTCACGTGGTTACACACCAGTACGGCGGCGCCTTCTTCCGGAATGCGGTCGGCATCAATGGTATGCACCCGGTGCACTGTATGAATCAGCAGCCACGCCAGGAAGCGCATCAGGAACTCCGGCACCAGCGAGAAGATGTAGATCGCCACAACGGCGTTCAGCAATGCGGTTGCCATAAAAAGCTGCGGAATGCTGAAGCCTGCTTTGAGCAGGACCATGGCAAACAGCGCGGCGACCACCATGAAGAGCGCATTCATGATGTTCATGCCGGCGATGGTGCGCGAGACATGCTTGCGGTCGCAACGGGTCTGGATCAGTGCAAACAGGGGCACGATATAAAAACCGCCGAAGACGCCGATCATGACGCAGTCGAACAGGATGCGCACGCTGCCCTGCTGGCTGACGAAACCGGCAATGTCGACCAGGACCGTATTGGTGTAAGACAGGCTGGCAAGGTAGAGATCGAAGCCGAATATCGACAAACCGATCGATCCGAAAGGGACCAGGCCAATTTCCACCTTATGGCCAGACAGGCGCTCGCACAACAGCGAGCCGGCGCCAATCCCCAGGGAAAACACCGTCAGCAGCAGCACAAAGACGCTATGGTCGCCATGCAGGTAATCCTTCGCGTACACCGGGAATTGCGCCAGGATCACCGCGCCATAGAACCAGAACCAGGAATTGCCCAGCACCGAGAGGAACACCGGGCGGTTTTGCCTGGTGAAAGCGATGTTGCGAACGGTTTCCGTCACCGGGTTCCAGTTGATCGCCAGGTCCGGTTCCGGCGCTGGCGAATGCGGAATACCGCGGCTGAATTGCCAGCCGAGCACAGCGATGGCGATGGTGCCGAAGGCGACCAGTTCGATGCCCCAGGGTTTATACACCACAAGTACCGCGCCCAGGACCTCACCGAGCAGAATGCCGACAAACGTACCCATTTCAATCACGCCGTTGCCGCCGACCAGTTCCTCCGGCTTCAGGTGTTGCGGCAGATAGGCATACTTGACCGGTCCGAACAGCGTCGAATGCAGGCCCATGCCCACTACCGCCGCGACCAACAGCCACAAGCTATGCATCATCCAGCCGAATGCGGCAATCGCCATGATGGCGATCTCCAGAATCTTGACGTAACGTGCCAGCGTGGATTTTTCAAACTTGTCGGCAAGCTGTCCGGCGGTCGCGGAAAACAATACAAACGGCAGGATGAATAGCCCCGGAATCAGGTTGTTGAGCAGGCCGGGGTCCAGCGAAGTCCAATTCAGCGCATCGTAGGTCAGGATCGTCAGCAGCGCGGTCTTGAAGACGTTGTCGTTGAATGCACCTAAAAATTGCGTCCAGAAAAACGGGCCGAAGCGGCGCTGGCGTAGCAGGGAAAACTGGCTGGATTGGCTCATGTCAATGTAATGGCAAGGAGTCTGTAAACAAGGTGTCAGGCAAGATGCCCGAGTGGTGTCAGCGCGGGGATTTCCCGTTCGCTGACGGGATGTTCGCCCGACAGGGTACGGGCGACTACCGGTCACACAAACGTCTGGTACGTGCGTCCCTCATTTCCGGAAACACGCTGAGCGAAGTGTAGACGAGGCGCCATGCCTTGTGCACAGGTTTGCAAAAGTCTTGCCGGATAATACCGTGGGTTCAGCCTATTCTCACTGCCAGCGCATGCCCGCTCAACCACGCGTTTTCCAGCCGGCCGCCCTCATCCAGACCGGCGGCAAACCAGTCGCCACATACGCCGATGCCGGCCTGGCTGTCCCAGAGGCAGTCCGTGTTGAGCGTACTGGTTGCCTGCGCATGCCGCCAGCGGACCACCTTGGCATAAACGGGCCGCACAGCGGAACGGGTCACCTCGTGGAAAGCCCTGAGCATTTTTTCCCTGACGCGTTCCGGTTCATCGCCGAGGTGTTCCGAGCTCCACTCTGCCGATGCATGGCCGATCCAATGCTCGCCCGGCCGTCGCCCCGGTTTGGAACTGTCGCGCGCCAGCCAGCGCAGGCGACCGCCATTACTGACCCAGGCACCGTCGTAGGGCAGTTCCAGGGATCGCGGAAATCCCACCATCAGAGACCAGCACGGTGCGGTATGCGCCTGCCCGGTTTCCTCCGCCAATCCCGGCACCGGTTCCAGTAGCGGGAGTGCCTCTTCCGGCGGCAAGGCGACAACCACGGCGTCGTACGGCCCGGCAGTCGCTTCGATGGCGACGGTCTCGGACTGGATGCCCAGCAGCCATTTTTCGCCATACTTTTCAATGCGGACGACGGTTTGTCCGGTGCGCAGGTCGATTCCCCCGGCCAGTTCACCTGCCAGCGCCGCCATGCCGGGAACCCCGACCATTCGCGGCCGCGTGGTCCCGCCGGAGCGCCCGGCCGGACGTGCATGGCCATCTTCCAGCGTGACCAGGCGGCCCTCCCAGGGAAGCACCCATCCTGCCTCCTGCCACTGCCGTACTTCACGGCGGAACAACCCGCTGTCGGCGGTGAAATACTGCGCACCGTAGTCAAAGCCGCCAAGTTCCGTCTGATGGGTAGCGACACGCCCTCCGGCTTCTTCTTCCCGTTCAAAGACGACGACCCGATGTCCGTGCTGCCGCAACAGGCGGGCACAACTCAGACCGGCCAGGCCGGCACCGATAATTGCGATATGCATGGCGTACTCCCTTTTCAGCGTTGATGTCCTACGCGGACAAACAGGCGAATGACTGCCTTATACCAAAGCAAGCAAAAAAAAACCGTTCAGGAATTTTTCCGTGAACGGCCTTTGCCATTTTGTGTTCCGCACCCTGGCGTTGCCTTACTCGTCGCCTTCCGACGGCCAGTCGCGGATATAGGCCTTGAGCATCTTGTTTTCAAAGCTCTGCGCCTCGAACACCGCCTTGGCAACGTCATAAAAAGAAATCACGCCGAGCAAGGTCCTGGCATTAACGATGGGCACGTAGCGCGCATGCCGCTCCAGCATCAGGCGCCGCACTTCATTGACTTCGGTATCGGGTGTAATGGTAATCGGATGGTCGTCCATATGCTTGCGCACGGTTTCCGAGCCGACCTGTCCCTTGTTGAGATGCAGCGCCTTCATGACCTCACGGAAGGTCAGCATGCCGACCAGTTCGCCAAACTCCATGACGACCAGTGAACCGATGTCGCGTTCGGCCATGGTATCGACCGCTTCGGTCATGGGAGTGTCTGGCGTGACGGTGTAGAGAATATCGCCTTTGACTTTCAGGATTTCGGATACTTTCATGAGGCTATCCTCGGGGTGAATGTTTGTTGTTGCCATTGAAATGTAGCTTAACACGAATGAAAAATCCAGAGAGGCATACCGCGCGCAGGGAATGCATCAAGCGTCAAGTCGTCGGCATGACAGTCCGGCACGCTGAACGATGCTAGGATATCCGCCACGCAGCGATCGCCTGATCCGCCGCAAAGAATATGTTTCGGAGACCATACGCATCATGAGCAATCCACACTACCCGGGGTTCGACACCCTGTCGCTGCACGCCGGCGCTATTCCCGACCCGGCCACGGGCGCACGCGCAACCCCGATTTACCTGACGACGTCCTTTGTTTTCAAGGATTCCGACCACGCGGCTTCGCTGTTCAACATGGAGCGGGCTGGCCATGTCTATTCCCGCATTTCCAACCCCACCAACGCCGTGCTGGAAGAACGCATCGCCGCACTGGAGGGCGGCGTAGCCGGCATCGCGGTCGCCAGCGGCCAGGCCGCAATGCATCTGGGCCTGGCGACAATTGCTGGCGCCGGTTCGCATGTGGTGGCTTCGCGCGCCTTGTACGGCGGTTCGCAGAATCTGCTTGCCTATACCATGAAGCGCTTTGGCATCGATACCACGTTTGTCGATCCCCGCGACCTTGATGCGTGGCGCAATGCGATCCGTCCGAATACCAAGGTGCTGTTTGGTGAAACGCTTGGCAACCCGGGCCTGGATGTCCTCAACATACCCGAAGTCGCCGCGATTGCACATGAGCGTCATTTGCCATTGATGGTCGATGCGACCTTTACGACGCCCTACCTGCTGCGTCCTTTCGACCATGGGGCCGACCTGATCTTTCATTCCGCCACCAAATTCCTCTGCGGTCATGGCACGGCTGTCGGCGGATTGCTGGTGGACGGTGGGACCTTCGACTGGCAACAGGCGTATGAAAAGACCGGCCACTTTGCGGAATTGTGCGAACCGTATGATGGTTTCCATGGCATGGTCTTCAGCGAGGAGTCGACTGTCGCCGCCTTTTCCTTGCGTGCCCGCCGCGAAGGCCTGCGTGATTTCGGCGCGGTGATGAGTCCGCACAATGCGTTTGCAATTCTCCAGGGCATCGAAACGCTCGGCTTGCGGATGGACCGGCATGTCGCCAATACCCGCAAGGTGGTTGAATTTCTTGCTTCGCATCCGGCTGTCGAATCGATTGCCTATCCCGAACTGGAGTCGCATCCCGACCGCGCGCTGGCGACGAAATTGCTGCCCAAAGGTTGCGGCGCGGTATTTTCGTTCAGCATCAAAGGCGACCGGGCCGCGGGCCGGCGTTTCGTCGAAGCACTAAAAATCTTCTCTCATCTTGCCAATGTGGGCGATGCCAAATCACTGGTAATCCATCCAGCCTCCACCACACATTTCCGCGTGCCGACCGAGCAGCTTGCCGCTTCCGGCATTACCGAGGGAACCATGCGGCTGTCGATTGGCCTGGAGGATGTGGATGACCTGATCGAAGATCTTGGCCGCGGGCTCAAGGCCGCGCAGAAAGGGGCTTGAGATGCTGATCAACGTACAGGGGCATGAGGCCTATTGCTATACCGGTGGCCGGCAGTTCAATACGGAGTTACCGACGGTGGTGTTTATCCATGGTGCGCAACACGACCACTCGGTATGGATTCTGCAGACGCGGTATTTCGCCCATCATGGCTTCGGGGTGCTGGCGGTCGATCTTCCGGGGCATGGCCGGAGCAAAGGTGAGCCCTTGGCTAGCGTCGAAGCGATGGCGGAATGGCTGCTTGCCTTGCTGGATGCTGCTGGTGTCCGGAAGGCTGTTCTGATTGGTCACAGCATGGGGTCGCTGATTGCCTTGGAGGCTGCCGGCCGTGCGCCGGAACGCGTGACAAGACTGGCGCTGGTCGGGACTGCTTATCCGATGCGGGTGTCCGATGCCTTGCTGAATGCGGCGAAGAATGACGAACAGTCCGCGATTGATATGGTGAATGTCTGGTCGCATTCGACGTTTTCACAAAAGCCTTCATCGCCAGGGCCGGGATTTTATGTGCTTGGCGGAAATCAGCGCTTGATGCAGAGGATTTCGGCACAGCATGCGGCTCCGGTGTTTTATATGGATTTTGTGGCTTGTAATGCGTATGCGAATGGAGAGACTGCGGCGAAGGCGGTGGCTTGTCCGGTGCTGATGCTGCTTGGGAGGAAGGATATGATGACGCCGCCTAAGGCTACCGGGGCGCTTGCCAAGCTGATTTCGGATTGTAGGGTGACGGTGCTGGAGGATTGTGGGCATGCGTTGATGGCGGAGCAGCCGGATGCGGTGCTGGAGGGGTTGTTTGGGTTTGTTGTGGGGTGAGTTTTGGTGTTTTGTTTTCTTCGGTGATGCTGGTCGTGTAGTTCTTCGATCGAGCTAGCCGGGACTGGCCCCGGCGGGCCACCTACTTTCTTTGCTTCGCCAAAGAAAGTAGGCCAAGAAAGGCGACCCCGGTTCAGCCGCCCTTCGAGTTCCCAAAAGAGCAGTGCCGCAAGCGGGAAGCGCAGAACTCGCCTGCGGCTCAGACAGCTGCGCTTCTTTATCCGCTTGCGGCACTGCTCTTTTGGCGTCTGCACAGGGGGTTTTCAACCCATCCCCACCCTAGCCCTCCCCTTGAAGGGGAGGGAACGTTCTTGATCGTGGGAAGGTGGTGAGGATGGATTACCGCCAGAAGAAAGCACCGTTCGGGCAAAGCCCCGGCAGCGCAGCGGCGATCAGCATTCGGCATTCAGCAAGGCGATGCGCAGCGAGCGAGCCGAGGTTCCCTCCCCTTCAAGGGGAGGGCTAGGGTGGGGATGGGTTGAAAACCCCCTGTGCAGACGCCATGTAGCCCAGGCCGAGTCGATCNCCGTTCGGGCAAAGCCCCGGCAGCGCAGCGGCGATCAGCATTCGGCATTCAGCAAGGCGATGCGCAGCGAGCGAGCCGAGGTTCCCTCCCCTTCAAGGGGAGGGTTAGGGTGGGGATGGGGTTAAAAACCCCCCTGTGCAGACGCCAAAAGAGCACGGGCCAAAACGGATAAAGAAGCGAAACCTGTCTGAGCCGCAGGCGAGTTTGTTTCGCTTCCCGTTTTGGTCCGCGCTCTTTTGGGTACCCGAAGGGCGGCGAACCGGGGTCGCCTTTCTTTGCTTACTTTCTTTGGCGAAGCAAAGAAAGTGAGTGGCCCGCCGGGGCCAGTCCCGGCNGCTCTTTTGGGTACCCGAAGGGCGGCGAACCGGGGTCGCCTTTCTTTGCTTACTTTCTTTGGCGAAGCAAAGAAAGTGAGTGGCCCGCCGGGGCCAGTCCCGGCTAGCTTCCACGAAGAACAAACAGCCCAGAATCACCGAAGAAAAACAACAAAACCTCACCCAGAGGACGCCATACCTGCAATCTGCCCAAGAAACGCCCGAATACGCTCACTCCGCGCATTCCCAAAAAACTCCTCAGGCGGCGCCTCCTCAAGAATCTGCCCCTTTTCAAAAAAAATCACCCGATCCGCCACTTCCCGCGCAAACCCCATCTCATGCGTAACAACGATCATCGTCATCCCGGAACGCGCCAGATCCTTCATCACATCCAGCACCTCCTTGATCATTTCCGGGTCCAGCGCACTGGTGGGCTCATCAAACAACATCACCTTCGGCTGCATCGCCAGCGACCGCGCAATCGCCACCCGCTGCTGCTGCCCACCCGACAACTGATGCGGATACTTATGCGAATGCGCCTCCATCCCCACCTTCGCCAGCAACCCACGCCCTGCCTCCTCAGCCTGCGCACGCGTCACGTTGCGTAGCCGACGCGGCGCCAACGTAACGTTGTCCATCACCGTCAGATGCGGAAATAAATTAAAACTCTGGAACACCATCCCGACTTCACGCCGCACTGCATCGATATGCTTCAGGTCATCGTTGAGTTCAATACCATCGATGACGATGCGCCCGCTATCATGCTTTTCCAGCCGGTTAAGCATGCGCAGAAAGGTCGATTTGCCCGACCCCGAAGCGCCGATGATGACAGTGACTTCACCCTGATAAAAACGCGTCGACACGTCACGAATCACATGGAACTGGCCAAAATGCTTATTGACGTGTTCAGCCAGAATCAAGGGCTCCTGACCGGCCGATATGCCACTTGAAAGATTGAATGATTTCTCGGTATTCATTGATGTCGCTCCACGTCGAGTTGCCGCTCGATGGCGCCGGAAATCTGAGTCAGCACGGTAGTCAGGACCAGATAGATGCACGCCGTCGTCACAAATACGGGGATGGGCTGGAAGGTCGCGGACTGAATGCGGTTGCCGATGTTGGACAGTTCAACCACGCCGATGACATAAGCAAGGCTTGAATCCTTCAGCAAGGACACGAAGTTATTGACCAGCGGCGGCAATGCCACTCTGAAAGCCTGTGGAAACACGACGTCGCGAAAGGTCATGAAAGGGGTGAGGCCCAGTGAACGCGCCGCTTCTGTCTGGCCCTTGTGCACCGCCAGGATGCCGGAACGAATCGCCTCGGCATTGTAGGCGCCGGCGTTGAATGCCAACGCCACCACCGCCGAATTAAAGTCCGACAACTGCAGCCCCGGCACCATGGCCGGCAATGCGAGAAAGACAAACAACACTTGCACCAGCAGCGGCGTACCGCGAATGACCCAGATGTAAAACGCCGACAACAGGCGCAATGGCGCGAACCTCGACAGCTTGGCCAATGCCGCCAACACACCCAGTATGATCCCGATGAAGCCCGACACCACCGTCAGCAGAATCGTGGTCTTGGCGCCTTCGGCAAACTGTTCCGCATTGGAGCCGATCGGTTCCGGCATCCAGGACAGCGGCAACGCCATCAACCATAGAAACAGGAACAGGCCGGCGATGGCAATGGCAATGGATACGGCGCTGCGCTTTTCGCGCGACCACTCCGCCGGCAGGATACTGATAGCTGCTTTAGCTGCTTTCAACGCGCTCTCCTTGGTTTTCTTTTTGCGACGCTTTTGTGAGGTTTATTGCGGGCAGCGGATATCTTCTTTCAGGTATTTCTCGGAAAGCGTCTTGTAAGTGCCGTCTGCCATCACGTCCGCGAGCGCCTTGTCGACCGCAGCGGCAACCGAGGTATTCCCTTTCTTGACGGCGATCGCCATTTTTTCGACGAACAGGTAGCCGCCGGCTTTCAACGGCAGGTTGGGATTCGAGTCAATGGCATTTTTAACGACGAAACGGTCGCTGACCCAGGCATCGACCCGGTTGTTGAGAAGCGCGGCACGGGCATCGCTGTCCTGCGGGAAGTTTTTCACGTCTTTGAGTCCGGGAAGTTTCTTGACGTTTGCCATATACGTCGAACCCGTTTGCACGGCCACCGTCTTACCGGCCAGCATTGCGGGCGTTTTGATGCTGCCGTCGCGCGATACGATAACGCCGCCGCTGCAGTAGTGCGGATTGGTGAAAGTGACCGCCTTGGCACGCTCTTCAGTGATACCGAACGAAGCGACCACCATATCCCAGCGATCCTGGCTCAAGCCGGCCAGCAGTGCGTCGAAGGACAGCGCTTTCCATTCAATCGCCAGCCCCATTTTCTTGACCATGGCTTCGGCGAGTTCGACTTCGAAACCGGTCAGCTTGGAACCCTGGTAGTAGTTGAACGGTGGATAAGCGCCTTCGGTGGCGACGATAATTTTGCCACTCGCCTTGATTTCGTCGAACGTGCGCGCTTGCGCCGTCATGCCGACCACCAGGCCGGCGATGACAATCAACAGGGATTTGATACGGTTCATGGGTATCCTCCAATGGAATAGGTGGTGTTATGTAGAGCTGTTTTTTTTCAAGACGGTTCGACAGAAGCAATTGCACAGACATTAGGATTGGCATACCTAGAGCGGATTTCATCGTGTGTACTGTCGCCTCGTCGCTTGTGTGGCCCGCCACACGGCACTTCGCGCGCCTTGTCCTGCACGCCAGGTCGACCCGATTCTCCGTACACCACGATGAAATCCGCTCTAGCGTCCCAAACCATTGGCGCAAGCATTATCTGAAAATAGTGTCCTGCCAGAAATCGAGAAAACAGCAAGCAGGCGCGCGATATTAGCGAAGCTTGCTGAGAAGAAGATGCGGAATAACGTGAAACTTTTGAAGAAAATTCGGCAAAACTGCAAAATTCTTTATTACGATTTGCCACGCCTCTATTGTGCGGCGATACACAAAATACCTATTGTTCGCAAAAAATCCAATCTTGCGCGACCAAAATCATCTAAATAACGCCAACTTTCTTTAAAACAAACAAAAAGTGCCCATCAAAAAGCCAGGCACACCACCTCCCGGCGGTATCAAAATGCGTACAAATCCGGAAACCCGAGAAGACCGGACAGTTCTTCCAGAGCGGTCTGCACTTCCGCTGCGAACGCCGGGTCGGCCAGATCCGCGGGAGCGAGCCGGTCGCGGTAATGCTTCCCTACCCAGGACACAAGCGCGCCATACAGGTCTTCGGTCATCAGCACACCCTGATGCATCGCCGCCACCTCGGCATCCGTCAGCACCACGCGCAGTCTCAGGCAAGCAGGGCCGCCGCCGTTGCGCATGCTCTGGCGCAAATCGAAACTGATCAGTTCATCAACAGGGCCACCGCTGAGAGTCAATTGCTGCAAATACCGGGAAACGGCCGCATTTTCCTGACATTCCTGTGGAATGACCAAGGCCATGCGTCCGTCCGGCTTGGATAACAACTGGCTGTTGAACAGATAACTGGTCACGGCGTCCGCCACCGACACCTCGGCCGCATTGACCCGAATCGCGCGCAATTCCGTATCGACTCCGGCCAGTGCTTGCCGCAAGGGTTCAAGCGCCGTGCGTTCGTGATGGAAAGCATGCTGGTGGTAGAAGAGCACGTCAGCGTTGCCCACCGCGATCACGTCGTTATGGAAAACACCCTGATCGATCGTGTCCGGATCTTGCTGGATATAGACAGTCCGCCGCTCGGAAAGGCCGTGCAGCCTCGCCACGGCCTGGCTTGCTTCCAGTGTCTGACGCGCGGGAAAGCGTCTTGGCGATGGTCGGTCAGGATCAAATTCCACCCTTCCGTAAACAAACATTTCGACGCCGGGCGCGCCATGGCTGGCGCAGAGCCGCGTATGGTTGGCTGCGCCTTCATCGCCGAAAGCCGGTGTCGCGGGCAAGGCGTCATGCACGGCGAAATGCCGCTCATCAAAGAACACCGCTTTCAGCGTTCTCGCGGTCTGGGTATGTTCATAGGAGCGGTGCAACTTGTTGTTCAGGTTGGCAACCGTGAAGTGCGTGCGCCCGTCGGCGGTGTCCGCTGACGGACTCACGGTGGCGGCATTGGCTGTCCACATCGGCGAGGCGGAGTAAGCGGATGCCAGAATCACCGGCGCTTCCTTGTAGGCGCACGACAGCACTTCGGCATCGGAGCCGGTAAAGCCGATGCTGCGCAACATGCGAAAATTCGGCCGCACTTGCGGCGGCAGCACACCTTGTGCAAAGCCTCGCGACGCGAGCGCGCGCATCTTGGCCAGACCTTGCAGCGCCGCCTCCTTCGGATTGGAGACGCTCTTGACGTTGTTGTAGGAGGCGACGTTACCAAACGACAGCCCTGCATAGTTATGTGAAGGACCGACCAGTCCGTCAAAGTTGAATTCGCGCGCGTTCGCCATGGTGTATCTGGATATTCGTTAGAGCCGGCTCAGAACAGGAGTCCCGGCGACAGTTGTTTGGGCATTTCCAGGCGGCTGCTTTCAATCGATGCCACCGGATAGGCACAATAGTCCGCGGCGTAAAAGGCGCTCGGCCGATGATTGCCCGAGTTGCCAATGCCGCCGAATGGCGCGGTACTCGCCGCGCCCGTTGTTGGCCGGTTCCAGTTCACGATGCCGGCCCGCACATGGGCATTGAACTGCTTCCACAAGGCTTCGTCTTCGCTCAGCAGTCCCGCCGCCAGTCCGTATTCGGTTGCATTGGCAGCGCGAATTGCCTGCGTGAAGTCAGGCACGCGGAGGACCTGCAGCATTGGACCAAACCACTCTTCGTCCGGCACATCCTGCGCGCTGCTGACATCGATGATGCCCGGGGAAAGAAAACCTGTCCCCTCTTTCAGGCTGCGCATCGACAGCAGGCTGCTGCCGCCACGACCCAGCAAATCTTCCTGCGCCTGCAGCAGCTTGTCGGCCACGCTGGCCGACACCACTGGCCCCATGAACGGTGCGGGTGTTGCGTCGAAGCGTCCCACGGTGATCTTTTCCGCAACCTGTACCAGGCGTTCGATCAAGGCCTCGCCGCGTCGGGAATCTTCGACGATCAAGCGGCGCGTACAGGTGCAGCGCTGTCCCGCGCTCACAAAGGCTGAAAAAATAATGTGGTGAATTGCCGCATCCAGATGGTCGGCGTTGTTGGCATTATCGACATCCCATGCGACGAGCGCATTGTTGCCGCCCATTTCCAGCGCCAGCATCTTTCCCGGATGCCCCGCAAATTGCTTATGCAGGAAAGCACCGGTACGGTAGCTGCCGGTAAACAGGATGCCGTCGAGTTCCGCCTGCTGCGCCAGTGCAGCACCAGTATCGCGACCGCCGTTGACGAGATTGAGCACTCCCGCCGGCAAACCGGCCTCAACCCATAATTCGACTGTCATCATCGCTGTCTGCGGTGCGTATTCGCTCGGCTTGAATACAACGGTATTGCCCGCGATCAGGGCCGGTACGATATGCCCGTTCGGCAGATGCCCCGGGAAATTGTAGGGCCCGAATACACCAAACACACCATGCGGCCGGTGGCGCAACACCGCGGTGCCATCGGGTACGCGCGACAACGATTCCCCGGTGCGCGATCCATAAGCCTGGACTGAAATATCGATCTTGTTGGCCATCGTGGTCACTTCAGTCCGGGATTCCCACAGCGGCTTGCCGACTTCCTGTGAAATCAGCAAGGCAAGTTCCTCGCCATGTTGCTTGAGCAAGTCGCGAAACCGGTTGCAAACTGCAACACGCGTTTCGAGCGGAGCTAATGCCCATGGTTCGAACGCAGCCCGTGCCGCCTTGCAGGCAAGGGCCACCTCATCGACGGTGGCCGCCGCCCCCTGCCAGATAACGGTGCCGGTGGATGGGTCGACCACCTCGAATTGCAGACCTTCTCCGGCAAGCCACTGGCCGTTCAGATAATGACTAGGCATGGGATATCTTCCTTGGATTGAGTGCCATCGTTCTCACCGCTTCGCCGTCAGTGACTTCCAGCAGGCGCTTCTGCTCATCTGCCAATACGATACGGCGCGCGCTGGGCCGGCCATCGGTGCTGATGACACGGAAATGTTGCATGGAGGTAGTTGCAACGATCATCGGGACATCCTCTTTGGGTTTTGTCCGTGTTTTTGTTACGGCTTCTGCTTCCATTTTCACTGCAGCGCTGTCAACTGTTGCGAGCTCGCTCTCACGTACCGCGCGTAGTTCGATCACCCTCGCCTGCAACACAGGGCCGGCATCGAAAATGTCGACATAACCTTCATAGTGCATGCCTTCCTGCTCCAGCAAATGGCGTGCAGGCGCAGTCGCGACATGCACGCATCCGATCACTTCCTGGGCTTCCCTGGGCAGATAGGCGACGTACAGCGGATGACGCGGCATCAGTTCGGCGATAAAGGACTTTTGCCCGAGGCTGGTCAGGTCGTCGGCACGGTTGAAATCCATCTTGAAAAAATGCTGTCCAAGGCTATCCCAGAACGGCGACGTGCCATCGCTACGCTGGAAGCCTCGCATCTCCGCAATCAGTTTTTCAGTAAACAGGTGCGGGAACTGCGCAATGAACAGAAAGCGGCATTTCGACAGCAGCTTGCCATTGGTTCCGCTGCGGTAGTCCGGATGCAGGAAGAGCGAACACAGCTCCGCGCATCCTGTCAGGTCATTGGACAGGTAGAGGGTCTGCATGCGCGAGAAAACGTTCAGCTCATTGCTGGAATGCACCAGGGTGCCGAGACGATAATTGTAGAAAGGTTCGTCCAGTCCGACCGCACTCTTGATCGCAGACACGCCGACAAGTTTGTTGCGCTCGACATCTTCCATGACGAACATGTAGTCACGCTGCGCCGGCGCTATCGTTTCAGCAAAGGACGCGCAGGCGATCTCAAGGCGACGGCCCAAACTCTTGCGATCCGGCTTGAGCGTCGTCATGCCGGGGCCGACCTGGGTAGCAAGGTCGAACAGGTCGTCGAGGTCACCTTCCCTGATCGCACGTATCACCAACATGGGCTGGCTCATAGTTTCACCCATAGGACAGGATCGCCTCCAACCACATCAAGGCCGCGCATGACGTCTTGCGAGAGCAGGATATCCTCGCTGAGTTCCGGCGATGCGCAGCGCGTAACCGTCACGCGGAAGCGGTCTTCGCGTACGGTAGCGATCAGGCAGGTTTCGATATCGCCGTCGGTATGGCCGGCCCCTACCTTGCGCTCCATCGACTCTGAAAACGAACGCAGCGCATTCTTGTGCGCCCGCAGTACCGGGCCACCGTCAAAGATATCGACATATTCATCAGGCTCGAAGCCTTCGCCCGACAAAATCCGGAACGGCAGTTCCCCCTCGCTATGCACCTGACCCAGCGCAGCCTGCGCGTCACCGGGAAGCAGCGGCACATAGACCGGGTAATGCGGCATCAATTCCACGATCAGCGTCCGGTTACGCGCCCCTTCGATCATGCGTTCCGCTTCCAGAAAATCCATGCCAAAGAATTTGCGGCCGAGTGCTTCCCAGAAAGGCGAGCGGCCATCGGCATCGGTCATGCCCGACATCGATGCAAAGAATTTGTCGCTGAAACGATGCGGTGCGACGGCGGCAAACAGCAGGCGCGCCCGTGACAGCAAGGCGGCACTGTCGCCGGCACGCCGCTCACGCAGATAAAAACTCGACAACTGTGAATGGCTGGTCAGGTCGGAACAAAGTGTCAGCGCGTGCACGTTGTGACTGATATTGAGGTCGCGCGACACCTGGCTCAGCACATCATTGCGAAACGCGAAAAAGGTACCTGACGCACCGGCCGTCGCGGAAATCGCCGCCGTGCCGGCAATCGCCCCATCCGGCCCTTCCATGACGAAAAAGTAGGCTTCCTCGCTCGGCACATCGGGTTGCGCGGAGAACGACGCGATCGAACGCTCCACCGAGCGCTCGATGGTTTTGCGTGTGCGCGGCAAGGTATGGACGCCCGGTGTCGTGACGGCGGCCAGGGTTTCCAGCACCGGGATATCGGCTATTTCTACGGGCCGGACGACAAACATGGGGCTCTCCAGTCTATGCCTGCTGCATTGCGATTATCGCGATTATTGCGGCGTTACAAGCGCATCGAGCGCTGCACGCATACGGGCAATACCCTCGTCGATCTGCGCGTCGCTGATCACCAGCGCGGGCAGCAGCCGCACCACATCGGGGCCGGCGATCAGCACCATCAGTCCCTGCGCTTCCGCGGCCTTGATGATGTCCTTCGCTTTGCCGCGATAACTGTCGGCCAGCACCATGCCCAGCATCAGCCCGCTCCCCCTGACCAGGGAAAAGATCTGCGGATAATCGCGCACGACGCCGTTAAGCTTGCCGACCAGGAGCTCGGCGGCCTGATTGACACGTGCAAGGAAAGCTGGAGTGTTGACGATTTGCAGCACGCGCAGTGCCACCGTTGCCGCCAGCGGATTACCGCCATAGGTGGTGCCATGCGAGCCGACGGAAAATGCCGCGGCGATCGACTCGGTTGTCAGCATGGCGGCGACCGGATAGCCGTTGCCAAGTGCCTTGGCCGAAGTCAGAATATCCGGTGTCACGTCATAGCCCATGTAGGCGAACAGCTTGCCGGTGCGTCCCATGCCGCACTGGACTTCATCAAAGATCAGCAGTGCGCCGCGCGCATCGCAGAATTCGCGCAAGGCTTTCAGGTAAGCGGGGTCAGCCGGCAGCACACCGCCCTCACCTTGCACCGGTTCCACGACCACCGCGCAGACATCGTCGTCAATGGCGGCCCGTGCTGCCTCGATATCATTGAAGGGAACATGGCTCAGTTGTTCTGGCAGCGGCTCGAAGCCTTCGGTGTACTTGGGCTGGCCGCCGATCGAGACAGTAAACAGGGTACGACCATGAAAGGAATTCACGCAGGAGACGATGCGTGATTTGTGCGGACCAAACTTGGTGTGGGCATATTTGCGCGCCAGCTTGAAGGCGGCTTCATTGGCTTCGGCACCGGAGTTACAGAAAAAGGCACGGTCGGCGAAGGTTGCCTCGGTCAGCGCGCGTGCCAGTTGCAGCACGGGTTCGTTGGTATAGCCATTGCCGACATGCCATAGCTTGTCGGCCTGGGCACGCAAGGCCTCGACGACGGCAGGATGGGAATGCCCGAGGCCGGTAACGGCAATGCCCGCGGTAAGGTCAAGGTATTGTTTGCCCTGTTGATCCCACAGGTCCAGGCCCTGCGCCCTGACCGGCACCATGTCGCTCGGTGCGTAGGTTGGCACCATGACTTCATTGAAAGTCTGGCGGCTGACCGGGTCTGCATGGAAACTTGCTTCGTTGTCAGGTCGCGGAATGGCATTCATTACAGGCTCCGTTTCATCGTGTAGGGAAATTATAGATAGCGCGTGGTGCAAACTCTGTTAAAACTGCGGCGCCGATTTTCAACAATTCGCAGCACATGTCTTATTGAGTGTTTCGCATTGCCATTGTTCATGTTGTTGATGTTGTTTATATTGCTCAGTATCACTCAGGCCGCGATTCCGGCAGCAGCTGCCGTGCCCGGTGCAGGCGTAGCTCAAGGTAATAACGGGACGGCACACTGTCGAGATATTGCCTGAACTGCCTTTCCAGCTGACAACGCGAAATGCCAACCAGGAAAGGGCATGGATCAGGCAGAGGTATCCGGAATGCCATTGTGTGCCAATGTGCCAATGTGCCAACACTGGCGACCTACCAAGAGGCTTGCCGGGAATCTGCAAAAGTCCGTCCCATTTAAAAATCTCTCAGATGGCCAAACAGGCACTCGATGTCCTGAATTAAACCTTTACCTTATCAGCTCGAAGCAACGGCCACCGACCGTCGCTGGCGCGGCGCCCATTGGCTGACAATCATGCCAAGGATCAATAGAAAACCGCCAAACACGCTGCGACTGGTCATGGTTTCGGCCAGCCAGAAATAGGCGGCAATCGCGGCGCAAGCCGGCTCGAACGCATACACGATCGCCGCTTCGTTCGCACTGCTGTGTCGCTGCCCCCAGGTTTGCAGGGCAATGATCGCTGCTGTCGCGAAGGCCCCAAGATAGGCAAGGTTTGCCATGTTGTCGCTGACGCCCTGCCGGAGTTGTTCCAACGTCAAATGCTCGGGCGTGAACATTGCGATCGCTGCTCCGGCCAGGCAGGCCACCGTCAGAATCTGCATCGCGGTGAGCGCCATCAGATCGCTGGCTTTGCGCGTCAGGGTTTCCATCAGCTTGACGTACACGCCAAAGCACAGCGCGCCGCACAATGCCAGGGTGTCGCCGCTGCTCCAGCCACCGCCGTCCCAGCACATTGCAAACAAGCCGGCGATGGCCAGCAGTACGGCGGCGATGATGCGGTTTTCCGGCATGCGACCGGCAAGTATGCCCAGCAAGGGAACGATCAGCACGTTCAGGCCCGTGATGAATGCATTGCGGTTTGCGCTCATCTGGCCCAACGCCTCCACCTGCAACATGAAGGCGGCAAACAGCATCATGCCGAGCACCCCGCCCCAGATGAAATCCGGGCGCCGTGCCTTGAGCAGGAAAGGCAGCAGCAGCAGGCTTGCCATCGCAAAGCGAAGGAAGGCAATCCACACCGCTGAGAAATGGCTCGACAGGTCCTTCATTGCGGGGAAGGTGGTACCCCATACCATGGTGACGATGAGCAAAGCGAGAACACCGCGAAAGCGAAGCGGAATCAACATGAAAAACCTGAAAAGTGGAAAGCCGCCTATTATCGGTGTTCTTGTTGCCGCATGCATCGAGTTGAGGCACAAGACGCACCCGGCCAGCGGTGCATGCTGGCCGGGTTGAGGCAAGTTTCGGGATAAGCCTGTATTTCAGAATCGATCAGATATCGAAGCTGATGCCCTGCGCAAGCGGTAGCGCATGACTGTAGTTGACCGTATTGGTCGCTCTCCGCATATAAGCCTTCCAGGCATCGGATCCGGATTCCCTGCCACCGCCAGTTTCCTTTTCTCCGCCAAACGCGCCACCGATTTCCGCGCCGCTCGGACCGATGTTGACGTTGGCGATGCCGCAGTCGCTGCCCGTTGCAGACATGAACAATTCGGCTTCGCGGATATCGGTCGTGAAGATGCTTGACGACAGTCCCTGCGGCACGGCGTTGTTCCATTCGATCGCCTGTTCAAGCGCATCGTAACGCACGACATAGAGAATGGGCGCAAAGGTCTCGTGATGCATGATCTGCGTCTGCTCCGGCATCTCCACCAGCGCCGGACGCACGTAATAGCCGCGTTCGCAACCGGCCATCTCCACTCGGTCCCCGCCGGATACCTGGCCGCCATCGGCCCTCGCCTTGTCCAGCGCAAGCTGCATCGCCTCGAAGGCTCCGGCGTCGATCAACGGGCCGATCAGTTTGCCGGGCTCCAGCGGATTGCCGACTGCAAGCGTGCCATAAATTTTCTGCAGGCGCGGGACGAGGCTGTCGTAAATCTGCCGATGCACAAACAGCCGGCGCAAACTGGTACAGCGCTGCCCCGCCGTGCCAACCGCGGAAAAGACGATGGCGCGCGCCGCCAGTTCCAGGTCGGCACTCGGCGCGACGATCATCGCATTGTTGCCGCCCAGCTCGAGCAGCGAACGCGCCAGTCGTTGCGCGCAGCGCTGTGCTACCGCACGGCCCATGCGCGTGCTGCCCGTCGCACTGACAAGTGGGACGCGCGGATCATCGACCAGTGTCTGTCCGATATCGCTGCCGCCAATCAGCAGTTGCGACAAGCCTGCCGGCGCATCGCTGCCAAATCGCTTACACGCCCTGTCAAACAAGGCTTGCACCGCGACAGCGGTCAATGGCGTTTTTTCCGACGGTTTCCAGACCACGCTATTACCGCAAACAAAAGCCAGCGCCGCATTCCACGACCAGACCGCCACCGGGAAATTGAATGCCGAAATCACGCCGACCACGCCCAGCGGATGCCAGGTTTCCATCATCCGGTGTCCCGGGCGTTCAGACGCGATCGTGAGGCCATAAAGCTGCCGTGACAGTCCGACAGCGAAGTCGCAAATGTCGATCATTTCCTGCACTTCTCCCAGGCCTTCCTGCAGGATCTTGCCGGCCTCCATTGTGACCAGCCGGCCAAGCGCGTCCTTGTGCGTGCGTAGCTCCTCTCCGAAGAGTCGCACCAACTCGCCGCGACGCGGTGCGGGCACCATACGCCAAACATGGAAAGCACGGTGCGCGCGGGAGATTTTTTCAGCCGCCTCCTGGTGGGTATCGGCATGCAGAATTGCCATCACTTCGCCATTGATCGGTGACATGCTGCGCACAGCATTGCCTTCATGAGCGGAAAGCCCCGCATCCAGGACATTCAGAAGACCCAGTTGCGCCAACACATCCTTGATGGTTTCCATGTTGTTTTCCTTTCTCAGGCCGCATAGACGCGGCCGAAGCGGTTGTCGAGAAAATCTTGCAGGCTTGCCTGTTCCTGGCGGATCAATCCGCGCTTCGGTAAACGACCCTGCATGACCAGGTCCACCATGGTACAGAGTCCGGCCGCCGTGGTGATCTGAATCGCTGACATCAACTGGCCATTGACAGGCTGGCTGTAGATCTTCCGGGCATAGGTCTCCTGTTCCAAACGACCTTCACGTTGGCCGCACACGCTGGCAAAAACCAGCACGACATCCTGCCGCGTCATGGGAATCGACGATTCCAGCACTTCCTTCAGAATCGGCCGCCGCTCCAGCAAGCCGAGTTGCAAGTCGCGCACCAGCATCTTGATGATATCGCGGTGCCCCGGATAGCGAACTGTCTTGTAGTTCAGGTTCTGTACCTTGCCAGCCAGGGTTTCACACAGGGTACCGAGGCCGCCCGAGGTATTGAAGGCTTCATAGTCGATACCATCGAGCGAGAAATGCTCGACCTCCTCCAGCGGCGATACTTCGCGCAGCGCCCCATCCACGATGGCCTCGCAGGGATTGCAGTATTCATTGATCAGACCATCGGTACTCCAGGTGAGGTTATATTTCAGCGCGTTGCTTGGGAAGGTAGGCAATGCCCCAACGCGCATGTTGACGTCGCGCAGCGTATCGAAACGGCTGGCCAGGTCATTGGCGACAATGGAAATAAAGCCTGGTGCGAGCCCGCATTGGGGAACGAATGCGGTCGCGGCGTCTTCCGCGAGTTGCTTGACGATACGTGTGCTTTCCACATCTTCGGTCAGGTCAAAATAATGAGCGCCGGCTTTCTTTGCCGCGCCCGCAATGACCGGCGTCAGAAAATAGGGACAGGCGGAAATCGCAAGGTCGTGGCCGTGGATCAACTCTGTCACCGCTTTTGCATTGCCGATATCGACAGAGACCGTCGTCACATCAGGAAAATTCATTTGCCGCACATGGGCGAGACGCTGTGGGTCGCGGTCGGCCACCGTCAATGTATAGTCGCCGCTGTGCGACAGAAGATTAAGGATGGCATCGCCGATTTTTCCTGCACCAAGGAGGATCAGTTTGTTTTTCATGTGGCTCTCTTCTTGTCAATGGACCAGGCTGGCCATGCAAAAAGTGTAAGGGTGAGCCTGGTCAGAAGATAGAGAGCAAAGTGACGTCATCATGTATGATTCCGCTACAAAACGTCGAAACTTCAAGACACTTCGCCTGCTATGAAACCGGTACTCGACGAGATCGACAATAAAATCCTCGCCTTATTGATGGATGACGCCCGCATGCCGGTGGCGACCATCGCCAAACGGATCGACATCGCGCGTACCACGGCGATTGCACGTATCAGTAATCTTGAGAAACGCGGCGTCATTGCCGGCTACGGGGTACGCCTGAACCAGGAGTTGTACCAACCGGCAGTGCGCGCCTACGTGGGCATCGCCGTCGATCCCGGCAAGGCAACATCACTCGTTAAGCTACTGCAGCGCATGCCGGAAGTCGAAACCTTATGCGCGGTAAGCGGACCGGTGGATTACATGCTGACACTGCGTTGCCAGTCGACCGGCGAACTCGATCGCCTGCTTGACCAGATCGGCGCAATCGACGGCGTGCGTCAGACATCGACCTCCATCATCCTGACCAAGCGGATTGACCGAAGTCCGGTCTGAATAAATCAAATGCGGCTAAGGTTCGTTGAGATGAACGCGCTGCGGCCCTCAAGGAGAAACTCATGCATTCCATTCCAGAATCGAAAAAAAACCACTTGTGGCGCAAGGTTGTCTGGTTCACCGATCCGGATGAGCATCCGCTCGGGCCGCATCATTCGGTGGAGGTCTATTGCAGCGAGGAGTCCAATGGCTACGCCGTCTGGTATGTGCGCAAGCTGGGCAAGGATGATCCGCGCGGCGGCCGCATCGACAATGCCGACTACCTGCTGCATTACTTCCCGAAGAACGCCCGTGACGATGCGATCGAGCGCGCGGTCCTGATCGCCAACAGCGATCCGTCAGCCGACAGGATTATTGCAAATCTCGACGCGCTGGCCGCTGCGGCACAGCGCGTCTGACACCGAAGCGTCACGCGGGCCACAAGGGCGGCTCATCCATCAGGGCCGCCTGCTCGCGCAGTTCGAGTATCCGGTCCTGCCAATAGCGCTGTGTGTTAAACCAGGGAAAGGCGACCGGAAACGCCGGGTCATCCCAGCGCCGCGCCAGCCAGGCTGAATAATGAATCAGCCGCAGCGTACGCAAGGCTTCGATCAGAAACAGTTCACGCGGGTTGAAATCGTAAAAGTCCTCATACCCTGCCAGGACATCCGATAACTGCCGCACCATGTCGCTCCGCTCACCGGACAACAGCATCCACAGATCCTGGATCGCCGGTCCCATCCGGCTGTCGTCGAAATCCACAAAATGGGGTCCTGCATCGGTCCACAGCACATTTCCCACATGACAGTCGCCATGCAGGCGCAGCATCGCCACATCGCCTGCACGGTCATAGCAGCGCCGCACGCCGTCCAGGCATTGCTGCACAATGCTCCGATAAGCCTGTTCAAGATCTTCGGGAATAAAGCGGTTCGCAATCAGGTAATCCAGCGGCTCGACGCCGAAGGTTTCCACGTCGAGTTGCGGCCTGGACTGGAACGGCTCAATCGCACCCACGGCATGAATCCGGCCAATGAAGCGGCCCATCCATTCCAGAGTGGCACTGTCGTCGAGTTCGGGTGCGCGGCCGCCCTGACGGGGAAAGACAGCGAAACGGTAGCCGGCGTGGGTGTGCAGGGTGCGGCCGGCAATTTCCAGCGGCGCGATGACGGGAATTTCCTGATCCGCCAAGGCTTTGGTAAATACATGCTCTTCATAAATCGCTTCGTCCGACCAGCGCTCGGGCCGGTAAAACTTGGCAATCAGTGGCGCACCCTCTTCCATGCCGATCTGGTACACCCTGTTTTCGAAGCTATTGAGTGCTAAAAGACGCCCATCGCTAAAAAGTCGAACGCTTTCCAGTGCATCAAGCACCGCGTCAGGGGTAAGGGATGAAAATGGATGCACATTCGGCGGAGTCATTGCGTCATTGTAGGCGCTTATCGCCGCAATGGCGAAGGCAACCGTGCCATCAAGCAATCTATATGATGTGCAACGTTCGTAAATCCTGTTTGCGGCTTACACTATGTGTTTTCCAGCTTTGGCTTAGGTATTCCCATGCATCTCGACGAACCCCTCTCCGATAAAGAATTCAAGGAACTCGACCAGTTCCTCCTGTCCGACCGTTGCGCCGACGATGGCATGACGATGGACTCTCTTCATGGCTTTCTGACGGCACTGGCCATCGGCCCGGAAGAAGTCCTGATGTCGGAATGGCTGCCGGTGATCTGGGGCTCACATGGCGACAAGGGCCCAGCGTTCAAGAACCCGAAAGAAGCCGAGCGGATTACCGGCCTGATCGCGCGCTTCATGAATGAGGTGGCGATTACCTTCGAAGTCGCGCCCAAGGAATTCGAGCCGCTCTACTGCGAACATGAAGTCGATGGCCGCACCCTGCTCGATGCCGAAGCATGGGCCTGGGGGTTCTGGGAAGGGATCAACCTGCGCGCCGAAGCATGGGCGCCGATCTGGTCGTCCGAACTGGCCGACATGGTTCGTCCAGTTTATCTGCTGGGCGCCGACGAAATCGAGGAAGAAGAAATGGCGCTGGTCGACGACCCGGTCAAGCGCCATAAGCTGGCGATCGAGATGGAAGCGGCAATTCCGCATATTCACCGGTTCTGGCAGCCGCATCGCAAGTCGGCGGTCCAGCAAGTGCAGCGGGATACGCCCAAGATCGGCCGGAACGATCCCTGCCCTTGCGGCAGCGGCAAAAAATACAAGAAGTTGAGATCGATGGATTTTTTTGACTGGCAAGGCGCAGGAGGAGTCAATAGCGAGCTATTGACGACGAGTGCAACGCAGGCAGGCGGCTCGGCGCCCCCGGAAAAAGACGCGATCTCATGGTGCGTTATGGGTTGGGATTGGTATAAGGCGCTGTAGCTTTTTCATACACCGCGTTCCCTGGCTTGTGCAGACATCGAAGGCATGCGTTAGACCGCCAATAAACGAGGCCGGAGTCTGAATCAGACTCCGGCCTTTTCCCACAACTTCATCGAACGGGCTGGGGGCCATCAAAACGCCCTGCCCCATCCTGCCCGACATTCACCAGACTTCACTCAAATCCCATACTGTTTTTTCGCATTCGGCTTGAAATTGCGGGTGGCGGCATAGATTTCTTCCAGCGGCAGCTTCGGTGACCGGTCGGCAGTGAGCAGTCCATTGGCCTCCTGGAAGGTATCGGCAAACTGGGTATAGCAGAAGCCGCTGAACATCGGCGTCTCGTTCACCACTTCCAGCAGCCTGCGATAGCTGTCGAGGAATTCCTGGTCGCTGTCGGCCAGCGAATAACCCCATACATTTTTCACTCCCGCTTCCGGCCGCTTTGCATAGGTGATCCCGCCGAACTCGGTAAGAATAATCGGCTGGCCACGATGGGGATAACCGTCGAGCGTCAGGATGCGACCTCCAGGCCGTCTGCGGTCAAACAGCTCTTGCGTAGTCACATTGGAGGAATAACGTGCCGCCAGCCGTTCCGCGTCTCCATCATAATCGTGAATACCGAGCAGGTCGGTGGCCGATGCCTCCCAGCCGTCGTTCCCGATGACGGGTCGCGTGGAGTCAAAGGTGCGTGTAAGGTGATACAAGGCTTCGACGGCGTTGCGATGGGCCTGCATTGATGTCAGGTTCGGCACGCCCCAGGACTCGTTGAATGCGACCCAGACGATGATACAAGGGTGGCTGTAATCCCGATCGATCACTTCGCTCCACTCGCGCACCATGCGGGTGATCGCCTGCGGCGTGAAGCGATACGATGAAGGCATTTCTTCCCACACCAACAGGCCCAGCCTGTCCGCCCAATACAGATAGCGCGGATCTTCAATCTTCTGATGCTTGCGCACGCCATTGAAGCCCATGGCTTTGGCTAGTTCGACATCACGCCGCAATGCATCGTCCGACGGCGCGCATAGCAGTGTATCGGGCCAGTAGCCCTGGTCCAGCACCAGCTTCAGATGATAGGGACGGCCATTCAGCATGAATCGGTCGCGGTTGATATTCACCGACCTTAATGCCGTGTAGGATTTGAGCTTGTCGATCACCTGGTTCTCATGCCACAGCGTGATGTCGACATCGAGCAAGGTAGGATGCTCGGGGCTCCAGAGCAATTCATTGCGCGAATCGTCAATGCCTGGATCGGACAAGGCAATCTTGCGATGCGCTTCGCCGCCGATCACCTTGTAGTGGTCATCCGCAAGCATCTTGTTGCCATGCCTGATCCTGACTTCGACCGAGAGATTGTCTTCCAGGTCGCCGGCGACGAAGGCCTCGCAACCGATTTCGAAACCTTCGAAGTGCGGTGTCCAGCGCAGCTTTTGAATGTAAGTGCGCGGCACGCGCTCCAGCCAGACGGCCTGCCAAATGCCGGTGGTTCTCGGATACCAGATGGAATGCGGTTCCAGTTGCCAGTCCTGTTTGCCGCGTGGCTTTGACAGATCGAGCGGGTCATCTTCGACATACACGGTCACGACGTGACGCGTCTGGCCTCCCAGCGCCGTCGTAATATCCGCATAGAAAGAACTGTGCCCACCCTCATGCTCGGTCACGCGGTGACCATTGACCCAGACGACGGCATGATAGTCGACAGCGCCAAAATGCAGCAGTACGCGTTCACCTTCCGGATCGAGATCAAATTCCCTCTGATACCAGCAGGCGCGGTTGAATCCGCGATCGCCAACTCCGCTCGCCTGGGATTCCGGCGGGAAGGGAACCTCGATGTTATGTGTCCACTGGATAGAATCAGCCGGGTGAGTGTATTTCCTGTCGTTATCAAACGTAAAGCTCCACTGGCCGTTCAGGGGTTGCCAGTGCTCACGTACCAACTGGGGACGCGGGTATGCATAATCAGCCATTCTTGTTCCTGTTCCTTTTTATGTGGTCGGCGGTACCACGTTTGGAGTGAAACCAAACGTGGCTGTTCCCACGCCGGCCAAAGAACTTGCGCGATCACCTTGCAACCCCGGTCAAAAGCGGTTGACTTCAGGCGGCTTCGCGCTCGGATGGGCTGTCGCTCCAGGCGATGGTGTTCTCCTGCACGTACCGCTCTATGGCGCTGGTAAAGCTCGGAAGGATCAATCCACGCTCACTGGTCAAGGCCGTGATACCACTGCTGGCGCCTCGGACTCTCATCAGCGTGCCGGTATCCATGCCGGCCTGTCGCGCGGCTCTTTCGGCGAACTCAAACCAGGAAATAGCGCCCTGATTGGCAAGATGCCAGATGCCGTTGACACGATCGATCAGCAGGTCGATCGTGGCATGCGCCAGGTCAGGCACATAGGTGGGCGACACATGGACTTCATCGCTGGCTTCCACCTGGCGACCGGCAGCAAGATCACGCAACACTGCATGGACAAAGTTATAGCGGTCCCAGGGACCGAAGAATGCGCTCGTACGCACAACTAATGCGTCGGGGAAAACCTGCATCACGCGTTTCTCCGCCTCGGCTTTGCTATTGCCGTAGACGCACAACGGCGAGACCTTGTCGCTTTCCACATAGGCGCGGCCCAGCGTGCCGTCGAATACCAGATCCGAAGAAAAGGTGACATAGGGAATTCCCATCCTGGCGCAGGCCCGGGCAAGCATTTCCGCACCGGCGGCGTTTTCACGGAAGCAGCGGTCCGATTCACGCGCCGCATCCGCCACACGCACATACCCGGCGGCATTAATGACTGCCCATGGCCGGTGTCGCGCCAGGGCAGCTTCTACCGACGCCTGGTCGGCGATATCCATTTCATCGCGGGTCAGCAAGTCATGCGCCAGACTGCGGTGTTCGCACACGCGGGCAAGCGCCCTGCCAAGCGTGCCACGACCGCCGGTGATCACCAGCTTGCGGGCGCTACTACTGACATAAGGGACCCTGCTCGGTTGCGGCGGAGGTACGAAAAAGCGATCGCCGCGCTGCCACCAACCGAGTCCGTCCAGCACCGGATGATCGAATTTCCCCTCTTTGGCAAGCGAGGAAACAGCCTCGGCAAGCGCTGTAGGACGAAGGGTGCTGCCCTTGCCGCGTACATCGAATACACCGCTCTCATAGAAGCCGTTTTGCTGAGTTAGCAGGGAGTTCCAGTCGACGCAACCAAAGATTGACCAGACGGACACAGCGCGGATATCAGCGCCTTCGGCGCGCAGGTTTTGCGCCGCTTGCCAGACCTGCCCGAGCCAGCGCAACTGGTCATCGCGCGATCCGCCAAGATGTGCTTCAGTGACAGCAATCGGAACACGATAGCGCTCCCACACTTCGCGCAGACGCGCCTCGGGCCCCGTCAATCCGTCCGCCTGGTACGCACGCGTCGCATGCACATCAACGTAAGGAACCGCATCCGTATGAAAAGCGGGTGGATAGTTCCGGAAACGATGATCGAGAAAACGCTCGCTGGTGACGTAATGATTGATGCCGATCATGTCGGGAATACATGGCTGATTGACAAATTCATCCAGTTGCCCGGCCTCGATACCGGCGTCAATAAAACGCTGGTACCAGTAATGCGTCTTATCGATGCGACCGCAGAGTAGATCAAAGGAAAGCCAGCGCCGCTCGTTTTCATAATCGGCCTGGTGCTGTAACCGCGGCACACTAAAGATCTTGCCCATGTCCTCCGTCTGCACCAGCTTGGCGTCGGGGATGTGCTGACGGATTGCGCGCATTGCCAATACCGTGCCACGGCATTCGGTATACAGGGCGCGCAGCATGGTGTTCTCGTCGCGGCCATGCGGATACCAATGGCCATACAGACCACTGAAACGTGCCGTGGTCAGCGGCTCGTTCACGGGCGTGAAGAGCTTGACCCATGGATACCGTTTCGCAACGCGCTCAGCATGGCGAGCGAGCAATATCGGAAAGTCGGGGTCCAGCAGATTGGTATAAGCCGGACCGCTGCCGTGATGCACCAGTCCGGCAATGGGCGAAATGCCGAGCGCCCGCATACGGTCCATGCGCTCATCATGCCAGCTCCACACGCACTCGTCTGGATGATCCGGCGAAATGGTTTCCCAAAGGACTGGATAACGCAGCGTCCGGATACCGAGGCCTGCGATAGCGTCCAGGTCTTGCAGGCGACTGGCATGGCCGGTTTCTTCAGCTTGGTTTCGGAATTTGTCCTGGATCCGGACAACGGTACATTCAATGCCGCCCCACAGTTCCAGGGGCGTTTGGCTGATGGTATGAGAAGTAGAAGAGGGCTTGCTATTCGTATTGGTTAGATTCATAGCCGCATAGATAAAATGGAGTGAATGAAATGATCCCTACTCGTCTCCTGAGTGTTAGTGATAAAGATCAAGCACACACATCAAGTACACGCGCAGGTATAGCTGCGTGCGTTGAATGTCGGTCGATCTGATTGACAGCGGCTGCTTGCTTCCCAGCAAGCAGCCACATGAGGCTTGATTCGCTTGTTATGGCGATGTGATTACGTTAATAACGAAGACCTGTAGTGGCCGCAATTGTTCCTTGATATTTCGCCAAGTGGCGGTTGTTATCAAGCTGCGGTCGGACACCAAACCCGGCGCACGGGGGGTGTAAATAATTTTGCATCATCGTTGATGCGCCCTGCCGGTGCGCCGTTGAGGCCGTCACTGAAACCGATCTGCCTCCCCAGCGGGCCATGCGGAGAGACGGAAAGCCACGATGTCATGTCGCTTTATGCATGGAACCGGTATTACATGCGCGGGGCAACAGAAACACGTACGCGCAGGCGCTCGCCCGGATCGTAGGGCATCATGCTTGTATAAGTATGACCGTGATATTCATAGGTGACTGCATAGCCGTTATTGCGGGTCTGCCAATTGTCGACCTGGCGGCACTGGCGCACCGGCTGCTGCTCGGTGAACGTGCCTGCGTTGCTGTTTTCGACGCGGTCCCCGACGATGGCACCGGCAATGGCGCCAGCTGCCGTGGCAACAGCCCGCCCGCTGCCGCCACCCACCTGGTTGCCGAGTAAGCCGCCTGCGACGCCACCAACAATGGAGCCGCCGACACCGCGCTGCTGCTGGCGCTGTACCGGCACATACTCCGTATGGCACTCCTGCTGCGGGTAATTGACCTGCTCTATTTGGGGTGTCACGCTGAGCACCCGTGCATAATCGTCGAAATCCGCTGCAAATGTTGCCGATGCAGCTGCGGATGCAATAGTGGCCAGCGCGAGCGCAGCCACGGTCAGGGTTTTGGACATTTTTTGCCTCCCGGGAATAACAACGTTAAATCGTACGTCGTTAAACGCCTGAAGCAAGTAAATGTATTACGGGAATATGTAACGATATGTATCGTCATTCCCCAGCTTTTTTAAACCCATCCTTTATTTATCGTTAAACCCCAGCAATATCCGGTCTGGCGCTGACCATGCGGCTCAACTGGACGAGCAAAGTCCCTTGCACCATCGACACCGCAACATTGCTACCTAGCCTGAAGCCACGCATCGCTGCAGCATCCATCAACTGTAATACCTGCTCATGAGTTAAATGATGAAAATCGTCCATTCCGTATAACACTTCACGGTTGTGGGAGTTAAGCTCGGTGATGATTTCTTCCGGGGTCATGTCGCCTCCAGCGTAGCAAGCTTGTTGATAGTAATGCTGATTTATCAACATTTTTGACGACGCCGGAAATCTGGACCCTGCGCAATTTCGCAAAGCGCTTACGCCGGCCTTGTCGCCGGTCAAGGTTTATTGAAAATTTGTCATTGCGCCAAAAACACCCGGTCTTATGACTTGCTATGCGGGAGGATTATTGAATGCTTCTTCTTCGATGCGGTAATCGTCCGCACAGGTTTTACTGCAAAAGCGCCGAATGTTGTCCAGCGGCTGATTACAATACCAGCAAGCGCCTTTCGGCTTCAGTGTGGCCATGCGCATCGCATCGACGACCCGATCCTGGCCATTAGACTCGCCTTGCTCTTCAGTATGGTCTGCGTCACTCATGATTCAGCCGCCACTCCCTAACCGACAACGATTGCGCCGAGAGACAAATTGCAATCAGTATAGTCCTACCGTGCAAAGCCAACGGCAAGGACGGAAAAATCCCAACCAGATATTTGGCCAGGGATCAGGCCTTCGGCGTCAGGCAAGAAAAGCCCGCCGAGCTTACGACAGCGGGCAATACTCAACCTTGAAGAGCCGCCGGAGATGCCACCGGAGATGCGTTACGCAACGTATCCGGGGCACTTCATTAAACCAGATATAGCGCATTGCTACACGCCGGGCAATTAAATATTTTTTCAAAGCTACGCTGCAAACTTAATGAGACCGGATGCTTGCCTGTCGCTGCCTACTCCACGGTGCATTGCTTGTCGACTGCCTGTTGGTGCCGTCTTTTTCTGTTTGTTGTCAGGCATGTCGGCGATGTGTGCATCCCCGTTTCCCGTGTGAACTTTTGCTTGCGGTGCCGCGTACAAGCGCGCTCAGTTGCATGGCGGCGTATGCAGCACACGCCATCCACATATCATGACCTCGCAGTTCATCGCTGACCTTGAACTGGCAAACCGCACAGCACGCTTCAACGGCTATCCCTGGTTGCGTGCATTGATGACGCTGCTTGCGGAAATCGAGCAAATCGAGGATCAGATCTCCAGCAACAATATCATTTCGCTGGTACCGTCACCCAATTAAAAACGGCCGGCTCGCCCAAGGCGAGACCCCGAATGACCGATGCGATGGAAACCGCTGGCCACTTGCGTCGACGGGCCGTTCAAACCCCAGGCGGCTTCACTTCATGCTCAACCTGCGCACTCTCATCGCCCACTTTGCTCATCCACGCCTTCACCCAGAATGCTTTCTGGTCCTCGTCAGGTTCCTCAAACCACACGACGATCAAGGTCCCCTTGTGATCGTGCAGATGTGAAAGCTTCCCAAGGAACTGCTGGTCACCCGCCAAGTCGGCGACGGCAAGCGCATAGCCATAGACACGATTAAGACGCTCGATGCGGTCAGGTTCGGTATTGCTATTTGTTGCGCTGATTTTCGGATGGTCCAGGTACATCGTTTATTCTCCAACTGAGTGCAAAAGAGTGCAGATCGCGGTGCTCGCCCGCGCGACGGGTCCGGCGACGTGGTTATAGTTTCGGCACCATCGCATGACCTCACGGTGCCTCGCCTCGCCATGTGCTGCGGCAGATGCCAGCATAGCACCGTTCCCCTTGCGGGAACGATCGCCGACGGGACCTGCCAAACGGGCATGCATGGGGCGTACGTGACAATCCATCAAGCCGCCTGATGGGAAGCGACGACAAGTGACGGTACCGAACGGTCTTCCAAGGAGATGCATAATGAACCTGCAGGTCGAAACGCGCCAGGGTATGCATGGAGACCGTGAACCAGTTGCTTTCATGTTGGGCGAACGGCGCATCGAAGTCATCCAGGTCATCGATCGCTGGCTCGCTGCCGACCAGTGTTATTTCAAGATCACCGGTTCCGACCAGGCCACCTACATCCTTCAGTATCTTCTCGCGACACGTGAATGGGACATGACGCTGTTCCAGGCGCCGACATGACTTTGCCGATCCCTGCACAGGCTTTGTGCGATCCGTATCGCGGTGCCGTCAATAACATTCACTCCATACCTGCGCCACTTCGTATCCATGCATGCACTAGCTTGAGTGGTATCAAAACTTCACTGTATTGGCTCATTACCATCAAGCACATCAAGTTCCATTTCTGCAATCCTCACCTCATGGAGACAACGATGCACAAGACAATGTCGGAACCGCGCGTCGCAGAAGAAGGCGTGACCTTTACGGTAGAAGTTGGTTTCGCCGATCGCGAATGCCTGGTGTCGAAGAACGCCCTCGCGCATTTGCGCCGCATGAAAGGGGGACAGCTTGACTTCATGGAGACTTACCGCGCATTCGAGGACCAGATCCATAGTGTGGCACGGCGCCTTGTTGTCGCAGGTGTGAGCGGCTCGCCGCTTGTCCTTGGCGCTGCCTATTTCGTATGACGCAGTGCCGGCCATGCCGGCATCGCATCAAGACGCCGTGTACCAAGCACGGTTTATGCAGCAGCTCGCGTGGTGCGGGCGCAGTTTCTGTGTTTTGGCACGCACTACGCAAGCACACACTCTCGCACGGATGCAGATGCATGCTCCTCTGAGAATTATCAAAAAGACATCTGGGCGAATGGTCAGAATAAAACCCAGATTAGATTGAACCAGAACGGGGAATAGTCCACATGAACCAAGTTAAAGAAACGAACGCTTCAGCACAGTTCCAATACGATCCCAACAATCTGCTGGAATCGCTGATTGAGAAGCTGAATCTGAAAAACGATGCTGCCCTCTCGCGCGCGCTTGAGGTTGCTCCTCCGCTGATCAGCAAGATCCGTCATCGCCGCCTGCCGGTCGGCGCATCGCTGCTGATCCGCATGCACGAAGTATCCGACCTGAGCATTCGCGATCTGCGCCAGCTGATGGGCGACCGCCGTAACAAGTTCCGTATCAGCGACAAGCAATTCAAGCCGAAGAACAATTCGGCCGCCTGAGCTGGAAGCGATCACACCGTAGCGACGCGCGTGCCGGCGCCTGCTTTTGCAGGCATCTGCTAACGATCAGAGCAAGGTGTGCCGGTGACGGGACGGTTGTTGGAAAAAATCCGTCTCTTATCCGTATAGCCATTGTTACCGCTGCCCGGCCGATAACCGGGCTTGTCAGCTTGAAAGCGTCACAGCGGACGCGTGAAGCCTGTCGTATCTTTTCTCCTGTTTGGTCAATCGCAGGCGCAATGTCATCTGCTTCGCTGACGGTTTATCGATTGCCGGCTTACTGTAAGTGGCACATGCCAAGTCAGCCGAGGAACATTCCTTGCTGGCGAGTTTTCTATCTTGTTCTGATTCAACATATCTGCGCATGGTGTCGCATACTTGCGACCTCTTGCGCTGAGTTCGCTCAAGTCCCTTTTACACCAGCACGGTACGATGAAGCTCTCTGCATTGGAGCAAGACATGTTAATTTTTGAAAACCATCAGGTGCCGCCGGACCCGGTTCCGGGAGATGATCCGACTCCCGACCAAAGCCCGACTCCGGACGAAGATCCGGTACCGGACCACAATCCCGTCGCCGAATAACACGCAAAGGTCGATAGATCCACCGTTTGCGTTGTGTATTTAAAAGCGCCGTCCGCAACCGCATGGCGCTTGCCTCCCAAGGGCGCAGTCTGGCACATCGACTTGCCACTGGCTGGCCATGACCCTGCCTGATTGCTCGGCCCGATCCAACTCCGCCTCCATGAATCACAAGACCTCGGACTGAGGCGCGCTGCATTATGAACAATCCTGCTTCCGGATGGTTTGAAGCTTTTGCCCTGACTGTCATGCCATGGGTACTGCTGGTTAACCAAATGCCCTGGGTTAGCGTCATCGTCCACCTGCTGATCGCCGTGCCGGTGGTCGCATTAATTCATCGGACCTCCATCATCGTCCTGGAGCGCCTGACTTACTCACTGCCCTATTCGCGTCGATTGGTTCAGTATGGCCATCGCGCTGCAGGTATGGTGCTCTTTCTGGTGATATCACAGGTCATTCTGCGCAATGCCCCCGAAAGCCTGCCAAACATTGCCACCGCAAGGCACCTTGGCGCCCTGGCGCTGATTGCTGCCCTCACCTGGCTTGGAGTACGCTGCATGCGGGCCATCTCGCACACCATCATCGAACTCAATCCCGCGGACGTTCCGGACAATTTGCAGGCACGCCGTATCCAGACCCAGACAAAGGTACTGGCGCGCTGTGTCATGGCGATCATCATTCTCCTTGGTTCAGGAACGGCCTTGTCGACGCTGCCGATTCTGCGCCAAATCGGCACCAGCCTGCTGGCCTCCGCCGGTGTCGCCGGGCTGGTGGTCGGCTTTGCCGCCAAACCCGTATTAGGCAATCTGCTCGCGGGCATGCAGATCGCACTGACACAACCGATCCGGCTGCAGGATGTGGTGATTGTGCAGAATGAATGGGGGCATGTGGAAGAAATCACCGGCACCTATGTCGTAGTCCGCATCTGGGACCATCGACGAATGATCGTACCGCTCCAATGGTTCATCGAGCACCCATTCCAGAATTGGACACGTTCCAATGCGGATATCCTTGGCACCGTCACGCTTTGGGTCGACTACCGTATGCCCGTGGATGCGCTGCGCCGGGAGGCAAGGCGCATCTGTGAAGCCGCACCTGAATGGGATCACGTTCTCTGCCTGGCGCAGGTGGTCGAGGCTGGAGAACGCGCCATGCAGGTGCGAATTCTCGTAAGTGCCGGCGATGCAGGTCGCTGTTGGGACCTGCGTTGCCGTGTGCGGGAAGCCCTTGTGGATTTCGTCCAGCGCGAATACCCGGAGTACCTGCCCCGCATGCGTGCCGAAGTGGCCGCTGAAGGTCCTCAACGCGCAGCGGGCAGCAAGGACGACATGAGGTTGATCTAACGCAAATGCGGTGAACCTTGCCCTTGATACATTGTTTATCCCAACTGGGAGGAGACATACCATGCAGCAATATATCGATAGCTATCGCACAGCTTATACCTTCAATGAATACCTGATTCGTTCGAGCGTCGAATACTGGACAGCGATGTCCTTTCCGGCAATCTATCTTGCCAAATATCTCTGAAAAGCTGCAGGGAGCTGCCAATCAATGGCAGCTGCCTCGATTTTCACCATGCGCCTCATTTCCTTGGAGATCAAATACTTAGCTTTCGCGTATGGGTCTTATCCACAGGATTAACCACAGTTAATGTGGGCAAGTGGTCTGCAAGTGGTATATGCGTGATAAACCAGCACGCATGCAAAAATTGGCACCTTCTTCGATAATCACACCCGGCAATCAGCTTGGAAACGACACCAGCAGGTGCGTCATGCTCGACGGAGTGAACGGACGTTTGCGAATAACTACACTCAGGTCAGTTGCCGATGCGCTGGTTTGGCCCGCTACCAATACGGTAACCGGTGCCGCCTCCAACGCCGATTGCAAAACTATACGAATCAGTTCCTGATTGATTAAAACATCCTCCTGGCTTGCATGCCTCGGCAAGAGGCCGGCTTCGGTGGCTTTCTTCATTGCCGCATCGATCATCTGAGTTGTTACCTTCATAACAATCCCCCGCACTAAACCGCACTAAACCGCACTAAACGTTTACCAGCAACGACTTGTTCGCCCACAGCCTTGCCCAGTCAGGGTGAAAACGCTCTATAGCGGATGAAAGTGGGCGGAGCTGTTCATTCGCAGTGATCTCGTGCTGACATTGCCCTTTATCACTTGCAAAATGTATGCCGCGCCACAATGGCGCGCTGCAATGACAATAAATTGCTATAGATCAAGAGAAACCAAGCTTGGCCCGGGATTTCCCATATATATGGGTAGGCCGTAAAGAAGTGAGCATGAATAATGATGGCTTCCGTATGTCGGAAAAAAACCGACAGTTATACAAATACAAGTCATAGAAGGGCCATGCCGTGATTTTATGTACCGAATGTCGTTGCCGTCTGTCCGACCAGGCCGAAGCCTGTCCCGATTGCGGCTACCCAGCAATAGGGACTGGCATTCCGGCGTTGGATCAACATCCGCTGTCACAACAAATGTCGCTGAAGCCGTATCGGCTGATGCGTCGTGCGGGGCTGATCACGAGCATTGGCGCGGGCGCTGCGGCATTAGCTGCCGATTTTCCGGCAAGTGCGGGGATCATTGGTGTGGCGGGATGCGCTCTTTACTTTATCGGCCTACTCGGCGCATGGTGGAATACCTGAAAATCTTCGCTCGCCCCCTATACCTCGATCTGTCCTGATATATCCCGATACAGCAATCACCAGGCAAACCCGTGCAGGTTCAGAACAGCGACGCGCATACTGCTTCTTCCAACTCGCGCAGTGCAGACCGTTCCTGAAATCAGCTAGCCTTGTACGCCTGACAGCCGCAACTGACAGCGCTACCTGACAGCGGTCAATGAGCTGCCATGCATCGCTGCTAGGATAAGTCCACACTGTATGGAGATGCCAGATGCAAATCGAGACAATCGGAAAATATCAGCTGCACCTGGTTGCGCACGAAGTGGCGGGTGGCCAGCGATGGGATCCCTTCATTACCATCATGAAATTTGACGATGCCAAAGGCGACTTCCGCTGTGTCGTCGAGAAGCGACATGCGGCTAAAGAAGCCTTTGACACCTATGAAAAAGCGATCGAAGCGGCGCGTCTGGTCGGTACAATGATGATCGAAAAGGGCGAGGTGTAACGCAAGGGGACAAGTAATCGTATGCCTAAATTGACTGACTCAGATGATTTGCCCGGTCAAGGGCCTTTCGTTATACGGCTTGATAAATTGCAATGGTTTTATGTCTCAGGTCCCTTACCATGGAATTTATTCCGCTTGCCCATCGGTTAGCCTTTTTACGTAAATTCTCTTTGGATTGCCGCCAATGGCTCAGATCCACACGCATTACGACAACTTGAAAGTAGCGCGCAATGCGCCGCCGGAGATCATCCGGGCGGCGTACAAGACGCTGTCGCAAAAATATCATCCGGATCGCAATAGTGATAACCCGGATTCGATCCGCGTTATCCAGATCATCAACTCAGCGTATGCGGTCCTTTCAGACCCGGCCAAGCGGCGCGAACACGATGAGTGGATTGCGCGCATGGAAGCGCAGAGCCAGCATGCAACTGGCAGCATAGACGATGTGGATTTCGTTATCGGGCGCAGCATCCGCAGGTCTTCTTCGCGTCGCTCGCGCCATCGCCATCATTCCGCCTTCGGTAATTTCCTCGCGCGACGGGCGCATTCCAATCCGCTATTAAAAGCTTTGCAAAAGACCCTCATGTTCTGGGATCAATTGGGACGTAAGCTATTCAGGAAGATTTAAGGAAGCTAAAGAGGCGCAGTGCGAGTCGGTCGTGGCTAGGAAAACGAAGCACCTTGTTAATAAATACATCGACTATGCGGCAAGACCTTACTCGCTATCAATTCCCCGGTTGGAGCGCTCTACCTTGGCCAGCAGGGCAGCGATCGAAGCAGTATTGACCAGTTGTGCATCTTCCGCATCCAACTGGCGTCCATTCCGCATGTCGTGGATGACAGATAGCAACTCAAGTACCAATCCATAATGGCAGGCAGCTTCGACAAAAATCTCAAGTTGTCTTGCAGTATGTTCGGCGGCGGGCATCAAGAACCTCAGGGTCGGTTTCCACGTTATGTGTCACTTCGTACGGAAATTTCGCCGTAAGTTCCGGTTCTTTACATTTATCCCAACTGCTATCGACATATCCACACCGATAGAAACCAGTGCGGCGCCGAAAATAAAAAACCGGCTCGTGGCCGGCTTATGAATTCCCGTGTCTGGGATGGGGATGTTTTTATAGTACACCATCCTGTCCTTGAGGGACAACCTATTGCGGAACCAGCTGGAACCGTTATCATCGCGTCATCGTCGGCAACCACTCCCGGCATCTCTTCATTTTCGAGGACTCTGCATGACCTGGCTCATATCTGGCAGCTTGCTTGCCGCCCTGTTTGCCGCATCGGGTGCCTGCGCACAGACTCGCTCACACGATACGATTGATGAACTCTACCAGCGCGGACAACATGAAATGGCACCGAACTGGCGTCCACTCGGCAAAACACACCATGCCGCAGTCTTCATTCACAAGGATATCCGCAGGAGCGACAAGGGAGACATCACCTTGTGGACTGACCGTGAACTGCCATTGGCAGAATATTTTGAGAAGGAAAAGGCTTACCTGTCGATCCGCGAACGCATGGTAGTCGATTGCAAAGGTGCCCGCATTGGAGTTACCGACACTTCAATGTATTCCGAACGGTTTGGCGGTGGCGCCATCGTCGGTGCCACCCGAACGAAAAATCCGGATATGACCGATGTCGTACCCGACTCGATCGAAGACCAGATGCTCAAGGTCGCATGCGCGCCAAAACCGCGCAGCACACCATCAGCAAAACCAACGCCACGCAAAGCTGCCCCTGCGGAAGCCAAGCCTGCGACCTGAACCGCACCCGGTTCACCATCTCTGCAGCGGTCACCTGCCGCCTGCTACGGCCAATCGTAGTGCGGCATCCTGCATCGAAGCCGACCGGATACGGATTGGATAAGAAAGCGCTGGGCAAAAGCGGCGCGCAGTGGCAAGGCTAAAACAGCAAAGGCCCGCCAAATCGACGTGCGATTTGGCGGGCCTTTTAAATACTGGCTCCCCGACCTGGACTCGAACCAGGGACCTGCGGATTAACAGTCCGTCGCTCTACCGACTGAGCTATCAGGGAAAAGAGGCCGCATTATAAAGGCGATCCTGCCAGCAAGTCAAAAATTTATTTCAGAAGCCTTTCATCGCGACGCATCGCCTGCCATACTGCCTTGCTTTATGCATCACATCTGCATCTGCAATGTCGGGTTTCATGGAGGCTCTACCGGCCTTACGGAACTGGCGTTCGCTTTGCATACCTAATTACTCCACGGCCAACATCAATAGCAATCGTAATGAAAGACCCGAAACAAAACGCGGCGAACAGGGAAGTCAGTCTTGATGATCTTGTGGCACTAGTTGAAAAAGCAGCAGCCACCATAAGCCGGCTTCAGGAAGAAGTCGCACGCCAGAAGCAGCAGATCCGCGAACTTGAACAGGCACAGGAAGCGGTGCGTCAGGACGTCGACTGGAGCCGCTGGTTCCGACAGAAATACCAGAACACCGTTTACTACCCCGTCATCGAAAAGGCCTACTTCGAAGATCATCCTTCGGCATCTGCAGCGGCCGATCCGGGTTCCGCCGGCGCCTGATTTATCGGGCGTAGCGACGGAAATACCAGGAAGAACGACAGGAAGGATGCCGGGTTTCGGTACACTGGTCGCAAAAGAATTGGCATGCGCTTCGTAGATGCAAAACGAGGCGCCAGGCGCCTCGTAAAATCAATGTGCAATGCCTCTCATCGGCAACGCATTCAACTTACTTGCAATCCTTGCGGGCGAGGAATATCAGGCTCAGCGAGCACGCGACTCCATTTACCAATGTGCGTACCTTTGCAGCACTCAACAATGATGGACGAGACTTCAAACGAATCCTGTTGTGCAGAGACCTTCCCATGATTACCCTCCGTGTGCGCAATTAACTTTCCATTGAGTGAAATTATAAATAGCAAGCCATTACCCGAATGTGACATTCAGCACAATTGCAATTGACGCAGAGCAAATACATGTGCTGCATACGGGCATTGAGTGCATAAGCATTTTTACGCGTCGCCCATGCTTTGCACAACGCAGAATGTGTCGATCTGTATCCTTTCAGTATGCATTGCGCTCGCCTGCAATGATCTGCAGACTGTATTGTCCAAGGGGTTTCAATCATTGCATTTCACCATGCAGATCACCGACCGAAAAACCCGCTTAATGCTCGAACATCCCGGCGCCTTTGTCCTGCGAACGCTTAAGGGTTTTCGCGCCAACCAGGGCCTGCTATTAGCCGGCGCGGTCGCCTATTACGCCCTTCTTTCCATCATTCCGATGCTCATCGTGACGCTGTTCGCGTTATCGCATTTTGTAGACGAGGGTGAACTGCTTCAAACCATAGGGCGTTACCTGGAGTGGCTGATTCCTGGGCAGTCGAAGGCAGTGGTCGCTGAACTGGCAAATTTTATGACCCACCGCGAAACAATCGGCTGGCTTCTGTTTGCGACGCTGATCTTTTTCAGTTCGCTAGCCTTTACCGTCCTCGAGAATGCGATGTCGGTGATTTTTCTTCATCGCGTGTCGATCCGGCGCAGGCACTTCCTGATCTCCGCCCTGCTCCCATATTGCTACATCCTTTCATTGGGAGCGGGACTGCTGATCGTTACCGTGGTTGCCGGCAGTTTGCAAGCCATTGGCGAAGAAAGCATCAATCTGTTCGGAAGGACATGGTCATTAAGCGGCATATCCGGCGTGCTGCTTTACCTTCTGGGACTCGCGGGAGAAATTCTAGTCCTGACCTCGGTATACATGGTCATGCCCGTCGGTCGCCTTAAATGGCGCCACGCCCTGGTTGGTGGCGTCACAGCTGCCCTGTTATGGGAAATCACACGGCATGTCCTTGTCTGGTACTTCGCGACACTGTCGCAAATCAATGTGGTGTACGGTTCGATGACGACCGCAATCGTTGTCCTGCTCAGCCTGGAAATCGCCGCCACATTATTTTTGTTTGGCGCACAGGCGATTGCAGAGTTTGAGCGCACGGATACAGGACCTGATACAGAGGTCGTCGAAGGGTTTCATACAGACGACGCGTAAGATCAGACGCAACACCATGGTGTGCTTTAAAGGCGAAACGAATTCACGAAGTCCAACGGGGGATTTGATGCAGGAGCAGGAGGGGCAAGAGGAGAGGTTGGTACGTCCGCTCGTGTATTTCGAACGTGACGTACCTGACTACCATCATGCATATCGGTTGCATGTACAGCAGATGAGTGAAGCTTACCTGTCTGATATGACAGCGCCATGACGATGCTCAAAGATTATTTCGATGCAGCGGGAGGCGGGTTACACCACGCGTGATTGCATGTCGATGCGTTCTGCTTTCAGCAAGATGCTAAATAAGCGACTCAATCCAGCCGAACGTTTAAGTCCAAACAGATAAAATCTGTTTTTCTTTTACATAGTCAGTAGGCTTAAGAAATTTTTTCTTGCGGTCGATTGACACTGCTAAATTTCTGTAATGCCGTTATAAAAAAGTGGTGCCGATTTGCTTAGAACGGTCATCAAGGAAGAACGGATTCCTGATTCAGGAAGTGTCGCCCAGATAGGGTAGATGCTAAATGCATCTTCGTTATTGCCGGCAATAGAATGGGCCTAAGCACATAGGCAAGTACGAGCCTCGAATGAATAGCACTACGGCTCTTTTTGAAGACGTCGGTAAATTTTAAGGCCAGACAACGCTCGACCCGATCCGGTAGTGGACTGCTGGGGTAGGGCGGTGGGTACTGTAAAAACAAAAAAGCCCTTGAAATCAAGGGCTTTTCGATACAAGTGGCGGAGAGGGGGGGATTCGAACCCCCGATAGGCTATGAACCTATACACGCTTTCCAGGCGTGCGACTTAAACCACTCATCCACCTCTCCTGGATTCTGGTTTCGCTTTCACGAAGCCGCAGATTATAGCAAGAATTCCGAAAATTTCCGCACTTTTTCAGCAGGCAATATTTGGATACGTAAAAAAGCCGGTTCGGCTTGTGGCCGGACCGGCTTTTTGTGCTTTCTTCAAGCGGTTGCAGCAAGGCTTCCGCGTCTTGCTCGCTTGGGGGTTATCTCCTTACTTGTTCATCACTTGTTTATTGTGCCTCTTTCAACTGATCCAGGATGGCTGGATTTTCCAATGTGGAGATATCCTGCGTAATCTGCTCACCCTTGGCCAGCACGCGCAGCAAGCGACGCATGATCTTGCCGGAACGCGTCTTGGGCAGGTTGTCACCAAAACGGATTTCCTTGGGCTTGGCGATCGGGCCAATTTCCTTGCCGACCCAGTCACGCAATTCCTTGGCGATCTGTTTGGCCTCTTCTCCCGTCGGCCGTGCACGCTTCAAGACCACGAATGCGCAGATCGATTCACCGGTCGTCTCGTCCGGCTTGCCCACTACGGCCGCTTCGGCTACCAGCGGATTGGCCACGAGCGCCGATTCGATTTCCATCGTGCCCATGCGGTGGCCGGAGACGTTCAGCACGTCATCAATGCGGCCGGTGATGGTGAAATAGCCAGTCTGCTCATTGCGCACCGCGCCGTCACCGGCAAGGTAGATCTTGCCGCCCAGTTCTTCCGGGAAGTAACTCTTCTTGAAGCGCTCGGGATCGCCCCAGATGGTCCGGATCATCGATGGCCACGGGCGCTTGACTACCAGGATACCGCCCTGCCCGTTGGGCAATTCATTGCCGGTTTCATCAACGACCGAGGCCATGATGCCCGGCAGCGGCAAGGTGCACGAGCCGGGCACCATCGGTGTGGCCCCCGGCAACGGCGTAATCATGTGGCCGCCGGTTTCCGTCTGCCAGAAGGTGTCGGCAACCGGGCATTTCTCGTTGCCGATGTTTCTGTAGTACCACATCCAGGCTTCCGGATTGATCGGCTCGCCCACCGAGCCAAGCAGGCGCAGCGAAGACAAGTCGTAGCGCTTCGGATGCACGTCGGCATCGGCGTCAGCCGCCTTGATCAGCGAACGGATCGCCGTTGGGGCGGTATAGAAGATGGTGGCGCGGTGTTTCTGGATCATGTCCCAGAAGCGGCCGGCGTTCGGGTAAGTCGGCACCCCTTCGAACACGATTTGCGTGGCGCCGACGGCCAGCGGACCATAGGTAATGTAGGTGTGGCCGGTGACCCAGCCGATATCGGCAGTACACCAGAAAACGTCGGTGGGCTTGATGTCAAAGGTCCACTTCATGGTCAGCATGGCCCACAACAGATAGCCCCCGGAGGCGTGCTGGACCCCCTTGGGTTTGCCGGTGGAACCGGAGGTATAGAGGATGAAAAGCGGATGCTCGGCATCGACCCATTCGGGCTCGCAATTGTTGGCCTGGTTCGCGATGACGTCATGCAGCCAGAGATCGCGACCTCCGACAACATTGATGTTGGCGCCGGTACGCTTATAAATCACAACGTTTTTCAGGTGCTCGCAGCCGCCCATGCCGATGGCATCATCGACGATGGACTTCAGCGGAAGTTGTTTACCACCGCGCACCTGTTCGTCTGCGGTAATTACCGCGACGGCGCCGGCGTCGATGATGCGTTCCTGCAGCGATTTCGCGGAGAAGCCGCCGAAGACCACCGAGTGTGTTGCGCCGATACGTGCGCACGCTTGCATGGCGACGATGCCCTCAATGGACATCGGCATGTAAATCACAACACGATCGCCCTTTTTGATGCCCAACGATTTCAAACCATTGGCAAACTGACAGACGCGCTCGTGCAGTTCCTTATAAGTCACCTTGGTGATCTGGCCACCGTCAGCTTCGAAAATAATCGCTGTCTTGCCTGCATTGCCGTTCTGCAAATTGCGGTCCAGACAGTTGTAGGATACGTTCAGCTGTCCGTCTTCAAACCATTTATAGAACGGGGCATCGGCCTCGTTGAGCGTCTTGCTGAAAGGCTTATGCCACTGGAGGTTTTCGTTCGCCAACTTCGCCCAAAAGCCTTCATAGTCTTTTTCTGCAGCGGCGCACATGGCCTGGTAGGCATCCATCCCGGAGATGTTGGCGTTCTTAACAAACTCTGCGGGAGGATTGAAGATGCGATTTTCTACTTTGAGGGTTTCGATGTCTGCCATGGAGGTCTCCCGCGTGATGTTAGTTTGTTACGAAGGTAAGCTGTTACGCTTACTTAAGCCTTACACTGAGTATTTCGCCTGATGTCAGGCCTGCGCGACTTTGGTGGAAGTGCACTCTCCGACTGCCAAACACCGGGCTCGGCAAAAGTACGCACAGGGCACTGATTGACAAGCTATACATTATTTTTTCAATCATGCCATAGCCAGCCGCCTTGTCATAGTTGCATCAAAGGATAGCGAGAGCGGAATCGTTGACGCGTGTAAAATGCTGGGGTTTTGTTTCATTCAAAAATTATCGGAAACATGAACCACCTCGACCAAGAAACTTCAAAAGCGTCTCGTCCCATCCGCCCCCTGCCCAACCTGATTTTCATGAGCCGGTGGCTGCAACTACCGCTCTATCTTGGCCTGATTCTGGCTCAGGGCGTCTATGTCTATCACTTCTGGGTTGAACTGGTTGACCTGATCGGTGCCGCAATGGGTAATCAGGCGGCGCTCGAACATATTCTGAATGCGGTTGCCATTGATGGCGCCGTGCGCCCGACCAAGCTGAACGAAAGCACCATCATGCTGGTGGTGCTGGGATTGATTGACGTTGTCATGATTTCCAACTTGCTGATCATGGTAATCGTCGGCGGTTATGAAACCTTTGTCTCGAGGATGAACCTCGAAACTCACCCCGATCAGCCGGAATGGCTGTCGCACGTGAACGCATCCGTGCTGAAGGTCAAGCTCGCTACTGCCATCATCGGTATCTCGTCGATCCATTTGCTGAAAACATTTATCAATGCCGGAGCGTATGACGCCAAGACGTTGCTCGCGCAAACCGGCATTCATATTACTTTCCTGCTGTCTGCAATGGCCATTGCCTACAGCGACCGTATCATGGCCGGCACTACCAATCTTTCCAAGAATTCACACTGACCCTAGCTCACACCATCATGACTACCATCAAGCAAGAAGACCTGATCGAGTCGGTTGCCGCCGCGCTCCAGTACATCAGCTATTACCATCCCGTGGATTACATCCAGCACCTGGCGCGCGCTTATGAAAGCGAGCAAAGCGCGGCAGCGAAGGACGCGATCGCCCAGATCCTGACCAACTCGCGCATGTGCGCGGAAGGTCGTCGTCCGCTGTGCCAGGACACCGGTATCGTCAACGTCTTCCTGAAGATCGGCATGGACGTACGCTTCGAAGGCTTCAAGGGCTCGATCACCGATGCCGTCAATGAAGGCGTGCGCCGCGGCTACAACCATCCGGATAACGTACTGCGCGCTTCGGTTGTCGCCGACCCGCAATTCGAACGCAAGAACACCAAGGACAACACCCCGGCCGTCGTGCACATGGAACTGGTGCCCGGCAATACCGTCGACGTGCAAGTCGCGGCCAAGGGCGGCGGCTCGGAGAACAAATCCAAATTCGTCATGCTCAATCCGTCCGATTCCATTGTCGACTGGGTACTCAAGACTGTGCCGACCATGGGTGCCGGCTGGTGTCCGCCGGGCATGCTCGGCATCGGTATCGGTGGCACCGCCGAGCGTGCAATGCTGATGGCCAAGCAGGTGTTGATGGAAGACATCGACATGTACGAACTGAAGAAGCGCGGCCCGCAGAACAAGACTGAGGAACTGCGTATCGAACTGTGCGACAAGATCAACGCGCTCGGCATCGGTGCACAAGGTCTCGGCGGCCTGACCACTGTGCTCGACGTCAAGATCATGATGCATCCGACGCACGCGGCCTCCAAGCCGGTTGCCATGATTCCAAACTGCGCGGCGACCCGCCATGCCCACTTTGTACTCGACGGTTCCGGCCCTGCGTACATCGAACCGCCGTCACTTTCCGAGTGGCCGAACGTCCAGTGGACACCGGACGCAGAGCAGTCCAGGATCGTCAACCTCGACACGCTGACCAAGGAAGAAGTCGCGTCCTGGAAACCGGGCCAGACACTGCTCCTGAACGGCAAGATGCTGACCGGCCGCGATGCGGCGCATAAGCGTATTCAAGACATGCTGGCCAAGGGCGAACCACTGCCCGTCGACTTCACCAACCGCGTGATCTATTACGTCGGCCCGGTCGATCTAATCTCGGTGATATTTCGATTTNAACGGCAAGATGCTGACCGGCCGCGATGCGGCGCATAAGCGTATTCAAGACATGCTGGCCAAGGGCGAACCACTGCCCGTCGACTTCACCAACCGCGTGATCTATTACGTCGGCCCGGTCGATCCGGTACGCGATGAAGTGGTCGGTCCGGCAGGCCCGACCACCGCGACCCGCATGGACAAGTTCACTGACATGATGCTCGAGAAGACAGGTCTGATCTCCATGATCGGCAAGGCTGAACGCGGCCCTGTGGCGATCGAGTCGATCAAGAACCACARGTCGGCCTACYTGATGGCGGTCGGCGGCGCTGCTTACCTCGTTTCGAAAGCAATCAGGGGCGCCAAGGTCGTGGGCTTCGCCGACCTCGGCATGGAAGCGATCTACGAGTTTGAAGTNTGATGGCGGTCGGCGGCGCTGCTTACCTCGTTTCGAAAGCAATCAGGGGCGCCAAGGTCGTGGGCTTCGCCGACCTCGGCATGGAAGCGATCTACGAGTTTGAAGTCAAGGATATGCCAGTCACAGTGGCTGTCGACTCCAATGGCATTTCGGTGCACAACACCGGCCCGAAGGAATGGCAGGAGCGCATCTCGACCGGCAAGCTCGCCAGCATCCCGGTCACGGTAGCGTAAGCGAACCGGTGTCAAACCAGTGAACGTCACTTCTCAAGCGACGAACCTGATGGGGGCCGAGGCCCCCATCGGCGTTTTTGATTCAGGCATCGGTGGCTTGTCGGTCCTGAAATATATTCATGCCAGCCTGCCCAACGAACAACTTTTGTATTTCGCCGATTCCGGATTCGCACCCTATGGGGGCCGGCCGGAATCCGAAATCGTTGCGCGTTCGCTGGCAATCGCGGAATTCCTCATGCAGTACGGCGCCAAGGCGCTCGTGGTGGCGTGCAACACCGCGACCGCGGCGGCAATCAAGGCGATCCGTGAGCTCTACCCTTCCCTGCCTGTCGTGGGGGTCGAACCCGGACTCAAACCTGCGGCCGCATTGACCAGAACAGGTACCGTCGGCGTGATGGCAACTAAAGGCACGCTGTCGAGCACCAAATTCAACCTGCTGCGCGAGCAGATCACCGCCGCGACCAACGTGGTATTCCTGCCCCAAGCCTGCATCGGGCTGGCGGACCAGGTTGAAAAAGGTGAGCTGCACTCAGCGGCGACTGCCGCGCTGGTACGCGGCTATCTTCAACCCCTGATCGAGCAAGGCGCGGATACGCTGGTGCTTGGCTGCACCCACTACCCTTTTGTGCAACCCTTGATTGAAGAACTGATTGCCCATATCACGTCAAAGCCCATCACCATCGTCGATACCGGTGAACCGGTCGCGCGGCAACTGGTGCGCTTGCTGACTGAGAAAGGCTTGTTGCGGCAAGAAGGTGTCGGGACGATCACCGGATTTACGACTGGTAGCCAGACCGCACTGGAAAGCGCATTTGCCAAACTGTTGGGATTGCATCCACCGGTGATGCCAATTGCGGCAAGTGCCTGAAACCTAGCCTAAAAACAAGGATTTTCAGTAACGTAGAAGGCAAAAAGCAAAAAGCCCGGTTCGCGAGAACCGGGCTTTTTGTTGAATTCTTTGGGGTGGCTGACGGGACTCGAACCCGCGACAACAGGAATCACAATCCTGGACTCTACCAACTGAGCTACAGCCACCAATGAAACGGCTTGCTTGAAGTGACATCAAGCAAGCCCGCCATTATACAAACTTCACTCCAAACTGGCAAATCCAATTGCACCTCTTCCATCATTACGCAAACTGACCACCTTTCCGACGCAGAACCGCCCGCTCTTCCCCGCATCTAATGTTGATAAATTGTCTTTCCGGAGCTGCCATGATTACCAGAATACTCGCAGTCGCTCTTGCCATGATCCTGATCGGATGCGCCACCGCGCCGAACGGCGACAACCCGAGTCAGGGTGCCAACAGCGTCTACAACGATCCGACCTATCCCGGCGCTGGCGCCCATATCGGCATCGGCGGCGGCACGTGGGGTGGTCGCAGCGGCGGTGGTATCGGTATTGGCCTGGGCTGGTGAACGCCATGACGCGCCTGTTACTGCCACTGGCCCTTCTTTTCACGCTCAGCGGCTGCATGATCACCCGCGACGGTGCCCATGTCAGCCAGCCGCCACCTGCGGTCCAGGGCTCCAATGATGTACAGGGTAATCCACTGTCCACACCAGGGTCTGGCATGGGTGTCGGTTCCGGGAACCCTGCGGCGCCCGGCCCGAGCGGTCTTGGCGGCTCGTCCAGGAAGTAAATTTCCGGCACCTTGCCCACATAGCTCGCTCCGGCTCGGTTGACGAATAGATCGTACAGGTTGCCGCCGAGGCGTTCGGACGGCAGTTCGGACGAATCATGCCCGGACGCAAGCGACTATCGTTTGCACAGGAAGTGCTGCGGCGTCCTCAACGACAAACAGTGCCGGCAAGGCGGGCACTTATCACTTTCGCCATAGTCACACAAGTTCAGCTAAAGGCAACAAGCCGGGCAAACTTGAACAGGCAGGGTCACGACTATGGGAAATACACTGGTACGCGTTTACGACCATTTGGCCGACGCAGAACAGGTGCGTCAGCAACTATTGGGCAAAGGTTTTCCGGAATCCAGCGTCCATCTCACCGCTACAGGAGATGAGGCGGGCGCCGTACAAGGCAACTTTGTTGTTGACCGGAAGGAAGACATAAATCCGGACAGCACGAGTTTTCTGGATAGGCTGCATGGCACCGATCCCGACGGAGGAGATGACATTAGCCGCCGGCCGGATACCAGCGCGCCGCAGGAAGCAGTCTACCGCGGCAACATCATCCTGACAGTCGATGCTGAAACCGATGAACAGGAAAACCAGGCAGCCATCATTCTGGACCGCTCCGGCGCCGTGGACGTCGATGGACTGGTCTACCGCAGGAACCGCGAAGGCTGACGATGGCTTGCTGCGACTCACCGTAACCGGTTCGGGGCTTATCGAAGGATAAGCGATACGCTTTACCAACCTGTTACCAACCTGTTGCCTTACTCCATTTCTGCAAGGACTGACCATCAATGACGTGATAGGCATCGTAGGGCGCGACCGTCATGCATGCATGGTTCGGCAATACACGTAGGCGCGTACCGACAGGGAATCGTTCAAAGTCCGGCATCCCGTTGACGTTTTTGACGAAGCCATGTTCCTGGTGCGCATCGGCGACATACATACCCGGAAGAGGAAGGCCATCCAGGTCGCAGACGAGTCCATAGCCGACATGCTCATGAAACTCGCTGGCGCTCACGTCCTTGGAGAGCGCCAGGGCACCGGCATCGATCAGCAAATGCCCTGCTTCGCGATGATGACCAATCACGGTTGCCAGCACACTCACGGCGATATCGTCGATGTCGCAGACGCCCAGTGCGGCCTGCGCCAAATCAAAGAACACGTATACACCGGGTCGGATTTCAGTGACGCCGTCTAGCGGGATGTCGGTCAGCGCCGTCGGTGTGGAACCAATACTTACGGTCGGACAGTCATGGCCGGCCGCGCGCAAGCGTTGCGCGGCAAGTACCGCAGCGTCGCGTTCCGCAATGGCGATCGCTGTCCGTGAGGCCATGTCGTTGGCATGATAAGCATGTCCGGCATGTGTGAGCACACCATCCAGCACCAGTCCGGGTGCGGCCACGATGCGCTCGGCAATGGCCAGCAACTGTTCAGATTGTGGCGACACACCGGCGCGATGTCCGCCGCAATCGATCTCGATCAGTACCGGCACTGAGACCGCCACGTTTTGATGCACGGGCCGCTCGGCAAGCGCCTCGACCGCTTCCACCGAATCAAGCACGACACGGATGCGCGCGCCCTGCTCCATCAGCTTTTCTATCGCCCCCATCTTTCCCGGCACGATTCCGACTGCATAGGTCAGATCGCTGTAACCGGCATCAAAAAAATACTGCAGCTCCGCCAACGTGGATACGGTAACTCCGCCAGGCTGTCCCGCGGTTGCCAGTGCGGCGACTTCTGCGCATTTGGCAGTTTTCAGGTGTGGGCGCAACTGCACATTGGCCTCGCGTGCACGCGCCGTCATACGTTCGCAATTGGCCTGCAGGCGTCGCTTGTCCAGCAGCACTGCGGGCGTCGCGAGTTCGGAAAGTAATTGATGAAGGCTCATGGATTCGCTCGTTGATCGGGGAAGGATGGCACCTGTATCGCGGGCGCCCTATACGGCGATCCTAGCATGAGTGGGATGGGCTTGCGGCGCTGGATTGCACAGCCTCGCCGTGCAATCCAGCGCCTTGTCTACCCTGCTGAAAACCTAACGTAACTGCATTACTTCTTTACCTCTTCCTCGGCTTCCTTCTCTTCATCGATCGCGAGATTGAAGCCGGATGCTTCTTCCCGCTGACCGCGCGTGGCGCGCAGCTTGATCTGCAGGCGCAGTTCATTGGCCGAATCAGCATTGCGAATCGCCTCGTCGTAACCGATGTGGCCGGCGTTGTACAGGTCGAACAGCGCCTGATCAAAGGTGCACATGCCGAGTTCGCGCGACTTGCCCATGATTTCCTTGATACCCTGGAACTGCCCTTTCAGGATCTGTTCGGCAATGGTCGGTGTGTTGAGCAGGATCTCGATGGCGGCACGGCGGCCCTTGCCGTCTTCGGTACGCACCAGGCGCTGCGAAATGATCGCGCGCAGGTTTGACGACAAGTCCCCAAGCAGCTGATTGCGCCGTTCTTCCGGGAAGAAGTTGATGATGCGGTCGATGGTCTGGTTGGCATTGTTTGCATGCAGGGTACCGAGACAAAGGTGCCCCGTTTCTGCAAAGGCGATGGCATGCTCCATCGTTTCGGTGTCACGGATTTCGCCGATCAGAATCACATCCGGCGCCTGCCGCAAGGTATTTTTCAAGGCATGGTGCCAGGACAGCGTGTCGACACCGACTTCGCGATGCGTGATCAGGCAGGATTTGTTTTTATGGACGTACTCGACCGGGTCTTCGACCGTAATGATGTGGCCGGAAGAGCTGGCATTGCGATGATCGATCATCGCCGCCAGCGTGGTCGACTTGCCGGAGCCGGTACCGCCCACGACCAGCACCAGCCCGCGCTTGGTCATGATCACATCCTTCAAGACTTCAGGCAGCTGCAGCTTTTCAAAGTTGGGGATCTCGGCGGCTATCGTGCGAATCACCATGCCGGTCTGTTGCTGCTGTACGAAGACGTTGACGCGGAAGCGGCAGACGTTTGGCAGCGAAATCGCGAAGTTACATTCCAGCTCGGTCTCGAATTCATTGCGCTGTTTATCGTTCATCAGACTTAGCGCAAGCTTCTTTGTAATATCACCGGTAAGCTTTTGCTGGCTCAGCGGCTTCATGGCGCCCTGATGCTTCATGCTCGGTGGGAAGTCTGCGGAAATGAACAGATCGGAGCCTCCCTGCTGATGCATGACCTTGAGCAGTTGATGCATGTAGTTACGCGCTTCGTCAGGGCCGAAGGTAGACATAAGTGCAACCTTTCAATGCGATGTGATTAACTGATTCAACAATTATGTTTCCTGGTGGCCATACCCGCAAGAAATTTGTCCGGCATGCTGTCGCGCCCCGAGGTAACAAAGTCACATGCAGACAACAACAGGTTGCAAGAATTACATGGCCTATGTACAAAAATAGTGGTGCCGTTTTTACATTCGGGCCGCTCAGGAAGGCAAAGCATGATCTTTTTTTCCGGTTTGCCCGAGCATCCCTGTTCTTGCTCGAATGTTCACGCCATGGCACACCGTTTGCTGAGTCAACCGGTGGACATCAGGGAACCGGAGACCGATGCTGTCTGCGCCGTTGTAACGAATGATCACCGGGCTGGTATCCGACAAGCCCGGTATGGACGGTGCAGCCGGAATCGCAAGCATGTGTCTCTCGTTTTTGTTGCGTTCCCCGCAGACTTCCCGCTGCGGGCCTGGCACGGTGACTGAGTTTTCTTTCATCGTCTTTCAAATCTGGTCAAACCTCGTCAAGGAGCGATTCATGGAAACTAATCCCATCACTTCCACAACCGGAAACGGTAGCGACAAGGCATCGGCAACGATGCAATCAATGAAGGGCTCGATGAATGAAATCAAGGGCACTACACAAAAATCGGCTGCATCGCTGCGCAGCGATCTTTCCAACCTGAAAAGCGATCTGGACTCCCTGGTCAACCGTTCGTCCAGCCTTTCCGATGATGAACTGGCACAGGCCCATGCACAACTGATGGCGAAATTCAGCTCGGTACGTTACGCCGCCAAGGGCATCGCCAACCAGGCAAGCCAGCAACTGAATCGCGGTATGGAAACCACCACCGAATATGTGAAGGACAAGCCGATGCAATCGGTCGCCGTTGCCGTAGGCACCGGCCTGCTGCTCGGTCTGTTGTTCAAACGTCGCTGATCGATACCGCCGCGTTCCCTGGTTAGCCACAGCGCGGCCATTCACATTGCCGATGATTCTGGAGCCTACAGCCGCGCTTCGGAATCACTGGTATCCGATCGAATTTTTGCGACCACCTGAAAGGACGACCGCGATGTTTGCAGCCCTTCAAAAATCCAAACAGCTTTACCTGATCACGCTTGATCGCATCGGGGATTACATGGACCTGTTGCGGGTGGAAATGAAGATCCGCGAACAGCAGCTTGCCATCCGCATCGCGGGCTTTACCATCGCCCTGTTGTTCGCGCTGCTGGCGACCATCTTCCTCGGACTGGCCATCATCATCAGTTTCTGGGACAGCGACTATCGCGCGCTGGCGGCCTGGTTCGTCGTCCTCCTGTATGGCGGCATCGCGGGCGCTGCAGTGGCGGTTTGCATGAAACAATTCAAGTCACCATCATCGCTGACCAGCACCATCCGTGGTGAATTGCAGCGTGATATCGATGTCATCAAGGGGAGCATATGAGCATACAGTCACTTGAAGCGGAAAGGCAGGCAATCCTCGAGCGGATGCGGATGCGGCGCGAGAACTATCGCCGCATGCTGACCGATGGCGATGAGCTTGGCCAAATACCCGTCGGCCAGGCTATTCAGGTCGATCACACCTTTGCACATAGCTACACGCCGGCGCTGCGTCCAGTGGCGGCGCATCAAACAGTGCCTGATGTTTTTCCACGCAGCACTGTTGTACGTACATTGATGCAGCATCCGATGTACATTGCCCTCGGAGTTGCGGCCATTCTCGCCATTGGCCCGAAACGCATCATGCGCACGGCCGTGACTGGCACCACCGCTCTGGCAACTTTGACCGGGCGCAACGAATCGAACGCAGACCTTGTTGGTCGACTCATAACAATGGCAGGGGCATATTTGCAAGGCCATAGCAATTCCCAGTCGCAGTAGTGTTGCAGGGGAGCATGCTGAACGGGTTGGGCATGATCATTGCAGCGTTTTGGAAAACCCGTCTTTTTAATAACCTGAAAGGAAAAAATCATGAAAAAAATTATCTCCGTACTGAGCATCCTGATGGTCACTATCGGCCTGTCCGCTTGTAACACCATGTCCGGCCTCGGCAAAGACGTTGAGCGCGGCGGCGAGAAAGTTCAAGGCGCTGCTGAAAAGAACAAATAAGCCAGTCCTGGCTGTGAGGTAAAGGGCAGGGTCGGCCTTCAGGCCGGTCCTGCCTTTTGTGTTTCAGGACGTCACCGCTTCGCCTCTGTGGCAGCAACGAGGCGACCAATAAATAAGCAATGAAGCAAATAAGCAATAAAGCTTTACGCAACCTTATCGTGCGTCGTAGTCCCTTGTTTCATCGTGTTCCCGTTCCGGTGTGCCCTTGCCCAGACCCGGATTCGCCGGACGTTACTGGCCCTGCCGGCGCCTCGGCCACTTGTTGGGGCCATACCAACACGGCCTGCGTGAGATGTCGACTGCCCTTTCGCTTCGCATCCACCTTCACCTGGCGCTGCAGCGAATAACCTGCCGCATCGGCAGTCACCCGATAGCTTCCGCTTTTCGGAAGGTCCACCAGCAGGATGGGTGAATCACAGCGTGTCTGCAGCAACGAAGCGCCGTTCGGACCGCTGATCGTCACATTGACATCGGCGAGATAGGCGCCGTCGCGCGCGGCGAAAGTCAGCATCAGGTCATAGCCTTTCGCCTCCTGCTTCATGAAATTGGCTTCTTCCTCGCCTATACCACCGCACAAATAAGTAATGTCATTGGTCACCACCGGTTTCAGACGGTCTGTCGGCGATGGCAGCGTGGCCGTGTCGACGCCGGCTTCGGAGTTGGTCGCGTTGGCGCCACCGGACGACAATTCGCGACTCGGCTCGGGAATGCCTTGCGATGTAATACCTGCTGCCGATGATTCTTCCGCAGGTGCGGTGGCCGACGCAGGCGCACCAGGCGACACCTGCGCGAGCGAAAACGCAGGTGCCGCAAGGCCGATCATCATCAAACCGCGCATTCTTTCTCTCATGATGCACCTCCAATCATTGTTGTGGCTGTCCAGCTCCATCAAAGCACCATCCATGCCGTATTCCACCACACGCCAGGATCGGCGCTTACCGTCGCTGGAAACTTTTACACGCGACCGGTATCAGTAGCCAGGTACATTAACCACGTAGGCCGCTCTGTCAGCAAGAGTAATCGCGCCTCCATGGGCCTGCTTTGACTGGCACCAAAAATGCTATGCACTAAGAAGGAGTGCCTGTTCCCATGAGACAGTTCAACCACAAAGACAGCCCAGCACAATTTCCAGTGAGCCATGCAATTTTGCAGTTGCCGGTCAACATCCTGCCGCAGCCGGACGAAACCACCTGTGGCCCCACGTGCCTGCACGCCTTGTATCGCTACTGGGGGGACGACGAACCCTTATCGGAAGTCATATCACGTACCGGCAGGCTGGAGCACGGCGGTACCTTTGCGGTTTTCCTTGCCTGCGACGCGCTGCGCAAGGGGTACATGGCCAGCATCTATACGTACAACCTGACGGTGTTCGATCCGACCTGGTTTACCGAACCCGGCGTCGATATTGCCGATCGCCTGCGCTCGCAGCGCGAACACAAGATGGATTACCGCCTGCAGCATGCGACCAACGGTTACCTGGAATTCCTGAACCTGGGCGGGCGACTACGGCTGTTTGACCTGTCGCGCTATCTGATACGCAATATCCTGTTGCGCAGGATGCCCATCATTACCGGCCTTAGTTCCACTTTCCTGTATCGCGCGGCACGAGAGTTCGGGCCGGAAGATGAAGCTGATGATGTTCGGGGCCTGCCATCAGGCCACTTTGTCATCATCGGTGGCTACGACAGCGAACGCCGCAAGGTTCTGGTCGTCGATCCCTACCAGGCGAACCCTTATGACAGCAAGCATGCCTATTGGTTAAGCGTGGACCGTGTCGTCAATGCGGTGCTGCTCGGCATTGTCACCCACGATGCCAACCTGCTGATCATTCACCCCAAGCGCAAGCCGCGACAGGAAGCGCCATGAACATTCTTTTCGTTGTGAGTCGAGAGCAGGACTGGCCCAACGACATTCCGGGCGTCACGGTCATACCCGCCCAAACCTACCTGATGGATCCCGCCTACGGCGACACCCGTTCCACCAAAGTCTTCAATCTCTGTCGTACCTACCGTTATCAAAGCAAGGGTTACTACGTATCCCTGCTGGCGGAAGCACGCGGACACCAGCCCCTGCCGGATGCAGAGGCGATGAAAGACCTGCATTCGGAGACGCTGGTGCAGGACGTGTCGGACAAGCTTGGCAACCTGATCGATTGCTCGCTCTCGCGCACGCACGAGGAGATGGTCGATCTCAACATCTATTTTGGCCGCGATGCCGACGGCGCGCACCAGCACCTGTGCGAACAGTTATTCAAACTGCTGCGCACGCCGGTGCTGCATGCACGCTTCGAGCGCGCCAACGATCATTGGCATCTATGCAGCATTCATGCTGGCAGCATCTGCGATATTCCTCCGCATCACAATGACCTGGCAACACAGGCCGTGATCGCGCACCTGAAAGAACAAAAGATCCGGACCAGCACTGCGGCACGCAAGCCCTGCCTGGCAATACTGCACGATCCGCAACGCGCCGAGTCGCCATCGAACGACGAGGCGATGCGTAAATTTCTGGAAGCGGCGGCGCTGCTTGGCATGGATGCCGAACTGATCACGCCGAAAGACATGCGCCGCCTGACGGACTTTGATGCGCTGTTCATTCGCGACACCACCAACGTCGATCACTACACCTATCAGGTTTCGCGGCAGGCGGCCGCCGCCGGCATGGTCGTCATCGACGATCCTGATTCCATCCTGCGCTGTACCAACAAGATTTATCTGAACGAACTGTTGACGCGCCATCATATTCCGACCCCGAAAACACTGGTGGTTCATCAGGGTAACGTCGATCAGATCGTGTCGACGCTGGGTTTGCCCTGCATCCTGAAGCAACCGGATGGCGCGTTCTCGCTGGGCGTGGTCAAGATCGAATCGGAACAGGACTTGCTGGTGAAAGTGAACGAATTGTTGCAGCAGTCCGAGCTGGTGCTGGCCCAGGAATATCTGCCAACGCAATTCGACTGGCGCATCGGCGTGCTGGACCAGCGCGTCCTCTTCGTCTGCAAGTACTACATGGCGCCCGGCCACTGGCAAATCATCAAGCATGACCATCACCATACCAGCGAAGGACGCACGGAAGCGCTGTCGGTGGGCGAAGTGCCGGACGATGTCGTCAAGATCGCCTTGCAAGCCGCCAACCTGATTGGCGATGGCTTCTATGGCGTGGACCTGAAGCAGGTTGGATCGCAGTACTACGTCATCGAAATCAACGACAACCCCAACGTCGATGCCGGCAATGAAGATGCCGTGCTCGGCGATGCGCTGTACCGCGAGGTCATGGGTGTATTTCGCAAGCGCATCGAATCCAGCAAAGGAAACTGCACGCTATGAATGACGACGAAGAGGGGGAGCCCCCGATACTGCATGCCTTCATGGGCTATGGCATTGAACTGGAATACATGATCGTCGACCGTGACAGCCTGTCGGTGCTGCCCTGGTCGGACCGACTGCTGCGCGACGCACCGGGCAGCGAAAACAATGAAATGCGGCGTGGCCGCATGGGCTGGTCCAACGAGCTGGTGATGCATGTCCTGGAGGTCAAGAACCTGCGCCCTACCGTATCGCTGTCCATGTTGCCGGAAGCATTCGATGCGGAAGTACGCGAGATCAACCGTCTTCTTCAACCCATGAACGCCAGGCTGATGCCAACGGCGATGCATCCCTGGATGGACCCGGTGCGCGAAACGCATTTGTGGCCGCATGACAACGAAGAAATTTATCGCGCGTACGACCGCATCTTCAATAGCAAGTCGCATGGATGGGCCAATCTGCAAAGCATGCATATCAACCTGCCGTTTGCCAATGACGATGAGTTCGAGCGGCTACATGCGGCGATACGTCTGGTGTTGCCAATCCTTCCGGCGCTTGCGGCCAGTTCACCGTTTGCGGATGGCCGCGCCACCGGCATGGCGGATTACCGCATGCATGTCTACAGCCACAATGCGGATGCGGTCCCTTCCATCGCCGGCAAAGTGATTCCCGAAACGATCACCAGCCGCGCGGCCTATGAACAGCGCATCCTTGCGCCGATGTACCGGGATATTGCGCCTTACGATCCCGAGGGGGTACTGCAAAAAGAATGGCTGAACTCGCGCGGCGCCATTGCGCGCTTCGACCGCAACGCCATCGAGATCAGGGTCATCGACACGCAGGAATGCCCGCGTGCCGATCTTGCGGTGGCAGCCGCGACTGTCGATGTAGTGCGGCGCCTGTATCGCGTGGGACGGGAAGAATTGATCGCACAGCAAGAGATGTCTACCGCCGCACTGGCGGCCGTGCTGCACGCCTGCCTGCGCGATGCCGAGCAAACGGTGATCGACAACGCCGCCTACCTGCGGCTGCTGTCCTATCCGGGCCAGCGCTGTACGGCACAGGAACTGTGGTATCACCTGATCGGACAAATGCTGAACGAAGACGATGGCCATGCCCAGCACTGGAGCGTCCCGCTGCAGACCATGCTCGAGCATGGACCGCTGGCGCGCAGGATACTGCGGGCAGCCGGAGATGGATCGGCCGGAAAACTCCATGCGGTCTACCAGGAACTGTGCGACTGCCTGCAGGAAGGGAGGATGTTTCTGGCATAGCGATCAGTGTAATAGTGTAATCTCAACTTCAGCGATCGCTGGGTCATCCCCAGCCTGCAATGACGTCAACGATGACATCAACTTGAGCCGACCCGACTTCTACCTCATCAGCTGCGAACATGGCGGCAATCGCATACCGTCCCGTTACCGCGACTTCTTCCTTGGTCGTGAAGACGTTTTGCGCACGCACCGGGGTTACGATCCGGGCGCACTGCGCATGGCGCATGACATGGCAAAGACGCTCGATGCACCGCTGGTCGCTGCGACCGTCAGCCGCTTGCTCATCGATCTTAATCGCTCGATTGGCCATCCTCATGTGTACTCGGAAATGACGCGCGCCGCCGAGCCGGAATTGCGTGAAGAGATTTCCCGGCGCTATTACCAGCCTTACCGTACCAAGGCCGAAAGCCGCATCCGGCAAGCCATCGAGAGCGGCGCGCGGGTGGTGCATGTGTCCTGTCACAGCTTCACGCCGGAACTCAATGGTGAAATGCGCAATGCGGATATAGGGTTGCTGTACGACCCCGCGCGGCCTGGCGAGGCGGAGCTAAGTCGGCGCTGGCGTCAGGAGATGCGGGAGGCGTTACCGGAGATGAGGGTGCGGATGAACTACCCTTATAGCGGGACGGCGGACGGGTTTACCGTGCATCTGCGCCGACGGTTTGCGGCTGAGAATTATGTGGGGATCGAGTTGGAGATCAATCAGAAGCACGTGTTTGAACGTGGGGGACATTGGAAGGAGTTGCGTGCCGGGGTGATTGGGGCGTTTGTGCGGGCTTTGGGTTTGTAGTTTTGCTGGGCTGGCAATCGCAGGCGGCTGATCGACCTTCGCCCCCCCACCCTAGCCCTCCCCCTAAAAGGGGGAGGGAATTTTACGGTGCGTGTTTCTATCCTGACATTTCAATAATTGAGGCCTTTCTACTCCGGATACGCCGTTGCCGTCCCAAAGTAAAACCACTCTCCCCCTGTTGCCGCCGCTTCCTTCGGCAGTACGATGAACCCGTCTTCCGGCGCTACCAGCTTCTCGCCATTGGCATAGCTGGCAATCGTCTCGCCTTTGGCAACTGCATCAAAATGCCGCCACGGCTTGCAGAAGCTGGCGCCTTCATCCCGGTAAAACACGCTTTTCATGCGTACGCAACGCAGGTCGGCTGCCGCTGCGGATTGACCCAGGCCGGAGGCTGCCGGGCACGATGCATCCAGCATGCCAAGATGCGACAGCGCCATCAGGATCGCACGGTAGCCGACGTCTGCCGCATCCGTATTCAGGTGCTGGCCGCATTCCAGCGTCACGGCCAGTGCGCCGCGCGTACGGGCATACTCGGTCGTGCCCTGCGATTCCTTGCTGCCGCCACCGCCGTACGCTTCCGCCCAGCCATAGACGAAATCCGACACGCCAAGCGACTTGGCATAAGCCAGTTCATCGGGGTTTTTTCCACTCAGGAAAATGAAGGGTCCGCCCGGCGACGCGAAGGAATGCAGGTCGAGCAGCACGTCGGTCCGGTCGAGCAGGTCGCAGACTATCGGGTCAAGATGATCTTCGTAGTGGACTTTCTCGTCCTTCGGATACAGCTGGCGATTCAGGTTGCGTTCGACGAAGCGCACGTTCTGCGCATAGGCTTTCGGATTCACGACTGGCATCAGTTGCAGGCTGCCACGGCTTAGCGCCACGGTGCCGTCTTCCACGTCGCCAATCAAGCGGCGGATGGCTTCGGGGCCGCAGCGTTCATTGCCGTGAACGGCGCCCAGTACAGTCAGTGCGGGCCCGGTTTCCAGTGCATGAAAGACAACGGTTTTGACGGTCATGGTTTTCCTTCCCTTGCTTGTTCGGTAATGTGGCCTTTGCCGGTTTGCCAAGATGCGGCAGACCCGGTGGCGAGTAAAAAGGCGCATTGTCGCATTCCTTGGCAACACCCGTCCAACCATGCCCCTGGCGAAGCGGCGTGCCGGATGCGGGCAATGTCGCTGGAATCGGCGTTACAATTTCGCAAAACCTTTTCAGGAGAGCCATTGTGTTATTCCGTGTAAACCGCCGTACCTCATGATGATCCTCTATCACTGCATCAGCGCACGTTCCTTCCGTCCCTTATGGGCATTGGAAGAGCTCGGGCTTCCTTATGAGCTGAAGATGCTGCCGTTTCCACCGCGCGCCCTGGCACGGGAATACCTGGCGGTCAATCCGCTCGGCACCGTACCGGCACTGTTTGATGGTGCGCTATGCATGACGGAGTCAGCAGCGATCTGCCAGTATCTGGCGTCCCGCTTTGGCAAGGGCAACCTCGATGTCGCTCAGGACGACCCGGATTACGGCCGTTACCTGAACTGGCTGCATCTGGGTGAAGCCACGCTCACCTTTCCACAGACGCTGGTACTGCGTTATGGCCGGTTTGAACCACAGGATCGCAAACAGCCGCAGGTCGTGGAAGACTACAGCCGCTGGTTCCTGGCACGACTGCGTGCGGTGGACGCGGTAGTAGCACGCCAGGATTTCCTGTGTGCGCAGCGCTTCACGGCAGCCGATATTTCAGTCGGCTACGCGCTGATGCTGGCCGACTATCTTGGCATGGCTGAACGCTTTTCTGAAGCTGTGCTGCGTTACTGGCAACGACTGCAACAACGAGACGGATTCCAGCGTGCGCTCGCCGCGCAGGAAAAGGCCGCACTGGCGCAGGGCGTCTCCCCGGTCCCGGCACCGCTCGCCGACCCCGCGGCATGAACAGTGACAAGCCAGTCCAGCAATTCTCGGTAGGTATCGAACCTTCCGGCTGGCGCTTTACGGCTCCGTCGGACGGCTCCCTTCTGGTTGCCGCACGTACGGCAAGCATCGACCTGCCCGCCTCATGCCGGAACGGAACATGCCGCACTTGCCTCTGCAAGCTGGTCGACGGACGCATCCGCTACAGCATCGAATGGCCGGGCGTCAGCCCCGAAGAAAAGCGCGATGGCTATATTCTCCCCTGCGTTGCTGTGGCCGAATCGGATCTGGTCATCCATGTTCCGCATGCGAGGCGCCTGCCCGGTTAGAGGGACATTTCCCCTCTTCTTTGCGCACTGTAATGTAATACCAATCACTAACCATAACGCAACATGAGATCCCACTGATTTCATGTTGCGTTACAGGCTGGAATTGGCATACGTTCCGCGCAGAGCAGAAGCGATTACCGACCTCGCTGCCCGGATTTACACAACCCGCAATGTCAACGTTACACCAGTGCGAAATGCGTATGCTGCAAGAACCAGCCACGTGCCAGCCTGGCGACGACTTCCAGGCTGCCCGGTTCATCGAACGCATGGGTGGCGCCGGGAATAATTTCAAGTCGCTTCTTGCATTCCAGTGCTGCGTACGCGCTCCGATTGGCATTGAGCACGCCATCATCCAGGCTGCCAACGATCAGCAGCGTCGGCGCAAGGACTTTGGCCAGCATCTGGCTACCGAGATCCGGTCGCCCTCCGCGCAACACGATCGCGCAAATAGTACGCTGTCGCAACACCGCCAACTGCAGTGCCGCGGCGGCACCATAACCTGAGCCGAACAAGGCAATGGGCAGCTCCCGTGTCGACTCATTAAGCTGCAGCCAGTCGCAGGCCGCCTGAAGACGCTCCGCAAGCAGGGCCACGCTCGGGCGGGGCTGGTAAGTGCGGCGCTCGTCAAGCGTGACCATGTCCAGCCACAGCGTGGCAAGGCGGGCATTGTGCAAGACGCTGCCGACATAGTCGTAAGGCGGCTTGAGTCGATTGCTGCCGCTGCCGTTGGCGAATAACACAACGCCGAGATGGTTCTCGGGAAGCCAGAGTGCGCCCTCCATGTGGATGTCTCCGCACGGGACGCGGATCGCCGTGCTTTGCATTGATAAAACCATTGTTTTTCTCCAACAGGCCCATGGCCTGTGAAACGCGAGGATGACGGGCAGGACTGAACTTGCCCGTGTAAGTGGTTGACGAAATGCCTGGCAGCGACGACTTGACACCGCCGCGCGGTGGAACGCAGCTGCCGAAGCGGTTATACAGGCGTAGGTGGTGTTGCGCTGCTGCTGCAGCACCGGGGGCGAGGGACAAAACAGGAAATTCCATAACAGCTGAAATTCCTGCCGCCGCATTGCGACGATTACATCGATCTGCCATTGCGAAAACAAAGGAATTTCTTCACGGCCTGCGGTAACGCAAAGTTTGTGCCATGAGGATAAGCGTGCTAAGGGCCTGGGCGCGTTAGAAGCCTGAACCGCTTGCGAGTGGCGTAGCTGGAGAGGGAACGAGATGGATGGGGTGTATTGCAAGGCCGGCTAATTCATTTTCCCGGCCTGTCAGCTCTCCTCCCGCCGGCCACGATGGAGAGAAGTTTTATGCTTCAGCAATGTCATCAGGCACCTCGTGTCCGGGCAAATTAGACCACTACAAAGCGCACCTATTCACCACTAAATTTTATTACTCGCTCACCGTCCCCTCGCCTGGCTTCATCGGCTCCTCGGGCAATGCCAGCTTTTTCAGTCCGGATAAAGCCGGCCCCTCAAGCACCGTACCCTCGACCGAGAAGCGACTGCCATGACATGGGCAGTCCCATGTGCGCTCCGCCTGGTTGAAATGCACCAGGCATTTCATATGGGTGCAGACCGGGGAAACCACATGCAGCTGATATGCCTCGTCGCGATAGACCGCCAGCTTGTTGCCGGATACCTCGACAATCCGCCCTTCCCCGCGCGCGACCTCGGAAATCTCTTTCGCTTCCGGTGCTTTCAGATAGTCCTTCACGTAATAGCTGGCGATGTTCAGGTTTTCCTTGATGAAAGTCGGTGCCGCCTTCATCGGATTGAAACGACGCGGCGTGTATAGCTCGGCGTATGGATTGCTCACCCCATTGATTTCGTCGGCAATCATCATGGCGGCAACCGTACCGTAAGTAAGCCCGTCCGCGGCAAAACCCGTCGCATGCAGGAGTCGCGACCCGGCGGTCATTCTGCCGATATAAGGCAAGCTGTCGGCCGGCCGGTATTGCTGGGCGGACCAGCGATAGGCAACGTCGCCGCTATTAAAATTCCGGCGCAGCACAGCTTCAAGCTTTAGATATTCTGCCTGCGCATCTTCCTTCTGCCCGGTCTTGTGCTTGCCGCCGATGATCAATACATGCGGTGTGCCATCAATTTCGACCAGGCGCGTTGAATGTTTCTCGGGACCGGCGCTCCAGAAAATCCCGCCAGACAGCTGCGCTTCGTGCAAGGGTGCAGCGACCGCGTATTCCCGGTACACGCCCAGCTCGGTATGCAACAGGCTGATGCCCAGCGGGGTATGCGTTGCCATCACAATATGCTGTGCACGCACCCTGCCCTGCAGTGTCTTGATCAGGCCAATGTCTTCATCGACATCGGTGACCGGGCTCATTTCATAGATTTCGCAACGGCCCGACCGGATCGCCGAAGCCAGTTGCCGCACATAGCTGAGCGGATGGAATTGCGCCTGGTTGGAGACGATCAGCGCCTTATGCACCGGATAAGGAACCGGCAGGTCATTGCTGATCCTTGCCTGCAGGCCAAAGCGCATTGCCGCCTGGTATTCGTGTTCAATGGTGTTGTTGGCGGTCGGATCGGCATTCATGCTGTAGAGCGTCCATGGTTGCCGCGAAAAGCCGCATTGAACGTTGTGCTGGTGCACCAGGCTTTCGATGAGGTCAACCGCGCGGCGACGCGAATCAACCACTTGCCGCGTCTTGAGCTCTCCCCATTTGGCACTCAGCTTATGGAGATTCTGGTCGACCGTCGCATACAGGTTGCCGGTCGAGTGGCCGGTCGTGCCGGACCCGATCTGCGCAGCTTCCAGCACCGCGACCCGCAGATTGGACTGCGCGAGCAAGGCGGCAGTCGTAATCCCGGTTATACCGCCGCCAATGATCGCCACATCAACGTCGATCTCCGCAGCCAGTGCCGGAAAATCGGGCTTGGGCGAAGCTGCTTCCCAGATCGGTCTGCGGGCCAGGGCAAAGCCGGTATTGTCGTCAAGGTCCATGATGTTTTCCTTGTTCAGATTAAACCAGGCACCCGGGGCATCGGCCGTGCGGGCACAATGAACGGTACGGTCACCACCTCTCCCTCCGGCACGTCGTTGCTATCGTCATCATCAATGGCCGGGATATGTACTGTGGGCCGTGGCATGGCTTGTGGTAGCGGTGGATCGGTGCGCCGCTCACTGCATGCGACGGTTGCCAGCGCCAGTGCGGCAAGCAGAAGGGAGGACGTCCAGCTGATGCGATTTTTCTTCCAGGACTCGGGGGAATGTTTCATGGGCTTGCCTTGCGCTCTGGTTAAGAGGGGTTAAGCGGGGTTAAGCGGGTGACGGTGATCCGCCATGCAAGCCCTGTTCCTGCATGCCGGTCGTGAAGCCGGCCGGGACATCAACATCCTCATCATCGAGCCCGGCACGCATTCCCTTGAAGTAATCGATCGTGCGCTGCAATCCCTCATCAAGACTGACCCTGGGTTCCCATTCGAGCACGCTGCGTGCGAGCGAGATGTCCGGCTTGCGGCGTACCGGGTCATCGCTGGGCAAGGGTTTGAACACAATACTCGAGCGCGAGTTGCTCAAGGCAATCACCCGTTCGGCCAGTTCGAGCATGGTGTGTTCGGTCGGGTTGCCCAGGTTGACAGGACCGCAAAATCCGTCCGGGCTATTCATCAACTTGTCGAATGCAGCGATCAGATCATCGACATAACAGAACGAGCGCGTCTGCGAACCGTCGCCGTAGATCGTCAGCGGCGCATTGGACAATGCCTGCATGATGAAATTGGACACGACCCGCCCATCATTGGGGTGCATGCGCGGACCGTAGGTATTGAAGATGCGCGCGATCTTGACATGGAGATTGTGCTGGCGCCGGTAATCCATGAACAGGGTTTCCGCGCAGCGCTTGCCTTCGTCATAGCAGGAGCGGATGCCGATCGGATTGACATGTCCCCAATAGTGTTCGGTCTGCGGATGCACCTGGGGATCGCCATAGACTTCACTGGTGGATGCCTGCAGGATCTTGGCCTTCACCCGTTTGGCGAGGCCCAGCATATTGATCGCCCCGTGCACACTGGTCTTGGTTGTCTGTACCGGATCGTTCTGGTAATGCACAGGCGACGCCGGGCAGGCCAGGTTATAGATTTCATCGACCTCGACGTACAGCGGAAAAGTAACATCGTGCCGCATCAGTTCAAATCGCGGATGCGCAAGCAGATTTGAAATATTGTGCTTGCTGCCTGTGTAAAAATTATCGACGCACAACACGTCGTGGCCCTGGCGCAGCAGGTATTCGCACAAATGCGAGCCAAGGAAGCCGGCGCCGCCGGTCACGAGAATACGTTTGCAGTCGGCTTCTTTCATGAATGCATTTCCCTTAGAGCTGATTTTGATGGATTCAGTGTGTTCAAGCGGTTCGCCGCGTTTGACAGGTGTGCTTGCTCATCGAGAAGACTAGCAGCCATCCCGAAAACCTGATCCACCGTGACATCCTGCGCGCACTGGTGTCCGATCGGACATACCAGGTGCATGCAGGGTCGGCATGCGACTGGTGCCGCGATGACACGATGACGCGAGCGGTCGAGCGGCGCCCAGCGGACCGCGTCCGACCCGCAGGACACAATGACGCTGAGCGTCGCCACCGCCGCCGCGACATGTGAAATGCCGGTATCGTTGGACACCACCAGCCTCGCTTGCGACAGCAAGGCGGCAAGGCCGCCAAGGTCCGTCTTGCCGCAGAGATTGCGCGCGGGCAAGCGCATGGCGCGCTGCACGGCGTTCACCACATCGGCCTCATCCGGCGATCCGGTCAACACCACCTGCAATCCGGTCAGTGCAAGGCGATCGGCCACTTCCGCAAAACGCTGCGGCAGCCAGCGCCGCGATGGCAAGCGCGCACCGGGATGAACACAGACATAGGTGCCTGGCGCCGGCAGATCGGAAACGCTCTGCTGCAAGGACGTGACATCGGCCTCGGTCAACGGAAATTCCAGCTGCTCGCCCTGTGCCGGCACACCGAGAAATTCCATCAGGCGCAGGAACCGCAATACCTCATGCTCGCGTTCATCCCACAGCGCGAAAGTTTGCGGGTCCGGACAATACTCGCCGGGTGCGATATAGCCGGCATTACGCTGTGCACCCATCAATACCGTCAGCGGATTGCTGAGGCCGCCGCTGCCGTGCATCTGGATCGCCAGATCGAAGCGCCTGGCCTGTGCGTCGGCAAGGAAGGCGGGAAAAGCATCGATGCGTGCCTCCTGCTCCGGAAAACCCGGATAGCCGGGAAACACCAGCAGCTCGTCGATGTATTGGCTGAAGCGGCTAACAAAGCTTGCGGCCCACGGCATACCAATCAGCGTAATACGTGCATCCGGTGCGGCTGCACGCAACGCGCGCAAGGCCGGCACCGTGCACAGCATGTCGCCTAACTGCAATGCCCGGAATACCGCGATGTTTTGCACGGACGGGTTGACGATGGACTGCCTCTCCGGCAGGCCGATAATGTGCGTCGTCCCCGTCATGGCTTCTGCACGATGAAGGAACCGATGGCCAATGCATCGAGCGGTGTCGTGCAGAATGATTCGACAGCGTCGCGCGGACTGCATACCACCGGTTCGCCGCGTGTATTGAACGAGGTATTGATCAGTACCGGCACCCCCGAACGTTCTGCAAATGCCGTGAGCAGATCGTAATACGCCGGATTCTGCGAGCGGTTGATGGTCTGGATGCGTGCGGTGCCATCGACGTGGCGCACCGCCGGAATCTTGTCTTCCTTGTCGGCACGCACGTCGTACACAAAAACCATGAAAGGCGACACATCGCCGTCGACGAACCAGTTGGCGGCTTCTTCCTCCAGCACTACCGGCGCCACGGGACGGAAGTCTTCCCTGTCCTTGATGGTATTGAGGCGCTGCTGCATAGCCGGATCGAGTGGCGAGGCAAGAATGGAACGCGCACCGAGTGCGCGCGGGCCAAATTCCATGCGTCCCTGGAACCAGCCGATGACCTTGTTTTGCATCAGCAACTCGGCGACCTCCTTCGACAAGTTGTCGGCACGGCGGTAGCTGAGCTTGGCCTGCTTCAGGAATTCCTCGATTTCATCATCGTCATACGATGGGCCAAGGAAGGCATGGTCCATTTGCCAGCTACGCTTGGACATGCCACGTTGTTGGCCATCGATCCACAGTGCAGCACCCAGCGATGTACCCGAATCTCCCGATGCCGGCTGCACCCACACTTTCTTGAAAGGACCACGGTCGCGCACCCTCGCATTCATCACGCAGTTCAGTGCGACACCACCCGCCATCGCGAGCTTCTCTGCACCGGTCTGCTCGTGCAGCCAGTGCACCATCTTCAGCACCGTTTCTTCGAGCACGATCTGCAGCGACGACGCGATGTTCATGTGATGCTGGGTAAACTCCGCGCCGCGTTCGCGTGCCGGACCGAACAGCTCAGCCCAGTTCGCGGGATTGACTTCGTAGTCGCCATCGCCGCGATATTGCAGGATGTCATGAAACTGTTCGGCGAACACCGGCTTGCCGTAAGAGGCCAGCGCCATGACTTTGTATTCATCGGAAGAATGCAGGAAGCCGAGGTAGTCGGTGACGTTTTCGTAGAGCAGACCAAGCGAATGCGGCAGGTTGACCTGCTTGAGCCGGTGATAACGCCGGTCCTGGTAATAGCCGTAACTGGTGGTCGCCATTTCGCCCCGGCCATCCATGGTAAGCACCGCGCATTCGTCGAAGGGAGCGGCAAGAAACGCGCTCGCTTCATGCGCAAGGTGATGTTCGACGAAGTGCCATTTGAACGGGCCATCGTGCTGCACACCGCGAAAACGTTTGCGGATATGATGCGGTGCACCGCTTGCCAGCTGGCGTGGCGCATTGACGATGGACGACAGGAATAAAGGATCCCAGGGTGACAGCCAGTCGCTCTTGTGCGCGGAAGGCTCCAGCGGCAGCGTGATGGTTTCATTGCCCTTGCGCTCACCGAGCAGCAGCCATGGATTGTACGAATACGCGACATGGTCCACGTCAGCTAGTGCGATACCGCCTTCCTTCAGGCAATAGTCGATCGCATGGAAAGGGAGCTGCCATGTTGAAAACGGCACCGGCCGTTTTCCGTGCTTGATGCGAGTGAAACGTTCCTCTTCCGCAGCGGCGATGACTTCACCGTCGCGGACCAGGGTAGCAGAACAATCATGGTAAGCAGCATTGATTCCAAGCGTATACACATTTCCCTCCGGAGTTGGATTTGCCGTGCAGGTAGTGCTCAAGCGACAGGATGCGCGGAGCCGACGGCGTAATGCAGGACATCGCAATGTATGGACAATTAAGCAAGCGATATACCTATGCCGAATGTGCGTCCTTTGTCCATGGAACAGTCATCCAGAGTGATACCGCAGGAGAATTTGCACGTAACTTCTACAGGCGTATGTAATTAAGACACTGTGGCATTTACCTTCCGGCCGCATGAGCGGTGCCGGAAGGATTTTCCTGAGTGGTAGCCTGCCGCTGGGCATGTCGCTTGTTGCTGAGATAGATAAATTCACCTACCACGGCGGTCAGAAACATGAAAAAGTTAGTAAAGACGAACACCCAGTTATCCACCAGGTAACTGTAAATCGTGAAGCCAAATGATGCGCTCAACTGACCAATAAATAGCCACTTGGATACACCATCGACGCGCTTGGTGCGCCACTGCGTATAGACCTGCCTGGAAATCGTCGACACGAGTACGAGCGAACTGATCCAGCCGACAATATCGGCATTCATTGTGACTCCTTTCAAAATGGAAGAGCTGATAAGCTATCCGGGGTGCGCGCCGCAATCGTCATGCCTGCTTGCGAGATTTTCTTGAAGGAATGGTTTCCGTTGCGCCGTCCCTGTAGTCCGTATCAGCGTCACGAAGACACGATGACGTATAGAAAAGCAGGTGCCCGGAACTTGTGTGCCTGCACAAGTATCCCATTCCCTTCACCGGCGACTACCATCAACTCCTACCCTGGCCTGACCTGGCCTGAAATAGCTCCGGAATAAATTTCAGCGCCCAGGTGTAAGGATTACAGTGATCAATACCGAGGCGGCGAGCCGGAATCGCCACCCTGAAGGACACAAGCCTTATGTCGGATGCAAGCACGGAAAAAGGCGGTGATATCAACGTCGTGAAAGACCTGTGGCGAGTCGTGTCCGCCTTTCGCGGCAGGATTTTCCTCGCACTTTTTTTCCTGATCCTCGCCAAGCTGGCGGTCGTGTCGGTTCCGCTGGCGCTCAAGCGCATCGTCGATGAACTGTCACGGCCCGAGCATATCGTCGCCCTGCCCGTCGTTCTGCTGATCGGCTATGCGCTGCTGCGCTTTGCCAGCACTCTGTTTAATGAACTACGCGACCTGTCGTTCTCGCGGGTGACCCAGCATACGGTGGCCACCTATGCACTGAATACCTTTTCCCATTTACATGCACTCGGTGCGCGCTTCCATGCAAAGCGGCGGATCGGCGGCCTGCTTCCCGACATTGATCGCGGCACCAATGGCATCGCGTTCCTGCTCGGTGTCGGTCTGTTCACGCTGGTGCCGACCCTGCTCGAAATCGGCATGGTCATCGCCATCATGACAGCCCGGTACAGTGACTGGTTTACCGTGATACTCGGCGTGACCTTTCTGATTTATTGCGGCTTCACGCTGATCTTTACGCAGCGTCGATCCATCTTCCAGCGGCGCGTGAACCGGCTGGACTCGAATGCAAAGAGCTTGCTGGCCGACAGTCTGATCAATTACGACGCGGTCAAATACTTCACCAATGAGCGCGGCGAAGCACAGCGCTTCCAGCACATCATGGATAACTGGGCAGAGGCAGCGGTGACCAACCAGCGCGCCTTGTTTATCCTGCACGTCGGCCAGAGCGCAATCATTGCGATGGGCGTCGCCTCGGTGATGCTGCTTGCAGGAAAATTCGTACTCACACGCGAGATGACTGTCGGCGACCTTATCCTGATCAATGCCTATGTGATCCAGATCTGTCTCCCGCTCAATGCCCTCGGCTTCGTCTACCGCGAAGCAAAAGATGCACTGGTCAATGCGGAAAAGCTCTTCCAGTTGCTGCGTGAAAAACCGGAAATCGATGAAGCACCCGGTCTGCCTTCACTCAAGGTGACACGCGGCGAGGTCCTCTTCGACAACGTCGTGTTTGCCTATGAAGCGGCACGCCCGATCCTGCACGGCATCAGCTTCCGCATACCGCCCGGCGGCACGGTGGCCGTAGTCGGCGGCAGCGGCTCGGGAAAATCCACGCTGGCGCGCCTGCTGCTGCGCTTCTATGAAGTCGGCGGGGGAAGCATCAGCATCGATGACCAGGATATTCGCGGTGTCAACAGCAGCAGTCTGCGGCTTGCCATCGGCGTGGTTCCACAGGAAGCACTGCTGTTTAACGATACCATTGCATTCAATATCGGCTACGGACGCAACGGCGCCACCATGGAGGAAATTGTCGCCGCCGCCAAGGCCGCGCATGTACACGAATTGATCGACTCCCTGCCGCACAAGTACGAGACCCAGGTTGGCGAACGCGGCGTCATGCTGTCAGGCGGCGAGAAACAACGGATAGCCATTGCGCGCGCGATTCTCAAGAATCCACCCCTGCTCATCTTCGACGAGGCCACTTCCGCCCTCGATACGGCATCGGAGCAGGCGATCCAGCATGAGCTGGACCAGCTTTCCGAAAACCGCACGACCTTGGTCATTGCGCACCGGCTTTCCACCGTAGTAGATGCCACTGAAATTCTGGTCATGGAACGCGGGCGCATCATCGAACGCGGCAGCCATGCAAAACTGTTACAGCAAGGCGGTGCTTACGCGCGACTGTGGCAATTGCAGCAGCGCGAGGATGACCAGCAACGCATTGACCATGCCCTGCATTCCATGGACTGAGAACTTATCCGTGCTTGCCTGGCGGCCATGGAATTTGAGGCGGGTCAAGTGTGTGTAATGGAACAGGAATTGCATGTCAAACAAAACACCATACAGCAGCGCTTCGCGCTCGACCGGCGCCTCTACTCTGATAATCGATTGGCGTGACCCCATTTAATGGTTCTTGCAGGACAGATTCCATGTCAAAAATAATAGCATTTGATCGAAACCGTAAGAACATTGCTGCCGAACATACAGATCGCGGCGTGCAGGCCGGCGGCGTGGTCATGCGCCGCCGTAATGGCGGGCCCGCAGTAACACCGATCAACATCGGCTCGGTCCAGGATGGATCGACGGCCAGTATCGCTGCATCGATCGTGGTCCCGACGCGCGGTCGGCCGCAACTGCTTAACCGCTGCCTCGCCAGCCTCGTATTGCAGAGCTTCGATCCCGATCGCTTTGAAATCATCATTGTCGATGACGGACCGAGCAACGACACCCGCGAAGTAGTCGCGGACTGGGCCGTGCATACCGAAGAAAAAGGGGGGCCGCAGGTCACCTACATTCCCTCCATGGGTCCGCACGGTCCCGCCGCCGCCCGCAACCACGGCTGGCGCGCTGCACGCGGCGCGATCATCGCCTTTACCGACGACGACACCATTGCGCGCGCCGACTGGCTGCGTAACGGCCTGCAGGCATTTGCCGACGATGTGCATGCTGTCTGCGGCCGCATAGTGATGCCGCTCGAACATACGCCGACCGATTACGAACTCGATGCGAAGAATCTTGAAACCGCGGAGTTCGTCACCGCCAATTGCTTCTGCCGCAAAAAGGTGCTTGAAGACCTTGGCGGGTTCGACGAGCGTTTCAGATTTGCCTGGCGCGAGGATTCAGACTTGCATTTCAGGCTGCTCGATTATCGGGCCAACATCGTACGCGAGCCCAATGCGGTGATGATGCATCCGATACGTCCCGCTGGCTGGGGCGTGAGCCTGCAGCAGGTAAAGAAGGTACAGTTCGACGCCCTGCTCTACAAAAAGCATCCGACACTGTATCGCCGCAAGATCCGCGGCAAGCCGCGCTGGGATTTTTACCTGACAGTCGGTGCGCTGCTGGTCATGCTGGTGTCACTGCCCGCCGACGCCAAAGGCGTGACTGTCCTGTCCGGACTGGTGTGGGCATTCATGACAGTCCGTTTCTGCGTACAGCGCCTGCGCAAAACCTCGAAGGCACCCGGACATGTCCTGGAGATGCTCGTCACTTCCGCGTTGATCCCGCCCATGGCGGTGTTCTGGCGCGCGGTAGGCGCCTTCCGTTACAAAGTTGGCTTCCTTTGAACTGCCTCATCCGGTCCGGCACGACGAGCCGGACCATCGACTGATCAGTGTTCATCATCGCCGAATTACCGCAACACCGTGTCCGGCGCGATGAGCTTGCCGATTGAATTGCAGCTTCTGAATCGCGGATATCCGGAACATGCAGCGACGACTCAAAATTCTCACCTGGCATACACATGGCAGCTACCTCTATTACCTCACACAGGCACCGCACGATTTCTATGTGTTGTCCAAGCCTGACCGCCCGCCAGGTTATGGCGGACGCTGTGGCCATATCCCCTGGGGCGACAACGTCATCGATATGCCGGTCAGCGAGGTCAAGGACCATGAGTTCGACCTGATCCTGTTTCAGGATGACGACCAGTACCTAAGGGACCAGCATACCTATCTGAGCGAGGCGCAACGCCGCCTTCCCAGAATCTATATCGAACACGACACGCCGCGCGAGCACCCCACCGACATGCGGCATCCGGTTGATGATCCATCCATCCTGCTGGTGCATGTCACGCCCTTCAATGCGCTGATGTGGGATAACGGCCGCACGCCGACCCGCGTGGTTGAGCACGGCGTGATCGTTCCGCCGGATGTGTCTTATCGTGGCGATCTCGATCGCGGTCTGGTCGTCATCAACAATATCGCCACGCGCGGACGTCGTCTTGGTTATGACGTCTTCAAGCAGTCCAGGGAAAAAGTAGCGCTGGACCTGGTTGGCATGGGCGCGCTTGAAGCGGGTGGTGTCGGCGAGATTCAGCATGCGCAGCTGCCCGCATTTTCCGCGCAATACCGTTTCTTCTTTAATCCCATCCGCTATACCAGCCTGGGGCTCGCCGTGATCGAGGCGATGATGATAGGCATGCCGATAGTCGGCCTGGCGACCACGGAGATGGCGACCGTCATCGATAACGGTGTCTCCGGCTATGTCAATACCGATGTGGAGATTCTCATCGCACGGATGCGGGAGATGCTAGCCGACCCGAACCATGCACGGCGACTGGGCGAAGGCGCACGTCGCTACGCCTGTGAACGTTTCCACATCGATCGCTTCGTCCGCGACTGGAACGATGCCTTCCATGCCGTGACGATGTAATACCCGCCACAATTACCCGCCACAATTTTTGAGCATGACCTCAGAAAGGACAGCATGACAGCAAACAGCAGTTATCTCATCGATCGCGCCGTTGCCGAAAAGGCGGTGCGCCTGAGCCTGCCCATGATTGAAGAAGCCATGAAACTCAAGGAAGTCGGAGAGAGCGGTTTTCTGTATATCGTGGTGATGGACCCGCTGCGCACGCCGGCAAATTCGTTGTTCGAGGAAGCCATTCTGTATGAGCACGCGATCGGCGATCGTGAAAAATGGGATGCGGATTATGCCGGCTTTGCCCGGGCCAAGGCGCTAGTCGCCTGGCGTACGGGAATGGATAGTCACAAGGTGCAGGAACTGCAGCCCCACTTGCTCGCGGCAAAGGATACGGTCCTGTGGGGCAGCGTCGTGGTCGATGGCATCGTGGTTGGTGTGAGCGGCGCAAACGCCTGGTATGACGAAGCGTTTGCAGGGACGGTGGCGATGTGCCTGCGCGCACTGGCGAAGGCAGGTGTGGTCGAAGCGCGGAAGGCCGGATTATTCCTGCCGGCGCGCTGACCGGTTCTGCGGCTTATTCTGTGGCTTAACAAGAGGCTTCGTCAGGCTTCCTCCCTTTGAAAGGGGGAAGCCTGACAACCTTTACCCCAGCGTATAAAACACCAGCCTCGCATTCGCCGCATCAAAGTACAAACCCTGCCAGGGCAACGCCACCACGGCACCGCCGCGCCTGCGCGACAGGATGACATAACGCAGCTGTTGCGTTACCGCATCGATCATCAGATGATCGACATGTCCTATTCTTTCTCCACTCGCGGTCACGACTGCGCAGCCGGCCAGCAATTCCGCCGTGCTCGAATCCTGTCCCGTCAACCGCACGAAGCGCTTGGGCCCATTCCTGGGCGGATCATTCCGGGGACGGCCATATAAGGTACGCAACATGTCTGGCTCCTTGTCATTCACTTCGACGCTTTCCTGCCTTGCATTTTCCTGCGATTTCAGGCCCGCGGTCCCGCTCCGCCCGTTTCACCGGACCCGCTCGACCAGCTTACGCGACGCGAGCCGGCAGCGCCGAGTGCGCCGCCGCCAATACCGATCGCAAGCGCCAGGGCAACCGCAAGAAAAACCACCCATGCCGCCGTTCCGGCATTCTGCATCGCAGTCTCGGCTTTTGCCTTGCCCTGTTGCGATGCGGCACCGGCTGACCCGGACACAATCAGTGCCTGGTCAACGATCGCTTCCGCACGCGCCTGCTCGACACCCATGGTGCTGGTGACCAGTTGCACAGCCTGATCGCGCTGGCCATTCTGTATATATTGCTGGAGCTGGCGCATTGCCTGCGGATCGACACGTCCACCCTGTGCGCGCATCATCGCCGCGAGGGGAGACTCGCCGCTGGCGCCGCTGACTCTGGCCAATTGGCTCATGTTATTGAACACACCGCTGACAAGCGTGCCACCGATCGATGTGGCCAGGATCGCAAACATGATGGTGGTGACCGCCCACGATACGGCACCATGCAGGACGCCATCCGCCTTGCGCTTCAGGCCTGACATCCTTGCGGCAACATAGCCACCGAAGAAAGCGGCGACCAGCATGCTGACGCCGGCCCAGATCAACGGCCCCATGCCGACGGATTCACTTTCGGTGACTTCAATCGATGATAAACCAGTGGCAATGCCGAGCAGTGTCAGCGCGAGTTGCACCGAGATGCCAACCGCTACGCCGGCAAGCACCGCGCCCCAGCGGATGGCCGGAAACACCTGCCGGCGCATGCCGTAATTGACGACGTCGACCTGATGCACTGCCTCGCCATGCGGCGGACGTGGATCGCTGATTGCCATTTTTTTTACTCCTTATTAGACGTAACACGACCAAGACATACAACGACCGAATGTGCAGCGTGCATACGGCTCCCCAAAATGCCTTGGTGTCATGATGCAAACGCAACATTCATGCCTATTTGTGGCGCGCAATGTAGACTGTAGTCCCTGCATGTCACATGCGTTTCCCTCAAGCGCATGACCGTATCCGTGCCATGTCGCCGCCCGGCTTTTACATGACCGGTAAAAGCTTCTTGCTATTCCGGTGCATCATCGTCAGCTCGCCGTTGCGGACGGCACTTCTTCAACGGTATCGATCGCGTGCTTCATACGACGCAGAAACTCCCGCCGCACCTGCCATTGCCTGCCTGCCTGCACTTTGAGTCTGCAGCGTACCGTCACTGCCGCATCCTCCAGCTTCTCGACGCCGGCGATATCGATATCCTCCAGCATCAGTGGGCCGAATACCGCGTCCTTGCGCATGCTTTCATCCACCTTGTGCATGAGATCAAACACGCGGCCGAGGTCATCCTGCCGCTTGACGTTGATGTCCACGACCGCATAACCAAAATCACGGCTGCGGTTGGTGACAACGGTGATCATGCCGTTAGGAATGAAATGCACGCTGCCGTCGTCATCGCGCATGCGAATATGGCGCAAGGTAACTCGTTCGACGTAGCCGCTCTTTCCCGCCGCGTCGATGATGTCGCCTTCGCTGACCTGATTTTCAAGGAGGAGGAACAGGCCGGTAAAAAAATCCTTGACTAGGCTCTGCGCGCCAAAACCGATGGCGATGCCTGCCACGCCGGCGGTCGCCAGAATAGGCGTGATCGAAATCCCGATCAGCCCAAGGGTCAGCATGATCGTAAGACCGACGATCACGATATTCGCGGTGTAGCGAAACACGTTCATCAATGTTTCTATGCGGCGCGAATCACGTATCTTGTCCGCATTCCGCAACACGTGCGCGTGCAATAACCTTAGTACACGTCGGATCAGACGCAATGCCACCCAGGCGAGCACCCAGACCAATAGCATATTGAACCATGGTCGAAGTGCATCGACCCATTGCTTCATGGTGTCCGGCTCAAGCGTCATGGTGTGGAAAGATAAAAGACATCGGCGGCGTACGCGTGCAGCACCTGCTGTACGCGTACGCCACCTGCGATCGCAAGGATCGGGGGATTAACGGAAACGTTCGACGATTACACCATTCTCAAGGCGCACACGCTCACCGACCTGTACGCCCGGCTGAACATCCTGCGACAGAGTCTGGATTGATCCATTGTCCATGCGTACCGCAACCCGATAAGACTGCGAGGTACCGGCAGCGCGGGAATTGTTTTCCATTGCACGACCTGCCAGCGCACCGCCGGCAACGCCGGCAACCGTCGCTGCAGTACGTCCAGTTCCACTACCGACCTGGTTACCAAGTACACCGCCTACGACCGCACCGGCGACAGTGCCGACACCGACGCCATTGGATGCCTGCTGGCCGGGAACGACATCAATTGCCTGCACCACGCCATAGCCGGTTGCGCTGCTCGATGTCGTGACCGGTATCGAACTGGTGGTGGTTACGGGAATAGAGCTGTTGTTCGTGGTGGTGGTCGGTGTGCTGCCGCAAGCAGCGAGCATGGCGACAACGGCAACAGAGGCAGCAATTTTCGTTTTCTGGATCCACATATTGATCTCCTTATTGTTAAAAGTCGAAAGCGGCTTCGATTCAGGTTGAATGCAACTCCGGCACCCTGCCGAATGTGGCGCTTCCGCTCTGTAAACGGAATAAATGATGCCGGTCCGGAAATGCCAAACATGCACTTCCTATGCCAGAGCGCAAACAGGGCCCGGCAGGACGGCATCAGAATCGACACCATGATTTGCCCGTATAAGGGTAGGTCTTTTCATTTCTACATGGCTGTTGTCGCAGTTTTTACATGGTCGCGTATTTCTTACTCGCATAAATTGCGACAGACCAAAGAGAAACCAAGTGAGTTTGCATTAAACGCAAATCACTCTGCGCACGTTGCCTTGCAGCCATATCAAAAAGATTTGGGTACATCATTTGCTTAATAAACAATGCAGCGAGAAAACTGCATTTCGACAATTCGAAGAATCATCATATCTATGCGAAAAATTGCCCTTATCAGCGAGCATGCGTCTCCCCTTGCCCAGATCGGCAGCACGGATAGCGGCGGACAAAATGTGTACGTTGCCCAGCTTGCGAGGCACCTCGCGCGTCTTGGTTATCTGGTCGATATCTTTACCAGGCGTGACAGCGGAACGCAGGAACAAGTCGTCGACTGGTATCCCGGCATCCGTGTCGTCAATGTTCCGGCAGGCCCCGCGCATTACATACCCAAAGAGCAGATGCTCCCCTTCATGGAGCAGTTTGGTCGGTTCATGATCCGCTTTGCACGAAGACAGAAGCTGCCTTATGACCTTGTCCATGCCAACTTCTTCATGTCCGGCATGGTGGCGCGCCAGGTGCGAGATGCGCTCGGGATTCCATTCGTCATGACCTTCCACGCCTTGGGACGGGTACGCCGCTTGAGCCAGAAGGAAGCCGACGCATTTCCGGATGTGCGCTTTGCAATCGAAGAACGGCTGATGCATGAGGCAGATCGAATCGTTGCCGAATGTCCGCAAGACCAGCGCGACATGGAACAGCACTATGGCGCGCCGAGCGATCGCATCGACGTCGTGCCTTGTGGATTTGATCCTGAAGAATTCTGGCCGGTCACCCTCGATGCGCGTCAGCAATTAGGGCTGGACCGCAGTGAGTTTGTGGTCCTGCAACTGGGGCGCATGGTGCCGCGCAAGGGCGTCGATAACGTGATCCGCGCGGCAGCGATCCTGCGCCATCAGTACCAGGTACCGGTACGCCTGCTGATCGTCGGCGGCAATGCGGAACAGCCCGACCCGGTAGCAACGCCGGAGCTTGGCCGTCTGATGGCGCTGACCCGGGAACTCGGCATCGAACAATGCGTGACGTTTACCGGGCAGCGTCAGCGCGGCCAGCTGCGTTATTACTATAGCGCCGCCGATGTGTTCGTCACCACGCCCTGGTATGAGCCTTTCGGCATTACGCCGGTCGAAGCAATGGCTTGCGGTACGCCGGTCGTCGGCACCGCGGTCGGTGGCATCAAGACCACCGTCGTCGATGGCGAGACGGGTTATCTTGTCCCACCCAACGATCCCGAATGCCTGGCCGAACGACTCTTTGCGCTGTATCAGAATCCGCATATGGCGCAACGCATGGGATGGGCGGGTATGCGTCGCGCCTATCAGCACTTTACCTGGCGCAGCGTGGCGACCAACATTGCCGCCGTGTATGAAAACGTACTCGAACCTGCAACGCAGTTCATGCATCGGCCACTCGCTTCGGGAGAAATGAGCCTGCGTAGTTGATCAGCGGGAAAGCGCCACAGGCAAGCTTCACAAGCGCGCCCGGTCCTGCGGCGTCTGCCGTTTCTTGCCGAGGCGTTCAAATGTCACATCGATACCGGTTGCATCAACAACGGCTGCGCCAATGCGGCGTAGCCTCAATGCGATCTTTACGATACATCTAACTTTACGGAGAAGGAATTGGGCAACGTGCAAGTATCCAGCTATGTAGCAGACCCGGCCGAAGCAAACCAGCTTACGGGCAAGACCATTCTCGTCACTGGCGGCGCCAGCGGCCTTGGCGCAGCACTGTGTCATGTACTGTCCTCATCGGGCGCCAACGTTGTGGTCGGCGATCTAAATCTCGACAAGGCGCAGACCGTGGCTTCGCTGCTGGCAGAAGCAGGCGGCAAGACTCATGCACTCGGCTTCAATGTCGGCGATCCCGTGGCAGCCGAACGCGCGGTGGCACAGACAGTCGAGCGCTTCGGCCAGATCGACGTGCTGATCAATAACGCCGGCACCGATGTCACCCAGTCCATTGATGAACTTTCCATCAATGACTGGGACCGCGTGATGCGCACCAACCTCTACGGCCCCTTCCTGCTCTCCAAGTTCGCAGCCCGGCAGATGCAGCATGGGGGGCAGATCGTCAATATCGCATCGACCGCCGCCAAGCGCGCATGGCCGAATGCATCGGCTTACCATGCCAGCAAATGGGGCCTGCTCGGTCTGTCGCATGCATTGCATGCCGAGCTGCGCCCCAAGAAGATCAAGGTCACCGCAGTGCTGGCCGGCGGCATGCGCACGCCTTTCCTGCTTGACCGCTTTCCCAACATCGACATCAATACGCTGCAGGACCCGGTCAATGTCGCCAAGGCGGTCAAGTCGGTCCTGCTCCTGCCCGAACAGACCGTGATTCCGGAAATCATGGTGCTGCCGATGCAGGAGTCATCCTGGCCGTAATCGGCGGCATAGACCGCTTCGGGCAAGCCGCCATAACCTATGGCGGCTGCATTGCAGCACCGAGGCCTTCAGCAGTTGCAAGTTGCAAACGCTCAAAACCACGATCATGCAAGGCTGACACTTAACGCAAATGCCTGCATGACTTCACCCCGGAATTCCCATGCGAGCAATATTTCTAGATAAAGACGGCACCCTGGTCGAAGACGTTCCTTATAACGTCAACCCGGGCCTCATCGAACTGACGTGGCACGCCGGCCAGGCTCTGCAACTGTTGCAACACATGGGATATGCCCTCTTTGTCGTTTCCAACCAGTCAGGCGTTGCCAAGGGATTGTTTACCGAAGCGGCTCTGGACCCCGTACATCAACGTCTGACCGAACTGCTTGCGCAGTACGGTGTGGAACTGAGCGGCTTTTATTACTGCCCGCATAGCCCCGATGGCGTGATCAGCCGCTATGCGATCCCCTGTACCTGTCGCAAGCCGTTGCCGGGCATGCTTTACCGCGCGGCGCACGAGCACGATATCGACCTGTCCCAATCATGGATGATCGGTGACATCCTGCATGATGTCGAAGCGGGCCGCCGTGCGGGATGCCAGACCATTCTGATTGATAACGGCAACGAGACCGAATGGAAACTATCAGCACAACGCACGCCGCACTTCAAGGCATCGGATCTGTATGCCGCCGCCGCCATCATCGCGGACCTGGAGATCGGGCCAAGGACCATGGACGGCATGGATAGCATGAGCCAGCAACTCTGACCGACGCAACGAAACACAACCTGGAAATTTCAGACAGCAGAACCTGAACAATGAGCATGAAACCCTGGCATGACGTTCGGCGGATCCTGTGCATCCGTCTCGATTATCTCGGCGACGTGCTGATGAGCACACCGGCCATCCGCGCGCTCAAGCAGTCGCATCCCGGCAGCCACATCACGCTATTGACCTCCTCAAGCGGCGCCGTCGCTGCACGGCATGTTCCGGAGATTGACGATGTCATCGATTACGCGGCCCCGTGGATGAAGAGCAGCAGCCCCCATGAACCTGCATGTGATCACGCCATGATCGACCGTCTCTCCGAAGCCGGATTCGATGCGGCGGTGATCTTTACCGTCTATAGCCAGAACCCGTTGCCCGCTGCAATGCTGTGCTACCTCGCCGGCATTCCATTGCGGCTTGCCCATTGTCATGAGAATCCCTACCAGATGCTGACGCACTGGGTACGCGATCCCGAACCGGAGGAGCGCATTCGCCACGAAGTGCGGCGTCAACTGGATCTGGTAGCAACCATTGGCGCCCATACCGATGACGAGCGCATGTCGTTCAATGTGCCCTGCGACGATATGCGGGCTGCACGCAATTTGCTAAGCGCAATCGGGGTGGATTCAGAACAGCCCTGGATTGTGCTGCATCCCGGCGCCACCGCCCAATCGCGACGCTATCCCCCCGAGTACTGGCGCGAGGCCAGCCGTACCCTTGCAAGTAAGCTCGGATGCCCGCTGGTGTTCACCGGTGGCAAGGATGAAACGGAGCTTGTCGAGCAGATTCGCGCCGATATCCCGAATGCCTTCTCCCTGGCCGGCAAGTTGACTTTGGGAGAACTCGCGGCCGTCATCACCCTGTCGCCGTTACTGATTTCCAACAATACCGGCCCGGCGCATATCGCTGCTGCAGTGGGCACACCGGTCGTCGACCTGTACGCACTTACCAACCCGCAGCACACCCCCTGGCAGGTAAACAGCCGAGTTCTCTTTCAAGATGTCTCCTGCCGTTTCTGCTACAAGAGCGTGTGTCCGCAAGGACACCATCGTTGCCTCACAGGTGTAGCGCCACAGCAAGTCGTGGATGCGGCAGTCGAACTATTGCAACTGCCGTCTGCCGCTCAACCGACTGTTTCGTCAGAAACATTCACGTTTTTGCAAATCGTCTGAGCACGTCGTCTGTACGATTTACAGCGGATTGCAAAAACGGAATGAGAGGTTGCGGAGTGTAAGGATTTGCCGTGGCATCACAAGGGAATGAATCCGCCGCAAACCGGCATCTCGCCTTGGATTGAATGTCGCCCGCCTTGCTCAACACATCCTTCACGGCTTGGCACAGAGCTTGCGATGTTGCGAGCACGTAGCCAACCATAAGGAGATCACCATGCCACGTAACGCGACCTCTAAAACTTCTTCCAAGTCGACCAAGGCCGCAGCTCGCGGCGCCAAGGCTTCCGCGACCGATGCCATCAAACTGCTCACCGAAGACCACAAAAAAGTAAGCGCGCTTTTTGATGAATTCGAAAAAATGAAAAAGAAAGGCGATGATGATGAAGAGGCAAAACAGCTGATCGTCGAAACCGTCTGCGCAGAACTGACCATCCATGCGCAAATTGAAGAAGAGATCTTTTATCCGGCGGCACGTGATGCGATCGACGACATGGACTTGCTGGACGAAGCCGAAGTTGAACATGCATCCGCCAAGCAGCTGATCAGCGAACTGTCCGCCATGCAGCCTGGCGATGAACTGTACGACGCTAAATTTACCGTGCTGGGCGAGTATGTGAAACACCACGTCGAAGAAGAAGAAAAGGAAATGTTCCCGAAAGTGAAGAAATCCGATCTCGACCTCGAAGAACTGGGTGCGGAACTTGAGCAGCGCAAGATGGAACTGCGTGAAGAACTCGGTCTTGTATCCGACGATGATGAGCTGGAAGACGAGGAAGGCAGCGCCACGAAGTCCACTTCGCGCAAGAATGTGCACTAATCCGCGACCGATGACATGCACAAGGTGACATCCATGTAAGTTTGGGAGTGCGATACGCCGCCATGCGATGCGATGCGGCGTACGAGCGTAAGCCGACGTAAGGGCGGCCTAGCTTACGCTTCCATTTTCTGTCTCCCATATAGAAGATATTCCAGAAAGGCTTTTTGTGATTTCGCCAGATACGCAACGATACACGACCGCATCGCGGCCCACCCATGCGGTGGACATTCTCGCCTTCGTGGGAGCCCAGGAAATTCCTTCTGATTATTTTGAAACACCGTACTATCTTCAACCCGCCCCGGGCGGCGAGAAGGCTTATGCGTTATTACGCGAAACGCTGCGCGAGAACCGTAAGATCGGCATCGCCTATGTGGTCATCCGCGCGCGTCAGCACCTGGCAGCGCTGGTCCCTGAAGGACAGTCGCTGGTGCTCAATACGCTGCGTTGGACAAGCGAGTCCGGATCGGCGCAACACTTTGGCTTGCCGGCAGAAGACGTGCTCGCCGCGCAAGAGCTGGCGATGATGGCCGCGCCGCTGGATACCGTTAGCTATCACGGAAACCCTGATATCGACGCGGCGGATCGGTCGCCGAATATGAGTGCCTTTGTCGAGCAATCGGCGCTCGCCGGCGATGCGCCGGAAATCGTTGTAGAAGAACTGGACGACGTGACGGAAGACGACAACATGGCAGATGACTATCTTGCCTACGTCCTGAGCAGTAGCATGCATCCTCGCGGCGGCAGCACGCGGCGTGGCAGAACCTCTCACCAGCCTGCTTCGGCTGTGCGCCGCAGAATGACGTCAAGGCGTGGATGAGCACTGGCCATGTCCGTTTTATCAGTGACTCAGTGACGGATCATCGCCTGTCGGTCGCTATAAAGTGAGGATTTGCATTGGTCCGGATTGGTTGGGTTTACCTACATTTGATCCGGGTTTGAAATATGCTCGAGCTGAGTTTGAATGAAGTTTGAATGAAGTTTGAATGAAGTTTGAATGAAGTTTGATGTGCGTTGTACCTAGGCGCGTTGTACCTAGGCGAAGCTGTGTGATGTTCGGCTTGCAGGGCAATGAAAATTGCCCTGCTTTTTTTTGCGCGTCACATTGGCCACACCATCAAGGCAAGAGCGTAGTCGATGGACTCATTAGTTCTTTAGCACGCTAATCTGGCCATCCGATTCCATATACGCCGTTTTGACTTCCTCAATGGACTCGATGCCATTCTCTCGAAGCTTGCTCCATAACTCGGTTTCGGTGATGAGTTCCCTGCGCATATTGTGCTTGAGCATGCGGCCACTCTGGACCAACGGTAGCGGTCGTGGCTGTGCCAGCTTCTGAATCGCCGGATATCGAAAGCTTAGCCAGTCCAGTAAAACATTCCAGCCAATCAGTGTCGAGACGAGAACCATGCCGTCCGTGATTGACGTGTATTCGCCTGACATGCCGTTTTGCGCTGCATCGGCAACAATCACGAGTACTAACATATCGGCGATGCCAACAGCACCAACGTCTCGCCGTATCACAAAGCGGAACAACAAGAGCAGGAACCAGTACATCGCGGTACCGCGTATCAGAATTTCGGTTACTGGCAGACTTAGCCCAAACAAGGCATCCCAGTCAACGGACGTAAAAGCCTCCATGCTGCCTCCTGTATGCTGCTGTGCATTCGCATTCGCTGATCGCCAGCGACGACATGCGGATTGAGAATGCGGACACAGACGTTCAGGAAGGACAGGCAAGCCGCGCACGCACTCCGGAACGCCCAATCAGTCCATTGAAACATACTTGCCATGGTACGGATTTGAAATGCCGCAGTTGAGGGCAACAATACCGGAAAGCCCGCGCCTCGCAGGCAAAGGGCTAATACGGATTGAAATGCTCGCAGGACGTTGATGAACAGGCTGCTTGAAGGCGTTGCAGCCGCTTCACCGCAGTTGCTTCAGCTCTAGCGCCCGCTGCTCTGCATGTCGCTGCGCGGGCCTGTGCCGACGCCGACGGGCGGGGCATTGCTTGTCGTGGGGGCGGGATTGGGAACACCGGAGGTCAGCTTGTTGGTACCGAACGTACCTCTGCCAACCATGCGGCTCCAGTATCGGTCGATGTCCGCACTCCATTTCTGGTCCGACATGTCCGGCCATCTTCCCTTGTCAAATGCCGGCGCTTGGCTGATCGTTTCCCGATCCGCGTGGAGAACATATTGCCGGAGGTTGTCGCTCGGCTCCAGCGCCTGCCACGGCACCGCATGGAACTTGGGGCCCAGACCCATGATGCCGCCAAAACTCACTACGGCATACGCCACTTCACCACGTCCGGCATCCAGGATCAGGTCCTTGATGACGCCGATCTTCTTGTCCTTGGCGTCGCGTACGGTGGATCCGATGATTTTCGATCCCCGATAGAGTTGTGCCTGCGGGGCACTCTCAGCCGATTGCGTAACTGGCGGGCGATCGGCATCAGCAGCACATGTCGTCAGCGGCAGCAGTCCCGCGAGCAGAATCACGGCGATTCCGGACTTCATAGTCCCTCCATCTCTCCAGACATCGATGAAATGTACTGCATTATTGCAATGGAAAACCGCAATGGAAGGCAGCCATGCATAGCCGGCGCACATGGCGACCGGTTAGCTATCCTGCGCCACCATCCAGAATTCGACCTTCTGAAAGCAACACCGTTCCCGGCGTTCGTCAGAACGCCGGCTTCAACATTCAAACTGCCTGTCCAATCTGGCTTCTTGCGCGCATACGTCTGGCTACTCGGCCGCCAGAGCGCTTTTCTTTTCCACCCATTTCACGGCTTCCGCCGCCTTCTTGCCTGCGATGAAGGCATGGTCGGAGTTGTAATACTCCCATTCGCTGTAACGGCCTGCCAGAATGACGTCGTACATCGCCAGCCAGGACTTGATAGTCTCTACGTTCTTTGCCCGTGCATGGTCGTAGACCACATAGGCATAGGGCATGTCGACCTCGTTGGCGGCAATGATCTTATCGTCTTCCTTCAGCATGCCGACCTTGATGCAGTCGGCGATGCAGCGGTCGATCAACGCCTGTCCGCTCAGCTGCAGCGGCTTCCATGTCGGCGAATAAGTGATTTCGCAGGTGATGCCGAAACCGCCGGGCGGATTGCATTCGGGGCTGGCGTTGCCCTGCACAAAGATGCGGTGGAAGATCGAGTCTTCCGGGTAGTAGATCCAGTGCTTGTCGGTGATGTTTTCCCGTGCGACCCCAAGGTTCACGCAACGTACCGAGATGTGCTTGAGCCCGGCGGCGGCTTCGCGTACTTCTTCCGGGGCTTCATCACCGATCATTTTTACCAGTAGCGGCAATGGCATGGTGCTGATCAGGTTTTCATATTCGTAACGGCGCCCGTCCGCCAGCGTGATCAGGTGCTGCTTCGGCGATACCGCCACCACGTCGGCATTCAGTTCGATTGTTCCTTTGATATGCGGGACAAAACCTGACATCAGCGCCTGAAATCCGCCGCGCAAGGGATAACCGAAACGCGCGTTCGGCCCCATGGGTTTGCCGGCCGGCTCCAGTGCGCCGCTAATCATTTCTTCCAGGTTCGGCAAGGGCACGCGTCCGCCCAGCCAGGAGGTTTCCATTTCGGTCAGTGGCACCGCCCATAGCTTGCGGTTATAGGGAATGGCGAAATGCTTGGCAATGCCCGCACCCCAGACCTGGTAAATGAATTCTTCAAAATTGGCCGGGCCACGCTTCTCAAGTGCGGCGACATTCGATCCCGGCAGCGTGACGCCGCCATCGGCGCAACAGTCGCTGGCCCTGGCTGCAGTCGGCACAGGCGCGTGCCCGGGTTTGCCGCTTCCATAGCGCGCCTCGATGGCGCCCATGATGCATTCTTTGATCACCTCGGGTGGGAGGCCATGCAGCGCTCCCTGAAACGGGTAACGCGTATAGACGTTCTTGCTGTAAATCCATGCTTCGCGATCCTGCCAGTGCATGTTGGAGCCGAGCAGAATGTCGTACAGCTCCAGCACGTAAGGATCATTCGAAAACATGATGTGACCGGCATGATCGAAGGTAAAGCCATTGTCCTTGATCGAACGGCACCAACCGCCCACCATGTCACTCTTTTCCAGCAACACTGCGTCATGGCCGAGATGATAAGCGGCCGATAAACCGGTCGGCCCGGCACCGATGATCGCCGTCTTCGCATAGCGGTTGGCGTCCTGCTGGCGCAAGCGGTTGACGTTGGGCGTGGCATCAGCGACGGCCAGCGCTTCGACATCGGGTTGCGGCAATGTCGCATCCTGCCGGCGCGGTGTCGTGTCAAGCAGCGTACGCATCTGCTCCACGGTGGAATCCCAGGAAGTGGCCGCCAATACCCGGCGCATGCCGTCGACCCGGCGCGCGTGTTCTTCGGGCGGCGCCAGCAGCGCCGCTTCGCAGGCCGCAATAAACGCATCGGCATCCGCTGCAATCGCAACAATATCGCTGTAGCAGCTGGCGACGTCCGCCACCGGTGTACTTACGATCGGCAATTCCGCCGCCATGTACTCCAGCGTCTTGGTTGGACTGATGAATCTGGTGGATTCGTTCATCGCGAACGGCAGCAGGCACACGTCCCAGCCGGCAAGAAACTGCGGCAATGCCTCATAGGGTTGCTGGCCGAGGTAATGAATGTTCTCGCGCTGGGGCAGCGTCGCCGGATCAATCTTGACTACCGGTCCGACCAGCACGATCTGCCACATCGCATGGGCGTCGGCCAGCCTGCCGATCAGGTCGACATCAAAGCGTTCATCGATCACGCCATAGAAGCCAAGCCGCGGCCCGGGAATTTCACGGTGTGCGGGATGGGAATTGGTACGATCGAGTGCCTGCAGGAAGTGCGCGGAATCAACGCTGCTGGGGAAACAATGGACGTTCGGATGTCGATCGCGTTTGGAACGGTACAGGCTTTGCCCGCCCGTAAAGACGATATCGGCCACCTTCAGCAATGCGCTCTCCCGTTGCAGGAGTTGCTTGGGCGCGTTCTTGAAAGAGGCCAGTTCATCCATGCAGTCATATACCACCAGGCGCGGTTGCAACTCCTGCAGCAGCGGCAGCGCCATCGGCGTATAGAACCATGCCATGTGATCGGGGTAATCGCGCACCACCTGCTTCAAAAGCTTTTGCAGGTGCGGTAACTGATCGTCGTGAAAGCCCGGCATGTTGACTGGCGTGTGCGGCTGGCATACAAGGACGTTGGGGATGGGTGAATACGTCTTCAGATAGGTGCGCTCGGCATCATAAACCGGCTCTTCCACGATGACGACCGGATAATGCCTGGCCATGCGCGATAGCAGATGCTGCGGACGCTGAAACACGAAATCCCAACGCAGGTGCGAGAACACAATGATTGCAGAAGCCATGCTATCTCCTTGCCGCTAGGGCTTGAAATTGGGTTGAGAATGTTTGAGTGGACAGGAGCTGGCGGAATGCGCCCATGGCATTTGCCGCTTCCCGCCGACGCTGTCGGCCATCACACTCGGTCTTTTGAACGCAAGTCGGTCGAATGGAGAATGTCGTTGTCATTTCGTAGGCATGTGAGAACTTCCAGGTTGCGTGTTCGTGGCATCGGATGATATTGCGCTTACCTCCTCCTGCTGAATTGCCGCGTTGCCGGCCTGACGGTTTTCGTAAGATGCCACTACGGCATCGCTATAGCTCAATCGGTACAATTTCGCGATCGTTGGCGCAGGCGCGTTCGACGCATTGCTCTATACGGGAGCCTGTCTGCAATGCGTTTGCTTTTATCACGTGCTGCGTTACAAGCTTGCGCGGAGCGCAGATAACGCATTACGACAGGCCGACGCAAAAGCTGTGCCGACAAACCGGACTTCGTGCCCTTGCACAGCGCGCAAGAAAACAGGATGCCAAGCGGCGTCGCGAAAAGATAAAGCGGGCAAACCGGAAATGCGCCGGCAAGTGAAATCCAGCGACAAGGACGGCCTGAGCGGAGGCGCTTGCCGGGATGGTAAGAGTGGACGGACGAAGCTTGCAGCAACTCAGCAACATGAAAGACGTTTTCCGAATCGGGTCGGGCAATGAGGCTTGTTTCGATAGGGCCGCATTCGTGCAAGCTTTAATCCTGTAGTCGGGAATACCCTCTTCAGGCGTCTTGTACGAACTGCACCTACTATACGGAGCACATGGGCGGGTGCGCTGATCTTTCTCAAACCAGCAATAGCGTAAATACATGATGGATCATGCAATTTGCCTCCTCGGCATGTTTCGTGCTCAGCACAGACCAATCTCTTTCATCGGCAATACTGCGCGCTAGCCATACCACTTGACCATGCCGGGGAGCAATTAAATACCCATGTAAAAATGGCAAAACGGTGTAATCGTTACGTCACGATGTTATGACGAGGCCGTAGCGAGAAGAAAATGTGAAGAAGGGTATAAACACGATATGAAAAACATCAACCGACAGTGAGGCAACAGACGGGCAACAGATAGGAAACAGACAGGCGACAAATGATGCGCAAGCACAATGCTGCAGGATTTCGCTTCCAGCGAATGGAGGCTTTCTTCCTCACGCTGAAAAGAAAGTCATCGCTTTACCGGCACGACCGCAGACTCGCCATAGTGGCGAATACCGGCGCCGATAGGCAGGCCAATATCGTTACTTTGAAGAACATCAAACGCGCTTCTTGTCCTATGGGCTTATTCCTGTGCGCAAGCAAGGCGGCACATTCCTGGACAGCTAAGATACGCTGGGGAACTACTTACGGTGTTCGCGCGAAGGATGAAATCTGTACGTACTGTGCGTACCGTGCGGACATATCCTCCGCCGCGACTGGAATACATCACTTGAGGCGGAGAAGGAAGCATTTGTCAAAAGGAGTTGGTTTACATCATGGGTATATCGAGCAATCAACGATACACAATTCGGCGCGACGGTATCCCTTCCACAGCGTCGCAGTGGCATGCGGCGCATCAGGCAATGCAGCATTTATCGGTTGAAGATACACCGCAACAGCATGCGGAACGCTTGGGAAATTTGCTTGAACGCTGTGCCGATGCGATTCTGCTGATCCGCGATGGCCGGATTGTTGGTTGCAACCAGGCGGCGGGCGAGATGTTTTCGCCTGCCGGGAGCCGTCTTGAAGGCCATACGCTCGAAGAAGTCATCAATGCGTCGGAGAATGGCATACCCTCGCCTATCGGCCTTGCCTACTGCCCTGCCACCATGCATCGCACCCTGCAGCTGGCCGACGGAAGTCCGATCGACGCGGAAGTCACCGTATCGCCCTACATCGACGTCACGGTTCCGGATGGCAGGCTGCTGGTCATCCGGGACGTCAGTGCGCGCAAGCGTATTGCCGCTACGCTCCTGCAGCAGGACAAGTACATCCGCCTGATAACAGACACCGTGCCGGCGTTGATCGCGTACGTTGATCATGAAGAATGCTATCGCTTCGTCAATGCTGCTTACCAGCAGTGGTTCGGACTTCCACGTGACGACATCGTCGGACGCAAGGTACGCGACGTCCTTGGCACGGCTTATCCGGATGCAAAGCCGTTCATTGCACAGGCATTGAACGGCCATCTTGTCCATTTCGAGCTGGCGCTTGACAGCGTTGCCGGCAAGCGGCATGTGATGGTGGTGTATAGCCCGGATCTGCAGGCCGATGGCCGCGTTGCCGGATTTTCCGCAATGGCCACCGACATCACGGACCGGCGCGACCATGAACAGGCATTGCGCGCGCAGGAACGCCAGTTGCGCCTGATTACCGAGGCGCTGCCCGTCTTCATTGCGCAATGTGATCTCGACTATCGACTCACATTCGTCAACAAGACCTATGCGGACCGCTTCGGTTTTCACCCCAAGGAGATCGTCGGCAAACGGATTCCTGAAATTGTCGGCGATGAAGCATTTTCGAATGTGCGTCAGTATATCGATGCCGCCTTGCGCGGCCAGCCGCAAGAGCATGAAGTCAATGTTCCCTTGCCCGATGGTGGAAACCAGTTCATGCAAATGATGTATGTGCCGGACTTCGACGACGAAGGCAACGTACGGGGACTGCTAGCGGCAATCAGCGACATCACGCGATTGCGCGATACGGAGGAGCAGTTGCAGCGCCGTGAGCTCGAGTTTAAAACCCTGGTAGAAAATTCGCCGGACATCATTTCCCGCATCGATCGCAAGATGCGCCATCTCTACGTGAACCCCGCGATCACCAAATTGGGAGCGCAGCCGCCGGAAGCCTACATCGGCAAGACCAAGGCTGAACTCGGCCTGCCGGAAACGGTGGTACGGGCATGGGACGAAGCCGCGTACGCCGCTTTCGACACTGGCGCCGAACAACGGCTGGATTTCGATCTGGAGATCGAGGGCCAGATCCGCTACTTCTCCGGGCGCATTGTTCCGGAAATCGACCGCTGGGGACAAATCGATTCGGTGATCGCCATTGCCTATGACGTAACCTCCCGTGCCCGCATGGAAAAGGAGCGCGACGAGTTGCTCGCCCGTGAACGCAGCGCACGCATCCAGGCAGAGACGGCTGCCAAGGCCCGTGATGAATTCCTCGCTATCGTGTCGCACGAATTGCGGGCCCCGCTCAATGGTATCCAGAGCTGGGCCCATGTCCTGGAAAACTATGTTCAGGATGTGGTCACGGTGCCGCTTGCGCAACGTGCTCTCCAGGGAATCAAGACCGGTGTGAACCAGCAAGTGCGCCTGATCGAAGACTTGCTCGATGTCACGCGCATGATGAGCGGAAAATTCCGGTTGATGAAGCAGCCGCTGGCGCTTCTTCCGGCCTTGCAGGCGGCGGTCAACAGTGTGCGCGCAATGGCGGCATCGAAGAAAATCAGCCTTAGCTGCAATTACCGCATCACCAGCGAGCAGATCGAGGGGGATGCGGACCGCGTACAGCAGATTTTCTGGAACCTGTTGTCCAATGCCGTCAAGTTTACGTCCGAGGGCGGCCACGTCTGGCTGACCGCATCGATCGCGGGCGAGCAGATCTGTGTGACGGTACGGGATGACGGCGCCGGGATCTCCCCGGCATTTCTGCCGCATCTCTTCAATCGTTTCAGCCAGGAAGATACTTCCAGCACACGTGACCATAGCGGACTGGGACTGGGACTGTTCCTGGTACGCCACCTGGTCGAAATGCACAACGGCCAGGTCAAGGCGGACAGTGAAGGTGAAGGCAAGGGAACAACCTTCAGCGTGTACTTCAAGCTGCGTCCGCGCACCGAACAATATCTGACGGTCGGTCCCGCTGAGCCAGCTTCCAGCATGCCGCTTCCCTCATTGGAAGGGCGTTGCGTACTGCTTATTGACGATCAGCCTGAAGCACGCGAATCGTTGACCGTGGTACTGAGTGCCGCCGGCGCCGATGTGTTCGCTGCCGCTACGGCGGGTGAAGCGATTAAATGGCTGTCGGGACTGGCACCGGATAGCTATCCCGACGTGCTGATTTCGGACATTGCGATGCCTGGCGAAGACGGCTATGCGGTGCTAAGGCGCATCCGTACCTGGCAGGCACCGAATGGCCGCACTCCCCTGCAACGCCTGCCGGCCCTGGCCCTGACGGCCTTTGCAGAACGCGAGGACCGCATACGCGCATTAACCGCCGGCTTCCAGATGCATGTCACCAAACCGGTCGCTCCGGAAGAACTGATCATCGTAATCGATACGATGGCGGCACGTGATTAGAGCGCTTTCGTCTGACTGTACTGTCGACGCCGGGCGCTTTGCCCGCGGCACGGCGTTGCAACTCCTTGCCATGGCTCGCCATGTCGCGTCGCTGCGCCTTGTTCCGCGGGCAAATCACCTCGGCCTCGCCCGGCCCAGTCAGGACGAAAGCGCTCTAGTACAGGATGGCGCCAATGAAAAGGGCGGAATACGCTTTCGCGTATTCCGCCCTTTAACGTCAGCGCTGCTATGCGTAGGGCACGGCGGCCCCTAGCACAACCCTAACACAATTTTGTTAATGATAAGAGTCGCTGCTGCTACCCTGCATCGATGACTCGTCTTTCTTCTGTATTCCCTCGTAAGGTCCGTATTCCTCCAGCCGGTTATAGAGCGTCTTGAGGCTGATCCCAAGAATATCCGCGGCACGCTTCTTGACACCGCCGCAGAGTTCGAGCGTTGCATAGATCAGCTTGCGGTCGACATCGGCAAGCGATGTGCCGACCGGGATGGCCAGAGTCAATCCGACCGGCGACTGGGTGGTGATCACCGGTGCCAGTGCCGCGGCATCAATGATATGGTCGGACAGAATGAAGGCGCGTTGCATGTAATTGCGCAACTCACGTACATTTCCTGGCCAGTGATAATTGCTCAGGCATGCAAGTCCGTCCGGGGATAACAACTTGTTCGTACCGTGTGCAGCGTTAAGGTCATCCAGGAAGTGCTGCGCGAGCAATTCAATATCCGCACCGCGTTCACGAAGCGGCGGGATCTTTAGCGGGAAGACATTAAGGCGATGGTACAGGTCGAGTCGAAGCTTGCCTTCCGCGACCGCGGCTTCAGGATCACGATTGCTCGCGGCAATGACACGCACATCGGTCTCGATTTCCTGGTTACTGCCGATTCGCATGAAGGAGCCGGTTTCCAGGACACGGAGCAGCTTCACCTGTAATTCCACCGGCATTTCCGTGATTTCATCCAGGAAAAGCGTGCCGCCGTTGGCACGTTCGAAATAGCCCTTGTGCTGGCGATCCGCGCCGGTGAAGCTGCCCTTTTCGTGACCAAAGATTTCGCTTTCGATCAATTGCGGAGAAATGGCGCCGCAGTTGACGGGAAGGAAGGGATGTTTCTGGCGAAGACTAAGGTCATGGATGGTTTGTGCTGCCAGTTCCTTGCCCGTACCGCTCTCCCCTAACAGCAATACGGTTGCTTCGGTAGGCGCAACGCGGCCGATGTGGTTATAGAGCTTTTGCATGGCCGGCGCCGCACCCAGCATCTGGCCGAAATGGCCAAGGCGGCGCAGTTCGCTACGCAGGACACCAATTTCTTCCTTCAGATCCACCGTGCGCGGAATGCGCGCCAGCAAAGACTTGAGGCGACGGAAGTTGATTGGCTTGGTCAGATAGTCGGCCGCGCCGAGACGCAATGCTTCCACTGCAGTTTCGACGCTGGCGTGTCCAGTGATCAATACGATTTCAGTGGTGGCACGGGACTCGATATCATTGAACAAATCCATCCCGCTGCCGTCCGGCAATTTAAGGTCGATCAGTACGACGTCCGGGCGCTGTCGCATGATCTCTGTCTGAGCATCGCGAATGTTGCCTGCGACGGCAGTGGTAAATCCTTCGGCCGCCGAAATTTCCATCAGCGCTTCGCGCGTGTTCACGTCATCGTCAACGATCAATACATGTGGCATATATCACTGTCTCGTACGGTGTTAATCCGAACGGCGATTGCTTATTGCTGCTTGCTGATTGCAATGGCAATACCGGTCGGCAAAAGCAGCAGGCAAGTCTTCATGAATCAAATCATGTCGGCGGCCTGCTGTCGTCAAAAAGCGAAGATGTCCGGCATGGAAACACCTTTACGCGCTTTCTGTGGCAGCCATTGCCGTCGTGCCCCAAGGGTACGAACGTCAATATGCGTAAAAACAGTTATTGGAATTGTGCGAACTTGTTGACTCTGCTTTGGACAGCGATTTCAACAGAATATTCAGCATATGACTTCGACTCTTATTGTCCAAGCACGTATGCATTTTCTTATTGAGCCAAAACAGTGATCCATGAAATTGCCTTCGTGTTCCTGCAATGAATTTCATGTTGAGGGATACGCTTGCGCTTGCTACGTTAGATAGCCTGATGGTTTGAAACTATGATCCGGTCTGAACCGGTTGAGGAATGTGCTGTACGCCAATATACCCTTCACCATTAGGTTAGATAAGATATGTAACGCTCGTGACGTGATAGTGCAGTCATCGAGTGTTACATATCTGGGTATGCCTACAATGCGCAAGCGGTCTGCCCGACCAGCTTGCGCACTACCTTGCGGCATGGCGGAGTGCCTTGGGCGTATTATTTCGAACCGGTACCGCCGCCCGCACCGGTTGTGCCGGAACCGCCTGCACCGCCCGAGCCGCTGGAACCCATGGAACCTGCACCACTCGAACTGCTGCCTGTAGCGCCGCTTCCGCCCGAGGTGTCGCCTGCGCGACGGTCACAACCCACTGCTGTCAGGCTCAGCGCAGCGACAACCAACAAAACTTTCGATGTCGTCTTCAGTGCATTCATTCTTGTTCCTTTCAAAAAAGTTAACGTTGTCTGTCACGTTCTTGACCGTACCTTTTGCGATAAGTTCTATGAAGCTTTTCGCAAGGTCAGATTCTGCAGGACGCAGATTCCATGCCATCGCATGCTGATGTAAAGCAAGTACAAGCTTATTCCAGGCTTAGGCACACCTAGGATGGGGCTTATGCATGTGACAACCGGTGCGTAGCGCGACATGTATAGAGCATAGGGCCGGGGTAAAACTTACAGCAGCGACGTAATGCTTACAGTTCTTCTATTCCTGCAGTAAGAGACGTCACATCATCGACATCGCAATCATTGCCGGTCGTAAGCTTTGTCCCGTTTACTTTGAGCGAATATCAATCCTTGTAAGTAGCGTACACACCACCATTTAGTTATCGTGTATCTTGAAGCTTGTCGTTCTCGTCGACCATCGATGCGTAATGCCGGGAGAAGGATTCAGGCAGTACCGCACGCAACGTCAACCATGACTGGTTTGCGCACTGGAACTGAAATAGCGCAAGTGAGTCTTCACGCTTTGATGTAAAAATCATGACGTCTTCTTCGACGCTCACGCCTGAGCGCTACGACCGGCCACACGGGAGTGGCCAAACGGAACCACACATGGCCCTCGAAAAATCACTGAAGCACTTCGGCATCATGCACGGCACGTCGCCGATCATGGAGCGGCTCTACCAGCAAGTGGACAAAGTGGCGGCAACCGAAGCAACCGTCCTTCTGGTGGGCGAGAGCGGGACCGGCAAGGAAGTTATTGCCAATGCGCTTCACCACAGCAGTGCGCGAAGCGAGCAGGCATTTGTTGCCGTCAATTGCGGCGCAATTCCGGCACATCTGATCGAGGCTGCATTGTTCGGTCACGAGAAGGGCAGTTTCACCGGCGCAGTGCGCCAGCAGATCGGTTACTTTGAGCATGCATCCGGCGGCACCCTGTTCCTCGATGAAATAACGGAGATGCCGGTCGACATGCAGGTCAAGCTGCTGCGGGTGCTGGAGTCCGGAACTTTTCTGCGGGTTGGTGGCGATGAGGAAGTAAAAGTCGATGTGCGCCTGATAGCGGCAACCAATCGCGATCTCGATACGGCGGTCAAGCAAGGCAACTTGCGTGAGGATCTGATGTACCGGCTTGCCGTGTTTCCTATTCGGATTCCACCTTTGCGCGAGCGTGGCAACGACATCGAAGCGCTTGCCAATCATTTCCTTTTTGAACTGAACGAGAAAGACAAGGCGAACAAGGTATTTTCCAAAAGCTCACTCGATGTCATCCGCTCTTATTCCTGGCCGGGCAATGTACGGGAGCTGAAAAATGTGGTGCAGCGTGCCTATATTCTGGCGACCGACACGCTCAATATTGAGGACTGCATTTCTGACCTGTCGACCAAAAAGCCCACTGTACATGAAGGCTATCTGAATTTCTTTGTGGGAACGCCACTTGCCGATGCGCAAAAAGAAATCATCCTGGCAACGCTCAAACATTACAGCGGCAACAAGCGATTGACAGCCGAGGCGCTGGGCATCAGTTTGAAGACGCTCTATAACCGCCTGAAAGAGTATTGAGCACAGTCGATTATCCATTACGTACCAGCACGTACCAGCGCAATGCCGAACACCGCACCGCATAGCGCTGGCAAAAGATTCAGGCGTTGACTACTTCGCCGCCGTTCGGATGCAGCACCTGCCCCGTCATATACGACGAATCTTCCGAAGCGAGAAACACATAGCAGGGTCCAACTTCATCCGGTTGTCCGGCGCGGCCCATTGGCGCCTTCTGCCCAAAGCTCGACACCTGTTTTTCGTCGAAGGTTGCCGGAATCAGCGGAGTCCAGATCGGCCCCGGCGCCACCGCATTGACCAGGATTCCGCGCTCGACTAACTGCTGCGACAGGGAACGGGTAAAGGCGACGATTGCTCCCTTGGTCGACGAATAATCGATCAGATGCGAGCTGCCGCGATAGGCAGTCACCGATGTGGTGTTGATGATGCGGGCACCAGGCTTGAGGTGGGGTAACGCCGCCTTGACGGTGAAGAACATTGAAAAAATATTCGTGCGGAAGGTTTTCAGCAATTGGTCTTCGGTGATGTCTTCAATGCTTTGTTGCGGATACTGCTGGGCCGCATTGTTGACCAGGATGTCCAGCTTGCCGAATGATGACACGGCGGTGTCAACCATCTTGCTGCAAAACGCTGCATCGCCGACATCCCCTGCAATCAATACGCATTCACGTCCTTCCGCCTCGATATAGCGTTGCGTTTCCTTAGCATCCTCATGCTCGTCGAGATAGGCGATAACGACGTTCGCTCCCTCTTTGGCAAAGCCGATCGCCGCAGCGCGGCCAATGCCGCTGTCGCCGCCCGTCACCAGCGCTACCTTGCCTTTCAATTTTCCACTGCCTTTGTAATTTCGCATTTCGGCCTGCGGCTTCGGCGACATGGCCTGCTCCGAGCCGGGTTGCTTGTCCTGATGCTGGGGCGGGAAGGATTGATCCTGTGAAGCCATGATGTTCCTTTCAATATTGAAGCGTTCTGGTCCCCGATTAATGCTTGGTTGACTTCGACTGCGTGCGGCTCTTGCCTGCTTTTTTCAGGGAGATCGCGACCGCCTGTTTGACCGCCTTCTTTTTGGAGCCGGGACGGCTGTTGCCTATCTTGCCGTCGTGTTCGTACTCATGCACGAGCGTTTTGATATTGCTCTTCACTGCTTGTTGACTCTTTCCGCCTTTCAATGGCATGGCATCCTCCTGTGTCGGTAGGTGAACGGTGTTGCTAATTCAAGATTGACATTGAAAGGCTAAAGGCGAGCAGGTTCTGTGCCATTTGCGATATGGCACAGAAGCTTATTGAAAGGAAATGAACCGCGGAATCAGGCGGCGATGGGCTGCGTTCTGGCGAACGCTTCCATCAATAAGGCGGGATCGCCAGCGGCGAGTTTTTTAGAATCGGACAGGGTCTGCCGGAATGCGCGTGCGCCAGGCAATCCCGTCATCAGGCCGAGCATATGGCGGGTGATGCTATTGAGGCGCAAGCCACCGCCGACACTGCCCTTGCCATGGCGCGCAAGCTGATCGGCGATATATGGCAGCATGGCCTGGAGCACTTCGGCGCGCGACTTGACGGGGGACGTGTCGCCGTAATAGCGCGCGTCGAACCCGGCCATCAGATACGGGTTGTGGTAGGCCTCGCGCCCCAGCATGACGCCATCCACATGCTGCAGATGCGCATCGATTTCCGCGACGGTCTTGATACCGCCGTTGATGATGATTTCAAGTCCGGGAAAATCGCGCTTGAGTTGATAGGCGTAATCGGCTTTCAGCGGCGGAATCTCACGATTTTCCTTCGGACTCAAACCCTTGAGGATAGCGTTTCGCGCATGCACGATAAAAGTGCTGCAGCCGGCGTCAGCAATGGTGCCGACAAAATCACGGACGAAGTCATAAGACTCCACATCATCGATACCGATGCGGTGCTTGACCGTCACGTCAATCGAGACGGCATCGCGCATTGCCTTGACGCAGTCTGCGACCAGTGCAGGTTCAGCCATCAGGCAAGCGCCGAATGCGCCTTTTTGAACGCGCTCAGACGGACAACCGCAATTCAGGTTAATCTCATCATAGCCCCAGGTCTCGCCCAGCTTGGCGCTTTTGGCGAGGTCGGCGGGTTCGCTGCCGCCAAGTTGCAGTGCGACAGGATGTTCTTCGTCATTGAAGTCAAGATGGCGCGGCACGTCGCCATGGAGCAAGGCGCCAGTTGTCACCATCTCCGTGTAAAGCCAGGTGTGTCGGGTAATCTGGCGATGAAACAGGCGGCAATGACGGTCGGTCCAATCCATCATCGGAGCAACCGATAGACGGCGGGCGGGTAACTTGGCGGAATGTGGAGAGCGGATCATAATAGGACGACATTTTACCGGGATGGCTTCCGGTACGTAACAAAGGTAAAAAGCTGCATAACCACGGGTCGGGCCTTCTCCCCTCAAGGGAGCGGTCCGGGCAACACACAACAATTTCTCCAAAAGGGAAACACGCTATGGCCAATACTCTGGACACCTCGCATTTCTGGATGCCGTTTACGGCGAACCGCCAGTTCAAGAACAAACCACGCTTGCTGGCGGCTGCTTCCGGCATGTATTACACCTCGGACGACGGCCGTAAGATTCTCGACGGCACTGCCGGACTGTGGTGCGTCAACGCTGGCCATTGCCATCCAAAAATTACTGCCGCGATCCAGCAGCAGGCAGCAACCATGGATTTCGCGCCGACCTTCCAGATGGGGCATCCGAAAGTCTTCGAAGCGGCGAGCGCCCTGGTTTCAATCGCGCCGGAAGGCCTCAACCGTGTTTTCTTTTGCAACGACGGTTCAGAATCGGTGGATTCCGCGCTTAAGATCGCCCTCGCCTATCACCGTATGCGCGGCGACGGCTTGCGCACACGCCTGATCGGGCGGGAGCGCGGCTATCACGGCGTCGGCTTCGGCGGCATCGCGGTCGGCGGTATCGCTGGCAACCGCAAGCATTTCGGACCAACGTTGGCCGGTGTCGACCATTTACGGCATCCGCTCGATATCGGCAAGAATGCGTTTTCGCGCGGTCTGCCGGAGCATGGCGCGGAAATCGCCGACGAACTCGAACAGCGCTTGCTGGCGTTGCACGACCCTGCCACCGTTGCCGCGGTGATCGTCGAACCGATTCAGGGTTCTACCGGCGTTATCCTGCCGCCCAAAGGCTATCTGCAGAAATTGCGCAGCATCTGTGACAAGTACGGCATCCTGCTGATTTTCGACGAGGTTATCACTGGTTTCGGCCGCCTTGGCAGCGCATTCGCCGCCGACTTTTTCGGCGTCGTGCCGGACATGATTACCTGCGCCAAAGGCTTGACCAATGCTGCAGTTCCGATGGGCGCGGTCATCGTGCGCCAGGACATCCATGACACGTTCATGGACGCTGCGCCGGAAAACGCCATCGAATTCTTCCATGGCTACACCTATACCGGTCATCCTCTCGCCGCGGCAGCCTGTATCGCCACCCTCGACGTGTACAAGGAAGAAGGCCTGTTCGACCGCGCGGCCTCCATGGCGCCCTACTTTGAACAGGCCGCTCACAGCCTCAAGGGCCTGCCTTACGTCAAGGACGTGCGCAATCTCGGCCTGGTGTGCGGCATTGAACTGGAAAGCGTGCCGGGCAAACCGTCGGCACGCGCCTTCGACGTATTCCAGAAATGCTTCTGGGACAAGGGCGTGCTGATTCGCACGACAGGTGACATCATTGCCTTGTCGCCACCGCTGATCATCGACAAGCAGCAGGTCGACCAGTTGTTCGGCGCAATTGCAGACATCCTGAAGAGCCAGCAAGCCGTGCCGCAGTCCGAGCCTGTGGTCGCCTGAGTTGCGCGTTATTGCACCGTCGGTTCGACCATCGGTCCGGCGGGTGCCTTCTTGCCGCCTTGCGCTCGCAGGGCGGCAATCTCATTCAGCACCAACGCCGCCATGACCACACCGCCACCCAGCAAGGTTTCCCGGGTGGGGACTTCGCCGGCGCCCAGCCATGTCCATAACGGGCCAAGCAACACCTCCAGCAACGCCAACAACGCCACCTCCGGTGCGGACAGGCTTTTGGTTGCCTTGACCATCAACAGGCAGGGAAGGCCAAGCTGAAAAAATCCGAGCACCGCCAATAGCCCCACATCATGCAGGGAGGCCTGTAGTGGCCACGCGAACGGGAGCATGAGCAGCGCGGAAAAAACACTTCCCAAAAACACGGCGGGCATCAGGTCAATACCCTGTCCTGCGCGCTTGAGAATAATGAGATTGACGGCGGAGGCGACTGGCACGGCGCCCGCGATCAGCATACCGATGAGGTGCTGCCCACCAACATTGCTCATGCCGTTGACGAACATCCACAAGATGCCGACGAATGCCGCGGCAATTGCCAGCCAGGTACGCTGGGGAATGCTCTGTTTCAGCACCACCCACGCAAGAAATGCCGTCAGCAATGGCGCCACGCTCATCACGATCAGCGTGTTAGCCACTGTCGTCTTGGTAAGCGCAATCATAAAGCAGACAAACATCACGCACCACATCATGCCGCTCAGGACGCCGGTCAGGCCGGCAGAACGTATGGTGTTGACCGTCCGGGCGACGCCTTGCTGACCGACCAGAACGATGGCGACAGCCATGGCTGAAAACAGGCTGCGCCAAAACGTTACTTCAACACCACGTGCGGCGTCGAGGTGGCGCGTGATGACGCCGGCGATACTCCAGAGCGTCGGCGCAATAATCATGAGCAGCAATGCTCGCTGATGAGTCGTCAAAAGTGACATGGAACAATTGACAAAAGTTTAGTATGAAAAAAACTTGGCCCGGTCTTCCAATTGGAGGGCCGGGCCTGGGTATATCAATTCAGCGTAAACCAATAACCAAAATGCGTTGCGACTGCACCTTTGGTCACGCGCATGTAGTGCGTTCGTCGGTGCGCCCTGCCATCGTCATGTTGATCGACACGCTTATACCAATCCCAACCCATAACGCACCATGACATCGCGTCTTTTTCCGGGGGCGCCGAGCCGCCTGCCTGCGTTGCACTCGTCGTCAATAGCCCGCTATTGACTCCTCCTGCGCCTTGCCAGTCAAAAAATTGATGGGATGGACTCCCTCCGTCTTTTTGCGCCAAAGTAGACGTACTGGTTCGCATGGGCATGGGGATCAACCAACAAAAGGAGTCCGTCATGAATACTACTATCGTGGCCGTCGACCTGGCCAAATCTGTTTTCCAATTGGCTGTTGCCGATTCCGCCTGGCGTGTCATCGAGCAACACCGCCTTACCCGCACGCAATTTGAGCGCTGGTTTATCAATCGCAACGTGTCCCTTGTCATCATGGAAGCTTGTGGCTCGGCTCATCACTGGGCTCGCCGCTTTAACGCCATGGGCATTAACGTCAAGTTGCTTCCCGCTCCGTACGTACGCGCCTACGTCAAGCGTAACAAGACCGATTCCGCCGATGCCTGCGCGCTGCTCGAAGCGGCTCGCTGTGGCGACATGACCCCAGTGCGAATCAAATCTGTCGAACAGCAAGCGCTCCAAGGGCTGCACCGCGTTCGCTCGCTGTGGATGTCCACACGCACTGCAAGAATCAATGCCCTGCGCGGTTTCTGTCGTGAGTTCGGTATTTCCGTTGCGACTGGCAGTCGCAACGGCCTGGAGCAAATCAGTCGAGTCCTTGCCGATCCTGCTTCCGCAATCCCAATTCTCATTCGCGGCACAATGAAGCTGCTTGTGGAAGAGATTCGGCTGCTCGAAGCACGGGTGGCTCAGCTCGAACGCGAGCTCACGGCGCTGGCGAGACAGTCTCCTGCCTGCACCACGCTGCTGTCGATACCTGGCATTGGTCTGTTGACCGCTACTGCGATGGTGGCCGCCACCAGTGGAAATGTCGCTCATTTCAAAGATGCCCGGCACTTCGCCAGCTGGTTCGGGTTGACACCAAAGGAACATTCGTCCGGCAGCACCAGAAACCTGGGACGCATCACCAAGAAAGGCGACCNAAGATGCCCGGCACTTCGCCAGCTGGTTCGGGTTGACACCAAAGGAACATTCGTCCGGCAGCACCAGAAACCTGGGACGCATCACCAAGAAAGGCGACCGGTACTTGCGCATGTTGCTCACGCACGGTGCCCGATCGGTACTCCGAGCGGCGAGCGTCGCCGTTAAGGCTGGTCGCCAGATTGACAGCCTGCGAGCCTGGGCACTCGGTGTGCAGTCCCGAGCGAATCATAATAAGGCGGCGTGCGCTCTGGCCAATAAATTGGCACGGATTTGCTACGCCACTTTGCGTGATGGAGAAATTTACGGAGGAAGCGTTACACGAATAAGCAAGAAGCTTAGCGACCCGACGTACCCGATGCCTGCCTGAGCAGTACGCTACGAAACGAGGTTGAACATACCCGCCTTTGCGAAGAGATTGATCGCCCATCATGGCACCCAGGGATACTCCCACACCGTTTGACGCCGATAACGTGTCCGGCAGCTGTACGCCTGCCGCTTGCATTGATTGGCGCAATGGTGACGCAGATTCCATGTCGGCACGGACCACGACAGAGTCCACATTAGATGCCGGATATACGACTGCAGGCTTCTCCCTAATGTCATTCCCGTCGGTCAGTCTCTTGTACTTTGGAGGGAGTCCATATA
>NZ_LMHZ01000024.1 GCF_001428545.1 Noviherbaspirillum sp. Root189
ATATACGACTGCAGGCTTCTCCCTAATGTCATTCCCGTCGGTCAGTCTCTTGTACTTTGGAGGGAGTCCATATATGTCACGTTATAGCTTGGGATTGGTATAACGTTGAATGCCGATTGGATTTCTGCCCTGTCACGGCAGACCGAATCCGGTTTGATAAACCCTCCTGATCTACGGTTTTTCTTTCCCGCCAAACCCGCCCGGCTCGCGCCGCGGTGTTTGTCATAGGCTCGTACCGTAAACAATGACGGAATCTAACGTACGTCATAACCCAAGGCGTGGATTTTCATGAAGCTATGTAGATATGGCAAATTTGCAAAAAATTACATATTTGCAATTGACGCCTTGATGTTACCAGTGAGAAAGCATCACAATGATGTGGTATCGCATGACATCCCGTATTAGTCGGTTCTGGCTTTCAAACCCTGACGAGAGTGGATTCGTGCGTCATAGCACTCTCCTTCTTGTTGCCTGGTTTATCGTCAGCCTGATGGTCCTTGCAACTGGATGGGCTACATTAGAAAAGAGTTTACGGAGTCAAAAGCAGGCTGCCGAGACGACTGCGCTACGCCACGCTGAGTTGCTCGCCGACGCATATGCCGAACGCCTGCATCGCTCACTTCAGGCGATTGACCAAATTACGCTTTACGTGAAGCATGGTTGGGAAAAAGCGGGAACAAGCTTTCATTTGGAAAGTATTGCCGAATCCGGAAATATCGCAGCGAGCGCTGGATTCTACGTAAGCATTGTCGACCGCTACGGTTTTTTGTTATCCAGTACGATCCTCAATCCCTTGCCTGCGAATGCCAGGAACCGAGCTTATTTTTCTCAGCAAGAACGCTCCGGGACCGATTTTCTATACATAGGCTATCCCGTACAGGGGATATTCACAAATCAAACTGTCGTGCATTTCAGCCGAAAATTGATGACGGAAGACGGCTCTTTTAATGGAGTCGTTATTGTGGCAGTCGAACCATCATTTTTCATTACACAGTTTGATGAAGGCGTGATAAATAATAACCGGCTATTGACTATTCTGGATACCGACAGAACTGTTCACATCGCCCGGGTTGGCGAGAGAATCTTTGACGCTACTCATCAGCCTGTCTCCAATCTCCTTCCAATAAGTGGAACAAAGGGGCAAAAGATATTGCCAGGTGAGCCCTGGTTCTCGGATAAGCGTAGTCGGTATGTGGCGTGGCACACTACCGAAGGTTACGGAATGATAGCCTTAGCCGGAATTGATCAACAAGAAGTCCTGGCGCCATATGAAGGTCAACGTCACCGTAGCTATTTATACGCAGGTATCGCAAGCGCACTTCTGATAGCTTTTTCGTTGTTCGGTACGCTCGCTTTCGCTAGACTGCGTTGGCGCAAGCATCAATTGGACGCGATGCGGGAAACCTATCGCGCCGCTACAGAGGGCGGTCAAGAGGGCTTTTATATTGCGCGACCTGTCGAAAATAGCGATGGCCACATAGCGGATTTTAAGTTTGTCGACTGTAACGAGCGTGGCGCGACGATTTTAAGACACCGGCGAAACGAACTCATTGGTAAAACTATTCGTACTGTTTACCACGGAGACGCAGGAAAAGGCACTATGCAGTTGCTGAGGCACGCAATGACTACAGGCCACTTCGCCGGTGAAATCGAGGCCCGTATCGGGGACCCATCGGGGTTGTCATGGCTATACGTTACCGTATCGAAACCTGACGGCGACCTCGCGGTTACGTTAAGAGACATAAGCGATATCAAAAAGCATGTTTCCGAACTCGAGCGCCGTAGCAATGAAGACACGCTGACGGGTTTGCCGAACCGGCTATGGATTAACAACTATCTCCCAGGCGCCCTCGAATCAGCACGACATAGCGGGAAAATGCTGGCGCTTCTGTTCATTGACCTGGACGGATTCAAGTCAATCAACGACACCATGGGACACGAAGCGGGCGACGAACTTTTGCGCAATGCGGGCCATCGTCTCAAGGATGCGATTCGCCCTCACGACTATGTCGTGCGAATTGGTGGTGACGAGTTTGTAGTCATTGTAGAAAACATGGCACACAAGATCGATGCGGCACACGTTGCTGAGCGCATATTGAAGTCGTTCCAGGAATCTTTTCGCCTGTCTAAGGGCATGCATTCGGTTGGCACGTCGATTGGCATCAGCGTTTTCCCGGAAGATGGACAGGATGCAGATTCGCTTCTCAAAAATGCCGATATGGCGATGTACGCCGTCAAGACCAGCGGAAAGCGTAACTATCAATTTTTTGATGTGCATTTTGCCGAGGCAGTGCAATCGAAGCATCAATGCGAAATGGAACTTCAGTACGCACTGGAGCATGACCAGTTCGTTATGCATTACCAGCCACGGGTCGATATGACGTCTGGGGAGATATCGAGTATGGAAGCATTGGTTCGGTGGGCCCATCCGACCAGAGGCTTGGTGGATCCCTCCGCTTTCATTCCTGTCGCAGAAGAAACCGGCTTAATTATTCAACTGGGTGAACAAGTCATTGATAAGGTATGCGCGCAATTGGCATTCTGGGCACGCACAGGACAAAAATTGGTGCCGATATCTATCAACGTATCTCCGAAACAATTTCAGGAGATAGATGTTGCCGACACCCTGGCTTTGGCACTTTCGCGTTATCACGTCCCGGCCAGCTTAATTGAACTGGAACTGACCGAATCCACGATGATGGAGAATAGGCCGGCGATGGCCGACGCACTTCATAAACTACAAGCGATGGGCGTGACCTTGCTGGTTGACGACTTTGGAACGGGCTACTCATCCCTGTCTCAGCTGCAGGAGCTGGATTTCGACGTCCTGAAGGTCGACAAGGCATTTACAGCCCGGCTTGAAAAGCACCCCGAAGGAAAAATATTTTTTACGGCGATTATCACAATGGCCCACTCCCTGGGAATGCGAGTTGTCGCTGAAGGCGTAGAAACACTTGAACAGTTAAAATCTTTAAAAGAATTGCATTGTGATGAAGTACAGGGCTACTTCATATCAAGGCCGCTTGCGCCTTCAGAGCGGCAGCCAGGTACCTATGACACTGCAGCGGGATTCGGTGTTTGGTAGCTGACTGCCAAAGTGCAGCCTCGTCGAACTTTGAAGACCTTCTGGTGTAACGATGTCACCCGTACGGTGAATGCTTGCTTTTTAAACTAGAGTAGCCAACATGAGCATCTTATGTGCCAGTTGGAGACACCGAACTGGCTCTTCGATCGTCTCCCTTTCCCAATGACGCGGCTTTACTTCTTATATATTCCTGCACCCACGACGAGATCGTCGATTTTCTCAACGTAGGTTGACTTGTTGTCGATCGCCTTTGTGCTAGGATTCACCCATTTATAATCAACCCAGCCGTTACCTTTGGCTTTAGCGAGGTCCGTGTACTCTTTGACGAAAAGCTTACCGTCCGCATCCTTCAGGTCCATTAGATTTTTCCCGATCAACTTTGAATTCGCTCCGTGAGCGACCATCTTGCCTTGCATATCGCTGACGAAGATATATAACTCACCCTTTGCAAAGTTACCAGTTGGATTATTGAAGTCGGCGAAAGCTTTTTCCTTACCGTTTTCCTTAATGTGCGCTACTGCTTTTTTTACCATTGCTGTTGCGTTGGCAGCATCGTCAGCGAACGCTTGGGTTGAGAGTGCGAACGCAGCCAACGCGAAAGCCGCGTATTTCAGAATTGTCATACCAGTCTCCACAATCTACTTTTAAGTTATCACGCGAATCATTTCCACAAAGAAATATTACTTGGTAATCGGCTTTGAGTCACTTCACATTTTGTGGCGATGTATAACTGCAACGGTCCTGGCAAAATTAACTTCTGACGCAGATCCGAATCTCACTTAGTTACTTTATATTCGTCTACAAATTGAAAAAACCGGGCGAGGTCCCGCGACGCGTCATCGGTGCGGAAGTTCATGATAATTGGCGATGTGACGCCTGCATCTGCAACCGGACGGTAGACGACATCATCACGTCGCAAGCGCTGGACGGAACTTGGGACCAGCGTTACGCCGATTCCTGCAGCAACCAGGCCAATGGCGGTCTGCATTTCGTTAGCCTCCACAACTGAGCCCAGATTGAGCCCATGCGAGCGGAAATGCTGCAATACATGATCTGCGTAACTGGGGCGCGGCTTGGCGGGATAGAGGATAAACTGCTCCGTTGCGAGCCGCTTCAGGCTAAGACGCGCATGCCTTAATAAAGGATGGCGCAATGGCAAGGCCACGACGAGCGGTTCGTCTTCAATAACGTCGCATACCAGCTCTGGATCGTTGAGCATAAGTCGCCCGATGCCGACGTCAATCCTCCCTGCCTTCAATGCTTCGCTTTGTTCAATGGTGGTCATTTCCGACAGGATGACTTCCACGCCATTACTTGCCTTGCGGTAGCTGCGAATGAGTTCCGGAAAGAATCCGTACAGTACCGACGGAACAAATCCAATCCCGAACCACCGATGTCGCCCTTGCCCGATTCGGTGTGTCGCCTGCTGAATCTCATCGATTCTCGCAAGTACCTGTATGCATTGCTGAAGAAAAAACGATCCGGCCTTGGTCAATGCCAGCGGCCTCGCGCTACGGTCAATGAGTTGCACACCCAGTTCGTCCTCCAGTTGCCGTATCTGACGTGACAGCGGCGGCTGTGCGATATGCAACAATTCTGCCGCACGGCTAAAGTTCAGGGTCTTTCCTACTGCTTCGAAATAACGTAAATGCCGCAGTTCCACAATACCTCCAGGGTATAGCACGGTAGCTAAATGATATTAGACTCGGGGTGCCGTAAAACTTACCATTGGCGCATCCATATCGTCATTTATTTAAAAATGCTCAATAAATCGAATCGCCCTTGTATCACGGCACTTGAGGCAATTATCGTCGACCTTCCGACTATTCGCGAACATCGCCTTGCGATGACGACGATGAGCCGCCAGACGCTGGTGATTGTTCGCCTGCGCTGCGATGATGGCATTGAAGGTATCGGTGAGGCGACCACTATTGGCGGTCTCAGCTACGGCGACCAAAGCCCCGAATCGATCAAGCTGACCCTTGATCACTACATCAGTCCGCTGGTCATCGGCATGGATGCCACGAGCGCGAATGCCGTGCTGGCGCAAATTGATCTCTCCATACAGGGAAATGCTCTCGCAAAATCCGCGCTGGAAACTGCCCTGCTGGATGCCCAGGGCAAGCGCCTGGGCGTTCCGGTGCATGCCCTGCTTGGCGGCGCTGTGCGCAATTCCCTACCTGTTCTCTGGACGCTGGCCAGCGGCGACAGCGCCCGCGATATCGAAGAAGCCAAGCAACTACTCGAGATCCGCCGTCACAAGGTCTTCAAGCTCAAGATCGGCAAACGCAGTCCGCGTCAGGATATCGAACACGTGGCAGCCATTAAGAATGCTCTCGGCGACCGCGCCGACATTACAGTCGATATCAATCAGGCCTGGAGCGTGGCAACGGCTGCACGGCATATTCCCGACCTGCAGGCTGCCGGTGTGATGCTGGTCGAGCAGCCCATTGCACGTGACAATCGACGGGGCATGGCGCGGCTCGCGCAGATGTTCAACATTCCTATCATGGCGGACGAAGCGGTCAGCACGCCCGCTGACATGTTCGACTATGCGAGCGATGGCGCGGCAGACATCGTTGCACTCAAAATTGCGAAATCAGGGGGACCATTGGGCGTTGTTCGTACGGCAGCTGTTGCCGACGCGGCGGGAATAGGCTGCTATGGCGGCACGCTGCTGGAAGGCACTATCGGAAGCATTGCGTCTGCCCATGCATTTGCTGCCTGCCGGAGAATGGATTGGGGGACGGAATTGTTCGGCCCCCTGCTGTTGAAAGACGATATCGTTGTCGAGCGCGCATCGGTTGTCGATTTCGAGCTCGCCGTGCCTGACGCTCCGGGTCTCGGCGTCGCCATCGATGAAGACAAGCTTGCCCATTACAGGCGCGACAAGACTCGCACCATGGTCGCATGAGAAAAGGCGAGCACGCACGCTGGCACAATCAATAACAGAAAGGAAAGAATCATGCTGTTTCTTGTCCGTATGGATGTCTTATTACCCCCAGATATGCCTTCGGCCATTGCCGATGATATCAAGGCACGCGAGAAGGCCTATGCGCAAGATTTGCAACGCAGCGGCAAGTGGGCCCACTTGTACCGCGTCGTCGGCGAATACGCAAACTACAGTATCTTCGATGTCGAGTCCAATGACGAACTGCATGGCTTGCTGTCTTCGCTTCCCTTGTTTCCCTATATGAAGATCAATGTCACCCCGCTGGCAAAGCATCCATCGTCCATCGTATAACCGAACCACCAGAATTGCAGGAATAAAAATGAAGCATTCCATTATTAAAGCCATTTTCGGCGGCGTGATAGTAAGCACCGCATTCTCCGTCGCAGCCGCCGATGCCTATCCCAGCAAAACCATCAAATGGGTGGTGCCATTCACCCCCGGCGGCGCGATGGACACCATGGCCCGTACATTGGGCGACAAAATGTCGCAAAGCATGAAGCAGCCGATCGTCATCGAAAACCGTCCCGGTGCCGGCGGTGTCATTGGCTCGACCATGGTCGCCAAGTCTGAGCCGGATGGCTACACCATGATGATCGTGTCCATCGGACATGCGGTGAATCCCAGCCTGTATTCCAGGCTTGCCTATGATCCCATCAAGGATTTCGAACCGGTCAGCCTGGTAGGTGTCGTGCCGAACGTACTGGTGGTCAATCCTGCAGTCAAAGCGAACAATGTGTCCGAGCTGATCGCATTGGCGAAACAGCAACCCGGCAAACTGACCTTTGCTTCAGCTGGCAGTGGCACCACCATTCATCTGGCAGGCGAATTGTTTGCTTCCATGGCGAATATCGATATCCTTCACGTTCCCTACAAAGGCAGTGCACCGGCAGTCACGGACCTCATGGGGCGTCAGGTCGATATGATGTTTGACTCGGTGTCGTCCGCCAAACCGTATATCGACTCCGGTCGGCTGAAGCCGCTGGCGGTCACAACCAACAAACGTTCCAGTGTACTGCCGAATGTACCGACCGTTGCAGAGGCAGGCATCAAAGGCTATGAACTCAATGGCTGGTATGCCGTGTTCGTGCCGGCGAAGACGCCGCAGCCCATCGTCAACCGGCTCAACGAAGAACTGGTGAAGGCGCTGAAGCAGCCGGAAGTCAAAGCACGATTCACACAAATCGGTGCGGAGCCGGTCGGTTCTACACCTGCGGAACTTGGCCAGTACCTGAAGGCCGAAACGACTAAATGGTCAGAGATTGTCCGTGCCCGTAATATCAAGGCTGACTGATCGATATTGCCGGTCTCGTTGACTGGAGGCAGTCGCCCAGCGTACCGGGATTGGGATTACATGCTGAAGCGAATTGGATTCGCTTCAGCTATGGTCCCCGTTGTGCTTGACATGTTATTGATCGAAGTGACGCCTGATCCATCGAACAACACCGTCGACAGATCGGAAATCGTCGATAGAGCGGCATTCGATATGGGGATGCGCGCCGTGCAGCATACGCGCCAGCGCGCCGCCCGGACCAAGTTCCAGCGCAACCGTGATGCCTGTTTCCGCACAAGTGTCCATGCAATCCTTCCATCGGATGGTTTCGCTAATCTGTCGTGCGAGCGTGCGGCTCGCCTCGTCGCGGTTTCTGATTGTCGCTCCAGTCAGGCCTGATACCACCGGTATCGTTGGGTCAGACAGACGATGTTTGCCGAGAGCTTCCAGAAATGGGGCAACAGCCGCGTTCATCAGCGGCGTATGAGAAGCAACGCCAACAGGCAGCATGACGGTACGTATTCCCTCTTGCGCCAGTTGGACCGCATAATTCTGTACCTCTTCCTGTAGTCCGCCAACAACCGCGCTATCGTGTCCCGTCTCAATGGCAACAGAAAGTCCGGCGCGTGCGGCAGTGTCACTGATGCGCATGAGGTCGAGACCGGTGACCGCCAGGAGAGCTTGCGGTGGCGAAGATTGAGCACTTGCGTCCATCAGTTGCGCGCGGATATCGGCAAGCATCAGTGTCGCAGCAGGCGCAATGGCACCGGCGACTGCATAGGCGGATAACTCTCCGACGCTATACCCCAGAACCACGGTTGGTGCCGGGAGTTCATGTTTTAGCTTTTCCCAGACAGACAGTGTCGCGGCCACGATCAGCGGCTGTGCAAGCCGATTGGAGAATAGCAGCGTTTCGTTTGCCAGGATCATGTCTAACGGCATAGAAAGCCGCTCCGGCATCGACCAATGTTCGAGCAAGGTATGTGCGTTGGATGACAAGCCCAGCACGTCAAACATACGCGGATGCTGCCTGCCCTGACCCGGACACAAAATCGCCAGCTGTGCCATCACTGTCCCGCTCCGTCGTCATTGAGGCATCGTGCTTTCCCCTGGGCTAACGGTGGTGGGCTATGCCTTCCCATTCTTTTTTCCACCCTGAAAACAAAGCAGGTCGCACCAAGCAGGTCCGCTGCGCCGCCAGGTGACAGTTTTTTTTCGGTAAAACGGCGGTGGCAGGAAATTGCATACTCTCTCCAGTCGGTCGACCCGGTGCCGCCTCGCGCAAGAAAATCCCGCGCGCAGGTTTTGACCATCTGCGCACCGAGGGATCCGCCGCGGTAGTAAACGTTGGTATCGCTGACACTCGCCATCAATGCAAAAAGCGCATCGATACGCGCACGTTCCCAGCAGTCGGTTTTCCCAAGTGTTGTCTTCAGCATCGGCAGCGCAATCTCGAATACCGATGGCATGCCGAGCGCTGCTTCTTCCCGTGCACCTGAAGCGGCATATCGATTCGCCACCTGAATGCCGTGAGAATTGCCCTTGATGTCCTGAGCGTGATGCAGCAGTTCGGCACCCCATTCACTGACAAGTGCCGCCCGGATCGAGGATGCCGAAATCAGGGTTTTCTGCGCGCGACAAACCCCGGCGGAAGCGCAAAGAAGTCCAACTGCAAAGATCGCGCCGCGATGGGTATTGACACCGCCGGTCGCGAGCATCATGCGTTTTTCGGCGGCGATGCCAAGATGTTTAAGTGTAAAAAATGACTGCTGGCGCATCCCGGCTTCGGCCATCCTCACGAAGTAATGACGTAGCGAGAATAAACTGCGTAAAAAGGTCTCGGCCGTCATGTCATCGTGGCTGCCATTGTCCACAAGCGAAACCAATCCGGGTTTTGGATACAAGGATAGCTCGTCGTACAGGCTGACAATCGCAATGCGCCCGACTTCGGCGCAAAACGCGCGATCGCTCAGACTTTTCTCTTGTGCGCAGCTTGCCCTGATTACCGGGTGCGGCTGCACCTTGTGACAATGGGCGAGGACGTCGAAGACGTTGATCAGGCTGTCCATTCTCTCTCATCCAGCGCTGCAAGCAGTTCAGAAGGATGGGCCAGACGCACTCCGTGCAAATGCTTTACGAGGACACGTGTGCCGCGCTGCGCCGTCATCGCAGCATGCCATTCCTTCCATGCGACGCCCTGACCTCCCGGAAAAGCGATCTCACCGTCGAGCGGCAGGGTGACACTCGCCTCCTGCAGCAGATCCAGTCCTGCCGACAACTGTTCTCGGCTCACAGGAGCGAGAAACAAATCTATGTCGGACGCAGGCTTCAGATAATCCATTTCTGTCATGGCTTGCAGCGCGAGCGAGCCATAGACACGCAGAACCATGCCTGCTGCAGATGCCTTTTGGTCCAGAACCGTCAGCGCTTCTTTCCATACCGGCAGCGCTTTTGGGATTGCCGTCGAAAGCGCAAGCGGAGCCGACGTTTGCAGCAGGTGCCTTTTTGATACGCGCAGGCCGATGCGCTTTTTAACACCGCTAACGACATCCGGCGGCAACGCGATACCGAGTGAGCAATCATCCATGCGTGCACCGGCGTCCTGACGGCGCACGGTGGCTGGCCAATTCGTCCGTTGCCAGGAGCGAATAGCGTCGCGGCATTCGGGCGTTGCGGCCTGGATGGCTTCGCGCCAGCCCTCCTCGGCCAGCCATGCAAGACTATGCCGCCCGAGCATGTGCATCAGCGACTACTGCCTGCATGACGCGATGCGCTGAGCGCCTTCCGCCCCGTTCCTCTCCCAGGCTGCTGCGTCTATCCTCAGACGTTGCTGTTTCCAGTGCCCTGGCCAGATTGGCCGCGAGATCGCTTTCCCAGACCGCTTCGATTCCGCCCATCATGAAATAATTGTGGGCGCCGGGCGCGAACACAGGATTGGCTTTTGCAAGTTCCACAAGCCGCTCTTCAGGCACCTTGGTGATGCGCGCCATCGCCGGTAAACCCATCACGCGGATAGTCGCATCCGGAAGTGCGTAACAGGCATCAGCCAGAAGGCCGCTTGTAATGAAGCCGCCCGACAGTGCCTGGTCATACACTAAACCGATCACCTTATGGCCCCGGCACCGTGCGAAGTCTATGCACTTGCCCAGATGCGCCATGTAGCTGTTAATGCCGAGCATCTCGTCGCGGTGGCGCAGGCGCTGTCCTTGTGTATCGACCAGGATAACGATGGGACGCCCCGGATGACGGTCGACTGTATCAAGCACTGCCTTGGCCTGAGCAAGCGCGATTTCCACGCCGATGGGCGCGTGCTCCGTTGTACCGATAACCGTCACCTCGGCGCCAGCCGCGCGCGCCGTGCCGGACAGGAACAAGTCACGTTCGACAATATCGAATCCTTCCGGGAACAGCTGTGATGAGAGCTCTCGCCAATTCATGGTTACTTTCCTATCCGATGACTATCCGCGACAGCCCGGAATGCATCCGCATCCAGCATGGGCAAGGTCGGCGCTGCGGGAATGCCTAGGTCGCTCCAGATTTCAACCGGGTCGGTCCGGGTGCCGAAGTTGGCCAGCCGGCGTTCCAGCATTGCGTTTTCTGCGTGCAGTCCATCCAGAGTCAGTTCTGCGCCTGCGGCGTCCACGAACTGCATCGCATCAAATGCCGCGTTGCGGAATGCGTCGATACTATCCGGCACGATCACCTGGCAATCTCCGAGCAGATACCGGTGCTTGCCACCAGTGGTGCGCCATACCAGCGCCCGGTCACGGGAGTCGAATTCTTCGACGCCGGCCGCGGTTTCGATCACCTCGGGGCCGGACATTGCCAGTCGCCCTTCTTCCGACATCACAACCACATTTGCGCATCGTGCGACGATGCCCATGCCGCCGAAGCAGCCGTTAGCACCTCCGATTAATGCGATGACCGGAATGCCGGCGGCACGGGTTTCAAGTACCGCGCGCATCACTTCCGAGACCGCGATCAGACCGGCGTTGGCCTCATGCAGTCTTACACCGCCGCTTTCGGCAAGGAGAATGACTGCTCCGACCTTTTCTGCCATGGCGCGCTTGAAAAGTCCCACCAGTTTGGCGCCGTGGACCTCGCCGACAGCGCCGCCCATGAATTCGCCTTCCTGCGCCGCTGCAAACACTTTGCGCCCCTGCAGGAGTCCGCTACCGATGACGATGCCGTCATCGAACGACACCGGTGCATCCAGTTGTCCCAGATGAGGACTAATAACGCGCTCGGATGGCGGCAGGAATTCGTGGAAGGTATTCGGGTCCAGGAGTTTGCGGATGCGTGATCGTGCACTCGCTTCCAGATAACTTGTCATGTCTGTTCTCCGAACATGGTTTCGACGGCCTGGTCCATGCGCAGGCTGACTACCGCCGGTGTCGCCCCCATGTCATTGATCGAGATACGCGTGTCAGCCAGCTGCCAGCGCGCATGGAAATCGGACATCACCGCCTGCCAGATTGCTGCGAAGCCAACGGCGGCCGTTTTCACTTCGATCTCGCAGGCCCCGTTCAACGCTGCCGGCTCTATCAGCACCTCCAGGTTCCCCGAACTGACGACACCGACCAGCTCCGTTTTCGTGCCGCTACCGCGGCTGCCATTTTCAAAACGAAAATTTAAGGTTTCCATGTTTGCCTACCAGTTCCTGAATCGCTTTGGCGGGTTGTACAACCCGCCCGAGGCATGCACGAGTTCCTTCATATTCTTTGCAGCCAGGAGATCGCGCGTTGCCTGGCGCTTGTCGATTCCAAGATCTTCGGCGCGCCGGATAATGCCTCGGTCACGCAGGTTTTCCACCGCCCTCTTGTCACGTGCCAGACCGACAGGTGTGTAACCGGCTACGCCGCGGATGGCCTGCTCCCGCTCTTCGTCGCTGCGGCACAGCAACAAGTTGGCGATACCCTCTTCGGTGAGGACATGCGTGACATCGTCGCCATAGATCATGACGGGAGGGATGGCCATGTTCGCCTGCTCTGCCAGTTCCCACGCATCAAGCCTTTCTACGAATGCCGGCTGCATATGCTCGCGAAAGGTCTCCACCATCTGCACAACCAGCTTCTGCCCGCGCGGAATCAGGTTTTTACCATCCCTTGCCTGCCGTCCGGCTTTCAGCCAGGCCGGGCTGACATGTCGCCGCCCGCGTGCGTCGGATCCCATGTTTGGCGCCCCGCCAAAACCGGCGACCCGGCCCAGCGTGGCAGTTGACGAATTGCCCTGTAAATCAATTTGCAGGGTTGAACCGATAAACATGTCGCAGGCGTAGTGTCCGGCTGCCTGGCACAGCGCACGATTACTGCGCATTGAACCGTCCGGACCAACGAAGAAGATATCCGGCCTTGCGCGAATGTATTCTTCCATGCCGAGTTCCGACCCGAAGGAGTGCACCGATTCGACAAAGCCCGCTTCAATTGCGGGAATCAATGCCGGGTGCGGATTGAGCGCCCAATAGCGGGCAATTTTTCCACGCAAGCCGAGCGACTCAGCATAGGTTGGCAACAGCAGTTCAATGGCGGCGGTATCGAAGCCGATACCATGGTTGAGACGCTCGACCTGGTACTCTGCATAGATGCCTTTGATTGCCATCATTGCCATGAGTATCTGGATCTCGGAAATCTGTGCAGGGTCCCTGGTAAACAGCGGCTCGATGTAATAGGGGGCCGGCGACTGCACGACAAAATCGACCCAGTCGGCAGGAATATCTACGCGCGGCAGTGTGTCTTCGATCCGGTTAACCTGCGCAATCACGATACCGCCCTTGAATGCCGTCGCTTCCACGATTGCCGGTGTGTCCTCAGTGTTTGGCCCGGTGTATAAATTACCGTTACGGTCAGCCGCCTCTGCGACAATCAGCGACACACGCGGCGTAAGGTCGATGAAATAACGGGAGAACAGTTCGAGATAGGTGTGGATTGCACCGATGTTGAGCTTTCCGCTCCCGGCAAGCCGCGCAAGCCGGGCGGCCTGCGGCCCGGAAAACGAGAAATCGAGACGATCCGCGATGCCGCGTTCAAAAACATCGAGATGTTCCGGCAACGCAATCACCGACTGGAGGATATGCAACCGGTTAACCCGGCCGGGGTCCAGTGCGGCGAGCGCCTTTGCAAGAAAATCCGCTTGCTTTTGATTGTTTCCCTCGATGCAAACCCTGTCCCCCGGCTCCAGAATCGCATGCAAAAGATCAGCTATACGCCCCGTTGCACAGACCTTGCCGGATAATCCGTCAGCGAGGATGCCCCGGGCGCGACCAAGCCGTGTCGCCCGGTTCGCTTGCTGCTGATTCCATACGCGCTCAAGGGCCCCCATACTTTCTCCTTTTACAGTTCTGCCTTAATCGATCTTTACGTTCGCGGCTTTAACCACCTTGTTCCAGCGTGCAACTTCGGACGCCACCATCGCGCCAAACTCGGATGAGGACATGGTCGGGATGTCTGATCCGCCGTTTTGCCAGTTGGTCTGCAATTCAGAAGAAGCAAGCGCCTTTTTGACTTCTGTCCTCATGCGCTCGACCAGTTCTGGCGGCGTACCCTTTACGGCAAAGAGGCCATACCAGGTCGACACTTCGTAATCAGGCAGGCCGGCCTCGGCCGCTGTGGGAACATTCGGAAATCCAGGAGCACGTTTTGATGCCGCGACGGCCAGTGCCTTGATTTTTCCAGCCTTGATATGGGATGCGGATGAGCCAAGTCCATCGAACATCATGTCAACTTGTCCGGCAACCAAGTCCTGCAACGCTGGGCCAGCACCTTTGTAGGGGATATGCGTCAGTGAAGTTTTGGTCTGAATCTTGAACAATTCACCGGCGAGGTGATGAGAAGTTCCGTTTCCAGCCGAACCGAAATTGACTTTGCCCGGGTTCTTTTGTGCGTACTCGATCAGTCCTTTCAAGTCGTTGACCGGTACTCTTTGCGGATTGACGACGATCACCTGGGGCGGTGTCGCCACGAGAGAAACAGGAATAAAGTCTTTCTGGATGTCGTAATCCAGCTTCGGATAGATGGACGGCGCAATGGCATGGTGCGCCCCGCCCATGAAAAATGTATAGCCGTCAGGAGCGGCCCGGGAAGCCAGGCCGGCACCAAGCGTGCCACCCGCTCCGCCGCGATTATCGATGACGACCGTCTTGCCAAGCTGCTTCGTCAGTTGTGCAGCAAGTGGGCGCGCGAAGGCGTCAGTCCCACCCCCTGCCGGGAACGGCACGATGATGGTTACCGGTCGTGCCGGCCAGTCATTTGCAAGTGCGCCCGCTGAAATCGCGAGGCCAGCGATAAGGAATAACGCCCGTTTGATATTCATAGTCAGTCTCCACCTTGATTGGAAGGGTTGTTGCCGCTTCGCGGTCTGGTTTGGTCTTAAGTTATACAAACCTAATATTCTTGTATACACAAGGACGAAGAAAATATACGCTTATTTTGAATAAAATCAAATTGCAGCGCACAATCGTTCAAAATCGCTTAAATTTCAGATGCGTTATGTCTAAAGGGTGTAACCGATGATTTTGTATGCGCAAGCAAGACGCAACGTATACAAAGACATGGTATGTTGCACTTTTATGACTATCTTCTTGAAAAAATAGTATGACCAGCCGCGCCCAATCCCTGAGAGACGCCATCGAAGAGCAAATTGCCATAGGAAAACTACGTCCCGGGGAGCATCTTGACGAAACCGTGCTTGCCACTCAATTCCGCGTGTCACGGACACCTATTCGGGAAGCACTTATTCAGCTGGCAACCATGGGCTTAGTCGTTATACGGCCCCGCCGCGGCGCGGTGGTGGCGGAAATAGCGCCGCAGCAGCTGGTGGAGATGTTCGAGGTGATGGCCGAACTGGAGGCAATGTGCGGAAGACTGGCTGCGCGACGCATGTTCAGCGAAGAGCATGCAGATCTGCTTAAAGCGCATCAAGCGTGTAAGGAAGCACACGATGAAGGTAATTCCGATGATTACTACTATCAGAACGAAGCATTTCATCAACAAATATATGCCGGCAGTCATAACGCCTTTCTTGCCGAGCAGGCCCGCAATTTACACCGGCGGCTGAGGCCTTATCGTCGTCTCCAGCTCCGGGTGCGAAATCGGATGGCGACTTCATTCACCGAGCACGATGAAATTGTCAAGGCGATCATTGCTGGCAATGGTGAGCGGACGGCACAGTTGCTTCGAGAACACGTTATGATTCAAGGGCAGCGCTTCGCCGACTTGATTGCTTCGTTGTCTCACCTGGCTTCCAAGGCCGCGTGACAACAAGAGTACCGATCAAAACGACGATGGCAAGGCGGGCCGATGAAGAGAGTACAGACGTAAGACCAGGAGACCTCGACGACCCCAAGCAACGCGAGAAGCGGCGTTGTGATAAGCGCACCAAGTATGTTTCATCCGTCCCGATTAAATAGACAGTGCTTGCTAATTAGCAGGCACTAAGCTGAGTGACATCTGACAGCCTCCGTGTGCCTTACCGGTGCGAACTGATTACGATGGTACTTGGCTTGGCGCATGACGATACCGTCGACCGTTGCCGGGAAGGAGTCGATCTCATTAAGATTAGCAATGAGCCGATCGACAGTTGCACACGCCTTTTAAACTGCGCTACCTGAACGGTAAATTTCTGCGAGTTTCTGGCGGACTCGTTCTTGCACCGTCGGATCGCTCAATCCCAATTGATCGCTGGTCTGGATCAAATGCTCCTTGCACCAGACAGGCCAGCCGAATGCGTCATCATCGAGCGCAAACCAATGCGTCGGCTTGCGCCGTTCTACATCAGCCCAGATCTGCATTCCGCGTGACATCGTGTCGAACTCGGCTTTGACTATTTTGGGATGCAGAAAAGTGGAGCCGATCACCCGATTTCGCAGCGATGCAGAAAGTTCATGCTTTGCTTCATTGAACCCCAATTCGCGAACCCAGGTAGTCGACAAAACAATCTTCAGATCCGGATACGGTGCGAGCAAGTCATCGAGAATTGGCATCCATTCGAAAAAGCTACGGCCGGGCGTCTTCATGGTCATACCCTTGATGCGATTGCGCAGTACATTGCCGTCGTGCAGGACGGCTTCATAGTCTAGGTAACAGATTTTCATCATAAAGTTGGCAGTAAAGGGGGGCATAGTATCGTCTAATTTCGACAGACAGAAAACAAGGTGATGCAATCCCTTTAGTCATCCGTTTGCTGTGCCTCACTAAAGAGAATGATAGAAAACAACGCACAGCGCCACAAAAGGTCCTCGGAATTAATTTCCTGCAGACAGCAGCTCCCACGTTTGGCCTTATGAGGGCGAAAACACTTAGCTGAATGTCGAGTGCAATCGACGGCCATCCACAAGCACAACTGCGGAAGCTTGGTAAACGAAAAACCAACTCCAGCCTGGTTTTGTCCAGTTGTTCATCGCAATGACATATCTCAAGGCTGACTAGTGCATCTGGAATAACGTGGCTGAACAGCAGTAAACGCTAACAATGAAACGGGAGAGAAGCATATTGCCTTACGAAGGCTTGCGGAGACTTCCATGTCTAGAATATGTTTTCGGATTCGGTATGCAGCATGTGCATTCGGGCCCGCAGCTATTTGTTTGCTGACGTCCTGCGGCGTCAATGGTGGAGATGCCGACACTTCCGTAGAAGTATCTACTCATCCAGGAGTTACAGGAGATCAATTCCTTACTACTCAATCACTACTACGTCAGGAGCAGCATAATGGGCGGGCTCCGGAATCTGTCGTTGGCTTATTAACTTTAACGCAGTCTCGGCCTGTTCTCGCTGGCAACGAATCGACGGTAGAGATTCAATACCTGGTTAACGGATTGTCGTCCTCCGTCTCCAGCTTTCAGATCGAACATGCAGATAGCGGTCTACCAGTCGAAGTATCGGGATGTCAGGTGCTTACGCTTCAGAGCCTTTTGGATTATGGCTTTGTTTGCCAGGGCGAGGTTCCGGTCGATAATTCAAATAGCGCAATAAGAATCAAACTGCGACTTCAGAATGGCCGAGATGCCTACTCTAACAGTGTTACGTTGCCAACTTCCTAGAGTAGACATGGAAAAACTCGGCGAGCGGAGAGCACCGATGCAGTGCGGCCACATAAACAAGGGCTTATGCAGGTGCACTGCGGTCTTTTTGATGACAGGTAGTGGGTATCAAAAATCAAATAAGTCGCTAAGAAAGCCTTCCTTTTTCTTTTTCTTGTAGTGATCCTGTTGATGCTGATGATAGCCCTGTGGCTGGTGTGAGCGTCCAAATCCGTCGGGTTGATGTGGCTGACCCGCATATTGGTCGGGTCGTTGGGTAGCAGGTTGGGTTACCCCAACAGAAGTCCTCTCGATAATTTTGTCGAGTTCACCGCGGTCGAGCCAGACACCACGGCAACTTGGGCAGTAATCGATCTCAATGCCCTGACGCTCTGACATCACTAGCTTTGTGTTTTGACATACTGGACAGTCCATAGTCTGTTCCCTTCTTCGGCTTGTATTCTATAAACGCCTCGCGACAATGGCGAGATCCTCTAACTACTGATATGGAATTAAAAAGGCAAATTGCAATGGGTAATTGCGTATCCGGTTATTGCTACGCAAACATAATCATAGATAACCCAAATCGACAACGTTTTACTTGCGCCCCAAAATGCCACCGGAGATAGTCATTCCTTACGACCGAATTGATAGACGCCGCCGGCTCGTACGCCGGTATCCTGCTTTCCTGCCCGTAGGTCGCGATACACTGCCGCACGCATGATCATCATTGCGACGACCGGCGCTGTCATGAACACGAATACGGTAATGATTAGTTCATGGACCACGAGACGTGCCTCCAGCGCAGAGAAATAGATGATGGAAGCCATTAAGACACAGCCGGCGCCAAGCGTAATAGTAATAGCCGGACCGTGTATCCTTTGGTAAAAATTCGGAAGTCGCATCAATCCAAGGGCGCCGATGAGAATGATACTGCCGCCCAGAATAAGCAATGCCGCGACAGGTAGTACCGCCCACCAGGAAATATCTTCAATCGCGTTCATTCTATGACCTCCCCTCGCATTAAAAACTTTGCCATCGCAACAGTCGACACAAAACCCAGCAAAGCCAGCAGCATGGCAGCTTCAAAGTAAATTTCGCTTTTAAACCGGATGCCCAATACCAGAGCGAGCAGCATTCCGCACATCCATAAGGTATCCAGGGCCAGCACGCGGTCGTGTGCAGAAGGACCCATAATCAGGCGCACCGTGCAAAACAGCATTGCCAGCAGCACGCAAACGAAAGCGTAGCTGATTGACAGTTCGAGTAGTGTGAGCATGTCAGATATTCCTATTCAAAGATTTCGATCAACGGCTTTTCATACCGTTCCTTGATCGTCTCAATCCACCACTGCTCGTCGTGGAGATCAAAAACATGGAGCGCCAGCTCATGCCTGTCACCCAATATTTCGACCCATACGGTGCCGGGCGTGGAGTTAATCAGGCAGGAGAGCATTGCGAGGCCGTACGGGTTGCGTATGTCCAGCGGAACTTTGATAAATTGAGACTTCACCTCGGCCGGCTTTACAAATAAAATGATCCGGCTGACGCTGATGCACGAGCGCACGATCTCTACCAATGCCATAGACATCAGTCGCACGAAGGTGAGCGGCTTTGCCAGTCGCGGATAACCCAGTGGTTGAAGCTTCCGGGTCAATAGCGGTGTGGCTATGCCGAGGCAGGCCCCGAACAACAGATGCACCGGCTCAATGCTTTGGTTAAGCAGCAGCCACAAAACAAGCAGGAATAAGGACATCCAGGGAAAGGGAAGCAATCGTTTCATGGCTGCCCCTCCTTGCGGCCTGGATTGGGGACTGCTGGCTCGGAAAATATCCGTTGTATGTATTGTTCAGGGCGGTGAATTTGCTCTGAAGTGCGCCGCAGATACTCAAAGATCGGACCAGCCTGCACAGTCATGATCAGGCACACTAGCAACAGGGCACTGATGGGGGCAACTTCCGTCACCTGCAGTCGGGGCGGGGAAACGGCACCTGAAGCCCAGAAGGTTCGTACTCCGAACCGCATCATCGAAATGATGGCAGCCAGGCCGGACACCAGAATCAAAGCCATTAAAATCCAGCTGATCATAGGCAGAGCATGGCGAGGCGATTCCGGATTGAGCAGGGCATGGAACAGACCGAACTTGGCTATGAACCCGGAAAGCGGCGGCAAACCAGTAATGATCAGTGCGCATGCTGCAAACGACAGGCCGAGAAATACGAGCGCCGCAGGAATTCCTACGCCCACAGGTGCCTCAGGAGTGTCTTCGATAGCGAATGCCTCCATTGTCACAGCCAGAACTGCTGCGCCGGGTGTGCGAATGCGCTCAATCAGTTCAATCAGCAGAACGAAAGCCGCTATCGCCAGAGTTGATCCGACCATGTAATACAGGCCGGCCGTCACAAGCGATGGTTGGCCATAACCTATCACCGCGAGCAAGGTGCCTGAAGACACGATGGCGCCATAGCCTGCCATTCTGCCTGGAGTCTCGCTGGCAAGCATGCCGGCCGCCCCGTAGATGATGGTGGCCATACCTCCCCACAATAATGCACTAAATCCAAAACCGGCCGCCAATCCCGCATCGCTGGAGAACACAAGCAGCCATAGCCGGAGAATTGCATAGGCGCCCACTTTGGTCATCAACACCAGCATTGCGGCCACCGGCGGGGACGCTGTAGCGTATGTCGCAGGAAGCCAGAAGCCCAGTGGCCACATTGCGCTTTTCACCAGGAATGCCATGGCGAGCACAGTCGCCGCCAGTTTCATCAAGGCCAGGTCAGTTGCGCTCATGGCACCAATACGCGCCGCAAGATCGGCCATATTCAATGTTCCGCTACTGGCATAAATTAGCGCGACGCCAATCAGGAACAAAAGAGATGCCACGAGATTGATCGCGATGTAATGCATCCCGCTACGGAGTCGACTCGCATTGTAGCCATGGAGCAGCAGGCCATAGGATGCGGCCAGCATGACTTCAAAAAAAACAAACAGATTGAACAGGTCATTGGTCAGGAATGCACCATTGAGGCCCATGACCAGGAACAGAAAAAGCGAATGGAAGTGCACGCCGACCCGACTCCAGCGCAACATGGAATATAACAGCGTCGCTACAGCCAGCAGCGCGGTCAGCAACACCATCAACGCCGCCAACCGATCAGCCAGAAGCACGATACCGAACGGCGCCATCCAGTTTGCTGCCAGGTAAACACCCATTCCTTTCTGCCAGCGTGGACCGTCTGTCTGTATCACGAGCAGAACTGCCACGGCCAGTAGCGCCAGCACCGACACCATACTGATCGAAAACTTGAGGGTGTGGCGATTATGCCTGATGGGCACCTGCAGAGCGCCGCATACCAGCGGAATAAGCACAGGCGCCACGATGAGGTGTTCGCTCCATCCAACGTTCATTGATCCGGTTCCTCGCCATCGACATGGTCGGTACCGGTCAGTCCGCGCGTACCGATCATGAGCACAAGATATAGTGCCGTGGTGGCGAAACCGATGACGATTGCCGTCAACACTAATGCCTGCGGAAGCGGATCGCCGATAGCCGCAGGATTGGGTTCACCACCGCCCAATATCAGGGGTGGGCGATTCACCCACAGCCGTCCCATAATAAAGATGAACAGATTGACTGCATAGGACATCAGCAGCAGGCCGATCAGCATCTGAAAGCTTCGCGGGCGTAAAATCAACCAGATGCCCGATCCAAACACTACGCCGATGGCAATTGAGATGACGACTTCCATTACGGAATCTCCTGTGTGGGAATTGCGGCAGGGATTGTCAGTCCCCCACCTGGAACACGGTGGCTACGGACCGATTGGTGCGCCAGGGCGACCAGAATCAACATTGTTGAACCAACTACTGCTGAGAAAACCCCCAAGTCAAATGCGAACGCGCTAGGCACATGTATGTCGCCAAGCAACGGCAAGTGCAGATGCGCGGTGTGACTGGTTAGAAATGGATAGCCAACGATCCATGCACCAAGCCCCGTCACGCATGCAAGCAGCAAGCCGTATGCAATCCAGCGGTGCGGCCGCAAACGTATATGTGACTCAACCCAGGCCGTGCCGGCAACCATGTACTGTACGATGATCGCCGTCGCAAAAATCAGTCCGGCCACGAATCCGCCTCCTGGCAAGTTATGCCCTCGCATGAAGAAGTAAACTGCAATCACCCCCATGAAAGGCAGCAAGAAGCGCAGATACACCGCCGGAATCATCAAATAGCCATTGCTTGCCTGTTCCAGGGGCGTCTGGCGAACAGCCGGGTCCAGGTCGCTTACCTGCTGCGCGGGAATGGAAACGCTTTCTGGCGCCGGCCTAAAGCGCCGAAGCAGCGCATATACAGTCAGCGCCACCGTCGCAAGCACGGTGATTTCACCCATGGTGTCGAAGCCTCGGAAATCAACTAAAAGCACATTGACGACGTTCGTGCCTCCACCTTCGGGAAGGGCTCGCAGGATGAAGAAATCGCCAATGCTTTTTGGTGCGGGATGCACCAGAACGATGTAACTCACCGTCGCCAGGCCCAGGCCGCCCGCAACGGCAATGAGAAGGTCGCGAGAACGACGTAGCAGAACGGTACCGGGAATACGTTCACTCAGACCTGTTGGCCTGGAGCGTGGTGGCAACCAGCGCAAGCCGAGCAAGATCAGTACGGTGGTGACGGTCTCCACCATGAGCTGCGTGAGTGCCAGATCGGGCGCAGATAACCAGAGAAAAGTGATGCTAGTGACGACGCCTGTGCCGCCTACGAGCAAAAGCGCGGCCAAGCGATGATACTTAGCCTTCCATGCCGCTGCAAGTGCACAGCCACAACCGACTAGCCACACTAAAGCAAACAACGGGTCGGTGCCCGCAAAATGTAATGCCGGCCAATCCGGAAGGGGCCGTACTAACAGTAAGGGCGCGATAATGAACACCAGCATGACCATCATTAGTTGTGACTGCAGGCGCTGCGTGCCGAGACGATTTACCAGCCATGCGGCCGATACCGAAAGCGACAACATGGTGGACTCGTAGGCCTGGGCACCTTTTAGCCGATGCAACACCGGCACCTGATCGCTTGAAGCCAACGTATAGTACTTTCGCAGCACAATGTAAAACAGCACCCCGCCCGTCAGGGCAGCAACACTCATCACGAGTGGAAGGTTAAATCCATGCCATATCCCGAGATCGTACGTCGGTATGTCTTTGCCAAGCACGGACTCCGCTGCGAACGCCAGAAACGGCCCGACGGTTAGCTCGGGAACCATGCCAACCAGTATGCATAGCAACACCAACAACTCAATGGGAAAACGCATCCAGCGCGGAGGCTCATGCGGCTCCTTTGGCAAATTATCGGGAAGCTTGCCGAAGAACACACTGATAAAGCGAAGTGAATAGGCGACGCTGAATATACCCATTGCGACAGCGGCGATTGACATCCACCAGTTTTCGGTACCGCCGACATGCACGGTCTCGGCAAAGAACATTTCCTTGGACAAGAAGCCGTTGAGCAACGGCACCCCAGCCATGGACGCGCTGGCGACGATGGCCAGCACGCCGGTGAACGGAATGGCTTTGTACAAGCCACGTAGAATTCGCATGTCACGCGTACCAGTCTCATGGTCAATAATTCCGGCCGCCATGAACAGGGAAGCCTTGAATATTGCATGGTTGAGCGTATGAAAAATTGCGGCCACCACGGACAAAGGCGTGCCTATGCCCATCAGTACCGTGATCAGTCCCAGATGGCTGATCGTGGAATATGCCAGGAGCCCCTTCAAATCATGCTGAAAGATCGCTACAAAGGAGCCCAGCAGTAGTGTACAAACACCGGCTCCGCCAATGATCCACGTCCACTCAGGCGTGCCGGACAAAACCGGCCACAGGCGAATTAGCAGGAATACGCCTGCCTTGACCATCGTCGCGGAATGCAAGTACGCCGACACTGGCGTCGGCGCAGCCATTGCATGGGGAAGCCAGAAGTGAAAAGGAAACTGCGCGCTCTTGGTGAGTGCACCGAGTGCGACGAGTATCAGTACTGCCAAATACCCGTCATGCCGTCGGACGATATCTCCGGCTGCAAGGACCACATCCAGGTCGTAACTTCCAGTGATCCGGCCAAGTATTAACACCCCGCACAATAAACATAGCCCGCCGATCGTTGTCACCGTGAAGGCCATGCGGGCTCCACGTCGAACATCTATCCGATGATGCCAGTATCCAATAAGCAGAAAGGACGTCAGGCTGGTCAGCTCCCAGAAAACCACCAGCTGGATCAGGTTCCCGGATAGCACAACACCGAGCATCGAACCCATGAACGCCAAGACGAAGGCAAAGAAGCGCGGTATGGGGTCTTCCGGCGACATGTAATAGCGTGCGTACAATGCGACCAGCACGCCAATACCCAGCACGAGTACCGCGAACAACCACGACAAACCGTCCATTCGCAGTACGAAGTTCAGGCCATACGCAGGAAGCCATTCGACCTCGTAACGCATCACTTCATTCGACTCGACGTGGGAATACAGAGAGCAGGTCAGCAACAGACCAACCAGGGCCACCCCGCCCGTTATTGCAGCCGCCCATTTGCGTACAAGTGATGGCGTGCAGGCGATGATCGTGCTGCCAATGAATGGTAGAACAATAATGAGCAGTAGGAGCATCGGTGCTGTATCGAGCATTTAATCCTGTTGATGAAGGTAAAGAGCCTGGAATTACAGAAGTTGAATCGGTACCGACAAACACCTGAATGAATTATATTGAATAAACGGCAATAGAGCGAAATCTATATCACTGGCCATCCCACGATGATTTGAAAAACAAGGGTTCATTAAATCTCCTTGCCCTCCTCCTGCCAGGGGAAGGAGTCCTATCGCTTCCTCTCGCCAGAGGCGCCCGGCGAAGGGAGGGTCAGGATGGGGGGCGAAAGTATTAGTACGCCCCACTGTCTTTTATTTACCGAGCACTCCGTAGTTCGCCGGTCTGTTCGGACTGCACACAGTTCGTCGGGACGATAGTTCTTGAGACAGCTAATGGACTTCCAGACACTGTGGAAGTACGAGCACAGGAATTTCTGCCTTCGTTAGCAGTTGCTGAGTCGTGCTTTCTTTAAAAACAGTATCAATAACTCCCATTTTTCCGCGGGTTGCCATGACTATTAGATCGCACTGATAGCGCGCTGCGGTTTCAAGAATTTCCTCGCACGGTATACGTGACATGGTGATCACCGCTTCGCATGGAACATGCGCGTCTGTTGATGCGTTAACCGCCTTTTGTACGTTTGCACGAGCAGCCTGTAAATTTAAGTCTTCGACCGCTCTACCATCGTCAACCTTGTCAAGATCCGACGTGGTAACCAAGCGTGGCTCGGCAACCGACAAGAATACGAGCGTTGCGGTGTGCATTTTTGCGATGGCGATCGCGGTTTGCACCGGTTTATTAGACAGCCCTGAGCCGTCTACAGGTACGAGTATTGACCTAAACATGATTTTCCACTTCCAAAGACGGCACCGTCAGCCAAGCCGCTCTTCAGCGAAGCAAGACGGTTCTTTACATGCGTGAAGATACGCTACAGGCTCGCACAACCATGCGGGTGTAGAAACCTTTATGCAATCCGAAATTCAGGAACGTGGAGGGGGTATAGGCCTGGGAAGGATGATTGAAACAAAGGGAGATTTACCCACTGCCATTTGCTGTGCGCAACGACTCTCTTCTTGAACAATCAGTTCGAGAACGACATAGTCAGACATCTCCTCAATTGCACACTTTGCCTGTGTATCATCAAAATCCGATTGGCCGTACGCATCTGATGAGACCAAAAGATTTGCAGATTGGCTCTTCGCAATCTCTTGACTGAAAAGCTTTGTCCCAGCGATGGCATGCTCTCCTGCTGCCGCAGCCATAACCTGCACAGAGAAAACAAGCAGCAATAACTGGATAACCAAACGTCTCATGGATAAAAAATTTTGTACAAGTTGCCAGACTAGTATGACTCTTACAGCTGGAAAAGATTCAGGGTGATTTCAGAAGCATACCTTAGAAAGTTGCCTTTATCATTTGCGACAGAGAAATTATTCGAACCGGTTTTCAATCCAATCAGGCGAGGCAATTTCGGGGGCCGCAACACACTATGAAAAAACTCGCACGCACTACGTGTCATTTTCCCCCTTCGTTTGCGTGGTATTGACGCTGTCAATCCGGCCTGCCGTTGCTCTGTTCTGATGGTAGCCGGATGAGAAAGATTGTCACAATAACCCCGATCGCGATCAGGATTATTGTGACTGGCCATTTCTGTACTTGGTAGATCGAGAACGCCAATGATGGCCATAGAAGCAGAATGGCCGTCACCTTCGCACGCCGTGGGACAACCCGGTGCTGCTGATAATCGCTTAAGACCTTCCCTAGTACGGGCGCTTGTAGAAGCCAGGTATGCATTCGTTCCGATCCACGCAAGTAACACGCCGATGCCAGGAGGAGAAATGGTGTAGTCGGCAATAACGGCAGAAATATCCCGAGAATGGCAAGCAGTAAAGCGAGAGTCCCTACGACATTAAACAGAAGCTTCACATTACTCCCTTGAGCATTTCATTGAACTGATCGACAGACTAAACGATAGTAGATTTGTCGGCGGTTACAGCGATTATTACAAAGAAAATGTAGTAGCAGACTAAATTAGTGCAGCTTTAGCTTGGCTGTACTGTCGATGCCAACTGCTTCGTCAACCGAAATGCCAGATTGCTCCGCTTTAACAGCTTTGGTATTAACCGACATAGTGGCATATGGGCTGCCCTCGTCGCCCTGCTCTCCCCCCTTTTGCTGTCCATGCGTGCAAACGCACAGGCCATAGATCGTCAGAACGTCGTTAAGGAAGCGCCTCAGGCCCTTGATACCGTCCTCGTTACCGCCTCGACGCCGAAGTCTATAAACGCGTCAAAATCCTTTGCGGTCCTCTTCCACGCAGTACGGCAGCGACGACCTCACGGGCGCCGTCAACTTCCTGGTCTGACCATGTAGCTTCAATTTCGTTAAGCGAAGGAAACATTGGTACGTCATACGTCGCGTGCCAAAGTGATACGGAGCCAATGTCATTTCCGTGCATTGTATTTTCCAGTGGGAAGCGCCCCAGAATGTGCGCGAAACTCACATCGTCATGAGCCGCTCATCGCAATTCGCCTAATAAGCCGTGCTTGATACGCAGGTATGTTGCAGGTTGGATTCGTAGCACATATCGATACTATATTTGATTAGACGAGCTTGCCGTTCTTGGCGTTCCAGAAAAAGATTGCCTTATCCATTTGCCGTCATCCTGCGTAGCAATAGGGAATGCATACAAAATCCGGTGGTCAGAAAAAGCTTTGGCTATCTGCATTAAGTCAGATCGACCTGCCGGAAGATCTTTACTCAGCGTCTTTCAACAAGTCTTGTTCGTCCATAGCAGGTTATCTTGAATGTATATCACACTGTGATATATTATAATCGTGGGAGTCATACAGTTCCGTTCAGCGTTCGGACAGACATTTTTAAATTGAATACTTACTACCAAGGCACAGACCAGGTATGGACACATTGAGTTAAGAAATGGCATCCTATTTTTACCTTGCACGAAAGCCGGCACTACAGGCAGCTGAAAAAACTCGCTTATCCCGACACTTCACAGACCGTAAGATAGATCACTGGGTCATGGAGGACTCCGATGAGGTGGAATCCGCCGTCCATTCGCGATGTTTTCAGAAATTGCTATGCACTCTGAGTAACGGCGATACATTGATTGTTGAGCGACTAAAGGATTTCGGTTGCGGCCCTCTTGAAGCGATTGCCTTGATCAACACGCTGATGTCCCGCATGATTGAAATCGTGATCCTTGAATTTGGCGAGTATCACCTTGCTGCGCCAGAGAACAGCGCTGTCATCAAGATGCTCAATGCAATCATTGGCTTGGATCCGAAGGCTTTCGTTTCTCCCCCTTGCCAAAGCACTGAATCCGCTTGCAGACCTCGCCACAAGAACGACGATTTGGTCAGAGAAACAATTATCACGCAGTACTCGTTAGGGGAAAGCGTGACTTCACTCGCCAGACAATACAACGTTTCGCGATCAACGATTGCGAGAATTGTTCAACCTCCACCCCTATATGAACCATACTATCGGCGCGCGTTCGGCGACTGAATGCACCTACTCTATGCTGAGGTTTATCTTGCATTGAAAGAAAACGCCATTGGGAAGTCATCACCTTACGCAGCCGATGCCTGATGTCCGATCGTGTAAGCGAATCTACGTAGAACCATTTCGTGGTTATCGGTACAGGACATGAAGGAGAAGCAATGAATATCGAAACGCGCCATCAGTTCGAGGCATGGGCAGCCACCTATGACCTTGATTTGAAACCAGCCCGATGCTCAATGGGAGAATTTCAGTATTGCGAACTAAACACAGACTTCGCGTGGCAAGCATGGAAGATACAGGCGCATGCAATTGAGCAAGCACATGAACGATTGGCGGCTGTGGAGATGGAAAATGGTATTTTGAAAAGCGAGACGGCAAAGGCATTCGCTTCCCGGATCGCCGAGAAACGTGACATTGCCCACATGCTGCGGGACGCAGAGCGTTATCGTTATCTTCGCGTACATCCCAACATATTATTGCCATCGTCAGACGGAACTTTCCGCGCATCTGACGAAGTGGATGCATTGGTTGATATTGCCAGGTTTGGCAAGGTAGACGCGTAATTAACCTCGGTCTTCCTATCCCTTGTGCCGCTGGCAGGCATAGGGAGACATATAAAGCTAATGCAGGTCATTGGAAATGTGACACGACGCTCCTTGACTTTATATCATATCGTGATATGTTTAATTCAGATACAAGTAACCGTGAATACCGGTTGATTGATGCCGGTGCCTGACATAGGGCGATATCTATCTAGCCGCATTCATAGTGCTGCCTGTGCCGTGTAACTCCCTGGAGGATACTATGTTCGATACGATCCTTGTTCCGACCGACGGCTCGCCATTATCCGCCAAGGCAATCAACGCCGCTGTGCAGTTCGCCAATGAACACGGCAGTGAAATTGTCGCTTTTTCAGTGACGGAGCCGTATCAGTATTCCGCGCTGGCCGATGGATTCATCGCGGATACAACCAATACGGAAGAGTTCGACGAAGACATGGAAAAGCTGGCACGGGCGCATGTCGATGAGATTGCCAGCCTGGCCAAGGCTAAGAATGTCCGGTGCCGAACGACCACGGTGCGATCTTATGATCCTGCGCATGAGATCATCGCGGCTACGAAGAGGTACCGTTGTGATGTCATATTCATGGCGACGCATGGACGTTCCTGGTTTGGAAACTTGCTGATTGGAAGTGAAACCCAAAAAGTACTAACACACTCATCAATTCCGGTCGTGGTGTTTCGCTAAGACCTAAGGCGTTGCAGAAGATGTCCATGTGCCATGTCAGCTTTCATGAAAACTTATCTGGAACTGACACCGCATTTTCTGTAATAGTACATACCTGATCTGTCATACAGATGATGCACGTTCCTGGACAAGCGAAAAGAATTCGCTCCTGAGCGCGTCCGAAGTTCGCATGTCACCTAGTAGCGCTGAGGTCACAGTTTCTTCACCGCGCGTCTGAATTCCACGGCTCTCCATGCACATATGACGGCATCGTATGACGACGCCTACCGACCGCGGCGCCAGATGTGACATTAGCGCCTCGGCGATCTGTATGGTGAGCCGCTCCTGCACCTGGAGTCGCTGGGCAAAGCACTGTACCAGCCTTGTCAGCTTCGACAATCCCACAATCGCATCTTGAGGGGTATAGCCAATCGTCGCGGTACCAAAAAATGGCGCCAGATGATGTTCGCAGTGGCTATAAACCGGTATCCCGCGCACAATAACCAATTCGTTATAGCGTTGTGCGCCATCCTGAAACACCTTCAGAATACTGGCTGGATCCTGATGGTAGCCGGCGGTCCAGTGTTTCCATGCTTTTGCCACACGCCGTGGCGTCTCATGAAGCCCCTGACGATCTGGGTCTTCACCTAGATGGCTTAGCAGACGACGCCAATCGACCTCCGTAAACTCGCTGTCGCTGTCGCTGTCGCTGTCGTTGTCGTTGTCGAGGACATTCCATCGTTTGTGCTCTTGTAGGTCCATGGCCATCATTCCGTTCTTTGTTTAAATCGTGTTAGTTATTTGTGGTTATACAAATGGCTTTCTCCACGCAGTTCGAGGCGACAACAATGACGTGGAGTGTCGCGTGATCAGCTCAAAGCATAGATACCACGGCGGCAAACCGATGCAGGGTTTTGGTGCGGCGCGCCCTGGCTGCATCCTTTTTGATGCCGTTGGCATGCATTGTCGCTCCCCTCCCCTGAGTGTTTCAAAAGATTAGATGTTTGCAAAACTAGCTGCGTTCCCATTCCATTGCAACTTAAGGCCTTGTGAGTGGCAGGTCGTTTGCCACCTCAGTCAAGATCCGGTAATGCAGCACCCTCATGAATGTCATGTCTAAAAAACCCCGGCCTTACGTACAGACATTGATGAGGGCCAGGGTCATGTCGGGATGATCATGATGCAATGTGTTGATATTTGGCATGACACGCAACGGTTGGTCAATCTCATCAGCGTTGAGCAACGGAGTTGACGAATTGTGCAATGTGTATATACTCAACTGAAATTAGCCTACCTCCATACTGACGCCAACGTGAACAAGATCTGCATTCTGATGAATCGCAACTGTTCGTCCCTGAACGAGGGAGTGTCACCTATGGCTTCGCTGTTTATTCCTGACCATGTTCTGTCCCGCACCGCGTTCGGGTATCTGCTTCCGAATGCCGGTCGCGCGCAGCTGTCCACCCGAGACCTCGCCTGCCTCTCTTAGGCTCGGCGAGCGCTGAAGAGAACCATCGGTTCTCACCGCCTCCCGAGCCACCCCACCCGAAATTCGAATGACGTGCCCGCCTCCCTGGCCGGCATCCCATGTCTTTTTCAAATGACCGTAGCCAAACCATGCGGTCATGGGGATCTATTGCCATGAAAATCGAACGTTACTTGTCGCAGCATGACGCATCCATCCTTAGCAGGCTGGCGGAGAACCTGTTACGCCTGCGTGAGGTCAAGTTCAACCATGCAGAACGGATCATTGAACTGATCACGACCTCCATCCTGCTGCCGGAGAACAGCCGACGCGATGACTATGTCTCGCTGTACGCGACAGTGGTCTATCGCGCCATCGGCACATCGCAGCTGAACTCGATTGTTATCGTGTGTCCACAGGATGCAAGCGAGGCCCTGGCAAAAATCTCGCTTCTCGCACCGTTGGCAATGGCTCTGCTCGGACGCGTCGTCGGCAGCGTCGTCGCCGTGACGCTGCCCTTCAACCAGGTCCAGTACATCGAAATTGTGGGAGTTCAAACCGTGTACGACGACACCTGCAGCCATGCGCAGTTCAAGCGCGATGCCTCTGGCACCGCAGAGTCCAGACCTTATACCAATCCCAACCTGTAACGTGACAAATGAGATCGATGGATTTTTTTGACTGGCAAGGCGCAGGAGGAGTCAATAGCGGGCTATTGACGACGAGGGTTGGGATTGGTATTAAGCCTATTGGGGGCGGATTGCTTCACTGCAAGCCAGATGAAGCGGCATTCGTAACTTGTGTGCCAGTCAGGCATAACGATGATGGAGCCAGCAATGCGAGACACAAACAATCATTGCAACAACGATGATAAGTACCAGCAATCTGAATCCTCGGCCATGAAACCGGATAACGCCGCTAAAGATCAGGATAGAGAGTCGAAAGCGGCGCACCAGATCCGTATTGCCAAGCGACTCCAGGCTGTGGATGAGCATATTGCGACATTACAGAACTCGGTGCGCGCCGCCATTGCCGATGTTGAGTATGCACGACGAAGGGCGGAGGCTGACCTTGCGCATGCGCACCGATTCGCTATCGAAGAGTTTGCAAGATCACTACTGCCCTTTAAGGATTCGCTGGAGGCTGCGCTAATGATAAATACCACGGATGTGCAGGCATTACGTTCCGGCCTGGCGCTCACGCTCAAGCTTTTCCAGGCTGCGCTAGAAAAGCAGGGTTTGGTGGAGTTGCAGGCGAACCCGGGAGACACGTTATATCCAAACAGGCATCGATTGTTGTCGAGATCCAGCGATATCGGTTCGACTCCGGTCGTGGCCAGCGTAGAACAAAAAGGTTACGCAATCAATGGACGGCTCATCCGTCCGGTGGCGGTAACTGTGGCGCCATCGAATTAACCGTCCAGTGGCTTCGACTGTTCAGCGCCGTATTACGTATTGAGGGGAATGGTATGCATCGTATTGAAACTATATTAGTCGCTACCGACTATTCGGAACAAGCAAGGCGTGCCGAGACGCGTGCTGCAATGCTCAGTGTCGAATTGAAGGTCAGCACGCTCGAGATTCTCGCCGTACAGGAAACAAGGATGGGGTTAAATACGCCTGCTACCGCATCCCAAAGCACTGAACTGGATACCACTGCGGTAGATAACGTCCTCGTTGAGAACCGACTCCCGGTTTCGCTCATCCAGAGCGTGGAAGCGTTGCAGTGCATACGTTCATTGGCCGTGGGAAAACCGGCTTCCGCGATTGCCAGGCGAGCCGATGAACTGAATGCGGATCTGACGATTGTTGCGGCGCGATCGAAAACATTCGTACCCGATTTTTTCACGCGGGACGATAACGACGAACTCGTCCGCCTTTGTAATCGGCCGGTGCTTCTGGTACACACCGATCCGGCGCGGACGTACACGAAGGTACTGGTTGCGATAGATTTTTCGGAAGAGTCAAAGGAAGCTGCGCGCTATGCGCTAGCCATGGCGCCATCGGCCCACTTCACGTTTCTTCACGCCTGCCTGGTCCCGGACGAAGGAATCATGCCAGAGTCGGGGCTCAATACAGAAGCGCTGAACACCAGCCGGATGGCTATGTGCGAAAAGGCACGTGGAGAGCTCAATCTGTTCATTACCCAGTTGGGGCCACGGAAGCAGTTGATCACTCGCGCCATTCATTATGGGCACACAGTTCCTGTACTGTGTGATTACGCCAAGCGCATGCGCGCTGACCTGATCGCCATCGGGAGACACGGCAAATCGCGCTTTGAGGAACGCCTGCTGGGAAGCACCGCGCAGCGTCTAATGGATCGTACAACCTGTGACCTCCTTGTTGCCTCAACTGCAGCCCCCGGTGGTTGGGATGACAGGCCGGCCGCTTAGTAAAAAAAATGCCGAAACCGGGAGGAAAGCGCGCTTTGATTAAGCATAGGAGCGCCAATGTACATTTAACATGGAGCACAGTCGGTGCTTCACTTCACACTTAACGGAGTAATACGAATGAAACCTGACATCATTGTTTCGGCAGTTGATGCCGAACGCCTTGAGACGATTGCCGATCTTCTTCCGGCATCCGCGATCGAGAGCAAAAATGCATTGCTCGATGAACTGGGGCGCGCAAATATTGTTGAACCTGATCAGATGCCGGCCACGGTAGTGACCATGAATTCAACAGTACAGTTTGAGATCACGTCACCAAAAGAAGAATTTTGCATGACGCTGGTTTACCCCTCGGATATTGGCAACGGAACCAACCAGATATCGGTCCTCACTCCCATTGGGACCGCACTATTGGGGCTGGCCGAGGGTAGCCAGATCGAGTGGCCCAGGCCTGACGGTCAGTCAGTGCATGTCCGTATCCTTAAAGTGATCGCCCAACCGCGTCAGGCTGGTGTATTGCAGCCTTAACCCGGATGGAATGAATGCGCTTCCAGATCGTTCACTCCGCCGGGTGACGGGCTGTATCCCACAAGCAGACCTTCACAAGCTTCGGCGTCAGGCGGCCTAGCCTCCATATCAGGCGAGAACCCAATGATTATCTATTTTGAGGTTTGCCGGCAGGTTGAGCATTACCCTTGAATCTGATTCAACGCCGAGCGCCTTGGCACTTCCGCTCGCCCAGAAGTTGGGACCTCCGGCCGAGACAATAGCGCAGCCGTCCTGCAACGCTAGTGGCGGCAGCCATCCTTCATCGGGGCGCCAGCGTAATACTGCATTCGCACGCGGCGCGCCTATCGCAAAACCGTTGTCCCAGGCAGCAATGTCGCCAGCGTATCCTGCCAGCCCCGGCACGCGTACCGCGTCCGGGATAGCCAGCGTGTCACCGTCGAGCACGGCCAGAACCGGTGCTGCGTCGCGCTCTGCCTTGACGTCGTGCTCGGCCTGCATGGCGATGCCGACGCGCGAGCCGTTACGCGCCATATGGCGCATGCTCAAACGGTGGTCAGGAAGCTTCCATTGTCCCAGCAGTGCGCCACTGCGTGCATCGAGACGGACCAGCGATGAGGCCATTGTATTGAGGTTGCGCTTGATTCGCCCTGTCTCGGGCTGGGTCGGAACACCTCCGTTCGCCACCAACAGCGTTTCCCCGTCCATCAACATCATGTGAGCATCAATACCATGTGTGTCCCACTCATCCAGCTTTTCCAGCGACTGTGCATCCCATACGCCGATCAGTCCCTGCCCCGTCTCCAGGTTAGTCTCGGTCGAGAACAGTCGTTTGCCGCCACTAGCGACAACGACATGTCCATTGAATGCCCGGCCGGGTTCGGCCCAGACCCAGTACGGCGCCCCCCGTCCGGGATACCACCGCAGCATCCAGTCACCGGGCCGTCGAGCGACAGCCAGTAGACTGCCGTCGGTTTCCATGAGCACCCCGTGGGCGCGCGTCGGCACTTCAACGCGTGCCACAGGCAGCATTCCCTCGGCACGCCTTGCCAAGACGCCGATATGGTGACCATGTCCGTCGTTCCATGCCGCAGCGATGCGCAGCTTTGAAGCGGGGATCGATGCACTCCATGCGGGCGTGACGCAACTAAGCAGCGAGGCGATGAGAACGCGTCGACGGCCAGGAAACCGCGTAGTGTTCTTGTCAGTCACCATCTGCGTCGGAAAAGCCGATGCTGACGTTGAGCGCCGGTGCAATTTCATCCTCGGCCATCCGCTTGATCGTTGCCAGCCGCTTTGCTGCCGGAAGTAGTCGACTCTGCGTATTTGGAGAGAGTCCCTGCATGGCGGTGCCGGCTTGCCCGAAGGCCTGCTGCCACCGTTGTGCAAGCGCTGCGTGGCCACGGCCACGCAGATACAGCTCCATCGGGATGAGGGCTTGACCAGGTTGCGGCGCTTCTTGTTCCTTGGATACGGCCAGCTCGCGCAACGACGCCCAATGGGTAGCCCAGCTGGCCGATGTGGCACCGCTGAGCTGACGCGGGAAACGCGCCGCACTGCGAGATGTGGACTTAGCCTCACGTACGGGCCGCTCGATTTCTTGCCAGCGGAGTCGCTCCATCGAACCGACCCACTGATTCACGAACTCCGTAAATGCATCTGCAGTTTGCTCGGGGTCCCAGTCACCCGGGTTGGCATCAGCAAAGGCAGCTTTCAGAGCCTCAGCTTCCCGCGTGATGTCGGCCGCTACCTCGACGGCATATGCACAGGCCTGAGTACCTCTGTCGATGGGCTTTTCCCATAACAGCCACTCCAGAGCAGGAAAGCCTTTTGCGGGAGAGCCAATGCGCTCCATGGCCGCCGCGCCGCGTGGCGCTTGCTTGATCGCTCGCTCGATGAGTGAAGGACGGGTCGGCGTGAAGTCGATGGCGCGCACCGAACGGCGCTCGATCAGTGGCCCGAACGGGACAGCGGATAGCCGCTCCCAGCCGGCCGCCGCGGCCTTCCACGCACTACGCACCTCGCGGATATTGGCCGCGGAGCTACCGGGTGCATTGCCGCAGAATGTGGTCAGTGCCAGGTGCATTTGCTTTGCCGCATCCACGAATGCCGCTGAGCGCGGCTGCGCCCAGTGCTGATAAAGCCCGGTGACAACATCTTCCGGCTTGTAAAACGGCGTAGCAATGTCTGGCCTGGAAGATTGTGCCGCCAGGTTGGCCGTGGCCGGGGTGAACAGCGCAACTGCCGCAAGTTTTAGAAGGATGCGCCTGCAAACCGGGTTGGTCATAGAGACTCCACGAATTTCACGAGCGCCGACCGTTCGGCCTGATTCATCTTCAGCACCTGCTGCTTGCTGGCCTCGGCTTCGCCGCCGTGCCAGAGGATGGCTTCCAGCACGCCGTCAGCGCGGCCGTCATGTAGCAGTCGGGTGTGGCCGTTGACATCCTTAAGCAGACCGATGCCCCACAGCGGCGATGTGCGCCACTGTTTGCCGCTGGCGGAAAAATCCGGACGTCCATCAGCCAGGTCGTCGCCCATGTCATGCAAGAGAAGATCGGTATAAGGCCAGATTTTCTGTCCCTGCAAGGCCTTGCTCGTCAGATTGGGAAAGGGGCCTTCGGCCGTCGTATAGCTTGGCCGATGGCAGACCGCGCATTGCGCCTGCATGAACAGCTGCCTGCCCTGTTCGATACGGCCCTCGTCCTTGAGGCGGCGTGCCGGCGGTGCCAGGTTGGCCTGGTAAAAGATCACGTTGGCCAAAGTCTCATCATCGATTTCGCCCTTGGTGTCCGGATGGCTGCCGCTCCTGGCTGCGAGACAATCTTTCTGTTTCTCGGTACAGGCCTCGCGCCAAAACCTGGTCGAGGTGATACCGATGTCACCCAGGAATGCAGATGCAGTCTGGTGCGCCAGAGTGGCGGCATTGGCTTTCCAGCCGAAGCGGCCAATCATTTCGCGCTCGGCGAAAGCATCGTAGACGCGGTTGGGGACGCCCTTGATGGCTCCGAGTGAAGCCGCCTGCGTCGCGGCGTTATGTAGAATCTCTTGCTCGGGTATGGCTTCAAGCAAACCAACACCGATCAGTTGCGGGGCGATGCGTGGGCTGACCATGACATCCTTCGCCATCGGGCCGTAGGCAAGCTTGCGAAAACCGTACAGCGGTTTTTGCAGAGTATAAGTGCTGCCGTCGGCAAAACGCCCATGGATTGCTTTCCAATGCATCACAATCTGCCCTTCCGGCTTGACGCCCTGGACGGCAAGATTGGCGAATTGATCGCCGTAGGTGGGCTCGGGTTTCGGCGCGCCGAAATCGCCCTTGCCGGGGACCGACAGCCGCAGCAGTAAGCCGACGGGCTGCTCATCGCTCAGACCTTTGCGGAACGCCGGCGGCGCAGCGCGGCCATCCTGCACATGACAGCCGCCGCAAGAGCGAGCGATGAAATGCGGGCCTAGTCCGTCGCGCGCAGTGGTCGACGCGGGGGCCTGGACCCAGTTACGGCGGAAGAAAGAATTGCCGATAACAAACCGGGTGCGTTCATCGTCATCGAGGTTCGCCGCCGGGAACGAGAAGGCATTGCGCCCATCCGCATGCACGGTCGTCGCTCCGCCAGTCAATTCGCCTTGCGGGTCATTGCCGTCGAACGGCACGGCTGCGTGAAGCATAGCAGCGCCTGCCGCGGCAAGCACCGTTCCGACGAGCAAGGGGGCAAGCTTGATCACGGCTGTACCAGTGTCAGACGCTTGATTCCGACGGCGTTCGCGGCTTCCACCAGGTTGCGCGACTGCTCGACCAGACTGTCGATCGTTTTCTGTACGCGCTTCCTGCCCGGCGCATCCTTGCCGCCAACGATTTCACGGTCAAACGGCGCCTGAATGCCTTCCGCTGCCTCCACGGAGGCGCGGATCTGACGGGTCGTCTTATCGGCCAGTCCGCCATCCTTCGCTGCGACCAGCGCCTGCAGCCCCGGGCCTTTCAACACTTCACCATCCGGTCGCTTGTACTCGCCGAGCCAGACGTTTTCTATCCCCCTTGCATTGGCGACTGCGTCACGATGTGTGTTATCAGAGAAACAGCTGTGCTCGTCTTCCTGGTCCTGACTCGCCAGCGCCACTTCCAGACGCTCGCCGGCCAGCTCGCCGCGCGATAAAGAACCTAATCCCACAAAGATCTTGCGCAGGGATTCCTGGCCGCCCTTTTCGAAGCTTGCACGGTAGTTGGACGCCGGTCCGGGAGACCATGCCTTTACCAGCGACCGCAGATCGTCGAGGAGCAACGCGCTTGTCACCTTCAGATACTGGCGGCGGCGATCTGCATTGGGTTTCTTGCCGTCGACAAAATCCTCGTACGACCTGTTGCCGGGACCGGTCTCGGAGAGATCCTGTCCCCAAAGCATGAACTCGATTGCATGCCAGCCGGATGCGATGTTTTCTTCGCCGTCCCGTTCGTTCAAGGCAGCGAGAGCCTTCTTCGTGATCGGTTGTTTACGATTATTGATGATGCCTGCCTTGTCATTGCCTTCGACGAAGTCCACATACGACTCGTCCATCGGCCATGCATTGAGGCGGCCTTCGGGGCCGTTGCTATCATCAATGGGCCCACCGTAGAAGCGGTATGCCTCGGTCTGCCCGTACACTTCTCGCGCGTCGAGCCAGGCTTTTCGTGCCTTCGCAAGGGAGTCATTGGAAGGGGCAGTCAGGAATTCATTGATGGCCTGGTCCATCCGTTGGGCAGCAGAAAGCGCATCCGAATAGCTCGCATGGACCAGCTTGGCATAGTGCGCAACGACACCCTGGACGGGCGAAGAGGCTTGAGCGATCGAGAATGGACTCAACAGAGAAAGGCATACGCCCAAGGTTACAGCAACGAATGTTTTTTTCATCTCAGTGTTCTTTATTCTGATAACTTAGAAGTCGACCTTTGCGGCGACTTTCAGTGTCCTCGGGTTACCCACGCCGATGAAACCGTTACCGGCGGTGCTCCAATAATTCTTGTCGGTGACGTTGTCCAGCACGGCCTGGAAGGTAGTACGCTTTCCGGCCAGTTTTGTCATGTAGCGCGCGCCGAGAGAATAAGTGGTGTAGCCGCCAATGGAGGCCTGATTCGCGTTATTCACAGGACGTTCGCCGACGTAAAACACCCCGCCGCTCAGCGCCAGGCCCGGCACTTGCGCAAGCCGGTACTCGGCAAACAGGCTGCCTGTGCGACGCGGCGTGTTTTCCGGAGTCTTGCCATAGGTAGCGGCATTCGCGAGATTTTTCTGCTCGGCATCCATAAACAGAGCAGATCCGATCAGCGAGAGCTGCTTCGTGATCTCGCCGGAGGCGGCAAGTTCTATCCCCTTGTATTCAGCCAGTCCGTTGAGCACGAAACGGTTCGCTGCGTCGATGTCGGTCGAGGGGCGGTCAATGTCAAAATAGGCAGCCTGCAGCAGCACCCCTTGGGCGACCTCGGCCTTGACGCCAATTTCCTTCTGTTTGGCGACCGCAGGGGCCAGCAGTTCACCGGCATTCGCGCGGTTCGCCGGGGCCTGACCGCTTTCCTCCACGCCCTCGATGTAGCTGGCATAGACGGAAACATTGGAAACTGGCTTGTACATCAACGCGACGGCGGGATTCAGTTCATCGGTGCTATAGCGCGTGGTCGACGTCGTACTTTCATAGCGGCTCGTGCGCACGCCGGCGGTCAGCTGCCACTGTTCACCGAACGAGATGCGATCCTGCGCATACCACCCGCGGTCCTTGATGGTCGACGGTGCGCGTACCGGCGCTCCCGTCGGGGAGCGCTCGGCGATATCAATCGGGTTGTACAGGTTCTGTGGCGTGTCGAATGTTCCGTTAGAGATCGACACCGCGTCGCGATCGTTTCGTGTGAAACCCAAGGTGAGCTCATGCGACATCCAGGATCCCGGCAAGACGCCCATCAGCTCAGTCCGATAATTTGTGTTCTCCCATTCCTGCCCGCGATTGAAGAAGGTGCGCAGGGTGCCGGCACCTGTCGTCAGGCTGTAGTTCTGGAACTGGGAAAAGTTGCGGTCGCGCTCGGTTTTTGCATGCCCGCCTTCCACCAGCACGCTCCAGTTATCGCTTAAACGATAGTCGGTACGGAACAGCACATTGGTTGCCTGCGCGTCGTAGTTCTGCCATTCGCCAGCCAGGTTGCGCTTGTTATCGGGAACGTCCGGCAACGCAATCCTGCCGCCGGAAGCGGGTAACAGCGCGATGGCGGCCTGTTCGGACACGTCCTTGCGGTAATGTTCAAGATCGAGCTTGAACGACAGGTCCCTGGTCGCTTTCCAGTCCAGCGCGGCCGATGCAAGCTGCCGGTCGCCCGAGAAGCGTTCGACCCCGATATCCTCGCGCCCGGTGACAAGGTTAATCCGCGCGCCGAATTGTTCCTGTTCTCCGAAGCGACGGCCAATGTCGGCATGAGCCGACGCGCCGCCATGCTGGTTGGCCGTCACGGCAAAACTGGTGACCGGCTCCCTGGTTGCCCGCTTGGTGACGAGGTTGACGATGCCGGACGGCGGCACGAAGCCATAGTACAGGGAAGATGCGCCCTTCAAAACTTCCACCCGCTCTTTGTTTTCAAGCGGGATGTCGACCAGATTAATGATCGGAAGACTGCCGTTGAGGCGGTAATTGCCGCGATTTTCTACAAGAATGCCACGAATGGCGATGTTGTCGTAGGTCGAGCCATTGAGCTGCGAGCGCGTGACACCGGCGGTGTTGCGCAACGCGCCGTACAAAGTTGACGCTGCCTGCGCATCAAGAACCTCGCGTGTGACGACATTGCTGGTCTGGGGTACATCGATCGGTGCGACATCCCGGAAGGTTCCCACCTGGACACTGTTGCTCTTGTAACTTCCCATCTTTTCTGCGGAGACCGTGACGGTGCCAAGTTCTTTTTCTGTTTGAGCGGCCGCTGTCTGGGCAAGGACAGGGAATGCGGAAAAGGCCAGGGAAAGCGCGCTGGCAAGCACGGTCAGGCGGGGCTGCATAAGGTCCTTTCGGAAAATTAATGTAAATGCGACTAATTCGCATTTACCGATGATACTATACTTGCTATCCTGAGCGGCAATTTTTAACCATTTTGGTGCGTTTCCCTTGTCTCGTGCCTGCGACTATGCGAAAGATCCTTGTATTTCTCCATCGCTATCTCGGCCTTGCCGTGGGGCTTTTCCTGATAGGCAGCGGACTGAGCGGCAGTGCAATTGTCTTTAGCAAAGCAATCGACTCCTATCTCAACCCGGAGTTACTGACAATCTCTCGTCCTCTCAATGCCGCGCTGCAAGTCGATGCGCTCCTTCGGAATGCGAAAGCGGTCTTGCCTGCGGAGACTCCCGCCTTTGTCTATATGCCCTTGGCCCCTGCGGAGTCAGCGCAGGTTGTGTTTCAACCGAGTGGCTTGCGAGCCCACGCGGATCCCTATTCCGGCCAAATCCTCGGTGTCCGGCATCCCAACGATTCGGTCACCGGACTGCTGATTGATTTCCATGTACACCTCCTGGCCGGCAAGACTGGCAAGCAGATTCAAGGCTGGGTCGGCCTTAGCGCAATACTGCTCACGCTGGTTGGCATCTTTCTCTGGTGGCCCAAAGGCGGAAAGTGGAAACAGGCCTTTTCAATCAAATGGCGCGCAGGAGCGTTTCGGGTTTGGTTCGACGCGCATCGGGTTAGCGGCGCCGTCGCAGCGGTGTTGATTTTGCTGACTGCTCTGACAGGGTCCGCACTTGCGCTTTATGACCTGATCACCGAGCCTCTCCTCATTGCGACGACTGGTAGCGGGACTCGGCAGCCTGCGCCCAAAGCTCCCTCGACATCGGTTGAGCAGGCATCGATCGATCGCATGCTGCGGGAAGCCCAGTCGATGTTCCCGGACGGGAAAATCACTAGGCTAACATTGCCCGTAAAAGATAGTAGTGCGGTTGGGGTTCGCATGCGACTCAACGGCGAAATGCATCAATTCGGCCGATCCTTTGTCTGGTTCAGCCGATATGACGGGAGCGTACTTCGGGTCGATAACGCCCTGGAAGCGAACCGGGCGGTGAAAATTCAGAGCTGGCTGTTTCCGCTTCATACGGGAGTGTACGGCGGTACCGTCACGCAATGGCTACAGGTGCTTGTGGGCCTTAGCCTCGCATTGCTGTCGTTCTCGGGCGCATGGCTCTGGATGAAGAAAGCCCGTGCAAAAGCCATTGCGAACACGCGCCGCGCCCGGACAGGCGAAACGGTTGCCGGGTGAATCAGGGTTTCTGTTAAAAGCTGGTACCCAAAGTGCGCTTGCCGTTAGGTATGGCAATGACAGGACTTGCCATCTCTCACCAAAGCAGTTCGAGGTCGTTGCTATTGAGTCGGTCCGTTCTTCGTTTGTCCGCGAACGCATCGAGCATGAAATCGACCATTGCCCGGGTCTTCGCCTGCAAATGGCTCTTGGCAGGGAAAAGAATGTAGATGTCAGCAGGCGGCGCAGCCCAGTCCGTCAGTAGCAGACGCAGCCGCCCGGATCGCAAGTAGGGGGCCGCATCCCATTCGGACCGAAGAACGATGCCATGTCCGTCGAGTGCCCAGGCAAGCGCCGCTTCTCCGTCGTTCGTGCTGAGTGGACCTCTTACCTTGACGGTATCCTGCCTTGTCCCCGAACGAAAATGCCAGCTCCCGTAGATCTCATCGCTTTCTCGCAAGACGATGCAACTGTGACTGTGCAAGTCGCGCGGTGAGTTCGGCACCCCTCGTGCGGAGATATAGGCAGGGGACGCACACAGGAAGCGACGGTTGTTTGCCAGCTTGCGCGCGGTAATACGCGCATCCGGTTGTTCGCCAAAACGAATTGCCAGATCAAAAGCCTGTTCCACCAGATTCACTGGCCGGTCGCTCAGATGCATCTGTACCTCTACCTCGGGATACCGGAGTGCGAAGCGAGAAAGCTCAGGTGTCACATACTTCCGGCCGAAGCCGAGGGTCGCATTAATTCTCAGCAGGCCTTGTGGGACGACGCTTCCGCCGGAGATTTTTCGCTCCAGTGCGTCGAGTTCGGCGACCAGCCGTTCGCCTTCTGTCAAATACGTCTCTCCCTCCGGAGTGAGGCTCATCCGGCGCGTAGTCCGGTTAAGCAGCCTGACCCGCAAACGTGCTTCGATCGCCGCCAGCCGTTTGCTCACAGCAGGAGGAGTCACCCCCAGTTCCTGCGCGGCCGCGGCCAAGGTTCCGCGCTTCACTACCAGTGCGAAAAACGACAAATCGGAAAGGCCGTCCATTCTTAACCTGTGCGACTGAATGAAATAAATAATGGTGCATTATAACGCTCCTGTTTTTGAATATGATGATCTCACCGATAACACCGGCCAACAATCCGGACCCGCAATCCATTTTTAACAATCGGAAGAGACCATGAAACTGAACATCGCGCTGCTTGCCGCAGCTGTCCTCGCATCGACTGCAGTTCACGCGGATAACTACCCGTCGCGTCCAATACGGCTGGTGGTGCCCTATGCCCCCGGCGGAAGCGCAGACATCGTCGCTCGCCGCATATCGGATGAATGGGCAAAAGCTGCTGGTGGCAACATCTTTATTGAAAACAAGGCTGGTGCGGGCGGCAACATCGGTGTCGACGCGGTGGCAAAGTCCACACCTGATGGCTACACAATCGGTCTCCAGACCGTCTCGCTGGCAATCAATCCTTCGCTGTTCGCCAAAATGCCTTACGACACGCTCAAGGACCTGGCACCGATCGGCATGGTCGCCGCGTCGCAGCACGTATTGGTCGTCAATCCCAAATATTCGGCCAAGGACACGAAAGAATTGTTGTCCCTCGCCAAATCCAATCCCGGCAAGTACAACTACGGATCCGCTGGGCCCGGCAGCACTTTTCATATGGCTGCGGAGTTGTTCAAAGATGTTGCAAAAGTCGACATTGTGCACGTGCCATACAAAGGCGGCGGACCCGCGTTGGTTGACACGATGGCAGGCATGGTGGATATGAGCTTTCCTGTATTGTCGGCCGCCGTTCCCCACGTGCAGAGCGGGAAGCTGCGCGCGATCGGTGTGACAGGACCGAAGCGTTCTGCGCTGTTGCCGAACGTGCCGACCCTTCAGGAATCGGGCGCCACAGGATACAACTTCGAAACCTGGTTCATGGTTTTTGCACCGGCGAATACACCCAGGCCGATCATCGACAAGCTCAACGCCGCACTCAACAAGGCAATCAGTTCGCCGGAGTTGAAGGACAAGCTGGTCAGGGATGGCTTCGATCCGATTCCCTCCACACCGGCACAAGCACAGGCTCGTCTGACGCAGGAACTTCCTGCGTGGAACAAGCTAATCAAGGAACGCGGCATCAGCGCCGAATAATCCCAACCGACAGAACCAAATGAGCAAGACTCTTTACAGAAAGCTGGTGGACTCGCACACGGTCGTCGAGTTGGACGAAGACAATGTCCTGCTGTATGCCGACCTGCACCTGATGAACGAATACACCAGTCCCCAGGCCTTCGCCGGCCTGGACGAGCGCGGATTGAAGACCTTGTACCCAGGGCAGAACGTCGCCACGGTCAGTCACATCATTCCAACGCATCCGGACAAAATCCGCATCATCAATGACGCAGACTCCGCGCTCCAGGCCAGCAACCTTAAGCGCAACTGCGACAAGCATGGCATTCCCCTGTTCGATACGAACGACCGGTGGCAGGGCATCGAGCATGTCATCGCGCCGGAGCACGGCATGATCAGGCCGGGCATGGTCGTCATCTGCGGAGACAGCCACACGACAACCTATGGCGCACTCGGTGCCCTTGGCTTTGGGATTGGCACCACCGAGGTCGAGCATCTCCTGGCAACGCAGACACTGGTCTACCGCCTGGCGAAGAACATGCGGATTCGGATCGACGGGGCGCTTCCGGCCGGGACAACGGCAAAGGACCTGGTGCTCATGGTCATTGCTCAAATCGGCGCACAAGGGGCGCGCGGCTACGTCGTTGAATTCTGCGGCTCTGCCATTGCTTCCCTTAGTGCGGAGGCACGCTTCACACTTTGCAACATGGCGGTGGAGGCAGGTGCGCGGGGCGCGCTGATCGCCCCGGACGAAACGACGATACAGTACGTTCTGGCCCATTGCCCGGATCTGGCGGGCGACGCGGACCTGCGGGAACGCGCGCTGGCGCAGTGGCGTACTCTTCGCAGTGATCCGGATGCCAGCTTCGACGTTGAGCACTTCTTTAATACGACCGAACTAGTCCCGACTGTCACTTGGGGGACGAGCCCCGATCAGGCAATGTCGGTCACAGGTCTCATTCCGGCAGCAGAAGACGCGTCGGATGCCAGGGCACTGCAGTACACCGGATTAACCAGCGGCATGCCGATAGAGGGTATCGGCATCCAACACGTATTTATCGGATCCTGCACGAACGGCCGCATTGAGGATCTCCGCGCAGTCGTCGAGGTGATCGGCAATCACAAGGTTGCACCAGGGGTGCGTGCCATGGTGGTTCCCGGATCGGGAGCAGTCCGGGATCAGGCAGAGCAGGAGGGTATCGCGGCAAAGCTGATCGCGGCAGGATTTGAATGGCGTAAGCCAGGGTGCTCAATGTGCCTTGCCATGAATGACGATGTGCTTGCACCCGGTACACGGTGCGCCTCCACCACCAACCGGAATTTCGAGGGGCGTCAGGGTCGAGGCGCTATCACTCACCTGATGAGCCCTGCCATGGCGGCCGCAGCGGCGGTCACCGGAAAAATCACTGACGTCAGAAAGCTGCTGGAAAATCATGAGTAAGAGCTCCATTATTGAAGGAATCGTGGCTCCGCTGCCTATCGCCAACCTGGACACCGACCAGATCATGCCCAAGCAGTTCCTGCGTGGCATTGACAAGGCAGGTCTCGATCGCGGCGTGCTGTACGACTTGCGCTTCGACGGACAGGGACATCCGCGCGAAGATTTTGTGCTGAACCAACCCGAGTTTGCCCAGGCACCCATTATCCTGGGCGGAGCGAATTTCGGGTGCGGTTCAAGCCGGGAACACGCCGTCTGGGGGCTCCAGCAGTTCGGGGTGCGGGCGGTTATCGCGTCCAGCTTCGGGGAGATTTTCTACTCGAACGCGATGAACAATGGCCTGATGCTGGTGACCGTATCGGAAGAGGATTTGCGACGTCTCTTCGCCGAAGCAGCGTCCTCGCCATCGCCGATGCACGTGCGCGTCGATGTGGAACATCTCGAAGTTTCAAGCGCGACCGGAACAGCCCGTTTCGCACTGAGTGATCGCCACCGTCGGATGTTTATGGATGGCCTCGACATGCTGGGCGCATCGCTGCTTCACTTGTCATCAATCAAGGCATTCGCAAGCCGGTGGCAAGCGGAGAATCCCTGGCTGAAGGACCTGGCATCTACCGCTCGAATCAGGATTGACCGGTTACCGGACGCACCATGAACCGACAATAGGAAACGCGGTCTCCTGGAGAGGCTTGTATGATGCATGTTTGAGGAAATCCACGTCCTCCAGACCGCCTGATCTTTCATTCACCCTCATTACGAAGCTATCATGGTAACCACTCCGCTGTTTCCCGGATTTCGTTCGGTGTACATAGACACTTCCCCCGAAGTGAAAATACATGCGGTAGTCGGCGGCAGCGGCCCTCCGCTTCTGCTTCTGCACGGCCACCCGCAGACCCATGCCATTTGGCACCGGGTCGCACCTGCCCTATGCAAGCAATTCACCATCGTTGCATGCGATCTCCGAGGCTACGGAGATTCTTCGAAACCCGTGGGTGATGGCAAGCACGTCAATTACAGCAAGCGGACGATGGCCGGCGACGTACTGCGTGTCATGCAGTCGCTTGGCTTTCCGCAATTCAGCGTGATGGCACACGACAGGGGCGCACGCGTCGCCCACCGCCTGGCGGCCGACCACCCTGCCGCCGTACAGCGGATGATCCTGCTCGACATCGCTCCCACTCTGGCGATGTACACAAAAACCACCGAGGCGTTCGCCCGTGCCTACTGGCACTGGTTCTTCCTGATCCAACCGGCCCCGCTTCCCGAACGCCTGATTGAAGCTGATCCCGCGGCCTACATCAGAGATGTCATGGGGCGCAGGAGCGCAGGACTGGCACCGTTCGATCCCCGTGCATTGCAGGAGTATGTGCGCTGTCTTGCACTTCCCGGCGCCGCCCACGGATTATGCGAGGATTACCGCGCCTCTGCGGGCATTGATCTTGAGCACGACAGGACCGACCTCGACAATGGACACAGGCTTCGGATGCCCCTGCTCGTTCTGTGGGGAGAACAGGGAGTGGTTCATCGCTGCTTTGAACCCTTGCAGGAATGGCGGCACGTTGCCGAAAACGTCAGTGGAGAAGCGCTTCCCTGTGGTCACTACATCTCCGAAGAAGCGCCCGAGTTATTGATTGCGCGCGCCTTGCCGTTCCTCGATGCCGGCACCGCCTAGCCGCCCGGATTGCAACGGCACGGGATTCACGTCGTTGCCTTCGGCTCCGCAAGCAATTGCTCCCGCAAGTCGCGTTTGAGCAGCTTCCCATTGGCATTACGCGGCAAGGGCTCTGTTCGCAGGGTGACGCTTTCCGGTACCTTGTAGTCGGCAAGGCGTTCGGCGCAAAATGCGATCAACTCGTCCTGCGCCACACCTTGCCCTTCCTTCAGCGCGACGAATACGTGCACGCGCTCGCCGAGCACGGGGCAAGGCTTTCCGACCACCGCCGCTTCCAGAACGGCAGGATGCTGACACAGCACGTTCTCCACTTCGACGCTGTAGATTTTGTAACCGCCGCGATTAAGCATGTCCTTGCGCCGATCGAAGACATGGAGATAGCCGTCTGCGTCCATGCTGCCGATGTCGCCGCTGTGCCAGTAGCCGCCAGTAAAATTTTCTGCGGTTGCTGAAGGATTGTCCCAGTAACCCTTCACTATCATCGGGCCGCCTATCCAGATTTCTCCGGTTTCATCGCGCGGCACTTCACGCCCGGCATCGTCCATAATGAGGATGTGTCCGCACTGCACCGTGCGGCCTACGCTGTCGCGATGCCCGTCTGTCTGGCCGGGCGGCATGAGTGTCGAAGGTGACGTCGTTTCAGTGGCCCCGTAGGCGTTCATCAACACCAGCCCTGGAAGCTGACGGGCTAATGCATCGATGGTGGCGGTTGGCATTGGTGCGCCGCCGTAGGCACCGACACGCCACGCGGAAAGATCGCGTCGTCCAAAATCATCCTGCAACAGGCACAGGTTGTACATGGCGGGCACCATGATCGTGAAGCTCATGCGTTCGCGCTCGGCGAAGGGCAGGAAGTCGGCCGCTCTGAAAGCCGGCGCCACGAGTAGTGTGCCCGCCGTGCGTACCATCACCATGAGCAGGCCGACCAGGCCGGTCACATGCGATAGCGGCACCACCGCCGCGCCACGGTCGGCACTGGTGAGTGCCATCGTGCTTTCGTAATGCATGGTCGAATGCACGATATTGACATGGGTAAGCATTGCGCCCTTGGGGCGACCGGTCGTACCCGAGGTATAAAGGATCGCTGCCACCTCCTCTTCATGAACCTCGACGGCCTCTGCCAGCGCCGGCGTGGCAAGCAGCGCGCCAAACGCGTTCGTGCCGGTATCGTCACCGACACAGACCCGCAACCTCAGATGCGCGACGTCGACTGCCGCAGGAAGACGGTCGGCCAAGGCGGCATCGTAGACGATGACCGCCGCTGTGCATTGATTCAGGATATAAGTAATGCCCGGCTTCTGTTCGCGAATACTGAGCGGCACGACGATCGCTCCCAGAGCCGCAGCAGCAAGGGTCGTCACAACAAACTCGATATCATTACCAAGTAAAAGCGCGATGCGCTCGCCTTTCACGACGCCCCGCTGGGCCAGGCCACCCGCAACCGCCATGGCCTGTGCGTGCAGGTCGCGCCAGCTCAGTCGCCGCTCGCCGCAGATTACCGCCTCGCCATCGGGATTGGATTCAACCGCCTGTCGAAACATGGTATAGACGCTATGCGGCCGTTCGGCAAAGCACGGCACCACACGGTCGCCAAAGTGCGCCTCCATTCGCGTTGCCGGTTGCTGGATTTCCCACATCCTCATCCTCCTTGCATGATGCTCGGCCCTGGTGTAATAAGTGTCATGGCGCTTTTGCCACATTGGCTCCGCGTTCAATCACGTATTCGCGATCGAAAAACTTGCGCGAATGATTGAGGTCGGATTGCGAAATCACGACGGCGAGGTCCTTGCCCCTGAGCGCGAAGATCACCTCCGACAGCCGCTGGGACAGTGCCGGGGCGACGCCTTCAAACGGTTCGTCGAGCAACAGCATGCGGGTGCCGACTGCCAGCGCACGGCCCAGCGCCACCAGCTTTTGCTGACCACCGCTGAGCAACAGCGCTTTGCGGTCGCGCATCTCGGCCACTTCCGGCATCAGTCCATAAACAAAGTCGAGACGTGCCCTTGCCTTGAGCGTCTTTGACACCCATACCGGCAGCAGGATGTTTTCCTCCACTGTCAATTGCGGTACCAGTCCCCGGTCTTCCGGCATGTAGCCGATACCGTCTGCGGCACGACTGCTGCGACTGGCCTTGACCAGGTCTTTGGCTCCGAAGGTCAGCGTACCGCCAGACGGCTGGAGATGACCCATGACCGTGCGCATGAAAGTCGTTTTGCCCGCACCGTTGCGGCCAATCAGTCCGATCATTTCGCCGGACTGCACAGTCATCGACAAGCCGCGCAGCGCAGCCATCGACTGAATGCTGACTTCGAGAGATTGCACGTCAAGCAAGGCATGCTGGCTCATGCGTGTCCTCCGGTGACGTAACGCTGCACTTCGGGATTCTTCAATACCTCCGTTGGTGCGGCATCGGCAATAATCCGACCGCTGTAGAAGGCAATCACTCTTTCCGAAAAGCGGGCCACGATATCCATGTCATGTTCGACAAACATGACGGTGACTTCTTCCTGTGACAACGCTTCCATCACGCGCTCCATCGCGTCAAATTTTTCGTCCGCGCTGACACCCGACGTCGGCTCGTCCAGGAGCAGCAACTTGGGTTGCCGCGCCATGGCCATGGCAATATCGAGCAGCTTGCGCACACCGCCGGGCAGTTCAGTGACCCGGCGATAGGCATACGGGCCCAGGCCGAAACGGCGGATCAATTGTTCGGCCCGTTCGAAACGGTCGGGCGAGTCGGCGCGCTTCCACATCGAGAGCCCCGCCGAATGCGCGGCCGCCACGGCAACCAGCAGGTTGTCGATGACGCTCAGGTCCAGATACAACTGTGGAATCTGGAAAGAGCGGCAAATACCGAGACGGGCAATATGGCGTGGCGCGAGCGCGGTGATATTGGCGCCTTCGAGCGAGATGCTGCCGGTATCCGGTTTGAGGTAGCCGGTCACCATATTGACGAATGTGGTCTTGCCCGCGCCGTTGCTGCCGATCAGGCTCATCTTTTGTCCGGCCGGGACTTCGATGTCAATGTTCTCGGCCGCGACTACCGCGCCGAATCGCTTGTTCAAACCCTTTGCCGCAAGCAATGGCGTCATGTTGCCGCTCCCTGGTGACTGACGGGTTTTACCTTGACAGCAGGTGCAGGCTCGTCCGGCAGGGATGGTCGCGGCGCACGCCGCTGCCGTACCCAGAACGAACCGATGCCGGCTGGACGGAACAGCACAACCACCAGCAGGAATATGCCCAGCGCCAGCTGCCACGTGGTCGGGAAGTAAAGATTGGAAAACGAGCGCACGACTTCCAGCACCAGGGAGGCGACGAATACTGCGGCCACGCTCTGGTAACCCGCAAGGATCGCGGCGAACACAAATTCGCCGGAGGTCGTCCAGTAGGCAAATTGCGGATCGACATGCCCCAGCGCCAGCCCGGTCAGTGCGCCGCCGAGGCCACCAAGGGCACCCGCCAGCGTAAAGTCGATTGCCAGCGAGGCACGTGACGACGCGCCGAGGTATTCCACGCGCAAATCGTTACTGCGCACCGCAAGCGATATGAGCCCCGAAGACGAACGGAAGTACACCGCAATGCAGAGACTGGCGATCATCGAAAACACGACCGTCAGCGCGTACAGTACGTAATCCGCATGTTCCGTGGCAAGCTGCGTGCCCAGCAGCGTCGGACGTGGCAGGTTGAATCCGTCGGTCCCGCCGAGCGCAGTCCATTTGCTGAGGATGCCGTAGGCAACCATGGATAAGGCCAGCGTCAGCATGGCAAAGAAGATGCCACGGTAGCGGGCCAGCAGTGGTGCCACCATACCGGCGACCAGCGCACCGGCCAGTGCGCCGAGCAGCGCCCGCAGGATGGCGTCGTTGATGCCAAGGCGCAGCGATACCAGGGCTGCCACGTAGGCACCGATCGCAAAGAACAGGCCCTGGCCGAAGGTGGCGCCGCCGCCGCGCGACAGTACGACCACCCCGAGAATGGCGAGTCCGTGTGAAGCTGCCATCGTTACCAGGAATAGCAGCCACTTTGGCGCGACAAGCCCTGCCGCGAGCAGGGCAAGCGTCACGCCGAAGGCGACGAGCAGGGTTTTCATGGCCGTCATGTCAGATCACCCTCGCTTTCACGCTCTGGAACAAGCCTTCGGGACGGAACACCAGGACCGCAGCCATCACCAGGTAGACGCTGAACAATTCGACATCCGGCATCACGTGCACCGCAACCGCCCTCGCCAGACCGACCACCACGGCACCAATGGCCGCGCCCTCAATACTGCCGAGTCCACCGATGATGACCACCGCGAAACTGACGATAATGACGCTCACACTGACCCCCGGTTGTACCGAGATCATCGGCGCGGTGAACGCGCCGCCGAGCGCCGCAAGAAACACACCGACGGTAAAGGCGGCACTGTAGACGAAGTTCACGTTGACACCCATGCTCGCGCTCATCTCCGGGTTATGGATGACGGCAAGCACGATCTTGCCCGCCACCGTCCGGTTCAGCCCCAGCCAGACCAGCAGGCCGCACACCACGGCAAGCACGATCAGCGCGAGGTCATAACCGACGAAGGAAAGCGAACCGATCTCGACGTTGCCGAACAGGCTGTACGGCTCCGATACGTAATAAGGATTCACACCCCACAACAGCTTGGTGCCATCCTCCAGCATCAGGAACAACGCATACGTCACCAGCAACAGCAACACCTCGTCGCGTCCATAAAAGCGTGCGAGCAGACCGCGTTCCAACAGCGGACCGACGACCGCCGCCACGCCCGCGGCTGCCAGCAGCATGGCCACCAGCGACCAGGCCGGAGACATCCCCCAGGTGGTAAACAGCGCAACGACACTGGCCGCCGAGTAGGCGCCCAGCGCGTAGATGCTGCCGTGCGCCATATTGAGGATCTTGAGCACACCGAACACTAGCGTCAGCCCAAGGGACACGATGAACAGCCACGACGCGTAGACCAGGGCATCGACACCGATGGTCAGAACGAGGTCCATTTTGCTTCCTCCTGGGAATGGCCATCGAGGACGCCCCGCCGAATGCTCGGCGGGTTCGTCGCTTGCGGTCGCAACAGGTGGCGTATTACTGATCGCATTTTGCGCCCGGGAAGCCGGCTTTGATCCAGTCCAGGCTCTTCATGTTGGCCGGCGGGTTCACGCATTCCGCCTTGAAGTGCTGGATGTCGGTGGCGACCACCATCTTTTTCGCCGGGTCATATTTGGTCCGCCCGATCGCGATAGGCTGGATCGCCTGTTGCCCATTGGCCAGCGCCATCTTGATGTGTCCACCCGGTGAATCCCACTCCGAGCCGCGCAGCGCTTCCGCAAGTTCCTCCGGTGTCGGCTTCTTGCCGCCGTTCTTTGCCATGGCTTTTTCCACCGCCAGCTTGACGCCCATCAGCGACTGCGCCATCCGGTAGCTCGCCTGCACGACAGCAGCCGGTCCGTGGACATCCTGATATGTCTTCCAGAACCAGTCGTTGAGCGGACTCTTCGCCGCCAGAATGCCGTAAGCGCCACGTGCGCCAAGAACAGTGCCGTCCGGCATCTTGTCGCCCAGCGAAGGCAGCACATGGTCGCCCGCGCTCAGCACCAGCTGGCTGCGCTTGAACAGGCCGCGCGGCGCGGCTTGCAATACAAAGGCTTGCAGGTCGCCGCCCCACAGGCTGGAGTAGACGATATCCGCCGGCTGGCGTGCCAGTGCGGAAATCTCGGTGCCGTACTGACCCGCGCCGAATTTAGGCAGCAGATCACCGGCGGCTTTGGCATTCGGATAGAGCTGACCCATGGCGGCCACGAAATCGGTGCGCGAGTCCTGGCCCCAGGCATAATCCTGATTAATCAGGTTCATGGTTTCGACCTTCACATTGCGCGACTTCAGGTAGCGCGCCAGCGCCACGTTGTCCATTGCGCCGTGCGCGGCGGTGCGGAATACATATTTGTAATTGCCTTCTTCGAAAATGCGGGGCGAGCCGCAGTCGAACAGCACCAGCAACTTTTTCATTTCCTCGGCCGCCGGGGCTACCGCAAGGCAATCGCCCGACCCGACATAGCCGATGACGGCGTCGACATTTTCGCGCTGGTACAGGTTGCGCAGTTCCTGCACCTGCTTGGTTGCACCGCCTGCTTCGTCGACCACCACGGTTTCCACCGTCAGGCCGCCGAACCCCTTCTTGTTGTAAGGCGCGGGCGCACTACCCTTGTTGAACTGCTCGATGAGGATCTTGGCCGCGTTACCCGCCGGCACGCCGAAACTTTCCGCCGCCGGACCCGACAAGAAGGTCACGATGCCCAGTTTGAAGGTTTCCTGCGCCTGGACCGGCAAGGCAAGGCTTGCGCCGATACCTGTCGCGGCCATCCACAGTCCCAACTTTAGGCTTCGCTTTGCGGTTCGCTTTGTCGTCACTCCATGTGTACCGGACTGCAGTTTCATGTTGATCTCCTCTTGTTGTTGGGACCGGAGGCGACTCCGGACGGTTCGGGCAAACAAAGCTGTTTTGCAGAAATCATCATCCGGTAACGCGCAGGGTGCGGGTTACCAGTTCAGGCGGGGCGGTCGCGGACATGGTTCTCCTCCAGTCGCTTGTCGTTCGGTGCCGGCGTTTCTCTTTTGAAATTCTTGCCGTGCGTGTGGTATTCAGATCGAAAGAGCGTAACAATGGCCGGTATTGGCGGCATCGTCGAAAAGGACGATTTCCTTGTAGCGACGATGACTACCGGTACCATGCCCATCCTTGCCAGGGTCGTCGAACCAGGATGTTGGGCATTCCGTATCCGATTGTGCAGGATTAGGCAGCTTCAGGCACTCTGAGCAACACCGTGCTTTGCCGTTGTTCTCTGGCGCAGTACCGCGAGCGTATCGGCGAGGCTGGTTTTCATCGTGATCTGCTGCCTCCAGCCCAACACCTCCTTAATACGGCGATTGCTGGCATTCCAGCGCTTGCCCTTGTTCATGCGCATGAACTCGGGAGAGACAGTGAGCGGCGAATGCAGCATCAGGTGGTTAAGCCGGTCGAACGCTGGTAGGAAACGCACCATGAAACCGGGCAGCGGCAGCATCGGCAAAGGAATGGCCGGATCGATCTCGTGCAGTGCCTGCAACATATCGCGCAAGGTAGGCAGCACGTCGTTGCAAACGATGAAGCGCCCTTCGCAATCCTGCTCGGCGGCGCGCAGGTGCGCATCCACCACATCGCGGACATCTACCAACGGGAAGTTAAGCTCCGGAACGCCCATGCGCAGGCCACCGAGCGCCATCATTTCCACCAGGTCGATGGACGGCGTATTGCGCGCAAAACCCGGGCCGAGAATTGCTCCCGGCAAGATGGCCACCATGTTGACCCCGCGCTCGCGAGCCACGCGCCAGGCATTACGCTCACCCTCGGTCTTGGCCCGAACATAAGGCACGGAAAGGTCCTCGGTCCACGCAGTCTCGTCTACCGGCGGTGCGCCGGGCGCGGTCAGCGGCAGGGTGACGACGGAGGACGTCAGGATCAGTTTGCGCACGCCGGTATCCGCTGCGCAGCGGACGGCGGTTTCCGCGCCTTGTACCGATGCTTCGATCATTTCCTGGTTGCGCTCGGGCCTGGTGTAGGCATACACCGCCGCGGCATGGAACACCACCTCGATCCCTGCCATTGCCGCACGCATCTGGTCTGCCCGGGCAAGTTGAGCCTCGACGATCTCGACGCCGGCCAGCATACGCAGCCGGGATGTCTTGTCCATGTCGGTAGCGGATCGCACGCTGGCCCGCACTGTGTGCCCGGATTCGACAAGTTTTTTGACCAGCATGAAGCCCAGATGCCCATTTGCACCGGTGACAAGGACTCGCATGATTACCTCCATTCCTGCTGCAATACCACGATGTCGTTCGTGCGTCGGATATCGTGCAGTGTTGGACTTTCTGTCCTCGCGCGCAGAAATTTGAACCAGGCTTCTGAGGTACATCAAGGCTTGCTTTACGGAATACGGGGCGCGACCGAGTGTCTATCAATTCCGCCGACGTCAACGCTTGTCAATGCTTGTAATTACATGGAAAGCCATGCCTTGCCGGCGACCTTGACGTCCCCATCCTGGTCATGCACCTTCAGGTGCACGACCAGGATATTGCCGTCGCATTTCTCGATGACTTCGCCGGTACAGACAAGACAGTCTCGGACATGGGTTACGCTCATGAAGCGTACGTCAATTTTCCTAATCCGTTCCTGCGGCACCCAGTTCGTCAACAAGCGCCCCAGGTACGCCATCACCAGCATGCCGTGAGCAAAGACATCTTCGTGCCCGGCAGCCCTCGCAGCATCGCTATCGATATGGTTTGGGTTGTGGTCGCCCGAAGCACCGGCATAGACCGCCAGGGTAGTACGGGTAATGGCAGGAAGTTCCAGAGGCGGCAATTGCTGGCCAACATGGATGGCGTCGAAACCAGGGCCAGGAAAAGACGCTTCATCCATGTCGCTGGACGATGACGGTACGCAGGTCGGCAACATGCTCCCCGAGCAGGCTGCTCACTCGCGTGGATTTCACCAGAAACTCGAGAGCCCCGCCCTTCTTGTCGTAGATATCCTCAATGCGCGTTTCAAAGCTCAGCACATCGCCGGAATGGCAAGGCGTCATATACGTGAATGACTGCTCCCCATGCAGTACTTTTGGCAGTTCAAGACCGACCTCGGCATACCAGTCATAGGGGTCGTGGCGTTCCATGTCCAGGCAAAATAAAAATGTCGGCGGCACTGGCAAACGCTCGCCTTCCGTCCAGCGACGGTCTGTTTCGCCGATCGCTTTGGCAAAGAGCCGCAAGCGACCGCGCTCGACCTCCGCCTGATGGCGGGACACGATCCGGCCAATGTGCTTCCTGTCTATCATGCTGGCTGAAAACCCGGGCATTCAGGCTGTAGGCAGCCGGTAGTCGCGGAATTGTTCCCGCAGCTTGGTCTTGAGCAGCTTGCCGGTGGCCGTATGCGGCAACTCGCTGACGAAGACCACGTCATCCGGAACCCACCACTTCGCCACCCGCTCGCCAAGGTACTGCAAGAGTTCTTCGCGCGTAAGGTCTTTGCCCGGCCGTTTGACGGCAAGCAACAGCGGGCGCTCCTGCCACTTCGGGTGCGGTGCGGCGATAATCGCCGCTTCCTGTACGGCCGGATGACCGATGGCGGTATTTTCAAGGTCGATCGACGAGATCCATTCGCCGCCGGATTTAATCACGTCCTTTGCACGGTCGACCAACTGTACATAACCATCGGCATCGACGGTGGCAATGTCGCCTGTCGGGAACCAGCCGTCCTGGTCGAGCACCTTGCCGCCCTCATCCTTGAAGTAACCGCCTGCGATCCAGGGGCCGCGCACATACAGATGGCCGTAGGCAACACCGTCATGTGGTAATTCCTTACCGTCGTCACCGACGATTTTCAGGCCCACGCCCCACACAGCCCGGCCAGCCTTCATCTTCACGCTGGTCTGCTCTTCCTGCGACAGGCCTGCATGCTTGGGCAGCAGGCGTCCGATCACCCCGATCGGACTGGTTTCAGTCATGCCCCACCCCTGCACGTAGTCAGCGCCGAAGTCGCGCTCGAAACGTTCGATCATCGTGCGCGGGGTTGCCGCGCCGCCCACGCCGATGGTCTTCAGGCCGAGTTTCTTCATGTCGATTTCCGGATGCTGGTCGAGATACTGGAACAGCATGAGCCAGACGGTCGGCACTGCTTGCGAGAAGGTGACGCCTTCGTCCCGCATCAGTTCGTACAGGCTTTGACCATCGAGGTATGGACCGGGCATGACCATCTTTGCACCCACCATCGCGGTGGCATACGGCATGCCCCAGGCATTGGCATGGAACATCGGCACGGCCAGCAGGATGCACATCGACGAGCACACGCCAAAGGTGTCCGGCGAACATTCCATCAGCGAGTGCAATACCGTCGAACGATGCGAGTACAGCACCCCTTTGGGATTGCCGGTGGTGCCGGAGGTATAGCACAGCGACGAGGCGGAACGCTCGTCGAATTCCGGCCATACATACTCTTCGCTTTGCGCGGCGAGCAGATCTTCGTAGCAAAGCAGATGGGGAATATCCAGTGCCGGCATGTGCGCACGATCGGTCATCGCAATGAAGTGGCGCACGCTTTGTAATTTTGGTGCGAGTTTTTCAATGAGCGGGGCGAATGTGGTATCGAAGAACAACACCTTGTCTTCCGCATGGTTGATGATGTACTCGATCTGTTCAGGAAAAAGGCGTGGGTTGACCGTATGGAGGACGGCACCCGATCCCGACACGCCGAAGTAAAGTTCCAGGTGACGGTGGGTGTTCCAGGCAAGTGTGCCGACACGGTCCGAGAAATCGATGTCCAGTGTCTTGAGTGCATTGGCAACGCGTTTTGCGCGACGATGGACCTCCGCATAGTTGGTCCGATGGATAGTGCCTTCCATGGTCCGTGCGACGATTTCCCTCTCCGGGTGATACGTGGCCGCATGCTCGATGAGTGATGAAATCAACAGCGGCCGGTCCTGCATCAGTCCTAGCATGGCGTCTTCCTTTGGTCTCTTGTGTCTCGGTCTCTCTGCTTTCATTGCCGGCAGGTCGCGGAGGCGACCGCCCGTTGTCATCTTTATTTAGTAGCAGCCGGCCTGAGGTACACCGGCTCGCCATAGGCAGCGATGTAAGTGACGTATTGCTGGTCGGGGCGACAGCCTACAGGCGCTCGACGATGGTCACGTTTGCCATGCCGCCGCCTTCGCACATGGTCTGCAAGCCGTAACGCTTGTTGCTTCGCTTCAGGGCATGCACCAGCGTGGTCATGAGCTTGGTACCGGAGGCGCCGAGCGGATGTCCGAGTGCGATGGCGCCGCCTTGCACGTTCAGTCTGGCGGGGTCGGCACCAGTGGCTTTCAGCCACGCCAGCGGCACCGAGGCGAAAGCTTCGTTGACCTCGAACAGGTCGATGTCGTCGATCTTCATGCCGGCTTTCTTCAGCGCGTTCATCGTCGCAGGAATCGGTGCCTCCAGCATGATGACCGGATCGTGACCGATCACGGACAGGTGATGAATGCGCGCCAGCGGTTTTACACCCATGGTCTTGAGCGCTTTTTCGCTGACGACCATCACGCCGGTCGCGCCGTCACAGATCTGGCTTGCGTTGGCCGCGGTGATCACGCCGCCTTCCTTCAACAGCTTCACACCCTGGATCCCGTCGAGTGTGGCGTCATAGCGAATGCCTTCATCGGCGACATGCATCTCGCCGGTTGCACTGCCATCCGCGAGGCGCACTTCAAGCGGGAGAATTTCTTCCTTGAACAGTCCTTCCCGCGTCGCGGTGATCGCCTGCTGGTGACTTTTCAGCGCGTACTGGTCGAGCTCGTCCTTGGTCAGGCCATATTTTGTGGCCATCATTTCGGCGCCCATGAACTGGCTGAAATCGGCCACGTCGGCATAGCGTGCGCGAATTTGCGGGCTCATGTAATAGCCCATGCCGTTTTTCTGCGGCAAGGCGCTTGGAGTAAACATCGGTACGCGCGTCATGCTTTCCACGCCGGCTGCAATAACCACGTCCATCGTGCCCGACATGACGGCCTGCGCCGCGAAGTGCAGCGCCTGCTGGGACGAACCACACTGGCGGTCGAGCGAGGTGCCCGGTACGGATTCGGGCAGCTTCGATGCCAGGACGGCATTGCGCGCCACGTTGGTAGATTGTTCACCAACCTGGCTCACGCAGCCCATGATGACATCTTCCACCAGTGCCGGGTCGATACCGCTTCGATCGACCAGGGCGTCGAGCACTTGTGCCGCGAGATCGACGGGATGCCAGCCGGCAAGCTTTCCTCCGCGGCGTCCGCCGGCGGTGCGTACGGCGGCAACGATATATGCTTCAGCCATGTTTCGTCCTTTTCAAATAATGAAGAAAATGGGTTTTCAGATTGGCATTCTTGGCCGGTTGGCCCCTTGCTGCGTCGTCGTAAACGACGATTTGCGTCGGGTCAGGCTAAGCATCAAGCATCCGGCGTCAACCGAACACGCCTTTTTCCTTGAGTTCATCGATCGCCAATCGCTCGAAACCCCAGTCATGAAGGATAGCATCGCCATCGCTTCCCGGTCTTGTCGGGGCGGAGGGCCTGTCCGGCGTCGTACGACTGAAGCGCGGCGCAGGCGCTGGCTGCGTGACCCCGTCGACGCTGATGAAGGTCTCGCGGCTGCGGTTGTGCGGATGCTCCGGCGCCTCGTCCCAGTCCAGCACGGGGGCGAAGCATACGTCCGTGCCTTCCATCAGCGCGCACCATTCCTCCCGGGTTTTCGTCCTGAAGACATCGGCCAGGCGATATTTCAAAATCGGCCATCCATGCGGGTCCCGTTGTGCCTGGAAGGCAGGATCGTCGATGCCGCACAACTGGATCAGCAAGGCATAGAACTGCGGCTCGATGGAACCGATGGAAATGTACTTGCCGTCAGCACAGGCGTAGGTGTTGTAGAAGTGCGCACCGCCGTCGAGCAGATTCTCGCCGCGCTGGTTGTTCAGGGAGCCATCCGCCCGGAACCCATACATCATTGCCGACAGCAGCGCTGCGCCATCGGTCATGGCGGCGTCGACCACCTGGCCCTTGCCGCTGCGGCGCGCCTCAAGCAATGCGCAGACAACGCCGAATGCGAGAAGCATGCCGCCGCCGCCAAAGTCGCCGATATAGTTGAGCGGAACGACCGGCGGTTCGCCAGGCCGGCCGATGGCATGCAACGCGCCCGATAGCGCGATGTAATTGATGTCATGACCTGCAGCGTGCGCGAGCGGACCATGCTGGCCCCATCCGGTCATCCGCCCATAAACCAGCCTTGGGTTGCGTTCGAGACAGGTGTCCGGGCCAAGCCCGAGTCTTTCCATGACGCCGGGACGGAAACCTTCCACGACCGCATCGGCGTTGCCGAGCAGGCGCAGCACGGTTTGCCGGCCCTCCGGCTTCTTCAGATCGATGGTAATCGAGCGCCTGCCACGGGCCGTGATATCGAAGCGGGCATCCTCCGGTGCGACGATGGACGCATTGCCCGGCCTGTCGATGCGGATGACTTCCGCCCCCATGTCGGCAAACATCATCGCGCAAAACGGCGCGGGGCCGAGACCGACCATTTCCACGATCTTCAATCCTTCAAGCGGACCTGCCATCGCGTTTCTCCTGATTCAATGCATGTTGAGACCACTGCGTCCCATTATTCCCGTCGCTACGCCACAAGGCATCGTCGAATCCGACGAACTACGCCTGTCTGCACAGCAAGGCTCTGAGCTTGCTGTGCAATATCGAGGGCACCGCAGTCGGCCGCCCTGTTACCGATGTGCGACACACCGGAAGCAAGCTGAATCTCTGGTGCGGGGGCGGCGTGTCGCAGCACGCCCATCCTGAACTGATTGCAATGGATTCATGCTAAGGGGATGTGACAGGCATGACATCGTCGGTTACGACGATTGATGCGACGCTTGCCGGTGCTTACGATGTCGGGTACCAATGCACAGTGAAATGGGAGTCGACATGAAAGTCAGTGAAGCGATTCAGACACGCCGTTCCATCCGCGGCTTCCTCGATACGCCGGTGCCGCGAGAGACGATGCGCCGGATCCTTGAGACTGCCAGCCGTGCGCCATCCGGCGGAAACCTGCAGCCCTGGCATATCCATGTAGTGAGCGGCGAACCGCTGGCCGAACTCAAGCACATCATGCAGCAGCGCATCACCGAGGCGCCACAAGGCGAGGAAACCGAATACGACATCTATCCGCGCGAACTGGTGTCCCCTTACAGAGAGCGGCGCTATCAGGTGGGCGAGGACTTGTATGGTCACCTTGGCATACCACGCGAAGACAAGGCTGCACGTAAGAAATGGTTCGCACGTAATTTCGCTTTCTTCGGCGCGCCCATGGCCCTGTTTTGCACGGTCGACCGCCGCATGGGGCCGCCACAGTGGTCTGACCTCGGCATGTTTCTACAGAACGTGATGCTGCTGCTGCGCGAGGAAGGCTTGCATAGCTGTCCGCAGGAATGCTGGGCGATCTATCCGCAAACGGTCGGCAGCTTTTTAAACATTCCCCCCGAACGGATATTGTTTACCGGCATGGCAATCGGCCATGCGGATTGGTCCGTACCTGCCAACGCACTCGTGGCCGAGCGCGCTCCACTTGAGCATATTGCTGAATTTATCGGTTAAGGCAATTAAGCCAGCACGGGAAGCAATGCCTTCAAGGATGACCGTGAAACTGAACATGGAAAACGCCAGGTGGAAAAGTGGGATTGGACTGCCCTCCTCCTATGCGTTCGAGGCGCATTGCGCCTTGCAGGCTGGTTATGTTTGCCATGAGATAGGCCCGCAGGCACTCGGGGTTAAATTCGGAGATCGTGCCTGCGGTTTCCATGGTCGTGGTTGAATCGGTCACGCGTAGCCTTGCGGGTCTGAAGTCAGTTTTTGAACGTAGTTATCGGCGAAATACCGGATCCCGCTTTTCAAAGAAGGCTTGTACGCCTTCCTGGAAGGATGGCAAGTCGAGCAACTCGCGCTGCCGTTCCTTCTCATACTCAAGCTGAGCGGGAAGGTCGTGGATGGCAGCCTTGTCCAGCGCGTGCCGTGCTTCGATCACTGCGTGCGCAGGTGCATTGGCCAGTCGCGCCGCGATGCGCCGCGCTTCGTTCATGAGTTCACCATCCTCCACGCATGACCAGACCAGTCCCCATTCCGCCGCCTTATCGGCAGGAAGCCGGTCACCCAAGAGCATCAGTCCCATGGCGCGCGCCCGGCCGACGCGTTGCGGCAGAAAATAAGTCGTCCCCATGTCGGGCACGATACCCAGGCGGGGCAAGAAGGGCGTAAGAAAGAAAGCAGAGCGCGCGCAGATCACGATATCCGCCGCCAGCGCAATACCCACGCCGGCGCCGGCTGCCGCGCCGTTGACCGCGGCAACCACCGGTACCGGCAGGCTCTGCAAGGCCATGATCAGCGGATTGGACGACTCCTCCATCATCTTTGCTACCGTATTGCCAAGCGAGGCGCCGCCCCCTGCGTCGAGTCGCCCAAGATCCGCACCGGAACAAAAAGCCTGACCTGCGCCGGTCACGATCAATGCCCGCGCGTCGCTCTGCCGGGCGACATGATCGAGCGCGGCGAGGACTTCGGACTGCAGCTGTCCCGTCAGACCGTTGCGGCTGGCGGGCTGGTTGAACGTGAGTACGGCAAACTCATCGGCCTGCTCAAGGAGGATCGTGTCGAATTGCATGAAGTTGTCCTATCGTGGCGCCATCCGGATCGCGCCGTCGAGGCGCACGCTTTCGCCGTTGAAGTACTCGGTCAGGATCATGAATTCGGCCAGTGCCGCATATTCATCGGGCTCGCCCAGCCGTTTTGGGAAGGGCACCGAAGCGGCCAGCGCATTCTTCACATTGTCAGGCAACGACTGCAGCAGCGAGGTGTTAAAGATGCCGGGCATGATGGTGTTAACGCGAATCCCCTCGTTCATCAGATCGCGCGCTACCGGCAGTGTCATGCCGACGATGCCAGCCTTCGATGCGGAATAGGCAGCCTGGCCCATCTGTCCGTCCTCGGCAGCCACGGATGCCGTATTGACGATCGCGCCGCGTTCACCATTCGGCAGAACATCAAGCGACAGCATGCCCGCAGCCGATTTGGCCATGCAGCGAAAATTGCCGACCAGATTGATCTGGATGATCTTGTCGAACGCATGGGTCGGGTAATGCTTGATTTCTCCGGTGGTTTTATCGCGGCTGGCGGTCTTGATCGCATTGCCGGTCCCGGCACAGTTCACCAGCACGCGTTCCTGGCCGATCGCGGAGCGTGAACGTGCAAAGGCGGCATCGACTTGTTCTTCCGATGTCACATCCACCTTGCAGAAGATGCCGCCCAGCTCGTCGGCCAGGGTTTCGCCCTTCTCCGGATTGAAATCGAAAATCGCGACCTTGACGCCGCGAGCGGCAAGACGGCGTGCAGTCGCCTCACCGAGGCCGGAGGCGCCACCGGTAATAACGGCGGAAATGGTGTTGTCGAGTTTCATGGTTTTCCTTGGTACGTAATTCGGTGGTCTACTGTTCAGCGTAATAGCGCTTGCCTACGGCGGCCATGTCGCGCATGTTCGGTGTTGCCCGGTATTGCCTTCCTAGATGGTGGTACTTGTCGCTGAGTCGAACAACCTCGCCCAGTCCCAGCCAGGCAGCGTTCTTGAGTGCCCCGCCGAGGTATTGCGGAAAGCGGATACCCAGCAGCAGCGCCATGTCCAGTTCGGCGGGAGTGGCAAGGCGGCATCACTATCGTCATCATCCATCGCCTGCGTTTCCTGCAGTGTAGGGACGCACTCGGTCAGCAACATCGTCGGAACCGACGAATTGCAAGGGAGGCGCTTCGACTATCGTGTCATCCTGCAACCGCCATACGTTTTTTCAGGGAAAGAGATCTGTTGATTTTTATCAAACCGCTGCCGGGTTCATTTTTGACTTCTACGTTAGAATTTAGAGCAGAGTTCATATTGGTGTGCGGAGAAGCAGATCGATTTGGCGTGCAGGGCAAGACGTGCGGAGCGCCGTGTGGCGGGCCGCACAAGTGACAAGCAACGCCGCCGCCCGGCGCGTCAAGGCGGCCCGGGGCGACAGTACACTAATATGAACTCTGCTCAATTCATCACGTCGCCGCCTCCGCGGCCCCGCAAGGTTTTTTTGCTTACGCTGCTCCAGGTCCTTTACCGATGATCGAGTCTGCAAGTCTTGCCCGTCCCTTCCTCTCCACGAAGCTGAATCCGCCCAGCACGACGGCAACCCAGGTATTGCGCAATGCCATCCGCGAACTGGTCCGCACATCGAGCGCGGTGAAGTTGATCCTGGTGCGAGCGCCTGCCGGCTTCGGTAAAACCACGGCTATGGTGCAATGCCGGGACCTGCTGGCGCAGCATCAGGTCGATACCGCCTGGATGACACTCGATGGCGCCGACAACGATGCCTCCCGTTTTCTGGCCTGTCTGGCGGCCGCGGTCGGCGGCATGACCGCCGAACGTGGTGGTACGAAGAGTGACATCATTGCCGACAGCAGCCGCGCGCCCGGGGACGTCGCGTTGGAAATCATGGCTCGGCTCGCTGCGCATCCGGCTCCTTTCGCGCTCTTCCTCGACGACTTCGAAGCGGTGCAGGAGCCGACGGTGCTACGCCTGGTCCGTGAAATCCTTGACAACCTGCCGCGCCGCGGACAACTGGTGATAGGCTCGCGCGGCCTTCCCGATCTTGGCCTCGGCCGCCTGCGGGCACGCGGCCAGTTGCTGGAAATCGATGCGGTCCAGCTGCGATTCTCCCTGTCGGAAACCACCGAATTCCTTACACAGCGGCGTCAGCTCGCCCTGCCTGAAGAAGACCTGTCGCAGTTGCAGCGCAAGACCGAAGGGTGGATTGCCGCCCTCTGGCTGGCGTCTGTTGCGCTGGAGCGTCGCGAGGAACGCTCCGCCTTCATATCGCGCTTCTCCGGCTCCAACGAGGCAGTGGCTGGCTACCTGGCCGAAGATGTGCTGGCGCGCCAGCCGCCCGCTATCCGGGACTTCCTGCTCAAGACAAGCATCCTGCGCCATCTCAACGCGTCGCTGTGCGACGCCCTCATGCCGGGTACCGACAGTGCGGCGGTTCTGCATCAGCTTGAACAGGCTAACCTGTTCCTCACACCGATTGAAGGACAGGAGCACACCTACCGTTATCACAGTCTGTTCGCCGGCTTTTTGCGCGCCCAGCTTGAACGTGAACTGCCGGATGAAATGCTACGCCTGCATCGCGCCGCGTCGCAATGGTATGAAGTACAAGGCCGTCCGGTACCTGCCATTGATCACGCCATTGAAGGCGGCAATTATGCGCATGCCGCCGAGCTGCTGAACGAGCATGCCGAGAGCCTGCTCGAAAGCGGCCGCATGCGCCTGCTGTCGCGCTGGTTCGCCGCGATGCCCGAAGAGCAGACCCGCGCATCGGAACTACTGCAAGTGATCCATGTTTGGGCGCTGTGTTTTACGCGCGGCCCGCGCGAGGCGATGGCTCTGCTGGAGCGTTCCGGGTGCTCGACTTCGGCCGATCCAAAGATCCTGGCCCACGTGCTGGCGCTTCGACCGATGATGCTTGCAATCATGGACCGCACCGAGGAAGCCTACGCGGTCGGCCACGAAGCACTGCTGCAGCTGCCTGTCTCCGACGCGTTCACTGGCAGTGTGCTGTCCAACGAGATGGCCTATATCTGCGCCGTCATGGGCGATTACCAGGAATCGCACAAGCTGCTCGACGCGGCCCGGCATCGCCAGGATAGCGATACCAGTTTTTTCAACAAGATGTATTCCGAGTCGGTGGAAGGTCTGATCGATCTCGAAGAAGGGCAATTGCGGCAGGCAACGGCACGCTTCCGCATCGCGGTCAGCGCGACGCATAGCGTGTCGTACCGCCATACCGGCGGCAACGCCTGGGCTGGCGTGCTGTACGCATCCAGCCTGTATGAAATGAATGATCTGGATCAGGCGGAACACCTGCTGCATGTGTATGTGCCGCTGGCAAAGGATGTCGGCCTGGCTGACCATATGATCATCGGCTACACCATGCTGTCGCGCCTTGCCTTCCATCGCGGCGATGTGGATCAGGCATTTCACTGCCTGACCGAACTGGAATACCTGGGCCATCATCGGCAGCTGCCAAGAGTCGTCAGCAGTGCCAAGCTGGAGCGGGCCCGCATGCTGACGATCCAGGCTAATTTTCAGGCGGCGCGCGAGGAACTGGATCGATCCAACACGCAAGAGGTCTGGCAAGAGGTTGCCCGCCTGCGTCTGCCTGCCCACGATGTCGAATACCATGCGCTTGCCGAACTGCGCTGGCAGGTCTTTTCCGGCGATGCCGGCCATGCCCTGTCTTCTCTGCAAGCGGCCATCCATGCCGCCATGAGCCAACGCCGTTATCGGCGCGCGCTCAAGCTGCGCGTACTCCACAGCATTGCGCAAAAGCAGGTGGGCGAAGAACGGGCTGCGCTGGCCACCATGAAGGACGTGCTGAAAACCGCAGGCAGCGAAGGCTTCGTACGCTTGCTGGTGGATGAATCGGACCGTGCCGCCACACTGGTCCGACGGGTGGAAGAAGAATTGCGCAACGAGAGCCGCTCCGGCGATCCGATCTTCAGCGTCTACCTGCAGAAATTGCTCCAGGCCTTTGGGCCTGCCGCGATGGCGGAGCCTGAGGCATCCACGACAACGGAAGCAACCGGCATGGTCGAGCCTCTGACCAACAAGGAAGTCCGCATTCTCGGTCTTTTGGCGGAAGGCTATTCCAATAGCGCGCTGGCGGAAAAACTCTTCGTGTCGGACAGCACGGTGCGCACCCACCTCAGAAATATCAACGGCAAGCTCAATGCGCAAAATCGCACGCAGGCGGTGGCGGTGGCGCGCCGCCTTGGGATGATTCGTTAAGTGCACTACTCCAGGGAAGCCGCCAGTCTGCCCTTGCCCTCGAAGTTTTACATCGCCCGTGAAATAACTTCCTTCATGATTTCGTTAGTGCCGCCGTAAATGCGTTGAATGCGGGCATCGACATACATGCGTCCGATCAGGTATTCGTTCATGTAACCGTAGCCGCCGAACAGCTGCAGGCATTCGTCGATCACCTTGTTCTGCAAGTCGCTGGACCACATCTTTACCATCGATGCACCCACTGTATCGAGGCGACCGGCGACAAGATCTTCGATGCAGCGGTCGACATAGGCGCGTGCGGCTGTGACATTGGCTGCTATTTCAGCAAGCTTGAACTTGGTGTTCTGGAATTGCGCGATCGGCTGGCCGAACGCCTCGCGTTCGCGGGTGTACTGCAGGGTCGCTTCATATGCGCCTTCCATAGCCGCAGCCGCCGTCACACCGATAATGGTTCGCTCATAGGGCAGGTCGCCCATAAGCTGATAAAAACCCTTGCCTTCCTCGCCACCGAGCAGGCAATCCACAGGCACTTTCACATTATCGAAAAAGAGTTCCGACGTGTCCTGCGCCTTCAGGCCAATCTTGTCGAGCATCCGGCCAACCTGGTAACCGGGCTGGTTCTCGGTTTCGACGATCAGGATGGCGGTGCCTTTCGCCTTCTGGGTCGGATCGGTCTTGACGACAACCAATACCAGGCCGGCAAGATAGCCGTTGGAAATAAAAGTCTTGGAACCGTTGATGACGTAGTGGTCGCCCCGGCGCTCGGCCCGCGCACGCACCCCCTGCAAGTCGGAGCCGGCGCCCGGCTCTGTCATGGCGATTGCGCCGACGATTTCACCGCGTGCCATACGCGGCAGGTAGCGCTGCTTCTGCTCTTCCGTTCCATGGTTGAGCAAGTAGTGTGCGACGATACTGTGCACCGATGAATTCATACCGGTCAGGCTGCGCCGCGCCATTTCCTCATAGAACACCGCCTCATGGCGAAAATCGCCACCGCCGCCGCCATATTCCTGGGGAATGTCGGAGCACAGCAGACCGAGTTCGCCAGCCTTGCGCCAGAGCGCGTGTCCGACATGCCCACGCTTGCGCGCTTCCTCGTCACCCGGCACCATTTCGTTTTCGATAAAGCGGATAGCCGTCTCCCGCCACATCGCCAATTCCTCGTTCATCCAGGAACGGTGGAAATGAATTGTCATATAACCCTCATCGATCATGAGCTTGCAGGCCGGGTTGCGATCTTGTCGTCGCTGCGACTGATCAGTTCTAATGTCGCGCCACGTCTCGCAAAGTGCTGCGCAATACCGGAGTTGATGCCGCTCGAACCACCGGCGAACCTGATTTACATACGCTTCATGGCACAGGTGGTCGGAACCTCGGTGTCCTTCGGCGGAATCATGGCCACGGTACGGAAACCATATCCGGTCCCTTCGGTGTCATACTTGACCGTCGTGCCGTTCTTCTTGCTGTAGGCGGACAGCACGAGCGGCTGGATCAGCTGGTGATCATCCTTGCGCATCACGACCTTGCCATTGCCAGCGTCGAATTCCATCCCTTCCATGGCGGTCGACACTTTCAAAGGGTCCGCAGACTTGGCCTTTTCCATGGCCTGGGCCAGCATTTGAATTGTTGTGTTGATGCGTACATAGGAAAATTCCAGGCCAGGGAAACGCTTCGCATAGTCGTCGGCAAATTTTTCCAGTTTGTTGGGCTGAATGTTGCGATGCCATTCGCTGATCTGGTAGACCGTATCTTCCGGCATCTCGCCCAGTGCGGTCGGCGTGCCGCGTACGGCGGCAAAGTAAGTAAAGAACTTGGTTTTCAGCCCGGATTCCTTGGACGCGCGCAACAGCAGCGAAAGATCATTGCCCCAGTTACCGGTGATCACCGTGTCGGCGCCCGATGCCTTGATCTTGGCAACATAAGGCGCGAAATCCTTGACCTTGCCGAAGGGGTGCAACTCATTGCCAACGATTTCTATATCAGGTCGCTTCTTTGGCAGGGACGCGACGACAGCCTTAGCCATCTGCTGTCCATGGGCGTAATCCTGTCCGATGATGAACACCTTCTTGATGCTTTTATCCGTGGCCATATAGTTGGTCAGCGCCTCCACCTTCATGAGGTTATGCGCGTCGAAACTGTAATACCAGAAACTGCATTTGGAGTTAGTCAGGTCCGGATCGTTGGATGCGTAGTTCAGGAAAAGTACTGTCTTGTCAGGATTGCGGTCATTCCATTTGTCGATCGCATTGATCAGCGCGCCTGCTGCGCCGGAGCCTTGACCTTGCACGATGTACCGGATACCGCTGTCGGTCACTTTCTTCAGCAAGGTCAGCGATTCTTCCGGACTGGCTTTGTTGTCCATCGGGACAATTTCCAATTTCTGACCACCTAGCACACCACCCTTTGCATTGATATCGTCGGCGATCGCAATGAAACTTTTCAAGCCAAAATCGCCGATGCTGGCAAATGCGCCTGACAAGGGGTCGATATAGGCGATCTTGATCTGCGCGCTTGCACTCACCGGTATGGCGAGCGCGACACTGGCACAAAGACTAAATGCGAGGCTTTTTAACATACTGGTCTCCTTGAGTAATCCGGCGCATCACCGTACGGTAGGCATTGCTTCCTGAAAATGGAAAGACATGCTCTTTTACCTATTGTGTGCGGACGAGATACCCGAAACGTCGTCGGAAGCGACGATTTTTAGGAGATTTGGGGGGTACTATCTGAATACAAAGCTGATGTGGCGTTTCAGAAGTCCCATGATCATGAGTGACATCGCTATGTCATGGAATATTTCACTACAGAAACCAAGTTAGGGCAGTCACAGAACCGCCGTCTCGCATCGTCAGTCTTATCTATGCAGTTTTACTGGAGAATAAGAAACTCATCTCCTCCCAACAAAATATCGTGTTCGCAGTAAGCACCCGGTGATGGCACCTTGACGGGATTTTGATGAGCTGATCAGGCAGGCGTCCAGCGATGTGGCAGCAGTTCGCGAACACGATTGGCAGGCAGNGTAAGCACCCGGTGATGGCACCTTGACGGGATTTTGATGAGCTGATCAGGCAGGCGTCCAGCGATGTGGCAGCAGTTCGCGAACACGATTGGCAGGCAGGGTCGGCAAGCGCTCCAGGACGTCCTTCATGTAGGCGTGCACGTCATGGTCATTGAGGCGCGCAGAGTGCAGGAGACTCATCACCGCGGCAGCACGCTGCCCCGCCCGTAGGCTGCCGGCGAACAACCAATTCTTTTTTCCTATTGCAATGGGCCGGATCTGATTCTCGACCCAGTTGTTATCAATCGGCACGGTACCGTCGCGGAGATAGTGCGTCAGTGGTCCCCAGCGTTCCAGGCTGTAGTTGATCGCCTTTGCAGTCGCGCTGCCATCTGGCACCCGCTGCCGTTGCGCCAGCAGCCAGGCTTGCAGGGTATCTGCCGCTGGCTTGCCTAGTCGCTGCCGCACCTCTTGCCTTTCCCTGGCATCGAGGTCCTGCACCTGCCGTTCGACGTCATACAGCACGCCAAACAGCTTCAACGCTTCCTCGGCAATCTGGCTCTGGTGGTTGGCATACAGCTCATGGAACTTGCGGCGCGCATGCGCCATACAACCGGCCTCGACGATCCCGTGCCGGAATAGCGCCTTGTAGCCCGCAAAGTCATCACAAATCAGGGTGCCTTGCCAGTTACCCAGAAACTTGCCGGCATGGCGACCGGCACGGGACTCGGCGAAGTCGAACACGACTGCGTTCATGGCGCTCATGCTGGTGCTGCAGTAACTCCACAGGTACGCGCGGTGGGTCTTGCCGTTGCCGGGCTTGAGCATCGCCACCGGCGTCTCATCGGCATGCAAGACCGGCTGTGCCAACAACTCCTGACTGAGTGCATCCACCAGCGGCTGCAATTGCACACCGCAGACGCCCACCCACTGCGCCAGTGTCGAGTCGGCAATCGCCAGCCCGGCACGGCCATAGATGCCGCTTTGACGGTAAAGGGGAAGATGATCAACATATTTGGCCACCAGCACGTTGGCCAGCAAGCCGGCGGTGGGAATGCCCTTGTCGATGATCTGCGGTGGCACCGGCGCCTGTACCAGCGTCTCGCATTGCCGGCACACCCACTTGCCCCGAACATGGCGCTCCACCGTAAAGACGCCCGGCGCATAGTCGAGCTTCTCGGCAACGTCCTCGCCGATACGCTGCAACTGGCAGCCGCAACCGCAGGTCGTTGAATCGGGTTCATGTCGGATGTCCTTGCGTGGCAGCGATGCCGGTAAGGGGGCACGCTTGGGTTGCTGCTTCTTGTGATCGCCGTTGGCAGGTTCGGTTGGCGCGAGCAGTTCGATCTCGGCAGTCAGCGCTTCGATATCGGTGTCGAGCGTCTCGAACAGCATGCGCTGCTGTTCGCCGGTGAACGCTTCGCTGGAAGCGGCGAACTTGAGCCGCTTGAGGATCGCCATCTCATGGGTAAGCTTGTCGATCAGTGCCTGCTTGCCACGCATCTCTTCCAGCAGCCGGCTGGCGAGCTGGCGTAGCTCATCGGTGCTCAGAGTCGCGAGGTCAGGCGTGGAAGTCATGCCCGGCAGTGTGCCAGAACCGCTGCCGCAGAGGAACTGAAACAGTATACGTGCGTGGCCGCTAGAGCACCGCAATGGCGTGATCCGCCGTCAAGGTCTTCCATGGCAGGCCAGTCACTAGCGCCTGCAATTGCTCCACGTTCAACGCCACGGTGGAAGCTGATCCATCATCACACCAGACGAAGCGGCCACGGTTGAGACGGCGGGCGGCAAGCCAGAAACCAAAGCCGTCATACACCAGTACCTTCATCCTTGTGCCGCTCCTGTTGGCGAACAGGTAAGCGTGGTGCGGGCGTGCCGCACCGAACACCTTCACCACGCGCGCCAGCGCCGTATCGGTACCGGCCCGCATGTCCAGCGGCTCGCTGGCCAGCCAGATGGCATCGATGCGAATCATCGCAGCAGTTCTCGTAGCCAGTGAGTACATTCATCCGCAGCCCTGATCGGCCAGGAGATGTTCATCGTGACGGCGCCACGGTGCAATTCAATCCGGATGTCAGCAGCAGGAGGCGCCCCAGCAGAGGGCGCCCCAGCAGGGGCCATCGGCAATGCAACAAATTCCGGGACGACAGGTGTGATGTGATTAGTGGCCAAACGGGCCAGCTGGCGTCGCCATTTATGCACCAGATTCGCATTCAATCCGTGTGCCAGGGCAACTGCTGCAATCGATGCTCCTGGTTCCTGGCATTGCTCGAGGACCTGCGCCTTCAATTCCTTGCTGTGCCGTCGTCGCGATACTGTCTTATGTTCCATAGCGTCCACCTAAGTAAGTTTGGTGGACGCCATCTTCCTGATCCATTCGGTGTGATTCAAGGTGACTTGGCTAGGCGCTTAC
>NZ_LMHZ01000025.1 GCF_001428545.1 Noviherbaspirillum sp. Root189
GGCGCAGGAGGAGTCAATAGCGGGCTATTGACGACGAGTGCAACGCCGGCAGGCAGAAAAAGACGCGATCTCATGGTGCGTTATGGGTTGGGATTGGTATAAGCCCGTTACCTGATCTTCAATGGGGCGACAGGCACTTTCTCACCGTCTGTCGCGCTCTTCCCTGTTTCCCATTTTGTTTGCCATTCTGCGGTGTTGCAGCGTCGCACTATTGCAGTACTACAGAGTTATGCCGCGGCACGCCCCGCCGATGCAAGCCATTGCTCTATACTGTTCTGTTCCGGCCCATGCTCTTTCACATCGATTGCAGTCCATCATTCCGACCGGAAAGGACAACGACATACTATGTCTAATTTCAATAAGATTCTGGAAACACCCGAAGAAACCGAAGCGGCATTTTATGAAGCCATCAGCCGTGCCGACGTCGATGCCGTCATGGCGTTGTGGGCAGATGAGGAAGACATCGTCTGCATCCATCCCGGCGCTCCGCGCCTGGTCGGCCATGCATCGATCCGTGCCGCGTGGGAATCGATTTTTGAACAGGGCGGGGTCCATATCCGCCCGGTGCAACTGCATGTGACACAAAACATGATGACCTCGGTGCACAACATCATCGAGGAAGTCCATCGCACCGTGTCGCGGCAGCAGGACATCCATATCCTCGCGACCAATGTCTACGTCAAGACGCATGCGGGATGGCGCATCGTGACCCATCATGCATCGGTCGTACCCGGCGAGGCACCGAGCGATATTTCCGTGAGCGCGCTGCTGCACTGATTCGACATGCAATACACCGCTCCTTCGTGGCTTCCCGGCGGCCACCTGCAAACCATCTATCCGGCGAAATGCATCCCCAAGCCGAAGGTTGCGTATCGACGCGAACGCTGGCCCACGCCGGACGGCGATTTTATCGACATCGACTTCGTCGACGGCAAACCGGGACAGCCCTTCGTCGTACTGTTTCATGGCTTGGAAGGCTCGTCGGATAGCCACTACGCCCGCGCGCTGATGGCGCAGGTTGCCGCACTGGGCTGGTCCGGGGCGGTGCCGCATTTTCGCGGTTGCTCGGGCGAGCTGAACCATGCGCCCCGCTTCTATCATTCCGGCGATGCGAGCGAAGTCGAGTGGATCATCCGGCGTCTGCACGCCATGCGCAGTACAGCGCATCCGGGGGCAAAATTCTATGCGACCGGGGTATCGCTCGGCGGCAATGCGCTGTTGCGCTGGCTGGGCGAATCGCAACATCTGGCCAGGATTGTCGACGCCGCCTGCGCCGTCTCGGCACCGCTCGACCTGGCTGGCGGTGGTGCTGCGTTGTCGCGTGGCTTTAACATGATTTACACCCGCGTCTTCCTTGAAACGCTCAAGCCGAAATGCGTACAGAAGCTGCTGCAGTTTCCCGGTCTGTTTGATAAAGACACGATGCTTCGTGCGCGCAATCTTTACGAATTCGACAATATCGTGACGGCGCCATTGCACGGCTTTCGTGATACCGATGACTACTGGCATCGTGCCAGCGCCAAACACGTATTGTCGGACATTACCGTGCCGACCCTGGTGCTGAATGCAAAGAACGATCCCTTCCTTCCTGCACATCATTTGCCACAATCGGCATCGCCCAGCGTCACGCTCGAGTATCCTGAACATGGCGGCCACGTCGGCTTTGCCGTTGGCGGGCCGCCCGGCAAGCTCGATTGGCTGCCCCGGCGCGTGATCGACTTTCTGCAAGCGGCCTAGCGTGACCACTGCACCGCCATCGAAAGGAGCGAGACATGGATGAAATCGTCAAACAGGCAATGGCAAAATGGCCGAACGTGCCGCATTGCTATGGCTGGCTTGGCCTGGATGCCCGTGGCGTATGGCGCATGCGGGATGAACGCGCGCAGACCTTACAGCTTCCCGGCGACAAGATTGCCAATGCCGCGCTGCTGGGTTTTATCAATCGCAATTACACGCATGACGACAAGGGGCGCTGGTATTTCCAGAACGGACCGCAACGCGTCTATGTGAATCTTGAAGCGACTCCCTATATCGCCCGTACCGATCCGGCGCAAGGCTTCCTGCTGCAAACAGGGGATCCGCTCGCGACGATTAACGAAGCATGGCTTACCGAAGGCGGCCAGCTGGTACTGCGCAGCGGAGAAAAGATTGCGCTGGTGGACGATCGCGACATGGCGCAATGTCTGCCGCAATTGCAGCTGGATGGCGGCCCCGTCGGCGATGAGCAATTGCTTGCCTGGATTGAAGGCGAAGGCAAGTCTGGCAAACTTAATTTCGACTATGCCGGCGGCCGCATCGATGTTGGTTACATCAGGCGGGAAGCGCTCGCCGAGCGTTTCCGTTTCGTGACGGCGCCGCAGCCCGATGCGGCATCGGCTTGATCGCAGGTATCAGATAGCCGAATTGAATTAGTTCAACATCGCCAGCGCTCCTAGAGCGGATTCCATCGTGTGTACTGTCGCCTCGGTCCGCCTTGACGCGCAGGACGGCGTTGCTTGTCGCTTGTGTGGCCCGCCACACGGCACTTCGCGCGCCTTGTCCTGATGAAATCCGCTCTAGCGCTCGCGGGCTTCCTTCATTTCTTCCATCCACCGTGCTTTCAATTCCCGTTCACGCGCATCGATGACAGCCTGATCGTAGAACGAGGCGTCCGGCGAACGGCGCGCAATACCAAGCTGATCAATCGCGGCCGGCATGGCGCCATTGATTGCATAGGCTTCGGCAAGCGCCAGATGTTGCAGTGCCTGTCTGCCTTGTGCTGCATATGCCTGGGCGAGCTTGTCCTGCAGTTTGGCATCGCTACGGTAGAGCTGAACCTGGTCGCGCAGGTAGTCAACCGCATCGTTATTGCGCCCCGCACGCATCAACGCGTCGGCATATTGCCGGGCGATGCCTCGTGATATGGGGAACTTCGATCGTGCCGCATCCGCTTCCTTCAACGCGCCATTGACATCGTTGGCGGCCAGTTTGACGTCAATGGTTAAACTGGCGAGCACCGGGCTTTGGACCGGCGCTCCTGCGCCCTGCGCAGCCGCGTAGGTTTCCTGCAGCAGACTCTGCGCCTTGGGCACGTTGCCTTGTCGGAGGGCGATCACCGCCTGGCCATATTTTGCGCCCATGACTTGCATACGCGTCTTCAACTGCAGCTGGTTATTAAACGCTTCCGATGCAATGCGCAAACCTTGCGGGGATAGATCTTGCAGGACGCGTAAGCGTGCGCGGATCAGATGGAAATCGATACTGTCTGCACGTTGTTTATAACGTTGGCCACGCGTACGGGCTTCAATGTCGGCCATCCGTTCGGTGGTCAGCGGGTGCGATCGCAGATAAGCAGGCGCGGAGTCCGTATACGACCGCGTGGCATTCTGCATCCGCCCAAAAAAGGCGATCATTCCCGATGTATCGTAGCCGGCATCACGCAGGATCTGCAGGCCGACGCGGTCGGCTTCGCGTTCTGCATCCCGGCTGAAATTGAGCTGCCGTTGAATCGCAATGCCCTGCCCGCCCATCATCAAGGCAGCCGAGGTATCGGGACTGGATCGCGCCGCCAACGCAGCGAGCAACACCGCCGCCAGCGGAATCAAGGCATCCTGCTTCTGCTTGCCCAGCATCCGCGCGATATGCCGCTGCGCCACGTGGCCGACTTCATGCGCCATGACCGATGCCAGCTCCGATTCGTTCTGCGCCGCAAGCACCAGGGCGGAATGCACGCCAATAAAACCACCAGGCAAGGCGAACGCATTCAACATCGGATCCCGGACTGCAAAAAACTCAAAGTCGTAGAGCGCTTCGCCGCGCGCCTCCGGCTGGACAGCCAACAGGGTTGCGCCGAAATTGTTCAGGTACTCCGACACCGGATCGTCATCCAGAAAGTCACGATCGCGCCGGATTTCCCGCATGATCTGTTCACCGAGCTTGCGTTCCATTAACGGCGACAGCGCTTCCCGTTCGGTATCGCCGAGGCTGGGCAGATTCTGGCCATGTGCAGCAACAGGAAACCAGGCCGTCGGCATGCCAATGGACGCCGCCAGCGTCACTGCCATCACCGAACGTGCCAACCGGTATCGTTTTGGAAAGAAAAATTTCGATTTCACGGTGCTATGATACCTCGACAGGAATCCTCTTCACTACGGAATCAAGTTTGTTACCTATGGACACAAAAGAACACAAGGATGGCCCGAACGACAACGGTGGGCTGACGCACTTCGATGCAACCGGACAGGCGCATATGGTCGATGTCGGCGGGAAGGACGAGACGCATCGCGTCGCGGTTGCGACTGGGACGATACGGATGAAGCCGGAAACGCTGGTGATTATTCAGTCGGGGACGGCGAAGAAGGGAGACGTGCTGGGGATTGCGCGGATTGCGGCGATTATGGGGGCGAAGAAGACGAGTGATTTGATTCCGTTGTGTCATCCGTTGGCGCTGACGAAGGTGTCGGTGGATTTCGTTTTCGACAATCCGAATTCTTCAATAGATTGTACGGCCCGCGTTGAAACACATGGTAAGACAGGGGTCGAAATGGAAGCGTTGACGGCCGTACAAGTTGGACTTTTAACGATTTACGATATGTGCAAAGCCGTGGATCGGGGCATGGTAATGACGAATGTGCAGGTACTGGTAAAGCAAGGCGGAAAGTCAGGTTATTGGACTACGGACATATAAGCTATTACAGATTTTCAATGGGCCGTTACAACGCCATCGGCATCAGGAGTTTTGTCGTCCCTAGCTATATCGATAATAACGTCCGGCGTTGCTGGATATGCACTTGGTAGTCAATAACTCCACCTCGCACGATCACCCCAAAGTACATGCCTGTCTTCCTAACGTCCTCGCTAACATGTGCGCTACCTATCTGCCTACAGTTCTTAGCTTAATCAATTTCAATTCTAACGCTGGGTTCACCTGCTCAAGCAAGAGCGTTGAAACGCAATTCATTCAAAACCTTACCGCGCTAACACGCAAGATCGACAGCTTTGTTGAGCAGTACAACACTTTGCCGTGACCCTTTGTTTGGATTGCAACCGCCGAATCCATACTCCAAAAGATTCAGCGGCTTTGTAAAGTTATTTCAATGACACCACACTAGTCTAATGTATTGATTTATCGCGTTCAATTTCCATTTCATTTACGTTGAGTATTGCTTGATTCCGCCTTCGCCGTTTGTAGAGTCAAATCTTTAACAAGATCTTCATAGGACAGATATGCGTAAGCAATCTTGAAATGCTTTAACGCCATGTCTTTCTTTTCGGTCCGAAGATACAAGATGCCAAGATTACGGTTGAGCATTCGATTTTGTGGGGCGATCTTCAGGCCATCTTGAAGAACGGATTCCGCCTCGTCATATCGGCGCAGTTTTATAAGAACTGCACCGAGGTTGTTAATCGCAAATGGATCGTTTGGCTTCATGACTGCGCCTGTACGCAAATACGGCTCTGCCCGCTCCGGCAATCCAAGTTCAGACAAACTATTTCCGACTATGATCCATCCGTTAGCATGTTTAGGAGCAGCCAATAAACTTTTGAGACCATATTCAAGACTAATCTCAGCTTGGCCAGCATCTTTGTAAGCTGCTGCCAAATTGCCGACTGCAATTGCTGAATCGGGGTTTTTTAATGCCGTCCAATACCAGAGGCTAACGTTATCATGCCAAACGGCTGCTGTTACTCTAACGTTAGCAAGGCACAATGCGAGTACGGACACAACAAGAGCACCATAAACAATTTTCCGGCCTTTATCGTCGATGGGGCGTATGCGCGCAGTAAATACCGCTCCAGCAATTGCAATCATTGCAAGAGGATATTGCAGAAAACGTTCATGAACGATACTGTCCCCGATAGTAAGCGGAATGACGTTAATAACAGGGAGCATCGAACAGAAGGCAGCGACCCAATACCATAGTTGGAAATTTCCACTTCGAATACCTTGAATTGTTCGAACACCAACCCATAGAATGGTAGCGATTGCCACCCACGCAAGCGGGTCGTTCAAGGTGATTGGAAACTGCTCGTAATGAATTGGTGATAGGGTAATAAAAGGCATAAGTCCAATCAACCCATACCAGCCGACGGACTTCCCAACTAGCAAGAGACGTTGAATTGGTGTACCAACGTCTAAAGGCGAATCAGGCAAATAAAGATAACCAAGTGCAGAATACCGGCAAATTAAATAGACCAGACCTGCTGCAATGATAGCCGTATAAACGTAGAGATCGCCGTTAAGCTTTATGCTGTTTAAATAGCCCCTTATTGAAGTAACTTGATGTCGCCGCATTGCGAGGTGCCAGAAGGGCAAAACGACCCCCATCGCAGCAGCCATTTCTTTAGACAAGGCTGCCAACAAAAATAGTAAGCCAACAACGATAACACGGATAGCCACTTTCTCAATTTTCGCATCGGCGTATAGCAGTGCCAATGAAAAAAACGTCAACATCAAGTCGAATCTACCTGAGATCCATGCCGTGGCCTCAACTGTCGCAGGATGCAATCCATACATGAGCCCAGCGAGTAGCGACACAATTTTACGTCTACTTAATGTAATGTCCTGCTGGAGGCTTAAGACATGCCACACAAGCAAGATTACTAGAATAGTATTTAAAACATGTAGGGTTAAATTTGTCGCATGAAAAGAAAATGGTTGGAGGCCTAAAAAGTATAGCTCTCCAATATAGGACAGTAAGACTAATGGTCGAAAATAGTTAACCGAAACGTCAAAAGGCGACGTCAAGATATCCCACCAGCTATTAGGATCTAAATATTCCGGCTTGAATAAGAATATTTTATCGTCCCATACAAAACCGTTGTATAAGGCTGGCCAATACGCAAATACAGTGCTAATCGAGACGATCACACAAATGACTGTCAAGCTCGTCTTGGTGTTTTGCATTTCTTACCCTAAAAATAAGACGCCCCTCGAAAGGGGCGTGCTCTGCTTTAAAACCTTTTTATTTTATTAGCGGCAGTTTGCAGGCATGAATTTGGCAGGACTACCGGAGCAAGTCCATGTGACCGGCTCGCCGGCTGTCAGGCTAGGACTGAGAGTCAGTGAAGAAGAGCCCGCTGCCGATGTGTACGAGACAGTGATGATGCCACTGTCAGCCAGTGTGATACTGGCGACGTTTGTTGTTGCACTTGGTGCGGTCCAACCGGAAGTCGCGGATGAAAATGTGCCATTAGTTTGGAATGTCTCGGCCACTGCCACCTTAGCAGAAGAAGCTAAGCTGAGCCCTTCAGACACACGTGCACGAATTGTATAGTCTTGATAGGCAGGCAGCGCAACAGCGGCAAGAATACCGATGATCGCTACAACAATCATCAATTCAATCAGCGTAAAGCCGCGCTGAGCTGTCTGCACCATTTTCATAGAATTCATTTTCATCGATTTCATAATTTTCTCCCTTTGAAAGTAGACAGATCGTCTGCCATGTCTTTCGTATCGCAAGGGCTGTGCCAGCAGGAAATATCGATGAAAATGTTGAAAAGGAACAAAAATCGTCACATTCAACATGTGGCCATGTCGCTTCAACTGACAATTTTTGTCAATTCTTGTCTAGATGTGCCAGTTTTAGGTATTTAGGATAGGGCTTAGTAGCTCTGCACTTTTTTAGTTGGGGTAAGCAAGCCTCGCCCTAAGCCAGACAAAACCGCATTTCAATACTGGAAACATTAATCAAATCACCATGTTTCAATATTTCTGGTTTCGGCCCAAGTTGTCGTCCATTGATGGAAGGCGCTTGGCTGCCTTCCATCCGACTCACCATGTACCCGGCCACATCGTGTTTGATAACAACGACATAAGCGCCAGGCAAGCCAATCGTCGTTAGTGGTTTTATAAGAGGAATTTCTTTTTTCCTGAACTGATCATGGAGAATCTCGACTTTGGCGATCGGTCCGTCGTTGAGTCGATTAGTTATATTTTGCGACAAGTTTTCGTCAGGCTGAACGCTGTCATCCTCCGCAAGATAGCGAATCTGGTATTTAGCAAGATTAACAACATCGCGGTCCTGCAAGAAATGCTTCCGTATCGGTTGGCCGTTGATCTGGGTGCCGTTGGTGCTGTTCAGGTCTTCCAGAAAAGCACCGTCCTGGCCAATACCTATCATCGCGTGCTCGGCGCTGATAGCGGGGTGATCAATGACGACATCATTGTGCGGGGCGCGTCCGATGGTCGTGCGCTGTTGCACGAGAGTGAGTTCCCACAGGATCTTTTTACCCAATGACAGAATAATTCTTGGCACACTTTCTCCGGCTGCAATGCAAATATCTTATTAGCAGATTACGACTTCCAGTGCAGCAGTCGACTCAGGATTCCACTTTTTAGCTGCGGAAGTCTTCCGACCTTCGCCAGGATGACGGAAATGTTGTCATGGCCACCGTTGGCGTTTGCCCGTTGAATTAGGGCTTCGCATAAAGTGGGAAGTTCTGCGCCAGACTTCTCGATGATTTCATGAAATTCGTTTGCCCCTAACATGTCGGAAAGCCCATCGGAACAAATTAGGTAGAGATCGCCCTCCTCCACCTGGTGCTCGTGGAGTTCCACCTGCATTCCCGGATCGACGCCAACGGCACGGGTCACCAGGTTACGGTTCTGCGCGTAAGGAGCCCACGCTGGATCAACCAGTCCGGCATCGATCTGCTCCTGCACCAGGGAATGGTCACGGGTGATCTGGACCAGCTCGCCTTGTCGCATTCGGTAGGCACGCGAATCGCCGACATGGGCGACCGTTAATTTATTGCCATGGAAGAGCGCCGCGACGATGGTGGTGCCCATACCGTCATATTGAACATTATCCTGCGCCGCGGTGATGACGGCGGTATTCGCGCGCTGGATTGCCTCAGTGACTAACTGGTGTAAGCGCTGATCACGCTTGCGGCCGGAAAGGTGACTGAGCCCGGTTTCAAGAGCCTGCCGTGTTACCTCAACAGCCATCGAGCTTGCCACCTCTCCGGCGTTATATCCTCCCATCCCGTCCGCCAGAATGGCAAAGCCGTATTCCGGATTGATATGGATCGCGTCTTCATTATGCGATCGCACCATTCCGGTATCGGTCTTTCCAGCGAATTCGAGTTCGAGCTTGTGTGCCATGGGGCGATTATACGTGGGCGACAATATATTGGCGGTAATGCAAGGTGCTGATCAACTCAGTAGTCTGCGGAGATCGATGGAATATCCGCTCGGCAAAGAAAAACGGGGAGCCGAAGCTCCCCGCAGGTACCTGATCTAATTTACCGGCCGGAGCCGGAAGTTTGAGTCAATTACTGAATTACAGCGCAGCTTTCAACAGCTTCGCCATTTCCGACGGATTCTTGGTCACGGTGATACCGCATGCTGCCATGATGTCGAGCTTGGCTTGCGCAGTGTCGTCGCCACCGGAAATCAACGCACCGGCATGGCCCATACGCTTGCCCGGAGGAGCGGTGACGCCGGCGATGAAGCCAATCACTGGCTTCTTCATGTTGTCCTTGATCCAGCGTGCTGCGTTAGCTTCGTCAGGACCGCCGATTTCGCCGATCATGATGACGGCGTCGGTGTCCGGATCGTCGTTGAACATGCGCATGACGTCGATGTGCTTCAGACCGTTGATCGGGTCGCCGCCGATACCGACTGCGGAAGACTGGCCCAGGCCCAGTGCGGTCAGCTGGCCGACTGCTTCATAGGTCAGTGTGCCGGAACGGGATACCACGCCGATACGGCCCTTCTTGTGGATGTGGCCCGGCATGATGCCGATCTTGATTTCGTCCGGCGTGATCAGGCCCGGGCAGTTCGGTCCGAGCAGCAGCGTCTTGCTGCCGGCTTTTGCCATGCGGTCCTTCAGTGCCAGCATGTCACGGACCGGGATGCCTTCGGTGATGCAGATGGCGAGATCGAGTTCGGCTTCAACCGCTTCCCAGATCGCGGCAGCGGCGCCTGCGGGCGGAACGTAGATCACCGAGACAGTTGCACCGGTCTGGTCTTTCGCTTCCTTGACGTTCGCGAAAATGGGGATGCCTTCGAAATCTTCGCCAGCCTTTTTCGGGTTTACGCCGGCGACGAACGCGTTCTTGCCGTTAGCATAGTCGCGGCACATGCGGGTGTGGAACTGGCCGGTCTTGCCGGTGATGCCTTGCGTGATGACTTTGGTGTCTTTATTGATCAGAATCGACATTTATCTTCCCTCGATTATTTACCGTTGGCCGCAGCAACGACTTTCTGCGCGGCTTCTTCCATCGTGTCGGCCGAGATGATCGGCAGGCCGGAGTCGGCCAGCATCTTCTTGCCGAGGTCTTCGTTGGTACCCTTCATGCGCACGACGAGCGGCACCTTGAGGGAAACGGCCTTGGATGCGGTGATCACGCCTTCGGCGATCACGTCGCAGCGCATGATGCCGCCGAAGATGTTGACCAGGATGGCCTTGAGGCCCGGGTTCTTCAGCATGATCTTGAATGCTTCGGTCACCTTCTCTGCCGTGGCGCCGCCGCCGACGTCGAGGAAGTTGGCCGGCTCGCCGCCGAACAGTTTGATGGTGTCCATCGTGGCCATTGCCAGGCCTGCGCCGTTCACGAGGCAGCCGATGTTGCCGTCGAGGGAGATGTAGGCGAGGTCGAACTTCGATGCTTCCACTTCAGCCGGATCTTCTTCGTCGAGGTCACGCATGGCGACGATCTCGGGCTGACGGAACAGCGCGTTGGAGTCGAAGTTGAACTTGGCGTCGAGGGCGATGACCTTGCCGTCGCCGGTCAGGATCAGCGGGTTGATTTCGGCCAGCGAGGAATCGGTTTCCCAGTAGGCTTTGTACAGGCCTTGCAGCTGCTTGCGTGCGTCGGCGATCGAGCCGGCCGGCACACCGATCTTGGCGGAGATCGAGTCGGCGTCGGCATCGGTCAGACCGGTTGCCGGATCGATGACGACCTTGTGGATGAGTTCAGGGTGCTTCTCGGCGACTTCTTCGATGTCCATACCGCCTTCGCTGGAGGCCATCAGGACGACGCGCTGGCTGGTACGGTCGGTCACCATACTGACGTACAGTTCCTTCTTGATGTCTGCGCCATCTTCGATCAGCAGGCGACGGACCTTCTGGCCTTCCGGACCGGTCTGGTGCGTGACGAGCTGCATACCCATGATCGCTTCCGCGTATTCCTTGACTTGCTCGAGCGACTTGGCAACCTTGACGCCGCCGCCCTTGCCGCGGCCGCCCGCGTGGATCTGAGCCTTGACGACCCACACCGGGCCTCCAAGAGTTTCGGCCGCCTTGACCGCTTCTTCAACGGAAAAGCACGGGATACCGCGCGGAACCGTCACTCCGTACTTACGGAGGATTTCTTTGCCCTGATACTCATGGATTTTCATGCGAGCTTCCCTTCAGACGCTTAGTAAAAATAACCTTGTTGGAATTAACTGGATTCGGATACTGCTTGTGGTTTAACCGCCCAGCGCGGGTAATACTTGGCAACCGCTTCGCCGTCAGTGCGCAGTGCATGGCAGCGGTCGAGTTGGAATGGCTTGTGTGCCTGCTCATCGGTCGCGGCACCGTCGCGGGTATCGAAGACATCGCCTGCGAAGGCCTGAATCGCAGCAGTCGGCAAAACCTGCGCCAGTTCGGTCAGATGCGTGCAACCATTGGTGCCGGACAAACGTTGTTTGACGCCGTCACGGAAACCTTTCATCAGGTTCAGGCCGATCAGTTTTTTATAGTCGGGGCCAATGGTGTCGCAATGTCCGGGATACGGCACCGCGTCGGACACCGCTTCAGCATCAACGACATTTAACTGGAGATCAATGGTAAGGCGCAGCCAGAGACTGTGGATTGGCTCACCCGCAGGGCGTATGCCTGAAGCCAGCTTGCTATCGCGTGTCTTGGTGTCTGAAATGTGCGCGTCGATGTCCCACAAACCGTCGTCGCGTGCGAAAGCTTCGATCTGGATTGCGCGGGTGTGCTTGAGGGCACGGCGTGAGGACGGCGGAGATAAGGGCATAAAGACCAATGCCTGTGAAGCGGCAAAATAAAAGCCGCATTTGCGTGTCGCTGTCGCAGTTTCTACGACAGCAGCCGCTCATGCGGCGCTGCAAAAACCACGAAAGTGTAGCACAGGTCATTGGCGCATAGCCATCGCGACATTTCCATGCATGAAAAAGGGACGGAAATGCTTATATGGCTAGAAAGTACGTGTACAACAAGAAATTTATGGGCGACCTGCAGACATTCTCTAAAGACATTCAAGAATTTTATTTCTTGATCTTCTGTTTTGTTATAACAGCAACGGAATTAAAGACCGCATTCAGGATGGGTCTTCATCGGCTTCGGCCCGACGAATCGCCGTCTGAATCGCTGAGTGCGAAAAACCACGCTGCTGGAGGAATCGCATTTGTTTGGCCCGCTCGGCAGCGTCAACCGGGGGCTGCTTAAAACGCTTGCGCCAGACTTCAGTGGCACGTGATGCTTCGTCCTGAGAGAGTGTCGCCTTAATGTCGCTGAGTGCTTCGCCAGCTATGCCGTGGGTCTGCAATTCGGAAAGGATGCGTGTATTGCCAAAGCGGGAGGCTCGACGATGCACGAGGGATTCGGAAAAACGGGTTTGGGAAAGGAATTTGGAAGCTTCAAGCCAGTCGAGCAATGCTTCGACATCGTCGCTTTCCTGCGCGTAGCGGGACAATTTGCGGCCAAGCTCAAGCCGACTGTGCTCACGTGTGGATAAATACTTCAGAGCCCGCGCCTTCAGGCTCATTTGCAACTTTGCCATGGTGTGTCACTTGAAAATTATCACCAGCCTCCGTAAAACCGGAGTCCGGGAACGTATCGTCCTGCGGCTCGCGACCCACAGGGCATGCATACATGTCGCCGAGTATTCGATGAAGGCATGTCACTCGCGTGACATTCTTAAGTTGCAAGTTGCGATGCCCTCACATTCATCCTGGTGAAATATTCCGGCTTCCGGCGCGGGCTCTTTCACGTGAAGTAAGCTAATACAAAACTAGTAGATGATGCGCGGAGCAGGCCAACGGCACCTGCCCGCTTGTACCGATGTTGACCGGACCTTACTCGGAATCGGTTGCGGATGCCGTTGCTGCCGGCACTGCCTGTCCGGGTGGCAATTCGGGAACGCCAAGCGATGCACGCACCTTGTTTTCGATCTCACGCGCCAATTGCGGATGCTCTTTCAGGAAGTTACGCGCATTGTCCTTGCCCTGGCCAATACGTTCGCCGTTATAGCTGTACCAGGCGCCGGCCTTTTCCACGATCTTCGCTTCCGAACCGAGGTCAAGGATTTCACCTTCACGGGATGTGCCTTCGCCATAAAGAATGTCGAAGTGCGCTTCGCGGAACGGAGGAGCAACCTTGTTCTTGACGACTTTGACCTTGGTTTCGTTACCGATGACTTCATCGCCGGACTTGATCGAGCCGGTACGGCGAATGTCCAGACGCACGGACGCGTAGAACTTGAGCGCATTACCACCGGTAGTCGTTTCCGGGTTGCCGAACATAACGCCGATCTTCATACGGATCTGGTTAATGAAGATCACCAGCGTATTGGTGCGGTTGATGCTGCCGGTCAGTTTACGCAGCGCCTGGGACATCAGACGTGCCTGCAAACCTGGCAGGGAATCACCCATGTCGCCTTCGATTTCAGCGCGCGGCGTCAGGGCTGCCACGGAGTCGACGACCACCAGGTCCACACTGCCGGAACGTACCAGCGCATCGCAGATTTCCAGTGCCTGTTCGCCGGTATCTGGCTGCGAAATCAGCAACTCAGACAGGTTCACCCCAAGCTTCTGTGCATACCCGACGTCCAGTGCGTGCTCAGCATCGATAAATGCGCAGGTGCCGCCGATTTTTTGCATTTCTGCGATGGCTTGCAGAGTCAGTGTCGTTTTACCCGAGGATTCCGGGCCGTAGATTTCCACTACACGGCCACGCGGCAGACCACCGACGCCGAGAGCGATATCCAGGCCCAGGGAACCCGTCGACACAACCTGCACTTCTTCCGCAACCGCGCCGTCCACCATGCGCATCACGGAACCCTTGCCAAACTGCTTTTCAATCTGCGCCAGCGCCGCCGCAAGTGCCTTGCTCTTTTCGGGATTTTGCGCTGCTTTCTTTTCGTCCATAACGGTATTCTTTCGACGGTTGGTTATTAAGTGATTGGCGAGTCTTCCATCTGGAGGCGCCTTTCAACGTCACAAGGCATACTGTATAAAAAAACAGTGATTGATGCAAGCATCATTTTCCATTGACGACAATCTTTATTAAGATGGTACTAGAGTGCAAAGTATCGGGATGGACAGGCTCCAAAATCGGACCGCTGTAAAGCGTGTATTAATTCAGTAGCAGTTGCGCGGTTAGGAAATCGTTGCCTTGCTGCTATTGATGAAAGGCAATAGACTTACTTATTAACCCTAACTGCGGTTTGACTCCTATGCGCATCCTCCTTGCCGAAGACGACAGTGTACTAGCCGATGGCCTTACCCGTTCGCTGCGACAGTCCGGTTACGCGACGGATTGCGTGAAGAACGGGCTGGAAGCAGATTCTGCCCTGTCGACCCAGGATTTCGACCTGCTGATCCTCGATCTTGGCTTGCCAAAGATGCCGGGACTGGAAGTGCTAAGGCGCCTGCGCGCCCGCAATTCCCGCCTGCCTGTTCTAATTTTGACCGCCGGCGACTCCGTCGAGCAGCGCGTGAAGGGACTGGATCTTGGCGCGGATGACTTTATGGCAAAACCGTTCGCCTTGTCGGAACTGGAAGCGCGCGTACGGGCGCTGACGCGACGCGGTGCCGGTGGAGGTCCGACAGTCATCAAGCATGGCCCGTTGTCGTATGACCAGGTTGGACGAATTGCTTATATGAATGAACAGATGCTGGATCTGTCTGCGCGTGAACTCGGCCTGCTGGAGGTACTGCTGCAACGTACCGGCCGTCTGGTATCCAAGGAACAACTGGTCGACCACCTGTGCGAATGGGGGGAAGAAGTCAGCAACAATGCCATCGAAGTCTACGTCCATCGCCTGCGCAAGAAAATAGAAGTCGGCGGCGTCCGGATTGCCACAGTCCGTGGACTGGGCTATTGCCTTGAAAAATTTTCCGATGCCGCTGCACAGGGAGCGCCAGCATCAAGCTGACCTCGCTCATGACCGACTCCCGTCGTAAGGCCGGCGCCGAGCCCGCCTCGGAATCACCCCCGCCCACCGCTTACGGAGCAGTCGCTACCCAGCCGGAGGAACGCATACAGCGCTCGCTGTTCGGTGAAATCCTGGACTGGATGCTGGTGCCGCTCCTGCTTCTATGGCCGATGAGTATCGCCATTACCTATCTGGTTGCCAAATCGATTGCCAACCATCCTTTCGATCGCGCACTGGACGACAATGTGATTGTGGTTGCCCAGCAGGTCAAGGAAGTCAACGGCAAGATCGTGACCCACCTGCCAGGATCGGCACGCGATATTTTGCGCGCCGACGACATCGACAATATCTATTTCCAGGTCAGCGGGCCGCTGGGCGAATTCATCGACGGCGATGACGAATTGCCCATGCCGGTCGACGAGGAAAAGCCCCCTGCCGGTTCGGTCAAGTTCCGCAATGACATCGTTCGCGGCGTCGACGTCCGGGTCGCTTATGTCTATATCGACCTGCGCCGTTCGCGCAACAGCAATCCCAAAACAAAAGAATCCAATGTCGTCCTCATACAGGTAGCGGAAACCCTGGATAAGCGCACGCAGCTCGCCAATGAAATCATCAAGGGTGTGATTCTTCCGCAGTTCATCATTCTGCCGATTGCGCTTGCGCTGGTATGGTTTGCCCTGTCTCGCGGTTTGTCGCCGCTGGCCGAATTGCAGCAAAAGATTCGTGCGCGGCGTCCGGATGACCTGAGTCCGATCGATTCGGGCCAGGTACCGGAAGAGATCTCGCCGCTGGTTCGTTCGCTCAACGAGATGCTGGCCCGCCTTTCGCAAAGTATCGAAATGCAAAAGCGTTTCATCGCCGATGCTGCCCATCAGATGAAAACACCGCTGGCGGGCATGCGCATGCAGTCCGAGCTGGCTCTGCGTGAAACGCGTCAGGAGGAAATTCACCGCTCGCTCGAACAGCTGTCGAAAAGCTCGGAAAGCGCCACCCGACTTGTGAACCAGCTGCTGGCACTGGCTCGCGCGGAGAATCAGACGCCGGAAACCAAGCCTTTTGCACCGCTCGAGCTGTCGGAATTGGCGCGTAATGTTGTGCATGACTGGGTGCCGCAATCCTTTTCAGAAAGGATTGACCTCGGTTTCGAACAGCCGGGGCACCCTGTGATGGTGATGGGAAATTCGATGATGCTGCGGGAATTGCTCAGCAACCTGATCGACAATGCGCTGCGTTATACGCCGCAGGACGGCCACGTCACCGTGCGGGTGCGCACCAATGTGACGGAAGAACAGGCAATCCTGGAAGTCGAAGATACCGGCCCCGGCATTCCTTCGGCGGAGCGGGGGCATGTTTTCGAACGCTTTTATCGCATCCTGGGAAGCAACGTGGAAGGTAGCGGCCTGGGCCTGGCCATCGTGCGCGAAATCGCGCAGCAACACGGGGCGACAGTCGACATTTTCAATAATCCGCATTCCCAGGATCCCAGGCATCCCGGTAGCCTGTTCCGTGTCACGCTGCGCATGGCGCAGCGCCCGGATTTTATCGAGGACATAGGCTGATGGATTCTCAACAACTCCTGCAACGCCGCAGGTTGTACTGGCGTCGCGTACAGCGCTTCACCCTGCTGCTGATCGGACTCTGGTTTTTCATGACCTTCGGGATGATTTTCTTCGCGCGCGAGTTATCCGGATTCAGCATTCTCGGCTGGCCGTTTTCTTTCTACATGGCGGGGCAAGGCCTGACCGTGTTCTATCTCCTTATTGTTATCGTCTACATGCAGTACATGACACGCCTGGACAAACTGCTCAACGACGAGCCTCCCCATGTCGAATAAGCCGTTCTATCGCCGCCTCATCAGCTATTACACCTGGTACACAGCGGGCTTCATCGTGTTTCTGATTTCCTTGTCCATCCTGGAGAAGGAAGGCTTTCCGCGCGCATGGATCGGCTACATGTTCATGTTTTCGACCATCGTGCTGTATGCGGGCATCGGCGTTCTCAGCCGCACCTCTGATGTGTCCGAATATTACGTCGCCGGACGACGCGTGCCGCCGATGTTCAATGGCATGGCCACTGCGGCTGACTGGATGTCGGCCGCAAGCTTCATCAGCCTTGCGGGCGGCCTCTATGTCATGGGTTTCGATGGTTTGGCCTACATTCTTGGCTGGACCGGCGGCTATTGCCTGGTTGCGCTGCTGATTGCGCCGTTCATCAACAAGTTCGGGCAATACACCATTCCGGATTTTCTTGCGGCCCGCTATGCCGGCCGCTACAGTGGAAATATCGTGCGCGTGCTGGCCGTCATCGCCACCGTGCTGGTGTCCTTTACCTACGTGGTCGCGCAGATCTATGGCGTCGGACTCATTACATCCCGCTTTACCGGCGTGGATTTTTCGGTCGGTATTTTTCTTGGACTGGCTAGCATCCTGGTGTGTTCCTTCCTTGGCGGGATGCGGGCGATCACATGGACGCAGGTCGCGCAATACATCATCATCATCATTGCCTACATGATCCCGGTCATATGGCTGTCGGTGAAACATACAAACGTTCCGGTTCCGCAACTGGCCTACGGCTCGGCCCTGTCCAAACTCAGCGAACGCGAAAAGGAGCTTAACGCCGATCCGATGGAGCAACAGGTGCGCGATATTTTTCAGCGTCGTGCGGAAAAATACGATGACATGCTGAAAAACCTGCCCAAGTCCTGGGAAGAAGGCTTGATCGATATGCAGCACCATGTCGAAGATCTCAAGCGCAGTAATGCGTCGCTGATCGAAATCAAGGCAGCAAGCAGGATGCTCGCCGCCTATCCGAAAGATCCGATAGAGGCCGACCGCAAATGGCACGAGGCGAAAGCCCAGAACCTCGCGCGGGCGGAACCTGTCGTCGCGCATGAAACCCCTTTTCCGGGAAAGACCAAGGAAGCGTCCGACACCAAACGCAATAACTTTCTCGCCCTTGTCCTTTGCCTGATGATGGGAACGGCTGCCCTGCCCCATATCCTGGTCCGCTTTTACACGACGCCCTCGGTGCCTCAGGCGCGGCGCTCGGTATTCTGGACCTTATTCTTCATCATGTTGCTGTATATCACCGTACCGGCCCTCGCGGTCCTTGTGAAGTACGACATCTACAGTTCCCTGGTCGGCACACCATTCTCAAAACTGCCGTCCTGGGTCTCGTATTGGGCCAGCGTGGACAAGATCAATCCGCTGGTGTCGATCACCGACCTGAATCGCGACGGCATAGTGCAGCTAGCCGAGATCGTCATGGATGGCGATATTGTCGTACTTGCGACGCCGGAGATCGCTGGCTTGCCCTATGTGATTTCCGGCCTGGTGGCGGCAGGCGGACTGGCGGCGGCATTGTCTACAGCGGATGGCCTGCTGCTCACTATTTCGAATGCGCTGTCTCATGATATCTACTACAAGACCGTGGATCCCATGGCATCGACGCAGAAGCGCGTGACGATTTCCAAGTTGCTGTTGCTGGTTGTCGCCCTGATTGCGGCCTACGCGGCATCCCTGAAACCGGGCGATATTCTTTCAATGGTCGGCGCCGCGTTCTCGCTCGCAGCATCGACACTGTTTCCCGCCCTTGTTTTGGGCGTTTTCTGGAAGCGGGCGAACCAGCAAGGTGCCATTGCCGGCATCCTGATCGGTTTTGCCGTATGCGTGTTTTACATGCTCCGCACCTACCCTGCACTCGGCGGTTCCTCGCTGAACCAGTGGTTCAGCATCGCGCCGATCTCGGCCGGTGTGTTCGGTGTTCCTGCGGGTTTCATCTCTATCGCACTGGTCAGCCTGTTGACCAGTGCACCGGATCGGGGCACGGACGCCTTGGTGGACCATATTCGCACACCTTGACAGCCTGTTGCCAGCAGCTTGGCACGCTTTCGGCGCTTGCCTGGAGATGAGAACAGTATCGTTCCTGCTGGCACGCTTCTGGCATAAAGCATGAGGAAGCGCAGCGACTACCGGCGATCGTAGCGTTACGCTATCCGGATAACCATACAAACAAAGCCATGCCCAACTTTTTTGATGAAATGTATGTGGAGTATGTGGACGGCCCCGCTTCCGTCCGCGCGCACTATCGGCAATTCCAGCAATGGCTGTCACAACAGCCTCCGGAAATCATTGATCGCAAACGAACGGAAGCCGACTTCATTTTTCGCCGGGTGGGCATCACCTTCGCGGTCTACGGCAACGATGCCGGTACTGAACGCCTGATCCCCTTCGACATTATTCCGCGCATCATTCCGGCCAAGGAATGGGAAAAACTGGAGGCGGGACTGGTACAGCGCGTCAAAGCGCTGAACATGTTCATTCACGATATTTATCACGATCAGCACATCGTCAAGGCCGGCGTCGTACCGGCCGAACAGATTTTCAGGAATGCGCAGTATCGGCCCGAGATGCAGGGCATCTCCGTGGCCTCGGATATCTATGCGCATATCGCAGGCGTCGATATCGTCCGCGCCGGCGAAGGCGAGTTCTACGTTCTTGAGGACAACCTGCGCGTGCCCTCCGGCGTGTCGTACATGCTCGAAGACCGCAAGATGATGATGCGGCTGTTTCCAGAACTCTTCGCGCACTACAAGGTCGCGCCGGTGGCCCATTATCCCGACATGCTGCTGGATAACCTGCGTTCGGTGGCGCCGGTCGGCGTCGTCGATCCGACGGTCGTTGTCATGACGCCAGGCATGTACAACTCGGCCTATTTCGAGCATGCGTTCCTGGCGCAGCAGATGGGCGTGGAATTAGTCGAAGGCAAAGACCTGTTCGTCGATGACAATGCGGTCTACATGCGCACCACACGCGGACCGAAGCGCATCGATGTCATCTACCGGCGCATCGACGACGACTTCCTTGATCCGCTGGCCTTCCGCCCGGATTCCTCGCTCGGCGTGCCTGGATTGCTGTCGGTGTACCGCGCCGGTCGCGTTACACTGGCCAATGCCATCGGTACGGGTGTCGCGGACGACAAGTCGATCTATCCGTATGTGCCGAACATGATCAAGTTCTACCTGTCGGAAGACCCGATCCTGAATAACGTCCCGACTTACCAGTGCCGCAAGAAGGAAGATCTTCAGTACACGCTGGACAAGCTGCCGGAACTGGTTGTCAAGGAAGTGCACGGTGCCGGGGGCTACGGCATGCTGGTGGGTCCGGCGTCAACCAAGGCCGAGATCGAGGCTTTCCGCCAGCGCCTGATCGCCAGACCCGACAGTTACATTGCACAACCGACCCTCGCCCTGTCGGCCTGCCCGACCTATGTCGAATCCGGGATCGCCCCTCGCCATATTGACCTTCGCCCTTTCGTACTATCCGGCGAAACGGTTTCCATGGTCAAGGGCGGCCTGACCCGCGTTGCATTGAAGGAAGGCTCGCTGGTCGTGAATTCGTCGCAGGGCGGTGGCACCAAGGACACCTGGGTTTTGGAGAAATAAGATGCTGAGTCGAACCGCAGATCACTTGTTCTGGATGGCGCGCTATACCGAGCGAGCCGAAAACACCGCACGCATGCTGGACGTGAATGTGCAGACCGCACTGCTGCCCCAGTCGGCGGAAGCCGCCGAGCAGGGATGGCGGGCAATGCTCGGCATTTCCGAACTGCTGAGCGCTTTCGATGACAAGCATGGACTGCTCACCGCGAAGGACGTACTCGACTTCATGGTGCGCGACCCGGACAATCCTTCATCCATCGTATCCTGCCTGACGCAGGCTCGCGAAAATGCGCGTGCCGTTCGCGGCACGCTAACCACGGAAGTGTGGGAAACCCAGAACGCCACCTATCTCGACCTCCAGGGTAAGCTGCGCAGCGGAATGCTGGAGCGCGACCCAAGCGCGTTTTTCGAATGGGTGAAATACCGGTCTCACCTGTCACGCGGCGTTACCATCGGCACGATGCTCAAGGATGAAGCGTTCTATTTCATCCGTCTGGGCACCTTTCTCGAGCGCGCGGACAACACCGCCCGCATTCTCGACGTTAAGTTTCACGGGGCAAACCCGGACGCGTATGCGGACGCGCACCCCAATGAAGAGGCGCAGCGTGACTTCTATTACTGGGCGGCGATTCTGCGCTCGGTATCCGCCTTTGAAATTTATCGCAAGGTCTATCGCGATGTGATCACGCCGGAACGCGTGGCCGAATTGCTGATGCTGCGGGGTGATATGCCGCGTTCGCTGCTGGCGTGTCTTGAAGAGGTGGTCAACAATCTGCAGCATGTGCGCAATGACGTATCCGCCGGAACCGAGCGCTTTGCCGGACGCCTGCATGCGGAACTGAAATTCGGCAATATCGAAGAGATCCTGAAAGAAGGTTTGCACGACTACCTGACGCAGTTTCTGGAACGTATCTACGAACTTGGCAATCGCGTCAGTCGCGATTTCCTGGTTCCTCTGGCAGCCTGAGAACCAGGATGCGACACTTCATTCGCCACGAAACGGTATATCGCTATACGGCACCGTTAAACTATACGATCCAGCAACTGCGCCTGTCGCCCCGCAGCGAACCGCACCAGCGCATCGTATCCTGGAACATCAGCAGCAGCGGGAGACAACATGCTTTTGTCGATGCGTTCGGCAATCTTTGCCACATGCTGACGATCTGCGGCCGGCATGACGAAGTACGCATCGTTGCCGCCGGCATCGTGGAGATCACAGCGCTGGACCGGGGTCGCCTCACCACGCCCAACGAATTCTCTCCGCTGGTATTCACCATGCCGACCCGTTTGACGGACGCGGACGAGAGCATTGTGGCGTTCGCCCATGCGCATTTGTCCGTTGGAGCCGATAGTTCGCGGCTGCTCGGATTGGCTGAGGCGATCCAGGGCACGGTGGCCTACCAGACCGGCGCCACTGTGGTGACGTCGACGGCCGCCGAGGCACTACGTCTTGCGCGTGGCGTTTGCCAGGACCATGCACATCTGTTCCTCGCCTGCTGCCATGTGCTCGGGATTCCGGCCCGTTATGTATCCGGCTACATTGATCCGGGCGATACGGCACATGCCGAAAGCCATGCATGGGTCGACGTCTGGGTGGAAGAATCCGGCTTTTCCGGTTGGGTCAGCGTCGATGTGACGCACGCCCGTTTTACGGACGCCTCGCATTGCCGTCTTGCCATTGGACGGGACTACGACTCGGCTGCCCCGATTCGCGGCGTCAGGCGCGGCGGCGGAAACGAGACGCTCAGCGTCAGGGTCGATGTTTCGCCGACAACCATCACAACACCCACATCGTTGTAAGCAGACACCATCGGAAAGCAAAAAATCTATTCTCACAGGGAGCATGCGAGCTTCCTGTAAAATTCCCATTTTGCATTCTGTATTGCAACCATGACTTATTGCGTCGCCATGCGCCTCGAAGCGGGGCTGGTTTTCCTGTCTGATTCCCGTACCAACGCGGGCGTCGACCAGGTCAGCACGTTTCGCAAGATGACGGTCTTTGAAAATCCCGGCGATCGCATGATGGTGCTGATGAGCGCAGGGAACTTGTCAATTTCCCAATCCATACGCCAGATTATCGCCGAGCGCAAAAGCGCCTCCGGCAAGAGTCTCTGGACGGCCGCCACCATGGATGAAGCAGCCCAGATTGTCGGTGAGGCAGTCCGTACCGTGTATGAGCGTGATGCCAAATCGCTGCGTGAATTTGGCATCGACTTCAACGTCAGCCTGATTTTAGGCGGGCAGATCAAAGGCGAGCGTTGCCGCTTGTTCCAGGTTTATTCGGCCGGCAACTTCATCGAATCCCACAACGAGAACACTTACTTCCAGATCGGCGAAGCCAAATACGGCAAGCCAATCATTGACCGTGTTGTCACGCCGGCCACGCCGCTTGATGAAGCGGCGAAGTGTGCGCTTATCTCCATGGATTCGACTCTGCGCTCGAATGTCTCGGTCGGCTTGCCGCTGGACTTGCTGATTTATGAAACCGATACGCTGTCCGTAACGCGTTTTGTGACAATCGATGAAAAAAACCAGTACTTCCGGATGATTCGCGATACCTGGGGCAAGCAGCTGAAAGCCATTTTCGAAGGCATTGACGACCCGGTATGGAATGCCACGTCCGAGACCGATCCGAATGTCCTGTCGACCAGCGCGACACGCAACCAGCCGGTACGTGTGCCTCCGCCAGAAGGCGTGGCGACGTCAAATACGCCTGGCCCGTTGCAAACCCTGGCTCAGGATGGCCGAAACCGGCAGCAGCATTAGAGCAATGTCGGCCTGACAATCCCATGCCAAACAAAAAGGCGCCCGCGGGCGCCTTTTGCTTTTCCTGCTTCATTTGCATTGTTTGCTTCGTACCGATTCGATACGAAGGCTTCTCATAAAGCTAGGTCAGACTACCTGGGTTGGTGCTTCGTCACCCTGGCGTTCGCGGATTTCACCAATACGGCTGACGTTCTCGCCGGCAGCCTTCAGTTGTGCAATCGCGGCATCCGCATTTTCTTTCGATACGATCACAACCATGCCGATACCGCAGTTAAAGACACGATGCATTTCGGCATCCGCGACGTTGCCATGCTGTTGCAGCCACGTAAACAGCGGCGGCATGGTCCATGCGTCACGATGCAAGACGGCGGTCAGCTTGTCACGCAGCACACGAGGTACATTTTCCACCAGACCGCCGCCGGTGATGTGCGCCATGCCCTTGACTTCCAGTGTCTCCATCAGCGCCAGCAACGGCTTGACGTAGATATGGGTTGGTTCGAGCAGCACGTCGGCAAGGCGGCGACCATGGAAGTCGGCGTTCAGGTCCGGTTGCGCCACCGAAATGATCTTACGGACCAGCGAATAGCCGTTGGAGTGCGCGCCAGAGGACGCCAGGCCCAGCACCACGTCACCAGGGATGATCTTGCTGCCATCAATAATCCTGGATTTTTCCACCGCGCCGACAGCAAAACCGGCCAAGTCGTACTCGCCGTCGGGATACATGCTCGGCATTTCAGCGGTTTCACCGCCAATCAGTGCGCAGCCGGCCAGTTCGCAACCCCGGGCGATGCCCTTGATCACATCGGTCGCCGATGGCACGTCGAGCTTGCCGCAGGCAAAATAATCCAGGAAGAACAGGGGTTCTGCGCCCTGCACCAGAATATCGTTGACGCTCATCGCGACCAGATCGATGCCGACCGTGTCATGCTTGTTGAGGTGGAACGCCAGCTTCAGCTTGGTGCCAACGCCGTCGGTGCCGGAGACCAGCACCGGATCCTTGTACTTTTTGCTAATTTCGAACAGCGCGCCGAAGCCGCCGATGCCGCCAAGCACGCCTTCCCGCATGGTGCGTTTGGCAAAGGGCTTGATGGCTTCGACCAGGGCATCGCCTGCGTCAATGTCGACACCGGCATCGCGGTAAGAAAGGGAAACGTTGGAAGTGGAACTCATGATAATGGGTGCAGAGGCGGTAAAATAGGCGGTTAGGGGCCAAAATCCGGCGACCAAACCGCTATTTTAACAAACCGATCCGTCCAAGCTTCCAGTTTCATGCCATTTTCTTTCCATCCCGAGCAGAAACCCGGCCAAAGCGGCAGTACACGGCTACCGTCATGAGGCAATTAGTGCTCGACCTGGGCGCGGAAAAACCGCCAACCCTGGAGTCCTTCGTTGTAGGTCAAAACGCAGAGCTGGCGCAGCTTCTGCGGCATTTTGCACGGCGCACGCAGCCCGCGCCGGCCGACCGTTTTGTCTATCTCTGGGGCGAACCCGGGGCCGGCAAGACACATCTGCTGCATGCCCTGGCGGCCGAAGGAAATGGCCGTTACATCCCGGCCGGCTCGCCCGAAAGCGACTACCTGTACGATCCGGCCGTATCCCTGTACCTGATGGACGATTGTCAGTTGCTGTCGGCCGACGCGCAGATTTCCGCCTTTGCCCTGTTCAACCAGGTCAAGGAAAACGGCGGCCTGCTGGTCAGCGCCGGCGACAAGCCGCCGGTCGGACTGGCACTGCGCGAGGATCTTCGTACCCGTCTTGGCTGGGGATTGATCTATCAGGTGCACGGCCTCACCGACGAGGAAAAAATCTCCGCGCTGACCCAGGCTGCACAGGCACGCGGCATCAACCTGTCTCCTGGCGTGTTACCCTATCTGATCACCCATTTCCGTAGGGACATGCGTTCCCTGTCGGCCATGCTCGACGCCCTGGACCAATATTCCCTGGAGACCCAGCGCCCGATCACGCTGCCGCTGTTACGCAACCTGTTGCAACTCGAAGGTGAACCAAAAGCATAATGAATCTTGCCCTTTTCGATCTAGACCATACCCTGATACCGCTGGACTCCGATTACGAGTGGGGTCAATTCCTGGTACGCATCGGCGCCGTTGATGCCGTCGAATTCGCCCGCCGCAATGCCGCCTTTTATGCCCAGTATGAAGCCGGCACCCTCGACCCCGTCGAGTACCTCGAATTTGCACTGAGCACACTGGCACAGTTTCCCCGCCGCGAACTCGATGCCTGGCACCGCCAGTTCATGGCTGAAGTCATCGAGCCGGGCATCAAACCGGCAGCGCTTGAACTGCTGGCACGCCACCGCGATGCCGGCGACGAGATCGCCATCATCACCGCGACCAACCGCTTTGTGGCCGCCCCGATCGCACGGGCGCTCGGTGTCGATAACCTGATCGCCGCCCAACCCGAAGTCAACGCGGAAGGTGAAATCACTGGCAAGCTGCTCGGCATTCCGACTTCCGGCCCCGGCAAGGTCATCCATACCAATGAATGGCTGGCCGCGAACGGCAAGTCCCTGTCGAGCTACGAGCGCAGCTATTTCTACAGCGATTCCCAGAACGACATACCGTTGCTGTCCGCCGTTTCCCATCCGGTTGCCACCAACCCGAACGCCTTGCTGAAAGCGCATGCACAAGCACAAGGCTGGCCCATCCTTTCCCTGTTCGAATGATTAAAAAGTTTATCAAGCGCATACTCGGCGTAAAGAATAAAGCGGCCGCTAACCAGCCAGCGGTGCTCGGCCCGAATGAACACGGCATCAATCCGCAATTGCTGTCATCCAATGCGATACGCGTAACGCAGACGCTGCAGGAAGCGGGTTTCAAGGCCTTCGTCGTCGGCGGTGCGGTGCGCGACCTGTTGCTCGGGGTGAAGCCCAAGGATTTCGACGTCGCCACCAATGCAACACCCGAACAGGTCAAGCGCCTGTTCCGGCGCGCCTTCATCATTGGCAAGCGCTTCCAGATCGTGCATGTGATGTTCGGCCAGGACATCATCGAGGTCACTACCTTCCGTGGCGCCTCGGCGGAGAGCTCTCCCAAGGATGAACATGGTCGCGTGCTGCGCGACAACACCTTCGGCGAACAGCATGAAGATGCGGTGCGCCGCGACTTCACCATCAATGCGATGTACTACGATCCGGCGAATCGGCAGGTGCTCGATTACCACAACGGCATCGCCGATATCCGCAGCAAGACGCTGCGCATCATTGGTGTGCCGGAAGCGCGCTACCGTGAAGATCCGGTGCGTCTGCTGCGCGTGGTGCGCTTTGCCGCCAAGCTTGGGTTCGAAATCGATCCCGAGACGCGTGAACCGATCAAGGTGATGGCGCCGCTGATCAACAACGTGCCGGCCGCACGCGTTTTTGATGAAATGCTCAAGTTGCTGATGAGCGGACATGCCCTTGCCTGCCTGCAGCAATTGCGCAAGGAAGGATTGCATCACGGCTTGCTGCCGCTGCTCGACGTCGTGCTGGAACAACCGCTCGGCGAAAAGTTTGTCACACTGGCGCTGGCCGGTACCGACCAGCGCATACGCGAAGGCAAACCGGTTTCTCCGGGCTTCCTGTTTGCGTCGCTGCTGTGGCATCAGGTCCTGGAAAAATGGACCGCCTACCAGGCGGCAGGCGAATATCCGATCCCGGCCCTCCATCTTGCCGCTGACGATGTACTGAATACCCAGACCGAAAAGCTGGCCCTGCAGCGCAAGATCGCCACCGATATGCGGGACATCTGGGCCATGCAGCCGCGCTTTGAGCGCCGCGTCGGCAAGTCACCGTACAAGATGCTCGAACACATGCGTCTGCGTGCCGGTTATGACTTCCTGCTGCTGCGCTGTGCGTCGGGTGAAATCGATGCCGAGATCGGTGAATGGTGGACCGCCTTCATGGCTGCCGATGGTCCGGGGCGTGAAGAATTACTGGCGCGAAAACCGAAAACCGAAGGTGACAGTCAGGCGCCGAAAAAGCGTCGTCGTCGTGGCGGACGCAACAAGCCGAAAGGCGCTGCGGCGGAAGGCAGCACACCATGAGCATTGTGACTGAGGTGCGGACCGCCTGTTACATCGGCATTGGCGCGAACCTTGGCGATGCGCGGGACCAGGTGGAGCGGGCAATTGCCCGCATCGGGGAGTTACCGTCGAGTTCGCTTGTCGCGCAGTCCAGCTTGTTCCGAACCGCTCCGATCGATGCCGGCGGCGATGATTACATCAATGCGGTCGTCAAGCTTGAAACCAGCCTGACCGCATCTGCGCTACTCGATCACTTGCAGGCGATAGAACAGGATTTCGGGCGAGAACGCCCCTATGTCAATGCCCCGCGAACGATGGATCTTGACCTGCTGCTCTATGGACAGTCGATAATGAAGAGCGACAAGCTGACGGTACCGCACCCACGCATGACACAGCGCGCTTTCGTGCTGATTCCGTTGCTTCAAATCGATCCCTTTATCCAGATTCCAGGCAAAGGTGCAGCACACAGTTTTGTGCCCGCTGTCGCTGGCCAGGCTATTCAGAAAATCTGAACATGCAAATTCCTGTTTCCCTGCAGACGGTCGGTCTGCTGGCCATGTCGAACGTATTCATGACCGTCGCCTGGTACGGGCACCTGAAAAACCTGGCAAGCAAACCCTGGTGGATCGCGGCGCTGATCAGCTGGTCAATTGCGCTGTTCGAGTACCTGTTGCAGGTACCGGCCAACCGCATCGGCTACACTGAATTCAGCCTGGCGCAGCTCAAGATCATGCAGGAAGCAATCACGCTCTCGATCTTCGTTCCGTTCGCCATGCTATACATGAACGAGCCGTTCAAACTCGATTACGTCTGGGCAGCCCTGTGCCTGGTCGGCGCGGTCTATTTCATTTTCCGTTCATGAGCCTCGATCGCTACAAATACATTGTCGTCGAAGGTCCGATCGGGGTCGGCAAAACAAGCCTTGCGCGCAAGCTGGCGGAAGCCTTCAATGCGCATACGCTGCTCGAGCATCCGCAGGAAAATCCTTTCCTCGAAAAGTTTTATCGCGACCCGACACACTATGCGCTATCCGCACAGATGTTTTTCCTGTTCCAGCGCATGAATCAGCTGCGTGAACTGGCACAGACTGACCTGTTCAACGTACGCATGATCTCGGACTTTCTGCTCGACAAGGATCCAATTTTTGCCCGGCTCACACTCGGCGACGACGAACTCAAGCTGTACCAGCAACTGTACGACCATCTGCGACCGCAGGCACCCGTGCCGGATCTGGTTGTCTACCTGCAGGCACAGCCCGAGACCCTGGTTGAACGCGTGCGCAAGCGCGGTATTGCGATGGAAGCCGGCATCTCGGAAATATACCTGTATCGGCTCTGTGAAAGTTACAGCCGTTTCTTTTATCATTACGACGCCGCGCCGCTGCTCATCGTCAATACGGAACACCTGAATCCGATCGAGCGCGACGACGACTTCAACCTGCTCCTTCAACGCATCGATACCATGCGCGGCAAGCGGGAGTTTTTCAACCTCGGGGAATAATCATGGCAGGATATCTGCAAGAAGGCGAACCGGTCGGCCGCACCAAGGCAGTGACTGTGCCGGCGCTGCTGGCAATGCGCAACGCGGGCGAAAAGATCGCGATGCTCACCTGTTATGACGCCAGCTTTGCGTCACTGATGGACCGCTGCGGCGTGGATGTGCTGCTGGTCGGCGACTCACTCGGCAATGTGTGCCAGGGACATACCTCTACCCTGCCTGTTACCTTGGCCGACATCGCCTATCACACTGCTTCGGTGGCACGCGGCAACAAGAATGCACTGCTGATTGCGGATATGCCTTTCGGCACCTACGCAACGCCTGAATCAGCGTTTGAAAATGCGGTCAAGCTGATGCAGGCCGGCGCGCAGATGGTCAAGCTCGAAGGGGGTGCGTGGCTGGTCGAGACCGTGCGTTTCCTGACCGAGCGCGCCGTACCGGTGTGCGCGCACCTTGGGTTGACACCGCAATCGGTGCACTTGCTGGGCGGATTCAAGGTGCAGGGCAAGACCGCGGAAGGCGCTGAAAAGTTAAAGGCCGATGCCCTCGCCTTACAGGAAGCCGGCGCATCGATCCTCGTGCTCGAAGCCATCCCGAGCGCACTTGGCAAGGAAGTGACCGAGATGCTGGCAATGCCGACGATCGGTATTGGCGCGGGTGTGGATTGCTCGGGGCAGGTTCTTGTGATGCACGATATGCTGGGCGTGTTTCCAGGCCGCAAGGCGCGTTTCGTGAAGAACTTCATGGATGGGCAGACCAGCATTGATGCTGCGGTGCGTGCCTATATCGCCGCGGTCAAGGACAAGTCGTTCCCGGCGGCCGAGCACTGTTTCTAGTATTCCGCCGACGGCGCATGCGCCGTCGGCAAGCCTCTCAGCTCTGCTCTTCTTCGTAGCGCGCCATGGTCTCCGGCAGTTTGGCCGCGAGTTCTTCCGCGCTACTGACGCTTAGTCCCAGATTGCGCAACAGGCCGTCTTGCAGGCCATAGATAAAGCTATGCACAGTCAATGACTGGCCGCGTTCCCAGGCATCCTGCACGATGGTCGTCTGGCAGACATTGACCACCTGTTCCAGCACGTTGAGTTCGCACAGGCGGTCTTGCCTGACCTTGGTCGGCAGGGTTTCGCCGAGATAGCGCTCATGTTTCTGGTGCACGTCCTGCACGTGCCGCAACCAGTTGTCAGCCAATCCGATACGGCGTCGCGCGAGCGCGGCATGCACACCGGAACAACCGTAATGCCCGTTGACAATCACGTGCTTCACACCAAGCACATCGATGGCAAACTGCAGGACTGACAGGCAGTTCAGGTCGGTATGCACTACCACGTTAGCCACATTGCGATGCACGAACAGTTCACCAGGCAAGAGGCCGACGATTTCGTTGGCCGGCACACGGCTGTCGGCGCAACCAATCCACAGGTATTCGGGCGACTGCTGGGCAGCGAGCTTTTTGAAGAAATCCGGGTCCTTGGCCACGATCGCGGCCGCCCAGTTGCGATTGTTCCGAAACAGATGTTCCAGAGTCTTGTTGTCGTTCGTCGGTGTCATCATGATGCTTTGCCAGATAATTCGGTTACGCGGACGTCCATGGTGATCCGGATGGGATCGTCACGATTAACGACTGGACGCAGATATGGCGCGAAGGTCGCGTGCAAAGCGAATTATACAGATGGAAAGTTGGAGGTCGGAGAAGTGGAGGCCGGAGACGGCCAGCCATGCGCCGGAACGCATGGACGCAAGATGTGGCGACGGTGCTCGTCCACAATCATGATACGAGCGGAATGCAATTCCACCCATAGCGTGTCTGTGATGGGCGTGATGGGCGCCTTAGGCTGAGTAGAAACTTGACGTACTCCCCCCCCATCCCAGCCTTCCCCCTACCAGGGGGAGGAGCCTTTGCGCCCTCCGGCCAAGGCAGGGGGCTACAAGTGTCACTTCGCTCCCGGTTAGTTATTTCCCGGTTAGTTATTTCCCGGTTAGTTATTTACTGAATGCGCAGAGGTTTCCAGATAGGGTGTCAGGTGTTGCCGCGCTGTTGCTCTTCCGGCTTTTCGCCCAGCATGGCCGGTTTGAGTTTGGTGTCGACCGGTTTGTCACCTATCCAGATCTTGAGCAAGGCGTTGTAGAAAGTCGGGTCGGGAAGAGCGTCCGACACCTTCTTTCCATTGACGTGAATGATGGTACCCGTGTCAGGTATCCAGTCTGTCGTAAGGATATCGCCCTTCTTCAACTCAGGAATGGATGCAAAAATTTCACCGAACTTCTGCAGCTGGTTGATGTACTTCACTTTCTCGTTACGATCGCTGTTCTGGTTAATGCCGGACATGAAGCCGCGCCCCAGTTCTTCATTACTCACATCGCGCAGCATGACGATGGTCACTCTTTTGGCGCCCGGCGCGGCAAGCACATCCGGCACAGTGTTTTTCTTTTCGGCGAGATAAAGGCCTGCTACGTACACTTTAAAAATCGCTTTGTAGCGAATGCCGGCACCATTCAGCTTCAGGTCCTGGTTGCCAAGGCGAACCGTGTCATCCAGCTTGATGCCAGCCACTTCGGCAGCCTGCGCCGAACCGGTGGTCATTGCAACAGCCATGCAGGCTGTGATAAGTGCATGCCTATAGCGAATGCCAACTTTCATATTGTCTCCGTGAGTAGGGTCACCGCGCTGATGGTTTTGAATAGTTATTATTTATAGAACGAACGGCCGTTTTATTATGCGGAGATTGATTAGAGGTGTAAGTCTAATGTCCATGCTTACAGGCATTGTTTCCATGAAAAAAGCCGCCTGATCTCTTCGATCAGGCGGCTTTTTGATCTACCACAAACAGTGATGCATCCCTAAGTTGGCAAGGTATTGCGCTTCACTGCTACAGCGTTGACTGGAGCAATGGACTACAGCGAAGGACTACGCTTTACTCAAAGAACTCCTTGACCTTGTCTTTCCAGGACTTGCTTTGCGGGCTGTGCTTGGAACCGCCGGCATTGGTCAACTGTTCGAATTCCTGCAACAGTTCTTTCTGGCGGTCGGTCAGCTTGACAGGTGTTTCGACCACAACATGGCAGAACAGGTCGCCCGCATAACCGGAGCGCACACCCTTGATACCCTTGCTGCGCAGGCGGAAGGTCTTGCCCGACTGCGTGCCTTCCGGCAGTGTGAACGACGCCTTGCCATTCAAAGTCGGCACTTCCACTTCGCCGCCGAGTGCAGCCTTCGCGAACGACACCGGAATTTCGCAATGCAGGTCGTCGCCATCACGCTGGAACACCGGATGCGGCTTGATGCGGATTTCCACATACAGGTCGCCCGGCGGACCACCATTCATGCCCGGTTCTCCGTTGCCCGATGAGCGGATACGCATGCCGTCGTCGATACCCGCAGGGATCTTTACTTCCAGTGTCTTGTTGCGTTTGATGCGTCCGGCGCCGCTGCAGGTGGGGCATGGCGTCGGAATGATCTTGCCGGTGCCGTGGCACTTGGGGCAAGTCTGCTGAATGCTGAAGAAGCCTTGCTGCATGCGTACCTGGCCCTGGCCACCGCAGGTGGTACAGGTGGTCGGCGAGGTACCCGGCTTGGCGCCCGAACCGTGACAGGTGTCGCACTCGTCCCAGGACGGCACGCGAATCGTCGTATCGTAGCCATGGGCCGCTTGTTCCAGTGTAATTTCGAGGTTGTAGCGCAGATCGGCACCGCGATAAACCTGCGGGCCGGCGCTGCGTCCGCCGCGGGCGCCCTGGCCGAAGATATCACCAAAGATATCGCCGAATGCATCACCGAAGCCACCAAAGCCAGGCCCGCCTGCGCCACCACCCATGTTGGGATCCACGCCGGCGTGACCATACCGGTCATACGCTTCGCGCTTGCCGCCATCGGAAAGCATCTCGTAGGCTTCTTTCGCCTCCTTGAATTTTTCTTCCGCACCCTTGCTGTCCGGATTGCGGTCCGGATGGTACTTCATCGCGAGTTTGCGGTACGCCTTCTTGATTTCTTCGTCCGAGGCGTTTTTCGCTACACCCAGTATTTCGTAATAATCACGCTTTGCCATGTTTTCGGCATCCTGAATTTAAGCAAAAACGCCGAGCCGAGGATCGCTGGACGATCTTCGGCTCGGCGGGTCATCACGGCGCGAGCCGTATGACTGGATTATTTATCTTTGACTTCCTTGAAGTCAGCGTCGACAACATCTTCTTCCTTGGCACCGGACTCGGATGCACCGCCTGCCGCACCGGCTGCGCCGGCCGCACCAGCCTGCTCAGCTTGCGCATCGGCGTACATCTTTTCACCCAGCTTCTGGGCCGAAGTTGACAGCGCTGCGACCTTGGCATCGATGTCGGCCTTGTCGTTACCCTTGAGGGCTTCTTCCAAGTCCTTGATCGCTGCTTCGATCTTTTCTTTCTCGGAGCCGTCCAGCTTGTCGCCGTACTCGGTCAATGCTTTCTTGGTCGAGTGTACCAGTGCATCGCCCTGGTTGCGCGCGTCGGCCAGTTCCTTCAGCTTCTTGTCCTCATCGGCATAGAGCTCGGCGTCCTTCACCATCTTCTGGATTTCATCTTCGGTCAGACCGGAGTTCGCCTTGATGGTGATCTTGTTTTCCTTGCCCGAAGCCTTGTCCTTCGCACCGACGTGCAGGATGCCGTTGGCGTCGATGTCGAAAGTCACTTCGACCTGGGGAACGCCACGCGGCGCCGGCGGGATGCCTTCGAGGTTGAACTCGCCCAGCAGCTTGTTGCCGGTCGCGATCTCACGCTCGCCCTGGTATACCTTGATCGTTACGGCCGGCTGGTTGTCGTCGGCAGTCGAGAACACTTGGCTGAACTTGGTCGGGATCGTGGTGTTCTTCTGGATCATCTTGGTCATCACGCCGCCCAGTGTCTCGATACCGAGCGACAGCGGCGTCACGTCGAGCAGCAGCAGGTCCTTGCGGTCGCCGGACAGCACGGAACCCTGGATCGCGGCACCAACGGCAACCGCTTCGTCCGGATTGACGTCCTTGCGCGGATCCTTGCCGAAGAATTCCTTGACCTTTTCCTGCACCTTCGGCATACGGGTCATACCGCCGACCAGAATCACGTCCTGGATGTCGGAAACCTTGACGCCCGCATCCTTGATGGCAACGCGGCATGGCTCGATGGTACGGGTGATCAGTTCCTCAACCAGAGACTCCAGCTTGGCGCGGGTGACCTTCATGTTCAGGTGAACCGGTGCGCCATTGACCATGGCGATGTACGGCTCGTTGATCTCGGTCTGCTGCGACGAGGACAATTCGATCTTTGCGCGCTCGGCCGATGCCTTGATGCGCTGCAGTGCGATCGCGTCCTTCGACAGGTCGAGGCCGTTGATCTTCTTGAATTCGTCGATGATGTAATCGATGATGCGCTGGTCGAAGTCTTCACCGCCGAGGAAGGTGTCGCCGTTGGTGGACAGGACTTCAAACTGCATCTCGCCGTCGACGTCCGCGATCTCGATGATGGAGATATCGAAGGTACCGCCACCGAGGTCATACACGGCGATCTTGCGGTCGCCCTTGCCGCTCTTGTCGAGGCCGAATGCCAGCGCAGCCGCGGTCGGCTCATTGATGATGCGCTTGACGTCCAGACCAGCGATACGGCCGGCATCCTTGGTTGCCTGACGCTGTGCGTCATTGAAGTAAGCCGGCACGGTGATCACGGCTTCAGTGACTTCTTCGCCGAGGTAGTCTTCAGCGGTTTTCTTCATCTTGCGCAGCACTTCTGCGGAAACCTGCTGTGCGGCGAGCTTCTTGTCGCGCACTTGTACCCAGGCGTCGCCGTTGTCGGCCTTGACGATCTGGTACGGCATCAGGTTGATGTCCTTCTGGACTTCTTTTTCGTCAAATTTGCGGCCGATCAGGCGCTTGACTGCGTAAAGAGTGTTTTTGGGGTTGGTGACAGCCTGGCGCTTGGCAGGTGCACCGACCAGGATTTCGCCATCTTCCTGATAAGCGACCACGGACGGCGTGGTGCGCGAACCTTCGGAGTTCTCGATGACTTTCGGCTGACCGCCTTCCATGATGGCGACACAGGAGTTGGTCGTGCCCAAGTCAATACCAATGATCTTGCCCATAATGTATTCCTTTAAAAAAGCTGGATTTCTAATGTGTTGAATATGTGGAATAACGTGTCTGTTTCAAGTCTTTTTGAGGCCCGTTTTTTCAATTTTTTGCGGGTTGCAGACACTTTTTTCCAGTTTCAGCAAACTTATTGCGCTACCGTCACGAGCGCCGGGCGCAGGAGGCGGTCGGCGATCATGTAACCCTTCTGAAGCACGCTGACAATGGTGTTGGCTTCCTGCTCGGCCGGCACCATGGAAATTGCCTGATGCTTCATCGGGTCGAGCTTTTCGCCGGGCTGCGGATTGACCTCGATCAGCCGGTTACGCTCAAAGGCGGCAGTCAGCTGCTTCAGGGTCATTTCGACACCTTCCTTCAGCGACTCCACTGCCGGCGTTTCCAGCTTCAATGCCATTTCCAGGCTGTCCTTGACCGGAACCAGCGCCTCGGCAAAATTTTCAATGGCAAATTTATGTGCCTTGGCGATGTCTTCCTGTGCGCGACGACGGATATTTTCCGTATCGGCCTTGGCCCGCAAGAATGCATCCTGCAGTTCATTGGCCTTGGCTTCAGCGGCAGCCAGTTGTTCTTCAACAGAAGGCCCGGCTGGTGCTGGTTGCGGTGGCGCGCTTTCGGCAGATGCCGTTTGTTCAGGCTGAACCACTTGTTCGACCTGTTCCTGAGTTTTCTCTTGATCTTGCATCACAAAAAGTCTCCAACAATCAATGACTTACCGTTAATTGCCTTACTACATGAGGGTAATCCGTACTTTTTCAAGGGGATTTTTGAAACTTCTGAAGGAGTAGTAAGAGTGGATTAGCTACTGCGGATAAAGCTTGTTACACACTTTACCGAGCGGACGGCTTCCATTCGGTGTCATAAGTATTACCATGAGATATAAACATTGCAACGCACCATGCGCCGCAAGGATCATCGAGCCATGATAAAACTTCACCTGATATCGGCAGCGATCGTCGCCTATTCGTTAATGGCGACTGCATGGATCTGCCAGGCAGAACTCTTGCCGCTACTATAGAAGCTGCGACAACCGTAACGACGGCCGGGATCGCATTTCGAGGTGTTCAGCCGAAGCCAATGCCTTAATCCCGCGCTCCAAGCAGGCTTGCCTGCTGTCGCGATACTTCAGCCTCTTTCCGCACCTCTTCTCGCATCATGGGCGTCAGGACGGTAGGCCAGCCGATCATATGCTGTTCCGCGATCTCGGCCAGTGCCGCAATCCAGGCGTGATCCTCATTGAGGCAGGGAACGTAATGAAATTCCTTGCCGCCGGCGGTCAGAAAATCCTGCTTGGCCTCCATGGCAATTTCTTCCAGAGTTTCCAGGCAATCGCTGACAAAGCCGGGACAGATGACGTCCACGCGACGCGTACCCTCCCTTGCCAGTTTTTGCAGCGTTGGCGCGGTATAGGGCTGCAGCCATTCGGCCTTGCCAAAGCGCGACTGGAAGGTCACGACATACTGTTCCGGACCGAGCTGCAATTGCTGGGCAAGCAGACGACCGGTTTTCTGGCATTCGCAATGGTAAGGGTCGCCGAGCATGAGGGTGCGCTTGGGAACGCCATGAAAGCTCATCACCAGCTTTTCGGGTTTGCCGTGGTTGTCCCAATGGGCGAGGATACTTTTTTTCAGCGCCTGGATATAGCCTTCGTGATCGTGGTAATGCTTGACGAAGCGGAGTTCGGGAACGTTGCGCACCTTGCTGTAATGCTTGAAAACCGCATCGAAGATCGATGCCGTGGTGGTGCCGGAATATTGCGGGTAGGCCGGTACGATCAGGATACGGTCGCAGCCATCGGCCTTTAGTTTTTCCAGCACTTCCGGCAGGCCCGGTCGACCGTAGCGCATTGCATGCGCCACTTGCACATCATGTCCGCGCTCACCGAGATAACCGCGCAGCAAACTGGTCTGGCGCTCGGTATGCACGCGTAGCGGGGAACCATCGTTGGTCCAGATGGAGGCATATTTCGCTGCCGATTTTGACGAGCGGAAGGGCAAAATGATGCCATTCAGAATGAACCACCACGCCGCCTTCGGAATTTCAACCACCCGTGGATCCGAGAGAAATTGCCGCAGGTAGCGGCGCACCGCCGGTGTGGTGGGTGCATCGGGCGTGCCGAGATTGACCAGCACGATGGCGGACCTGGCGATCGTGCCGTGCTTGTAGGGCGGTTCTTTGTTGGGGCGCATTGTTTTTCTGGTCCAGTAATCGATCGCAATCAGTGGCGGGGCTTTGCCTCGCCTGACTTAGCTTAGCTCAGGCTGTTTAAGAGGCAAGCAGTTCACGTGCGTGCTTGCGCGTGGTCGCGGTGATTTCGATTCCGCCCAGCATGCGGGCAATTTCTTCGATACGTGCCTTGGCGTCGAGTGCGTCAATGCGCGACATGGTGCGACCGTCGGTGCTGCGCTTGCTGACCTGGAAATGCTGATTGGCCTGGCTGGCCACTTGCGGTAAGTGCGTCACGCAAAGTACCTGCCTGTCCTGGCCGAGGCGCTTGAGCAGACGTCCCACCACTTCGGCCACGCCGCCGCCGATACCACTGTCAACCTCGTCAAAAATCAGGGTCGGCGTCGCGGTGGCGCTTGAGGTAATCACCGAAATCGCCAGCGAGATACGAGCGAGCTCGCCACCCGATGCCACTTTCGCCAACGGGCGTGCCGAGGTTCCCGCATGCGCCGCCACCAGGAATTCGATTTGCTCGATACCATAGGCAGCCGGCTCGCAGGGATTCAGCGCGACTTCGAAACGTCCTCCCGCCATGCTCAGTTCCTGCATGGCCGCGGTGACCGCCTGGCTGAGCGCCGCGGCAGCCTTGGCGCGCGCCTTCGACAGCTTTTGGGCGGCGGCCAGATAGGCTTCCTTCAGTTTTTCTTCCTGCGCCCGCATCGCGTCAAGGTCGGTGGCATCCGCTAATTGTTTAAGTTGCGTCGACAAGCTCTCATATTCCTGGGGCAGATCTTCCGGTGCGACACGAAACTTGCGTGCGGTCGAATGGATGGCATCCAGCCTGGCTTCTACGGTATGCAAGCGCACCGGATCGAGTTCGACGCGGCCAAGATAATCGTTGAGGCCGTATACCGCTTCCTGCAGCTGGATGCGTGCGGGTTCAAGCGCTTCCACAACCGGCTTGAGCGCGTTATCGATATCGGCCAGTTTGCTCAGCTTGAGCGTCAGCGAGGTAAGCTGCGACAGCATCGGGTTGGTGTCGGATTCCGAAATGATGCCGAGCGCCTCCTGCGCGCCCTCGATCAGGCTTGCCGCATGCGAGAGACGGCTGTGCTCGGTACTGATGTCGGCCCACTCACCGGGCTTGACGGCCAACTTTTCGAGCTCGCCGACTTGCCACTCCAGGCGTTCGCGCTCCAGCAGGACGCTCTTGGCATTGGCTTCGAATTCTTCACGCTGCCTGGCCAGTGCGCGCCAGGTCTTGTACGCCGCTGCGACCAGCCTGGCGTCGTCCAGCAAACCGGCCTGGCTGTCGAGCAGCACGCGCTGTGCGTCGTTCTTCAGCAGCGACTGGTGCGCATGCTGTCCATGGATGTCGACCAGCATTTCGCCGAGTTCACGCAATTGCGATGCGGTCGCCGAGACGCCGTTGATATAGGCCTTGGACCGGCCTGCATTGTCGATCACGCGGCGCAACAGCACACCGCCATCATCGTCATTGCTGAACTCATGTTCGGACAACCAGGCGTCAATGTCGCCGGCACTGCTGAATTCGGCAGTGATGTCGGTTTTGCCGGCGCCTTCGCGTACGACGCTGGCATCGCCTCGCCCGCCAAGAGCCAGAGCCAGCGCGTCGATCAGGATGGATTTACCGGCGCCGGTCTCGCCAGTGAATACGGTAAAGCCGGGGGCAAATTCCAGTTCGATCGAATCGACAATGACAAAATCGCGTATCGAAAGTGTACGAAGCATGGTTATTTCTAATATAAGAGTCGCGGCAATACAAAACCTCGGGACAATGACAGCTGCACCGCCGCTGGCAGGTGTGGCGCCGTTCCCTGGCCTGGTTCACCGTGGTTGATTGGTCCCGTGGCAAGGCGCTATTTTAACTTCCCCGTGACCGAGGGATATTCGTTCCAGTGCAGCTTTTCGCGCAGGGTGTCGTAATAACTCCAACCCTGCGGATGCAGGAAGGTAATGGTGTGGGCAGAGCGCCGGATCACAATCCGGTCGTGATGCTGCAGGCTGGCCAGGGATTGCATGTCGAAATTGACACTCACTTCGCGCCCGCCCACGATCTCAATCACGATATTGCTTGACTCGGGGACAACGATGGGCCGGTTGGACAAGGCATGCGGCGCAATCGGCACCAGCGCCAGGCCGGAAAGGCTGGGATGCAGCAAAGGCCCGCCTGCCGACAATGCGTAAGCAGTGGAACCGGTCGGAGTGGAAACAATCAGACCGTCTGAACGCTGGTTGTACATGAAGCGCCCATCCACCTCGACCTTTAGCTCAACCATGCCGGTTGTCGGTCCGCGCGCCACGACAATGTCATTGAACGCCAGTGCATGAAAAATCTGCTGTCCGTCGCGGAACACCGTGCCTTCGAGCAGGCTGCGCTGTTCCGACTCGAGATTGCCGCGCAACATTTCCGACAGGACCGCAATCATGCTGTCCTGGGAAATGTCGGTCATGAAGCCAAGGCGTCCCTGGTTGATACCGATCAGGGGGACGTGGTAAGGCGCAAGCTGGCGCGCAATGCCCAGCATGGTACCGTCGCCGCCGAGGACAATGGCAACATCGGCCTTCTGGCCGATCTCCTGAGCGGTCATGGATTCCACCGCCGGCATGCCGACGTTGCGGGCGGTTTCTGCTTCGAGAACGACATGGTGCCCCTTGTCAAGAAGGAAGCTCGCGATGTCGGACAAGGACTGCTCGATCCCGGCGGCCATGTATTTGCCGATGACGGCAATGGTCCGGAAGGCAAGCGGTCTGGTAGGAGGCGTGATCGGCAACATGCTGGAGATTAGACCATAATTTCGTAAGCTGAGACAGGAAGCGCCGTCAGGCCGCCTGGTCAATTTCCGTAAAACCCTGTTGAAACCTGAATCCCGGACGCCATATGTCAGTTATTAAAGCCGTGCTGTTTGATTTGGACGATACCCTTTGGCCTATCGTGCCTGTCATCAAGCGTGCGGAAAACCTGTTGTTTGAATGGTTGCAGGCCAACGTGCCGACGGTGGCTGCTCGCGTGTCGATCGATGGCATGCGGGCGCGCCGGCAGATGCTGATGGAAACCGATCCGGTGTATCAGCTGGACTTGCGGGCACTGCGGCATGCGGTGCTGAAAGAGGCATTCATGGAAGCTGGCGAGGAACTTTCCCTGGTCGACGAAGCGATGCATGTGTTTTCACGGGCGCGCAACGAAGTGCCGTTGTTTCCGGAGGTCGAGCCGACCTTGCGCGGATTGCGCGAACGCTATGCGCTGGCCTCGGTATCGAATGGCGTGTCGGATCTGAAGGCCATCGGTATTGCGCACTTGTTCGACGCTACCATTGCCGCGCACAGTTTCGGTTTGGCCAAGCCGGACGCCGCAATTTTCCATGCAGCCTGTGAAGCACTCAATGTTGCGCCTGGTGAAGCCGTTTATGTTGGCGACGATCCGCGACTTGACGTCGATGGCGCACAAAAAGCCGGACTGCGCGCCGTGTGGATGAATCGCAAGGAATTGCAGCCGTTGCGGCCACTGCCGCAAGGAATCACGCCCGATGCGGAGTGTTCCAATCTGGTCGAACTTGACCACTGGCTGCAACAACTGCGGTAAAACTCTGATAACAATCAAGTTTTTCTGGCTCCGGATGGCAACAGAAAGTGGCACGGGCGGTCCGGCGTCGTTAGAATAACCGTATGCAACTCGATAATCGCGCACAAACTTTACTGAAAGCACTGGTCGAACGGTATATCGCCGACGGTCAACCGGTCGGTTCACGTGCACTTTCCAAGATCTCGGGACTGGACCTGTCACCGGCGACTATCCGCAACATCATGGCGGACCTGGAAGAGATGGGTTTCGTCGCGAGTCCGCACACCTCGGCCGGTCGCATTCCGACGCCGCGTGGCTACCGGATGTTCGTTGACACCTTGCTGACCGTGCAAGCCATCGACGAATCGACGGTCGAAGCAAGAATGCAAAAACAGCTGCAGCTGAAGTCCCCGCAAAAGATCATTTCCAACGCGGCGCAGATCCTGTCATCGTTGTCGCAGTTCGCCGGCGTGGTGATGACGCCACGTCATGAATCGATTTTCCAGCAGATCGAGTTTCTCCGCCTGTCCGAGAAGCGCATCCTGCTGGTCATCGTGGCGCCGAATGGCGAAGTGCAGAATCGACTGCTGCTGACCGATGTCGATTACACACCATCCCAACTCATCCAGGCCGGCAACTATATTAACCAGCATTTCGCCGGATTGAGTTTCGATGAGATTCGCAACCGCATTCAAAACGAGCTGCGCCAGCTGCGCGACGACATGACGCGCCTGATGCAGGCCGCCGTAGAAGCCGGAAGCGACGCCATGTCGGACAATAGCGAAGATGTGGTGATTTCCGGTGAGCGCAATCTGCTCAGCGTCACCGACCTTGCCTCCAACATGACTTCATTGCGCAAGTTGTTTGACCTGTTCGAACAAAAGACCAGCCTGATGCAATTGCTCGATGTGTCGAGCAAGGCGGCTGGCGTACAGATTTTCATTGGCGGCGACTCGCAGTTGCTGCCGGTCGACGACATGAGCGTGGTTACCGCGCCATATGAAGTGAATGGCAAGATTGTCGGCACACTGGGCGTGATCGGCCCGACACGCATGGCGTATGAACGGGTGATTCCGCTGGTCGACATTACGGCAAAGCTGTTGTCCAATGCACTCAGTCACACCTGAATTAAAACTGATTAAAACCTACCCAGGCAACCGGTCAGACAACTGCCCGCCGGCGGAGGTCAGCCCTGCAACGGGCTTCAGCCCATCATCAATTCCGCAACTGATTTGCTGTTGGCCGCGTCGAGTTTGACAAACTGCAGACCGACGCGAAAGCCGTCATTGCCGCTCAGAATACTGTAAATAACTTTCGCCGGGCCCATCACGCGAACGGTTTTCCCGTTCAGCGGCGCTTCAAATCCCACCGTACATTCCTGACCGGGCCGCAGTTGCTCCCCGAGCATCAGGCTTAAACCACCAAGGGAAATATCGAGCGTGCGCGCGCGCATGGGGCTGGCGCCGGGAAGGACAACAATGGCCGGGCAGCGCAGGATCTTGCGCGGAAAACTTCTTGGTTCAGCAGGCATGGGGCGAGCAGCGGAAGTGACGTGGCCGGAACGCTTTTGTGGCGCGGACGGGACATCGTTCATGAAAGCGCGAAGCCTTGGCAGTTGTGGCGACGCGCGAGAAAAATGTTAGCAACGACAATGCTTTACCAATTCTTTATCGGTTCCGGTGCGGACAGTCGGTCTTGGTGCAATGGCCGTACAGCGCAAGCGCGTGCTCGGCAATGTTGAAACCACGGTCCCGGGCAACGCTTTGCTGGCGCTTTTCGATTTCCTCGTCAAAGAACTCTTCGACCCGGCCGCAATCCAGACAGACCAGATGGTCATGGTGCGAGCCTTCGTTCAGTTCAAACACGGCCTTGCCGGTCTCGAAATGATTACGATGTAACAAGCCGGCCTGTTCGAACTGGGTCAGCACGCGGTAAACCGTTGCCAGACCGACATCCATGTTCTCGGTCAGCAAAATCTTGTACACATCTTCGGCGCTGAGATGCCTTACCGTGCTGTTCTGAAAAATATCGAGGATTTTGAGCCGCGGCAGGGTTGCTTTGAGGCCGCTTGCTTTCAGCTCGTTAGGATTGCTAGGCATGTTGTTAGTCGGAATCGGGTTATCTGCTTTATCATATAGCGTTTCGGCCCAATTGCTCAATGAATTGAGACCCACTATGCGAATGTTGTCTGTATTACCCGATCGTACACCAGCCTTTGGCAGTACGTTGCTTCTGGCGCTCGCCGCCTGCCTGGCCGGATGCGCATCCAAGAATCCCCTGATGGAAGAACCGGCAGCGCCCGTCGCGGCCAGCAAGCCCGCCCAAGCCGCGCCCGCAGCAGCCAGTGCCGCTCCTGCGCCTGCGGCAACAACAGCATCGACAGATTCCGCAGTATCCACCGTATCCAAAGCCGAAGGTCCGACTTCCGGTGTAAAGACCACTGCCCCGACCGGCGTCCGGCGCTTTCTCGGCATATTTTCGCCTTACCGGGTTGACGTTCAGCAAGGCAATTTCGTTTCCCGCGAAATGGTGGCGCAGATCAAGGAAGGCATGCAGCGCCCCGAAGGCGTTACACGCGACCAGGTCAAGTTCGTTCTTGGAACGCCGCTTCTGACCGACATCTTCCATGAGGACCGCTGGGATTATGTATTCCACCTCAAGAAGCGTACCGGCGAAGTCATCTCCAGCCGTGTCACCGCTTTCTTCAAGGACAACCGCCTGGTTAACATCGACGGTGACACCTTGCCGACGGAAGAAGAATATCTTGCATTCATCGCCGGCACCAAATCGGCCAAATAATCTAATTCAATCATGAGCCAACTTAAAATCGCCGTTGCAGGCGCCTCCGGCCGCATGGGCCGCATGCTGATTGAGACCATACAGAATGCGGACGACGCTGTTCTCGCCGGCGCGCTTGATGTGCCGTCGTCGCCGGGCGTGGGCACCGACGCAGCCGCCTTCCTTGGCAAGCCGGCCAATGTCGCCATTCAGTCAGACCTCGCCGCCGGGCTTGCGAATGCCGAATTCCTGATTGACTTCACCCGCCCGGAAGGCACGTTGAAGCACCTCGAATACTGCGCTGCGCATGGCATCAAGCTCATCATCGGCACGACCGGTTTCGACGAGGCCGGCAAGGCCGCGATCGCGGCCGCGGCGGAAAAGACCGCCATCGTGTTCGCGCCCAACATGAGCGTCGGTGTCAATGTCACGCTCAAGTTGCTGCAAATGGCAGCCAAGAGTTTTTCCCACGGCTACGACATTGAAATCATCGAAGCGCATCACCGCCACAAGGTTGACGCGCCGTCCGGCACGGCACTCAAGATGGGTGAAGTGATCGCCGAATCGCTTGGCCGCAACCTCGACGATGTTGCCGTTTATGCACGCGAAGGCGTGACTGGCGAACGCGATCCTTCATCGATCGGGTTTGCGACCATCCGTGGGGGCGATATTGTCGGCGATCATACGGTCCTGTTTGCGGGTACCGGGGAACGTATCGAAATCACGCACAAGTCATCCAGCCGCATGAGCTATGCGCATGGCAGCCTGCGTGCCGCACGCTTTTTGGCGGACAAGAAAACCGGCTTGTACGACATGCAGGCTGTGCTCGGACTCTGACCAATCTGTAAATGATTACCGCAGATGGACACCGATACCCGAAAACGATCGGCATCGGTGCTCCCTGCGGTTGCCACCCTGCTGCTCCATGTCGCGCTGATCGGCGTCGTCGTCACCGGACTGGGCAACAAGCCCAAACCGAAGTCGCCGCCCAAACCGCTCGAGGTAACGCTGCTGCAGGCGCCAACACCGCCAGCGCCCCTGCCCGTGATGGCTGAGCCTGCGCCAACGGTATCGCCTGCGCCTCCGTCCCTGCCCTCGCCCTCGCCTCCACCAGAAAAACCGCCCGAAAAGCGACGTCCCGTGCCTAAGCCCCGCGTCGAACGCAAACCGGCACCGAAGCCTTTACCACCGCCGCGCGAAGTACCGCGTACGCAGGCACCGGATGTCACTTTCGACGCCAGGCCGACACCGTCCAGTTCCAGTGCCGTCACAACGCCGCCTGCCCCTCCGCCGCCACCCGCTCCGGTCGCTGCCGCCGCGCCTGTCGCCAGGACACCCGTATCGATACCGGCGCGCTATGCTGCCAGCAACCGCAAGCCGGAATACCCGCGTATGTCGCGGCAAATGGAGGAAGAAGGCACGGTGGTGCTCAGGGTCTTCGTCCAGGCCGATGGCAGTGCCGGCACGGTCGAGATCCGGACATCAAGCGGCTTCCCCTTGCTCGACCAGTCAGCCAGGAACGCGGTCCAGTCATGGCGCTTTGAACCAGCCACAAGCGACGGCAAGCCAGTCGGCGAATGGTTTCTGATCCCTATTCCGTTTAAACTCCAGAACTAGTCTCAAACTGGCTCCAATTTCACACATACATCATTACCATGAACGAAACTCTCGGATTCGCGCATTACTGGGCTCAAGGCGACGCGGTTACCCATTCGGTGGCCTACCTGCTGCTGCTGATGTCGGTGATCAGCTGGTACTACATTTTTTCGAAGGCCTGGAGTTCATGGCGGATACGCAGGAGCGCCGGCGCGCTCGACGGCTTCTGGAAAGCGCCGACCCTGCCCGACGCGATTGCGATTGTGAAGAACGCCGACAGCGAAGACGTCTATGCGCCGCTCGCGGTGCAAAGCGCCGAGGCTGCCAATGTGACGGCCCAGGCCGGCTCGCTCAATGCGACGGTTGATCCCAGCGAATTGATCACGCGCACCCTGCGACAGGAAATCAACCGGGTCTCGGCCCGCCTGGAAAGCGGCCTGACCCTGCTGGCCTCGGTCGGCTCCACCGCTCCCTTCGTCGGCCTGTTCGGCACCGTGTGGGGCATTTACCATGCGCTGGTGGCGGTATCGTCAGCCGGCACGGTACAGATCGACAAGGTGGCCGGACCGGTCGGCGAAGCGCTGATCATGACGGCGCTCGGGCTGGTCGTGGCGATTCCGGCGGTGCTTGCGTATAACACGTTCACCCGCGTCAATCGTGTTACCCTCGCAGAACTTGATGCCTTCGCACATGACCTGCATGCCTACCTGACCACCGGCGCGCGCGTCGGCAAGTAACCGCTAGCGGAGCAAAACCCATGGCATTCGGCGGATTCAACGACGACAAAAAACAAGCTCCGATGGCCGACATCAACGTTACCCCGATGGTCGACGTGATGCTGGTGCTATTGGTGATTTTCATTATTACGGCGCCGCTGTTTACGCATTCGATCAAGCTGGATTTGCCGAATGCCCAGTCGACCGCCGCCCCGGAAAAGCCGGAAACGATTTCCCTGTCCATTGACGGCGAAGGAAAGATTTTCTGGAACAACGACCCGATCGAGCAGCAGGAACTCGGCAACCGGCTCGCTGTCGCAGCAAAGAAGCAGCCGCAGCCGGAATTGCAGCTGCGCGCCGACAAATCCACCCGGTACGAAATCATTGCGCAGGTCATGTCCACGGCCCAGACCAACGGCATGACCAAGATGGGTTTCGTCACCGACTCCAAAGAGAAACCCTAACCAGATGCCAGCCGTACAGCTCGATGGTCACGCCCTTACCGATTGGGCTGGATTTCACCAGACCTGCAAGCAAGCCCTCGGATTTCCCGCTTTTTACGGCGGCAACATGGATGCCTGGATTGATTGTCTGAGCGGATTGCGCGACGGCGACGGCATGTCGGCGTTCCGCCTTGCTCCGGATGAAATGCTCCAGATCCAGGTGTTGCACTCCGATGTCTTACGGCGGGAAGCCCCGGAAATCCTGTCGGCGCTCGAGGAATGCGCCGCCGAAGTCAACCAGCTGTACGTCGAAAACGGCAAAAAACCGGCGGTTGGCCTCGTTCTGCGCTGAATTGTTGCCTGTTTTGCCCTGATTTCACGGCGAAATTCCTGACATCCCCAGCGGCAATAGCCCCCGGCGAGCAAGTATAATGACGGGTTCAATTCCACTTTCAGCTTCATCCGTCATGCAAGAAAAATATCTCCCCGGCGACGTCGAAAAAGCGGCGCAAGACCACTGGAAGGCGATCGACGCCTACAAGACTGTCGAACACGCGAAGGACAAGAGCGGCCAGGACAAGAAGAAATTCTACGCCTGCTCGATGCTTCCCTACCCGTCCGGCAAGCTGCACATGGGCCATGTGCGCAACTACACCATCAATGACGTGATGTACCGCTATCTGCGGATGAACGGCTACAACGTGCTGATGCCGATGGGCTGGGACGCTTTCGGCATGCCCGCCGAAAACGCCGCGATGGCCAACGGCGTGCCGCCTGCGCAGTGGACTTACTCGAACATCGAGTACATGAAGCAGCAGATGCAATCGATGGGCCTTGCCATCGACTGGTCGCGCGAGATGACTGCCTGCAAGCCGGACTATTACAAGTGGAACCAGTGGATGTTCCTCAAGATGCTCGAAAAGGGCATCATCTACAAGAAGACCGGTACCGTGAACTGGGATCCGATCGATCAGACCGTGCTCGCCAATGAACAGGTGATCGACGGCCGTGGCTGGCGTTCGGGCGCGCTGATCGAGAAGCGCGAAATCCCGATGTACTACGCAAAGATCACCTCCTACGCGGAAGAACTACTCGATTTCGTTGACAACAAGCTCCCGGGCTGGCCGGAACGCGTGCGCATCATGCAGTCCAACTGGATCGGCAAATCGACCGGTGTGCGCTTCGCCTTCCCGCATGACATCAAGGATGCCGAAGGCCGTGCCATCAACGACGGCAAGATGTGGGTCTTCACCACCCGCGCCGATACCATCATGGGCGTGACCTTCTGCGCTGTCGCACCGGAACATGCGCTGGCGACACACGCTGCACAGAATAATCCGGCGCTTGCCGAATTCATCGCCGAATGTAAAAAAGGCAGCGTCATCGAAGCCGACATGGCGACGATGGAAAAGAAAGGCATGCCCACCGGCCTGTTCGTCACCCACCCGCTGACCGGCGACAAGGTCGAAGTCTGGGTCGGCAACTACGTGCTGATTACTTACGGCGATGGCGCCGTCATGGGCGTCCCCGCCCATGACGAACGTGACTTCGCCTTTGCCAAGAAATACAGCCTGCCGATCAAGCAGGTGGTCGCTGTCGAAGGCAAGACCTATTCGACCGATGCCTGGGAAGAATGGTATGCGGACAAGGAGCATGGCGTCTGCACCCACTCCGGCAAGTACGACGGCCTCAACTACCCCGCCGCTGTCGAAGCGGTGGCGGCCGATCTTGCGGCTCAGGGCATCGGCGAGAAAAAGATTACTTACCGCCTGCGCGACTGGGGCATTTCACGCCAGCGCTACTGGGGCACGCCGATCCCGATCATCCATTGCAGCAGCTGCGGCGATGTACCGGTGCCGGAAAAGGACTTGCCGGTCGTGCTGCCGGAAGACTGCGTGCCGGATGGCAGCGGCAACCCGCTCAACAAGCATGAGCAATTCCTGCACGTCGATTGCCCGAAGTGCGGCAAGCCGGCGCGTCGCGAAACCGACACCATGGACACCTTCGTCGATTCGTCGTGGTACTACATGCGCTATTGCTCGCCGGGCAGCAACGAAGCGATGGTCGATTCGCGCAACGATTACTGGATGCCGATGGACCAGTACATCGGCGGCATCGAGCACGCGGTGCTGCACCTGTTGTACGCCCGCTTCTGGACCAAGGTGATGCGTGACTTCGGTCTGATCAAGTTCGACGAGCCTTTCGTCAACCTGCTCACCCAAGGCATGGTGCTCAACGAAACCTATTACCGCGAAGACGCCAGCGGCAAGAAAACCTGGTTCAATCCGGCCGATGTCGAACTCAGCTTTGACGACAAGGGTCGTCCGGTCTCGGCGCTGCTCAAGTCCGACGGCAAGCCGGTTGAACTCGGCGGCACCGAAAAGATGTCGAAGTCCAAGAACAACGGCATCGACCCGCAGGCACAGATCGACCAGTACGGCGCCGATACCGCCCGCCTGTTCACCATGTTCGCATCGCCGCCGGAACAGACTCTCGAATGGTCGGGTGCCGGTGTGGAAGGCGCCAATCGCTTCCTGCGCCGCGTCTGGGCATTCGCTCACGCGCAGGCAGGACGCATTGCAGATGCGGGTACAGGCACCGTCGCCTTCGGCACGCTGCCGGAAACGCACAAGACCTTGCGCCGCGAGATCCACAAGATCCTGCAGCAGGCAGACCATGACTTCAAGCGCATCCAGTACAACACCGTGGTGTCGGCCTGCATGAAGATGCTCAACACGCTGGAAGCCGCCAAGCTCGATGATTCCGCTGCCTCCAACGCGGTGATCGCCGAAGGTTTCTCGATCTTCCTGCGCGTGCTGTATCCAGTCGCGCCGCACGTCACGCATGTGCTGTGGCAGGAACTTGGCCTGACCAAGGCCCACGGCGACATCCTCGATGCACCGTGGCCGCAGGTCGATGCCGGTGCACTGGAACAGGCGGAAATCGAACTCATGGTGCAGGTCAACGGCAAGCTGCGCGGCAGCGTGAAGGTGCCGAAGGAAGCCGACAAGGCAACCATCGAAGCGGCCGCACTGACCAATGAGAACGTGAAGAAGTTTGTCGAAGGCACGCCGAAGAAAGTCATCATTGTGCCCGGCAAGCTGGTCAACATCGTCGTCTGATACCGGGAGAGTTCATGAATCGACGCGCCGCACTGCTCCTCGCCCTGGCCGCCGCCACGACACTGTCGGCGTGCGGCTTCCAGTTGCGTGGATCCGATGGCAAGTCCAGCCTGCCGTTCAAGAGCGTGTACATCGGCGTGCCGGAAACATCGCCGCTGGGTGTTGAGCTCAAGCGCTATGTTCGCGCGGGCGGCAATACGGAGATCGTGACCGATCCGCGCCAGGCTGACGCGATCATCGACGTGCTTGGCGAATCCCGGGAAAAGGCGACGCTGTCCCTGAATACGCAGGGACGTATCCGCGAATACTCGCTGTATTACCGGATGCGTTTTCGGGTGAGGGATCGCACCGACAAGGAATTGCTGCCGCCAACCGAAATTGTGCTCAAGCGCGACATCAGCTTCAATGAATCGCAAGTGATCGCAAAGGAAAAGGAAGAAGAACTGCTCTACCGCGACATGCAGTCCGATGCCGTGCAGCAGATCCTGCGCCGTATGGCGGCGCTGAAACCTGCCTGACCGGCAACATACGGGATAAGCAATGCAACTACGGCTCGACGCACTCGATACGCATCTGGCGAAATCGCTTGCGCCACTGTATGTGATCACGAGCGATGAACACCTGCTTGCGCTGGAAGCAGCCGACAAGATTCGCAAGACGGCGCGCGCGCAGGGCTATTCGGAACGTGAAGTACTGGTCGTCGAACGCAGCTTCAAGTGGGGTGCCCTGCTCGCGGCCAATCAGTCGCAATCGCTGTTCGGTGACCGCAAGCTGATCGAGTTGCGCATCCCCACCGGCAAGCCCGGCAAGGATGGCGGCCAGGCGCTGCAGGAATACGTCGGTGCGCTGAGTCCGGACAACGTCACGCTGATTACGCTGCCTAAGCTGGACTGGCAGACGCAAAAGGCAGCCTGGGTGGGCACGCTGCAGCAAGCCGGCGTGTACATCGATATCCCGCTGGTCGAACGCGCGCAATTGCCCGGCTGGATCGGCATGCGCCTCGCTGCCCAGAAGCAAAGTGCCGACCGGCAAAGCGTCGATTTCATAGCCGATCGGGTCGAAGGCAACCTGCTCGCCGCGCATCAGGAATTGCAAAAACTGGCCCTGCTGCATCCGGAAGGCAAGCTGAGTTTTGAACAGGTGCAGGACGCAGTGCTGAATGTCGCCCGCTACGACGTATTCAAGCTGAATGAAGCGATGTTGTCGGGCGATGTGGCCCGCCTGGTCCGTATGATCGAGGGTTTGAAAGGCGAAGGCGAAGCGCTGCCGCTGGTGCTGTGGGCGATGGCCGAGGAAATCCGGACCTTGCTCAAGGTAAAGGCCGGTGCGGCGCAGGGAAAATCGGTCGGCATGCTGCTGAAGGAATACCGGATCTGGGGTCCGCGCGAGAAGCTGATGGAACCGGCACTGCGCAGGCTGAAACTGTCGACGCTGGAAGCGGCGCTGCAGGAAGCGGCGCAAATCGATAAGATGGTTAAGGGTTTGAGGGCAAAGGCGTTTGCCGGCGATGCATGGGATGCGTTGCTGCAGTTGGGGTTGAAGGTGGCGCGAGGGTAGGTGTTGTATGGATCGGGTACTTCATTCCACTGACTAATGCACCCCGCCCACTAAAGAACGGCCCCTTCCCCCTTTTAGGGGGAAGGCTGGGATGGGGGTGTGAAGGTCGCACGGATGACTGCGGTTGATTCAACCTTCACACCCCCTCCCCACCCCTCCCCCTAAAAGGGGGAGGGAGCAAGCCAGTCCAGCGCTAACTTCCGCGCGCCGAACATAAGCCACGCCCAAACAACAATTCTGCATTTACAAGAGCCAACAACATGGACATCAAGCACTACATGAACGAAGTCGGTCAACGCGCCCGCAAGGCGTCGCGTGCCATGGCCAAGGCCGACACCGGCGCCAAGAACAAGGCGCTGTCGCTGATCGCCACAGCCATCCGCGAGCAGGCGGACGACCTGCGCGCGGCTAACCAGAAAGACCTGGAAGCCGCCCGCGTCAATGGCCTCGCTCCCGCATTGCTTGATCGCCTGACCTTGTCGGACAAGGCCATCGCCACCATGGCTGAAGGCCTGGAACAGATCGTCGCCCTGCCCGATCCGATCGGTGAAATCTCCAACATGAAATATCGCCCGACCGGCATCCAGGTCGGCCAGATGCGCGTGCCGCTGGGTGTCATCGGCATCATCTACGAGGCCCGCCCGAACGTCACCGTCGACGCCGCCGGCCTCTGCATCAAGAGCGGCAACGCCACCATCCTGCGCGGCGGCTCCGAAGCCATCCACTGCAACCAGGCACTGGCCAAGCTGGTCAAGGCCGGACTCGCCGGCGCCGGTTTGCCGGAAGATGCGGTACAGATCGTCGAAACCACCGATCGGGCCGCGGTCGGCGAACTGATCACCATGCCGCAATACGTCGACGTCATCGTGCCGCGCGGCGGCAAGGGCCTGATCGAGCGCCTGATGAAAGAGTCCAAGGTGCCGATGATCAAGCACCTCGACGGGATCTGCCATGTCTATATCGATGACAAGGCGGATATCGACAAGGCACTAAGAGTCGCGTTCAACGCAAAATGCCAGCGCTATTCGCCCTGCAACACCATGGAAACCTTGCTGGTGGCACGCAGCATTGCACCGCAAGTGCTGCCCAAACTTGCCGAATTGTATGGCAGCAAGGAAGTGGAACTGCGCACCGACGACGAAGCCGGCAAGCTCCTCGCCGGCTATCCGAAACTGGTGGCCGCGACCGAAGAGGACTGGCGTACCGAATACCTTGCCGCGATCCTGTCGGTGAAGATCGTGGCCAACGTTGACGAGGCCATCGATCACATCAATACCTACTCGTCGCAGCACACCGATTCCATCATCACCGAGGACTACAGCAGTGGCATGCGTTTCCTGCGCGAGGTCGATTCGGCTTCCGTGATGATCAATGCCTCCACGCGTTTTGCGGATGGATTTGAATACGGTCTCGGCGCCGAAATCGGTATCTCCAACGACAAGCTGCATGCGCGCGGCCCGGTCGGACTGGAAGGCCTGACATCGCTGAAGTACGTGGTGTTCGGCCACGGCGAAATCCGGGAGTAGGCATGCTCTGGGTGAAATCGCTACACATCGTCTTTGTCGCGTCTTGGTTTGCCGGCCTGTTCTACCTGCCCCGCATCTTCGTGAACCTGGCAATGGAATCCGACGCGACCGCCACCACGCGACTGCTGATGATGGCGCGCAAGCTCTATCGCTTCATGTCGATACTGGGGATTTTCGCCTTGGTGTTCGGCCTCTGGCTATGGCTGGGATACGGCATCGGCAAGGGGCCGGGCAACGGCTGGCTGCATGCCAAGCTGGCGATTGTGGTGCTGCTGATCGGCTATCACCATGCCTGCGGTGCGCTGCTGAAGAAATTTGAAAATGGCCGTAATGTGCGCGCTCATACCTGGTACCGCTGGTTCAACGAAGTTCCCGTGATCGGCCTGCTGCTTGTCACTATCTTGGTCGTGGTCAAACCTTTTTGATGCGGTCGGGACTAACTACTTTGTGAGGAGGATGGGATGGCAAAGGTTTGTGAATATTATCTGGCGCCGCAATCGCCGTGGACCTACCTGGGTCATGAGCGTTTTGTCGCACTGGCAAAAAAGCACGGCGTACAGGTGGACATCAAGCCATGCGATCTCGGCAAAGTCTTCAATGTGTCGGGCGGCTTGCCGCTTGCCAAGCGCGCACCGCAGCGCCAGGCGTATCGCCTGGTTGAACTCAAGCGCTGGAGCGAATATCTTCAGATGCCGATGAACATCCAGCCGAAGTTTTTTCCGGTACCGGGCGATCCGGCAGCGAAGCTTATTATCGCGACCCGGCTTGCGCACGGCACTGACGCTGCATTGAACATCGCCGGTGCAATCATGCGTGCAGTGTGGGCGGAGGAACGCAACATCGGCGACATGGATACGCTGGCGGCGATTGCGCTGGAGTGCGGGCACGATGGCAAGGCTTTGCTGAAGTCCTCCGAGACGGCGAGTGTGCAGGCCGAGTATGACCGATACACGGAAGAGGCGATTGCCGCCAACGTGTTTGGATCACCCTGGTACGTGGTCGATGGCGAAGGGTACTGGGGGCAGGACAGGCTGGACTTTGTGGAACGGGCGTTTCAGAAGCTTTGATTGAACGCTGCGTTGTTGCTGCGCTCCCCACAAACGCAATTGCAATTATTGATTTACAACGGATAAAGGGTTCCCCATGGCATATTCTTATTTTTGTCCCTGTCCGCGCGGGCTTGAAGCCGCGCTGGCAGAGGAAATCGGTGAAATCGCCCAACACAGCAAAACGCTGAAAGTCCACAATCAGGTACCGGGTGGCGTGCATTGCTCGGGTTCGCTGTCGGACAGTTACCGCATCAACCTGCATTCGCGGATTGCGTCGCGCGTGCTGCTGCGCATGGCGCAGGCCGGTTACGCGAACGAAAACGATATCTACGACCTCACCCTGGCCCAGCCCTGGGAAGAGTGGTTCGACGTCGACCACACCATCCGCGTCGACCTCACCGCGATCAAATCGCCGCTGAAAAGCCTGGAATTCACAACGCTCAAGATCAAGGACGCGGTATGCGACCGTTTCCGCGACCTGTACCAGAAGCGTCCATCGGTCAACACCCGTACGCCGGACATGCGCATCGTCGGTTTCCTCGACGCGCACAGCTACACCGTCTACCTTGACACCTCCGGCGAAGCGCTGTTCAAGCGCGGCTGGCGCCAGGAAACCGGCGATGCGCCATTGCGCGAAAACCTCGCTGCCGGCTTGCTGCGCGTCTCCGGCTGGACACCCGGCACCGTGCTGTTCGACCCGATGTGCGGCTCCGGCACCATCCTGATCGAAGCCGCACAAATCCTGGCCGGCATTCCGCCGGGTTCCCGCCGCAACTTCGGCTTTGAAAAATTCCTCGGCTTCAAGGCTGCCGAATGGCAGGCCATCAAGGACGAGGTCAAGCCCAATCCCCTGCCTCGCACGCCGACGCTGTTTGGCAGCGATATCTCCGGTGACATGATCGTCATGGCGCGTAACAACCTGCAGAGCGCCGGCATCCAGTTCGATGTGCCGCTCAAGCAGATCGAGGCGCAGGAAGTCAAACCGCCAAGCGGTATTCCCGGCATCATCCTGACCAATCCACCGTATGGCGAACGTATCGGCGTGCGCGGCGACAGCACCCAGCCGCCCGACGAAATGGCGACCGCGTTCTACAGTTCCTTCAGCACGACGCTCAAGCAGCGTTTTCCTGGCTGGAAGGTGTTCCTGTTCACCGCCGACCTTGGCTTGCCCAAGCTGCTGCGTCTCAAGGAATCGCGCAAGACACCATTCTTCAACGGCGCGCTGGAATGCCGGCTGTTCCGCTTCGACATGGTGGCCGGGTTTAACCGTCGAGAAGAAGCCAAGCCGAAAACTTCCTGACAAAGCCTCCTGACATGAAGGCCGGCGCCTGCAGGCAAGTCGCTAAGCTTTGGGTTATTCTTCTTTTTTCAAAATAAGACCAGGAGACACCCATGCTGCAACAAGTCAAGGGCTTGCCCAAACTGAACGATGGCGCGCTGCTGCGCAATCAGGCTTACTTGAACGGTCATTGGGTCGGCGCGGCGGCGACGTTCGATGTCACCAACCCGGCCGACGGCGTCACGATCGCATCGGTACCCAACATGGGCGCGGACGAAGCGAAGTCGGCCATCGACGCGGCGCAGGCAGCCTTCCCTGGCTGGTCTGCAAAAACCGCGAAAGAACGCGCTGGCGTCTTGCGTAAATGGTTCGACCTGATGATCGCGCATGCCGATGACCTCGGCGCCCTGATGACCGCCGAACAAGGCAAGCCGCTGGCCGAAGCAAAGGGCGAAGTTGCCTACGGTGCCAGTTTCGTCGAATGGTTCGCGGAAGAAGCGAAGCGGGTCTCCGGCGATGTCATGGCATCGACCTGGAGCGACAAGCGCATGGTGGTGCTGAAGCAGCCGATCGGCGTCTGCGCGGCGATCACCCCGTGGAATTTCCCGATTGCGATGATCACCCGCAAGGTCGCTCCGGCGATCGCAGCCGGCTGCACCATCGTCATCAAGCCAGCCGAACAGACTCCGCTTTCAGCGCTGGCGCTGGCCGAACTGGCACACCGTGCCGGCATACCGTCCGGTGTCATCAACATCATCACCGCCGATTCGCAGCGCTCGATTGAAGTCGGCAAGGTCTTGTGCGACAGCCCCATCGTGCGCCACCTTTCCTTTACCGGATCGACGCCGGTTGGCCGAATCCTGATGCAGCAAAGTGCGCCGACCGTCAAGAAGCTGGCGCTTGAGCTTGGTGGTCATGCTCCCTTCATCGTCTTCGAGGATGCGGATATCGATGCCGCCGTTGAAGGTGCGCTCGCCTCCAAGTACCGCAATGCCGGCCAAACCTGTGTCTGCACCAACCGCTTCTATGTCCATGAGGCGGTCTATGATGCCTTCGTTGCGAAGCTTGCCGCCGGCGCTGCCGGCATCAAGGTCGGCAACGGTTTTGAACAAGGCGTCGCACAAGGCCCGCTAATCGATGGCCAGGCCATCGCCAAGGTCGAGGAGCATGTGGCCGATGCGCTCGCCAAAGGTGCAAACGTGCTCGCTGGCGGCAAGCCACACGCGCTGGGCGGACACTTCTATGAGCCGACGGTACTGGGCAACGTTACCGCCGACATGAAGATCATGCGCGAGGAAACCTTCGGTCCGGTCGCGGCAGTGGCAAAGTTCAAGACCGAGGAAGAAGCAATTGCCGCAGCCAACGATACGGACTTCGGCCTTGCCAGCTATTTCTATTCGCGCGACATTGGCCGCGTCTGGCGCGTTGCCGAGAAGCTGGAATACGGTATGGTCGGCATCAATACCGGCTTGATTTCCAATGAAGTCGCACCATTTGGCGGCGTCAAGCAATCGGGCCTTGGGCGTGAAGGCTCCAAGTACGGCATCGAGGAATACCTGGAAATGAAATACCTCTGCATGGGTGGTATCTGATCAAACAAGGCTAGATCGGGTGAGCCCGAATCCGGCCTACGGGCCGGTGTTTTGCCTTCATCTTGCCTTCATTTTTTCAGCGCCGTCATTTCTCTTCGGAAATTTTGACCACATATTGCTATAGATCCCATTCAGAGGAAATAGCACCGTGTCAGAACTTGATCCACGCTCGTTGATCTTTGTTGCCGGATTGCTCGGCCTGCTGACCGAGGAGCTGGCGCGCAGCCAACGCCATGGCCGGCCACTCGCGCTGCTCATGTGCGACCTCGATAACTTCAAGTCCATCAACGACCGCTTTGGTCATTCGGTTGGTGACCGCGTGATTATCAACTTTGTTGAACGCACCAAGGACCTGCTGCGCAACATCGACTCGCTGGGCCGCTACGGCGGCGAGGAATTCATCGCCCTGTTACCCGAGACCTCGCTGCAGGAAGCAAAAGCGATTGCAGAACGCATCTGCTTTCATATCTCCGAAGCGACCGTGGACGAACTGCCAAGGTATACAGTGAGCATCGGCGTCGCTGTTGCGCGGGGAGGTGGTATGGAAGTTGACACGCTGTCGAGTGAAGCGGACCGTGCGTTGTATTGTGCGAAGGCGAATGGCCGGAATCAGGTAAATCTGGCGGAGAGCCTGGTGAAAGCAGCGTACGCATACTGATCAAGAGGATCATCTATCTTACAAATCTCGATGGTTATTCCCCTAAGAAAAAGCTGTCCTTCCAAATTTCATTGGCACAACATTACACCATTCGCTAACTGCCACGTTTTAAAAAATGATCCGTAACATTTTTCAGCACGCTGCCCATTCCGCCGTTTTTGCCAATCCCCCTCAAACCCGCGTAAAATGCGCCTGACGCGGGTGTAGCTCAATGGTAGAGCAGAAGCTTCCCAAGCTTACGACGAGGGTTCGATTCCCTTCACCCGCTCCAGGATGCCGGCACCGAATGGTGCCTTTTTTATTTGCCTAGCTCTTAGTTTCTATCATCTAGCATGTCCGACAATCACTCCGATGACGCCGTACCGCGGCAGATGCTGTACGACCCGACCGAACATCGCATTCGCAGTTTTGTAACGCGCGCCGGCCGGCTTTCGATCGCGCAGGCCCGGGCGATCGATACGCTGGGTCCGCAGTTCTGCATTCCTTATGTCAAGGCACCCTTCGATTTCAATCAGGCTTTTGGCCGCACTGCGCCATTGATTCTTGAGATCGGTTTCGGCATGGGCGATACGACTGCGAAGATCGCGGCCGGCATGCCGGACAAGAACTTTGTCGGGGTGGAAGTGCACACGCCCGGCGTCGGCAGTCTGCTCAAGCTGATCGGCGAACAGAATCTGAACAACCTTCGTATCCTGCAGCACGATGCGGTGGAAGTCGTGACGCACATGATTGCACCGGATTCCCTCGCAGGCGTGCATGTGTTCTTTCCTGACCCTTGGCACAAGGCGCGCCACAACAAGCGACGCCTGATCCAGGGACCGTTTGTGGCATTGCTGGCATCGCGCCTTGCGCCGGGAGGTTACCTGCATTGCGCAACCGACTGGCAGGAATATGCGGAACAGATGCTTCAGGTATTGGGCGATGAACCAAGCCTGCAAAATACCGCTGACGACTATGCGCCGCGCCCGGATTACCGGCCGGTGACGAAGTTTGAAAACCGTGGCATCAAGCTGGGGCACGGCGTGTGGGACCTGGTGTTTGTAAAGAAATAAGGTCCACACACCACGCGGACCATCCCTGAGGCTTTGTGCCGACTGATGCTCTCAAAAGAAACGGGACGATTCTGGAAAAAATCGTCCCGTTTTTGTTTCAATAACTTTTCTGTCAATGCTTCAGCCGGGGTTATGGCGTCTCATTAATGAGGCTGCATCGCGGCACACATCGTTAGCGCTTACTTGCGTACCTTTGCAATCTCGCCCTGCAATTCCTTGATCAGGTCCGCACCGCCTTCGGACGCAAACTTGTCGAATGCCGGCTTGGCTTTCTCACGCATGCGGCCCAGTTCAGCATCGCTGACCACAGTGACCTGCATACCCTTCTGCTTCAGGAAATCGACCGCCTTGGTGGCGGCTTCGCGGCTGTCCTTACGCTCGAAATCACGTGACGCGGCGGCAGATTCCTGAATCGCTTTTTTCTCGTCGGCAGACAGACCGTCCCACCATTTTTTGCTCACGAGGACAATCCATGGGCTATAGACGTGCTTGGTGAGCGACAGGTATTTCTGCACTTCGTAGAACTTGCTCGACTGGATGGTATTGACCGGATTTTCCTGGCCGTCGACCGTCTTGGTTTCAAGGGCGGTGAACAACTCGGAGAACGGCAGGGGTACCGCATTGGCACCGAAACTGTTGAACATGTCGATATAGACAGGGTTTTGCATCACGCGCAGCTTGATGCCCTGGAGGTCTTCCAGCTTGGCGACCGGGTGCTTGGTATTGGTCAGGTTACGGAAACCGTTTTCCCAGTACACGAGGCCGACGAGTCCCTTGTCCTGCAGCTTGCCGATGAGCTTCTGGCCAAACGGGCCATCGAGTACCGCATCGGCTTCCTTCTCGTTATTGAACAGGAAAGGCAAGTCGTAGACGCCAAAGTCCTTGACGATACCGACTAGCGTCGCTGTCGATCCCACCATCATTTCCTGTGCGCCGCCGATCAGTGCGTTCTGCATTTGTGTATCGCTGCCGAGGCTGGCATTGGCAAAGCCTTTTGCCTTCATCTTGCCGCCGGTTCGCTTGGCGAGATCGTCGGCAAAAAATTTCACCGCGCGCCCCTGATTGCTGTCCTCGGCTAGTCCATAGCCGAAGCGGATGATGCGCGGTTTATAATCGGCTGCCTGCACGCTGGCTGACAATCCGGCCAGCGCCAGAGCGATGGCTAATGCATTGACGATTTTTTTCATGATGTCTCCTTTGGGTGATTTGATCGGTGTTAGCGGAACCAGGTCATCGGCATGGTGATGATCCCGGGGAAAACGGTGAACAGCCCCAGCAATAGCGTATAAGCCAACAAGAATGGCCAGACACCGCGTGTGGCACTTTCCATGGATATTTTGGCGACACCACAGACCACATTCAGCACGGTGCATACCGGCGGCGTAATCAATCCGATGGTGCCGACCAGCACAAACATCACGCCGAAATAAGTCGGATCGATTCCGGCCTTGACGGCGACCGGCATCATCACGGGAGCCATCACAAGAATGGTCGGCGTCAGGTCCATGACGATGCCGACCGCCAGCAACAGCAGCATCATCGCGCCCATCAGCAAGCGTGGATCGTTCATCAATGGCGCCAGCATGTCGATGACCTGTGCCGGCAGATCGGCCAGTGTCACCATGTAGGAAGACACCAGTGCCCCTGCGCACAGGAACAAAACAATGCTGGTGGTGCGCGACGCGTCGATCAGGAGCTTGATCAGTGTCTGGAGGTTTACTTCACGATAGACGAATACGCTGACTAGCAGTGAATACACGGCGGCGACTACCGCTGCTTCGGTCGGCGTAAAAATGCCGCCGCGCAGGCCACCGATGATAATTACCGGCAGCAGCAACGCCCACAGACCATCGATCAGCGCATGCTTGCGCTGCGCCCAGCTTGCTTTCGGCTGCGCCACCACAGTCATGCGTCGCGTCATTGCCATCCATACGCCGACCAGCACGATGCCCATCAGTACACCGGGAACGATCCCCGCGAGGAATAATGCGCTGATCGAGGTATTGGTCGCAACGCCAAAAATAATGAATGACATCGATGGCGGAATGATGGGGGCAATGATGCCGCCCGATGCGATCAGACCGGCACTTTCGGGCACAGGATAACCATTGTCACGCATCATCGGAATCAGCAGCGTCGCCAGTGCCGCCGTATCGGCAATCGCGGAGCCGGAAAGGCTGGCGAGCAGTACGGCTGCGGCAATCGCGACATAGCCAAGCCCGCCCCGGATGTGGCCGACGAGACTGACCGCGAGGTTGATGATGCGGCGCGAAATGCCGCCCGCGTTCATCAGTTCGCCGGCGAGAATGAAGAAAGGCACAGCCATCAGCGGGAAGTTGTCCGCACCGGACAGCATATTCTGCGCAACCAGCTGGGCATCGAAAAAATCCAGATGGAACATCAGCACGACGCCCGTCAGCAGCAACGCGAAAGCGATCGGCATGCCGAGCGCCATCAGCACGGTCAGCGATGCCAGGAAAATACCCATCGTCATTCTGCTACTCCTTGCGGCTGGCCCGCAGGCATTTGCGGCGCATCGATTTCAGTTGGGAGGGCGTTTCCCGGAATGACCGCACGCGGGTCGTTACGGATAATGCGCCAGAGATTGGCGGCGACGATCAGCATCATCGTTCCGGCGCACAGCAGACCTGAGCCCGCCATCAATGCGGTCGGGTAACCCAGCACCGTGGAATACGTCGTCATGCCGATTTTTGTCTGTGTCCAGCTGCCGCTGAAAAAAAGCCAGAGACCATACAAAACCAGCAGGTGACTGAGGACGGCACATGCACGACGCAGCTTCGGTGGCAGTATGGCCTGCACCAGCTCGACACCCAGATGCGCATGGTGACGCAGGGCCAGGACGGCGCCGAGAAAGATCAGCCACACGAACATCAGGCGCGCAATCTCTTCAGCCCATGCAATACCGGAACCGAAGCCATAACGTAAAACCACATTGCCGAAGACCAGTACCACCATGATCGACAACGCCAGCGCCATCAAGTATTCGGCAAGCCGTTCCGCACGCGGTAAAAGATGTTTCATGTCTTGTCCTTCGTGTCTTCGAAATCAAAGTTCGCCAGCACGCAATCGACTAGTTCATCCGGCGACAAGCGGATATCCGCGCGCATGCCAGCCTCGTCCGCCTGCAATGGCTCTAGATCGCGAAACTGGCTATCGAGCAGCGTCACCGGCATGAAATGATCCGCCCTTGCCTGCATGCGTTGCGCGATCAGTTCGCGATTGCCATCGAGATGCACGAAGTACAAGTCCGGATCGCCGCCACGGAGCAGGTCACGGTAACGACGTTTGAGCGCGGAACAGGACAACACAAGGCCGGAATCGCGCTCCGCCGCATCGCGGATTTGCTGTTGCAGGATGAGGAGCCAACCTTGGCGGTCATGGTCGTCAAGCGGCTGGCCCGCAGCCATCTTGGCAATATTGGCTTGCGGATGATGCTCGTCGCCCTCGACATGGGTAAAGCCAAGACGCTCGCCGAGCAGACGCCCTATTTCACTTTTGCCGCAGCCGCTGACGCCCATCACGATCCAGCGCATCGGCGGTTTTCTACGGTTGTTGTTTGTTGGTTCCGACATGCGAGACAGGCGCCCGGGAAAGTTAAAGAGTTGTGCAGACCTTGGTTTTGCGCTACTGTTAGCGCTAACAGTAAGCCGGATTTTAATGCGCGGTCGCAGTTTGTAAAGGAATTTCGATGCGGCAGTGCAGCAAATGGCGATGTGGTCGCTTCGAGCGACAAGCTCTTCTGCAATGGGCATGGCCTCCCAAGTCTCTTGAAGACATGGCATGCCTTGCGAGCATAGGTTGATTACGGTAAAAAGCTTTTTTATGGCAACTCGAAAACCTCGCCCCACTCAAACCGGTCGCGTCACCCTGAGCGAGATCGCGGAACGCGTCGGCACCAGTTCGATTACCGTCTCGCGCGTGCTCAATGCACCGCACCTGGTGTCGGCGGAGCTGCGCACGCAGATCGAAAGCGTGATCGCGGAACTGGGCTATATGCCCAACCGCGCCGCACGCGCATTGGCGCGTGCCCGCTCGGAAAGCGTTGCGGTACTCATCCCCTCCCTGTCCAACACCGTGTTCACGCAGCTATTGGAAGGCGTACGTGACGTTCTGCACACGGCGGGTTACCGGACCCTGATTGGAGATACCCGTTACTCGCCGGAGGAAGAAGAAAGCCTGCTACGCGCGTATCTCGAACATTCGCCGGACGGCATCCTGATTACCGGCTTCGACCAGACCACCGCGACGCGCGAACTGCTCAAACGCAGTCGTATTCCCGTCGTGCACATGATGGAATTGACCGATACTGAGGCTTATTCGGTTGGGCTGGAGCAATTCGATGCGGGACGTACCATCACCAGACACCTGCTGGAACGTGGCTACCGCCGGATCGGTTTTCTGGGCGCACAGCTTGACCCGCGCGTGATGGAGCGCCTTGCCGGATATCGTGCGGCATTGCACGACGCCGGACTCAATTATCCGATCGGCGAACTGCTCGACCCGACGCCGTCATCCATCGGTCTCGGCGCTAACCTGCTCGGCCGCTTGCTCGAGCAGGCTCCACAGACCGACGCCCTGTTTTGCTGCAACGACGACCTTGCCCTCGGCGTGCTTTTCGAATGCCAGCGGCGCAGCATTCCAGTTCCACAAAAGCTGGCTGTCGCGGGATTCAATGACCTTGCTGCCGCTGCCTGGGTGCATCCCGCACTGACGACCATTGCGACACCACGCTATGACATCGGCCACACGGCGGCGAGCATGCTGCTGCAGTTGATGAACGGTGAAAAACCAACGCCGGCAAAGAAGGATTTGGGGTTTTCATTGGTGGCGAGGGAAAGTACTTGAGGTGCCGCTTATCTGTATTTGAAACACCGTGCTGCGGTCAACACCGCTGTAGCTGTCGAACCATTTACTGATTGATATCCTGTTCAGTGGTCGGCTGAAGGCGAAGCGAAGCAGCAATTGATCTGCGGCTTAGCCCCGGCAAAAAGCTTGACCCTGCCTCTCACAACGTTTCCAGAACTATGAGGATTTTCTAATCACCTCACGAAGCAAGTGGCGCAAAGTGCTTGTGCCCGCATGAAATGTTGATGTATTGTTAACATATCTGTTTGACAATACTTTCCATGCCACCCGCTGCTCCACCCTCCCGCTCGCCCGGTCCCGCCGGTCCCACCTCGCCCGACTTCCTGCTGGCCGAACTCCAGCGCAAGTATCAC
>NZ_LMHZ01000026.1 GCF_001428545.1 Noviherbaspirillum sp. Root189
TGATGGCGGTCGGCGGCGCTGCTTACCTCGTTTCGAAAGCAATCAGGGGCGCCAAGGTCGTGGGCTTCGCCGACCTCGGCATGGAAGCGATCTACGAGTTTGAAGTTAAAGATATGCCGGTTACAGTGGCCGTTGACTCCAACGGCATCTCGGTACATGACACTGGCCCACGGCACTGGCGGCAGGAGATTCAGCGGCGTGCGATACCGCTGCATGTCGCATGATGAGGCATGTCGATTCCTCCTACAGGAGGAATGCGGCAGCGTTTTCTTTGTCGCATGATGCATCCATCGTTACACAAAATCAAAGGAGACACCGTGCAAGGTCGCTATCCGTTTTTCATCTCGCTGTTCGTTGCCGCTTCGACCATCTTTTCCGCTGCCGCGCATGCGGAAGTCAACATCGGTGTCACGCTGTCCACCACCGGCCCGGCCGCTTCGCTCGGCATTCCGGAGCGGAATGCGGTCGCATTGCTACCGAAGGAAATCGGTGGTCAAAAGATCAATTACCTTGTTCTTGACGATGCATCGGATTCCACCAATGCGGTCAAGAATGCGCGTAAGCTGACCGCCGAAAGTCGTGTCGACCTGCTGGTCGGTTCCAGCACCAGCCCGAATGCGCTGGCCATGATCGATGTCGCGTCGGAGTCGATGACGCCGATGATCGCGGTAGCGGCATCTGCAGCGATCGTGCAACCGATGGATGCCAAGCGCAACTGGGTTTTCAAGCCGCCGCAACATGACAGTCTGATGGCGCGCGCCGTCCTCGAGCATATGTCGAAGAGCAACATCAAATCGCTCGGATTTATCGGCTTCAACGATGCTTACGGTGAAAGCTGGTGGAAAGAGGTACAAAAGGCGGCCGACATCTACAAGGTCAAGATCGTCGCATCGGAGCGCTTCAGCCGCACCGACAACAATGTGGTCGGTCAGGTACTCAAGCTCATGGCCGGCAATCCTGAGGCGGTGATGATTGCGGGCTCCGGCACGCCGGCGGCTATGCCGCAGATCGCATTGAAGCAGCGCGGCTATCAGGGGCGCATCTATCAGACGCATGGCGTGGCCAATAACGACTTCCTGCGGGTCGGTGGAAAAGATGTCGAAGGCGCCTACCTGCCTGCCGGCCCGTTGCTGGTGGCGCAACAGTTGCCTTCCAACCATTCATCCAGGCAGCGCGGCGTCGAGTTTATCAATGCCTATGAATCCGCCTATGGTCCCGGCACGGCCAATACCTTTGCCGCGCATGTATGGGATATCGGCTTGTGGCTGCAGCAGTCGATTCCGGTCGCACTCAAGTCCGGCGCCAAACCGGGCACGCCGGAATTCAGGAAAGCCTTGCGCGATGCGCTTGAGCTGCTGAAGGAAGTGCGTGGCGCGCACGGTGTCTACAACCTGTCCTCTAATGATCACAATGGCCTGGACGAACGTGCCCGCGTGATTGTAAAAATCGAGGGCGGACAATGGAAGTACGTGCCCTAACAGCACGCCAGGTCGAATCGCCTATTCGGGCGACATCTTGAACCGCCTGCGCCTGCACAGCAAGCGCAAGGCTTGATACCCCGACTTTCGTCCTGCACCGCCACCGCCATCGGCATAGCGCGATTGCGGGGGAGGACGTTCGTCCCGACTTCCGGAGCTGATTTACCCATCATGGATTTTTCAATCGCTGCCATTCTTGTACAAGACGGCATCACATCCGGCGCGATCTATGCACTGCTGGCGCTGGCGATCGTGCTTGTATTTTCGGTCACGCGTGTGATCTTCATCCCGCAGGGGGAATTTGTTGCGTATGGCGCGCTGACCCTGGCGGCACTGCAGGCACAACGTCTGCCGCTGACTTGCGCACTGCTCGTGGCGATGGGTGTCCTCACCTTCATTGCCGAAACGACCGCATTGTTGCGCAATGTCGAAAGGCGCCGTGACTGGAAAAAAGACTTGCCTGCGGTAGCAGGCAAGTATCTGGCATTCCCGTCTGCCGTATTCGTTTTGACCAGGCTGTATGCCGGCACCACCATGCCGCTGCCGTTGCAAGTGATGCTTGCCTTGCTGATCGTGATACCGATGGGTCCCATGCTGTACCGCCTGGCGTATCAGCCGCTGGCCAAGGCCAGCGTACTGATGCTGCTGATCGTTTCGGTCAGCGTGCATCTTGCATTGACCGGCCTCGGGCTTGTGATGTTCGGTGCCGAAGGGGTACGTACCCAGCCGTTTTCCAATGCCATCCATTCGGTGGGCGCATTGCAGATCTCCGGCCAAAGCTTATGGGTGATCGGCATCTCTGCCGCACTGATTGTCCTGCTCTACCTGTATTTCGAATTCACGCTGTCCGGCAAGGCGTTGCGCGCGACCGCCGTCAACGGTCTGGGTGCGCAGTTGCTGGGCATCAGTCCGGCTCGCGCGGGCAAGCTGACCTTTACGCTGGCCGCCGCAATGGGTGCGATTTGCGGCATCCTGATCGCGCCGATGACCACCATCTATTACGAGTCGGGCTTTCTGATCGGTCTCAAGGGCTTTGTCGGTTCCATTTTCGGAGGATTGGCGAGTTATCCGGCGGCTGCGGCCGGCGCATTCTTTGTCGGCTTGCTGGAATCGCAGTCGTCGTTCTGGGCAAGCGCCTTCAAGGAAGTCATCGTGTTCACCCTGATCCTGCCGGTGCTGCTGTGGCGCTCGCTAACGTCCCGCCACGTCGAGCATGAAGCATAAGGAAGAGAACATGCAAATTCAACGCCATCGGCTATTGCCGCTTGTTATGCTGGCACTGGCAGCACTGCTGCCCGCGTTGCCCATTCCCGAATACTGGATTACGCTGTTGAACTATATCGGCTTGTACAGTCTGGTTGCGATCGGACTCGTTCTGTTGACCGGCGTGGGTGGGCTCACCTCGTTCGGACAAGCCGCATTTGTCGGTGTCGGTGCTTATGTCACCGGCTATCTGAGCACCCGCTACGGCGTATCGCCCTGGCTTACGCTGCCGGCAGGTCTGTTGATCACGGTTGCCGCCGCCTATCTGATCGGATTGCTCACCATGCGCATGTCCGGTCATTATCTGCCGCTGGCAACGATTGCCTGGGGCTTATCGCTGTATTACCTGTTCGGCAATCTGGAATTTCTCGGAAAGCACGACGGTCTTAATGGAATCCCGCCGCTCACCATTGTCGGGAACCCGCTCAATGCCGGACGCGACATGTACTACCTGATCTGGCTGATCGTACTGCTGGCCGCAATCGCGGTGACAAACCTGTTGAACTCGCGGCCGGGGCGCGCGATCCGCGCATTGAAGGGTGGTGTCACGATGGCCGAGGCAATGGGGGTGCATACCGCCTGGATGAAAGTCGTGGTGTTCGTCTTTGCGGCGGTGCTCGCCTGCATCTCCGGGTGGCTGTATGCGCATCTGCAACGTGCGGTCAATCCGACTCCGTTCGGTCTCAATTACGGGATTGAATATTTGTTCATGGCGGTCGTCGGCGGCGTCGGTCATGTTGGCGGCGCAATTCTCGGTGCATCGCTGCTGACGATTCTGAAAGACTTGCTGCAAGGAGTGCTGCCGCAGTTGTTCGGCGATAACGGCAACTATGACGGCATCGTACTCGGCATCCTGCTGGTGTTGTTGCTGCACTATGCGAAAGATGGCATCTGGCCGTACCTGCGCGCGTGGTTTCCGCGCCGTACGCCGGTCGCCGCGCCTGCGAATGCGGTGCCACTCGCAGTGCGCAAGAAACCTGCAAGCGGCAGCTTGCTGCTCGATGTGAAAGCGGCACGCAAGGAGTTCGGCGGCTTGGTAGCCGTCAACGACGTAAGCTTCCAGATGCGCGCCGGTGAAATCGTCGGCTTGATCGGCCCGAACGGCGCGGGCAAGTCCACTACTTTCAACCTCGTTACCGGCCTGCTGCCGCTGACCCGTGGCGAGATCCGCTACCGCGATGAAACCGTGTCCAACCTGACATCGCGCGAAATCGCAAAGCGCGGTATCGGACGCACCTTCCAGCACGTGCAATTGCTTCCGACCATGAGCGTGCTTGAAAACGTTGCGCTGGGCGCGCACCTGCGCGGTGACTTCTTGCCGCAGGGCGGTGTAATCGCAAGCGTGCTGCGCTTGAACCGCGACGAAGAAAAGAAGTTGTTGCGCGAAGCCGCAGTGCAGCTTAAGCGTGTCGGCCTGGAACGGCATATGCACGATGAAGCCGGAAGCCTCGCACTAGGGCAGCAACGGATTCTGGAAATTGCGCGGGCATTGTGCGGCGACCCGGCGTTGCTGTTGCTGGACGAGCCTGCGGCCGGCTTGCGTTACAAGGAAAAACAGGCGCTTGCCGAGCTGTTGCGCAAACTCAGGGCGGAAGGCATGAGCGTGCTGATCGTCGAGCATGACATGGATTTCGTCATGAATCTGACAGACCGCCTGGTCGTGATGGAATTCGGCACGCGCATCGCGGAAGGAGCGCCGGAAAAAATTCAGAGCGATCCGGCCGTGCTGGAAGCTTACCTCGGCAGCGTCGATTAAAGGAGCAGATCATGTCGCTGATACTGGAAGTAAACGATTTTCATGCATCGTACGGCAAGGTCGAAGCCTTGAGCGGCGTCAGGCTAAAGGTCAATGCCGGCGAGATCGTCACGGTGATCGGTCCAAACGGCGCCGGCAAGTCGACCATGCTCAACGCCGTGATGGGTGCATTGCCGGCGGGAGGCGTTGCGCGCGGTGCGGTCTGTTATCTGGGCCGCGACGTCAGCGCCATGCCGATCGAACGGCGCGTCGCGCAAGGCATGTGCTTAGTGCCGGAAAACCGCGAACTGTTTTCATCGATGACGGTGGAAGACAATCTGATGCTGGGTGCATATCGACGCAGGCAAGCGGGTGACAAGAATTACCTGGATCAGACCGATGTCGTATTCGGCCTGTTCCCGCGCCTGAAAGAGCGCCGCCGGCAGGAAGCAGGAACGCTTTCCGGCGGCGAGCGGCAAATGCTCGCGGTCGGGAGAGCGTTGATGGGTAAGCCGCAACTGTTGATGCTGGATGAGCCGAGCCTTGGACTGGCGCCGCTGATCGTCAAGGAAATATTTCATATCATCAGCGACTTGCGCAAGACCGGCGTCGCCATCCTGCTGGTCGAACAGAACGCGCGCGCCGCGCTGCAGGTTGCCAACTATGGCTACGTCATCGAGACCGGTGAAATCGTACTGGAAGGCGCGGCATCGGAACTGGCTGCCAATCCGCGAGTAATCGAGTCCTATCTCGGATTGGCAAAAAAGGAAGCGGCTACGCCAGGCAACAGTTCGCATGCATTTGCATAAGCGCGTTCATCGAATCAGGAGAAGATAGGGAAAAAGCAATTCACCCAATCAAGGCCGTCATGAATATCGATTCCCCGTCATCCCACGAAACGAAGGAGCCGCGCCGCATTCTTCCTCTTTCAGGAGGAATGACACCACATCCATGCCAGTCGCATGATCGGTAGACATTCCAACCATAATAAAGGAGACATCCATGAGGTTCCATCGAATACATTTCAAATGCTTCATTGTTGCAGCGGCATCGCTCATTACGCTAGTCGCGCACGCGCAAATCAATGTCGGCGTAACGCTGTCCACCACCGGATTGGCGGCGTCGCTTGGTATCCCCGAACGCAATACGATTGCACTGTTGCCCAGGGAAATGGGTGGGCAGAAAATCAATTACATTGTGCTCGACGATGGTTCAGACCCCACCAACGCGGTTAAGAATGCGCGCAAGCTGACGACAGAACATCGTGTCGATGTGCTGGTCGGTTCGAGTACCAGTCCGAATGCGCTGGCGATGATCGAGGTCGCGGCGGAAACGACGACGCCGATGATTGCGGTCGCCGCTTCATCGGCGATCGTGGCACCGATGGATGCAAAGCGTTACTGGGTGTTCAAACCACCGCAAAACGACAGCCTGATGGCGCGCGCCGTCTTCGAGCACATGGCGAAAAATAATATCAAGTCGGTCGCCTTCATCGGTTTCAATGATGCGTACGGCGAAGGCTGGTGGCATGAGACGCAAAAGGCGGCAGAAACCAACAAGGTCGCTATCGTCGCGGTCGAACGCTTCAACCGTAACGACAACAATGTGATCGGCCAGGTATTGAAAGTCATCGCGGCACGTCCCGATGCAGTGTTGATCGCAGGTTCCGGTACACCGGCGGCAATGCCGCAGCTCGCATTGAAGCAGCGCGGCTATCAAGGAAAGATTTATCAGACGCCCGGCATCGCGAATAACGATTTCCTGCGCATCGGCGGCAAGGATGTCGATGGAGCTCTCGTGCCGGTCGGCCCATCGGTCGTGGCGCAACAATTGCCGGCCGGTCATCCGGCGCGCCAGAGCGGACTGGAATTTTTGAAAGCCTACGAATCCGCGTATGGCGCCGGTACTACCAGCACCTTTGCGGCCCATGTTTGGGATGTCGGCTTGTGGCTGCAGAATGCGATTCCCGCCGCATTGCGTTCCGGTGCAAAGCCGGGCACGCCGGAATTCAGGAAGGCCTTGCGCGATGCGATTGAATCGCTGAAGGATGTGCGCGGCGTCAACGGCGTCTATAACCTGTCGCCGAGCGATCACAACGGCCTGGACGAGCGGGCCCGCGTCATCATGAAAGTCGAGAACGGACAATGGAAGCTGCTTCCATAGCGCGTCATTGGTAACGGTTGTAACGTTGCTCGAGCCTGATCCATCCCCGATGGATCAGGCACTTTTGCGATGTGCATTCCGGGTCGGTATGAGTAAGCATGCCTCCGGCTGCAAGTAGATCGGCTTGTACGTTCGCGATGCCATGCCAGGGAGAACCGATGTGAATGCACGCCATGACGGTTCAATGCCGCTGTCTGCCACGCTGGAACTTATCGAAAGCGTCGGGCGCCGCGGCTTCTATGGTGCAATGCTGCGCACGGTCAACCGGTTTGCGCAAGTCGACCATTGTGCGCTGATGCGTATCCCTGTCGACGGCGAGATCGAAGTATTCGGTGCCGACAGCAAGTCGTCGCCGTCGCTGCTGGCCGCTGCGACGGTTGCCTATATTGACCATTTTCACAAGTTCGACCCGAATCGCGTGCTTTTACGCGATGCGAAATCGATGCGCGGCGCATTGCTGGTGCATCGCCAACGGCGTGCCGACATGGGCGACCGTGCCTACCGCGAAGCCTGCTACGAACGCAGCGAGCTGGTGGAGCGCCTGTCATTCAGCACCGCTATCGAAGACGGCTCGCTGGTGGCGCTGAACGTCTACCGGCGTGATGTCACTGGCGAATTCAGCATGGCAGAAATTGATGCATTGACTAATGTCGCCCCGGTCCTGCTGGCGGCCTGTGTGCGCCACGTCGATCTTATTCGTTGCGTCGTGCGCGATGCTGAAAGCTGGCATGAGTTGTTAAAGATGCGCTGTGCATCCTTGACCAAACGGGAAGCGGACGTGTTGTCATGCATGCTATCGGGCATGACATTGCGCGATGCGGCGCAGGCCTGCGGGATTGCTTATTCCAGCGCGGTGACCTACAGCAGCCGCGCATACAATCGCCTCGGCGTGCGTACGCTGCGTGAAGTCAAAAACCTGTTTGAAGCAGGCTGAATTGTAATCAGAAAGGCCAACGTTCGAAGGCGGGAATTTCTCATTGAGTAGGTATCGATTACCGACGGCACCCGGCATGTCGTTGGCAGCCGCGCCACTTTTCATCGATTCCTTTGTGGCGCTCTGCGGATGCATGTCCCTATCTCATAGGGACACTGCTTTAATTTCCGAGTCGCATACTCGTCTCAACAACAACGCCGGTGAACAGCGAGCAGCGACGCCGGATTCAGGAGACAGCGATGCGTTTGTATAGCCACAAAAATCGACCGTTTCATCTCAGCAAATTTGCGCTGGAAGCATTACCCCGTATCGATATTGCCGCATTACGTGAAGACAGCGCGCATCAGCCGGAAGACTGCCATGCGGCAGACGAGAGTGCGATATCGCATGCGATCCCGGAATATCTGGAATTATTCCGCAAGTACCTGGATGGTTCTCCAGTGCCATCGCGCGCGCCGGTCCCGGACGACATGGAGGCGCGCGCAAATAATCTGAAGGCGTCCGCATATTTCCTTGATGCGAGCATCAGCGGTGTATGTGCGCTGCAGGACAGCGACTGGTTGGTTGCCGAGCGGCCGCGGCATACGCATGCCTTCGTCTATCTGATTGAATTCGAGCGCGAACCCGAGGTAAGTGAACCGGGCGACACATGGATAAGAGGCAGCAACGTCGCACGAGGCGATTTGCGCGCCACCGAACTTGCGGTGATCCTGTCCGGCTACTTGCGCGCCATGGGATTTGAAGCACGTGGACATGCAGCGAACGCGGCGCTGATCGATATTGAAAAACTCGCGGTACGTGCCGGCATAGTCCGTGCGCAACGCGGCGTGCTGCAAGGGCCTTATCTGAAGACCGGATTTAGGCTCGGCGTGGTCACCACCGATTATGCAATGACATGCGATGCGCCGCACGATCCGGATGGCGAGCTGGAACCGGTCGATCCAGGCATCAGGATGGGCGTCGGCGGTATCCGGCCGCAATGGTGGAGCGATGAACTTGCTAAGCGCCCGTTGCATCTCGGACGCTATCCAATGGAAAAGATCAAGCGGGCCGATGAACCGACGACGTTGGTGCTGCGCGACGAAATCCGGCGGGTGCCGAAGCGCGGCGATTTTTTCAAGCGCGCGCAGGCAGGCGACATCGGCGCAAAAGCACAGCAAGAAAAATCGCGCTTCGCGATGAAGCATCCGTATGCGCTTGGGATGGCGCCTTTGATTCAAAACATGGTGCCGCTGCAAGGCATACGCGAGCCATTGCAGCCTACCGGCATCGGCGGCGACCTGTCCGACCCGCAACGCAACGCCGATGCGATCAAGGCGCTCGGACACTTTTTAGGTGCCGATTTCGTCGGCATCTGCGTTGCCGAGCCCTGGATGTATTACTCGCATGATGAGGTCGAGGGAAAGGAAATTCCTGCCTATCACAAGTACGCGGTATGCATGCTGATTGATCAGGGTTTTGAAACGATGGAAGGCGCATCTGGCGATGACTGGATATCGGCGTCGCAGTCGATGCGCGCTTACCTGCGCGGCGCCGAAATCGCCGGCGTGATGGCTGCGCATTGCCGGCGCATGGGATATTCCGCGCGTTCGCATTCGAATGCGCACTCAGAGGTCATACACAATCCGACCATCCTAATGTCCGGGCTGGGCGAGGTAAGCCGTATCGGCGAAACCATCCTGAATCCGTTCATCGGTCCACGTTCCAAGTCGGTGGTATTTACCACTGATCTGCCGATGGTGCCGGACCGACCGATCGACTTCAACCTGCAAAACTTTTGCGACAACTGCCTGAAGTGCGCGCGCGAATGCCCGTGCAATGCGATTACCTATGGCCCGAAGGTGATGTTCAACGGTTATGAAATCTGGAAAGCCGACGTTGAGAAATGCACGAAGTACCGGGTGACGCAGCAAAAGGGTTCGGCGTGCGGCCGATGCATGAAAATGTGTCCGTGGAATCGCGAAGACACGGTGGAAGCCGAGCGCCTGACCTGGCTGTCGATAGAGCACCCGGAACTGGCGAAGGCAATCGCGGACCTTGATGACTACCAGGGAAACGGCGCGCGCAATCCAATCAAGAAATGGTGGTTCGACCTGGAAATGGTGAATGGCGTCGCGATGCGCCCGGTGGCAGGCGTTAATGAACGTGATCTCAGCCCGGACCGGGGCGACAAACTGGCGAAGGCGCAGAAGCTGGCGTTCTTCCCGCCCGATTTGCAGCCGCGCGGCGGCACCACGCTGAACGAAACCGTTCCGGTGGATCGCGAAGCCGGCCTGGCGCGCTATGCAGAGGCCGAAACGCCGGCTGCCGCGCGTCGGCGTCTTGCGATGAACCTTAACGACATTGAGCGCTAGGAGCGTCGCCATGACCCATGTCGTTACCGAATCCTGCATCAATTGCCGCCATACCGACTGTGTGGAAGTGTGCCCGGTCGATTGCTTCCGTGCCGGCGAAAACTTTCTCGTCATCGATCCCGACGAATGCATCGACTGCGGCGTATGCATTCCGGAGTGTCCGGTCGATGCGATCGCGCTCGCGGAAGATTTGCCCCCCGATCAGCGACAGTTTGTCCGCATCAACGCGGAGCTGTCCACACTGTGGCCGGCAATCACTGCCAAGGTCGATGCGCTGCCGGATGCCGAACGCTATCAGGGACAACTCGGCAAGCTGGCCTTGCTCAAGCGCTGACAGGCTGTCAGTGCGCAAATTCCATCGGCGGCATGACCTGCATGCCGTCGTTCTAAGGCAGATGTTTTTGCCATACAACAGCAAGCAGAGGAGACTTCAATTGAAAAAAATCGTCATGGCGCTCGCCCTTTCAACGGCGGCATCCATCCCGGCAATTGCGCAAAGCAATTTACAGCTTTACGGAAGGCTGGATGTTGTCGTTGATTCGGTGCGCTTCAAGGGTACGCCGAACTCTGCGTCGGTCGTTGATCTGTCCACTGACACATCGTACTGGGGTGTGCGCGGCATCGAAGATCTCGGCGCGGGCCTGAAAGCGTTTTTCAAGCTGGAATCCGGCTTCAGCGTCGATACCGGCGCGCAGGGGAGCGCAACACAATTCTTCAACCGCGAAGCTTACGTAGGCATGGGCGGGAACTTCGGCAGTATCCAGCTCGGCAGCCAGTATACGCCGGCTCTATGGATCACCGCAAAGGTCGATCCATTCCAGCGTTCCGCCAACGGCGCGATCCTCAATCTGATGCAGCAGAATGGCGGCAACCGGCAGCGCGGTTATTTGCTGTTGCAAAACAATGCGCTGCAATATGTATCGCCAAATATCAATGGCTTTGCTGCGCGCGCGATGTCTGGATTGAGTGAACGCACCGCAGAGCCCAGGGACGTGGGCGAGTTCAGGTCGGCCAGTGTCGAATATAGCCAGGGAGCATTCTATGGCGCCTTTAGCGTCGAGGACCTGAAGATCGCCAGCACGCCACTCGGCGCCGCATGGTCCAACAAAACCTATACGCTGGGTGCGACCTATGACTTGCGCACCGTGAAATTGTACGGCTACCTGCTCAAGAATACGCTGACCAATAGCCGCGATGCGGATGCCTACATGGTCGGACTGACATACCCGCTCGGGGCCGGTACCGTACGCGCTTCCTATTCGACACGCAAGATCGATGCAACCGCCGGCAGCAAGGCCAGCGTAATGGCGCTGGGATACACCTACGATTTGTCCAAGCGCACCACGCTATATACCTCTTACGCGCTGCTGGACAATGGCGCCGCCTCGAACATGGGATTGTGGCCCAGCTCGAAGACGCACGGCCTGCCGGCCAATGGCCAAGAGGTGCGCAGCATTGAAGCAGGCATCCGTCACTTCTTTTAAAAAGGTGCGCGAAAGAGCGTGCAAGACAATGCGCTCTTCTTCGCGATCGAACTCATCCAGTAACCTAACGCGGAGAATGTCTTGATCAAAACCGATGTCGTCATTATCGGCGCCGGGCCGGTTGGCTTGTTTGCCGTCTTCGAACTGGGCTTGCTCGGTCTGGAAGCGCATGTCATTGATGTGCTCGACAAGCCGGGCGGGCAGTGCGCCGAGTTTTATCCCGAGAAGCCTATCTACGATATACCGGGTATTCCCGCCTGCACCGGCCAGCAGCTGACTGACGGCCTGCTCGCGCAGATCCGTCCTTTCGAACCCGTGTTTCATTTTAATACCAGCGCCCAGCGTGTCGAGCAACTGGGCGACGGCAACTGGCGGCTGACTACCGATGCCGGTGAAGTATTTGAAGCCCCGGTCATCGTCATCGCGGCGGGCGGCGGCAGCTTCATGCCCAAGAAACCCGCCATCCCGGGAATTGAAGATTACGACGGCAAGTCGGTGCATTACGCGGTGCGCAGGATAGACGCGTTTCGTGGAAAGCGGCTGGTGATTTCCGGTGGCGGAGACTCGGCGCTGGATTGGACATTGGCATTGCAGCCGGTTGCACAGCGGGTAACGCTGGTACACCGCCGTGCCGAGTTCCGTGCGGTGCCCGACTCCGTGGTCAGGATGCTGGCATTGGCCGATGCCGGCAAGATCGATTTCATGCTGGGCGAAATAGTGTCGTTGCATGGCGAGGAAGGGGTGTTGCAGCGCGTCGGCTTGCGTACCGATACAGGCACGCTCGATATCGGCTGCGATGCCTTTCTGCCATTTTTTGGATTGACAATGAAGATCGGTCCGATCGCCTCGTTCGGGTTGGACTTGCAAGCGGGACGCATCGTCGTCGATACCGAAAAATTCGAAACGAACCGCAAGGGTATTTTCGCGATCGGCGATATCAACGTCTATCCAGGCAAGCTGAAGCTGATCCTGTCCGGCTTCCATGAGGCTGCGCTGATGGCGCAGCAGGCATTCCGCCTTGCACGTCCGACCCAGAAATTACTGTTTCAGTACACCACAACCTCTACCAAACTGCGTGAAAAACTAGGAGCCACATGAATATCCATGTCACCGATTATGAAGGTAAAGAGCACACCATCGATTTGGTGGAAGGCTGGCCATTAATGGAAGCCATCAAGGCGGCGTCCTTGCCGATCAAGGCGGAGTGCGGCGGCTGCTGTCTCTGTGCGACTTGCCATGTCTATGTAGACCCCGTATGGGCGGCACGGATGCCGGAGATGAACGCTGAAGAACAGGCACAGCTCGACGAAGCGCCGGAGATTAATGCGCGGTCACGTCTGGCATGCCAGATACGCCTGACGGCGCAGATGGACGGCTTGCGGGTCGCTCTAGCGCCAGTGTATTAACGGCCGGCGTGCCAACCGGGATAGCGTGTTCTCCAATGACACACGCTCGGCAGCATCAGGCCAAAGTACTGTCCTAACGTTGTTTGGGCAACAGCACGCTGCTTAAATGCCAAGCAGGCGATTACCGATGTCCCGGACATATCGTTGAAGTTAAAAAGAAGCCCGGGAACGCGACATTTGGCGATCCCGGGCTAAGCCGCCCTTTTAAGGCAGGAGACGACTTCATTATCGCTACTGGCGAACGCAAGTAGGGTGTTTGGTGAGGAGAAGATCGTAAACACGTTCTGAGGCGTATACCGCCCAGACATTGCAGCATTCCTCTGACCAGCTAAGAGCCATCATGGGCAATATAAAACACCAAACAGCAGGGTCTCCAAAGATCGCTCAACCGAGCACATCATCGAGGTACGGATAATCGATATATCCTTGAGCGCTGCCACCAAAATACAATGCCGGATTACCCGTGTTCAGGGACGCGCCGAGTTGCAAGCGACGTGGCAAGTCGGGGTTCGCAATAAACGGGCGTCCAAATCCAACTAAATCGGTCCAACCCAGCGCCAGCGCTTCGTCCGCTCTGGATCGGTCGTAATGACCGGAATAGATCATCACGCCCGAGTATATTTGCCGCAATGCTTCCTTAAACGTAGCTGGCATTAGAGGTGCATCGTCCCAGTCCGCTTCCGCGATATGGAGGTAACCAATACCAAGCTTATCAAGCAACCTGGCCGCTGCGAGATAAGTGGATTCCGGTGTCGCATCGGTCGTGCCCTGTGCGGTAATCAGTGGCGACAAACGGACGCCCACCCGCTCGGGACCCACCACTGTGGCGACTGCATGAGCCACTTCTTCAAGAAACCGGAGTCGGTTGCGCAGCGAGCCGCCGTATATGTCGGTACGGTGGTTGGAGCCGGAATCAAGGAACTGATTGATCAGGTAGCCGTTGGCGCCGTGCAGTTCGACACCATCGAAGCCTGCCGTGAGCGCGCTTTCTGCTGCTGCGGCAAAATCTCGCACTAGTATGCCTACCTCTGCGGTAGCAAGGGCCCTTGGCGGCGAATGCTGCACTTTCTGGCCATCACCGTGTGTCCCGTGTGTCGCCCCCAAGCTCTGCGGATCGATGAACACCTGCACCCCGTCGGCAACAAGGGCTGAGGGCGCAACGGGTGCTTGTCCCGACGGTTGCAAGGAAAAGTGCGATAGCCTTCCGACATGCCACAGTTGCGCAAAAATGCGCCCGCCCGCGCGGTGCACCGCCGCCGTCACCTTGCGCCATCCCTCTATCTGTTCTGCCGTATAGATTCCCGGTGTCCACGCATATCCCTGGCCTTGACGGTTGATCTGAGTTCCTTCTGAAATGATGAGTCCGGCCGAGGCGCGCTGCTGGTAATACTGCGCCATCATGTCCGTCGGGACCTCACCGTCCGCCGCGCGAGCGCGGGTCATGGGTGGCATGACGATACGGTTCGGCAGCGTTAATTCGCCAAGCCGGAGGGGGGCAAACAGATGGTCGCTCATGGCCGCTCACCCGAGGTGCACGGTGTCGGACGTGTCGCACTTACATCCGGGCGAATCAGCATTGCGATATCGACCGCGTCCGCCATGGCTTGATAACCGGCGTCGCCCGGATGAAGATGGTTCCCGGAGTCATACGTGGCCAGCAGGCGGCGGGGATTGTCAGGATCCCGCAGTAGCGCGTCGAAGTCGACCACGGCGTCGAAATCGGCGGTGTCGCGGATCCAGCTATTTACCTGCTGCCTTAACTGCTCCTTAGCAACGCTGTAATGGCCGGCATAGGGAGTCCCTTCAAGCGCACCCTCGAACGGGGGCAACGTTCCGCCGACAATACGCAGGCCCCGCGCATGTGCGCTGGCGATGAGCTGGGAATAAGCAAACACTAACTCGCTGAGCGTGACCGGACGTTCGGCTGGTGCAAACGGACTGCCGGGCCAGCCAATATCATTAATACCGATCAGCACAATGAGGTCGGTGACGCCGGGCTGGCTGAGCACGTCCTGCTCCATGCGGGCAAGGGCGTTGACGCCCATCCTGTCCTGCAGCAGGCGCGCACCGGAAATACCCGCGTTGGCAACGGCGACGCCATGCGGGGCAAGCCGCCGGGCGAGGAAGTCCGGCCAGCGACGGTCATGGTCCGGTGTTGAGCCATTGCCATCAGTAATTGAATCACCGAGGGTAACGACTGTGCGTGCTACGCCCGAGGACTCGACCAGAACCCCGCTGAGGAACAGCCGGCCTTTGACACTGCCATCAATTGTGAATCCGGCCTGCCTGGTCCAGTCTCCGCTGCCGACATCTATAGTCTGCTGCCCGCCCCAATGGAAGCTTGTGATTGGCGTGCGCTTGGGGAAATAACTCCTGACCGCAAGTTGCGTCAACGGCGCGACTGGCAAATCAACCACATCGCTGATGACTTGCGCCCCGGGTGCTACCGTGGCGCCGGGCTGTCCGGCAAAGGTCACAGTGCGCTCGGTCATCGCTGCGGTGGGCGGCTTCAGCCGGGCTAGACGAACGCCGCCAATGGTGATTGGCTCACTCCCGTACCGGTTGGAAAATACGAGCCGCAGTCGGCTCCCCCCTGCGCTGAGCCTTACGGTCTCACGCAGTGTCTGGTTTTCGATGAAGGACGGTACATCGACAGGAAGTACGAAGTCCTTGCCCCAGACTGGCTGGGGACTGGCATACCAGGATGTGGCCCAATGCCCGGATGCCTGCGTAGTCTGGTGTGCCAGCGCGTCGACACTTACCGCCAGGGAAAGGGCAAGAGCAAGGGCAGGGGCGACCTCCCTGGTCAACGATTTATTCATTGGAAGCTCCTCTGAAAGAAAGAACTTCACAGTAATGTATTCCGAAACGAGCGGGAAGCTGGCAAACTTGACTATGGCCTATTCTATTTTGGAATGAGTGAAGTCAATGGATACACTGCGAGCTATGCGGTTCTTCGTGCGGACAATGGAGCTGGGGAGTCTATCGGCTGTCGCGCGTGACCTTGAAACGACCCAGCCCACCGTAAGCAAAGTATTGGCTTTGCTTGAGGCGCAAATGAAAGTCCGCTTGCTTGAACGCAGCACGAAAGGGCCGGTCCCGACCGAGCAGGGCCTGCGCTTCTACGATCAGGCGAAAAACATTCTCGAACAATACGAGCGGGCTGTAAGCAGCGTGCAAGGGCTTACTGAGCAGCCCGCCGGGTTATTGCGCATTAATGCCCCAGTTGGCTTTGGCCAGTTTCGCGTCAATGCCTGGGTGCAGGAGTTTCTGCGCTTCTATCCCGGCATTTCCGTGGAACTGATCCTGAATGACCGCTTCATCGATCTCGTCGAAGAAGGAGTCGATGTCTCGCTGCGACTTGGCGCGGAACTGCCGCCCAATGTGATTGGCCGCCATCTCGCCGTCGTGCCGCGTTTCCTGGTGGCTTCCCAGTCATACCTGGAACGGCGGGGTGCTCCGCTTCATCCTGATGACCTGGTGTCGCATGACTTTGTGCGCTTCGCCTGGTCGCCAGGAAATACAATTGACCTGCACAGGGCCGGCGCAGAGCTGTGTGCCCGGACGAACAGCCGCTATCGGGTCAACAACGCGCTTGGGATTCGTGAAGCGCTCGTGCTAGGCAGCGGTATTGGCCTGTGTCCGGAATGGCTGGTTCATGATTCGCTCGCCAACGGTGAGCTGGTGCGTGTACTTCCTGAATGGTCCGCCAGTTCGCAGGACCTGCACCTGCTTTACCCCTCTCGCCGTTACCAGCCACTGCGCTCAACGCTATTTATCGAATTTATCGCCAACCAGTTTATTGGACTTCCTGGGTTTTACCTTCCATGACATCGCGTCTTTTTCCGGGGCGCCGAGCCGCCTGGCTGCGTTGCACTCGTCGTCGAATGAAAAAGCACTCATGTTTCTAAAATCCGGGATGGTTTTAGCAAAAGCAGCAATGATCATTTTCGTTGTACAACAGACAGTCGAAATAGCCGACCGGCAGGCAGCAGTGAGTGGCAGGCGAATTTACGTACATCTGGACGTGTCCGAAACCGGGTTCGGCCAAGAACGGACCTTCCACCGTTGCATACCTAGGGAAACTAAAGCTCTTCTCGTGAGGATTACCCAAAGTAGGAGACCGGCGGCCGGTGAGCCGCTTGGGCGGCTTCAGGCCAAACCCACTTTTCCATTGTAACAACCAACAAATAGAGACTCTTCTCGCTTGCGTATAGGCATCTTCTCGACGGAATGCAGCCGTCAATCCGAGGTCAGAAGGAGGAACACGACGCATTGCTTGATACGAGGAGGGCATAGGGTTGAAAGAATTAACAGGATATCAACTGGGCGCGGTAGCTTGCGGGGTAGTGTCCATTCTGATTGCCATGAGTGCGCTCGTAGGCTGGGGTTTCGGTATTCCTTGGTTATTTCGCCTTCCAGACAGCCCGCCCATGTTTCCCGCCACTGCTGTGGCCTTCCTTTTGGGCAGCACGTCTCTTCTCTTGCAGATCCGGGAGCAGAGCAGGTATTCAGGAGCAAGCATTCTTCTAGCCCTGACAGTTATCGGCATCGGGTTAGTCAGTAGTTTGCTAAGAGCATTAGATTGGGCACCTGGACCATTAACGCTTGCCGTATTCAGGGAAACTACATATGCGAGCGTACCGGGATCCGTAACCTCGGTCATGTTCATCACCCTGGGAACAAGCCTAGGCTTGATGCACGCGCGCCGGACCATCAGTTTGGCCCAGATCGTTGCGGTCGCAACACTGATGTTTTCAATGCTCGTTATTGCGGCTTATCTTTCACGAGGATCCTTCCTGCACGAGTTCCTGCCGGGTAGAGGTGGTATCGCCGCGCGTACAGCGCTTGCCTTCCTCATGCTAGCTGCGGGAATACTTTCCCTCCGACCGAATGACGGGCTTGTGGCAGCACTTACACATTCGGCTACTGGACGGCCCACAGTGCGTGAGCTGCTGCTGCCAGCCGTAGTAGCGCCAATTCTGTTAGGCGTACTACTGAGTACCGCCATCCGTGTAACTGATTTCAATTTTGAAGACACTGCGCTGATCTGGCTCATCGTTTGGGGCTTGATCACGGTGCTTGTCATCGTGGTATGGCGGTTTGCCTACAGACTTCGGGAGGAAGAATTCAGACGAAGCCTTGCCGAAAAGGAGAGGAACGAAGCAATGGAAGCGTTACGGGCCACCGATGAACGCAAAACTGTGTTTTTGGCCACGCTTGCGCACGAGTTGAAGAACCCGCTCGCGGCGATCGGTACTGGTGCAGATCTCCTGGCGATGGCGCAAGCATCCAGTCCGGATCAAGTGCGACGCACCGGCCAGTTGATTTCGCGCCAAGTGAACCATATGGCTCACCTAGTGGATGATTTGATGGACATATCGCGAGTGGTAGCCGGCATCATCGTCCTCAACAAGCAGAAGCTGGATATGAAGCGGTTGATCGCCGAAGCGCTCGAGCAAGTCCATCCGCTGCTGGAGTCGAAAGGTCACCGGCTGCGTACTGAGCTTTCAACTAAAGAGGTGCAAGTGGAAGGAGACCACAACAGGTTGCTTCAAGTGTTCGCCAATTTGCTAAGCAACTCCGCCAAGTACACGCCTGACGGAGGTAATCTGTTCCTTCAAATGGTGGTAACCGGCAGCGAGTTAGTAATTAACGTGCAAGACGATGGTATCGGAATTGCTCCTGATCTATTGCCCAACGTGTTCGATCTTTTTAGGCAAGCGGAGCGAAAGTCGGACCGTTCCCAAGGTGGATTAGGCTTAGGGTTGGCGTTGGTGAAAAGTCTGGTCGAGCTGCATGGTGGCAAAGTAGCAGCGCATAGCGATGGGCTCGGAAAAGGAAGTGTATTTACTGTAGTTTTGCCTAAAATGGTCGACTCGTCGCAGGCGAAGGGCTCACGTCACAGAAATTTGGAGCTGGATGGCTGATAAAAAGGTCATCCGTGGTCAAGTTTAGGAATAGTAGACAAAAACGGAAGAGTGGTTGCCATAACCGTTCTCGAACTCTCTTGTTTTTATCAAACCTGGCTCCGCATTCCGAAGGACCGCTTAGGGAAGTTCTCTGCAGTTCGGAGTGGCAAGGATTCATGGCGGCAATGTAATTCAAAGCCGCCATTGTCCTTAATTGGCAATGAGGCGCATGCCGGTCAGAGGTGGCCCTGAGTTCGGTACGATCGTAAGTCGGGATTGTCCTCTAAAGTTTCACGGAGAAGTGCGGGAAACCTTTCCGTCGTGGGCCAGGCTTCATGCTTTCCCCAGTAAACCCGGCGAACAACTTGTCGTTGCATGGCGAGGATGGCGTGTTGCAGCGCGTCGGCTTGCGTACCGATACTGGCATGCTGGATATTGGCTGCGACGCCTTTCTACCATTTTTTGGATTGATCATGAAGATCAATCCAATCGCTGCGTTCGGGCTGGACTTGCCAGTGTAATGACGGACGGAATGCCAACCGGGATAGCAGGCTGACTGCGTTCGATTGCGTGAATCTGGGACATGGCGTTCTGCAATACCTTGTCCGAGATAGCGCGGTCTCCAATGACCCACGCTCGGCAGCATCAAGCCAAAGTGCTGTGCTAAAGTTGTTTAGGCGACACCACGCTGGTTAAATGCCAGGTATGCGATTACGCATGTCCCGGACATATCGTTGAAGTTAAAAAGAAGCCCGGAAACGCAACATTTGGCGATTCCGGGCTAAGCCACCCTTTTAAGGCAGGAGACGACATCATTATCGCTACTAGCGAACGCAAGTAGGGTGTTTGGTGAGGAATGTTGAATATTTGGCGCAAAGGTACAAGTGAGCCAGGCGCCACTGTTTATCACTGTTTATGATTCCTGCAGTTTGGCCAATACCGCATTAGCCAAATGCGGTGCGGCACGATAACATCGCTTGCCGCCGCGCGTTGCCTCGTACATCGCCTGATCAGCGGTGACCAGCAGCTTGTCGGCATCAGGGTAATCAAAGTTGAGTTCGGCGACGTTGATGCGCAGCCCAGGCGCTCCCGTGGGGAGCTGCTCAGCTCAGCCTTGTTAAATACATTGGATATCTTTGCAAGCAAGACCCTGATTCCAGCGAGCACTGTCCACGCAAGATGGAACGACTTTCGCTATCATTGAAAGCCGCACATTCCCGTTAAGGCATTCATGCTGCTCGCACTTATTTTCGTTGCCGGTTTATGGGCCGGTCTGCAAAATGCGCTCGCCGGCGGCGGTTCGTTCATCACTTTGCCGGCGCTGATTATGTCGGGCATGTCGCCGCTGGCGGCCAATATCACGTCGACCGTGGCCCTGTTTCCGGGGCAGATCACCTCCGGTCTGGCGGGACGCAAGCTTGTCACGGGTGCCGGTCAGCTTCCATTCCGGGCATTATTCGTCGTCAGTATTTTAGGTGGCATAGTAGGCGGGGTGTTACTGCTGAACACGCCGTCTTCCGTATTTGCCCGTCTTGTGCCGTGGCTGGTGCTGTTTGCCACGACGGTATTCGCTTGGGGTTCATTCTTTCGAAAGACTGGCGATGCAGGTATGCATATTGGCCCGATCAGCACCGCTTTTGCGCAATTCATGATCGCGATCTATGGCGGTTATTTCGGCGGCGGGATCGGTTTTCTGATGCTGGCGGCGTTGACCATGGCCGGCCTGCCGACGCGCAATGCAGGCGCGACCAAAAATGTGCTGGCCGCCGTGATGAACGCGTCCGCGGTCGTGCTGTTTCTGACGTCGCCAGAGCTTCACTGGCGTGAGGCAATTATTCTTGGCGCGGGTGCGATGGCCGGTGGTCTGATTGGATCGTGGGCATTGCATCGAGTGAATGAAAAAGCCCTTCGCATCGCCATTGTATGCATCGGTATAGCGCTGACTATCGGGCTGTTTATCCGGCCCTTCTAATCGATCACACAAAAACCTTCGTCAATCGATTCAAACGGCGACCGGCAACGCTTTTCGTTGCGCCGCAATGGTGGCTCCGCCGTCTTGTGATCATGCACGTCCGTCGATGTGCCAAACCATCGCACGATATTTCCGGTATGGGAGGCATGATAGGGTCGTCGCGTAACAAAAACCACCGACACGCCTGAGGCGGAGTCGGGCATTAGGCGAAAGTAAAGCTCGTTGTCGTGCAATTTGTGTTCTGCTTCGACATCTCTCGTCGCATCGAGGAAATAAATCGAGGTACCAGGACCGGATGGATAGACATGTGCCTCATATCACTATTTATGGTCTGGATAAAATGAAGTAATGCTGCCACTTGCCTGATTTTCTGCTGCGCTGTGGTATAGCTTTTCAAACTTGTTACCAGCAAAACGAGGATACATAGTTCACAGGCTTTTACGAGCAGATCGTTACAAGTATGTCCGAGAATTTTTTCGAATGTTGATACACATAAGCGGTTTCCCAATCTGCCTTTAACGCAAAGAAATTCTTAGTGAAGCTTTCAAGAATTTCCACTGCGCCACTATGAATACGTTAATAGCTTCAAGCTTGGGACACAAGTTATACCAATCCCAACCCATAACGCACCATGACATCGCGTCTTTTTCTGCCTGCCGGCGTTGCACTCGTCGTCAATAGCCCGCTATTGACTCCTCCTGCGCCTTGCCAGTCAAAAAAATCCATCGATCTCAGGGATTGGTATTACTCGTCCTTGTGGCTGTTACCGGTGGATGGGCACAGTGTAAACCCACTGCATTAATCATTAGTATGTCTAGGCAGTAGAGGATGCCAATTTTGTAAGACTCATGAACTTCACTTTGTTTTCTGTAGTCCACTCTCTGTTGTTGTCTGTTTTGACAGTATGGCGTGCGGCAATGGTTCAAAGTGGTTTGACGTGGTCTGTGGCAACAGTCTATTACTGCTGCCCTCATCCATCTATGTGCCGGAGCAATGTGTAACTCGATTGCCATGGAAGAGGATGCGATGCTTACCGCGTCATCAAACTTGAAACTGCGGCTAGGACGAGACAGCGTGCAAGCGACTGTCACCTTCCTCTTCATGACCGCATGCTACCCGGTACTTACCCGGTAATGCGTCTGTGCAGCTTGGCGAGTGAACCAATTGTAGGAACAAAATATTGCGAATGATGCTTGTAGATAGGCTCCTGACAGTAATTTGGACCACACTGCGCGTTGTGTTCAGCCTTCTATGCCTGATAACAACGACAGGCACCAGCGTTGCGGCACGGGATCTGAGCGAAGCACCCGTGCTAACGCTCGATCCTGGTACACACACCGCGGCGATACGCCAGATTGCCGTGGACTCGGCCGAACAAATACTGGTCACCGCGTCCGATGACAAGACGGCGCGCGTGTGGAATATTGCCAGCGGTCGACTATTGCACACACTGCACCTCCCAGTCGGTCCCGAAAACATAGGCAGACTTTACGCGGCGGCAATTTCGCCACAGGGCCGGCTCGCGCTGGCGGGCACCACCGCGAGCCAGAACGGCACCCATCGGATATACCTTTATGATCTGACCAGCATGTCGTTCCTTAAATCAGTGAACGCACGTGGTGGCGATATCAAATCCCTGCAATGGTCGCCTGACGGCATGCTGCTGGCAGCCGCTTATGCGGGTGCTTCTGCCTTCCGTGTGTTCGATGACGAAGGCGAACTCGTGCATGAGGAGCGATTACCTGCGGATGCATGGAGTATCACCCTGTCACGCAACGGGTTGCTGGCGCTCCCGGTATCGGATGGCACGGTGCGGGTGTACGGCATTGCCGGCGAAGTTCACTTGCTGGCCACGCTGCGCGGCGCGCTGCCGGACCCGCGTGGCGTGCAGTTTTCGCCGGAAGGCGACCTGCTTGCGGTTGGCTATCTATCGCGAAAGTCGGCGCGCGAAGTGCAGGTCGATGTGTTCGATGTGGCGACGCAAGAGTTGGCGAAATCATTTGTATTCGACGACATCACCCACGGCAATTTACGCAACGTCGCGTGGCAGCGCGATGGTGGCGCCTTGTACGCCGCGGGATCAGGTTATCGCGGCACCAACGATTTCATCGTCAAACGCATCAGCTGGCCACAAGGCGAGGTTAGCGAGACCCGCGCCGCGACCAACTCAATTACGGACTTGCTGCCGTTATCGGATAACCGTGTGCTGTTTTCAACAGTGGAACCGGCGTGGGGAGTTCTGCGCGGACCAGAGGCAAAGACCATGGTAGCGCCAAAAAATGCACAGTTCTATGAGGCAGGTCTGCTGACGGTGAGCGACGATGCAAAGACCGTTGCCTGGCGTTTTGCACCGGGTGAGCAGCGCTATTCTTTTTCGGTCAATAGTCGCGATATACGCCGCGGAGAACGTGAGGCTACAAGGCAGGCAAAGACTGTTAGCAAACGTATTCCCGTCAGCACGTGGGAAAACAGTTACGACGTAACGATCGCGGGCCGTCCGGTCCCGATGGCACCCACAGAAATTTCTCGTGCCATCGCCGTGCTGCCAGACGAATCTGCGGTGCTGTTGGCAACGAGCCGTACATTGCGGCGCATCGAGCCTGACGGCCGGGAGCGTTGGCGGATCCCGCTTGCGACTGAAGCACGGGCAGTCAACGTGAGTGCTGATGGCCGTGTACTGGTTGTCGCGATGGCGGACGGTACGCTGCGTTGGCGCCGGACACAAGATGGGACGATACTGATGTCGCTATTCGTCATCCGTGACGGACGCTGGGTTTTGTGGAATGAAGACGGCTACTTTGATGCAGCCAAAGGCGCTGATGAACTGATTGGACTGACCATTAATCGGGCCGGAGGCGAGCAAGCCGATTATTACCCGATGTCCCGCTACCGCGAAAAATATTATCGACCGGCACTGCTCGGGCGCGTACTGGCACTGCGACAACGCGAAAGCCCTAGCCAGCAAGTCCCGATCGTCGCAGTCCGTTTTCCGTCAACCACAGCGTGGTCGAACGTACCGATGGAATCGCCGGAAAAGGCGTCGCGAACAATACCGCATTGAGTCCTGAAGACTGAGCAACAAAGCCAAACCCCGCAACAAGCAACAAAGGAACTGCGATCATGAACATGAAAACCGAAATTTCCCGCTGTATCAAGCCTGCTGCCTACGTGTTGATTGTTGCCTTAACGGCGTGCGGCGGTGGAGGGGGCGACGATTCCGCGACATCGGCAAATGTGCCGGCGGCAACCACTGGCGCAAATCCCGCGCCGACCAACGGGACGGGAACGACTGCACAGGGGGCACCGGCAGCGCCGGGGACGACGCAAACCTTGCCCTGCTTTGGTTACATCACTACCGGCTTCGTGGGCGATATCAATGCGGTATATCCCGATGGTTGGGGCGGTGTTCCGCAGAGTGAATTTAATTTCTGTAATGGCACTCAGGGCGGCGGCGGCGTGGGTGGAGGCGTTGGCGGCGCTGGAAGCGGCGGCGATGGTGGTTCAGGTGGTTCAGGTGGCTCAGGCGGGGGTGACGGCGGTTCCGGAGGCGGCGAAGGTGGCGCGGGCGCGGGTGGTGGCGAAGGCAAGGTCATCAACGCACTTCTGACGGTAACCCGCCTGTCCGACGGTGCAGTGTTGGGCTCCGCATTGACCGACGGGGCTCGGGGCTTGGTTACCATTCGTCCGCGTGCATCGGACGGACCGGTGCTGCTGACGCTGACTGGACGTGCGGGCGCGCAATATTATGATGAAGGCGCCGCCCGGATGCTTGATTTTGGACCTGGGCAGGTGTTGCACGCACTGGTGGACCGGTTTGACGAAAATATCGGTGTGTCGCCTCTGACCGAGTCGGCATATCGCTACGCGCTGAACAATTTCAAGTCGTCCACCGGGTCGGTCGCATCGGGCGGGACTGCGCTGTTGCCGCGCGGAGACCTGACGGGTCTGACCGCAGAGCAGGTGCGGGCGGCCAATGAAGCAGTGCGCACGGCGGTCAATGCGACGCTCGAGCCAAAGCTGCAACTGGTCTCGGTAAAAAGCCTGCCTACGCCGGTTGACAACAGCAGTGCCGACAATGCGCTGCCGGCCAATCGTTACGGGGTCGCGGCGACGGTGCTCGGCGGGCTGGCCAAGGCAGCAGCCAAACGACGGCCGGCCGCGACACCCGCCGCGACACCCCCTGCACTCGGTATCACCGAGCAGCTTGCACGGGACCTGACGGATGGCAAGGTGGATGGCGCCGCGCTCGACAAGACGGAAGCCGCGCCGGTGGAGGCGGCTTACTACGATGCCAAGACCTTGCCGAATTCGCTCAGGAAGGGTGCCTCGGCAATGTCGGACCGGTTCGGCAAGGGTACGACGAATACAATAACTGCACCGGTTACCACTGTGAACGAATCCGACTTCGTCGGACAGTGGTCCGCAACGGTTGTTACCGGCGATAATCTGAATGCTCCTGATGCCGCAGTAGGCAGCCTGGTTATGACGGTGGATGCAACCGGCACGGTGACTGGTTCCCTGAGTGGCGCGGCCACAACGGGCGGTCCGGCGACGGTAAGTGGTACGGCCAGAGACGATGGGACGATTGCATTGAGTTCGCCGGCGGCCGGACTGACGATGACAGGCGCGATTCAGTCGAATGGAACCTTCATCGGAACATGGAGAGGTAACCGTGGTAATCGCGGCGTCTGGGCAGGCACGAGAACCGTGGACCCTGTTACACCGGGGTCGACGGATGTACCCGTACCCGCCGCACCTAGCCCGGTTACACCGCCAGGTGCAACGCCACCCGTGACTACACCGCCTGTAGCGACACCGCCGGCAAGTACCCCGGGAACTACACCCGCTACAGCGACGGCAGAACCTGCCGGTACACCTGCCACAGCGACGACGGAACCCGTAGCTACGCCTGCCACCGCAACGACGGAGCCTGCAGCTACACCTACAACAGCAGCAACAGAACCAACAGAACCAGTAGCTACACCTACAACAACTACAGCAGCCATCGAGCCAGGATCGACTCCATTGCCTGCTCCGGCATCGCCATCTGCGAGCGGGCCAACGATTGCCGCCGTTGTCCCCGGTTCGGATGAAACCCTTGCCCAAGATCGTGAAATGGAGTCCGCAAGTGCTGTTGCGCAAACTCCTCCAGAGAATCGCATGGCTACGCCTGCATGAGTTCGCTGGGCGTGGCACAGGCAGCGCCACCTGCAAGCATGTATCTGCACGGCTCCTTCCACTATGAGAGGAGGGAGTCGGCGATCAGGCGTCAAAATCTGCGCCGCTCTGGGTCTTTACGGCGCAAAACGACTATCGTACCTAACCGTCACAGTCGGCACATTAAATGTTTCCGTATTTCCTCCGCCTAGCGGAGAGCAGCGATCGTTTCGCCGGCACTGTGGTCGACAATTTACGCTGTGCCAAGCAAGTGGTCGACTTGTTCGCGAACGATGCCATAGCATTCGCAAGCCAGCTCTTCCAGGCCTTGGCGGTTCAGAATAGACATCCGTCCACGGCTGTAACGGATAAGCCCTGCCTGCTGGAAGGCGCTGGCAACCAGGCTGACGCTGGGACGATGCACACCCAACATGTCAGCAATGAATTCCTGCGTCAGATAGAAGTGATCTCCTTCCACCCGGTCGTGCGTCATGAGTATCCATCGCGCAAAGCGTTCTTCAATCGTATGAAGACGATTGCATGCGACTGATTGAGACACCAGACTGAGATACACCAGCATGTAGCGTTGTGCAACACGGCGCAAAGGCGTATCGCCAGCCGTGGCCTCCTTGAAATCGTTGACGGTCATCCTCAAGGTATTGCCATCGACCTGGCATACGGCTGTCTCCGTAGAGAGTTCGCCGCCAGCCAGCACTTCAATACCGATAAAGCCTTCGTTGCCTACGGTGCCAACTTCTACGGCTGAGCCGTTGAGCATGTAAGCCAATATAGAGAGTACGCAGGTACAGGGGAAATAAACATACTGCGGCGGTTGGTTTCTCTCGAAAAGCACCTGTTTGATTTTCAATGGGACGGTATGCAAGCGAGGTGCGATCGCACCGTATTGTTCGTCGGTCAGCGTCGCCAGCAGCAGATTGCGGCATCGCGGTTCGGATGCGGATGAAGAGTACATGATGGGCCTTCCTGAAGTGGTGCATGGAACACCGAGGAGAAACAGCCCAGGATCCGGTTTGGCAATAGAGGGAGGATTTCGGCTCGTAGCATCAAGATCAATTTAATACTTATACGCCCGTATGGGCAGCAATACAACGACCTCCATCGCAACACTTTGGCGATACGGGAGGGTTGCCAGTTTGCAGCCAACGTCGCGGCATCTTCGGCAAGCTCGCAATGTATTGTGCGATACAGAGGTTGTCGCCAGAGGTGGCGTCACGCAGGGTTCGAACATGTAGAGTGGCATAAGAAGGAAGCTGCCTTAACGTCACTCGAACGCCACCCGAATTTGTGACAACGCAAGAATGCCTCCGTACCCTTGCCGTATTCTTTGTACATTGCCGGCTTAGCTCAACAGGTAGAGCAGCTCAAATGTAATGAGCAGGGAGGGGGTTCGAGTCCTTCAGCTGGCACCAGCTTTTCTTGCTTCGCCCTCTCTTCCACAGATTTTCCGCTGCTCGCATCAAACGCTCAACATTCCCGGCGCAAATCATTCGGCCAGACGCACCTTGGCAAATCTCCTTGCTGAAATGCATGCGCACCGCGACATCATGTCAAAACATCTGAACTCACGGTATTTTGGCGGGAAGCGCTTACCGGAGTAGACTGACATGCTCTCACTCAACTTCCGCGCCGGGTTCTGAAATGTTTATTCCATCCGTACAAAAATCATTGTTGCTGTCGCTGTGTATCGTTGCCTCAAGCGCAATGGCGGTTTCCATTGCTGATCTGTCGAATCAGGACGCCACCACCGGGCTGAAAGCAGCACTGGAAAAAGGGGCAAGTGCCGCCGTAAGCAAACTTGGTGTCACAAACGGCTTTCTCAACAACGATAAAGTGAAAATTCAATTGCCTCCCATACTGGAGCAGGCGCGCCCTCTGCTAAAAATGACGGGGCGCGGCCAGCAGCTTGACGAACTGGTAGTGTCAATGAATCGCGCGGCGGAAGAGGCAGTGCCGCTGGCCAAGCCACTGTTGCTCAACGCCGTGAAATCGATGTCGGTAGCCGATGCCAAGCAGATTCTTACTGGAGGAGACACATCGGTCACCAGTTTTTTTCGTGACAAGACATCGTCTCAACTTGCAGTAACGTTTTTGCCGATCGTAAAAAAGGTAACCGACCGTTCCGGCCTGTCGGCTCAATACAATGCGACGATGTCCCAGGTTGCCAGGGCCGGACTGGCACCGCAGCAGGCAACGGTTGAGGATTACGTGACCCAACGTGCGCTGGATGGTCTGTTTACAGTGATTGCCGACGAAGAAAAGGCAATTCGCCGCGACCCGTTAGGATCCGGCAGCAAGATCATCGGTAAGGTATTCGGTGCGTTGAAGTGATTTGATGATGTTGTCACAAGCTGCTGGCATCGTCGTAGAGGAGTTGGAGACTACAACCTCGGATGCTGTCGCGGACCTTATCTGAGTTCGCGTACCAGTCGCATGCCAACAAGGGTGTATCTGGTGCTCTGCGAATTCCAGTTGCGGTATGAGCTGCGCGCATACAACGGCCACGTATGCCAGGAACCGCCGCGTCGTACGCGTACCGATCCGGTAGGCGGGCCTTTGGGGTCATCGACTGGCGAGATCGCATAATAGCTCTCATCGTACCAGTCGGCCGTCCACTCCCATGCGTTACCATGCATGTCGTAAATGCCGAATGCGTTTGGCATAAAGCTGCCGGCCGGTGCGGTAAATGGATAGCCATCCGGTTCTGCGAGTGCATAGCTTTTCCATTTATTCCAGAATTGCACCGCATCGGCATCGAAGATGTTTGCTGCCTTTGGCAAAGACTGCGGTGCGTCGCCACTGTGATAGCGCGTGGTCGTACCGGCGCGGGCGGCGTATTCCCATTCGGCTTCGGTTGGCAGGCGATAGGGGACTCCTTCCTTTTCGCTAAGCCATTTGCTCATGGCGACTGCATCGTTCCAGCTTACGTTGACGACAGGATGATCGTCACTCTGCGCGAATCCGGGGTTGCGCCACGAGTATTTAGGATCACGCCCCTCAAATGCATCGCCGCGTACTGTTCTGCCCGGATCATAGTCGGCGTTGTAACCATACCCGCCGGTACCGTCAGCCTCGGACTCCGGGACATAGCCTGACTGTTCGACGAAGCGACGAAATTGCCGGACCGTTACTTCGTATTGGCCAAGGTAAAACCCCTGCGTGATCCGAACTTTGTGCACAGGCGCCTCGTCGCTAAGGTCCTTGAAACGCTTTTGATCGTATTGGGGGTAGGACCTGGCAAGTGATTCCGGTGACTCATCGCTACCCATCATGAATTCGCCAGCCGGGATCAGCACAAATGTCATGCCCAGTGAATTTTCGATCTTCGCTGGTGGCGAACGCACCGGTTCCGCAATCGACGAGGAGGCTACGGACGAAGTGGCTAACGCCCAGACTAGCGAGGAGACTGTTCGTAGAAACATAGGCATGCATTCAAGTGGAAAGCTGCGATAGATCGTGATCTATGCTGGCACAAGAAAGTTTCCGACGCAATATCCTTGAAGATCGGGGAGATAAGACGTTTTGCCCGATGCGTCCATCCCGACGCAGAAGAGCTTGAGGCAGGTGATGCGCTACTGACGGCACAATGAAACGCGCGCCCGCACCGATAATGAGCGCACTATCGATTGCAACGCGCAAGGAAATGCCGGTGCCGTAAACGCAAAAAAGCTCGCCTAAGCGAGCTTCCATTCATACTGATGCATCCACCTGCCAAAGACCCATGCTATCTGCATGGTGCCCCTGGCATCATTATCCGACAACCCACGCTATCTGCGTGGTGTCATCTTTATCTGTTCAGGCTGCATCATTTGCCGTTGAATTCGCAAGTGCGACCTTCAACGGCTGTTGAATTCGGGTTTTCCCTGCGCATAAACTTGCGCGAGGAAATTTAAATCACGCGAATATTGCTTGCCTTTTCGCCTTTGGGACCAGTGCCGCGGTCGAAAGACACACGCTGGTTTTCGGACAGGCTTTTGAAGCCATTGCTCTGAATGTCCTGGAAGTGCGCGAAGAGATCAGCGCCGCCGCCATCAGGAGTGATGAAGCCAAAACCTTTGGAATCGTTGAACCACTTTACCGTACCAGTTTGAGTACTCATGTTATTTCCTTGTTTGAATAGTTTGAATAGACAGGGGCATGTGCCCGCAGCACACTGGAAACCAAGATATGTAACCGAAGGGAGTCAAACAGGGATCGCTCTGGAGAAGAGCAACACGGGAAAGAGACCAACAATAACGACGACTTGATGCAAGTGCAGAGCCTACTATACAGACTAACGCAGGATTGACCTACACAATTCTGCGTTTATTTTAAATGCCTTCTTGCCGATCTGAACTATTCCTTACGCTTAGCGAAAGGAGTAGGTTGGGGCCGGCGGTACGGAAAGCAATTGGGCAACAGCACTTCGTAATCTCTCTTCGCTTCGTTTGAGCCTCGACTCACTGGCCGTTGTGCTAAGTTCCAGATCCGGGAAATAAACACGCACTGTTTTTGTTTCAGTAAAGAGATCGAGACGGTGAGCATGTTGAAGACCGAAATCCTGTCCCAGATCCCATTCACACTTAACAATGGACAAGCCTTTTTCCTGGCCGATCGCGATTGCTTTTGCGGAGAGGGCTTCGGCCCCGGCCTGGCGGTTGATGGTGGCATGATGGTTTTGTTGCATGACTACTGACTCCAATGTTGACGCGTGACGGCTGCGCTGTTGGATTAAATTGACTGACGATGTTTAACAAGGCGGTGAACACGTATTTCAGGTTCGCATCGTCAGGCGAGAATATGTTCGCGGGCAAGTCCACTCTTTTGCATATTGTGCCAGTGACGCCTGTTTGCAAGGTAACGATCTCGCTATTTGATGAGGCGCCGCAAGAACCTTGCGATGTCAGGCAATAAGCTCGTTTAGCAGGTTGACTTCCTGAAGCAGAAGCGATACTGCTATGCAAGGTAATCCCCGATTTTATCTCCTTAATCTCCTTATATACTTTGGCATCACATTTCCGTAAGGAGCGCCCTCCGTGACAGTTCTCGTTTCCGTCAAAATCAATGATGGTATTGTAATGGCGACCGATAGCGCCAGTTCGTTTGCCAGCGGCATGATCTATCATAACTCACGAAAGATTGTGAATCTGCGCGAAGGACTTCCCATTGCTGCAATGGTGACGGGGGCGGGCGGAATCGGCAACGAATCCATCGATACGTTGCTAAAGGATTTACGTCAGCGATTTACCGGACAGGATCCGGCGCACAAGGACTGGATCATCGATCCGGACGATTACAGCCTCGAAAACATTGCGGCGAAGCTACGTCGGTTCCTGTTCGAGGAAAAATCTCTGACGCATGGTGCGACGACCTGGACTAAATTTCGCCTGTGCGGCTACTCGGCGGGGCGGTCTCTGGCTGAGGTGTGGGAAGTTAACCTGATGGGTGAAAATTGCCCGTCGCCATCGTGTATCCAGCACGAACAGGAATTCGGGTTGCGCTGGGACGGTGAATATGAGGCGCTGGACAGACTGGTGTTCGGATTGGGAACCCGATTCAATGAGTCGGCCGTCCGCCACGGCCTTTCTACGGAAGATGCAGCGACGCTCAGGGAAAAGCTTGTGCCGGATCTCTATGAACTATTGTTCATCGAGGCCATGCCGATGCAGGATGCGATTGATCTGGCCCGTTATCTTGTCGACACCACCATCGGTTTTGTAAAGTATTCAGTATCCCGCCCTAAAACCGTCGGTGGTCCGATCGAGATTGCATCAATCAGCAAGCATGAAGGATTTCAATGGGTGCAACGCAGGGGTGCAGGAGCCGGCAATTAGAGCCGCATTAGAAATGCTTTCGAGTGCTGCATTGTCGGGAGGCTTTTCAATAACGACGAACCCATGCATCACTCCGCGCGATGTTGATCAGACGATAATTTCATGATCGTGTCCACATCGGATTTGGCGTTGAACTGTATCTTGCCTTCCTTGTACAACACGCCACCGATTTTCGAGAGCACTTCAAAATTTTCTTTTGATAGCTTGCCGCGGGAGTCCGCCAGTAGTTGCGCGAGCGCCAGGATAACGTCGTTGAGCGGTGCAGTTTCGGAGGGTATCTTGTCCGCCTCCTGGCGGAAGATGTCCAGTATTTCGTCCTGAGTCATGTTGCCTCCGTTGATTGTATTGAATGTGGCGACGAACTAACAATACTGCTCAACAGGCGTGCGAGTTTTGCAGTGTCCAGAGGTTTAACTAAATGATGATCAAATCCAGCGGCAATGGACTTTTCCTTGTCACGCTCGTGGCTATAACCGGTTACGGCAATTAATACCGCAGTGCATGTTTCCGGCATGGCGCGTAAGCGACGCGCAAGCTCGTGGCCATCTATATCCGGCAGGCCAAGATCAAGCAGGCAAACATGCGGCAATGTTGCCCTGGCACGCTCTATCGCATCGGCGGCAATGTACTCAACGGATACAGTATGTCCGGTCGCGCCCAGAAACATCTCCAGCGTGTTGGCGGCGTCTTTATTGTCATCCACCACCAGGATCCGTAACGGCTGGGTCGAATGTCGGACAAGTTGCCGTGTCGCGTCGCGTGCATTTGCGACTTCCCATTGTATCGGCATACGCGGCAGGCGAACGGTAAAGGTGCTTCCTTTACCTGGTCCCTCGCTATAGGCCCCGACCTTGCCGCCATGGGAAGTGACGAGGTTTTTGACAAGTGCAAGGCCCAGTCCCAGTCCTCCCTGTGACCGGTCCGGTGTCCGTTCGGCCTGTGCAAACAGCTCGAAAACACGTGACACCATTTCCGGCGCCATGCCGATACCATCGTCGGACACATCGAGTGTAATTTCCTCCGGGTGAATCTGTAGGCGTACAACGATGTTGCCGCCTTCCTGCGTGTACTTCGATGCGTTGCCCAGCACGTTAGCGATGACCTGCACCAGTCGCTTCCGGTCGCCTACTACGGGAGCCGGATCAGGCGAAAGGTGAAGCGCCAGATGATGTTTGCGATGGGTGATCAGCGGGCTGACCTGTTCAACGGCTTCCGCCAGAATATCCCGCACATCAAGCATTTCCTTTTGCAGCGTGATAAGTCCGCGTGTCACGCGTGCCATGTCCAGAAGGTCATCGATCAGGGTCGTCATATGTCCTACCTGACGGGCGATGATCTCGCTTGTCTGCAATACCCGCTCCGGTTGGGAAGATACCAGCTCGAGCAGGTTTGCCGCGGCACTGATTGGAGCAAGCGGATTGCGCAATTCATGCGCCAGCATCGCCAAAAATTCATCCTTTCGCTGATCTGCGATACGCACCTCATATTGACGCAGTCGTGCACGCAGCGCCGACCGCGCGGCACTGATCAGGGTTGACGTGCGCACCGGGCGCTCCAGCAGCGTCAGATTACCCAGACGTTCGTATGCGCCCTTAATCCATGGCGATTCTCCGCCTGGTTTAGTCAGTACCAGTATGGGTAGATCAGACCAGGTCGGTTGCGTAAAAAAATACGCGCTCAACGGTTTTGAGGGACCTTCGGGCAGGGCTTCTTCGACAGTCAGAATCGCGGCGGCACCCTTATAGACTTCCCTGACAAGTTCGGTGAGACTGGTACAGACAAAACAGTCTAGTCCCGCATTTTCCAGGACATTGGACGCGAGTTCGGCGTCCCTGCCAAAGGGCATGCAAAGGAGAATACGCCGTTCGACGAGGTCAGACATTCGACTGCAGGTCCTTTTCTTCCGTATCGGGATCGCCGACCAGTTTGGGTACACCGGTCAGCACGCCATGAAATTGCTTGAGGGCCGGACCGATGTGGATGCCGTCTGAAGTGATGCTCATGCGGCGTATGGTGCGCTCATGCTGGCTCCCGCGTTTCTTGAACACAGATATTGCTTGCTGAACTTCACCGAACGCTTCGAAATATCGCAACAGAAGCACATTGTCCGCGAGATAGCTGGCGTCGACATTGGTGCTCATGTTCCCGCCGAACATTCCCTGTTGTACGCCGATGAGAAGCGTCACCACGCCGCGCTGACCGAGGTAGGTCAGGAGCTCGTGCATATGGGTGGCAAGCATTTTTTCATTCGGCATCGCTTGCAGAAAACCATTCAGGCTATCGATGACGATAACCCGGGCGCCCTGGTCCGCCGCGCGACATACGAGATGCACAAACTCACCGGGAGTCAGTTGCGCCGGATCCACTTGTTTTAACGTCAGTTGCCTAGATGGCAGATAGGCGCGCAGACCGATCCCCACATTGTCCGCACGGTTCAGAAAATTGGACGCGGACTCTTCAAAGACAAACATGGCCGCCTGATGTTGCTGTTGCAGGCAGGAGAAGACGAATTGCGCCGCAAGTGTCGATTTGCCTGTGCCTGGCGGGCCTGAAATCAGGGTACTGCTGCCTTGTTCAATACCACCGCCCAATAAATTGTCCAGTTCCGGCAAACCGCTCGAGAACTGCTGCGGATTGAGGTTCTCTCGCGATTCGGCTGCGATCAGGCGCGGATACACCACGATCCCGCCCTGCCGGATCTTGTAATCATGCAAGCCTTCGCGAAACGCGACACCGCGATACTTCAGGATTTCCAGCCGGCGTCGTATCCCGCCGTAGTCGGTTTGCATGCGTTCAAGTGAAATAACGCCGTGGGCAATACTGCGAACTTGCAGATCCCCGTCGCTTGCCGTGAGATCATCAAGGAAGATCGTCGTGCATGAGCGGCTGGCAAAAAACTGCTTGAACGCGAGCACTTGGCGCCGATAGACAAGCGGGTTCGAAGCGAGTAGCTGTAGTTCGGACAGAGAATCCAGGACCACGCGACTCGGTTGCAGCCTTTCGACAACAGACAGGATATCCCTTGTCGTGGCGCCGGTCTCCACGTCGCTCGGATGAAAGATGCTGTATTGCTGGTCGGGATCGAGAATGTTTTCAGACGGGATAACCTCTTCGATGTGAATTCCGTCCAGTGGCCAGCCGTGTGCCGCAGCGACCGCGCGTAGTTCTATGATCGTTTCTGAAAGGGTAATGTAGAGGACCGACTCGCCTTGACTTGCGCCCTCTATCAGAAACTGTAATGCGAGTGTCGTCTTCCCCGACCCAGGAGAGCCTTCCACCAGGTAAAGCCGGTCACGTGTAAAACCGCCATGCAATACCTCGTCGAGGCCTGCAATTCCGCTGGACAAAAACGCGTCGGTGTTGCTGTTTTGTTGTGAAGTCATGCGTATTCCCTCTCCGAAGCGCTTCAGGAAGATTCTCTATTGAACTACATAGGGATTCCTGCGCGATATGAGATCCCATGATACATGGGAATGCGTTCCAGCTTGGAATCGCCGTGACCTCTGCTGGGTAACCTCTGCTGGGTAGATACACGCTGGCAGGCGCACGCGGCAAGTCAGCGCCACGTTAAGCGACCGTGACGAGGGGAACATGTCTGCTGCGTCCAGCAAATTATTTTACTTTAGAAAAGATTGGCAGCGTCCACCATGCATCTTTCGATTCCGCTCAACGTAGCCGGTTGGTATTTCCCCGTGGAGATCGACCCGACATGGGAAGGCGCCGCAGCGCACGCACCGCCGGCGGGCAGTTTCGCGCTTCCACCGCGGGAGAAATTCGTGAACAGCTCGACGTTTATAAGGGATACCCGGTGTACCTTTTCGATGGGCCGCATTACGTACCGGCAGAAACAGTCAAAGCGCTTATGCATTAAATCTAGCCGTTCATTACAATCTGCGACGCAATGCCTGGACAGTAACTAATTAAGGAAGCATTGGTTGTTTGCCATCGCGGAGTTCCTTGGCGCATCTTTTAGTTAGCCGAGTTGTCAAGAAGGGCAATGACTCATAGTGCCGGAAGCGGTAGCATCGTCGTATTGCTAACCGAAAATATTTTATGAGCAGCGATCAACTTCTTACGACAGTCTTCGTCATTATCATTAGCGCAATTCTGGTTTACGTTGCCGGTTATTACAGCGGACGGCTGCATGGCTATCGTCAAGGCCTTGATAAAGGAGAAACGCAGTCCGGAAAAGTGCAGCACCTGAAAGGCATGACGGATGGTTATGTGATGGCACTGCAGCACACCCCTGGGCAACGCAATGAATACATAAACAACGTGCTGTTAAAAATCGGCGCGACTACGCCGGATGCAATTGAAGCTGAACGCCGGCTTCGCTTCCAGATGCAAATGGAAAGCTGACGATAAGGTTTGCTTCGAACCAAGCGCGATCTGAAATTGTGATTTTCTATCTCATCTTCATTGCGTCTGTCGACGCTGCGCCTCTGCGCGTCTGCATACGAAGCTTATGAAGCTAATCATGGATAAAGCATAGTTTTCAGGACAGGGCCATGTCGACAAAATCCAGGCGGTCTTGTCCCCAGTACATGTCCGAGCCGACAAAGAAGGTTGGTGCGCCGAACACCCCGCGCGCAACAGCTTCCTCCGTGTCACTTTTGAGCTTTGCTTTCACCTTGTCGTCCTTGATCAGTTCAAGAAAAAGAAGAGGGCTGATTCCGGCACCTTCCAGTACTGCCGCTACTTCCTCCGGATTGCCGAGGTTGCGCGGATGTTCAAACATCGCGCTGAATATCGCGGACAGATAACGATGAAATTCGGCATCGCTACGCATTTGCATGGCGACTGCGCCACGCATCAGTTGCAATGTATTGATCGGGAAATGAGGATTGTGATTGAACGTTACATTAAAGCGCCTTGCCCATCGCTCAAGATCGACTTTCGAGTACACCGCTTTTAGCGGCACGTTAGCCGGGCTGGCATTGCCGGTCGCCTGGAACACACCACCCAGAAGCATGGGACGCCATAGGATACTCGCATTCCTGGCGTGCGCTATTTTCGGCAATTGATGGTAGGCGAGGTAGCTGTAAGGGCTGCCGACATCAAAGAAAAATTCTATTTTTTTCATTTCTTATCCTGTCTTTATCCTATCTCATGAGCTGACGTTAGCATTACCGAGATTCTTACCAGCGCTCCATCCAGGGACGCAAGTCCAGTTCGTGAGTCCACGCATCGCGTGGTTGAGTATGCAGGTGCCAGTAGTTCTCGGCAATATGGTCTGGGTTGAGGATTCCGTCCTGATCCTTTAAGTCGTAACGTTCAGGAAAATTATCACGGATAAATGCGGTGTCAATGGCACCGTCGACGACGACGTGCGCGACGTGGATGTTCTTCGGCCCCAACTCGCGCGCCATACTTTGTGCCAATGCACGCAACGCGTGCTTGGCGCCGGCAAACGCGGCGAAGTTGGCTGATCCACGCAAGCCGGCAGTGGCGCCGGTGAAGATGATGGTCCCGCGCCCGCGTGTCACCATTCGCTTCGCGACTTCGCGCCCGACAAGGAAACCGCTGAAGCAGGCCATTTCCCAGATCTTGAAGTATTTGCGTGCGGTCTCTTCCAGAATGCTGCAAGGTACGTTGGCGCCGATGTTGAATACCATGACTTCAATGGGGGCGATATCGCGTTCGATGTCATCGACCAGTTTGACGACTTCCTCTTCCTTGCGTGCATCGGAGCCGAAACCATAAGCTTGTCCGCCGGCTGCCTTAATTTCGTCAATAAGTGGTTGCAGCTTGTCTGCGGAGCGCCGCGTCACACAGGTGATCAATCCTTCTTTCGCGAACTTTCTGGCGATGGCACCGCCGGTCGATTCGCCGGCGCCGATGATTAGCGCTGCCGCTTTAGTTGGTCTGCTTTCCATGTGTCCCCTCATCGGTTTTTGAATTACGATCGCTATGATAACGAACGTTATGCTAGCATTCTCAGTGTGTCAAGTGACTTGAAGGACAATGTAAATGCGATACAAGCCCGGTCATAAAGAGCCAGAACGCAGGGAATTGCTGAAGATCAGCGTTGGACTGATCGAGAAGGGCAGCCTTGCTGCGACAGGAGGTGGGTGCGTTGATGCAGGCGGCCGGCGTGACCAGCGGCACGTTTTACACATGACACTGCGGGCAAGCGCAATACCGGATGAGGCGATGCAGCGCACCGTCATCGGAGCAAGCACTTCCTGCTAGATACGGTGTCGCAACGCTACGTCAAGAAATCTTCCTGAGATCCTCAGGAGACTGTCCGTATTTGCAGGTAATAGACAGATAATTGAAAAGGGAACAGATGACTGTACAGACTCACCAAACGCCGATGCCGATGCATGTGCTCGATGCCGCGGTTGCGCTCGCACCGGAAGGCGACGACCAGTACACCGGCCACACGCATCCCGCTTACGGCAATATGGTTGGACCATTTGGCGGCACCATTGGGGCGACACTGCTCAATGCGATTCTTTGCCATCCGGCTCTTTTGGGCGACCCCGTATCCCTGACCGTGCATTATGCCGCGCCGATAGCGGACGGTCGCTTTACAATCCATGCAAGGGTGATGCGTACCAATCGCTCTTCGCAGCACTGGTTCGTCGAATTGATTCAATCGGACCAGGTCGCCGCGTTTGCCACTGCGGTCACTGCAATCCGGCGCGATACCTGGGGCGCGACCGATGCCGTATTTCCGCAAGTACCTCCGCCTGATACGCTCGCACCGGCACCTGCCGTCCCGCGAGCCGCATGGACAGCGTGTTATGACATGCGCTTTATCGATGGTGCGCCGGGCGCAGCCGATGCGGGCAACCACGCGTCGCAGTCACGACTATGGATCCGTGACCAGCCGCCGCGACCGCTCGACTTCCTGTCGCTGTCGGCAATCTGCGATGCCTTCTTTCCACGCATTTTCGTACGGCGACCACAATGGGTGCCAATTGGTACCGTGGCACTTACAACGTACTTCCATGCAGACGCCGAGCAGTTGCGTGCGCAAGGTACCGCGCCGCTGTTAGGCGTGGCACGCGCGCTTCACTTCGGAAAGGGATTTTTCGATCAGAGTGCTGAAGTATGGAGCCCTGAAGGAGCCCTCTTGGCGGCAAGCCATCAGGTGGTGTACTTCAAAGAGTAGACTTACTTGACACATGGCGGGCTGGTGCCTGACCAGTACCCCATGTTGCCGGCCTAATTTCCCCTGCATTCAGTTTTTGTCGTGGTGCCAGGCGGCTGACCAGTGGGCATAGGGAACGAGTGCCGAGCCGCGCCTGGAGCGTGCTTCGGATGCGGCAATTAAGGATTTCCGCGGCAAGTTAAATACGTCCGCATAAGCGTCGGACAGCGATAGATTGATCGGAGCACTGCGTTTTTTCGTTGCTGCCTTGGGCTTGTTCAATGCAAAAAGAGCGACAAAAAGATCTCGTGCGGTACGGACGACGTTCTCGGTGTATGAACTCGACGAACCGATCGTTATGGTAGTCATGGTATTCCTCCTAACGAAAATGAATTACTACGAACGTCATTGTAAGAACGTCGATGGTATAAAAGTATTGCTCTGCATTGATACACTCCATTCAGTTTGGATATATCATTATTGTCATCATGCAGGAGCTCACATCCAGTAAGCCGGCGCAAAGTCAGGGGAATACGATGCTATACCTCCAGCGTGATAAAATTTTGACATGACCAACCGACAGCAGCGACACATCACCGCATGGATAGCAAGTCTTGCTATCTTGCTCGCATCGCTGATGCCTGCAATGTCGCATGCCCTGTCCCTGTCGAAACACGCGAAGCAGAACACGTTCAGTTTCATTACTGAAATATGTTCGGTCAATGGCACCAGACTTCATACTGTCGACGCATCCACCGCATCCACCGCGCTTGCTGAAAAGACTTCCGGTGCGCATACAGATGGAACGGGCTCTGAGCACTGTCCCATTTGCCTGACCCAGACAGGCGCTGTCGGCCTTCCTCCCGCAGAGCGCATCATCTTTCCGATTCAACCGGGCGCAACGGTCCGGCCCGCACTGTTCTTCCATTCGCCCACCCCGCTTTTTGCATGGTCAGCCGGCCAGCCCCGCGCACCGCCACTCCTGTCCTGAGCGTCTCCAACGCAGATAAAGCTAACGAATGAAAAACCGTTAGCAATTCTTTATCAACATTTGTTCAAACCGGTGGCGCGTCAATGCAGCGGTGGCGGGACTTATACCAATCCCAACCCATAACGCACCATGAGATCGCGTCTTTTTCTGGGGGCGCCGAGCTGCCTGCCTGCGTTGCATTCGTCGTCAATAGCTCGCTATTGACTCCTCCTGCGCCTTGCCAGTCAAAAAAATCCATCGATCTCATTTGTCACGTTATAGCTTGGGATTGGTATTAAGCGTCGCCAATACGTAAAGCCTTTGCTCCGCGGCCGTCGGTCGAACAGTGGACAGGAAAATTCAAATAGCATGAAAAAGGTTTTAAACAACCACGGTAAATTGCGCCCGATGGCGGCTGCCATCCTTGCCTGGCTTGCTGCGCCGCTGCAGGTACTAGCCCAATCCAGTGAACAAATACTTCCGGCAGTTACCGTCGAAGGGGCACGCTCGGTTTCCGACACGAATCAATACCCTGTGACGACGGAAAGCGTGACTGCCGGCCAGGTCGCCGACACCGTCAATGCCGTGACCGTCGAAGACGCCCTGAAATATCTGCCAAACGTCCTGGTTCGCAGGCGCTTCATTGGCGATACGCAGGCTCCAATGGCCACAAGAACGACAGGGATCAATGCAAGCGCGCGCAGCCTGATTTTTGCCGATGGCATCCTGCTTTCTACGCTGGTTAATAACAATAACCAGAACGGTTCACCCCAATGGTTCATGGTGGCGCCGGACGAAATCGACCGGATCGATGTTTTGTACGGACCGTTTGCCGCGGCATATCCGGGCAATTCCTACGGTGCCGTGACCGAAATCATCACTCGCATGCCCAGGCAATTCGAGGCCAGTGCAAAAGTCACCGTCGCCAACCAGCATTTCAGTCAGTACGGCACCAGGGACCATTATCCTTCCACGCAAGCCAGCGTTAATCTCGGCGACCGCGCCGGCGACCTGTCGTGGTGGTTCAGCGTCAACCATCTGAACAGTTTCAGCCAGCCTGTCACGTCTCTCACCATCAATCAGTCAGCCACCGCCGCCACCGGCAGCGCTCCTTTGCTTGCAGGCGCCATTGCCGATCGCAATCGCACCGGCGCACCGATCCAGGTGCTTGGCGCCGGCAACCTGACCCATACCGTACAGGACACGGCAAAGCTTAAGCTGGCCTATGATTTTTCACCCGCACTCACCGCTGCCTACACACTGGGATACTGGCAAAACAACGCGGACGCCTTCTCACAATCCTATTTGACGACAGCCACAGGTGCGCCGTATTTCGGGGGCACGGGAAGCGTCAATATTGCCGGAAATGCGTATAGCGCAAGCAGTATCGGCGGCCTGTTCTCCAGCAACTCAACTGATCAGGCGCACTGGATGCAAGCCTTATCGCTGAAAACAAAGAACAGCGGGTCCCTGAACTGGGAAGTCATTGCGACGCATTTCAATTACGGGAACGAGCTTGCACGGACGTCGACCGGTCCCTATCCGCTTGCACAGAACGCCGGCCCGGGACGTATTGCCGATGCAAGCGATACCGGCTGGACCACTCTGGATGTGAAAGGAACGTGGCGTCAAAAGGGACGAGGAGCACGGCACTCAGTCAGTTTCGGCGCGCATGCCGACCAGTACAAGCTTGCCAATCCGACCTACAACACCAGCGACTGGATCAACGGCGACAAAGGTGCACTCTTTAGCGATTCCCGCGGCAAGACCCGTACCGAAGCTATATGGGCGCAGGACGCCTGGCGGATTGCGCCGGATCTCATGGCGACGATCGGTGGCCGATATGAGCGCTGGCGCGCCTACGATGGTTTCAACTTTGCGACCTCAGGCAGCGGCACGGGTTTTCCCGTGACTCAGCCGGAAGTGGCCGACAGCGGTTTTTCACCGAAACTCTCGCTGACCTGGCAAGCCAGCAACGACTGGAGCATGACCGGCTCGTTCGGCAAGGCGTTGCGCTTCCCGACCGTTGGCGAGCTTTATCAGAATGTGCAGACAGGACAAAGCTTCACGCAGGCGAACCCTTTCCTGAAGCCGGAAAAAGTGCTGGCCGGCGAGCTGGCGCTGGAGCGCAGGACATCGGACAGCAAGCTGCGCATCTCGCTGTTTGAAGAGCATGTCTCTGACGCACTGATTTCGCAAACGTCTTCGATCCCGGGCGTCGCAGTTCCCGTGTCGTTCGTGCAGAACGTCGACAAAACGCGGCAACGCGGTATTGAACTCGTGGGGCAAAAGAAAGATGTGCTCATCAAGGGCCTGGAGCTCAACGGCAGCCTGACCTATGTAGACGCAAGGATCACGGCTAACGCCGGCTATGTCGCGACAACACCCGGTGCTGCATCGGTTGGCAAGCGCACGCCCTATGTGCCTGAATGGCGGGCAACCGCCGTCGCAACGTATAAGCCGGACGAAAAATGGTCATACACACTTGCCGGCAGGTATAGCAGCCGACTGTATGCGACGGTCGACAACACGGACATCAATCCGGCAACCTATCAAGGTTTCGAAGGCTACTTTGTCGCAGATCTCCGCATTCGGTATCAGCTTGACCGACACTGGAGTGCCGCGACCGGGATCGATAATCTGAACAATCGCAAGTACATCCTGTTCCATCCATTCCCGCAACGCACTTTGTATGCGGAGCTGAAGTACGACTTTTAGCGTAACTAAACTAATCCAACTGAAGTGGCAAAAGGAAACCGAACCATCATGGAAAGCATGAAATCTCTAGTTCGCGCAGTGTCGACGCTTTTGTGTACGGCTTTATTGTCGACTGTGCCACCAGGAAGCATGGCGGCAGGGGCCGCCGCACACGATCATGGCGGAAAAAGCCATGGCAAGGCAGCAGCGTCCGATCTCGGCACTTCCGCAGTGATCGACAAGGAAGGGCGCATCTGGGCTGTTACCAAGCAGACGGCCGTTGACGGGCAGTACGTCGTACTCCAGTCATCGACCGATATGGGGCAAACCTGGTCATCGGCAAAACGGATACAGAAGCAGCCCGAACCGGTCGCCGCAAGCGGTGAAGCAAGACCGCATATCGCGCTTAGCAGTAAAGGTGAAATCTACATTACCTACACCAAGCCGGTCGCCCGTCCCCATATCGGCGATATCCGTTTCGTGCGCTCGATTGACGGCGGTGAAACCTTTTCCGAGCCGGTCACTGTGCACGCTAACCGTGACGTCATCACGCACAGCTTTGAAACCCTGCTGGTCGACCCTGAGGGGCGCATCTTCGTCGCCTGGATTGACGGTCGCGATGCGTTCCTTGCAAAATCAAGGAACGAACGCTACGCCGGCTCCGCCTTGTATTACGCCGTATCCCGCGATGGCGGCGCAAGCTTCAAAGGAGACTACAAGGTGGCCGATCACTCGTGCGAATGTTGCCGTGTCGGCATGAGTCTGGATGCGGATGGTGCGCCGGTCGTGATGTGGCGTCATATATTCGAGCCGAATATCCGCGACCATGCCATGGCCAGATTAAGTGTGGATGGCAAGCCAGGCCCAGTGCAGCGGGTAACCTATGACGACTGGCACATCGACGCGTGTCCGCATCACGGACCTTCGATTGCATTCGGCGCCGACGGAAGACGTCATCAGGTCTGGTTCAATGGAAAGGAAGAGGGCGGTGGGGCCTTTTACGCAATGACGAGCGCGTCCGGCGTATTAGCGAAGCCGGAGTCCCTCGGCGCGGCCCAGGTTTCGCATCCCGATGTCGCAGTGCAGGGCAAGCAGATGGCCGTGGTGTGGAAGCAGTTTGACGGAAAATCCACCGCGATCATGGCGCGCGTGTCCGACGATGGCGGCAACAACTGGCGCGAACAGGAGATCGCGCGCACGACTGCCAATTCGGACAAGCCACATCTCATTACGTCGCAATCAAGGATTGTGCTTGTCTGGCGGACCCAGAACGAGGGGATACGGATTTTTCCGGTTATGCAGGGAAAGGCTTGAGGTCACATTGCGTTTTGAGCGCAGCAGCTGGTACGTCGTAACGTTTAAAAACGCGCAGCGCCGCAGCCGGATGGCTTGCGGGCGCTGTTGGCTTGTAATTTACTGCAAGACTACACCAAGCCGGGCTAGTGGATGCTCGACTGTCCGGGCACGCTGCCGAATCGGGCAGCGTCGGATTCGGTTGCGGACATCGAACCTGGTCGGTCTCCGTCGTCAGCCCCCACGTTCGACAGGCCGCCCTTGACGCGTTCGGCTTCCTGCTTTGCGGCCTCCGCGACACGCTGTGCCGACTGTTTGACTGTCTCTGCCTGGCTCAGCGCTGTTTCCTTGGCCTTGTCCAGCAGATCGTCGCGCACGCTACCCATCAACTCGTTTTCACGGCGTGTCGCTGGCACCGCAGCACCGAGCGCGGCACCAAGAGCAACGCCCAGCGCGGCGATGACGAGCGGCTGCTCGTCGAGCAACTGACCGAACTGATCTCGCGCACGGTAATATTGCTGCTGCGAGCGCCTGCTCATATCGCTCATCCGTGCCTGTGCTTCCTCAGCGGTTTCATGGAGCCTTGTGCGTGCGGTCTGCCCGACATGAGACACGCGATCCGTCATCGAAGAAGCAGAGCTGCCGAGCTTCTGGCCCACGTCGCTGACCTTTTCCTTGAGACCGCTGGCGGTATCGCTTGCCTTCGACGCCGCGCGCTGCAGCATGCCGCCCTCGGTATCGCCGGAATATCCGGTAGCGTCATAGTTCTCGTAAGACGCGCCGCGATAGATTTCACGGGCATCGGGAGAGTAGGCGGATCGACGCATGGCACGACGGGATCGCGGTTGCGAATAGCTGGGCTGCTGGCGTCCTGCTGCCATCAGCCAGGCAATGCCGACACCGATCAGGGCAACCGGGATCGGATTATCCCGCACCGAATTGACCAGATTGGCGCCAAAGGCACCGGGCGTGGTGGATAGTGCATAGTCGACGGCCTGATCCATCATTTCGCTTGGGGAAAGTTTGCGCTGTATGGCATCGACGGTAGAGCTGAAATCAGCGCGTGTGCGTTCGATGTCGCTCTCGATTTCTTCCGGACTGCGGTTATCAGTATCTTTCATTGCATCTTCTCCTGTGCGACGATCTTGTCCCGCTTGAGCGAGTCCATTGTTTTGTTTGGCATGAGGTTCTCGGCAGTCAGCTTGGAGCTGCCGCCTTTGAGCATCACGTATCCGATGACGACGACTACGGCACCAACAATAAGCGGCGCGAGCCATGGAGCCACTGAAGGTGGCAATATCATTTCCACGCCTTTCACCACGGCAAGCAAAATGATGAACAGGCCGGCTAACAGAATCGCGGCACCGATGGCGACGGATGTCAACGCAGCTTGGGCGCTTCCGATCTTGGTTGACATCTCCGCGCGGGCGAGGGCGATTTCCTGGCGCACCAGGTCCACCATGTCGCGCGTAAGATCGGAGAGCAAGGCTGCAAGCGACTTGTCACTTTTGTCGATCATCATAGCGAGCCCCCTCCGGACCTGGAACCGTTCAGAGGTACTGTTCCTGTGCTGACGCTGCCAGCGCCCAGCGGCGCATCAGAGCTGCGATCGGGTGTGCCATCTGCGCCGATCGGCTGCCGCCCACCCGCCATGGTCGACATGGAATCCGTGTCGTCGGTCGCTGCAAACCGCTGGCGTGTCGCCGAGGTGGACATGGTCGACTGATACTGGCGATGCTCGGAAGAGCTTTTCAGAAAGCGCGCCAGCAGGAAGCCGGCCACGACGGAGCCAACCAGGAAAGTCCCGGGAGCGCGGCGTGCGAGATTCTGCGTATCATTAATCAGCGAATCGAGATCTTTCTCGCGTAGCCGTCCGCTAAAGGATTCAAGCTGGTCGGCAACCATACCGACGTAGCGTGCGACCTGGCCCTGACCCTCCCCTTCCAGATGGCTGGCGGTACTGCGGATGGCAGTCGCGACATTATCGACCTGACTGACCGCCGTCTCCTTCTGCTCCTCGAATACCGTGCGGCCTTTTTCCTTTGCGCGGTTAGCGACGTCGCCGGCATACTGCTTGGCCTCGCTCGCAATCCGTGTACCGCTTTCCTTAATAGCCTGCTTCGAAAAAGTCTTGTCCGAGCTCATGCCGGCGGTGCTGCCGGAACTCTGCGCATCCGAGGCGCTGCCGCTGCCCGTTGCTGTGGTTGCCGGTCCGCTGTTGCTGCCTGCGGTAGCTGATGGACTAGTTAATGCACTGGTTGATGTACTCGTTGATGTACCCGCTGCACCTGCTGTCGGGGTCGGCTGCAAGTGCTCGCCGGGTCCGGGCTGCAGCCCGCTCGCAATCGGGGTGGTCCCGTCCTTATTCTGGTCTGCCATCGCGTTCACTCCTGGTTAATGAATGTTGAGACCTCTATTAGATGAGAGTCTGAATCCGACATACCTCTGCTTAAGCGTCCGACGATATAGGCAGAGATAAGCCGAGTCACAACATGTTAGAAATGCAAGTGCTCGATTAGTTCGAAGACAAGTATGCGTATCATCAGCAATTTGCTGATTACATAAAGCGATATGGCGATGACAGACGACACCGTTGATTGCGTCTACGTAATATTGATTACCGATTGATCACTGCCGCAAAGTGACAGTGCTCCAAACTTGTTTTCGGGCATTCCATTGCAGCGGGATAAAGAACATTGAGGGTCGATTAACGACAAGCAGGTCTCGCGATGCTCCATCACCGGAAGCGCAATCATCTGACGCCGCGCAGCGACACAATGCGTTGCGCCGATATACACGAGATCATTAGATTAGAGCGCTCTGTTTGAGTGGCTGCCCCGCCTCCTCACTCCTGCGATTTCACCGTTCGCGCAACCGATACGGAGCGCGCCGAGAGCGGTCTACGCGCAGATCGACGAACGCTTGCTGCACGTAGCGCACGGATCTCGCAAATGCCTCGAGTTCCGGGATTTGTGACTCGCTTATTCCACATCCCTGAAGATAGGCCACTCGCCCTTGTACGGTTATCCATAAGGTCGTATTTGCGAATGGACCACGATCGCCAATTGCCGCCATGAATTCTTTTGCGATATCAACATCGTACATATATGAATTCTGGCGGTCGCAGTCACCGGCCAGCCAGCAGGTGGTCCCTTTCTCGGCTCTTCGGTGGGACTGATTCCGCATGGCACGCTCGTCAACGAAAGGACCTGCCGGCAGTGGGCAATCAGGGATGTGCCAGGAAACTTGAAAGAAAGGATCGTTGAACCAGTTGCGCAGTCCGTCAGCATCTTGGCCGTAACAGGGCGAGACGATCGTGAAAAACACAATAAGCGTCTTCATCACCTTCATATCAACGTCCGTTCGATGGATGCGAGTGCAAGAATGCCAAGGCAGACAAGGCGCAAATGCGATCGTTGAGGACAAGCGGCATAGCGGGTGGCTCACCTGGAATCGCGTTCAATAAATGTTGAATATAAATGCGTATCGGACTGCCGAAGATAATGAAAATTCAGTGGAGCACTGAACGTCTGACGGCGACATTAATTATTTAGTCCCTTTCCATTGAGGATGTGCTGCTTTTCCACTTCGATCATGGCTGTGGCTATGTTTATGTGAGGGACATGAACGCAAGGCTTGACAGGCCAATCCATGGATTGAATGTTTCTTAACACTGCATATACTGGAATTGTCCTCGGCAAGACACCATGGAGGCGGTCATGCGACACAGGCTTTACTATTTATTGCCGGATATCCACAGCGCCCGGCGTACGCTCGATGATTTGCTATTGCATCGTATTGAACAACGGCATGTTCACTTTCTTGCGAAGATGGACTTGCCGGACGACTTGCCCGAAGCAAACTTCATGCACAAGACGGATGTGGTTCATGGTGCGCAGAACGGCATGATCGCCGGTGCGCTTCTCGGCATTTTGCTCGGCTTCGTGGTGGTTTATTATTTTGACCTCACCTCACCCGCCCTGGTGACGACGGCGGCGACTGTCATTGGCATCCTGTTTGGAGGCTGGGCAGCGAGCATGGTGGCGGCAGCCATTCCCAATTCACGGCTTCAAGCCTTCTTTCCGGAAATTGAAAAAGGCAGGGTGTTGATGATCGCCGACGTGCCGCACCAGCGGGTCAAGGCGGTCGAGGAACTGCTTGCGGAACGCCATCCCGAGCTGAATTTCCGTGGCGAGGATCCGCACGTTCCCGTGTTTCCGTAATGCCGGCTACGCTCCCGCACGCAGCGATGCTTGCGGGATATTGACCGTCTTGATTCGGTACGGCGGCGAGACCGTCGCAAAGGGGGATAGACATGGTAATGGCTGCCTCGCTCATTGGCATCGTCCTTGCCGCCTTGTTATTTCACTTTGCAAGTCCCTGGTGGATTACGCCCCTCGCCTCCAACTGGAACCAGATGGATGACACACTCGGCATTACGCTGGTGGTCACGGGTGTGTTCTTTATCGGCATCAATCTCTTTGTCGCTTATGCGGTATGGCGCTATCGTCACCGCGATGGCTCGCGCGCCGCCTATGAGCCGCATAACAACAAGCTGGAACGCCGACTGCTGATCGCCACGACCGTGGCGATCATGACATTGCTGGCACCCGGCCTGTTCGTGTATGCGGAATATGTGCAGCCGCCGAAAGAGGCATTGGTCGTTGAAGTGCTGGGCCAGCAATGGCAATGGCACTTCCGGTTTCCCGGCCGCGATGGCAAACTCGGGCTCACGGATGTCCGGCATGTCAACGCCGGGAATCCATTCGGCCTGGACCCCGACGATCCGCCCGGCCATGACAACATCCTCGTCAGTGGCGAGCTGCATTTGCCGCTGAACAAACCGGTGAAAGTCTTATTGCGATCGCATGATGTGCTGCACGACTTTTATGTGCCGCAATTCCGGGCGCGCATGAACATGGTGCCAGGCATGGTCACGTCGTTCTGGTTCACGCCTACCAGGGCCGGTCGCTACGAAATTCTGTGCGCGCAACTGTGCGGTGTCGGCCACTACAACATGCGCGGCTATGTCGTGGTCGAGGATGACGCCGCCTTTCAGAAATGGCTGGGTGGGCAACCCACTTTCGCGTCCCTGATGGCAAAGCCGGGCGGCGGTAGCGCGCCGGCTGCCGGCAGCGGACCCGAAGCGCGCCTTGCGCAAGGGAAGTCTCTGGCCCAGTCCAAGGGCTGCGTCGCCTGCCATACCGTTGACGGTGCACCGGGTGTCGGGCCGACATGGAAGGGCTTGTACGGCAAAACCGAAACCATGGCCGACGGCTCCACCGCACTGGTGGATGAAGCCTATCTCAAGGATTTCATCCTCAATCCGCAAGCGCGGGTGGTGAAAGGTTTCTCGCCCATCATGCCGAAGATTCCCCTCAGTGATGATGAACTGGCGGCCATCGTTGCCTATATCCAGTCCCTGGGTAGCGCGCCGCCGCCGGCGAAGGCACAAAAATAGCGGGAGGATGCGATGAGTTACGCCGATCATGATGCGCACCACGAGCCGCAGGGCTTCTGGACAAAATACGTCTGGAGCCAGGATCACAAAATCATTGCGATCCAGTACGCGTGTGTCGCCATTGCCGTTGGCCTGGTCGGCGTCGCCTTGTCCAATCTGATGCGATTGCAACTCGGCTTTCCCGGCCGCTTTGCTTTCATCACCGCCGAGCACTATTACCAGTACATGACCATGCACGGCATGATCATGGTGATCTACCTGCTCACCGCGCTGTTCCTCGGTGGCTTCGGTAACTACCTGATCCCCTTGATGATCGGCGCGCGCGACATGGTTTTTCCCTTTCTGAACATGCTGAGCTTCTGGGTCTACCTTCTATCGGTGTTGGTACTGATGGCCAGTTTCTTCGTGCCGGGAGGGCCAACCGGCGCTGGCTGGACGCTGTATCCACCGCAAGCCATCCTGGCCGGGACGCCGGGCTACGACTGGGGAATTATCCTGATGCTGGTGTCCCTGCTCATCTTTATCGTCGCCGCCACGATGGGCGGGCTCAACTATGTGACGACGGTGCTGCAGGCGCGCACCGAAGGAATGACACTGATGCGCATGCCCCTGACGGTATGGGGCATCTTTGTCGCCACCATCCTCGCGCTGCTGGCTTTCCCTGCGCTGTTCGTGAGCGGCGTCATGATGCTGCTCGATAAAACGCTCGGCACCAGCTTCTTCATGCCTTCGCTGGTATCCATGGGGCAGGTGACTGATTACAAGGGCGGCAGTCCTCTTCTGTTTCAGCACCTGTTCTGGTTCTTCGGGCATCCGGAAGTCTACATCGTGGCACTGCCAGCGTTCGGCATCGTGTCCGATCTGATCAGCGTACATTCGCGTAAAAGCATCTTCGGTTATCGCAACATGGTGTGGGCCATCGTTGCGATTGGCGTACTGTCGGTCGTGGTGTGGGCGCATCACATGTTCGTCAGCGGAATGAATCCCTATTTCGGATTCTTCTTTGCGACAACCACACTGATTATCGCCGTGCCGACCGCGATCAAGGTGTACAACTGGCTCCTGACCTTATGGCGCGGCGACATCCATCTATCGGTGCCGATGCTCTTTGCGCTGGCCTTTATCAGTACCTTTGTGATCGGTGGGTTGACCGGATTATTTCTCGGCAACGTGAGTGCCGATATTCCTTTATCAAACACCTATTTTGTGGTGGCGCATTTCCATATGGTGATGGGCGTAGCGCCCATCCTGGTCGTCTTCGGCGGCATCTATCACTGGTATCCGAAGGTGACGGGACGCATGCTCGACGATCGCCTTGGCCGCTTGCATTTCTGGGTGACCTTTCTCGGTACGTATGCGATTTTCTTTCCCATGCATTATCTCGGCGTGCTGGGCATGCCACGCCGGTACTATGCGTTCGAGAACTATGAATTTATCCCGCCGTCTGCGCACAGTCTCAATACCTTTATCAGCGTAGTCGCACTGATCGTCGCGGTAGCACAACTGATTTTTGTCTTCAACCTGGTCTGGTCCGTGTTCCGTGGCAGGCGTGCCGAGGGTAACCCGTGGCGCGCGGCGTCGCTGGAGTGGCAGACGCCGATGACACCGCCTGGCCACGGCAACTGGGGGCCCAGCTTACCGGTTGCGCATCGCTGGGCCTACGCCTATAGCGTGCCGGGTGCGCCACAGGATTTCATCGCGCAGAACGCGCCAGCCGACGACGGCGGCACGGAACCGGCGCCATACGGCGGCAAGGAGGCGTTGGCATGAATAGCGCTATTTTGCTGAAAGCCACGACCGGCAATGACAATGGCAATGACGATTACTTGCGTGACACCACCGGCCCGTATCGCGGGGAACGCAGATCGGCGGCCGGCATCGCGCTCTGGGTATTCATGGGCGTGGCGACCGCCTTGTTCGCCTTGTTTCTTACCGCCTATGTGATGCGGATGGATTCGACGGATTGGTCCCCGATCGCCATGCCACCGCAGTTATGGCTAAGTACAGCGCTTCTGGTCACCGGCAGCATTCTGATGCATCTGGCGGGGACAAGGGCCGGCAGCGCAAGCTGGCATCGAGCGTATGTTCTTTTTATTGCAGGCGGTGTCTGCGCCATTGCTTTCATCTGCGTGCAGCTTTGGGCGTGGCAGCAGTTGCTCACGGACCGTGTCTCCATGGCCGGCAATCCGGCCGCCAGCTTCTTCTATTTGCTGACCGCAATGCACGGCCTGCATGTCGCGGGCGGCCAGATCGCCTGGGCGGCGTCGGTGCGCGGCGTATGGTCGGGGGCGGGTGGTATTCACGCCGCAACGCGCATCAAGTTATGCGCACGCTACTGGCATTTTCTGCTGGCGGTGTGGCTGGTTCTGTTCGGCACGCTAGGCTGGCTTACGCCTGAAGCGGTTCGCCTCATTTGCGGCACCCGTTGAAACAGAGAGAAGATCATGAGCGCACAATTGTCGCCACCGCAGCAGATACCGGAACCGCCAGCCACCGCATGGCGGGGCGTGGTTGCGGATTGGTCATCGGATCGCCAGGCGTTTCACGTGTCCTGGGCCAAGGCGATGATGTGGATTTTTCTTTTATCGGACACTTTCGTATTCAGCTGCTTTCTGACCGGCTATATGACGGTCAGGATGGCAACCCCGGCACAATGGCCTAATCCGAGCGAAGTCTTTGCATTGCAGATAGGCGGCGCGGACATTCCCCTGATCCTGATCGCCATCATGACCTTTGTCCTGATCACCAGTAGCGGCACCATGGCGATGGCAGTCAACTTTGCCTATCGCCGCGACCGGCGGCGTACCGCCTGGCTCATGTTTGCCACGGCAGCGTTTGGCATCATGTTCGTCGGCATGCAGGCTTTTGAATGGACCAAGCTGATTGTGGAAGAGGGTGTGCGTCCCTGGGGTAATCCAATGGGGGCAGCGCAATTCGGTTCGACCTTCTTCATGATTACGGGTTTTCACGGCTTGCACGTATCCGCCGGGGTCATTTATCTGCTGGTCGTTGCAATCCGTGTTCTGCGCGGACGGTATGAGCACAGCGGCAATTACCAGATCGTCGAGATCGCCGGTCTGTACTGGCACTTTGTCGATCTCGTGTGGGTATTCATCTTCGCGTTATTTTATCTGTGGTAAGGCCAACCATGAGCGCGCATAGTGCACAACAGCAAGGAAATGAACATGGGCAAGAGCATCCCATCAGTCTGTACTTCAAGATTTGGGGCTTGCTGTTTTTTCTTAGCACCTTGTCCTATCTCGTCGACTATTTTCGTGTCGAAAGCTACCTGCGATGGACGCTGATTCTTAGTTTCATGTTCTTGAAGGCGGGTTTGATCGTGTCGGTGTTCATGCATATGGCATGGGAACGTCTTTCACTGGTCTATGCCATTTTATTGCCACCGCTTTGCCTGCTGGTGCTGGTCGGCCTGATGGCAACGGAGGCGGGTTACACACTGGCATTGCGCCTCTTGTACTTTCATTAATAAAAAGTGCAGTGACGAAAAAGTGATCAGGATCAAGATTCTTTTCCGGCATCAGTGCACGCTATAGGCATCGGATAAATGGATAACCAGCTCACCAGGGGCCGATGCCATGCGGTTTTTATACTACCTGTTCATCGTCAAACGTCGCCTTGCCTTCCTGGTACTTGCACTTGCAGCTACGGCAGGCGCATGGGCCATACAGGAAAACGTCAAACGCGCGATGGTTCGCCAGGATGTTGCCCCGGTCGACGAGGTGCGGGCTGCATTTCAGCGCGGCGTGGAAACCGATTGGGATATGTGCGCGCAGTTTCATCCTGACATGGCAGGTCAGGAGGATCTGTTCCATTCCATGGTGGCTGCCCGGGAGTCAGTCACTAACGGTGAACTGGATAAGCTCAGGGACCTGATCGAGAAATGTGCCCGGGTCACGGTGCCGCTGACCGGCGACCGCGCCGCCTTTGCGCGTAAGAAAGCCGGGCTGTCACAACTCTGACTGAACCGCTCGCTACGTTTATCGCTATGCACTCTTTTTACTGGAGTGGCTGTGCACAAACGACGCCCATAAGACAGCGCCGCAGATGAGCAGGCCGCCAAGCAGCGTCCGTAACGTGGGGACTTCGCCCAGCAGCACACCGGCCAGGATAATGCCGTACACAGGTTCCAAACCAAATACGACACTTGTGGTTTGCGCGCGAAGGTGGCGCAGACTGGAGACAACCAGGCCTTGCCCAAGGGCTGTAAAGACGACGCCCAGTACAAGCAGCGTCAAGAAGTCCCGGCCTGCAAGCGTACCGTTCCATTGCAATGCCAAAGGCAGCGTGCACAGCGCAGCGAAACCTTGCTGATAGAACGATACGGCAATCGGTGGATACCGGTTAGCGTAGGCCCGGCTGAGTAGTGACAGCACCGCATAGGCCAGTGCTGAAACTACGCCCCAAAGCAGTCCCTGGGTCAGGTGGTTGCCAATATCAAAGCTCGGCGTGACAAGGACCAGTCCCGTAGTGACAAAGGCTGCGGTCACCACATCGCGGCGGCGTAGCGGTTCACCGAAGACCAGTGGTTCAAGAAACGTTGCAAACAGTGGAAAGCTTGAAAAAGCCAGCAAACCAATGGCGACCGTGGATACCTGGATCGACAGGAAGAACGTGAACCAGTGCGCGGCAAGGATGGCGCCCGAAAGCGCAAGTATAAACAGGTCTTTCCCGCTGCGAAGCCGGAGGCTCGATCGGGCCGCCAGGGCAACCAGCAGCAGGGCAAGGCTTCCAAAGACGGTTCTGCCGGCAGTGAGCACCATCGGGCTGGCTGGAACGAATTTGGCGAAGAGACCAGCGCCGCCGGCAAGCAGCACGGCGGCATGGATCTGGATCAGGCCAATACGGGGATTTGAGAGAGGGGAATGCATCATGGCATGATAACGCGCATCGCTGTTTCGGATTCTGCGTACACCACGATGAAATCCGCTCTAGGCAGCGACAAGGCCGGATAGTTCGCCGCTTGCAATGAGCCGTTGCAGGTCGTTTGCGCCGCCAATCAAAATACCATTCACGAATATCATCGGGAACGTGGGCCATCCGGTCCACATTTTCAGCGCCGTGCGCGGACGCCAGCCGCTCAGGTAACTGCCGTATTCCAGATACACATACGTTGCCTTGATATCGTCGAGCACGCGACGCGCCTTCCGTGGAAAAGGATTCTGCGCCATACCGACGACGACTATCGGGTTGGACGCAATGGCCGCCTTGACTTCGGCGATGACATTGGCATGATTGTTGGCCACGATGCTCCTGACCGCCGGATGAATATGCGCTTCGTCGAGAATGCTACGGCTCATGGTGTTTCCTTTGGTCCGGGTTGCACAATTTGTTTTTTGAACATGTCAACGACGAGTAGAGTCGCACTCCTGTACGGAAGCCGGCTGCAGGAAAACGTCGTGTGGACTGTAATGATCGCTCGACTTGGGGAAAAGTCGAGGCCATAGTATGCCTCAACGCTTTCGAGGCGCGGGAAATGCAGGACCGTTCCGAATCGATTTGTTGCCTGCCCATTGCAGTCAGTTAAAATCTCGGCATATCCCTCCATTACGGTGGCACTTAAGGCAAACCAGCCATGCGAATTTTACTAGTCGAGGATGACGAAATACTTGCCGATGCGCTATTCCGCGCGCTGATCCAGTCTGCCTACGCCGTAGATCTGGTCGCGGAGGGCAATCAGGCCGACCACGCGTTGGCCACGCACAGCTATGACCTGGTCGTACTGGATGTCGGCCTCCCCGGATTGAGCGGGTTCGACATTCTCAAGCGGTTGCGGGCGCGACGCTCGCGTGTTCCGGTATTGATCCTGACCGCACTGGATGCTCTCGCCGACCGGGTACGCGGGCTGGACCTGGGCGCCGATGATTACCTGACTAAACCGTTCGACCTGCCTGAGCTGGAAGCGCGCGTGCGTGCCTTGCTGCGCCGCGGCAGCGGGCAGTCGACGCCCGACCTTATGCACGGTCGCCTGCGCCTCGATTCGGCGGGGCGGCGTCTTTATTATGACGAGCAACCCATCGAACTGTCGGCGCGTGAACTGGCCCTGTTTGAATTGCTCCTGATGCGCGAAGGCCGCGTTGTCAGCAAGGAGCATATGGTCAACCATCTCTATGGCTGGGGCGATGAAGTCGGTCCCAATGCCATGGAAGTGTACGTGTACCGGCTCAGAAAAAAACTCGAGGCTTACGGCTGTTGCATCCGTACTATCCGGGGTATGGGATATCTGCTTGAGCATAATGATGCGGCGGCCTGAATTTACCTTGCAGCGCAAACTTCTGTTCTGGCTATTGGGACCGTTGTTTTTCTTGCTGCTGCTCGACACACTGGTCACTTATTCGACCTCGGTCGCTTTTTCCAACAAGGCCTACGACCGGTCCTTGCAAGAGATCGCAAGAGAAGTTTTCCTGCATGTCCGGCATGACGGTAGACATCCCAGTTTCGAAATGACACCAGGCACGGAGCGCATTTTGCTCGTCGATCAGGACGACCGGGTCTTTTACAGGATTTCCTTGCCGGATGGCGTATTGATCGGTGGAGAAACAGCGATTCCGCTTCCCTCCATCGGCGCACCCCGGGGCGACCAGCCGGTATTTTATGATGCGGTGCTGCACGGCGAACCGGTGCGAGTCATTGCAGCCCGCATGTCCTTTACCGACGATAAGCAGTCTACCGCCATGCTGGTCCAGGTGGCTGAAACGCTGAACAAGCGCCATCGCCTGGCAACGGATATTCGTGCGAGCGTATTCATTCCGCAATTGCTTCTGATCGTGTTGGCAACCGTCGCGGTATGGTATGGGATACGGCAAGGCCTGCTGCCATTACAGCGGTTAAAAGCGGCATTGTCGGACCGCTCGCACCTCGACTTGAGTCCGGTCGATGTGCAGGATGTGCCTGGTGAAGTCAGGCCCGTGGTCGAAGAAGTGAATGATCTGCTGCATCGCCTGAACGCGACGCTTAATTTCCAGAACCGATTCATTGCCGATGCGGCGCACCAGCTCAAGACCCCGGTGGCAGGTATGAAGGCGCAGATCGAACTGGCCCTGCGTGAAAACGATGCTGCCAGGCTGCAGCGTGCCGTGGCGCAGCTCTATATCAGTTCAGACCGGCTATCGCGACTGGTCGGACAGTTGTTATCGTTGGCGCGTAATGAGACCGGCGCTGTGCATACTGTCGAATTGACCACTGTCGACCTCAACGCACTGGCGCTGGAAGTCACGATGGAGTGGGTGCCGGAAGCGCTCAAACGCAATGTCGATCTTGGCTTCGAGGGCGCGGATACGCGTGTGGCTATTGCGGGCGATCCGCATCGTTTGCGTGAACTGATCAATAACCTGATCGATAATGCGGTGCGATACAGTCATGACGGCGGACGCGTGACGGTACGTGTTTCCGGCGGCGAGCAGCGACTGCTATCAATCAGCGACGACGGCCCGCGCATCCCCGTTGAAGAGCGCAAGCGTATCTTCGAACGCTTCCATCGCCTGCTTGGCAGTCACACCGACGGTAGCGGACTCGGTCTGGCGATCGTCAGCGAGATTGCCGCTCTGCACAAGGCCACGATCACGCTGGAAGAAGATGTGGATGGGGTTGGCAATACCTTTACGGTTTTCTTCCCTGTGCCGGTCGAATGTGCCATTGCGCATTGAGGCTTAATACCCGCTCTAACCTGCCGTCCGATGGTTCGAAGTAATCGTCCGCCGGATTTATCTTCAGTTGTAAGCCTGGTGTAAGCAAAGCGACAGGAAGGCGACAGACCTGGTCAGTATCCTTGGCGTAAAGCAGTCCGCTTGCGGAGTGCGCATACGCTTACTAAGGAGACTCCATGTCCATGTTTACATCCCCCGAGTTCTGGCTTGCCCTTTCCCAGATCATTCTCATTAATATCGTCCTCAGCGGTGACAATGCGGTCGTTATCGCCCTTGCATCTCGCTCCCTGCCACCGGCTCAGCAAAAAATGGCGATCCTGTTTGGCAGTATCGGTGCCATCGTTCTGCGGATCGTCCTCACCTTCTTCGCGGTTTACCTTCTCTCCCTGCCGTATCTGAAGATTGCCGGCGCCGCCTTGTTGCTCTGGATCGGTATCAATCTGCTGAAAGGTGAGGACGGCGAGGAAGAACTTGAAGGCCATTCCAATCTTGCCGCCGCAATCAAGACCATTATCATTGCCGACCTCGTCATGAGTCTCGATAACGTCATCGGCGTTGCTGCTGCAGCGAAGGGCAATGTGGTTCTGCTGGTGGTCGGGCTTGGGGTCAGCATCCCGTTGATCATCTATGGCAGTACGCTGATCCTGAAATTGATGACGCGCTTTCCCATCATCATCACCGCAGGCGCAGCGCTGCTGGGATGGGTTGCCGGTGAAATGGCCTTCTCCGATCCGGCGATCGACGTCTGGGCCTCAGGCCACCATAGCCTGCATCTGATACCGCCTGTGCTGTGTGCCCTGCTGGTGGTGGCTACCGGAAAATGGCTGCAGTCGCGCACGGAACCGGAAGATACGGCGAACCGTGCGGGCTAAATGCTGGTCCCTGACCGGCCGCGCCACTCAGGAGAAAGCAGGCAATGAAAAAAGTCCTTTTACCGATCAGCATTCATATGAGCCCGTCGCAAATACAAAATGCGGCGGCTCAGGCTATCGCTATATATCGTAGTGAAGACGCTGTGCAGCTTCACGTGCTCAGTGTGCAGATTCCCGTATCCAGGCACGTGTCCGATTTTTTTGAGCCTGGAGAATTACGTCGGATCCATCGGAGCGCCGGCATGGCCGATCTGGCGCCCGCGAAAGCTGTCCTTGATGCTGCCGGCGTCCATTACCTGACGCATATCGAAGTAGGGCGTACCGCCGAGACGATTGCACGTTTTGCTACTGAGATCCATTGCGATCGGATTGTGATGGGCCAGGAAAGCGGATCCGGCATTGCGCATAAACTTTTCGGCACGCTGGCAAGCGAAGTGCGCCATCTGGTTGGGCCGGGAGGCGCCTGCCGGGTAATTGGTTCCTGATTCCACCACGGGAAGCCAGGCCTGCGTTCGTGCATGACTTATCGCTAGCATGCCAGCGATAAGTCATGCTACTTATACCTCGATCTGCTCGCCGAAATAGCCAAGCTGCAAGCTACCTGCAATACGTTCCGCGACTTCAATTGCAACGTGTGCCTCTTCCTTGCCAAAGACTTCCACAGCGGTCTTGCGGAACAGGCCCAGCCAGTGGACGAAATGCTCTTTCTCTATTCCTTCCAGCGCCATGTGCTTGCCAAACACATTGCCCTGAAATTCTCCGGTGCCGAGCAGTAGTTTGTTCCAGAACGCGTACATGCGCGGCATGTGAATTTCCCATTTCCCGGCCAGCATTTTTTCAAAGACAGGCGCCAGCACCGCGTCCTCGCGCACACCTACATAGAAGGTGTCCACCATGATACGAATAGACGATTCGTTGATTGATTTGACCGGCATGGCTTTTCCTGTGTGAGATGAAAATTGATCGGCCGCTTCACACATCAATGAATACTTTATGCCTGATGCATGAAGCGGCTACCTGATTAGTCCTTAGTCCACATAGTTTAGCAACTCCGGCCCAAAGACTTCGCGATGCAATTTGTTGGCAGGAACGCCGATATCGATCAGGCTACGCCATTGCGCCTGCATGAATGCGACCGGACCGCAAAGGTAGACGCTGGCTTCGTCATACGGCCACGGCGCCAGTCTGGAAACATCCATGCGACCCGCGAGTGCGACGCCTTGAGCGATCTCATCGGTCGATGCCTGTTCATAAAAAGTCGCGACGGTAAGATTCGGCATGATGCTTTTTGCCTTGGCGATTTCTGCGCGGTGCGCATGATGACCGCTGTGACGCGCGGCATGCGCAAAAAGTACATGGCGCGCAGGGTTTGCTTCGACGATGCGCTTAAGAGCCGATATCATCGGCGTGATGCCAACACCGGCGGACAGCAGGACGATCGGCGAATCGGACTCAGTGTCCGGTGTAAAGTCGCCAAACGGATGCGTTACCCTAATCGTGTCGCCAACGACGGTATGGTCGTGCAACCAATTCGATACGTGGCCAGCCGGTTTGTTTTCTTCCGCCTTTTCGCGTTTAACCGAGATTCGCAACGTGTCACCGTTAGGTGCATCCGACAGGCTGTACTGGCGCAGTTGCGTACTTCCGTTGTCGAAGCTGACCGAGACACTCAGGTATTGCCCCGGCTTGAATGCAGGAACAGCACGGCCGTCTACCGCTTGCAAGAGGAAAGATTTTACGTTCTCGCATTCGTTGCGGATCTCTGTCACACGCATTGCGCGTAATTCGCCAGGGCTCGTCCCTGCCTGCGTATACAATGCTTTTTCGGTCTGGATCAATGCAGCTGCAAGTTCTGAATAGGCTTCATCCCATGCAGCAATCAGCGGCGGTGTCGCTGCATCGCCGAGCACTTCCTGAATTGCACCGAGCAGATGCCGACCGACGATGGGATAGTGTTCCTGCCTGATTCCGACCGATGCATGTTTGTGTACGATGCGGCTGACGACTGGACCAAGCGCTGCAGCATTGTCGATATTAGCGGCGTAGGCGAATACCGCCGAAGCTAGAGATTGTTGCTGCACGCCGCTCGCCTGGTTTCCCATATTGAACAGGTTGGTCAGCTCCGGATGCGCCGCAAACATGTTCTGGTAGAACGTGCGTGTAATAGCAAGGCCGTGTTCGCGCAGAACCGGAACGCTGGCATCGATATAGGGGCGGGCTGCTGCAGAAACCATTCTTTCCTCCAAAACATGCATACGTAATGCATGATAAATTTTAAAAAAATTGCTCAGATTGTGAGCGTAAAAACACTTGCCTCAGATGCTGAGATGGCGGATCTGTTTTCCCTGGAAGCCGCACATTGACGCTCCGGTGCTGCGCTTTATTCAAGTGGTCTTGCTTCCTTTTCGGCGCGATGCATTGTATCAAAGATGTATATTGAATGCATCTTAAATTGAGGAAGCTCGCGGCACGGGGTCGCGATTGTTTTGTCGCCTTGTTCCCTCAATCATCAGATTTCTGTTCCCTTGCTTTCTCCTGAAGATGGAACTTTAATAACAGGAATGTGTACTACGGAGTGGGTGCCCATCATTACTGGTTATGAGGCGCCACCCTTTAACCATGAAAGGAGTTGTCATGAAAACTGCTGGTTTTTTCCTTAGTGCAGCGTTGCTATTAAGCGCTTGTGCTTCGCCTTCACCTTCGCCAGACGCCCAGTTAAACAGCCGCATCAAGCAGGACATTGCACGCACCGCAGGAATTGGCAATGCAAGCGGTATCAACGTTGAGTCGTCAAGAGGTGTCGTTGTCTTGACTGGTTTTCTTGAGACCGAGCAACAGAGACAAGATGCTGCTCAAGCTGCACTGAAAGTTTCCGGCGTTCAGCAAGTATTCAATAATATCCAGGTGTTTAAGCCCACTTCGTCCGGACAATAATCTACATGGTAATAAAGGCATGTTGGCCGTCTTATAAGATGGCGACATTGCACGTCGCTTCCTACACCAACGCTGATGCTGCTAGCAATGGCAGCATCCATTCCTCCGACCAGAACCATCCGGCATTCACCCTTTTTTTCCGTTGAAGGCTTCTTCGCGTTGGAGAGCAGCGGCGGCATGGGTTTGACGCTGTCTCATCACATGTGACATCAGCGCTACACCACGTCAATAGTGGTGTACCTGCATGGTAGTATTGGTTGAATGTAATTATTCTTTCCGACCTCTTCGATGTCGACTCTCTCATTGACTCCTCCTGTGCCTTGCCAGTCAAAAAATCCATCGATCTCATTTGTCACGTTACAGGTTGGAATTGGTATAACGTGTCATATATGGACTCCCTCCAAAGTACAAGAGACTGACCGACGGGAATGACATTAGGGAGAAGCCTGCAGTCGTATATCCGGCATCTAATGTGGACTCTGT
>NZ_LMHZ01000027.1 GCF_001428545.1 Noviherbaspirillum sp. Root189
CGCAAGTCGCGCAGGAACCAGGAATTGACCCATACAATGCCAGCCTCGATCGCTGCTGCGACCCGGTGGCCACGCTGCAGCTTCGAGGTCCAGATGGCACAAGCCAGGCCATAGGGATTGTCATTGGCGCGGCGGATCACCTCTTCCTCGGTGTCGAACGGTGCGATATGACAGCATGGGCCGAAAATCTCATCACGCACGACCGCGGCCGTGTCTGGCAGCCCGGTCCAAATAGTCGGCTGCACCCAGGAGCCGCCCTTGAGAGCATCGGGCATTTCCGGGATGCCGCCGCCGGTCACCACTGTGGCGCCTTCTTCCGCTGCCTTTTGATAATAGGACAGTACCTTGTTACGGTGTTCCTGCGAAATCAGTGGCCCCATGCCGCTTTCCGGATCGGTTGGCGCGCCGGGCTTCATTTTTTCAACCGCACTCTTCAGCCGGGTGACGAATTCCTCGAAGACCGGGCGCTCGACATAGATTCGTTCGGTGCCCAGGCATACCTGTCCGCAGTTGGCAAAAGTCGAGCGAATCGTGCCGGCAATCGCTTCATCCATGTCGCAATCGGCAAACACGATTGCCGCATTTTTACCTCCCATTTCGAGTGAGATGGGACGCGCGCCATCGGCAGCCGCCTTCATGATTGCGGCGCCAGTGCGAGTCTCGCCGGTAAATGTAATTGCAGCCACCTGCGGATGGGTGGTTAGAAATTCACCGGCAGCATCCGGGCCAAACCCCTGCACGACATTGAAAACTCCTTTGGGGATGCCGACCTTGTTCATCACTTCGCCCAGCAATGCGGCTGCATCCGGGCCAAACCCCTGCACGACATTGAAAACTCCTTTGGGGATGCCGACCTTGTTCATCACTTCGCCCAGCAATGCGGCTGCCTGCGGCGTCTCTTCCGACGGCTTCACCACCACCGTGTTGCCACACGCCATGGCCGGGCCCAACTTCCATGTCATCAGTAAAAATGGCAGGTTCCAGGGGCAGACCACCGCCACCACGCCGACCGGGCGGCGTAACGAGTAATTCAGTGCGCCGCGCCCATCCGGCGTGGCCATTTCGAAAAATTCGTTCGGCACATTCTTGACGATGTCGGCAAATACCTTGAAGTTTGCAGCGCCACGCGGCACATCCACATGGCGCACGAATTGCTCCGGCTGCCCCATGTCGGTTATTTCAGCCTCGACAAAATCGTCGAAGCGCCGGCTGATTTCATCGGCCACCGCGTAGAGCAGTTCGGAGCGCTCGGCAACCCCAACCTTGCTCCATGGACCATGCAAGGCTTCGCGCGCCGCACGCACCGCAGCATCGACTTCGGCACGGCCGGCCTCGGCGACGCGGGCGATCAATTGCCCGTCATACGGTGCGCGCTTGTCGAACCAGTTGCCGGTACTGACATACTCGCCATTGATAAAATTGAGGATTTCTTTCATTGCTGTTCCTTAAATGTGCGCTATTGCTGCAATCCGATTGCGGCCAAACCGGCCTTTGCGCACTGTTCATCTTGCTGCTCGGAGCCGCCTGACACGCCAATACCGCCGATCAGCTCGCTGCCACATCGGATCGGCAACCCGCCGCCGAACATTACAAAGCGCGGACGCAGCGGCAAGCCTTGCCTGACCGCTTCCGAATGCGTCTTGAGCACGTCGGTCCATTGGCTGGTCGCCAGACCAAAACTGACCGCGGTGTAGGCCTTGTCTTCACTGATGTCAATCGAGTGCAGCGGCGCGCCATGCATGCGAAGAACGGCTAATGGGACACCCCCGGCGTCGACCACCGATACGTTGATTCTGACACCCAGCTCCAGCGCCTGGCGCACCGCAGCCTGGACGGCGAGATGCGCCGCCTCCCAAGTCAGCCGGGGTACGCCAGGTTCATGATTCATTTTTTCTCCAGCCCATTCATGACGACCCATATTGTTTACGCCCATATTGGCAACCGACACAAACATGCCGCGTCTCGGCCGTGCACTGCTGCACCGAACGGCTGCCGCTGCGGCAGGAAGGTCACAGCATTTCGATCGCCTGCGATCAGGTGTATACGGTCGTAAAACTTTCGTCCAGGACGCCGGTGTGATAGAAGATGCTGCGGGCGGCCTGGTCCTCGGTCCACGTAATGATTGGCTTATCTCGCTGTGCCTGGTAACCCAATCCAGCGAAGGTTTCATTGCGATTGCCCGACGGGTCAAAGAAATAGATGGTCTCGCCGCGTGTAACACCGTGCCGGGTTGGCGGCACGTCGATGCGAGTGCGGTTTTTTGCCATCACGTCGCCTGCCTTTAGAATGTCGTGCCACGAATCGAGGAAGAATGACAAATGATGCATGCCCGGCCGGTCGCCGCCGACAAACGCGATGTCATGCGGCTTGCTGGAACACGACAAAAACGACGCCAGTTGGATTGCACCGCCCGGACCGACGACGATTTGTTCAGTCTGAAAAAATCCGAGCACTTCGATGAAGAAGCGGGTATTGTCAGCCACCTTGTTGATGCCTTTTTCAGGATTCATTTCACACATCAGCAAGGCATGATCCAGCCAATGGGCGCCGGCGCCGCGCAGATCGTCTGGCCATGGGTCCGGGTTGGTGGAACCGACATCGGTGCCGACGCATTCCTTAGAGGCGTATAGGCGCATATCATGGCCGCTGGGCAGATTAAACCGGAGCATGCGTCCAACGAAAGGCAATGTATCCTCTGGCAGCATTTCTGTTTGGATACCATGCGCTTCAATCTTCTTTTGCAGTGCATCCAAGTCCTGCTCATTATTGACCTTGTAGGCGATATGGTTCATGCCGGCCTGGTCCGACAGCGTCAGAATCACAGAGTATTTGTTCCATTCGTCCCAGCACTTCAGATAGACATTGCCTTGTTCATCCCGGTGCGTGATTTTCATACCTACAACATTCTGGTAATGCTTGAGTGCCGCTTCCATGTCCATTACGCGAATGTTGACGTGGCCTATTCTCATTACAGTCATTTCAGTCTCCTTGTTACTTCATTTTTCACTACCACGAAAATCTCGGCGTGCCCCGGGTAGCGGTGAACAAACCGGCGTAACTTCTTTCAGGTCACGATCGCGCCCCAAGGGGTGCGGGTGACCGCCTTCTTCAACTTACCAACCACTGCAACTTCGACCGCTTCGAGTGGTGAAACCCGGCACGCCAGCACGACGCCCTGGGCTTCCTCCTGCTCGCTGACGTGTGCGCGGCTCATGGCACCAGTTTTATTGATGGCACCACTCCGAATGGTAATCTTGCAGACGCCACAGCCACCGTTTAGGCACCCAACCGGGATGCCTTTCTTGCCAAGACGGGCCATGCCCTGCAACAAGGTTTCATGCTCGCCGCATAGGTAGACTGCATCGCAGTCGACAATGCGCACCGGGTGCGTCACTGCCGCTGTTTGGCCCGACTGCGAGGCAGATGCCGTCTGGTCTTGCAGGCCACTTTTGATCATGCTACCACCCACTTTTTCAACGCGACGCCGGTATCGGCCAGACGCTCCATATCGACCACATGACGGCTCGTGATCAAGCGCTCAATGGGACGCCGGTCCCGGCCGGCGTTAATCAAGACGGCTCCAATCACGCGCTTATCTAATACTTCGATCAGGCTCCAGCCAGGTCCACCGACCTCGCCACGCAAGACTTTCTCCGCACGCGGATCCGACCAGCCGAGAAATTGAATATTGAGGTGATATTGATCGCTCCATACCCAAGGCACGCTGGCATTGACAGCTAGTTCCCCGCAGATGGTTGCGGCGGCGATTTCTCCGGTCTGCCGTGCGCTCTCCCAATGCTCGAGCCTGACATGGCGGGCAATCAAGGGATTGAAGCTTTTGGCTACGTCCCCGATGGCGAATATTCGTGGATCGGAACTGCAGCAATGCTGGTCGACGACGATGCCGTTATCGCAGGCCAGGCCTGCTTCGCGTGCCAATACATCGTTGGGAATGACACCAATGCCAACCAAAACGGCATCGGCAGCCAGCGCCTCACCGGACGCCAGATGCACTGCAATTGATCCCGGCTGTTCGATCACGTCGAGAACTTGCGTACCGAACCGGAATTCGACGCCATTTTCCTGGTGTACCTGTTGCACAAATGCCGATACTTCCGGCGGCGCGGCACGCTCGATCACGCGCGGCCCCGCTTCCAGTACCGTGACCCTGCAGCCCAGGCGGCGCGCTGAGGCGGCAACTTCCAGGCCAATAAAACCGGCACCGACCACCAGCACATGGCGGTCATGCGCAAGATGCTCGCGCAAGGCCATGGCATCGCCCAGTTCGCGCAAATGGAACAGACGGGTCAAAGGAGCGCTCCCAGGGGGCACCGGCAAATGGCGCGGCCGTGCGCCAGTGGCGAAAATCAAATGGCTGTAATTGAGCGGCTGTCCGTCCTCTAGACGCAAGGTGTGGGCTTCACGATCAATGCCGCAGACTCTTGATCCCGATTTGATGGCAATCCGCTGTTCTTCATAATATTCTGCGTTGTGCAGGGTGATATCCGCTACTGAACGGTCGCCGCAAAGCAGCTCTTTGGACAGGGGCGGACGGTCATATGGCAGCGGCAGCTCTTCATTGATCAATGTGATGGGCCGGTCAAAACCGCGTCGGCGCAGCCCGGTTGCCGCACTGACGCCAGCCAGGCCGGCGCCGACTATCACCACTCCGACATTCATATCGTCGATCATGACTGTTTCTTTCCCTGATCAATCAGGCGTTGTAGTTTCATGGTGCGCCCATGTTTCTCGTTACGGGCTCACATACCCAGGTAGGCTTGACGCACCTGTTCGTTGTGCATCAATTCGTCGCCCTTCCCACTCAACACGATCCGGCCGGTTTCCATGACATACGCCCAATCCGCCAGCGGCAATGCCTCATAGGCGTTTTGCTCCACCAGCAAGATGGTCACGCCTTGTTGGCGCAGCTTGGCAATAATCGCAAACACTTCCTCCACCATCAAAGGCGCCAAGCCCATGGATGGTTCGTCGAGCAGCAGCAAACGTGGATGGCTCATAAGAGCGCGTGCAATCGCCAGCATTTGTTGCTGCCCACCTGATAACAATCCAGCCATTTGATGCCGCTTGGTTTTGAGGATCGGGAAAAGCGCGTACATCTTTTCCAGGTCTTCCGCGACGGTCGTTTTCGGTTGCAGGTAACCACCAGTACAAATGTTTTCCTCGACACTGAAATCGCCAAAGATCTGCCGCCCTTCGGGACAGTGCGCGATGCCCATGCCAACCCGCTTGTAAGCAGGCACACGTCTCAAGTCCTGGCCATTAAACGCCAGCGTGCCGGCGCCGCTGGACTGCAGGCCAGAGATCGTCTTAAGCAAGGTAGACTTGCCGGCACCATTGCTGCCGACTAAGGCGACCAGGCTACCGGCCATGATTTCAATCGTGACTTGATGCAGGCACTGAATGCTGCCGTAATAGGTATCTACTTCGTGCAGGCTCAGTAACGGTTGCGCTACTGCATGACCGCGTTCTGAGCGATTCATCTCGAATACCTTTGTCATGGCGTTACCTCCGCCTTTTCTTGTTTGCCATGAGCGCCGAGATAGGCGGCGATCACGTCCGGGTTTTGTGCCACCGTTTCGGGCGAACCCTCAGCAATCTTTTGGCCATAGTTCATGACTACAATGTTGTCTGACACACCCATAACCAGCTTCATATCGTGCTCGACCAGCACTACCGTCACGGATTGCTCGGCCAGGCGTTCAATCAGTTTTTTGATTTCCATGGTTTCTTGCGGGTTGAGCCCGGCCGCTGGCTCATCGAGCAATAGCAGTTGCGGATCACAGGCGAGCGCACGCGCAATTTCTAAGCGCTTTAATGCACCATAGGACAAGGCATCGGGGCGCAGCGCCGCATCGACACGCAAACCAACGAATTCCAGCAGCTCGCGTGCCAGCGTGTGCGCCTCCTCTTCGTTTTTTTGCATTGACGGCAGGCGTAAAATACCTGCGAGAAAACCCGTTTGTAAATGGAGATGCCGTCCAAGCAATACGTTTTCTTGCACCGACATGTTGAAACACACTTTGAGGTTTTGAAAGGTCCGGCTGACGCCGCAGGCGGCAAGTTGGTGCGGTTCCAGCGCGCTCATGTCGCTGCCGTGTAACAGAACGTGACCGGTGGTGGGCTTGTATATCCCGGTCAATATATTTAACAGTGTGGTCTTGCCTGCGCCATTGGGCCCAATGATCGAATGCACCTGGCCGCGCTGCAACTTGAACGATATGTCGTTGAGCACCGGTGGCCCACCAAATTTCTTCCCCAAACCGTCGACCTGCACGATCGAGGCAGTGTGATGCTGCTGCGCAGCCTTCTTGCCAGAGACGAGGATCATTTCTGCCCCCTGTTCTTGATGCGGTTGAGAAGATGGTGCAAGGTTGGCACCAAGCCCTTGGGCATGAATAAAATGGTGAACAGCAAGATGCAGCCGATTATCAGTATTTCATAATGCTCCATGCTTGCCAGCGCATGTGGCAGCAGCGTGACGATTCCTGCGCCGACTACCGCGCCGGGCACCGATCCAATACCGCCGACCACCACCATCATCACGTATTCGACCGAACGCACAAACGAGGCGGCCGCCGGCGTGATGAAGCCGGAATAGTGGCCATACAACGCGCCCATCAGGCCGACCAATGCGCAAGAGAATACGAATACCTTGACCTTATAGGCTTGGGTATCGATGCCGGAAGTCTTGGCAGCGATTTCGGCGTCGTGCAGCGACCGCAGGGCACGGCCGGCCGGCGAGCGCAGCAGGTTTTTGGCAGCGATGATGACCGCAACCAGCACCACCAGGAAAATCCAGTACCAGCCGGACTCTCCCGGCGAAATGCCGAACATCTGTAGCGCGTCGACCGGCATGCCATCCGGTCCGCCGCTCAACTGCTGTTCATTGCGTAACACGATGCTGAGCAGCAGTCCCACGCCAAGCGTAGCTACTGCCAGGTAATAACCGCTCAGACGCATGAACAGTCGGGCGATGGCCCAACCGAACACGCTGACTCCAACGACCGCCAGTGGCACCGTCAGGTACACCGGCAACCCGAGCTTGGTGGCTAGGTTGGCCGAGACATACGCACCCAGTGCGTAGAAAGCGGCATGGCCGAGGCTTAGCTGGCCCGTGGTACCAAGCAGCAAGGTGAGCGAAATTGCCACGACGGCATTGATTAATACCGAGTTGGCAATCGCGATGTAAAACGGATTCGGCACTACGACTGGCAGCAATGCCGCAAGTGCAACGAAGACTGCCAGCACGATCATCCAGCGGCGGCTGTTCTGGCGGATGCCGCCGGCTGCAACCATCTGTGCCGGCGCAGCCTTGGGGGTATCGTTGGCTTTGAGTTTGAGGTTGTTCATCGCTTACACGCGCTCCAGATGAGGGCGGCCGAAGAAGCCGTTGGGCCGAACCAGAAATACCAGCACCACGATCAGGAAGGGTACGGCGTCCTTGTATTGCGAAGAGATGTAACCGGCTGTCAGTGCTTCCGCCAGACCGAGCAAGAGGCCGCCGACGACCGCCCCTGGCACGCTGCCCATGCCGCCTACGATGGCAGCGATAATTGCCTTGAGTCCTACCATCATGCCGGCGTCGTACGAGGTATAGGTGATTGGGCCGGTGACAACGCCGGCCACCGAACCAAGAAAGCCGGCAATGACGAACGCCAGCAATAAAATAAAGCGAACGTTAATGCCCATTAATTGGGCCGTTTCGGCATTGGATGCCGCCGCAAGAAAAGCGCGGCCGACGCGGCTATAGCGAAAAAACCAGCCCAATGCCAGCAAGACTATCGTCGTCACGGCTATGACCCATAGCGTTTGCGGCAAAATCGTCCCGCCCAGAAAACGAAGTGGCTCGGCGCTGGTGAACGGTGGCAGAGAACGGGTCGCCGTGCCCCAGAATGCCTGCACGAAGCCACGCAGGATCATGCCAAATGCCACCGTCAATATGATCACAGTCAGCACGCCAGACTTATTCAAGGTGTGCACCGCCAATTTTTGCAGAACGACGCTGGTTACTAGTGCGACCAGCACCGCACACATTATCGCGGCGGAATATGGCATGCCGATTCCGAGCAGTACTGCAGTCATCATGCCGCCCAGCATAATCGACTCGCCCTGGGCAAAATTGATAGCACCACTGGCGTTGTAAATCAGCGTAAAGCCAAGCGCTGCCAGCGCATAACGCGATCCTTCAGTGATGCCGGATGAGAGAAATTGAACTAATGCTGCGTCCATATGGATATTCCTTGGCTGTTACCGCTTGACGAGAGCTTGTATCGAAATTCAGTCATTGTCACGTTCGGACCGTTAGACTTAACACAGTGCTCCGCTCCAGTTCTGTCGCCGAGCACTGCGTGTTACGCGCATTAATTACTGTAGCAACACCCACTTGCCATTCTTGACACGTACAACCTTCAAGGAATCCGCAGTCAGACCGACGTGGTCGGTAGGCGACATACGGAAGGCGCCCGTTACTCCGGTGTAGGCATCATTTTTTTCAATACCATCACGGATTTTTTGTGGATCGACAGAGCCGCTCTTTTCCACGGCACTCTTGATCAACATCAGCGCGTCATAAGCATTGCCCCCAAAAAAAGAAGGGGCTTCGCCGAATTTTTCCTTGTATGCCTTAACATAGCCCTGGACCACCGGGCGCTGCGGATCGTTGGGTGCCAACTGGTCCGACACCAGAATTGCTCCATTGGTCATGATCATGTCTTCGGCTGCCGGCCCGGCCAACTTAATGAAACTGTCGGAGGCCAACGCATGCGTGCCGTAATGTGGAAGATCTATGCCGAGCTGTTTATAGCCACGCGCGACCATCACTGCTGGCTCACCGAAGCCGAGGTTCAATATGGCCTGGATACCTTTCTCTTGGCGCAGTTTGGTCAGTTGCGCCGTCATGTCGGTATCTTTAGGATTAAATGATTCTTCGCGCAGAATCTTGATACCTTTTTCAGGGGCGAGCTTTTGTGCTGCATCCAGCGCCGCGTGCCCGAACGCGTCGGTGCCGGCAATGATGCCGATGTTCTTGATTCCCTGCGCCAGCATGTGGTCATATATCTTCCTGACGGCCTCCATGTCGGTGTGGTTCATCTTGAACACGAACTTTTTGACCGGGTCGATAATCACCGAGCCACCTGCCAAAGACAGCAGCGGGATGCCGGCGCGCTCGGCCAGTGGCACAACCGACATGGTGGTGCCCGTAGTCGATCCCCCGATAATGGCATGCACCTGGTCATTGTTGATCAACCGCTTTGCAAAGGTATTGGCGCGCGCAGCATCGGTCTCGTCATCATAGGCATATAACTCGACCTTGCGGCCGTCAACGCCGCCTGATTTGTTAAGCGTATCGACATATAGCTGCAGTGTTTTCATCTCGCCCGAACCCAAATAGGATGCGGGGCCAGTTGCAGATAAAAACGCTCCGATCTTGAGCGGGGGCTTACCCTGCGCTGCGGCCGGCGCACTGGCCATCAGTGGAACTGCAAACATTACCGGTAGTACGGCTGTCAACAGTTTTTTGGTGATTTTCGTAATTTGTTCCACTTCAGTCTCCTTTAGTTTGCTGCATCAAACAACAAATTTGTTCCCCTGTATTAAGCAAGCGGTAAAACTTTTATTCTTGTCGGATCATTGCGCGTCCGACTTTTGACGAGGGCAGACCGACTGCCCAGCGTTATCACCTTGGTCCAGCCGTACAAAAATACGGTCGTTTTCAATTACGATCGGGTACATTGCGACCGGTTTGGTACACGGCAACGCCGTCGCTTCGCCGGTACGAATATCGAAGGTACCACTATGGAAAGGACACTCCACCTGGCCGTCCTCGATATCGCCTTCGGATAAGGAGGCAGCGCCGTGCGTACAGGTATCGTCAATGGCAAAGAACTCGTCGCCAAGACGAAATACTGCGATCGGCGGGCGACCCGCGACATCGACGCGGGTACCGCACTCGGGCTTGACGTCGTCGGTATGCAGCAGAAATGTCAACTCAGCTTGGTTCGCCACGCCCGCCTCCGCCAGTTTCATTTTCATTAAGGAGCGCCTGGCCAAGGTTGTAGTAGCGTCCATGCAGTTCGGCGATCTGGCACCCTTCCTGATCGATCACGCGCACCAGCGTCGTACCGGTGGTCTTGCCGGCATACGTTACTTCCGAATGCGCGTACAGTCGGTCGCCCCGTTTGGCTGGTCGCACGTAATCAATATGGCAATTCAGCGCCACCGCCACGTTGTTGCGTGTGCTGGCTGCATACGCAAAGGCAGTGTCGGCCAGCGTAAAAATATAGCCGCCGTGGCATATGTCATAGGCATTGAGCATGGCTTCGGCAACTGTCATCGACAGTACGATGCGACCAGGCCCGCTCGATTCGATTGCGATTCCCAGCCCGTCCGACACCCGGTCATTCGATCGCATCTTGGCGATACAGCGCTCGGCAATTTCCACTGCGCCCTTGGATTGATCGCCTGCATATGCGGCTTGGCCTGCCTTATCCGTTGTGTTCGACTTCACTCGATCTCCGTATTCCATGGCACTAAGCCTTTTTCGTTACTTAACCACTTTCTAATTTCCGCTTTCTTGACCTTGGCATTAGCGGTCTTGGGCAACTCATCGACGAACACTACATGCTTGGGTGTCTCTTGCTTGCTTAACTTGCCGTGGCAAAAACCGATGATATCTTCCACGCTGGTGTTCTTGTGCGTCGGCTTTCTGTTGATAACCGCGACCACGGCCTCGCCCCATTCCGGATGCGGAACGCCAACCACAGCCACTTCCAAAACCGCCGGGTGCTCGACGATTACCGCCTCGACAGTGGTGGGAAAAACATTCACGGCACCGGTGATAATCATGAACTTTTGCCGATCCAGCAGATACATGTAGCCACGTTCATCCATGCGGCCGATATCGTTGGTGCGTAGCCAGCCATCCTTTAACGCTTCGGCCGTCTCCTTCGGCAGATTCATGTACCCCTTCATGAGGGTTGTGCCGCGCAACCAGATTTCGCCCTTGGTATTTGGCGGCAGCGGCCGGCCTTCGTCGTCGCGAATCGAGCAGTCGAAATGAATGCCGACACGACCGACCGATCTCAGCAATTCGGGCTCGGATTCGAGTGCCAGCTTGTGATCGGCTTCCGTCAAATATGTGACCCAGCCACCGGTCGATTCGGTCAATGCATAGGTCTGAATCATTTCGACCTTGAATGCTTCCCGAGCGTCTCGGATCAGCTTTGGGGTCGCAGGCGAGGAGCCGTACATCAGCAGCCGTAGAGAGGACAGATCATATTTGGCGTTTTGTTGTTCGGCAATAGCCCGTTGCACCATGGTCGGCACAAGCAATCCGACGGTTACGCGGAAGCGCTCGACATCTCTCAAAAAGGCATCAATTTTGAACGAGCCGTCGGGGATGATCGTGGTCATGGCGTTGCCAAGTCCATAACAATTCATGATGATCACTACCCAAGCGGATGCAGCTGGCATATACCAGACGTCATCGGGAGCGAAGCCAAATGAAATCAAGGAATGAATCACGCAGTCAGCGCCGCCTTGCTGTGTCAGCATTACGCCTTTCGGTACACCTGTGGTGCCGGAGGTATAGCTGCAAAACAGCAAGTCGTCAGGTGCGAGTGCTGGCCACTCCGGTGCACCGCTTGCTTCGCTTAACAGCGTCTCATAATCAAGCGGAAAGTCATGCTCTCCGTTATAGCCGACTACGGTAATGCCAATTTCCTCGAGTTCACTGCGATGGTCGGCGGCCATGGTTTTCAGGCGAGCGTCGACCAACAGCACGCGTGTTTTGCTGTCTTTCAAAACGTGCAGTACTTCCGGCCAGGCGTATTGCGTATTGATACCGACCCGCATTGCGCCGATTTTCATGCATGCGTAGAAATGCTCGTAGACTTCGATTGATTCAAGCGACATGATCGAGACGGTTGTGCCCTTGCCATGGCCCATTTTTTGTAGGGCGCGGGCAAATCGATCTGAGCGCTCGTCCATCTGTTTCCAGGTGGCGGTACGGTTGCCGCAGTAGTACGCGACTTTCGTGGGATAATTGTTGGCGCAACGTTTGATCATCTCGCGTAGATACAGCATGATTTTCTCGTCTCCTAATATTTGTGATTTTCTGCGGCTTACTAAGTCATCGGGTGGAAGATCAGTCCTTTCGAATCAAATCGCGCACTGACTGCCATCCCTACTTCTGGCTCGTCATCGCCCGCATGCGCCAAGCGCGCCAGTAGTTGCGGACCTTCTGCCAATTCCACCAGGGCGACCGTATAGGGGACCGGAAAGTCTTCGGCATATTGGCGATGGAATTCGACATACGATATCACCGTACCAGTACCTTTTGCGGGCTGCCATTGCACCGTGGAGCCTGCCGCCTTGCGCCAGCTGCGTGCATGCAAGCCGAGCGCCTTGCCGGTTTTCGTATCCACGGGAATGCGCAATTCGTTATTGCCGACAAAGGCCAGGAACTCTTTATCGTATTCGTCGTATAGGGTTTGCATGGGACAGGTTCCTTCAATTTAGCGCTGCGTGCGGGCTAAGCAGAACACAGGCGTGATAGTCGAGGCAGCCACCCGAACCCGTCACCAATAGCAGATCATTGTTTACCACTTGGCGCTCGCCACCCGTGCCCCGGACCTGGATCACGCCTTCGGAAAGAGGTGTTACGCCCTGCAAATAAAATCCGGATAAGTGCCCGCCACCTGTGTTGACGGGCAATTTCCCTCCGGGCGCCGTGTGGCCATCCGCCACGTATGCAGCCGCCTCGCCCGGCTTGCAAAGACCGTACTCTTCCAGCGCTAGAATGCCGACGTAAGAAAACGCGTCGTAAAACTCGCAGGCAGTCACGTCTGCTGCGGTAACGCCGGCGTTTTTGTACGCTATCTTCGCTGCCTGTGGAGCTCCGGTGCCGATTTCGTCGCCGTCACCGCGCAGACCACTGCGGCCACGATGACCCTGTCCCATTCCGTGAATGTAAACCGGTGCGTGTGGCCCGTTTTCGGCGCGCTTCGCACTGGTTACAACGAGCGCAATTGCGCCATTCACGGGGTAGCAGCAATCAAGCATGCGAAACGGCGCGACTACCATTGGTGAAGCGAGGTAATCTTCGATACTAAGAGGCGTCCTTAAAAAGGCTTGAGGGTTTAAAGCGGCCCATTCGCGGCAGCTCACCGCATACGCGCCCAACTGACGTTCAGTCGTGCCGTTGCGTGCCATGTGTTGGCGGGCTGCCAGTGCATAGGCCGCCGACGCCCCTAAAAAGCCCTGCTGACGCTCCCAGCCTTCCACACCGGTTAACGGCATCGCAATGGCGAAAGTGTTGCCGCCGCCGCTTGCCTTAACAGGTGTGTCGGAGAAAACACAGACCACCGTTTTGGCCATGCCCTGACGGATCGCCATTGCTGCGTACTGGACCATTTGTACGGCCGAAGAGCCTTCGGAATCGATTGCCGCTAGCAAGCCAAGATTGCGTAATTGCAGATCGTTCTGCAAGCGGAGCGGCACTTCGTCGGGGTCTGCCACTGGGCTGCGATTGATCAGCAGACCGTCAATTTCGCTCTTTTTTAAGCCTGCGTCTGTGATCGCAGCGTCTACTGCGGCAGCTGCTAGCTCCCGTGAGGTACCGATTGGCTTACGCGAAAGCTCGCTGAAACCGAGACCGGCAATAGCAGCAATAGGTTTGTGTTTCATGCGCTCGGCGGAATAGGTTAAATAATGAAAGCCAGGCTCGGGATGGCTTCATCGCCATGCACAAGCGTCACTTTTTTAAAGTACATCTTGAGTTCATTGTTTTTCCAGCGCAGGTGGTGCTCAGTCCGCCCGGGCCAGACTTCGACAGTGCGCGTGGAGGACATGCGCAATTCATAGAGGACGAAGTTAGAGAACACTTGGTATTCGCCGTCGCCTTTGCGCTCGACCTCGATGTTCGATACAACGCGCCGCATTCTGGACACGGGCAATTGGGAATGGCGTTCGCCGGTATTGAGCTGGGCGATCCGAGTACGCAGGCGTGAGCGGTTATCGGCGGTGATCGAAAGATGTTTGTTCATGTCAAAATCCCCCTCGCCGCGCGGGACCCAATAAATCATATCGTCGTCGACTAACGCCTCCCACTCTGCGTAACGCGACTCATCCGCAAGCCGTGCGTCGCGATAGATGAATGCGCTAATGGCGAGATATTCCTCGGGACTGATGGCGGTGACGTTCGGGGCCACCGGTTGTGGATTTTTTAACGGTGCTGCGGTGCTCATCATTTATCTCCGAAATATTCTCGTGGTTGTCTTTTGCGCTGCGTTAATGCGATTGGCCTGCGAGTTCAATGCGAACAAGAGGGTTCTTCTGTTTCCTTTTGCTGTACCGGCAATTCTTTTTGCATCACCTTCTTGTAATGGCGCCAAAATCCGCGGTTGGTACATTCGTCAGTGACGTGGCCGGTGATGATGCCTTCGGCATCAACCACGTCGCGATTCATGCCGCGTGAAACGTCGAGCCAGCCTGCCTGGTCACGCATTGCCAGCTGTTGCCGCTCCGAGATCACGCTGTCATCCGCCAGCAGAAAGGCTGAAGGCCCAAGGGCTGCTTCTGACTGGCGCAAGATTCGCTGGTTAACTTCGTCAGGCACACCTTCCAAAAGCATTGGCGTGTGCCACTGGATGCACTGGTGCGCATTGACCGGTTCGAAAATGACGATATTCATTTCGCCGAGGAATAGATTCGGGAAAATTGCAGCATGGGGCGGGCCGTCTCTCAAAATCCGATCGCCTTTTTCCTCTCCATAGCTGTTCTTGAGCTGTTGCGCATATTCTGGATAGCGGTCTCCCTTGACGCCGAGCCATTCGAAATATTCCTTGTACGATGGCGAGAAAAACAGCTCGGTATGGCCGTTGCCCCAATCCTTGGTTTCCGAAACCAGGCTTTCCTCGGTGGCGATTGCAGCAGCGTTATAGTGGGAATCGATGACGCGGGCAAAAGACGAATGCACGTAGTTCACGTGATAGCCGTCGGTATCATTTTCGGGAAGCATTTTCCAGTTAGCGTCGAACCGCTGCTTAACCCATCCGGCAGTGAGTTTGATCCTGCCGACCGGTGACATATCACAAGCACGATCAATCAATACTTTGGCCTTGCCGAGGTGGTCGGCGAGCGGGCCGACCGCTTCGTTAAACGTGGCAAATACGAATCCGCGATACTCTTCAGTGCGCAACGCGTTCAGGCCGATGCCTTCCTTTGATTTAGGAAAGCCACCGGGATACGGCACGTCCAGCAATTTTCCGTCTAAGCCATATACCCAGCCGTGGTAGGCACAGGTTAGGTATTTGGTTTTTCCGCTCTTGTTTATGCACATCAGATTGCCGCGATGAGCACAACGGTTAGAAAGCACGGCGATCGAGTTATCTTTCTGACGCACCATGATGACTTCTTCGCGGCCGATAGTACGGCGCTGATATTCGCCCGCCGCCGGGATTTCCGAGTCATGCCCGACAAAGACCCAACCGCCATAGAAAATCTGTCGCATTTCCTGCTCGAACAAGTCTGTATTCGTGTAGAGGCTACCGTGAACACGCTCTTCCTGAATCAGGTAATCGAGATCGATCGTTGATTTCGCCGGAAAGATTTTCACTGTTTTTTGATGCGCCATGCCATGCACTCCTGTTGATGGGGAAAACTTGGCATGTATCGCTCTCGTAACATACCAAGTGATTGGTATGTAGAATACATAAGCCCTTTTAGTTAAGTCAAGAAAATTTTTTTATTTTTTGTTCATGGACAGATTAATCAAAATCAATGATTTAAGATTGCGTTTAGGGCATGCGAAAAAAATACCGCTGTTTTCGCTTTTACAATGGAAGGCAAGCAACTTTGATGTTTCTTAAATTCTCATTTAAGAAACATTTGGCGAAGTACTTCAGTGAATCTAGCAGGGATAAGCTTGGGTAGACCCATTCATCATTATCTGGTGGCACAAAACGAATTGACGCGAGATGAGCAGGGGATGGCTGGGCCGATTCCCAGACATCTTGGCTGGATGCCATCTCTGGTAGGGCGACAAAATAAGGAGCGCACAATGAATGCTCGTCCTGTTCTCCTTTCGGGAGAATGGGGTAAAAGGAATTCGCCAAGTCATTCTGGCCAGCGTGTTGGGAATGGCAGGTAACATCCTGTATGCCTATGGGCGCGAACTGTCCCCTTTCTTTGCCTATGAGTTAGCAAATGGCGTCTATGCCGCAGCATCGGCAGCCGTCCTGGCTGGTTATCGCCAGTTGTTCAAGCGCCCTGCACATGTGCGCACTCTGGCTGCCACCGTCGCAGGATTGACAGCAGCTATCGGGTATTTTCACTATGTGTACAACTCTTTCCCAGCCAGGACAGCCGTAGCATCCTTGTACCAAGTTGGTATAGCCGTCGCTATTGGCTACACCTTATTACAAGCAAGGAACGAATGGCGCCGGCCGTACTATCCCAAACTTTTCATTTTGGCGATGTGCAGCATGATTGCCGTCGGCCACACGTTCCGTGTGCTGCATCAATTTACCGTCGAGAACGCCCCCGCGTCGTTACTGGAGCCATCGGGCTGGAACGTTCTTATGCTTTCTGCGGGTGCCTTTGCCCTGCCAGTTCTGGCCTTCGGTGCCCTGCTGATTGCACATCGGCGCATCGTACTATTGGCCGAGTATGCGGCCAATCATGACTACCTTACTGGCGCCTGGTCGCGCCCCGCCTTCTTCGACATTGGCAATCGCGAAATGTCGCGCGCCTCACGCACCGGAAAATCAATGGCCCTACTGCTTGTCGACTTGGACAATTTTAAGCCGGTCAACGATACGCATGGCCATGCTGCTGGAGACCGGGTGCTAACGGAGTTTGTACACGAGGTACTGCAGGAACTGCGCAGCATCGATTCGTTGTGTCTGAGGAGGCCATCCAGTTGATCTTGGCCGATTTGGAAAAGTGGAAGGCCGAAAATCAGCCGCCAAAGCCCGAATAACCATTCATGGCATTTTTTGATGCCGTGTTGGCTGAAGTGTACAAACCTACGGCAATACGGCGTAAAGGTGTAGGTTCTTACACTTGGGGAAGGGATCAAAACCCCGAAAAAGCCATGGGTTAAAACATTACATGCGACAAGTCACTATTATTAAATCTAACCGAAATTGGCGAAAATCCAGCATTCATGCGGGTTTCCGGCCATTTTGAGACCTTTTCTCATTTGCTCAGAATGCCGGTCATGTCTTGAACTTGAATGCGGCACCGCGCGCCGCTTCACGCGATATCAGCGCCGCCTCGTCTGCCGGCAGCAATCCCGCCGACATTTGCCGGCGGTTCTCCGCTTGGAATGCGCGCTTGCGCTCCCCTATACGTGATTTGTCCGGCAGGCTCGCGGCAAGTCTGTCCCTCTGTTTGCTGTGTGTGCTTTGCATGCCTTGAGTGTATGCACCAGGCGAACAAAAGCAAGCGTGTCAGGCATTGTTGGACGCCTTCTCGATTGTCCGCGTCATCAGCGAATAACCGCGTGCGACATGCCGCTGCTGTGTGAGCACGGCATCTTCCACCGTGCGGATGAATTCGCTCAGGCCAAGAAACTCGCCGTGCAGGTATTTCTGCGCCAGCCAAGCCACGTCACGTTCGTCTAACACCCGCGGGGTATTCTCTGCCATAAGCGCTTTCGTGAGAGTTGGTGCGGCATCCGAGCCGGGGACCGATCTACGATGCGGCCCCAGCCATCTACAGGCGCTGCTCTGCCGGCTGCGCGCTGCGGTATATGGAAATCGCCTTCACCATCGCAGCCATTTTTGAGCCGGGCCTGTGCCCTGACGACGCGGGTTTTCCTAAAGGAGTAATGATCCAAAAATGGATCATCTTTCGGACGGCGCCGGAATGCCCTTGCGGCGTCCCCAATGCTATCGTATTGGCATGACCATACCTGCGGAGTCATCCATGAAAAAACAGCGTAAGCAGCCCTCTCATGCGATTTGCGAGCCCAGCAAGGTTGAAGAAACGATTGCCCGGATGGCGCGGCTATTCAAGGTGCGCAAGCCGGCCTTCTATGTGGTGCACCATGACGACGGCACAAACATGCCGCATGTGCATATCGTGCCGTCCCACCGTCGCTGATTATAACGCCGCGCGGCGTCAAGTCCGCGCCACGCGGCGCTGAAACCGCACCAGATGGTGCGGAATCAAGTCGGTTTCTTGGGTTTTGCGCCGGTATTGCCGCCCTGGTCGTTCGAGTCTGATTGCAGAAACTTGTAGCCTGGCAGCGGCGCGGGCCGCATGGCTTTCTTCAGCTGCTCCAAGCGGTCGTTGAATTTCTGATCCTTGAACCGAATGGCTAGGCCGCGCTCGGCAGCAACCTTCACGACACGCTCATTGAACGCATCGTCCCCTAGCGGATCAAAACGGCCATTGCCGAAGCGCTTTTGCGCCATGATCAGCGCCAGCTCGATTGTGTCGTCGGTCAGCTCCATGACGTAGATGGCGTCGCTGGTGTCGCGCATGATTTCAACGCCGTTCTTGTTGAAAAACGATACGTCCCCGTTCTTTCGCACACTGTAGCTCAGATCATCAGTTTGCTTCGGGAGATGCACGGTAACGCTCACGCCAAAGCCGATGATCGCCACCCCACGACGTTTCGCGCGCCGCTCCGCCTCGATGCGCTGCCGACGCAATTCCATCAAGGCCTCCGGGTCGCCGGCCATCGCGCGCTCCATCAGGAAGCCGCGATACATGTTGCGCGCCGGGTCTGCGCGGTCCAATTCTTCAATGCGCGCCCGGTGCGCACGGATCGTCGCCAGTAGCTCCTGCTCTTTCTTCGCGGCTTGGATTTTCAGCAAGGAGCGCTGTTTTTTGAACTCGGCATAGGTTAGGCGCTGGCGCCGCAATGCCTGCATTTCCGCTTGATGCTGCGCTCGTATCGCTCGCAACGCATCCTTGGCCGCGCGAATGGCTTCCCGCTCGATCAGGCGTTGCAGGGATCGTGTTTTTAGCCTGGTGCGCTGGAACCGGCGCCATTGATCCGGGTTCGGCGGCGGCGGTGTGATCGGCGCGCGTTTCTGCACTTTCTGCAAGCTTAGGCAGGCCTGCAGATAGTCCCTAGCGCGAGGCCACGGATATTTGCAATGCCGGCATAAAAAATCTGTCACGGCCAGGTTGTGCTTCGAGTCCTTGTGCCGGATCGTCGCCCCGCCCTCCCGCTCAACCACGATGTAATCCTCAGGCCGCAGCCCGATGTCGGCGGCCAGTTTCGCCAGCAAAAAATGTGGGTCTATCTTCCTCTTGATTTCACGGATCAATGCCCGTTGCTCGTCCTTGCTCATCTCCCGCGCGTGCTGGTGATCGAGCGCCAACTTCTCCGCCATATTGCGGGCGGTATTGTCCGCAATCGGCCCTACTCGGTCGGCTCCCCCGGCAGTTCGTGGGCGTCGCAATGCGTCGTCGGCACCTGCTCCCGATCGTCCCATACCACTTGAAACAACACCTGGCAGAACGCTTTCAGGCTCTCGCCCGGCGGGTCCGTCGCTAACCAGACGGCGTTGGTGCAGGCTTGGCAGAGCGTGAATTGTTGTGGTCGCCTCGCCACGGGCAGCCTTTGCAGCGTTCTGTTTAGCAACGGCTGCTCGGGTGGATGGGCTGGCCCACGCGGATTGGGGATCCGCGTCGGTTCCGATTTTTGCGTGTCGCCGTGGTCTTGCGGCGTCTTGGTCTCGTCCATATCTAATCTCCTTGTCCCAGCGTTTGTAGAACTCCCATTCCAGAACGGACAGCATCGCAAGCCGCGTGTCCGGGTCCGCCGCTTTGTATTCTTGGTACTCCTTCTTTCGGCCACTATTCAACAGTTTTATCTCGCGCTGGCGCCGGATAGTCCAGTCCTCCAGCAAGTCGTCCAAATCGGCATCCGTGCGCTTGCCGACGCCGACCTGGCGCTTCTCATCCTCACTGATAAAACGCGGCGTCGCGCCCATGCAGTCTCGGAAAATGCCCGACGAGAGGTTGACCCACTTATCGAACTCCGTCGGCTTGATCGCCACGTATTCGCGCTCCGGCCCGCGCCCTTGGTTGCGTATCTTGACCTCGCCGTATTCTTTCGCCAGCGCCACCAAGTCTTTTTTTGTCGCGATGCCGCGATCGATGACCAGCTGTTCCAGCTTGGCCTTTACGTCTTTGAAAGACCCTTTGCGGAATTTCGTTACCTTGTCCCGGCTGATAATGTCTGCCTTGGTCGTGCTGTCTGCTCGAGGCCTGTCCTTCGGTGATACGAACCCCCACCGGCGATTGATATCCTCCTGAATCGCGTCTAACCAAATATTATTTTCGCCCCGGCCAATCGGGTCCAATGCTTTGCCATTCAGCAGATTCACATTCGGGATAATGATGTGAATGTGGTCTAGGCGATCGACATGCTCCCCCGTCGTTTCGTGGGTATAGGCCTTGATCCGCGCCAGGTGCGCTTCCGCATACCAGGTGTACTCGTCTGGCCGGAATGCCGGCATCAGCCGATCCATGTATTCCCCCGCCACTTGCGCCAGCGTTGCTTTTTCTAGATCGCGTTCAGAGAAACTTAGGGTAACGTGAATATAGGCTTGCGCCCCGTGCCGGATCGTTTTAATAAGCTTGTCGACCGCATCGATATCCCCTGCCAGCGGCACGCGCTCGTCTAATTCGTCGCGCGTGAATGGACGGCCCGCTTTCTTGCCGGTCTTTAGATACTCGACTATGCCTTTGCGCCCGCCGCGCTGCCTTGCAATCATGGCGGCAGCCTTGATTCAAGCACCCGGATGAGGATGGCGAGCTGGTCATTAACAGCCGCATAGGTCTTGTCGGAAACCAACCGATTTAGGTGGTCATAGTTGAGCCTCCTGGTCATCTGGTTCATGTTGTTCGATACTGACGCGAAAAGCCGATGCATGTCATTGGTTATCCGGTACATCTTTGCCGGGATCGCCGGCGGCGGCGTGATGACCAGCTTTTCATCCTTAAATGCCGCCTCAAGCACTTCCCTGATCAGGCGCGACGGACTCTTGCCCGATCGTTCACAAGCGTCGTGCACCTGCGCCGCCAATGCCGCCGGCATACGGCATGTGATGACCGCTGTTTTTTCGGCGCTGTCGTCGTCAATCGTGGGGAGTGTTAAAAAGGCTGGGGCTCTCTCTCCATCCCGGCGCGTAGAAGCTCGAGAAAACGACTTATATGCTCCGGCATCTCGCTCATCTTCTTGTTGTATGCAGCAAGTTTCTGTGGGAGATCGCCGTTGATTACGGCGCACCGTACTTGCGCCAGCAGATGTGCTCCACGTGGCGTCCAACGCATTTGCTGTCGTTTGCACATGCGTGCATTGATAACCTGGTTGACGGCTGATTCCGCCATGGCTGTTGAAACCGGCTTGTCTTCCCTCTGGCGCTTTGCATAAGCAATCACTGAGCTCTTGTTGCTTCCTATGTACGCCCAAAGATCTCTCAGCCGGTAATCGAGATGGCTTAAGCTGTCGCGAAAGGCTGGCGTTTGCGGGACAATAATCCGGCATAGCATCAAGGCTTGATGAATCTTCTCTTCGGCTTTCTTAAAACTAGCATTCCAAAAGCACCATCGTAACTTTGTCATCTGTTTGCACAAAACGCTTTTCGTGTGCTTCTCGGTTTCCGAGCGTGCGTGCATTCCTTTGGATATCTGCTCCAGGTACCGAATACGCATGGAGATATGGAACCAGTCCAAAATGGGGGTTGCCGGAAACGGCAACTGGCGATGTATGCTCTGTACACCATTGGCACCGTCCGTAATCATGCAGACCTTGGGCGCGGGCGAGCCAGAACAGGTCTGTAGCAGCGAAGCAAGGCGCTCCGCTATCGAGTCTACTTCACCACGCACACAGGCAAAAACGCGTGGCTTCATGCCAGGCGCACTAAGACGTCCTGTTAGTATCTCGAACGAGGCGGGCCGCGCTTCATCCCTTCCCCGTACGAACCCGCCGTCGATCGCAATAGACCACTCGTTATCTGGAGATAACGGCACAGCAAGCGGCAACTCGATGCCATCGATTCGAGATCCGAGCCGCAAAGTACGATTTCGTACTGTCACATGATTAAGCTTTTCGGTACCCGGCAGGAATTCCTGCATGATCGAAACCACCTGCCTAAAGGACATCTTCGAAGCCAGCCTGGCTTGAAGGAGAAGCAGGCCCGGTGCAGCCCGTTCAGGAATGATCTGTGACATCGGGCTAAACAAGCCTTCCAGATAATATGGCGGCTCGCAAGGACAGGACATTAAGCGGGGACTGCGGACACTGACAGTGCCGAATACGGTGTCCACCTTGAGGCGCCTGTAGTCCTTCAGCCGGAGCTGTCGGCGGCAGTTACTACATACGCTTCGAACTTCGCAATACTCGTAAGCCTGAGCGGGGACGAAGAATTTCTGCAGATTGGACAGAACCTGCTTGCCGTCTGCTAGCGACAAGCCGAGGCACTCAGGTTCAAGTTCAGAAACAGGTCGATCAAACTGTGCCACCTCGACGGCCGTGGTCTCTCCCCAATCCGTGACCAGCTCAGCCCGAACAATGATCTTCATCACGCCCCCTGATTTTTGTTTTTTATAACTGACTACTTTTCTTGTCTTATCCCTCATTCCCAAAACAGCCAAACTTTTCAAGATTTCATCATACCAACAAACTAACCCACCATATTTTTAACAGTCCCAGCGCATTTCAGCGTAAGTGATTGATTGAGTTAAGAAAAGCTTCTCAAGGACGGATATGTAGCTAAAATTACTTACGCGTTTCAGCCAATTTTACTTCGGTAGGTTAAATGGGATAGGTTTGCATGTTGAACTAGTCATGTTCTCTGTCAGGGTAAATAAGTTGGACTTTTTGACCTTGATACATCGGCGGTCCCCCAACGGTCGACTCCTTTGGCCTTGGCTGGTGTTCGACCAGATATACGAACAAATTCGACCCTTTGATGTAGAAATGGATTCGCTTTCTTTCTATATCACGAGGAAGCTTTGACGCTAGATCCACCGTCTCTTCATAGACTTGGTGGCTTGTCTTGACAAGCCATTTAACATACAGAACGTCTCCTCTTAACATCCGGCCATTGATATTTGTCTGCCCCCTTCGTCTCTCTGGATCGCCTCGCGCGCCAGGATGTCGTGACGTGCCGTAACGATAGTCTATGACCTCGATGTCAGGGCTTTCAAATGACGTGTTGAAGCTGAATGCATGATCTACAAATTCAGGACGTGTTGCGCACCCTCCAACTACTACCAGCGCCAAAAGGAAGACAACGATGTTGCTTGACCGGCTCTTCATTCTTGTGGAAAGCATTTAACGTTCTAAGTTAACCGGCGCGCTGCGTCAGGGTTGAATGCCATGTTATATCGCCGCATTATTCCTCCTTCAACTCTACAAATTGCACAGGTAAATTGGAACGCGGCACTAGCGCCAATTTGTGAAGGCTTCCCGCTGACGGAAGCGTAACATTACCAAACACCGGTTTGTAATCTCTGATTTTGTAGGTGACTTCAATCCGATCAGGATCGAAGTGCCGCTTAACGCCACTAAACGATAGCTCCGGCCGTTCAACTACCGGGTACACCCCCAGAAAAACGCCTACCAGCATATAGCGCGAGAAATCGATGTTCGGCATCGTGCCGCCACCGCTCCACATTCCTTCCTTCCAAAGCGAAGCCTGCTCATTGGCATTCCGGATGACCACCGTTCGCCTTTCCTGAATTAGGATGTCACCGACCCGTAGCTCCTTGAAGTCAAGGCCCACTGGCTTGAGCGCAGCAGGAGTCGTGCTGCATCCAACTGCTACCAAAGCGATCATCGATGCGGCGAAGAATGGGATATTGGTCTTGTTAGCCATGTGCTGCGATATAACTATATATTTCAAAGGCTTAGAGTGCCTGATAAAACGGGAATTCGGCCTGATAAACCAGCGATGCTGTCGTGTTAAATTCATACTAAGCCACTGTTTCTACAGTCATTATTTCATTTCCCGGTTTTATCAGGACAAGGTTTACAAGGACGGTAGAATCGGAGTCACATTGATAATATACGGACTGCCCAATATTGCTTAGAGGCAAAATGTAGAAGAAGTTCCTTTGGTTTCAGAACAACTTCAGCCGATGGTCGCAACTAAGAGCGTCATCGTCTCAAGTAGGAAGTTGTCCAGGTACGACCGGCGCACGCTTGGGTGAAGAGGGCAAGCGTTCCCTTTGAAGGGCTATGACGGAGCACCAACTGACCGGTTATGATCGGACTTAGAAGTTAGGCTAGTTTCAAGGTGCGATGAAATCGGACGGAAGTTAGCAGGTTGGGTCTGGTTTACTACGCATGATAGTATTTACGTGACACCTTCTACCACGAAATAACTGATTCTCGCGGTTGAAGCCGCTCCCCTCTCGAAAAGAGTACAACATGTCATATTGCCCCTTCTTCCAGACACTGTATGACGAGACACGCCCCGTGGGCAATCTGGGCAGAGGAACACACTACTCGGTTCTGCGTGTTCCTACTTGGCACGACGAGTTTCTCGTGCCGCTCCAGCGCGGCGCCTTCCTAGACTTCGCGATCATCTGGGACGAGGATCACGACGAGCGTTTGATTGACGCGATTCAGATACTTTACCTAGGCGGCTTGCTTGCCCCCGTGCGGTATATCGGCGAACGGAAAGGCTCACTCGTAGTGCTGCTGGATCCTGATGTTGTTCAGGCCTGGAATGGCTCGGCTCTCAACGAGTACCGTGACAAAGTGGATGATGTCGCTCAAAGCTTGGAAGATCCGTGGACAGTGACAGTCGAAAGTGCCGATGGCGACCAGCATTCGATCATCAATAGTTCACCGGAGAAGGTCTCTATCTACCTCAAAAACATCGACGTCCTGTGGCAACTCGGCGTGAAGCCAAAAACCAAAACTGAACTGCCCCCGGCATTCGGCACGCAACACTAAGGCTGCTCGTGTCACCATTGCAGCTTTAGCACCGTTGCGTCACCAAGCAACGGTTTGCGCAACAAACCTTGCACTAAAGAGACGCAACGGTCAGCTCTTAGAAATGTGAATAACCTGTGGATAACTCGACCGCTTTCCCCATTAAAAAATAAAAAAATTCAAAACCAAAGCATACGCAACACCGGCCCAAACTACCAAGATTACGTTGTTTGCATGTAATAGCAAGATTAGAATGTCTCGATCTGGCTAAATCAGAATGTCTCGTTTTAAGCAAGTCTTGAGATATTAAGCGGTCCATGCTGGTTGCTTACCTGGTTCAGGAGGCACATCATGGCTCGCAGTGGGATGATTACCATGAGCATGCGTGAATTTGACAGGCTCAAGACTATCGAGGCAGTTGCGGCGGGAAATCTGCGCGCGGCAACCGCGGCTACACAGCTGCAAATGTCTAAGCGCCAAGTCAATCGGCTAGTCAGTCGATATCGGGCCGAAGGCAATACGGCTGTGATATCGCATCAGCGAGGTCAACCAGGCCATCGTCAATTATCACCAGGATTGGCTAGCATGGCGCTGTCGATCATCCGTGAACGCTATGCGGATTTTGGTCCGACATTGGCGTGCGAGAAGCTGCGGGAGCGCCATGGCTTAGTCTTGAGCAAGGAAACGGTCCGCAAGCTAATGTCGGAAGCCGGTCTATGGATTCCCCGCAAACTGCGATCGCCTTCGGTTTACCAGCCGCGTAACCGGCGTCATTGTGTCGGCGAACTGATCCAGATTGATGGCAGCGACCACCGCTGGTTTGAGGACCGGGCGCCGGCCTGCACGCTTCTCGTGTTCATTGATGATGCGACCAGCCGGTTGATGCACCTGCATTTCACCTATAGCGAGTCGACGTTCAGTTATTTCGAAGCCACGCGGGCCTATCTGGAGCGGCACGGCAAGCCGCAGGCGTTCTACAGTGACAAGGCATCGATCTTCCGGGTCAATCGTAAGCAGGTCGACAAGGAACATGGCGTGACGCACTTCGGGCGGGTGCTGTACCAGCTCAATATTGAGAGCCTGTGTGCCAACAGCAGCCAGGCCAAGGCGTACGCTTCATATTGCACCTTGTGCGGTTAATCCAGCGGTTGATAGTGTCGCCGGCCGGGGGCGTCGTCCACCCTTGCCTTTAGTTAATTTCGCCGAGCCGAGCGGCTCGTAGAGGCACCGGTGTCGATGCCCGTAGCGATGTTCATGCAACAAGCCTGTGTGTCCCCATTGATATATCGTTGTCGGACAGACGCCCAATTGCTGGGCGAGTTCATTGGCGGTCAACATTCCTCGCGCACGCAACCGCTCATACCGACTCTTAAGATGGTAGGCCTGCCGAATCAACCATACCTTTTGATAGGTAAATGCGTCACCCCTCCAGTTTGTGCGGCCTTGTTCGTTGAGACGCTGGGCCACCTCTTTATCGGAACAGGTTTCCAGCAAATCATCAACCAACTGCACCAGTTCCGGTAGAGTCTTGCGGACCAACGCTATCGGTTTGGGCTTGTCGATCTCCAGCACCGCCGTGCGGCCGCCGCGGAAGCGCACCTGCATCGTAATCCGCGCCGTCTTCACTAGGGTTACATCTTCGATCAATAAAGCAACCATACGTTTGCGCTCGAGTGCTGATACCTTCTCGTCATGCCAGATGCGGGGGAAGTCTTCGGCGAGCTGTCGAATACGGGTTCGCGCATCATCAGCTAGCAATTTCTGGTCGGATTGCTGTTGTTGCTCATGTTCCTGCTGCAAGGACTCAAGTTGGCGCAGTCGATCATTCCAGTCGGCCTCCAACGTATCGGCCACAAGGCGATTGGCAGGATCAACATTCAGATAGCGCCGCCGGGCCAGTTCGGCCTCATAACGCAAACGTGCTAACTGTCTGGCACGTTGCTGAGACGCTTGATCAATACGACCGGCAATCTCTTCCTCAATCGCCAAGGCGACTTCAATCGCTGCCGGTGCAACGCTATCCAGCAGCAGCGTACCGATCGTGTTATCAATCGGGCCGCCTTTGATTGACTGGCATGCCTTCCCTCCTAACCGCACAGCTTTCTCCGTGCACATGTAATACGGTTCAAGCTTACTGCCCACTTTCTGGTAGCGTACTCGCATTCGTTCGCCACAAACTCCACAAACCACACGCCCTTGCAAGAGCGCTTGTCCTTCTCGCGGCATGCTGCCGCGGCTCCATTTCGTCAATGCAGTCGTATTCTGTTTCAGGATGAGTTCGTTGCGTTCATACTCTTCCCAGTCGATATAGCCAGGATGGGCATTGGGTATGAGAACCTGCCACTCAGAACGAGCCACACGCAATTGGCTACCGCCGTGGCGCCCAAGATGAGCGGTGCGCGTGCGTCCATAGACGAATGCGCCTGCATAACGCGGGTTGTGCAGAATCTGAATGACCCGGCTGTGATTCATTTCTCCCCATAACACATCGCCCTTGCCAATGCCGCGGCGAATTCGACGTGGAAACAACCAGCCTTCACGCTGGAATCGCCGTACCGTTGCACTTGCCGAGCACGTCTGCCGGAACGTATCAAACAACAACTGTAATGCTGCTCGGATCGATTGATCCGGGTCGAGAATCACCGAACCGTCCGGATGATAGACCAGCCCGATTGGCAACGCGGTCTCCAGTTCACCCCGCTTGGCCTTGTTGCAAATCCCTCCCTGCAGTCGTGCCTTGAGCATGTGCAGTTCAGCTTCGCTCATTGCGCCCTTGAGGCCTAGTAGCAATCGATCGTTGAAGTGGCCCGGATCATAGACGCCGTCCTCATCAAGAATCAAGGTTCCCGTTAAAGCAGCCAGTTCCAGTAGCCTGTGCCAGTCCGCATTATTACGCGCCAGGCGCGAGACCTCTAGTCCCAATACGATACCGGCATGACCATTGGCGACCTCACCGACCAGTCGCTGAAATCCGTCCCGGTCTCGTGCGCTGGCACCCGACATGCCCAAGTCACTGTCGATGACATGGATTCGTTCAATCGGCCATCCCAGTGAGACAGCCCGGTCACGCAACGCATATTGCCGTTCCGTGCTCTCGGTGTTCTCCAGCACCTGCCGTAATGAAGACTGACGGATATACAAGAAGGCATCGCGCCGTACATGGTCGGCCGTGACTTTATTAAATCGTTCAGCAAACATGAGTGAGCTCCTCATAAGTATGCAGGATAAGGTTGGCCAGCAACTGAACAAACTCGCTGCTGCAATGGAAGTTGCAATCCGTTGACCGACCAGATGGCGGTTGAAGCGTTGGAGGCGTCTTGCGTAAAATCGCCAAGCCCTGATACATGCCATGGAAACACAGGGCCGCCATTCCTTCAGTATCTCCTTGGCCCGTAACGACGGCACTACGTAAGGTCTCGTAGAGCGAAACCACTGAGGGCTCCAGGCGCTCCGCAGGAGCGCCTATTGTGCTTTTTTTAAGCGGGTAATGGCCCGTTCGATGCTGCGCGGGTGAATTGAAATCCCCAGCGCAGAATGGATTTCCTGCGCTAGCGCGCGGGCATGGATCGCCCCATCGCCACGCAGATGGCTGTCGATAAATGCCATCACCGCCGTGGTTAGTTTGTGCGCGCCTTTGGGGCCGCGCGGCTTGGGTAACAGTCCAACCAGCCCCTCCCGGGCAAACGCAGCTTCGGCTTGATAGAACGCTTGACGGGACATGCCGAACAGCGCGGCCGCCTGGGACTTGGAAGCACCATCGACACGCACATGGCGTAGCATCTCGTACTTTGCTTGCAGCAAATCGTGGGCGTCGAAGAAGTCGCCCGTGTGGAACCATGGTGCCCGAATTCGCTGGGGAGCCGGATGCAGCAGCCCCTGTCGGCGAAGGCGCTCGAGTTTCGTTTCCAGCTTCGCCATGGCATGATCTCCTCGTGGCAGCGTGTAATTTAAAATATGCCGCCCACACCACAAGGTCAAGGTAAAGTTCGAGCACGCACGGCGCCATCAACCACACGCGGCGTAATAGCCATGACACCTGCGGCATAGTTTGCTTGACGCTCATTGTTTCAATAATTCATCGATGAGAACGCGCAGGAGAAGCAAGTCGTCAATGCGAAACCATGACCGTCCGGCAGATGCCTGCATAAACAAGTCTGGCTCCTGAACGTCGGTCCAGGACACGAGCATTGAGGTCAGACGTTCGTTCGCGTCTTGATACATGACCCGGTCTTCGCCCCAATACTGCTTACACGTCGACAGGACGAAACGCTGTCCACGATGCGGGTGAAAGGGATGCGTAATAGCAAATGTCCTGATATTGGATGCGCGTTGATCCGAACAGTAGACAGTTGCTGACTTGTGCGAATGGGCGCGTGGAGCGGGCCAACCTGACATTGCAGGACCGGCTGGTCAAGGAATTGCGACTGGAAGGTATTTCCACCATGGCAGCGGCCAATGCGTATGCGCCCTCTTTCATTGCCGACTATAACCGGCGCTTTGCCAAACCGCCCAGGAATGACTGGGATGCGCATCGGCCGGTACGAGAGGACGAGGATCTGGACCTGATCTTTACGATACGCGAGCCGCGCAAGGTGTCTCACGTGCTCACGCTGCAGTACGACAAGGCGATTTATTTGCTAGGCGATACGCCAGTGAACCGGCGGCTCATTGGCAAGTACATCGAGGTCTATGACTATCCGGATGGGCGTATTGAGCTACGGGCTAATGATTACGTGCTGCCGTATGTCCGGTATGACCGTTTGCCGGATGTGGATCAGGGAGCCATTGTGGAGAACAAGCGGCTTGGGCATGTGCTGCAAATTGCGCAGCTGGTGCAGCAGCAGCGGGATAACCGGCGTAGTCATTCAGCGCCGGCACGCACGAATTTGGGTTTGCCAGTCGAGAAGGCAAAGGCAGCACCGGGGACCAAGGTGCAGCGCAAGATTGATGTGCAGGACCTGGAGCGCGCAATTGGTAAGAGCATTCACTGAAGCAATCAACGAACCCAAATTCCGGTCTTGCCGGCAACAGTGGGGTAATGAATGAGTGCCCTGCCCCTGGCTTCTTATTCCGCGGCGCGGCGGCGTTAACGGGGAAACCCGGTGATTAAAAGAGACATTTGAAAATAGCCGGAAGTGAGACATCTGAAAATGGCTTGAACATTGCATGTAGCAGCCATTTTAAATCTATGGTCACCCTCCGATTTGCAACCCCGGCTTGTTGGCGGTGTTGGCTTGCTCAAATCTTACATGGACGCCGCCGTTTGCCAAGGAAGAAATCAAGAATTAACTCTTAGTTTTCCTTTGAATCGAAATTATTTCGTTCAACAAACCAGACGCTTTAGATACGTCCAGACTACACTTTGCTGCCGACGCCTCTAGATTAGAGCTGATATACGCTGGTTTCTCCGAAAAGTTTATGAATCTCAGTAATTTGAGTTCGCTTTCGAATGGATTCTTCTCTATTGAAAGCCAAATGCAGTTTTCCTCTATTTTGGAATATTGCATGACCATGCGTAGGACAACATTTGCATTATGGTTATCAAATGCTGATAGCACGCACAGGGACACGTCAGGGTTAGTTTCAAAGCGTTTGTCAACGGCCGCCAGCGCCTCAAAGTCTGTATCGCAAATCAGCCACATTGCGGTTTTTGGAGTGATCGCGTCAACAAGATCACACGTGAATGACATCGGTAGGCCGAAGCAAACTATAACCGGAACGTTAACGTCATTCATACAGTGAAAGAATGGCTTTCTTAGCCATGGTCGTTAATAAGAGCTTACTTGTGCGATTAAGGCGTCGGCCGATGTAAGGTCAATCTTCAGCATTACACTGTGTGCGCCAACATGATCGTTTCCCTCATGACCAACTCACAAAGTTCAACTTTGGTATGTGTAAAACCTTTACGAAAATTGTACCGTTGTATGCATTCGTCCAGCATTGTCGCAACACTTCTGAAATAAAAAACGGAAGGCGTAGGGATGAATGAAATTGCTCTTGAATGCCACATATTGATTCAACCACTAATTGAGTGTTGTCTTAGAGGGCGCTCTTCTTCATAAACTACCGTTACCGCATTTGCGTGGTAGAACTTTGGTGTTTAAAAGAAGCGATCAAAAAATAGCTGTTTTTGGGGGACCTTGTGTTCCACTACCAATAATCGAATGGTTGCCTCGATCATAGGAGGAGGACCGGCGAAATAATAATCGTACTCCCCGAGAGGTTTCGGAAGTTTACGTGGAAGTAGTTCATGGACGAAGCCGAATTCGCCATTCCAATCGGTCCCTTCCGCTAACGCTGGCACTGAAACGACAGGATGCCATTCCAGCTTGTTTCTCAAATTGTGGCTCTTCAGCAGGGAGGCGATAGCTGGAACATCGGCCGGACTGCGACCGCCGTAAAAAAGCCATGCTCCACGATGCCGACCATGATCGTGTTCAGCGGCGGCGTCTAGGATCGACACCATCGGTGCAATCCCTGACCCACCTGCGATACACACGATGTCCCGTGAACTATCCTCCCGCAGATAGGCAAGACCGAATGGCCCGTCCAAGTGCACACGAGCGCCCTCTTCTAGGCAAAATAGCGCATTACTCATCGCCCCCTCGGGAGTACGGCGGATCATAAACTGCCATAATGCTTCGTCGTTAGCCGTATTCGACATGGAATAGGCACGCGAAAGGTCTAAGTTCGGCAGATTAAGCATGGCATATTGGCCTGGAAGAAAATGCGCTGCTCCCTTGCCTCGAAAGCTGAACTCACGAATGTCGTGTGTAATGTCGCGCGTAGTTTCTAAAGTAGCGATCGTTCGCTGTGGCCTATACTTTGGAATATACTCATCAGCGAGTCGAACTTTGATCGTGCAGTTTCCATGTGGCCTTGCCTGACAGGCAAGGCGGCGACCGCGAGCACGATCTCGATCCTTGATCCCAGGCGCGTTTGGCCATAGGTCCTCAACCTCTCCGCCTACCAGTTCTACTTTGCAGGTACCGCAAGAGCCTGCATTACATTCATATGATAATCCCAAACCCGCTCTCAAACCGGCCCGTAGCAGGGTGTCACCATCTTCACACACGTAGCTGACTTCACTGCCGGCAACCGAAATGGCATGACTTGTCTTCATTTTTTCATTCCTCGATGTAATTCATCACACGTTAAATAAGACGTACTCACCACGATCTAAATCGGGAATTTTCTCTGTGTCCCTGGTAAGTCGGGTTACATCTCACCACCTCAACCGTTCTCTTTTGCGGTACTTGAACCTCGGCACTGACGCTATGTCCAAACCCCCTTCTGGGGCGCGTGACAGGTATTGCTCTTTTACACCGCAATCAAACACATCAACCTCATAAGACACACTCAACGGGTACTCGTAATGAAAAAACTTAATATCCTTCAGCAAATCGTAGGTTGCAAACTAATAGCAATCGTCCGGTCCAACAGTTCGGCAGCAGCATTGGCTACGGCGGAGGCGTGTATTGAAGGGGGCGCAACGACGATCGAAGTAGCATTTACCACTCCTGACGCACTTGATGTCATCAAGACTCTCGTGGACCGACACCACGACCAGGCATTGATCGGTGCCGGCACCGTACTAGACGCAGAGACCGCACGAATGGCGATTCTTGCTGGCGCCGGTTTCCTACTTGCACCCAATTTGAATGTTGATGTCATACGTGTCTGCAACCGCTATCAGGTCGTCTCCATACCGGGAATTTCGACACCTAGTGAGGCGGTCCAGGCACTAGAATCAGGAGCTGACTTTCTGAAGGTTTTTCCAAGTGAAATCTATGGTCCGGAATACTTCAAGGCACTGAAGGCACCGCTCCCGCATGCTCCACTCATTCCCAGTGGGGGCGTTTCACTGAATAATGTCGATGCGTGGTTTCAACATGGCGCCGTTGCCGTTAGCGCTGGAAGCAGTCTGACCGGTCCTGGTGCGCATGGAGACTATGCTGCCGTCACTGAAAATGCCCGCAAATTCGTCGCCGCAGTAAGCCGCTCATAGTCGCCGCTGGGGAATAGGATTTTGCTCAGAGGCTGCCTGCAACTTGTTTTCCCTGCACGCTATTTGCAGCCTTTTGCTCTCGCTGTTTTAGCAAATCAAGCGCAACGTCGACAATCATGTCTTCCTGGCCGCCGACCATACGACGGCTTCCTAACTCCACTAAGATGTCGAACGCCGACAATCCATATTTCTGGGCTGCTGCCTCGGTGTGCCGCAAAAAGCTTGAATACACGCCTGCATAGCCCAAGGCGAGCGTCTCCCGGTCCACCCGTACCGGTCGCTCCTGAATCGGCCGAACGATGTCTTCGGCCGCATCAATGAGTTTTTTCACGTCACACCCATGATTCAGGCCCATACGGTCGATCGCCGCAATAAAAACTTCTAACGGCGCATTACCCGCGCCCGCTCCCATGCCAGTTAGACTGGCATCGATCCTGTCGCAGCCATGCTCGAGTGCCACGAGGGAGTTGGCTACGCCTAAACTCAAGTTGTGGTGGGCATGCATGCCAGTTTGTGTTTCGGGCTGTAACGCATCTTTGAATGCCTTGAATCGTTCGGCAATGTCGTACATATTCATGGCGCCGCCAGAGTCAACTACGTACACGCATTGCGCCCCATAGCTTTCCATTAATTTTGCTTGCTCTGACAAGCCCTTCGGCGTGTTCATGTGGCTCATCATCAGAAAACCAACAGTATCCATCCCCAAACGACGAGCATACTCAATATGCTGCTTTGAAATGTCGGCTTCCGTGCAATGGGTTGCGACACGCACAACGCGCGCGCCTGCGTCGTAGGCATTTTTTAGGTCATGGATCGTGCCAATTCCTGGCAGCAACAGAGTTGCAACCTTCGCATGCTTAAGGACGCTAGCGACGGCTTCGATCCATTCTAAGTCGGTATGTGCACCAAAGCCATAATTAAAACTTGAGCCCTGTAAGCCGTCGCCGTGCGCAACTTCGATGCTGTCAACCTTTGCTTCATCAAGCGCTTTCGCAATCTGCATGGCTTGTTCGAGCGAATACTGATGTCGAATGGCATGCATGCCATCGCGCAGGGTCACGTCGGAAACGTAAACCTTTTTTGTCGTGTTAAACATGGCTTTGTTCCTAAGGTCAGGCGTGTACTGCCAGCAGCTGGCGGGCAATGCGCTCGCCGCTTGCTAGCGCGGCGCTAGTCATGATGTCGAGGTTTCCTGCATACGCAGGCAAGTAATGTGCGGCTCCCTCAACCTCAAGGAATATGCTTACCTTCAGTCCCGTCATTTTGCCGATTCCTGGAATATTGAGAGGTCGGGATGCATCGATCAAATCAAACTGCACCTGTTGCTTTAAGCGGTACCCTGGAACGTAGGCTTGCACTGCTGCCACCATGTGCGCCACAGAATCCGCAATTCGCGCTTGGGTAACTGTCACGTCAGAGCCTGGATCGGCAAGGCAATAGATAGTGTCGCGCATAATCAAAGGCGGCTCTGCCGGGTTAAGCACAATAATGGCTTTACCCTTATTGGCGCCTCCCACGGTTTCAATTGCCCGCGACGTGGTCTCGGTGAACTCATCAATATTAGCGCGCGTGCCGGGCCCCGCCGACTTGCTTGCAATCGACGCGATAATTTCGCCGTAATGAACAGTAGTAATACGGGATACGGCGGCCACCATGGGAATCGTCGCTTGTCCTCCGCACGTAACCATATTGAGGTTGGATGCGTCTAGGGTTCCTCCCATATTCACGACGGGAACGCAGTACGGGCCAATGGCTGCGGGCGTCAGGTCAATGACCCGAATGTCGGGCCGAGTGCGACGTAACAGCGCATCATTTTCGATGTGCGCCGCCGCACTGGTTGCATCGAACACGATCCCAATTTCACTAAATTTGGGCAGGGCCAGTAAACCCTGGACTCCTTCGGCGGTCGTTGCCACGCCCATTCTCTGGGCTCGCGCCAAACCGTCGGAGTTTGGGTCGATACCAACCATGGCCCCCATCTCCAAATGTTTGGCATGCCGTATGACCTTAATCATCAAATCGGTACCGATATTGCCCGATCCGATGATGGCTACTGGCATTTTAGTATCTTGATTCATGTCTGACTCCTCATCGGATCAAGCGGAAAATACTGCACTGACCTTCCCAAGTCCTTCTATTTCGGCGTCAAAGCGATTACCCGCCTCGACGGTCACCATCGGTCCAAGCGCCCCAGTCATCAATATATCGCCAGCTTTCAGCGGGGCACCCATGCTAACCATCATGTCGGCCAACCATACTGCAGCGTTGAGCGGGTTGCCGAGGCAGGCGGCTCCGGTTCCAGACGATACCGTGGCCCCTTGCCGGTCCATTCTCATTGCGCAACCAGAAAGATCGAACTTTCCTAAGCGCCTGGGCGTCGTGCCTAGCACGAAAAGTCCGCTCGAAGCATTGTCCGCCACGGTATCGGTAAGTCGAATATCCCAGTTAGAGATCCGGCTACCTACTATTTCAATGGCAGGCAACGCATATTCAGTGGCCGATATGAGATCAGCCACGGTGTGCTTTTCATATGTGAGATCACGCCCTAATACCAGAGCGATTTCCGCCTCCACTTTCGGCTGCAGAGTACGAGACATAGCGATTTCCTCCCCGTCACCAATCGCCATGTGACTAAACAGCATGCCGAAGTCCGGCGAACTGACGCCTAGTTGCTTCTGCACGGCCAACGACGTTAAGCCAATTTTCCGTCCGATCAACCGGTGGCCAATTTCACTCAGTCGCCTAGTATTGTGTGACTGAATGGCATAGGCTGTGGCGACCAAATCGTCGCCATCCGCTGCCTCGATAATCTGCTCCCGGACAGGTGCGCAAAGCGATCGCGACTCTTGCGCGTCCCAGAGTTGTTCGGCGATTTGCTCAATTTTTGTTTGGTTCATGGAAGTCTCCGTGATATCAGTCTCTGTCGTCGCACTCTAAACAGCGCTTGTTAGCTACCTGATTTAATTCATTGCTCCAACCCTCGATGCATACAGAATGAAACGAGCGCCTATTGGAGATCGCGTTGGTAAAGCGGTATTGCCAAGGGAAAGGCGTTCTCTACAGATATACATTTCTAGGCCAATAAGTGTTTCACTGACTTAACTGAACAAAAGATTGTTTCAACCCAAGACGATACTTTGTGGGAGCTTAAACAACTTATAGTTCTTGGTTTATCATACAATGGTATGACCAAAGAATCAAGCTGCAACGATGGGTGCTAATACTACGTTTTAAGTGCCCCTTCCGATAAATCGTCCCGTTTTAAATTAGAGTAGTCGAGAGATTCTTTATAAACACATTAACAATATGAACTACTTGGTGGCTTTACCTATGGATGGATTCAAGGCTTTCAATTCGTATTGGCACAGGTAAATTTGCCGAACCTTGGCGGAGAACTTGTTGAGATGCTTACCGGCAAATCGCCGTAGAGTTGTTATCTCGCACCTAAAACCATTTTTGGTGATCTCCGCTTTATGTCAACATGCACTTTTTGGTAGAACTTACAAAGGTAAAACCAATATAATTATCAGTTAGCGATTCCGATTGCACCATGCACAGCTTAAAAGATCTGGCCTTGAAGAAGTTAAGATGCATGAACGCTTATTTACAAAGATCCTGAATGTTTGAGCCCATACCTGCCCGACGAGCTTTTGAAGAAGTTTGCCAACAAATCCGTGCCCGAGTCGCAAGCGGTGCACTCAAAAAAGGAGACAAGCTTCCGCCTGAACGTTCGTTGGCCGAACAGCTAGGCGTGAGCCGTCTCGCCATTCGTGAGGCGTTGAGAAGCTTAGAAAACGCTGGGATCGTGGAACTGCAACGCGGACCTAAAGGCGGTGCTTTTATTCGCGGTGGCAGCGACGAAAAATTGACGCAGTTAATGCAAGATATGCTCGACCTCGGTACGATTCCGCTCTCGGACTTGACTGAAGCACGTATTTTTATTCTTGACTCAGTTACACGATTGGCGTGCGAACGCGCCACCGAAGAAGACCTGGACGCCCTGGAAGAGAACGTTCGTCTCAACGAGGAAGTGGTCGAGTCAGGGGATGCCAATGCACGCTTACAACAAGCGGGGGAATTTTACCGGCACTTAGCCGCAGCAACGAAAAACAAGGCGCTAATAATTGTAGTCAAATCTCTGACCGACATTATGCGCACCGTTCTTTCCAAAATGGAGCTTTACCCCTCCAAAGAGCTTACACAGTCCCGTCGCCGTTTAATGCAACAGTTGCGACAGCGTAATCCTGATAGGGCCGCAGCAGAGATGCGTGCACATCTGCAAAAGTTGCATGATCATGTCAGTACGCATTCCAAATCCCGGAATCTGTTAAATTCCTCGGAGGTTGTGACCTCTTTAGATCTGGAGTTATAGAGGGCTATTGTAAATCTAGAAGAATATTTTCGCAGCGCTAACCCAGAGGTGGCACCACAGTCCAACCTTTGGGTTAGCGCTAAAAAAAAGTACTATTATTTCGAGTTATAAACAGCGAATACTTTGTTGGAGTTAAAAGTATGTGTTTCTACAAAATCGCTCCATTTTAATTCCGCCCCAATCTCCTGCATTGCTCCCAGCAAGGCGCACCAATTTAGCACTTCTTGCTGGCCGGCGTGTTCAAACGCAGATAACGAGGTGTTCTGCCACTGTTGATAATCGCCGGAAGTCATTGCCTTATAAAGCCGGCGATCCGCTTCGGTGTCCGGCCGCAAATGCCAAGTATGGTCAACCAGGAATGCATGAGACCAGCTTGACGACGCAATGAGAGCTACCCGCCATGGAGAATCTCGGAAGATACGTGCGGTGGCCCTTCCAACTTCCATCAAACGCGCTGGCGATGGCGAAGGAGGGTCGAAATCCATCTCTTTTCCGAACGGTGCCATGCTTCCCCGAGCACAGATAACGGACTTTCCATAGCAATTGACTGGAAAGCAAATGGTCGGGTAGTCCCAACCCAGTTTGCGTTCATAATCAAGGTAAAGAATCGCGTTGGTAAATGCGTGCGCCAGGCTTTCATGGTGAAGCGGTTTGTATGCATAAGCCACGTCTATATTCGACTCGATCAGCTTGGAAGCGAAATATTTCGCGATAGCACGATTGCCGCGTATGCGGTAATGCTTGTCCGGCCCTTCATTCCATACGTTTGGGCGACCCTCACCCATACCTGCCGTCTGTTGGGCATGCCGCCAAGGGTAGAGATCGATATCGTCATACGCGAGAATGGAAAACGCCGGTACGATGTCTTCTTTGAAGTTCTCGTATTGATCGTCTCCCCAGATTACTACGACGTCCGGCTTGAACTGGTCAAGCGCCTGTCGTACTCGAACGAAGTTCTCGACCAACGCTGCCCGATGTTTGGCCGCCGCAGCCGCACCCCTGTCATTTCCCCACTCTGCCTGCATTTCAGTCGGCCACTGTGCGGAATCTTTTGCGTCCGCCGGTATGCCTGGATCCTTCAGGGTACGTTCGATCAACCAGCCCATTTTTTCATCGCTTGTACAAAGCGGCGGATAATGGGATAAACCTAATCCAAGGATTTCTGCCATCTGTGGCTCCTTCAATGTTGGACGACGGTAGACAGGGCGTGACCAGCCCGCCGTAAGATATTCACTTGGAATAGACAGCCTCTCCTTGCACGGAATGCAAGGAGTAAACCGTCACCCCTCTTGGACTCGGACTAGTGCTTCAGGAAATCGATAACAAGGCGGTTGAACTCATCGGCATGCTCCCACTGCGCCCAATGGCCACATTTGCTGAATATGTGTAGACGCGAATCGGGGATCCCGGCCACTACTTTCAATCCATGGTCAAGAGGAAGGAAGCGGTCCTCGCGTCCCCAAGTGCATAGCGTTTTGGCTTTAATCTCCGGAAACCGCGGTGACATATCGCCGTGCATTGCCTTAGCGCGGCTCGTGACCCAATTTTTCAGATGGATACCGTCGTCACGCATCATGTTGTTAAAGCGCTCTTTAATCAAATCCTCGGTAATTTTGCTGGGATCGTAAACAAATACATCAATCATTCGTTTAAGCGATTCCAGCGACGGATTCTGGAACACATTGGAAAGATGCTTGATCCCTTCAAGCGGTTGCGGAACCATAATGCTTTGCCCACACCCTCCTGGCCCCATAAGTATGAGCTTGTCGATGCGGTCTGGATACTCGAGTGCGAAGCGCAGTGATGACGCTCCCCCCATGGAATTTCCAATCAGGTGAGCTTTTTCAATTCCGAGTACATCCATCAGACCTTTGACCGCAGCAGCGTTCACATAATCTCTCGCTACGTCAACGACAATTGGATCGGATTTGTTAAATCCTGGGCTGTCGAGCAGGATCACACGATATCCGGCTTCGACGAATGCTCCAATATTCCGTGAATAGTTACTCCACCCCCCCGCACCCGGTCCTCCGCCATGAAGCATAATGACAACTTCACCAGTACCTGCATCATTGTAATGAACTTGAAGATCGTACTTACCTTCTTTAATATGCGCATACTTGCTTGTAGAGCTTTCCGTGAGTTGCATGATATTTAACCCTTATTCGTTGTGTTGAGTCGCGACGCTTGCCATATTGCGTACGTCATTTGTTCTCCGCCGTATGCGATCGCATGCTGTGAAGACCATTATCGGGGAGACTTAAGTGCCTACTTCAAAAAATCCGTTGGATTGCGGGGACAAGCCACCCAATTCAATCGACCTTAATCTGGTTGTCATTGATTAGCTTTGCCCATACATCTCGATCACGCGCAACTATCTTGCTAAATTCTTCGTGTGGTCGACCGGTTGGCTCCAGGCCAGTTTTTAGTAAACGTGACGCAATCTCTGGACGCTGCACTGTCTTGACAAAGAATTGAGAGAGCTTATCGACGATCGGTTTCGGTGTCTTTGCAGGGACAAAGACACCGGTCCACCCACCAGTGTTCAAATTAGGGAAGCCCGCCTCAGCGAAGGTCGGTACATCCGGAGCTATCTTGGACTTATTACCGCTGACTGCAATCAGGCGGAGTTTATTAGTATCGTGCAACTGCTTGTGCGTTCCTACTGTTCCAAAAGCCGCAATGATATGCCCGCCAAGTAAGTCATTCACTGCCGGTGTTTCCCCCCTATAGGGTATGTGATTCCATACGATGCCGGTTTCACGAGCAAGCTGTTCGCCTAAGATATGGCCGGTGGTGCCGCCCCCAAAGGAGCCAAAAGCGTATTTGCCGGGGGATTGTTTGGCGGAAGCGACGAATTCACCAAGTGTTTTCGCCGGATGGTTGATGGCGATCGAAAACGCAATCGGGTTATACATTGTTTCGGCGACCGGTGTGAGGTCCGTAAGCCGGTACGGCGCATCCTTATGGAGTATGTCGTTCTGTACGATACTTGAAATCGTCATAAACACGGTATATCCGTCTGCTGGTGCCTTAGCAACCGTGTTGGCACCAATCATGCCGCTCGCGCCGGTCTTGTTTTCCACGATGACAGGCTGCTTGAATTCCTTGGAAAGCTCTTCGCCAAGAATACGCGCTGCAGCATCGAGCGATCCACCCGGTGCTAACGGCACTATGATCTTAATCATTTTTGAAGGCCAGTTTTCTTCAGCAAAGCTTGTATGTCCGACTAAGCTTATTGAAAGGCCAATAACGGCTTTGGAAAACGTTAGAGCAAAACTTTTCATCGCTGTCTCCGTAATTTATTTAAATGAATGCCCTTATACACGCGGCATGGTTGTAGCTTCCAAAATCGGAACTGAAAGGACTTGGTCAGCCCTCAAAATGACTGTTTAATCTCCGCCTGCTTGAGCGCTATTCATCAAAACAGGATTAATCCACTTCGACGCCTAATATTCCGTCGCGAATCGACGGCCGATAAATTTGAATTGGTTCAACTGCTGGAAAGGCCGTCGCTTGGCCGGTGCGGATATCGAATTTCCCGGCATGCCAAGGGCATTCGATTTCACAACCTTCCACGAAGCCATCGCACAGAGAGGCCTCACCGTGCGAGCATGTATCAGCTGTCACAAAAAATTCACCATCAAGCAAGAAAACTGCCAATGGCGGCAGGCCATCTACGACAACGCGCGTACCGGCTTCCGGCACTACATCACCGACCGGACATAACGCGCGCCAAGAACCAATGGGCTGATCGTCATCTTTGGACGCTATTTGGGTCTGTTCTACAGTCATCATATTGAGATAAATCTACTAGTTAGTTTCAAACGACTTCACGTGACATCCTATTGCTATCCACCAGCCGAAATACCAAGCCATCGATACGCGTTTTCCCACAATAGCAATGCTCGGTGGCTTTCTGACAAAGACAGTTGTTCTATACGACCAACCGGATCTGGATCTTGTATCGCAAAGGGATAGTCGGAGCCGACGAGCACTTGCGTCTCTCCGAACCTTCGCATTAGCGTGGTTATCGTCTCAGCTTCATAGACAAGACTATCGAAATATAAGAGTCGGGACAGTTCTGATGGAGAACGTGACATACCCTCACGCAAGTTAGGGAAAGTTGCCCAGCCATGTTGAAGGCGTGGCAAAAGCGATGCGAATGAGCCCCCGCCATGACTGGCTGCTATACGTAAATTTGGATGGCGCTCCAGAACTCCCCCAGTTATGAGCGATGCTAGGGCCATACCTGTTTCTGATGGAAATGCGAGCACTTGCTCAAGATTCTTCGGTCCTACTATCCGGTCCATACCTGTTGGACGTAAGGGATGGATGAACACTGCCGCATTCCAAGTTTCGACGGCAGCCCAAAACGGTTCAAATTCGGGCGCTCCGATTGGAGTACCGTTTATGTTCCCGGCAATTTCGACCCCCGACAATTTCAAGACATTGATGACATAGTCGAGTTCTGCGATAGCATGCCGAACGTCTTGCAAAGGAATTGCACCAAGTCCAAAGAACCGTCCGGCGCTGTTGTTAACCAGTGCTGCAATTTCTTCATTAATGTAGCGAAGTAGTACAGCTGCATCATCAGCATCGAGCCAGTACGAGAGCAGTTCAGGCATGGGTGACAGGACTTGCGCGCCAATGGCAAGATCATCCATGTCGCCAATACGGGCTCGAGCATCCCATGTCCTATCTGATACTGTACGGTACACTTTTCCTGAGACCATGACATGCCGGTGGCATGGTTGAGCAGGCACTATGGAAGGCCACGGCACCTCGGTTCCTTTCCCTATATACGCGGGGAAATGCTCTGGAACGAAGTGTGTGTGGACATCAACGGCTCCGCACGTGCAGTTAGTCATTCAGGTACCTCCTGGTCCGGCCGTTTTCTGCATGGACACATGCTGATCTCCTTAGAATCGCGTTCTAACGATCCTCATGGCATTGCGCTGCCGCCATTGATGCTAAAGTCTTGGCCGGTGATAAAGCTGCACTCTTTGCGTGAGAGGAAGTACACCAAATCGCTTATCTCCTCGACCTCCGCACCTCGCCCCTTAGGAATGACGTTAAGGAACGCCTTCGCCAGCGCCGGTTCCGATTCCAGTCGAGCGCGTAGCCGTCCCGAATTGATGGCGCATGGTGAGACGGTGTTGACAGTAATATCCAGATGAGCCCAATCGCGCGCCAATCCGACTGTCAGTCCAACCACCCCTCCCTTAGCGGCGTTATACGCTGCATGGTTTGGAATGCCGGTACGTAGCGAGTCCGCACCAATGTTTATAATGCGCCCATGGTTCTGGGCGACCATCAAGGGAAGCGCCTTATGGCAACACCAGATTGTCGTCCATAGATTGCGCGCAAGGGTGATCTGCAGCGATTCAGCGTCATGCTCGAGGAAAGGACGGATAATGCCACCGCCGGCATTATTAACGAGCACATCGACAGTACCGAAGCAGGCAACGGCATGTGCGACCATTGCCTGCACGGCATTTTCCTGCGAAAGGTCGCCCGTGAAGTGGGTGATACGCTCGCCACCACTAACCCCGAGCCTTTCATTTAGTTCACGTGCGGCCTGTTCAACGCTTGGGTCAGCGTCGGCAAGGAGGACATTCATGCCCTCCTCGACCAGGCGACTCGCAATGCTCCGTCCAAGACCGCCTGCGCCCATTCCAGCTCCGGTTACGATCGCGGTACGCGCATCCTTGCCTGAATTGACTTGGCTGCTCATAGGATAATGCTCAACTTGTTCTGCGTACGTAGTGTTTCGGTATCAAGTACAGCCTTCTTCATGCTGATCCTTAGGTTACCGCCTTCATCTTCCTTCACGTCGTATACTGCATGCCCTGGATACACATCGACCCTATCTTCGCGAGAGCGATAGACGACAAAGTTGCAAACGATTCGTGTTGTCCCGTTAGTGCTTTCTTTAACTTGAACATTTGAAATTAGTCTGCGCGTACGGGAACGCGGATACTCGGCATGCGCAGTCTTTTTGAGGAGGCGTTCGGCGCGCTGCTCCAAGCGATGACGATCATCGTAAACCAAGTACAGCACCTCACCAGGCTCACCTTCCGGCTTGTCAGTTGGGGGAATAAGATACTGTCCATCTTCAGTAAACAGTGCGGCCCATTCCCTCAGCTTCCATTGGTCCAGCAGTTCGGCCTCATGGTACAACAGCGCCTCCGCGCCTTCTCGGTTGATACCCATTGTCATTCCCCCTTCGTATTGGCCACGATCAATGCATGCCACTGGCGCCAGAAGGCGCGCATTTGTGCCTCATCGGTGCTGAACGGTTCTTCCGAATTCATTCCACGCGAGATGTCATTCCACTCCACGCCGTTGATGTTCGAGTAGCCCTTTTGGCATAACTCAAGCATTTCGACGTCATCCGGCGTGGCAAAGCCTGCAGGCCCCAAAAACTCCACGAAGTTTTTCAATCGACGGTCGCGCGAGGTGGCACTCTCACCCATTGGCGCCAAGGTCCAGGCATTGATGACTGTATAGTCCGGCCGTACCGGATAAAAGGTTCGCACGGTGATAGCCATAATGTCGTTAACCACGAGATTAGGGAAAATCAGCATATTGCGATCCGCTTGCGTCACCAATGCGGCACGTTCTTCGCCGAGGCGCTCGGTCAACTGCCTGACAATCTCGTCAATCTCAGCCTTTGCTTCCTCTCCCCAACTCGGAATCCAACGACCATAAGGGCGGCCCCAAGGAAGGGTGCCGCGGGAGGTAGTATAGGCATGGCCATTGCCCAGGTCATGGCAGCGACCCCTCTTAAAGGTTGGATTCGCAGGCGTACGCTCGGTTTCGCGCGAATTTACATAGTCAAAATAAGTCGCATGCGTTACTGCGGCGTGATAGCCGTCTGCACTGTTTTCCTGCAGCAGCTTCCAGTTTGCTGGAAGGCTGTACTCTTGCATGCCTGCGACAATTTCCATGCCGTTTGGCCCTTGATCGGAGACGATGTCCAGAATGTCAGCAGCACCGGCAAGGTAATCTTTGAGTGAAACACGCGCCTGCGGATCGAAGTTAACAAATACGAATCCGCGATAATGGTCGACGTGTGCCACGGACTTGAGATTTAACGTGCCGCCTTCGACAAGCCCTGGTGCCATGGCTTCCTTGCCCGGGACGTCGACCAACTTGCCGCAATCGTCATATACCCAACCGTGATAGGGGCACTGGAAGGCACGCTTTTGTCCGGCGGCTTCTCGACAGATTAGTGCGCCGCGGTGTGCACATGTATTATAGAAAACGTTGAGTTTCCCGTTGCGATCCTTGTTCATTACCAGTTCGTGTCCAGCGACCTTACGCCTGACAAAAGCACTCGGTTTGGCGATTTCGGACATATGCCCAACGTACAGCCAGCACTTTTCAAAGATTGCTTGGCGTTCCGCCTCAAAGATAGCTTGATCGACGAATGCTTTCCGATTAACTCGGAACGAGCCTGCCGCTTTATCTTCGATGACAGCCTTTTCGAGTACCGAGCGGATAGCGCGCGATGCTTCGGTCACAATAGGAATCATGGAGTTATCCTTCTCATGTTAGTCAGCCGATCCATGCAGTAGATGGATGACGGTATCGCAATAATTTTGTGTGTTGAAGAAGCGATTTTTCGGTTATTCGCGCTTTTTGCCGAGTTTCTCGAACAAGGCACGATCGTTTTCAAACGAGCGCCGCGCCAAACCGTCAAAACTGGCAGCGTCAAGATAATCCGGAGTGAAGCCAAACTTTTCAGCGCTGGCTTGCGTGGAGGGGGAATTAATGGCCTCGCGAAACGCTGCATCTAGTTTCTTCACGACTGCGGGGTCCATCCCTTTAGGCCCCATAATTCCGAAGGGACAAGTATCGACAACTTGCAACCCTTGTTCCGACATCGTTGGAACGTTTTCCAATGCTCCCTTTAAACGCTTGTCGCTATAGACCCCTATTGCCCGAAGCTTGCCCGACTGGATATATGGTATTACGCTGTTCGAAGTCGCGATAAAGTTAATCTGTCCACCCATTAACGCGGTGATGGCCTCTGAATCGCCTTTATAGGCGACGTCTGTCCACTGCGCGCCGGTGGCTTGGGCGAGCCGAATGGTAGCGAGGTGCGGTGAATTAAACTTGCCCGCAGTCCCATAGAAAAGAGGTGTTTTTTTACCCTCACTAACCAGGTCGCTCACTGTCTTATAGGGCGAGTCACCACGCACAGCAACGATCAGCGCAAATTCTGAAATGCGTGAGATGTACGTCAGGTCCTTCATTGGGTCGTACTGTGTTTTCGTCATATGCGGCAGCTTAAGCGTCGCGCACGAGATGAGACCTAGTGTGTAACCGTTAGGCTCGGTCGATAACATTGCAATGGCCGCCATCGTGTTTCCGGCGCCAGGCTTGTTTTCAACAATGATTGGCTGACCAAGCGGTTTCGACGCATGTTCGGCAACTACGCGTGCCATCGCATCCATGGAGCCTCCGGGTGCCGTTGGAACAATGAGCTTGACCGGGCGACTTGGGAAGGATTGCGCCGTCTCGGCTGCTAGCGTACTGGTGCCAACGGAAAAACCGATGGTTCCCAGTGCAATTGCCGCACCGATGCTCGATATTTTGCGCGTGAAGAAAGAACGTTGGCGCCCCTTTGCATGATTCCCTTCCACTCCCATATCGGAGGGGATATTTCTATACGCAAATAAGTTAATGCAGGATAACTTCGTCGACACGAATGTGATCATTTCCATTTGTCTCCATTAGATATGGGAAGGTTACTGCCTATCTTTTGGTTTATCATACAATGGTCATACCAATAGGTCAAACGATCTTTCGCCTGGTTTTGCACTTTTTATTGTTAATTTAAATGGTAATTTGGGGACTTGTGTGCAACAGGCAAAATACGTACTCAAAAGGAATAGACGTGTCCTGATTACAACGTTCACATAAACCTTGTATCCTTAGTTGAATAGTAAGCGATCAAGCAAGACCGTCAAACGACCTTGAGCCGCCAAGGAAGCAGGACTTCATAGTCCTCGGCAGTCTTTGCCAGAGGCAGCGCCTTGAACAACGCGATCAGGTAACGATAGGGATCGACGCCATTGGCTTTGCAGGTTTCGATCAGCGAGTACAGGTTCGCACTGGCATTGGCCCCACCGACGGTATCGCAGAATAACCTGTCAATATCGGACGTAATTTCCTCAAAAGCGTCGAAGTAAAATTCCCCACCCCCTGGCTTCGGTGATCAGCCGGTAGGAATGATCAGCGAGTTTCCTTTCTTGGCCGGCCCGGCCGGCGTGGCACGGTATCCGACGGTAAAGGATTTATCGTGGAAGGCCGGTTACGTAATGACTCTGGAAGCAGATCGGCATGCTCACGCAGACGGTATGACGATCCTTCGATTTGCACCACGATGGCGTGATGAAGAAGGCGATCAAGCAGCGCGGCTGCAACCACGGGATCACCGAACACTTCCCCCCACTCTGCAAAGCTGCGATTAGACGTCAGGATGATTGCGCATCGCTCGTAACAGGCATTGACGAGCTGGAAGAACAAGTTTCCGCCATTCGAGCCGATTGGGAGATATCCAATTTCGTCGACTATTAACAGGCTATTGCGTGCCAGAAACCGGACTCGCTGTACGAGATTGCCTTCCCTTTCCGCCTTGGCCATGGAAGCCACGATCTCTGCCAGTGTACCGAAATAGACACTCTTGCCAGCACGTACCGCTTCTACGCCAAGTGCAATGCCGAGATGTGACTTCCCGGTCCCTGGCGGACCAAGGAAGTGTACGGTCTGGCGGCGCTCGATGAAGTTGAGCTGAGCCAGGGTCATGACTCGGTCACGGTCGAGACTTGGCTGGAAGCTGAAGTCATAGCCACTTAACGTCTTGATGGTGCTGAGCCTTGCCGTTTGCAGAGCCATCTTGATACGCCTGGTTTCGCGTGTGGTGAACTCTTCGCCTAGCAAGGTTTCCAGCACTTCGAGCATGGAGGTGTCTCCTTGTTCGAAGCGTTTCAAGGTCATATCCAATGCCTCAAGTGCGCGCGGCATACGTAAGCCGACCAGATATCGGCGAATCCGCTCAAGTGTCGATCCGGGTACGCCGCTCATGTCGATCTCCTCGTTCCGGCCAGACGCCTGGCGACTTGGTCATAGGACGACAGGGGTCGTCGCGCCACCGTCGGCGGCAACTCTTGGGCAGTAGCCTGCGACACCTGCTTCGAATGCTGGTGTGAACGGCGGTAGCCTGGTAGCAAGGAAGTTCGTCGCCGCCCCTCAAGGACGGGATGAATGGCCAGAAGCGCCTGATCCTCATAAATGCGGATCTCATGCGCCAGAGTATGGACTTCAAGGGTACGTTTGCGGGCACGGTCAGGCACACTATAGTAATTGCCGCCAACGGAGACGAGGCCGTCATGGCTGACCCGACGTTCAAGTCGAATTACACCGTTGAACATGCCGGCCGGCAGCAACCTTAAGGCAGGACGCTCTTCCTCGAAGTGCTGTCTCACGACGCGCTGTGTCGTACCGTGGAGCCGGACATTGGCAACGGTGTCGAGCCAATGACGCAACTGCAGGTTTAAGTCGCCGAGATTCTGGAAACGCCGCGCCAGAAAGAAGTCCTGGCGGATGTACCGGTAAGGACGTTCCACCTTACCCTTGGTCTTTGCGCGATAAGCCTTGCAGGCGCGTGGAACAAAGCTGTAATGCTGGGCAAAAGAAACCAGCTTGACGTTGTAGATGATGTGTTTCTCGACCTCGCCCAGGACCGCTGCCTTCATGCGGTCGTAGAGAATCTCATGAGGTACACCGCCAAGGTGTTCAAAGGCTTCCATATGACAGCGCAATACGGTCTGCAAATCCTGGTGTTCCACAAAGCGTCCCCAAAGATAGCGGCTGTGCCCAAGAACCATAGTGAAGAGCCAGATGGAACGACGGTGACCTGGTGCATCGTCGAACTCGACACTGAAGTGAGCGAAATCCACCTGGGCTTGTTGCCCTGGCGGTGTCTCAAAGCGCACCTCGAAGCTGTTCTGGCGAGGTGGGCGGACTTCACGAACCAGATCCCCAAGTGCGGTACGGCCACCCTGGGCGCCCGCGGCCCATACCTTGGCGCTTGTACGCCTTCCTTGATGTACTTACGAATAGTCTTGCGGTCCATACCCAAACGGGCGGCAATGGCCGAAATGCTCATGCCCTGCCGATGCAGTTCCAGAATCGTCATCACTTCTCCCAGTTCGACCATCAAACGCTCCCAAGGATGGACTCCAAGGAAACATGGTCGTCGATGATTGGAAGTAGTGTTTGGCGCTACGCGCCAAACACTACTTCATGAAAACTGGGGAAAATTACTTCGACGAATATGGGGAGTATCTACCCGACGCTGACAACCTACATTGAAGTAGTTCGCCCAGCCGCGCAACGTGCGATTCAACCTGCCCACCAACTCCGTGGTGTCCTGCCACGTCATGTTCAGGTTACCTCCACCGCTGCTCCGGTAGCTTCCGGCGGGAGCACTTCGCCGGGCGGGACTTTCACCCGCTGGAACCACATCGCCTTTTCACGGCGCACACCCAAAGCGGACTTTACGTGCAGGTCAGATCGAGGTGTCAAACAGGGGTCGCAATCATTATCGATCGAGCACAGTTAGTCAGTGTTATAAGGTCGGGGCCTTCATTCAATGGGCGCCTGGCTACCCTGCAGCTATGTTGCGGGCGGCACGCCTTTTCCAGTTTGCCTGAAGCCATTCGCCGTATGGCGACAGGCTCAGGTAGAGCTGCTGCGTCAGATCGGAGAGCATGCGAAGGTTTTCCGTCCGTATCATCCCCGTGTTGGCGAACATCTCGTGCTTCCCGCCCAGCTTGCCCCATGCATCGAGAAGTGAATACGGCGCGAACAGCTCGTTCGCCGTCAGCAGGATTACTGGCGCGCGCGACTGCCGCCGCTCTCGCACGTACTCGCGCCCCATTCGGCGAGCTTGGAAATGCGAGCGATTTCATCGTCAGAAAGCTCTTCCGGTTTTTTCATCGTCGAGAACACGAGGATCGATCCCGCGAATTCGGTCGCTAGCCGCTTCATCCTGTCAATGTCCCGTTGGTCAAACGCGTCGTCTATCTCGCGCCGCTCCTCCACGTTCTCGCCCCGGAAGCTCTTGGCCTCCCCGAAGACCAGCTGCGTCGGGCAATCGTTGCCGAACATGACTTTCCGTTGGTACCACAGGATGAAGTCCGCCTCGATCCTATCATTCGGGCCGAATGCGAGCTCCTGGCCTGCCGACCATGCAACATTGTTGTCGTGCCCCTGGTCGATTACGTCTGCGAAAAACCGGATCGACAAAGAGGCGGCGTAGCCGCCGTTAGCGTAGTTCGGCAGCGCGAACGGCCCTACTACTGAGCGTTAGTCTATACCTGACAAGAATTTGGGCTATAACTCAGACATGATCTGCGACGGATGGAGGTTATGTCATGGCAACGAAGCGATATCGNCTACTGAGCGTTAGTCTATACCTGACAAGAATTTGGGCTATAACTCAGACATGATCTGCGACGGATGGAGGTTATGTCATGGCAACGAAGCGATATCGTCGGGATTTTACTGCGCTGGAACAACGGCGCAAGCAAGCGGCTCAGTTGTTGGCCAAAGGAATGAGGCAGGCGGAGATTGCCCGCACACTGGGGGTGAGCNCGGGATTTTACTGCGCTGGAACAACGGCGCAAGCAAGCGGCTCAGTTGTTGGCCAAAGGAATGAGGCAGGCGGAGATTGCCCGCACACTGGGGGTGAGCCGACAAAGCGTGTCGGTATGGGCCAAAGCGCTGGAGGCTGACAGACAGGCGTGGCATCGCAAACCGCTCGGGTACCGTCCAGCTCTCGACGACGCACAACGCAAGCGGCTATGCCGGATGCTGCTGCGCGGTGCGCAGGCCAATGGATTCGACACCGACGTCTGGACATTGCGCCGGATTGCGCAGCTCATCGAGAGCGAGTTTGGCATTTCGTATTGCAAGACCAGTGTGTGGCTGGTACTGCGGGCAATGGGTTTTNGTCTGGACATTGCGCCGGATTGCGCAGCTCATCGAGAGCGAGTTTGGCATTTCGTATTGCAAGACCAGTGTGTGGCTGGTACTGCGGGCAATGGGTTTTTCCAGTCAGCGTCCCACCGGCCGCGCCGGCCAGCGTAACGAACAAGCGATACAACAGTGGCGGCTTCAACGCTGGCCGTTGCTTAAAAAAAAGCGCGCCGCGAGCGAAGAATCATCCTCTTCATCGACGAAAGTGGCGTGAGCGAGCGGCCGACTCGAATCCGGACCTGGGCGCCGAAAGGATGCACGCCGGTGCTGCGCTACAGCTTTAACTGGAAACAGTTGACGGTGATTGCTGGCCTTGGCGCACGCCGTTTCTATTTCCGCTTCGTGTACGGTCCGATCCAACAGGCAGACCTGGTGCACTTCCTGTACACGCTGCACAGGACGATTGGCCAGAAGTTGATGATCGTCTGGGATGGCCTGCCACAGCATCGCAGCAGGCAAGTCGCCGACTATCTGCACTCAACGCGGGGCAAGATCATCGTCGAGTACTTGCCTGGCTATGCGCCCGAACTCAATCCTTCCGAATACATCTGGGCTTATATGAAGCAGCGTGAAATAGGAAACCTGTGCCGCGACACGATTGGCGAAGTACGGGCATTTGTCAGCAGGCGACTCAAATCCATGCAGCGACGCGTCACCTTGATCGCAGCGTTCTGGAAGCAATCCGGCTTGATGATCTAATGTCAACTACAGAGTGAACGCTCAGTAGGCGATAAGCCTATTCTGCGCCCTTGGCTGGTTCGACTACCGCGAAGGCGAACCCCTGCAGGCATAGAGCGCAGTTCACCCTGTAGTCCATCCGATCGATGGCGTACCAGCTCCAGCTAGAGCATTTGGAGCACTTCAGCCTCATTCCGAGCTCAACGGCGCCGCGCTCGACCAGAGTCTCGAAGTTCCGCGAACGCCAGTGGTCGCCCTTGAGCGGGCCTTCCAACTTGTTCCTGAACTCTTGGTGCTGGATCGACGGCGAGATCGGCCTCCGGGTAATGCTATTGAGGAGCTTCACGATGGCCGGGTGGGCGAAGCTCCTTACTCCCCCGAATCCCTCAAGTGCCTGGATTATCTGGCTTGTGGCGCGCCCAGCGTCGGACAGGGTGGCAGTTATCCCGTGCGCTTTTAGCCACTCGTTTATGGCTACCGTCCCTGTCGCCATCTTCCATGAATAGCGGGACTCCTTGTACTGCACGAACGATACCAGCCCCTCTGTAGTGGGCAGCGTGCTCGCTCGTGGCCCGAACTTAGGAAACTTCGGTGCCCTGTAGTCGCACGGGAAGACGGTAGCGAGCTGGTCCTTAAACGTCCAGTCCCGTAACCCGACGACGTTCGCCCATCGGCTCGAATTTCCGTACTTCTCAACGAAGTCCGGATCCAAGGAGTCAAATCGGACGTACGTCTTGTCTTGCGAGAACTCCGAGTCGATAGTCGTGCTCCCGGCCGTCAGCGCCGGCCGGGGCTCCCTTACTGTGAATCCCGGCAACGGACGCCATATTGAAGGATACCAGTCCTGCCGCACATTGGCTCCTGGCACGTCGGTACAGAAATGCCGCGCGTAAAGCGGCTCGATTTCCACGGTTGGAACCGACCTAGCGAACATCGCGTTCGCGTGCATCATGACCCCGTTCGGGCTGCCAGGGTGCGGCCTGAAGTTCCTCACTATGAAATCCTTGCAGAAGCCGGACAGTTCTTCGGCCCACTGGAGCGGGATCGGAAGGACGTCCGGCCTTACTGCACACAAGTTCCAGAAATCCACGAGGTCTCGCGGCTGCGTGGCGTCCAGAACGAAAAGTGTTGGATCGTCCCGGTTGTGATAGTCGACGTCAATCTAACGTTCTAATGCTGATTCCTACGGCGTTTTGATAGAGCAAAAAATTCACCGACTAATCCTCGTCGGAACGCCAGCACGCAGATGATGAAGATGAAGCCGGTCACAATCGTGACTGACTCGCCAATCGAGCGGAACCATTCCACACTAGTCAGCACCGCCAGCCAGTTGCCCAGATCACCGAGCTTGTTTTCCAGCGCGATGATCACAATCGCACCCGCCACCGGACCAGCCAGCGTGCCCAGGCCGCCCACCAGCGTCATCAGCACCACCAGCCCCGACATGCTCCAGTGCACGTCCGTCAGGGTCTCAAAGCCCAGCACCACCGTCTTGGTTGCACCCGCCAGCCCCGACAGCGCCGCCGACAGCACAAACGCCAGCAGCTTGTAGCGGTCCACGTCATAGCCCAGCGAGGTCGCCCGCGGCTCGTTTTCCTTGATCGCCTTCATCACCTGCCCGAACGGCGAATGCACCGTGCGCACAATCACCGCAAAACCGGCAATGGCAATGGCCAGCACCACGAAGTACAGCGTCAGGTCGCTCGACAGATCAATCACGCCCAGCAGCTTGCCGCGCGGCACACTCTGCATGCCATCCTCGCCACCGGTGAACGGCGCCTGCAGGAACACGAAGAACAGCATCTGCGCCAGCGCCAGCGTGATCATGGTGAAGTAGATGCCCTGGCGGCGGATCGCCAGCAATCCCATCACCAGGCCAATCAAGGCTGCCACCAGCACCCCGGCCACCAACCCGAGTTCGAACGGCAGGCCGATGTTGCGCAGCGCATAGCCGGCAATGTAGCCAGCGCCGCCGAAGAAGGCCGCATGGCCGAACGACAGCAGTCCGGTGAAGCCGATCAACAGGTTGAGGGCGCAGGCAAATAGCGTAAAGCACAGCACCTTCATCAGAAACACCGGGTACAGCACAAAGGGCGCCGCCAGCGCGGCGGCGAGAGCGATCGAATAACCGACTTTCTTGTTCATTGACAACTCCTTATTTCTCTTTGCCGAACAAGCCAGCCGGACGGATCATCAGCACGATGGCCATGATGATGAAGACCACGGTGGCGGACAGTTCGGGGTAGAACACCCGGGTCAGGCCTTCGACGACACCCAGTCCCAGGCCGGTGATGATGGAACCCAAAATCGAGCCCATGCCGCCGATGACGACGACCGCAAACACCACGATGATGAGGTTCGAACCCATGAGCGGCGAGATCTGCACCACGGGGGCGGCGAGCACGCCGGCAAAGGCGGCCAGGGCCACGCCGAAGCCGTAGGTGAGGGTCACCATGAGGGGGACGTTGATGCCGAAGGCTTCGACCAGCTTGGGGTTTTCGGTACCGGCACGCAGGTAGGCGCCGAGCTTGGTTTTTTCGATGACGAACCAGGTTGCCAGGCAGACCGCCAGCGAGGCCGCCACCACCCAGGCACGGTACTTGGGAAGGATCATGAAGCCAAGGTTAAAGGCGCCGGCAAGCGCTTCAGGCACCGAGTAAGGCTGGCCGGAGACGCCGTAGAAGGAGCGGAACAGGCCTTCCATCATGAGCGTGATGCCGAAGGTCAGCAGCAGGCCATACAGGTGGTCGAGCTTGTACAGCCAGCGCAGCATGGTCTTTTCGATGATCATGCCGAAGATGCCCACCAGGATCGGCCCGACGACAAGCATGACCCAATAGTTGACCTCAAAGTAGTTCATCCCCATCCACGCGAGGAAGGCGCCCATCATGTAAAGCGCACCGTGTGCGAAGTTGATGACGTTGAGCAGGCCAAAGATGACCGCAAGGCCGAGCGACAGCATGGCGTAGAACGAGCCGTTGACCAAACCCAGGATGAGTTGACTCATCATAGCCTGAACTGGAATACCAAAGATTTCCATCATTTCCCCTTACACGCCCAGCAATTCATTCAGCACGGGCATCTTAGTTTCGAGTTCGAAGGAAGCGAAGCTCTCGACAATCTGACCATGCTCCATAACGTAGAACCGGTCCGCCAGGGGCGCCGCGAAACGGAAATTCTGCTCGACCATGATGATGGTGTAGCCCTTGGTCTTCAAGGTCTTGATCATGCGGGCGAGGGCCTGCACGATGACCGGGGCCAGGCCTTCAGAAATTTCATCCAGCAGCAGCATGCGCGCACCGGTGCGCAGGATGCGCGCCACCGCCAGCATCTGCTGCTCGCCGCCCGACAGGCGCGTACCCTGGCTGTTGCGGCGTTCCTTCAGATTGGGGAACATGTCGTAGATCTCTTCGATCGACATGCCCTTGTCGGTCTTCGACACCATCGGGGGCAATAACAGATTTTCTTCGGCCGACAGCGATGAAAAAATGCCCCGTTCTTCGGGGCAGTAGCCAACGCCGAGATGCGCGATCCTGTGGGTCGGCATGCCGATGGACTCGACGCCGTTGATCTTGATGGAGCCCTTGCGTGTGCCCGTCAGGCCCATGATGGCGCGCAGTGTTGTCGTGCGCCCTGCCCCATTGCGGCCCAGCAGCGTGACGACTTCACCCTGTTCCACTGAAAAATTGACGTCGTGTAGAATGTGCGATTCGCCATACCACACATGCAGGCCGGAAATCGACAGTGCTTGTGCCGCCATATTCAGTGTGCTCCTTCGAGTTCGCCGGATGTGGTGCCCATGTAGGCTTCCATCACTTGTTGATTGCTTGATACTTCGTTGTAAGTGCCTTCGGCCAGCACCGCGCCACGCTGCAGCACCGAGATGCGGTCGCAGATGCCGGACACCACGCTCATGTTGTGCTCGACCATCAGGATGGTGCGGCCGACGGCCACTTTCTTGATCAGCGCAGTGACGCGGTGCACGTCTTCATGCCCCATGCCCTGCGTCGGTTCGTCGAGCAGCATCAATTCTGGCTCCATTGCCAGCGTGGTCGCGATTTCCAGCGCCCGCTTGCGGCCATAGGGAAGATCGACCGTCATCGTGTCGGCGAATTTTTCCAGACCGACCTCGGCGAGCAATTGCATCACGCGGTCATTGAGCGCATTGAGCTTCTTCTCGCTTTTCCAGAAGTGGAAAGAATCCCCGATCGGGCGCTGCAGGCCGATACGTACGTTTTCCAGCACGGTCAGGTGCGAAAAGACCGCCGAAATCTGGAACGAGCGGATGATGCCCTGACGCGCGATCTGGGCCGGCTGGGCCATGGTGATGTCACGGCCATTGAATAGGATTTGTCCTGATGTCGGCACCAGGAACTTGGTAAGCAAATTGAAGCAGGTTGTCTTGCCGGCGCCATTCGGGCCGATCAGCGCATGAATATGCCCGCGCTGCACACGCAGACTGACGTTGTTAACCGCGGTGAATCCCTTGAATTCCTTGGTCAACTGCTTCGTCTCTAAGACCACATCGGACATGGTGTCTCCTCTATTTGAATTATCCGTCATCGTTGCCTTTCACTCGGCACGCCTAATTGACGAGAAGTTTTGCCTGTTATCCCTTAACAGTCCTAGTCCTATTAAACTTGAAGGCAAGATTTAGAAAAAATAGTTAACCGGTCGGCGGAAACATTGCTTGTGTTTTTTTACATCAGGAGACGTATCGGCTACTTGCCATCAGAGCTGTGCTCTAATTTCCTCTAGGTGGGACTCCACTAAGGTGTCAGTGATGGTTTTCATGAGACGGGATTGAAATCCAGATGAAAAACGAATTAATTTCATCATGATTCAAGTTGAGTTCATGATGCGAAGCAAAAATCCCTGCTCAGGCCTTTCATTGCGGCGCCGGCAAACAGATTAACATTTAATCAGTTCAATGGACCCGCTTAGATAACGTTATTACACAGCGCCCACTCGCACGATTTCCTATAAATAAAAGGCAGCCGCGCTTGCGCGGACTGCCTCTACTTAATGTAACATCATTTCCAGAGTGCGCATTTAGACTCTTCTTTTTTGGTAAACGCTTGTTCACCCGACACCTTCTGCACTATCTTGTAGTAGTCCCACGGATATTTCGATTCACTCGGCGACTTCACCTCCATCAGATACATTTCGTGGACCATGCGTCCGTCGGGCCGGATATAGCCGTCTTTGGCGTACATGTCGTTAATCTTGTTGCTGCGCATGTGCGTCAAGACTTTTTCGGTATCGTCAGTCCCGGTCCCTTTCACTGCGTTCAAATAATGCGTCACCGCCGAGTATTGGGCAGCCTGCACGCTGGACGGCATCTTCTTGATGGTGTTAAAGAAGCGTTTGGACCATGTCCGCGACTCTGGGCTCTGATCCCAGTACCAGTTGTCAGTTAAGTACATGCCTTTGGTGAGGTTCAGTCCCAAGGAATGGATATCCATAATAAATAACAAGGAGCCGGCAAGCTTCATGTTTTTGGTCAGGCCAAATTCATTTGCGCCTTTGATCGCATTCACCGTATCGGTACCCGCATTCGCCAGTCCTAAAATTTGTGCCTTGGATGCTTGCGCCTGTAGCAAGAACGATGAAAAATCCGACGCCGAGGCCGGGTGCCGCACGCTCCCCACCACCGTGCCACCGCTGGCCTTGATGACATCCGAGGTATCTTTCTCGGTCGATGTGCCGAATGCCGAGTCGAGCGTTAAGAAGAACCAAGATTTACCGCCCTGTTTGACGACCGCCGACCCAGACACGTTGGCGAGCGCTTTGGTATCGTACGCATAGTGGATCGTGTACGGCGTGCATTCCTCATTGGTTAAGCGCGTGGTGCCTGCGCCGTTGACGATGAACGGCTTAGCCTTTTCAGATGCGACTTTTGCCATCGCCAGATTCGCCGCGGATGCACCGCCGCCGAGCAGCAAATCGACACCGTTCCGATCGATCCACTCACGCGATTTGGTCGCCGCAATTTCGGTCTTGTTTTGATGGTCGGCATAGACGAACTCGATCTTTTTGCCGTTGACCTTGCCGCCAAAATCGGCGATTGCCATGCGAATCGCCTCGACGCCGCCGGGGCCGTCAATATCCAGATACGGTCCCGACAGATCGGTTAATAATCCGATACGAATAACATCGTCAGAAACTTGCGCAGAAACATTGCTTGCAGCGATGCCTGCGAATAATGCTGAAATTACGTAGGCGATTTTTTTTGTGTTCAGGTTCATCTCTATCTCCAAAACCATCTTGTGGTGTGTTGTATTACACGTCCCTACACTCAGCATTACCGAGTGCAAGATTTCGTGTCGGTTACTGACCCATATAAGTGAAGTTACTCTCCTGCAACCTATTGTTAAAAGATTCGTTTTGCGGTTTCAGCGATACCTGCCATCGACCATGCCGAAGGTTTGGCTGCGTTTGTTTCAACAACAGCTGGCGGCGGTGCAGCGGTCGACCGCTCTTCCAAGGCTTTTACCAGGTTTGCCGAAAACTGGTCGGTGATTTTCTTTAGCACCGGCGTGGCCATCGCTGTTAACACCTTCGCCATCGAACCGGTCGCTTCGGCCTGCAATTCGAGATGCATGACGCTTCTAGTGCCGTGCGGCTCTGAGCGGAATGTGCCGCTGCCATGAAACGGATCGAAGCGACCCTTGAGCTCAAAGCGCACTTCATGCGGTGGCAACCATTCGAGCACATGAATATCCATCACCACTGGTCGCTTGAAGGGCCCCAGATCGATCTTCAAGGTCCAGACGGAGTCGTTGGCATCGATCTCTTCATGCGAGATATAGCCGGGCATTTGGCCTGCCCAATTTCCCATATTGCTGACAAATGCCCACACGGTGTCAATATCGGTCGTTACAGTCAGTTCTCGTTTTGCGCTTAACATTACATCCACCTAAGATTAATTCTGTCAAAGTCGATCAGTCGGATCGAACACTGTTCTGGGCTCATGCACTGCGCACGCGCCATCATGTATGTTGCTTAGCGTTGTCCGCCGCGCAGATGCCTGCTATATAACCCCATGTCATGGCCGGGCCAAGTGTCGATCCGCGGCCGTAATAGCCGGGGCCGGCAATGCTCGCGGTGACGTTGCCTGCCGCATACAGACCGTCAATAGCGTTGCCGCGCACGTCGATCACCTGCGCCATGCTATTAGTCTTGGGGCCGCCTTTGGTGCCGAGCGCTCCGGTGTGCACCGGCACCGCATAAAACGGTCCTTTTTCAATCGTTCCCATGTTCGGATGCGGCGCTTCTTTGTCACCTTGGAAGCGGTCGAAATTGCTGTTGCCTTTGCCGAAGTCGAGGTCTTCGCCGTGGTGCACCATGGTGTTCCAGCGATCGACGGTTTTTTGCAAGCCGACCGGATCGATGCCAACCTTTTGCGCCAGCTCTTGCAAAGTGTCGGCGCGCGGAATCCATTCAGGGTCCGGGTCTTCCGGCATCGTGGTCCCCAGCACATAGTGCGCCCGATACTGGCTGTCTAGAATTGCCCATGCCGGCAAGTTACTGAAGTGCGGGCCGTCGGTATCGATTGCTTGAAAGGTTTTTCCGACCGAGTTGTAATTGGCGGCCTCATTGACGAAGCGTTGGCCGCGCGCATTGACCCAAATCACATGCGGCCCGTTGCGTTCGGCCGAAATCGCGCGGCTGAGCGGACGTTCTTCGTAGGTCTCGCCTGGAATCATGAACGAGGGGAAATGCCATACTTCGCTCATATTCGCCAGATCAGCGCCGACTTCCATCGCCATTAGTAATCCATCGCCTTCATTGAAGGGTGGCGTATTCGGGTTTTCGATAACGCCAGGAATATATTGGGCCTTAAGCTTTTCATTCCATTCAAAACCGGCTGTAGCCAACACCACGCCGCCTTTGGCTCGGATGCGCATCGGCTTATTAGCTTGCTCCGCCTGAATACCGATGACGGTTTTGTTTTCTGTAATTAATTGTTTAGCGCGTGTCTCTAACAAAATCGGAATTTCCCTGTCCAGCACGCCACGCAATAACCCTACCACTAAAGCTTGACCCAAGGTGACGATGCCTTTTTCCATACGCTCGACCGCCAAGTCCTGCGGAATCAGCCAAGGCCGATAAAAGGCGTCAAAGGTGCCGAATGCTTCCTGGCGCGTGATGGGCAGCGAGAATGCGCCCGGCAAGCGCAGCTTCGATTGCCACTCGCCTAGTAAATTGGTGTCGAACGGCTCGGGCTCGATTGAGCGGCCTTTTAGCTTGCCGCCCTCGACTTCAGGATGATAATCGGGCGCCGTCATCGCCGAGAATTTGAGCGGTGTACGGTCTTCCAGATAACGAATCATATTGGCTGCGGTATCGACGAAGGTCTCGATCAACTTTTCATCGACGCGGCCCATCGCCAGCGCTTTGCAGTAGGCAAGCGCATCATCGCGCGAGTCGTCGGCGTCCAATTCATACATATGATTATTCATTGGGATCCAGATGCCGCCGCCGGACACTGCGGTGGTGCCGCCGATTTGGTCGGTACGCTCGATGATCACGACTTTGGCGCCGTGATCATGTGCCAGGATTGCCGCTGTCATGCCGGCGGCGCCTGAGCCTACCACCACTACGTCCGCTTCCTGGTCCCATTGCTTGCTTTCGTTTGTCATGTCATCTCCGCCTAAGTTGGAGCTACGTTGTAGTAGCCATATCTCTCTCGTCTATCCGAATCGCTTGGTTCCGGAGAAAAAAAGATTTGTGTATCGCAAACAGGGTTGAGCAAGATGCGGGCCATGCCGAATCCAAGCATGTTTCGACGGGCGATTGCAGTGGCCAAGGTTAAACCGTGTAATCTGGATACGAACGTTTAACGCGGCTATTTCATTTGTAAACAATTGGCGAGGTCACGCATCGGCCCCGGCGCCTCATACAGCCGAGGGCGCGAGATTAGCTGTTCCGGTTTGGGCGTGAATTGAATTATGAAATCGTTTCGACCATGTGCTGACGAACTCCGGGAATGGTGGCCTTTATGGCGGTTTGTTTTTATTCGGATACACAAGGGACGAACATTGTTTACCTAGTAAACACTCGCGGGTTTTGCAGTAGGCCGGCGCTTCCAGCGCGAGGCCATTGAACGACCATCGTCGTTATCAACTTGCGAACAGATTCAATGCTATGCAACTATGCCCCCAAGCGTGCGGCGCCCGATGTTTCATGCACATGAATACGCGCGCTAGAGGACCAGTCTCTGCATGATTGCCTCCCACACAATGCGATGGCTCGGGACTTGCTTAGAAGGGAATACCTGTCGATTAACGGCCGCGATGCCGGTCGAAGTTTTCGAAAGAGTAAGCGGCCGACGGCCCTGTTAGGGGCCCGGCGGTCTTCATTAAATAAATAGCGAGGCAAAGGTATCACCATGGCAAACGACAACCCAGCTATGTCTCATAGCCTGCACGTCAGCGAATTCAATCAGGATTTTCTTTCGAAGCCGTATGAGACGCCGTACCGCATGTATATCGATGGATTCAGTGCTGAATTCCTCGACGACTCCCTGACGAAGATTCAACACAAACTCTTCGGACCCTGGGGCCTGATTGGCGACAAGGGTGGCAATAGCGAATTCGCCGACCGCTGCAGCGTCTACATCTTTGGGCAGATCTATGGTCGCGGCGGCCTCGATCTGAAAACCCGTGGTTTTCTTGTGCTCGCTGCGCTGTCTGTCTTGCAGAAAGAAAACGTGATCCCGACCTGGACCAACGCTTGTCTAAATCTCGGCTGGACCGAGGGTGAACTCAACGAACTTGGCGCATTGGTGTCGCATGTCGGTGGTTTCCCGCCATCGCGCGCCGCACTGATGATTTACGAAGACGTGTTTGCAAAACGTAAGGCCGCCGGCAAGTAATCGGCCCGCCCAGTACTCTTATTAAGGAAAAATCATGACGCAATACAGCCAGCTTTATCAACAGGGGCGCGATTTGGCAACGCAACTATTCGGCGACCCGGACGGCGATTTGACCGGCATGCCGGACGGCTTGGACGACGACTACAAGAAAGAAATGGTGTCCTGGGTGTTCGGCTATCTGCTGACCGAGCGTTCGCTCGTCCCGCTAAAAACAAAGGTGCTTTCAATCGTCGCCATGAGTGCCGTTTATGGCCAGTACGATATGATGCGGCGCTGGTTGATCGCTGCAAAGAACAGCGGCAATACCCGCGTGGAAGTGCAAGAAGCGATCATTACCATGTCCATGTATGGCGGCTGGCCCAGAGCGCGCGAAGCATTGACTATTTTTGCTGAGAGCTGGCCGCTAGAGTCCTAATCAGTCTTGCCGGTACCGTCGTGCGCGCCTTGCGTTCAAGGCCCGTACAGGTCAGCGGCGCAGCGATTGCATCGTAACTGCAATCGCTGCGCCTACCTATTGGACGCGCGTGGACTATTTGCGAAAGCCGGCCGCTATGGCCGACATTTGTGTTTTTAGCAGTGCCTGATCCGAGCCGATCACAAACAAGCTAACGCCCATTACTTCATAGCGCGCGAGCTCGTCCAAGTTCGGCAGAAAGATGCCGATTGCACGATGCGCGGCATTGCATGCCCGGCAAACGGTTTCGACAATGCGGTCAAGTTGCTCGCGTTGTTCAAGACTGCCGTCGATCAAGCCGTACGATACCGCGAGATCGGCTTTACCAATGAAAAGGCAGTCAATGTCATCAAGCGCAGCGATCTGCTCAATATTCTCCACCGCTTCTTTGTCCTCGATCTGGCAAATCAAGACCGCGTTCCTATCCGCTTCAGGGATCAATTCAGCCATGCCAAGCTTGCCGTATCCGCCCGCGCGCGGCGAATTGGAAAAGCCGCGTCCGCTTCTTTCACCGGCGCGGTAGCGCGTGGCGGCATACGTGTGGATGACTTCCTCGGGCGTACGCATATGCGGCGCGACGATGCCGGTTGCGCCGATGTCAAGCGCATGGAGAATCGTGGATGGCTGGCTGTCGGCAATGCGTATTAATGCCGGCAACTGCGATGCACGCGCTGCGAGCACTGCGGCATCCAGTGTCATGCGGTCGAACGGCGCATGTTCGGCGTCGATCAGCGCGAAATCTGGGCCGGCGGACGCCAGCACTTCGACCACTTGGTATGCCGGCGTCTTAATGAACGTGCCGAGCAGACGCTCACGGCTGCGCACCCTGGCGCGAAAGCTATTCGGATTCATGTTGCGCGCTCATTCCTGTTGCGCTTGCGTATTAGTCGCATCGGCGGTCTGATACTCGACCAAGTGCTTGTAGTCGTCACGCACCGGCGAGAACACGTCTAGATTCAATGCCACTTCATCGCTGGTGGGCTCGACGTAATGCACCGTATGCGGCGGCACCACTAGCATCGAACCTGGTGTCATTTCGAACACCTGATCGCCGACGTGGTAGTTGAAGCGCCCCTCGATGCAAATCGCGAGCTGCTCGAAGTCGTGCGTATGTGGATTGATCTTGATGTCCGGCTCCACCCAGTTCATCACTACGATCGCGTTTTCGCCGCGGAATCCGCAACGCTCCACGCCTTTACGCACGACCTCGCGCGGCAGGCTATTCCAGTTATACATCTTAGTCATCGTGTCTCCGTAAACAATCATATTGCATTAAATAACCGGCAGCGCATCTCCAAACTGGCCGTCGGGCGCAAGTAAAAGCGCTCGTACAATAAGCAAGTCCTGGGCCACAAATTTGGATCGGCTTTAACTGAGGATTAAGCGAGCGCGGTAAAAATATGCGCTCCAAACGCAGGTGGACCACCACTACAAATTGATATCAGCCTCAACACACTATTCGATGACCGCTTACGCTAAACTTAGCTAGTTATACCAATAGTTGACACCACGTAATTTTTGATGCGTTTCATTGGTTACCAGAAATATTGTTGAACGATCATCAGCGGATTGGTCCAACCAAAGGTTACGATTCAGCTCGTATGCGGATATGCGACTTAACATATGAAAACAGGAGACAACATGGGTCAGGAAACTGGTTCCGTTTCTAACGAGAGCGCATCCTCCTTGCTTGAGAATATTCCTTTCGACCTCGTCGTCGCTTCAATGTCGAATGCAGTCGTAGTCGTTGATCGCGACGGCACGATCGTCTATGTTAATCCTGCCTATACGCGCATCATGGACTTGGGATCCGAAGAGGTGATCGGTCGCAATTTGCGCGATGTAACCCCCGATGCGCGCACCTTGAAGGTACTCAAGACCAGGCAAGCCATTACGTGGGATTCGTTTTATTCGGAAAAGCTCGGTCTGGACCTTGTGCTCAGCGCGAACCCGATCGTCCGAGATGGCGAAATGGTCGGCGTCGTAACCGTGTTTCTAAACTCCAAAGAGTTGATGGAGCTGTACGGCGCCTACCGGCGCGCCCATGGGTTGGCAAATTACTATCAGGGTCTGTTATTGCGAGAACATGTGCATGCTGGCTCATTCGCCAACGTCATTGGCGCCAGTACCGCGCTGACGCAGGTCATTGGCATGGCGCGACGCGTGGCGGAAACAGACGCCACGGTTCTGATTACCGGTGAAAGTGGCGTCGGCAAGGATGTATTGGCGCAGGCGATACGGCGAGCCAGTCATCGGCGCGACAAGGCATTCATCGCGGTGAACTGTGCTGCCATTCCCGATAGCTTATTGGAAAGCGAATTGTTCGGTTTTTCTTCGGGGGCCTTTACAGGCGCCGCACGGGGCGGCAAAGTCGGAAAATTCGAGCTTGCCGAGGGCGGTACGATATTTCTGGATGAAGTTGGCGATATGAGCGCGTCGATGCAATCGAAACTGTTGCGGGTCCTGCAGGACAAGGAAATCGAAAAAGTCGGCGGTACGCGCGTTACTAAAGTCGACGTGCGCGTGATCGCTGCAACCAACTGTAAGCTAGAGCTGATGGTCAAGGAAAGTAAGTTTCGCGAAGATTTGTTTTACCGCTTAAATGTATTCCCGCTGCATTTGCCACCGCTGCGTGAGCGTAAGGAAGATATCCCGGTACTAGCCTTGCACTTTTTGGCGCAATTTTGCGAGGCGTATAAGCGCAAATTGATTATGGCGCCGGAAGCGATCGAACTGTTGCAACGCAGCGACTGGCCCGGGAATATCCGTCAGCTTCGCAACTCGATTGAGCGTGCAGTCATCTTATGCGATTCGGACGTGGTTTTACCGGAGCATTTTGTTGACCTGAATGCAGCGGCGCAACCGGCACCCGACATGAACGAACAAGGCAGCCTCAAGGGTGAGATCAAAAAGATCGAACGCAAATTATACGAAGATGCGTTGTCTAGCAGCGGCGGCAATAAATCGCTGGCGATGAAAAAGGTCGGCGTTAGCCGCCGAACTTTTTATAAGCGGCTACATGAGCTCGATCTGCTTTAATGCCTTCGAGCCCGGCCTATGCTTAATTGCAAGCGGCATGCCTGTGTGCTTTTGAATATTATGCTCGGACTGCTCTAGAGAGGCTCGCCGGTTAATGCCGTCGCAAAATCGGCAGGCGATACGATTTCGAGCACTTCAAAGTCATCGCTATGCTCTAGTTCGCGATGACGAATATCCGAAGGCTGATATACCGACGAGCCAACCCCCATTTTCACGACACCGATATCTTCGTATTCGAACACGACCCATCCGCGCAGAACAAAAAACAATTGGAAGCCAAGGGTATGCGTGTGCCATTGCGGTTTAAAAGGGATACCGGGCACTGCCTGGATCACATGTGCCGCAAATGCACCGTTAGTCGCTTCCTTAGTGCCTGTATCGCGGTACTTAAAATATGGGCGCAAGCCGACTTCAAAATCGGAACCGTCCGGTGCCGGGTGAACGACGATTGTGCGGCCTTCTACTTTTTTTTGCTGAGTCATGAAGTATCTCCGTTGAATGATAAATGCCGTCAGCCCGCCACCTGCAAGCAAGCTCATCGGTGGCGCGACATCACGCTGCATTGCATGCTACTCCAGCAAAAGGCATGCCACGACGATACTACCGGAACGCGCGCATTTTGAGCCGACAAAAAGGGTTTTTCACGGCTGGCACTGTTTAGATGTCTACTATCTGGTGGAACCAGGGATACAACAGTATTCATTGTATACACCGACGACGAAATGAGATGCCGCCGACCTGCCGGTCAGACCGCGACCCTTTGTGCGGATTAGTGAGACGGCAAGAAAAAGCAACCGATGCTCGGCTGCGTGCGAACTCTTTCGCCCGCAGCCCGCACAAGGCACTGGCGGGCCGGGGTCGCCCGCATAAGCCGCCGCAAGTAAAACCTAGAAACCTGCTGTAAACCAGCCACCACCGGTGGGCTAGCGGGCAGAATTTTTCGTTGCCTGTCGTTCAGCAAGTCGGTGAGGACGCTGGCTACGGCGATGACGGTCATGCTAATCCTGGCCAAGCCATCCGGTTGATGGCCCAATGCTACCAGCCGACGAGCGCCGCAATGCCAATCTGCGCATAGGTAAATGGCATCATGGCGACCGTCCCGGCCGGACCGGCCGTACCGAACGCCAAGATCAATAGAAGGTGGCACACCGTGCCGAGAACGCCGATCCCAACGAGCGCCCTGAAACTGCCAGGGCTGTGCTGATTGCTGTGACAGGCTATAGACAAGACGATGATCGCAAAAAAACAGTAACTGCGGGAATTGATTTTGCCGGACGCGTGATCGAAAGCACCCATGCAAAGCTTGCACTTGGCGATTTTGTAGTGCATAACGGCTAGGGGCGAGACGAGTTAAGCTCGAAAGTGGTGTACGTGGCAGAATCTGAAGCAGGAGGAAGGCGGTGGAGATTTTTGTTGGACAATTTGATTGTCGAAGTCAAAATCAACCAACAAAGGACACCTCCACCATGGAGAAGGATAAGCAAGAAACGGCAAATGGTCTACCGGAAATCGGTGTTGGCCTGGACGAACTGGTGCGCGGTGGGGCACGCCAAGTCATCCAGCAAGCCATCGAGGCCGAGCTGGCCCAGTTACTGGAACAGTATGCCAATGTAAAGACGCTGTCGGGCCGGTGGCCGTCAAAGTGCCCAAGGTACGCGACCGTAGTGGCATGGGAGTCAAGTTCGATTCGTCGGTTGTACCGCCCCACGTGCGCAAGTCACCCCGCGTGTCTGCGGCGTTGCCGTGGCTGTACCTCAAAGGCATCTCGACGGGTGACATGAGCGACGCCTTGCCGGCATCACAGCAGGCCAAAGCGAAGGTCGGCATGCAAGACATCTTTATGGCCGCCACCAGAGACGATGCCATGGCGGCGTTCAACCGGTTCATCACTACTTATGGAGCGAAGTATCCGAAAGCGACCGACAAGCTCGTTCAGGACAAGGCCAGTCTGCTGGCGTTTTATGACTTCCCGGCCGAGCACATGGCAGCATGTGCGCACCACCAACCCCATTGATTCGAGGTTTGCGACGGTAAGGCATCGCACTACACGCTCGCGCAATTGCCTGTCACGGGCGACGTTCCTGGGGCTGGCGTTCAAGCTGATGGAAGAAGCAGAGAAATCCTGGCGCAGGATTCGCGGCGCTGACAAGATAGAACCACTACTTGACGGCGTGTCGTTCAAAGATGGAATACCGGTGCAAGACGATCCACCGGAACAACGAAAACTCGCCGCCTGAAACACTATGCTTTAGACGCCGTGTACACCAGTATTGACTTTAGCTCTCAGGAATGCCCATGCGGCGCGAAGTTCAAATATGCACCTCATCCTTATGTCGACAATGTGCTTCATTCTGCTCCTGACGACGAGAGTTCATAGTTAATAGTATTTCAAGTCGGAGGCTTAGCCTTCCTAAACTTCAACGGTGTTGTGGGATCAGATTGCGTTGGCCGAGGCTCTTCCCAGTGAGATCCGCCGAACAGACGCACGCCGAGCCACATTGGCCACCGGTGCCACGCCCAGATCCCTTCGCTTTCATAGTCTCGGCGAACACCTCATCTGCGATCTTTCGGGATACTAGGCGCGTGGTGTACAGGTAGTCATGGACAAGAGCTGCCTCATCCGCTACACCACCGAAGAGCATGTAAGCCAGGGGCAGACGCGGAACGCTCGCCAGATCGGTGCGGAAGCTCTCAGGAGCGGTAAAGGTTTGCTTGGCAACGTCCAACTCGTATTCAATGGCCGACATCACAATCTTCTGGCCGCTACCATCGGGAGCGTATTCCAGCCGAAGCGGAGTCAAAAAGCGGGCCGTCGTTTTGCAGGCTCCGCAGGTTTATTTGCGCGCTCCAAGTCGGCGAGCAAGTTATCCGTTGCGTAGCTGGCTGCCCACTGAAATCGGATCTGCCTCCGTAGTTGGATGAAAGAGATCGTAGCCGCCTCATTGAGTGCTCCGCCTTTTCGATATGAGCTCATCAATGAATCGTTTCGCGCTTGCGTGTGCGAATTCCCTCGCCCTAGGCTCACTTTCGAACTCTTCGGGCGACTGTATATAAGGAAAATCCTTTGTGAAAGATCCATCGGGAGATTTTTTGAACGTAACGAATTCTCCGACCCACGCTCCATTGGAATCAATAGTCGCTCCAATTTCGTATTCAACCCCTCGGTATTCGTGTCGCTTCGACATTTTTACCTCCATCGCCTTGTGAGTATCCGTGCATGAAAAAGCGCCCTATTCTTTTCGGCACCCCGATGGTGCTCCTTATCCTCGCCGGATTGAAGATCCGGATGCGGTGGGTCATGACGTTTAAGTTCTGCCACACAGGGAGCGAGCAATTAAGAATGGTATTGAACAAACCGATGCAAGTCGAGCCTTGACATCGTCGAGGTAGGAAAGAGCGCTCTGCCATTCGTCAATCTCGCCACGGGTTGGATTGCGGGCCTGACCTTGATCGCTCAGCGTAGCGAATTTGCGATGCACTGGGATGCGAGCTCTAAGCTCCACCATCTTCGCGGCCTCAAACTCAACGCAGAGATCTTCCCATTGCCGCCAGACATCGACCATGATCACCTCCGTCGGTATGTGAGGAGATCCTAACATGAAAGATCGCCCTATCCTTTTTAGCGCGGCGATGGTGCTCGCCTTGCTTGACGGGACCAAGACGAGGACGCGGCGCAAAAGAAAAACAAACCAGCTCGGGCTGTATTCGAAAAAGCAAGCCAGGCTTTACCCAAAGCATGGAGCGTTCTACTACGTCCATAAGGACAACCGCTGGGAGTGACTGGGGACGGACCTTGCTGAGGCAAAAGCCAAGGCCGAGCATTACAACGACGCAACAGGCACCTTTGGAAGGGGTGCCCTCGTTTTTGGTGCAATTTGCGACGGTAGACGGACCGGCGGATCTTGGACCGGCTATCCTTCCTCGCGAAGCCGCAATAGGTCACGCCAAGGCGTCTTTCATTGACCTTTATTTCGCTAGCCGAACCTTGGGCCGAACGCCGCTTTGTCATCATTACCCGCGGCCAGTCGGCCGATTCAG